>NZ_FOUD01000055.1 GCF_900114765.1 Halopseudomonas pachastrellae
TTTTTGTAAAGCTGAGCCAAGTTTAGGGTTTTCTCAAAACCCAATCAGTATTTAACTGAAGAGTTTGATCATGGCTCAGATTGAACGCTGGCGGCAGGCCTAACACATGCAAGTCGAGCGGTAGAGAAGGAGCTTGCTTCTTCTTGAGAGCGGCGGACGGGTGAGTAATGCCTAGGAATCTGCCTGGTAGTGGGGGACAACGTTTCGAAAGGAACGCTAATACCGCATACGTCCTACGGGAGAAAGTGGGGGATCTTCGGACCTCACGCTATCAGATGAGCCTAGGTCGGATTAGCTTGTAGGTGAGGTAATGGCTCACCTAGGCAACGATCCGTAACTGGTCTGAGAGGATGATCAGTCACACTGGAACTGAGACACGGTCCAGACTCCTACGGGAGGCAGCAGTGGGGAATATTGGACAATGGGCGAAAGCCTGATCCAGCCATGCCGCGTGTGTGAAGAAGGTCTTCGGATTGTAAAGCACTTTAAGTTGGGAGGAAGGGTTGTAGCTTAATACGCTGCAACTTTGACGTTACCAACAGAATAAGCACCGGCTAACTCTGTGCCAGCAGCCGCGGTAATACAGAGGGTGCAAGCGTTAATCGGAATTACTGGGCGTAAAGCGCGCGTAGGCGGCTTGATAAGATGGGTGTGAAATCCCCGGGCTTAACCTGGGAACTGCATCCATAACTGTCTGGCTAGAGTGCAGTAGAGGGTGGTGGAATTTCCTGTGTAGCGGTGAAATGCGTAGATATAGGAAGGAACACCAGTGGCGAAGGCGACCACCTGGACTGACACTGACGCTGAGGTGCGAAAGCGTGGGGAGCAAACAGGATTAGATACCCTGGTAGTCCACGCCGTAAACGATGTCAACTAGCCGTTGGAATCCTTGAGATTTTAGTGGCGCAGCTAACGCACTAAGTTGACCGCCTGGGGAGTACGGTCGCAAGATTAAAACTCAAATGAATTGACGGGGGCCCGCACAAGCGGTGGAGCATGTGGTTTAATTCGAAGCAACGCGAAGAACCTTACCTGGCCTTGACATGCAGAGAACTTTCCAGAGATGGATTGGTGCCTTCGGGAACTCTGACACAGGTGCTGCATGGCTGTCGTCAGCTCGTGTCGTGAGATGTTGGGTTAAGTCCCGTAACGAGCGCAACCCTTGTCCTTAGTTACCAGCACATTATGGTGGGCACTCTAAGGAGACTGCCGGTGACAAACCGGAGGAAGGTGGGGATGACGTCAAGTCATCATGGCCCTTACGGCCAGGGCTACACACGTGCTACAATGGTCGGTACAGAGGGTTGCCAAGCCGCGAGGTGGAGCTAATCCCATAAAACCGATCGTAGTCCGGATTGGAGTCTGCAACTCGACTCCATGAAGTCGGAATCGCTAGTAATCGTGGATCAGAATGCCACGGTGAATACGTTCCCGGGCCTTGTACACACCGCCCGTCACACCATGGGAGTGGGTTGCACCAGAAGTAGCTAGTCTAACCTTCGGGAGGACGGTTACCACGGTGTGATTCATGACTGGGGTGAAGTCGTAACAAGGTAGCCGTAGGGGAACCTGCGGCTGGATCACCTCCTTAATCGACAGATCTCAGCGCTTCTTCAAGCACTCACACGAATTACTTGATTCATAAAGAAAGGCGATTGGGTCTGTAGCTCAGTTGGTTAGAGCGCACCCCTGATAAGGGTGAGGTCGGCAGTTCGAATCTGCCCAGACCCACCAATTGTCGAGGTGTCAGGTCTGAACGGGGCCATAGCTCAGCTGGGAGAGCGCCTGCCTTGCACGCAGGAGGTCAGCGGTTCGATCCCGCTTGGCTCCACCAGGTCGACGCAGTACAACGCCATAGAATGGAACTCAGAGTTCATATATGAACAATCAAATGCTTGATTGTTGATATCTGGTCTCTGAACCAGACGCTCTTTAAAAATTTGGATATGTGATAGAAGTACAGACACATGGCATGTTTCACTGCATGCAATGTGGCTAAGGTAAACTTGTAATCTCAAGTGCAAGTTCCGGAATTGTCGTTAATTCTGTTTTAAACCGATATCACTGAATAATCTGAGTTAAGCAATTAACTTAAGATTGTTTGGGGTTATATGGTCAAGTGAATAAGCGCATACGGTGGATGCCTTGGCAGTCAGAGGCGATGAAAGACGTGATAGCCTGCGAAAAGCTTCGGGGAGGTGGCAAATGACCTTTGATCCGGAGATCTCTGAATGGGGAAACCCACTTAGCATAAGCTAGGTATCACACACTGAATACATAGGTGTGTGAGGCGAACCAGGGGAACTGAAACATCTAAGTACCCTGAGGAAAAGAAATCAACCGAGATTCCCCAAGTAGTGGCGAGCGAACGGGGACCAGCCCTTAAGCAGTTTTGAGTTTAATAGAACGCTCTGGAAAGTGCGGCCATAGTGGGTGATAGCCCCGTATATGAAAAACTCTTAGCTGTGAAATCGAGTAGGTCGGCGCACGTGAAACGTTGACTGAACATGGGGGGACCATCCTCCAAGGCTAAATACTCCTGACTGACCGATAGTGAACCAGTACCGTGAGGGAAAGGCGAAAAGAACCCCTGTGAGGGGAGTGAAATAGAACCTGAAACCGTATGCGTACAAGCAGTGGGAGCAGACTTGTTCTGTGACTGCGTACCTTTTGTATAATGGGTCAGCGACTTATATTCAGTGGCGAGCTTAACCGTCTAGGGGAGGCGTAGGGAAACCGAGTCTTAATAGGGCGTTTAGTCGCTGGGTATAGACCCGAAACCGGGCGATCTATCCATGGGCAGGTTGAAGGTGCCGTAACAGGCACTGGAGGACCGAACCGACTACCGTTGAAAAGTTAGCGGATGACTTGTGGATAGGAGTGAAAGGCTAATCAAGCTCGGAGATAGCTGGTTCTCCTCGAAAGCTATTTAGGTAGCGCCTCGTGTATCACCACTGGGGGTAGAGCACTGTTTCGGCTAGGGGGTCATCCCGACTTACCAAACCGATGCAAACTCCGAATACCAGTGAGTGTCAGCACGGGAGACACACGGCGGGTGCTAACGTCCGTCGTGAAAAGGGAAACAACCCAGACCGTCAGCTAAGGTCCCAAAGTTATGGTTAAGTGGGAAACGATGTGGGAAGGCTTAGACAGCTAGGAGGTTGGCTTAGAAGCAGCCATCCTTTAAAGAAAGCGTAATAGCTCACTAGTCGAGTCGGCCTGCGCGGAAGATGTAACGGGGCTCAAACCATACACCGAAGCTACGGGTTCATCGTAAGATGAGCGGTAGAGGAGCGTTCTGTAAGCCTGTGAAGGTCAATTGAGAAGTTGGCTGGAGGTATCAGAAGTGCGAATGCTGACATGAGTAACGACAAAGGGAGTGAAAAACTCCCTCGCCGGAAGACCAAGGGTTCCTGCGCAACGTTAATCGACGCAGGGTGAGTCGACCCCTAAGGCGAGGCCGAAAGGCGTAGTCGATGGGAAACGGGTTAATATTCCCGTACTTCTAGTTACTGCGATGGAGGGACGGAGAAGGCTAGGCCAGCACGGCGTTGGTTGTCCGTGTTTAAGGTTGTAGGCTGAGTGCTTAGGTAAATCCGGGCGCTTAAGGCCGAGAGCTGATGACGAGTGTTCTTTAGAACGCGAAGTGGTTGATGCCATGCTTCCAGGAAAAGCTTCTAAGCTTCAGGTAACTAGAAATCGTACCCCAAACCGACACAGGTGGTCAGGTAGAGAATACCAAGGCGCTTGAGAGAACTCGGGTGAAGGAACTAGGCAAAATGGCACCGTAACTTCGGGAGAAGGTGCGCCGATGAGGGTGAAGCATTTACTGCGTAAGCCCATGTCGGTCGAAGATACCAGGCCGCTGCAACTGTTTATTAAAAACATAGCACTCTGCAAACACGAAAGTGGACGTATAGGGTGTGACGCCTGCCCGGTGCCGGAAGGTTAATTGATGGGGTTAGCTTCGGCGAAGCTCTTGATCGAAGCCCCGGTAAACGGCGGCCGTAACTATAACGGTCCTAAGGTAGCGAAATTCCTTGTCGGGTAAGTTCCGACCTGCACGAATGGCGTAATGATGGCGGCGCTGTCTCCACCCGAGACTCAGTGAAATTGAAATCGCTGTGAAGATGCAGTGTATCCGCGGCTAGACGGAAAGACCCCGTGAACCTTTACTATAGCTTTGCACTGGACTTTGAATTTGTTTGTGTAGGATAGGTGGGAGGCTTTGAAGCGTGGACGCCAGTCTGCGTGGAGCCAACCTTGAAATACCACCCTGGCAACTTTGAGGTTCTAACTCTGGTCCGTTATCCGGATCGAGGACAGTGTATGGTGGGTAGTTTGACTGGGGCGGTCTCCTCCCAAAGAGTAACGGAGGAGTACGAAGGTGCGCTCAGCACGGTCGGAAATCGTGCGTAGAGTATAAAGGCAAAAGCGCGCTTGACTGCGAGACCAACACGTCGAGCAGGTACGAAAGTAGGTCTTAGTGATCCGGTGGTTCTGTATGGAAGGGCCATCGCTCAACGGATAAAAGGTACTCCGGGGATAACAGGCTGATACCGCCCAAGAGTTCATATCGACGGCGGTGTTTGGCACCTCGATGTCGGCTCATCACATCCTGGGGCTGAAGCCGGTCCCAAGGGTATGGCTGTTCGCCATTTAAAGTGGTACGCGAGCTGGGTTTAGAACGTCGTGAGACAGTTCGGTCCCTATCTGCCGTGGACGTTTGAGATTTGAGAGGGGCTGACCTTAGTACGAGAGGACCGGGTTGGACGAACCTCTGGTGTTCCGGTTGTGTCGCCAGACGCATTGCCGGGTAGCTACGTTCGGAAAAGATAACCGCTGAAAGCATCTAAGCGGGAAACTTGCCTCAAGATGAGATCTCACCGGGAGCTTGACTCCCCTAAAGGGCCGTCGAAGACTACGACGTTGATAGGTTGGGTGTGTAAGCGCTGTGAGGCGTTGAGCTAACCAATACTAATTGCCCGTGTGGCTTGACCATATAACACCCAAGCAATCTGGTGTTATCGAGCCAA
>NZ_FOUD01000054.1 GCF_900114765.1 Halopseudomonas pachastrellae
GGTGAGATCAACCGGTCAGTGCAACTATTTCGTTTAGTTTCTCAGCTGGTGATAAGTATCTCAACGTTTTCCGTGGGCGTTGATTCAATCGCAAGGCTATTTCATCCAGCTGCGCTTGTGTCCATCCTGATAAGTCTGTGCCCTTGGGGAAATACTGGCGCAGCAAACGGTTGGTATTCTCGTTGCTGCCTCTCTGCCAAGGGCTCTGGGGGTCACAGAAGTAGACCTGAACGTCAGTGGCTACAGTAAATTTTTTGTGGCCACCTAATTCGCCGCCTCGATCCCAGGTTAACGTCTTTTTCAGAGCTGCAGGCAGTTTGTTAACCTCTCTGCAGAGAGCGGACACAACGCTCTCTGTATCTTTTCCGTTGACCTGTACGAGCATTGTGAATCGCGACTGGCGCTCCACCAGCGTGGCAATATGCGAGTTCTTAGAGCCCGAGATCAAGTCACCTTCCCAGTGGCCGGGTACTGCACGATCTTCTACTTCAGCCGGACGCTCCCGAATAGAGATGGCATCAACGATACTTGTCTTTCGCTCCGTCGCCTCTGTGGTCGAATGCTTTGACCTTCGCATCCCTCGTCGAGAACGCAGGTGCTTTACCAGCTCTTTTTTCAGCACACCTCTGGCCTGGACAAATAAGCTGCGGTAAATGGTTTCGTGGGATATCTGCATCGCTGAATCGTCCGGGAATTGGCGCTGAAGCCAACCTGATATTTGTTCAGGCGACCAGTCTAGCTGAAGCTTCTTCGCTACAACTTGCTGAAGCACTTGGTTTTCAGCCAGCAAACACTGTTTGGGCCGCTTCGCTTGATCCCATGCTCTTTTATCAGCGGTGTTTGCACGATATTTTGTGCGACCACCGTTACGACCAACCTCCCGGCTTACTGTCGAAACGGATCGGTCAATCAATTTGGCTATGTGCCGCAGCGAAAGCCCGGCAGACAATCCCCGCGAAATCTCTTCTCGCTCCGACAGAGAAAGAACGAGATCGGACCGCGTCCGATTTGGAGGCGAGATACCACCATGAATGGCTAACACGCCGCTGATGGAGCCTGCGTGTTTACCCAGCGCTCGGCCTATTTCACTCAGAGACTGTCCTTTTCGCCATCTAAGCCAGAGCTCTCGCTTTTGTGAAGCTGAGAACCCGCGCGCCTTCATCGTTGCCATGAGTGAATG
>NZ_FOUD01000053.1 GCF_900114765.1 Halopseudomonas pachastrellae
ATTGGCTACCTTGGACGCCCTTCTAAGTGTCAAGTGGATACTGTGCTTTGGTTGATGACGCTATTTCGCCTCTGGATGATGCCGTAGACCTCCCGTGCGATGTAACGCTTTAGGCACCGGATTGCTTCCAGCTTTGAATGTCCCTCTGAGAGACGTCGACTGACATAAGCCTGGGTTCGAGCGTCCGTCCGAAGCCGTCCAATAGCGATGATATGGAGCGCACTGTTTGCGGCGCGATCACCACCTCGATTCAGCCGATGTCGGGTGACCTTGCCTGAAGAGGCCTGGACCGGGCTAACCCCACATAAAGCAGCGAAGCTAGACTCTGAGCGGAAACGATCACTGTTGTCGCCTGCTGTCAGTAGAAGCTGAGCAGCGGACTCGTAACCAATGGCATTTCGGGCAACCAGCTCTGGGGCAAGATCATCAACCAAGGCTGCAATCATCACATCCAAATCCGCTATCTCGTCATGCAGTTCGAGATAACGCCGCCCCAGCGACTTCAGAGCAATCCGGTAGGCGGACGTGACCTGACGATAGCTTGATAGATCTGGACGCCATGCTGCCAGCGTTCTAATCAATTGCATGCGGGTCAACGTGCGTAATGACTCACGCAGATCATCAGGCGCACTAACGATAGTGTTCTGGATCAGCTGTAAGGTAACGCGCCTAGCTTGTATGGCCGTCTTACGACACACTTTGAGCACGCGTAACGATTCGACCATGCCGTCTCGTTTTTTTGGGGTAACTGTACGAACGCCTGCGAAAGCCGCATGTGCCGCATTTCCGGCATCAAGGGTGTCATCTTTGCCCCGCTTGCGCCTATCACTTTTATCAGGCGCAGTAACTTCAAGAACGGTGATCCCAGCCTGTTCCAAGTAGCGCAATAGGCCTGCACCGTACGTACCTGTGCACTCGATGCCCACTCGAACCACTTCACCAAACGAGCGCATCCACGTCAGCATTTGTTTGTAACCCTGACGAGTAGTCGCAAAGCTCTCACTGGCCAGGATACGATCCTGCTCGTCTACGACTGCGGCGACGTGCAGGTCTTTATGGGTATCTACACCGCCTACGACCTGTCTCGAAACACTGCTGATTTTGGCGTTGGGCATGACTGGTCACTCCGGTTCACCGATTACGAACAGAGCCGCTTCAACCGGACACCTGGACAAGACAGTAAAGTGACGTG
>NZ_FOUD01000049.1 GCF_900114765.1 Halopseudomonas pachastrellae
TGCCCCATCGAGGTCATGACCGAGCTGATGGCTACGTATCATGAGGCTCCTGCCTCAATCCAGTAACCGTGTTGCACTCAGTTCCTGCAACCGCCGATTCTGGAGAATAATCCTACGAGTATGTCGGCTGAGTTCGACTGCAAACGGCAGATGCGATAGGTCGTCTGCCATCAATGCAACGTTGGCCGTTTCCAAAGCTACATCTGAGCCTGCGGCGCCCGTAGCGATACCAACAGTAGCATGAGCCATGGCGGGCGCATCATTCACGCTATTGCCAACCATTACGACCTCGGTGGTTTTGCGTAGTTTGTTGACTGCGTCAACCTTGTCTTCTGGCATGAGGTCACCCCATGCCTCGTCCAAGCAAACTTGCTTGGTGACCGCATCGGCTACGCGTTGGTTGTCTCCAGAAATGCATGATCATGCGGGTGATGCCTATGGTACGTAACCGTTCGAGCGCAGGCCGCGCCGATGCGCGCGGTATATCCAAGAGACCGACGCCGCCGAGGTCTCGGCCTGCGTGGCGAATCGCCGTGATGGTTCACCCTTGGTTGCGAAGCCGCTCGACAGTAGCCGCAACCGGCGCAGACCGTCGTTGCCGAACATCCGGGATTGGAAAACGGAACTGAATCGCTTTACGATTCAGTTCGAAGACCGCATGATGCCCTTGTAATCAACCCTACAGGTTACACAAAATTCAGTACACCCCCGTAATTGGGGTGTCAGCCAGCGAATTTTCCGGCAATCTGAACCAATTCAATTCTCTGTCGGTGTCACTCAGATCTATCCCCTCCATCGTCGTTATGTGCGATCTGCAGTGTTAAGCTTCAGAAGTACAACTGAACGGAATACAACCTTAGAAGAAGTCAGGTAGACACCGTTCTGTTAGCGCTTGTCTGACGCGGTTGTAGCACCTCCAGTATTTTTCGTACTGTTTTTTGCTTCATCCTCTTTTATTTGTTGATCACGGGCTTCTCTGCGCTCTTTGTTTTGTTCACGCAGGTTCTCTACCATCTGCCGGTAACGCATGCTCCCATCTTCTGCATGGACTACCGCAGTAACGTTCAGCGCAAATAAAAACATGAAAATCGTTGCTAAGGTCCTCATGGCTATACCTCTCATCTGAAATGGATTTTTGGAGACTCGTTAGTATGGTACATGGCGTCACCTGTCCGGCTGGTGACGCTGCGATTACAAAAATGTCATGCTGAAATAGATCAACGATCCGACCTTGTATTACCTCAATGCAATGTCCGTTTCACTTTGGTGACAGAAACGGTGTGCCATCATGTGCTTTGGATAATTCTAAAGGCCCAGCTAAACCACGATGTAACCTTCCTATGGTTCTTGCCGTATTTACACAGAGTATATGGAAAACAACCTGACTTGAGCCTGACCTGAAAATGACATTTATGTCAGAGATCGGGGTTGGGCCATCCGTCACTACAAAACGCACCGAGATACTTCTGAAATAAAAGCGAAGGGTTATGTTCCTTACAGAATTGTAATGAAGTGAATCGCCCCTAGTTTCGTAGACACCTCCTGGCCTCATAATACGGCCCACTAGGAGGTGCCATGAGCAATCCGCGTTATCCCGAAGAATTCAA
>NZ_FOUD01000047.1 GCF_900114765.1 Halopseudomonas pachastrellae
GTATCCGTCCGGCCAACTCACCTTCCGAACTCCAGCATTAAGGACGATGGTGTCCGCGTATTTTTAAGCGGACGCGATAGCCCTTATCGCCGGGATTTCCATGCGCCAACGAAGCTCTTACCCCAAACCGTTCAAGGCCCAGGTTGTTCAGGAGTGCCTGCAACCCGGTGCGACCGTTTCCAGCGTTGCCATCCGCCACGGCATCAATGCCAACGTCATTCGCAAGTGGCTACCGCTTTATCGAGATCAACTGCCAGCGGCGTTGCCGGCGTTCGTTCCTGCGAGAGTTACGCCAAAACGACCAGTTGAACCAGCTGTGATTATCGAGCTACCGCTGGGCGAGCAATCGATCACAGTGAAATGGCCAGCTTCCGATCCTGAAGGATGCGCCCGCTTTGTCCGGGGGCTCGCCCAGTGATCCGTATCGATAGTATCTGGCTCGCCACCGAACCCATGGATATGCGCGCGGGCACTGAAACCGCGTTGGCCCGCGTGGTGGCGGTGTTCGGTGCGGCGAAGCCGCACTGCGCCTATCTGTTCGCCAATCGCCGCGCCAACCGCATGAAAGTCCTGGTGCATGACGGCGTGGGTATCTGGCTGGCCGCGCGGCGATTGAACCAGGGCAAGTTTCACTGGCCAGGCATCCGCCACGGCTCGGAAGTTGAACTCGACACCGAGCAACTTCAGGCGTTGGTACTGGGGCTGCCCTGGCAGCGGGTCGGTGCGGGCGGCGCGATCACAGTGCTGTAGCACCGGCCATTAGCCCATCGGTGTATCTGCGCAGAGCGTCTGCTCTGGCACAATCAGCAGCATGAACTCCTCGCCCAATCTCGACCAACTGACAGCTGAGCAACTGCGCACACTGGCCGCGCAGTTGCTGACGCAGGTCGACGTGATGGGCAAGAAAATCCACCGTGATCAAACCATCATTGAGCAGCTCACACACGAAATCGCTTGGTACAAACGGCACAAGTTTGCCAAGCGTAGCGAGCAACTGAGCCCTGACCAGGGTAGCTTGCTGGACGACCTGCTCGACACTGACATCGCCGCCATCGAGGCGGAGCTGAAAGCTGTCAATCCCCCGGTTGCTCCAGCCGAACCCCGCCAACAGCCCAAGCGCACACCGCTGCCGGCACAATTTCCGCGCACCGTGATCCGCCACGAACCGGAGAACACCCAATGCGCCTGCGGCTGCCAGCTGCAACGCATCGGTGAAGACATCAGCGAAAAGCTGGATTACACGCCGGGCGCTTTCACCGTCGAACAGCATGTGCGTGGGAAATGGGCCTGTCGCCAGTGCGAAACACTGATCCAGGCCCCCGTGCCGGCCCAGGTGATCGACAAGGGCATCCCCACCGCCGGCCTTCTGGCTCACGTGATGGTGGCCAAATTCGCCGACCACTTGCCGCTATATCGGCAAGAGAAAATCTTTGGCCGTGCCGGCCTGGCCATCGCTCGCTCGACACTGGCGCAGTGGGTCGGACAAACCGGCGTGCAGCTCCAGCCGCTAGTCGATGCCCTGCGCGAAGCCGTGCTGGGCCAACGCGTGATCCACGCTGACGAAACCCCGGTGCAAATGCTCACCCCAGGCGAGAAGAAAACCCATCGGGCTTACGTCTGGGCCTACAGCACCACACCCTTCGCCGATCTGAAGGCCGTGGTGTATGACTTCAGTCCCAGCCGTGCCGGCGAGCATGCGCGCAATTTTCTTGGTCAGTGGAATGGCAAGCTGGTCTGCGACGACTTCGCTGGCTACAAGGCCAGCTTCGAGCAAGGCATTACCGAAATCGGCTGCATGGCCCACGCCCGCCGCAAGTTCTTCGATCTGCACGCTGCAAACAAAAGCCAGTTGGCCGAACAAGCACTGCACGCGATGGGCAGCCTGTACGAAATCGAACGGCAAGCACGGGACATGAGCGATGAAGAACGCTGGCGAATACGACAGGAAAAGGCTTCACCGATCCTCGATACACTGCATGACTGGATACTGGCCCAGCGTGATCTTGTGCCCAACGGATCGGCCACGGCGAAAGCCTTGGATTACAGCCTTAAACGCTGGCAGGCACTGACTCGCTATGTCGAGGATGGTGCTGTGCCCATCGACAATAACCAGGTCGAGAACCAGATTCGTCCATGGGCCCTGGGGCGCTCGAACTGGTTGTTTGCCGGGTCGCTACGCAGCGGCAAACGCGCGGCGGCGATCATGAGCCTGATCCAGTCGGCCCGCATGAACGGGCATGATCCGTATGCCTATCTCAAGGACGTGCTGACACGCCTGCCGACGCAACGGGCGAGTGAGGTCGGCCAACTGCTGCCGCATCAGTGGGCGCCTGCCTGAGTCGCGCAAGGTGAGTTCGGCGTACGCTTACGC
>NZ_FOUD01000022.1 GCF_900114765.1 Halopseudomonas pachastrellae
CGTAGATACCGTCTTCCCGATCAGTGTGCAAGTGCTCTGATCGGGTCGAACGGCTGACCTGATTTCAGTACCCCGTAGATGAGGTGCAGCAGCTTACGCATGGCTGCGCAGACAACCAGCCGACCAGTTTTACCGCGTTCAGCTAGCCTCACTTTCATCGCTTTGATGACCGGGTTGTAGGTCATCGCCGACAGCGCTGGCATGTATAGCGCTGCGCGCATTCGGCCTGACCCGGTGCGCGAGATGGTCGACTTGCCTCGGTATATCCCAGATTCCTGCAAACGCGGATTCAGACCACAGAACGCTGCCAGCTGCCTTGCGCTGTCGAATCGCAGAGGGCTGCCCAGCTCCGCCAGCAGTGTGGCGGCAGTGCCATCACTGACACCATCAATGGTCTTCATTAACTGCTTCTGCTCGCGCAGGTCAGGGTCGTTGTCGATGTGATCGTTGATGGCCTTACTGATCAGGGCTATCTGGCCGTCCAGGTGCTCCAAGTGAATGCGGATAGAGGCTTGAGCGGATTCAGCGCTGACGTCCAGACGGTTGCGCTCCATCTGCGCCAACGCCTTCAGGTCGGCAAGCCGACGTACCAGGCCGCGTAGCTGACGGATGCTCTCTGGCTCGGGCTCCCAGGGACGCATCTCTTCCAGATGGCGCTGTGCGTAGCGGGCGATCAGTTTGGCGTCGGTCTTGTCGGTTTTAACCCGGCGCAGCTCGCTTTGCGCATATTTGGCGATGCGTGCAGGGTTGATGACACAGACCTGATAGCCCTGATGATGCAGATGCGTCGCCAGCGCTTCGTGGTACACGCTGGTTGCCTCCATCAGCACCCAGCAATGTGGCTCGGCGTGCTTCTCTAACCATTGGTCAAGTTGCTTGAAGCCTTCGGGGGTGTTCGCCACCTTGGCCTTGGTGCGGTATTTGTCGCGCTCCAGCGGCTTAGCGATGTCGAAGGTGTGCTTGGCAATGTCGATTCCGATAGCGCAGGTCATGGGGCCTCCGGCTCTGTTGAAAGGTGATCGTCACCACACTCTGTTCTACCTTGCGAATACGTGCTCAGGCGCTCAGCACCGGCACCAGATACCGTTCGAACTGTCTGAGTGTGTTGGCAGGTGACGGCCCATCTACGAACCAAGCTCTTGAGGCTTCAGGGCCACACCGGCCTGTCACCTGCCGCCCGATGATCAGTCGGGGACCATGGTCACAGGGACCACAGTCAACATACAAGGGCCACGGCATGCCGTGGCCGGATATCTGCGCCCGGCGGGCCTCAGAAGGTCGAGAGCCCGCTGGCTTCCATAAAGCGGTACACCAGATAGCGCCAACGGCTGTGATCTGCAAAGTCTGCGTAGGGCAGGCTGTAGATCGCGCCGTTGGCGTTCTGCCATTCGCGCTCAAAGTCGCCTCGCTGCTGGCTGATCTGCGGACCATCGCTGCGGCTGACCAGTCGCACGCTGGTCTCCAGATTCAGGTCGTGCAGGTTGCGACGGGTGAAGTTGGCCGAGCCGGCAATCAGCTCGGCGCTGCCATCGGTGCGTTCCAGCCTGATCCACTTGCGATGACACTGTTCCCCCTCGGTCGCGCACCAGCGCACGGCAATGCCTGCTTCGTGCAGATCCCAGGCTGCCTGCCGGTTGGGGATGCCGTTCTTTTCACGACCAAAGGCATCGCGGTTGGGGTCCAGGATCACGCGCAGTGTGGCGCCGCGCTGATGGGCCTGAATCAGCGCCTCGATAACGGGCCGTGACGACAGGTAGAACATCTCCAGATCCAACGCATCACCGGCTTGCGCCGAGTCGATCAACTGCAGCAGCCCCTGCTCAATGGCGCCTTCGGTCAGCACCTGCAGCTGCGGTGGCTCGCTACCGGATACTGCCGGGGCGGCTGGCCAGTCGGCGGCAGGGGCGTAGCCGGACAGCAGCGCCACGGCGCGCTCGGTCTGCAGCAGATCGAGCGCTGCAGCGCCGCTGAACTGTACCGCGCTGTTGTCGTGGCGGCTGCTGGCGTCATGCGGGTTCATTGAGGTGACCAGGCCGGTCCACTCGCCGTTGTGGCCAACGATCAGGGTCTTGCGGTGATTGGCGCGGAAATTCAGCAGGTGCAGGTAAGTGCGCAGCGTGACCTTGCCCTCGCCGACCGGGTTGGGTAGCCAGCCGCCCCGGGTGCTGTTGCCAAGATAACTGCAGCACAGGGTCCAGATGCCGGTCCAGGTGGGGTTGGAGGCGGGTAACTGGCTCAGGTCGGTCATCACCACGTCGACACCAGCGCCGCGCAGGGCCTCGAACTGCGCAGACTCCACGCCGCCGTAAAGGGTGTTGAACGGGTCGGTAATGAGTACCACCGGCATCTGCGGGTGACGTTGGCGGGCAGCAATCAGTGCGTCGGTCAGTTCGCTTGAGAGCGCGCGGTGGCTGTGCTCGCCGGCAAAATCATTGAACAGGAACATGTCCACAACGATCAGGTCGTTGGCGCCGCCGATCAGCGTCAGTACCCGGTCCATGATCTGCTGCTGAACATGCTCCTGGCCCTGGCTGTCGCGCCAGGTCTGGTCAAACAGCAGTTCTACCTGTTCGGCGGGGCGCAGCGGGGTTGCAGTGGAGAGGTCTTCGGGCATCTGCTGGCAGCCAAGCAGGCTGGCAAGCAGCAATCCCGGCAGCAGCGAGCGAAAGCAGAGTGTGGGCATGATCAAGGTCGGTTGCGGTGATAGCAGCAGACTGCCCAAGCCTGGCCGTTAATGCAAACCGCAAGGCGCCGGCTCGCTGCGCGCCAGGGAAGCACTGACTAATTCCATATGCCCTCTGGCGTTCAGGCTGGGCTGCAATCAAGGCGTGGTTTCGAAGGCATGTCGGGACCTGTCGAGAAATCACAACGCAGAGTGCGGCCCAGCCTGAACGCCCCGCAGGGCGAGCGCTCAAGCATGCATCTGCTGCGTTGCGCCGCTTGCCAATAGAACCACTATTGGCTGCACATCGCGCCTTGCATCTGCACGCTTGGGCGCTCGCAGAGAGCGTGTCGAATTGGTCAGTGCTTCCCTAAGGGCGCGCAGCGGGCCGGCACTAAGGCTCAGGCCGGTTAGGCGGCAGCCAGTTTGGGGTTGGGCCCAAAGCGGTTGTCGCCGGCGTCCCCTTCGATGCACAGGAAGATCAGCAGGATGATGCCGCCGACAAAGGGCACCAGGCTGATCAGGATCCACCAGCCACTGCGGTTGGTGTCGTGCAGTCGACGGATGCACACGGCAATCGACGGCAGCAGAACGGCCAGAGAATACAGCGGCACCAGCAGCATGATGCCGAGGATGCCATCAATCACGCCGCAGATGATGGAAGCCAGGATGTTGAAAAGGATAAACATCCAGTATTCCTTGCGACGGGCACGGCCCTGAAACTCGACATACTTCTTCAATACAGCGGTATACCATTCCATGCGGTTTCCTTTCTTTGGCAATGTAGAGCTAAACATGTGGAGCAAAAAAGGGATTGGCAACGCGCAGGAATACGGTGAACCGCTCCTTGGTTGTGACAGTCAATCCCTGTGGCGGCCTTGGCCGCCCGCGGTATTTAAGACGTCATGCCGGAGCCGGGTCAACCGCCAAGTGCCGGCCGAGTGCTAACCTGTGAGCGGTTTGACACCTTTGGGGGGCGCATGCGCCGGCGTAGTTCGATTCTGTTGCTGATTTTTCTGCTGCTGACGCTGCTTGTGTTGCTGGCGCGGCTGTGGGGGCAGCAGCAGTTGCAGGCAGCCGGTGTTCAGCAACTCGACTGGCAGGGGGTGGGTTGGCGCAAGGGCGCACTGCAGGTTGATGAGCTGCACCTGCAGATGCAGGACGGGCTGCGGTTGACGGTGCAGCAGGCGCGCTTGCAGCCGGGCTGGCGCGACGGCCCTCGACTACGCACCTTGCAGGCAGACAGCCTGCAGTTACACCTGCCGGCCGCGCAGGATAGTAGCCAGAACGGCGGGCTTGACCCCCTGTTGCTGCTCGGAGACGAACAATTCTGGCGTCGGCTGGCCGACTGGGCGCCGGACAGCGCGCGTATCGCGCAGATTAACGCCAGCCTGCCCTGCCGTGATGCGCGTTGCGAGCTGGCAGGTGCCTGGCAGTTGCGGCGTGCCGAGCAGGTCGATGGGCTGATGTTGTCGAGCGCCTTGCAACTCGACCTGGATGGCCAGCAGCTTAACGTTCAGCCGCAGCTGCGCCTGAACACCGAGGGCGTGGCACTGGACGCTGATCTGCAGATTGATCAGGTGGCCGCCGCCCGGTTGAACAGCCAGTGGCGCGACGGACAGCACTGGCAAGGCAGTCTGCAGATACCGGATTGGCCGCAAACCCCTTGGCTGTTTGGCTACCTGGGCCGCTGGATGGCGCTCGGCGCGCTGCCGATCGAGCAGATACCGGCTGCCGCTCAGCTGCATCTGGATTGGCAACTGGACGCGGCGCGGGTGCCTGAGGCGCTGGATGATTGGCTGGCGGGAGATGTACAGCTGCAGGGGCAACTGACGCTGCCACAGCCCTGGGCAGTCGACCAGCTCGGCGAGGTGAGCGGTGAGCTGAGCCTGCAGCTGCAGGGCACAGCGGGTGACTGGCAACTGACGCAAGGCAGCCTGCAGGCTCAGTTGCAGGCGCTGACCTTGCCCGCCCTGCAAGCGCTGCCGGCGGCGCTGCGGCCGCAACAATTACAACTGCAGCTGACCCCGCAGGCGGGGCAGCGCCTGCAGGCGGATACGCTGCTCAAGGCGGATCTGCAGGCCGAGGCGCGGTTGCCCAAAGAGGCCACCGTAGCGCTGGCCGGCCCGGTGTCTGCGCCGCTGAGCGGCGACTGGCAGCTCGTCAGCGACGCGCTGCAGCTCAGTGTAACGGCGCCGCAGCTGGACCTGCCCGCGCTGCGCGCCCGGGGCGTCAGCGGCCTTTGGCCTTTGCGTGTGCAGGCTGATGCGGCCGCTCTGCAAGCGGCGTTGACGGCGTCCGGAAGCCTGCGCTGGCAGCAGTTGCAACTGGCCGATGCCGGACTGGGGCTGCGTGATGCCAGCCTGACGCAGCCGACCTTGCAACTGACCCTGCCGCTGACAGGGGATGCGGGCCTCAGTGCCTCCGGCCGGCTGGAGGGTAGCCTGGCGGCCATCGAGCATGCGCAGCTGAAAGCCCAGCGCTGGGATCTGGCGGGCGACTGGCGCTGGCAGCAGAGTCAATTGAGCTGGCGCGGCAAGCTGAGCAACGTTGCCGGGCTGGCGTTGACCCACGACGCCAGCTGGTCGGCGGCCGGCGACTGGCGCGTCAGCGGTGAGCTGGCACCTTTGTTCATGCTCGCAGGCAATCCACTGGCAGACACACTGGCTGCCTGGCCTGAGCTGCTGGCGTTTGCCAGTGGGCAGGTCAGCGGCAGCCTGCAGGCCAGTGGTGGGCGCCAGTTGCGCGTGCGCAGTGATCTGAGCTTGAGCGGCATCAAGGGTATTTACGATCGCACCGCCTTCAGCGGGCTGGACAGTCCGCTGCAACTGCAGCTTAAGGGCGAGCAACTGACAGTGAGCGTGCCGTCGTTGCAGCTTGTCCAGGCTAACCCGGGCATTGAGCTGGGGCCCGTGCGCGGGCAGTTGTCCTACCACGCGGCGCTGGCGCAGCCGGCCAGTGGGCGCCTGGAAGTAAGCGAGTTGCGCACCGGGCTGCTGGGCGGTGAGGTGCGGGTGCTGCCGACAACCGTGAATCTGGCCGAGCCCGAGCAGCGCGCCGAGCTGCAGCTGCAGGGGCTGGAACTGGGCCGCCTGTTCGAAGTCTACCCAACAGAGGGACTCAGTGGTGGCGGTACGCTGGACGGCCGCCTGCCGGTGCTGCTGCGCGACGGACAGTTGCTGATCGATGAGGGCTCGGTTGCCGCCCGTGAGCCGGGCGGTGTGCTGCGTTACCGCTCGGACAAGCTGCAGCGTCTCGCCGCAGCCAACCCGAGCATGCGTGAGCTGGCCGGGGTGCTGGAAGACTTTCACTATACTGTCCTCAGCTCCCAGGTAGACTACGGCGAGAACGGCAACATGATTCTCGGGCTGCGCCTGCAGGGCAACAACCCCGACTTTCAGCAGGGGCGACAGGTCAATCTGAATGTCACCCTGGAAGAGAACATTCCGGCCTTGCTGGCCAGCCTGCAATTGAGCGGCAAGGTCAGCGAGATCATTCAACAGCGGGTTCAGCAGCACCTGATCAAACAGCGTGCCCAGCAACCCTGACAAGGAGCGCCCATGTACAGGCGAGGGCTGACAATCGTGTTTCTGGCCGGCCTGCTGTCGGCCTGCGCCGGACCGACGGTGCAACTGGCGGCGCCCAGCGAGCCAATCAATATCAACCTGAACGTGAAGATCGAACACGAAATTTACGTCAAGGTGGATCGCGAGCTGGACGACATCTTCGACGAATCCAGTGGCCTGTTCTGAGCCCGTTGCGAAAGGATATTCATAATGCGTAAAACGACTTATCTGATCTGTGGCCTGCTGGCTCTGCTGCTGGGCAGTGGCGTGGCAATGGCCATGAACCTTAACGAAGCCATGTCCGCGCTGCCGGCGGCCAAATCGGCCGGTCAGCTGGGCGAGCAGCCCAACGGTTACCTTGGTGTGGTCAGCAATGGGGGGGACGCTGCCGAAATCGCTCGCCAGATCAACGCCGCGCGTAAGGCCGAATACCAGAAGGTAGCGCGTGACAACGGTGTGGCACTCAGCGACGTTGAGCTGATTGCCGGCCAGAAAGCGATTGATCGTACGCCGCGTGGTCAGTACATCCAGGTCAACGGTCAGTGGACGAAGAAGTAACCGGCAGCCATTCGATGCTGCCATACCAGCCGGTAACGGGCTGACCACTGTTGTCGCAGTCGGTCATGATTGCCAATCCGTCTATCTGATCCAGCGTCTGCCCGTGCAGGCGCTGGAAGTCCTCCCGCACATTGCGCTCCAGTGTTGTCATGCCGGCCGGCGTGCCGCTGCTCACGGCCAGCATTTGCGCGTTGGCGGTGTAGGCGTTGGGCCAGTGCGTGCCGACCGGCTGAGCAGATGACCAGTCGTAGTTCACCGCCAGCGTACGCCAGGGCAGCAGCCCGCCATCTTTCACCACGTACAGCCGCACCGGATAGTCGTCGCCCTCACGCTGGCGCTCGTTGAGCCCGCTGAACGGCTGGCTGATGGTCCATGACCAGCGCAGCACCGGCGTCTTGCGCAGATCAATCTGCTGCTCCTGGTAGCGTGCGCTGGCTTGGCCGTTGCTGCAGTCGGCGCGCAGCAGGGCGATGTCGCCGCGTTGCTCCAGCCGGTAGCTGGTGGGCTCGCTGAAGCGGCGCTCAGACCATTGGCTGATGTCCGCCGGACTGTAGCTTTGCGCCGCGCAGGTGCCGGCAAAGAGCAGGGCGGATAACAGCAGTAACCCTTGGTGGTACATACGCAAGCTCCGGTGCAGGGGAGCCTGCAGTATGGCAGGGCGCTGTTGCCCGGTCAGTGTCCCAGTGCGCTGACGCGCAACTGCTCGGTGCTGTCAAAACGCGCATCCAGCAGCGCCTGTACAGCGCTGGCGCGATCGCTGTCCGCCAGCCCGGGCTGCCTGAGAATGGCGTCGCGCTCGCGTACAAAGTCATCCAGTCGCTGCTGCCATTGCGCGCGCTGCACATCCAGCGCCTCCAGCCGCGCGGTCGCATCCGGCCCGACCATCTCCATACGCAGTTCGCGCACCGCGCCTTCATCGGCGCCGGCTGCGCGCAGGGCCTGGGTCTGCTGGCGCAGGTCCTGATGAATCTGCGGTACCAGCAGCGCCTGCATGGCCTCGGGCAGGCTTTCGCGCAGGGCTTCAATGTCCTGGGTCTTTTCTTCGTCACTGAGGTTCGGGTTGTGCAGGATGCTCAGGCGCTCCAGGGTGAAGCGGTTGTAGCTCTCCTCGGCGGCAAAGAAGGCCTGGTGCTCGGCCGAGCTGAAAAGGTCGGCACGCAGGCGCTCTACGGCGTCCTGACGGGCCCACAGGCTGTCGATGTCTGCTGCTGCAGGGAAGTCCTGCTCAAGCTCGACCAGCGCCCGTTGATAGTCGAGGTAGCGCTGGAACAGGTCCAGTGCCTGGCTGCGCGCAGGGTCATCCAGGCTGTCACGGATCAGTGCCTGAACCTGGGCTACGATCTGCCCGTGATCTTGTTCGCCGGCGGTGCTCAGGTAGTAGTCGAACAGGTGTCGCAGCTGGTCGCTGATCAGCAGGTTGCCATCGGCGTCGACTTGCAGTCGGCCATCCTCTTCGGTGCCGCGCAGCGAGTTGGCCTGCGGTGCGCTGGCAGCGTCGGGGGCGCTTTCGCGCAGCAGGCTGACTGGGGGTGTCTGAGTTGCCGGTTCAGGGGCGAGCTCGGCTTGGGTTGGCGCCGGTGCTGGTGGGGTGGAGCGGGATAACTGCCAGCCCAGCAGCAGCGCTGCCGCCAGCAGGGGAAGGTAAACAAGGGCTTTCATCGCATACTCGCGCCAGATGAAAAGAAGCAAGGCAGGGCCGCCGGTTGGCGGCCCTGTCAGGTTAGAGACCGGCGTTCTTCAGGCGGTTGGCCTGCTGACGATAAACGGTCACCGGGTCGGTCTCGAACAGGCTGGTCAGGCCCAGGGTCTGGTTGACCTCATCCAGGTGGTTCATGCGGTAGTTGTCGCGAATCACCATGCCCAGGTGCGAGCTGCAGCGGCCTACCAGGCCGTCGTTGGCTTCGCCGCCAAAGGTGAGCGACGAGGCGCCCAACAGCAGGTCGGAGACATCCAGTACATTGGTCAGCGGGCTGGTGCCGCTCCAAGAGTAGTAGCGTACGCCGTTGACCTGATAGGCACCCTCACCACAGGCGCTGGTCGGAATGCCCTGCGGGAACTTGGCGTTGAAGCGCGCGGCGCCTTCGCTGTGCAGCGATTCCAGTGTGCCCAGCGAGTTTTGTGGGGTGCTTGAGCTGCTGCCCGACAGGAAGTTGATCAGTGCGCCTAGGCCGTTGACGATGCCGGCCAGCAGGGTTTCGCCGGCGGAGCCCTCGGGGACCTGACGCAGGAAGTCGGCGGTGGCCGAGCCCTTGTGTGGTGCGCCAACGCTGGTGACCGAGGCAACCAGATCCGGGCGCAGTGCAGCAACGTAGCGCACGGTCGGGCCGCCGTGGCTGTGGCCGATCAGGTTGACCTTACCCTTGCCGCTGATGGCGACAATCTCTTCCACCTGTTCGAGCAGTTGTTCACCGCGCGCTTCGGAGGTGTCGAGCTGGCTGACTTCGGTGATGTAGACGGTAGCGCCGTCCTTGCGCAGGGCGCTGGGGATGCCGTACCAGTAGTCGACGCCGAGGATGCTGTCGAAGCCGAGCATGCCGTGGCTGAGCACGATGGGGTACTTGGTCTTGGTGTACTGCGACGACGAGCTGAACCAGAACGCATTGGCCTGGGTGCTCACGCCCAGCGCGGCGATCAGGCCGCAGGCGACACTGAGTCGGGTTTTACGCGACATGACGAAACTCCTGTTTGTTGTGCTTGTTTTTGTATCGTCTTGAGACACTGGGCCAGTGTCCGATTCAGAGCATAGTCAGCGTGAGGGCGCGAAAGTAGCGACTGATCGACAGAAATCCGCGCCTGAGCGCGGCGCAGAAAGATGACTGATCAGTCACTGGCTCTGCGTCGCTACTATTCAGCCTGCTGATCCGACGAACGGAGATTCAGACCATGCCGGCCTGTGCGGCTCAGGGCGCCTCGCCCAGGTAGGCACGCTGGATCAGACGCCATTCAGGCGACTCGGTCAGGCGCAGGATAGCTTCGTTGACCTCATCGCGCAGCGGGCTGCCGGTTGGCAGTGCCAGTGCATAGAGCTGCTGGTCGAACACGCCGGGCAGCAGGTCCAGCCGATCCTTGCCCAACTGCTGGTTGCGGTACTGTAGCAGCGGTCGGTCATAGACCACGGCATCGCTTTCGCCGGTGCTGACTGCCTGCATGGCGCTGTGCAGGTCGGGGTATTCCTGCGAGATGATGCGCTGCTCCTGCAGATATTGCGCACTGGCGGTTCCGGCGATGGTTGCCACGGTGTTGCCGGGCAGATCCTGCGGGCCGTTGATCTGGTACTGCAGGTTACTGACGGTCAGTGAGCTGGTGATGGCGGCGGTGAAGCTGGCTACCATGATCAAGCCGGCGAACATCCACACCAACGCCAGCAGCCGGCCCGCCAGGGTGACCGGCGCCTTGTCGCCGTAACCGACGGTGGTCATGGTCACTGCCGCCCACCAGAAGCCGGCGCCAATCCCTTCGGCGTTACTGCCGCCAAACTGCTCGGCGTTGCGCCGGCGCTCCAGCAGCCAGAGTGCAAAGCCAACACCCAGCAACAACAGCGCCAGCGCGCCAATGACGCTGAGAAAGCCCCAGCTGAACAGAGCCTTGAGGCTCTGCAGCAGTCCCTGCTTGGGTGAGTGCGGCACGCCGATGGAGAGTCCGGTCTGGTAGAACGGGTGGCTGAAGTCGAATACCGCCTCGCGTTCAGAGGTCATGGTTAGGGCGCCAACCACCACATCCACCTCACCCCGTTCGACGGCCTCCAGCAAGTCTGAAAACGGCATGACCTGCCACTCGTACGCCCAGCCCTGGCGATCGGCGATGGCGCGCCACAGGTCGATGCTGATGCCCTCCCAGCCGCCCTTGCCATCGGCGATAACAAAGGGCGGCACCTCGGTGATGCCGACGCGCAGAGGGGAGGTGGACGTGTCGCTGGTTTGGGCGTGCACAAGGGGTGCGCTGCACAGGAGCAGGCAGAGCAGCAGGCGGGCAAAGGCAGGCAGAGACATGGCAAACTCCTTTTTGATCTTCCGTTGAGGGTACCAAACTGAGCGTGCGGTGCCAGCGCAGGCGCTGAATAGTGCCCTGGCGGCACGTTTGGCTTGCTGCACAGTCCAGGCATTTGCCACAGGCGCAGGCCATAGGCTTCTGGTAGGCTGCTCGCACACCCAAGTTCACGGAGGCCCGACAGGGACAGTTGATGTTGACTGGATATCTGGAAAGTTATGCGTTTTGGCTGCTGCTGGGGCTGGCGTTGTTGCTGTCGGAGTTTTTCTTCCCCGGTTTGATTGCGGTGTTTTTTGGTCTGGGCGCCTTGCTGGTTGGCGCCTTGACGCTGGTTGGGCTGGTTGAAGGCCTGGCCTGGCAGGTGCTGTTGTTCTCGCTGTTCAGCGTGGGGACGCTCTGGCTGCTGCGCCGCCGCTTTCAGCGCTGGCTGCGCGGTGGCGAGTCCGACCTGGCTGTGCGCGACCCCGATGACGCCGGGTTGCTGGGCATGCGTGTGAGCGTGCTGACCGACTTTGTCGACGGCGTTGGCGATGTGCAGCTCAATGGCGCCAAATGGGACGCCGAGTCCAGCGAGCCGTTGACGCAGGGCCAGACTGCCTGGGTGGTGAGCCACTCCGGCATCGTGCTGCAGGTCAGCGCCACGCGCCCCAACGCTGATTGAAACCTTCCATCCTCTGAACGGAATTTTACCCATGGAAATCGCTACTATTTTATCCCTTGGCTTTCTGGCGCTGGTCATTGTTGCCCTGGCCAAGACCGCGCGTATCGTGCCGCAGCGCTCGGCCTTTATCATCGAACGTCTGGGCAAGTATGCGAAAACCCTGGACGCCGGCTTTCACATCCTGATCCCCTTTGTTGATCGTGTGGCCTACAAGCACACCTTGAAGGAAGAGGCGATCGACGTGCCCAGCCAGGCCTGTGTGACCCGCGACAACATCCAGGTGGTGGTCGATGGTGTGCTTTACCTGCAGGTGGTTGACCCCAAACTGGCCAGCTATGGCATCAACGATTACCGCTACGCGTCCATGCAGCTGGCGCAGACCACCCTGCGTTCGGTGGTCGGCAAGATCGATCTGGACAAGACCTTCGAGGAACGTGAAACCATCAACGTGCAGGTGGTTGAAGCGCTGGATGAAGCCGCCAAGCCCTGGGGTGTGAAGGTGCTGCGTTACGAGATCGCCGACATCGAGCTGCCGGCGACCATCCTTGATGCGCTGGAGAAGCAGATGCGCGCCGAGCGGGAACGTCGGGCGGTGGTCGCCCAGTCCGAGGGTGAACGTGAAGCCAAGATCAACGTGTCCGAAGGTCAGAAGCAGGAAACCATCAACCTGTCTGAAGCAGACAAGCAGCGCCAGATCAACGAAGCCGAAGGTAAAGCGCGCGAGATTGAGCTGATCGCCACCGCAACCGCAGAAGGTCTGCGCCGCGTTGCCGAGGCGATCAACACCCAGGGTGGTCAGGAAGCGGTATCGCTGCGCGTTGCCGAGCAGTACGTGAAAGAGTTCGGCAAACTCGCGCAGACCAATAACACGATGATCCTGCCGGCAGAACTGAGCAACATCGGCTCGGCCGTCGCCGCGATCACCAAGACGCTGGAAACGGCTCGGAAGTAAGCCGCAAGCGGCAAGCTTCAAGCTTCAAGAAAAAACCGCGCGGCGTTGAGTCGTGCGGTTTTTTTTCGGCCTCACGGTGGGGCCGGTTGTTGGCTCGGGGTTGTTAGGTTTTTTGAGTCACTGCTGACGTTGTCGGCGGTTGGAGAGCTGCAGCGGACGCTACATGTCGCGTCCCTACAGTTGGTTGCTGTTCAGGCTGCCACCGCTAAGTACTTGGCAACGGTCCTTCTCTTAAGCCAGCCATCCGCGCAAGCTCCTGGCTTTCAGCTTTCAGCTTTCAGCTTTCAGCTCCAAAACAAAACCCGGCACCAAGACCGGGTTTGCTTGTAGCTTGCCGCTTGAGGCTTGCAGCTGGCGGCCGCCTTAGGCGGCCGCTCGGCGCTCCTTCCACCCCTCCAGCATCGACAGCAGTGCCGGCACTACCAGCAGCACCAGCAGGGTCGAGAAGCCCAGGCCGAAGGCGATGGAGGTGGCCATGGGGATCAGGAACTGGGCTTGCAACGAGGTCTCGAACAGCAGCGGCAGCAGGCCGCCGATGGTGGTCAGGGAGGTTAGCATGACCGCCCGCAGGCGCTGCACAACCGCCTCGTTCAGAGCCTCGTTGACCGCCAGGCCGCGTTTGCGCTGTTCCTGATAAAAGCTCACCAGAATGATCGAGTTGTTGACCACGATGCCGGACAGGCCGAACAGCCCGAACAGCGACAGGATGGTCAGGTTGAGCCCCATCACCCAGTGGCCGAGCAGGGCGCCGACCAGGGCCAGCGGAATCACCGACATGACGATCAGCGGCGTACTCCAGGAAGAGAACACCCACACCAGCACGGCGTACATCAGCAGCAGGCCGATGATCAGGCCGTCGCGCATGTCGGCCAGGGTTTCCTGCTGGTCGACCGAGCGCCCCTCAAAGCTGTAGCGCACGTTGTAGCGGCTGGCCAGCGCCGGCAGCTCCTGCGCGGCGGTTTTGAGCACCACACCGGCGGTGGTCTGGTTGTTGTCAATGTCGGCGGTGACGTCGGTAGCCAGTTGCGCATCGGCATGGCGCAGGGCGGAGAAGCCCTGATTGCTGGTAAAGGTGACCACCTGACGCAGCGGCACGAACCGGCCATCGTCAAGGCGAATGTTCAGGTCACCCAGGCTGGCCAGGCTTTCGCGCTCGGCGCGCGGCAGCTGCACGCGTACTTCGATCTCGTCGCGCTTGTCCTGATAGATCTGCGCCAGCCGGCCGTCGTAGGCCGCGCGCAGCTGGTTGCCGACGCTCTCGATGCTGAGCCCCAGCGCCTGCCCGTAGGGCGTCAGGCTGTAGACCAGCTGCTCGCGGCCCCAGGTCATGTCGTCGTCGGTGCTGACCACGCCTTCGATACCGGAGAGGATTACCGACAGCGCGTCGGCGGCATCCTTGAGCTGCTGCGGGTCGGAGCCGGTCAGGCGGATGTCGACATCCTTGCCGGGCGGGCCGCTCTGCTGCTCGGTGATGTTGATGCGGTCGATGCCGGGCGGTGCCTGAATACGCTTTTGCCACTCGCGGATAAAGGTCTTGTTGCGCACCTCGCGGTGATCCGGAGATACCAGCTCGACCATCATCGAGCCCAGGTTGTCGCCTTGGCGCGCAACGCCGTTGTCACCCAGTACCTCGCCCTCGCGGGTTACCGCGGTGAGGATCAGCTCGCCACCCAGCGCCGCTTCGGTCTCGCCCAGACTGTCCTCCAGCTCACGCATGAAGGACACCATGCTGGCGCGCGGCGTGCCGGCAACAAAGTTGACGTTGGCGTACAGCACCTGCGGCTCGGGCGTGGGGAAGAAGCTGAAACCGATGCGACCGCTGCTGAGCAGGCCGATGGTGATGATCACGCTGACCAGGGCGCAGGCCAGGGTTGTGCCGCGGTTGGCCAGCGCGGCCTGCGACAGACTGCGAAAGCGGCCATCGCGAAAGCGGTTGAAGCCCGCGTCGAAACGGGCGCGGACGCTGTCCAGGCGGTTGCCGATGGCGGCCAGCCGGCCGGAGCGTTGCTTGCTTGGGCGAAAGGCCTCGCGCAGGTGGTGTGGCAACACCACAAAGCACTCCAGCAATGAGGCGATCAGTACGCAGATCATCACCGTGGGGATGTCGCCCAGAATGTTGCCGAAAATACCGCCCACCATCAGCAGAGGCATGAAGGCGGCGATGGTGGTCAGCGAAGAGGCTACCACCGGCCAGAGCATACGTTTGGCGGCGCCTTCCGAGGCGCGTTCGGAGGCTTCGCCGCTGCGGTGGTGAGCGTCGGCGTCTTCGCCGACCACAATGGCGTCGTCGACGATCACCCCGAGGGCCATGATCAGGGCAAACAGCGAGATCATGTTGATCGAGCCACCGATCACCCAGAACACGGCCATGGCGGCGAGGAAGGCGGTGGGAATGCCGACCGCGACCCAGAGTGCCACTCGCGCCGGCAGGAATAGATAGAGCAGGATCAGCACCAGTATCAGACCGCTCAGGCCGTTGTTGACCAGCAGGCGGATGCGGTCGTCGATCAGTTGCCAGGCCTGGTCATAGGCGTGAATCTGCAGCTGCGGCGGCAGGGTGGGGCGGATCTCCTGCAGCCAGTCGTTGAGAATTTTGGCCGACTCCAGCGAGTCGCCGTCTTCACTGCGCTCAAGTTGCAGCTCGACAGCGGGGTAGCCGTCATAGCGCAGCAGCACCTGGTTGCGCCGTGGCTCCTGGCGAATATCGGCGATATCGCCGAGTCGCAGATGGCTGTCACCCTCCGGTTGCAGGGCGATGCTGCCAAAGGCCTGCGGGTCGCGGCGCTGCTCGATGGCGCGCAATTCGCGCGCCGAGTCCATCTCGCCGGCCTGACCGGCCGGCAGGTCGCGCGACTCTGCGTTGATGCGCGTGGCCAGCTGATCCAGCGACATGCCCAGACGGCGCAGCTCGGCGTTGGGGACTTCGATGCTGATCTGCTGCTCGGGCACGCCGTTGATGACGATGCGGTCGACGCCATGGTTGAGCAGGTCGTCTTCCATGCGGTTGGCGATGCTGCGCAGCTCGTGCGGCTCGAACGGCCCGTACAGCAGCAGGTTGGCAATCGGGTCGTAGCGGGCAACCCGAACGACCTCGGGCTTCTCGGCCGCTGCCGGCAGGTTGCGGAACTCATCGACCTGCTGGCGCGCGTCATCCAGCGCGACAATCGGGTCGGTGCCCTCGCGGAACTCCAGGGTGATGCTGGAGACGCCCTGGGCCGAAGTCGAGGTCATGTTCTTCAGGTTCTGGATGCTGCGCAGGCGCTGCTCCAGCGGAATGGTGATGGCCTGCTCGACGTCTTCGGCGGCGGCGCCGTTCCAGACCACCTGCACGGTGACAAAGTCCAGCGCAAAGGTCGGGAAGAACTGGATGTTCATGCGCGACAGGCCGATTACGCCGCCCATCAGCATGACCAGCATCAGCAGGTTGGCGGCGACCTTGTGGCGAACAAAGAAACCCAGCGCTCCGGCATTGCTCATTGCGCCGGCTCCGCTGCCGGTTCATCCATATCCACTTTCAGTCCGGACATGGCGTTGGGCAGGTGCGTGGTGACGATGGGCATGCCGCTTTGCAGCCCCTGTGAGCGCACCAGTACCCGGCTGTTGCCCTGCTCGTCCAGTGTTTCGCCAACACGCTCTACGGCAATGGCCCGCAGGCGGTCGTCTTCCACGGTGTAGACCGTGTTGTTGCCGTACAGCGCGCTGTAGGGCAGTGCCACGCTGTCGTTGCGGCTTGGCCGCGCGACGCTGACTGCCATCAGGTTGCCCAGGCGCAGGTCGGCACGCGGGTTATCGACCCGAAACAGTGCCTCGATACCGCTGGCGTCGGCCTGGCCAGCAATGCGGGTCAGGGTCAGTTGTAACGGTGGCTGCACATCCAGACTGCGGGCTTCGAGCTGCTGGCCTTCGCCCAGGGCGTTGATGAAGTCCTGGCTGTGAACCTGCGGCACCAGGGCGCGCAGCTCCATGCCTTCAAGCGGGTAAAAGTCCAGCAGCGCGGCGTTGGCGTTGACCTGATCGCCGACCGCAACCTGCACGCTGCCCACCATGCCGTCAAAGGGCGCCACAAAGCGGCTGCGTTCGGCATCACGCAGCGTGCTTTGCAGTGCTGCCTCGGCGCGCTCCACGCGGGCTTGCTGGGCGGCCAGGCGCGCCGGGTGTGAGGTCAGGCTGCGTTGGCGGTTGGCGACGGTCAGTGCGGCGCGGTCCAGCGCGTCTTGGGCGTTGTCCAGTTCGACGGCGGGGACCATCTGGCGCTCGACCAGTTGCTGCATGCGTTCCAGCGATTTGCGGGCGTTCTCTTCCAGCCGCTGTTCCATGCGCAGGGCCTGGCGATCTGCATCGTTAGCCAGCCTTTCGCTGTCCAGCTGGGCCTTGGCGTCGGCCAGCTCGGCGCGGGCCTGGGCAATACGCGGTTTGATGTCAGCGTCGTCCAGGGCAATCAGTAGTTCACCTTGGGCGACGCTGGCACCATCGTTGGCCGGCAATTCGGCGATGCGACCGGACAGCGGTGCTACGACTGTGAATCGGCGGGGCGATTCAAGCTGGCCATAGAGCGTCAGTCGCGGCTGAAAGGCGTCAGGGCTGATGGTTTCGGTGGCGACGCGCCAGGCGCGCTCCTGGTTGCCGACCGGTTCAGGCTGGTCGCGGGTGACACGCAGGATGATGAAAACAATGATCCCGATCAGCACGATGATCACGGGCGTAAGACGTTTACGCATTCCTTCTCTCTTGTTCTTTCCTGCGGGCGTAAGGGTCTCTCTGTATAGCGTGTGACGGCGATGGTCGCAATAGCGCTGAGTGTCGCGGCAGTGTCCTTGCGGACACTGCGCAGATCAGTGACTGCTGCCGATCTCCCGTTCGAGGCGGTCGAGCTGCTGGGCGACTTGGACACTGGCCTGTTCCATGTCCAGGAGCAGCCGGTGCAGCCTGTCATTGTCACCCTTGAGAGCGGCGTCGCGCGCCTGCAGACCGCATTCATGTACCTGGCGATGCACGTTTTCCAGCTGACGATATGCCGGCAGGTGGCTGTACAGGTCAGCTCCCTGGCCACGGTAATACCATTGCCCCAGGCGGCATTCGTGGTGATCGGTGAGTGATTGGCTCAGGTTGCCGGCGGCGATGCGCTGGTATAGATCCATCTTCCAGACCACATGATCGAGCTTAACGGTCGACAGAAAGCTGCGCGTGGCAGAGCTGTTGATCACCTGCTTCATCCGGTCGGCATGGTCGATGACCTGATGGGTTACCTGATCAATCTGCTGGGCAGAGGCGGCGATTTCCAGGCTGCTCTGCATGGATTCCTCAGCCATGCCGGACAGGGTCTGGCTCTTTTCCATTACCTGGGTTACCAGAACCTCAATGTTTTCGCTGGCGTGCTGGGCCTTCTCGGCGAGACTGCGTACCTCATCGGCTACCACGGCAAAACCGCGACCCACTTCGCCGGCTCGTGCCGCCTCAATGGCCGCATTCAGGGCCAGCAGGCTGGTCTGTTTGGAGATGTCCTGGATGACGGCAATGAAGGCACGAATGCGGCCGGCGGTTTCGTCAAGGCTGCTGGCAGACTCGGCATTGCGTTCGGCATGATTGCCGACCGTGTCGGAGCGTGCCTGCAGGCTGCGCACCGCCTGCTGGGTCTGGGCGAAGATCTCGCTCAGCGCGGTCAGGGTCTGTTGCTCATCCATCAGACGGCTCGCTGCGCTGGCCACCGATTCGCGCACATCCTGGACCAGATGATCCCCCATTTCCCGGCAACCGAGCAGCTTCTGGGACAGGGTCTGCTCGCTCTCGGCAATGCCGATACGCGCATCGAACTGCCGTTGTCGTTCGTCCAGTTGTGCCGTCAGGGTGCCGAGTTGCTCCTGCAGTTGCCGGTTCAGTTCTTGGGATTGTTGCAGCTCTGCGCGTAATTGACGGCTTTTGAACACGGTTTGCTCCTGGATGGGCAGGGAGGGGTATAGGGACGATACTGTTATCGGGCCGACTCGGACTTGCTATCGGCCGAGTAACATCAAACTGTAATGATGCGTTGATTCGACTGGCAGATTATTGATTTGCGGCAGGATTTGCCTTGTCGCTCAGCGTTGGCAGCGGCTATGGCCCGACATATCCGCAGTCGATCAAGCTTCACCGGAGCACGGCACAGCGACTAGGGTTGGGAAAACAAAAAGCGTCCCGCGCCAAAGCCGCCCGGGCAGACAATGGAGAGCATGCTGTGGACACCGAACTGCGCTGGTTGAAGTCGTATCCGTCGGACGTGAATTGGGAGCTTGCCTATACCCCGGAGGCCATTCCGGCGTTGCTGGACGCGGCCGTCACCGAGTTCCCCGATAATCCGGCAATCGACTTCCTTGGCCACAAGCTTACCTACAGCGAACTCGACGCTCTGGTCTCCCGCGCGGCCTGTGGTCTGCAGAAACTGGGGGTTGGCCCCGGCGTCCATGTGGGGCTGTATCTGCCCAACTGCCCGCATTACTTCATCGGTTTTCTCGGTGTGCTGCGCGCCGGCGGGACGGTGGTGAACTATTCACCGCTGGATGCTGAACGCACCCTCGAGCACAAGATCGAGGACAGTCAGACCGACATCATGCTGACGCTGGATCTGGAGGCCTTTTACCCGCGTATGGCGAGCCTGATGACGCGCACTCGGCTGCGTCAGCTGGTCGTGGGCAGTCTGGTCGAGTTCTGTGGTGAGGTCAGCGACGAGCAGCGCCATTTGCTTGGCAAACCGGCGATGGTGGCCTGGGGCGATCAGTGCTGCAGTTTTGCCGAGCTGCTGGACAATGCCGGCGATTATCGGGAGCACCTGCTGGCCGATCCGGCCAACACGCTGGCTGTGCTGCAATATACCGGCGGCACCACCGGCGTCCCCAAGGGGGCGATGCTGACCCACGGCAATATCACGGCCTCCTGTGCCCAGCTGCGCGAGGTGTTGCGTTCGGCGATCGTGCCCGGGCAGGAGCGGGTGCTGGCAGTGCTGCCGCCGTTCCACATCTACGCGTTGATGGTGAATATGATCTTTGGCCTGCGTGCTGCCGCCGAGATCTACCTGCACCCGCGTTTTGACGTGCTGACGGTGCTGCGCGAGATCAGTCAAAGCCGCATTACCACCTTCCCGGGCGTGCCGACCATGTTCATCGGCCTGCTCAGTCATCCGGAGACCGACAAGCACGATCTGTCGTCGCTGAAAATGTCCAACTCCGGTGGCGCGCCGTTGCCGGTCGAGGTCCAGCAGCAGTACTTCTCCCGTTCCGGTTGCGCCCTGCGTGAGGGCTGGGGGATGACCGAAACCACCACCAGCGGCACCTTTACGCCGCGCGACGCCCAGCCGCGCCCCGGGTCATGCGGTGTGCCGGTGCCGGGCACGCAGATTCGCATCCTGCCGCTCGACGGCGGCGAAACCGAGCTGCCGATCGGCGAGCGTGGTGAGGTCTGCATCAAGGGGCCGAATATTACCGCAGGCTACTGGAAGCGCCCGGACGCGACGGCAGAGGCAATGACTGCAGACGGCTTCCTGCGTACCGGTGATGTGGGCTACATGGACGAGGATGGTTACGTCTACATCGTCGATCGTACCAAGGACATGATCTTGTGCAGTGGTTACAACGTCTATCCGCGCGTCATCGAGGAAGCCATTTACGAGTACCCGGGCGTTGAAGAAGTCTCCGTAATCGGCATCCAGGATGCCTATCGCGGGCAGGCGCCCAAGGCCTTTATTAAACTGAAGGCCGGGGCCGAGGCGTTCGACTTTGAGACCTTGCAGGCGTTTCTGGCGTCACGACTGGGCAAGCATGAGCGGCTGTCGGCGATGGAAATTCGCCCCGAGCTGCCCAAGACGCCGGTCGGCAAGCTGTCGAAGAAGGAACTCTACGAGGAAGAGCGGCAACGTCAGGCGAGCGCCAGCGCGGCGACCGCCTGAGTCATGCGCAACGGCCTGGCCGCTGGTCAGGCCGACAGGCGCCCGGTCAGCGTTCCCAGCTCGCCAGACAGCTCGTGCAGCGTCTGGCTGGCGCGGGAGGTGCTGTCGACTTCTTTCTGGTTGGCCGCAGCGATATCGGTGATCTCGGTGATGTTGCGGCTGATGTCCTCGGCTACGCTGGTCTGCTCGTCAGCGGCGGTGGAAATCTGCCGGTTCATGTCGCGTACCGCCTCGATGGCCAGCGTGATCTGCTGCAGTCGCTCGCCCGCCTGATTGACCTGCTGCATGCTGTTTTCGCTCTGCGCCTGACCACTGGCGATGGCTTTCACCGCCTCGCCGGCACCGGTCTGCACGTCGGTGATGATCTGCTGAATTTCCGAGGTGGACTCTGCGGTGCGCTGGGCCAGGGTGCGTACTTCGTCGGCGACCACCGCAAAACCACGGCCGGCTTCACCGGCCCGGGCTGCTTCAATGGCTGCGTTGAGCGCCAGCAGGTTGGTCTGCTCGGCAATGCCCTGAATCACATCCAGTACCTTACCAATACGCGTGCTGTCGCCTTCCAGGCGCTGAATCACGTCGGTGGTATGGTTGATCTGTTGCAGCATTGCCTGCATCGCCGTAATGGTCTGCTGCATCACCGCTGCGCTCTGCTGGGCGTTGCTGTCGGCGTCGTCGGCGGCATGGGCTGCTTCGGCGGCGTGCTGCGCGACCTGAACAGCGGACGCTGACATTTCCTGCATCGCGGTTGCTACCTGGTCGGTGCGCGAGAACTGATCGCGGCTGCCCTGGGCCATGCGGGTGGCGATGGTGTTGAGCTCGCCGCTGGCGCGGTCCAGCTCGCCGGTGCTGCGCTTGAGTTGCCCAAAGGTGCTTTCCAGAAAGTCGCGCAGCTGGTTGGCGGCGCGGGCAAGGGTGCCCAGCTCATCGGCGCGATGGCTGTTGATGGGTTGGCCCAGACGCCCGTGGCTGAGCTGCTCGATCTGCCGGATCAGATGGGTAATCGGGTTGACCAGGCGGCGGTTGACCAGCCACTGACTGAGTACGCCAATCAGCACTGCTGCGACGCAGAGGCTGACCAGCCCGATCCACAGCGCGCGGCTGGCGGCCTGATTGATGGCTGTGCTCTGCTCTTGTGCCTGCTGGTTGAGGCGTGCGGCCAGGCCACTCAGATGCTCGCTGAAGTCCCGATCAATGCCGCGCGCGGCCTGGTCGCCGGCGGTCGGATCCATGCCGGCGGACTCAAATGCGCGCAGGCTGTTGCGATAGGCGGTACCCAGGGTCTGGTGTTTCTGTGCGAGCTCACGTGCCTCTGCCTGTTGCGCACTGTCGATGTCCAGCGCGGCGATTTCCTGCAGGGTCGCCTGCACGGCGTTCTCGCTGGCCTCAAACTGGCTCCAGTATTTGCTGCGGTCGGCGCTGTCGGTACCGCGCAGCAGCACGTTCTTCCACTCCTGCACCTGGGTCTTGAACTCCAGGTTGGCGCGGTTGATCAGGCTGGCGCTGGCCAGCGGACGCTCGAGCAGGTTCTGGTAGCTGTTGACGCTACCGGCGAGGGTCAGGGTAATGATCAGCGATACCAGCAGCATCAGTAGCAGGCTACCGAGCATGAGTGCCAGAGTTTGCTGTCGCAGGGAACGGTTGATGGCCATATAGTCACCTGTGTTGGGGTGGGGATGGTCCTTCATCGCAGACTGAGCATTGTGTTTGGCACCAACGGCGTGCCGGCATGTCGAAACGGCAGAACCGTTGCGGCCGCGTAGTGTATCGGCGAGCGACGAGAATTCTGAATCTTTTTGTCACCGTCCACCGCTTATCATTGATAATGGGCGCTATTTTTCAACTCACACAGGAATCTGATGATGTTGTTGGCTATTGCCGCCGTAATTGCCGGTCTGGCTCTGCTGGTCTGGAGTGCAGACCGCTTCGTGGATGGCGCCTCGGCCACCGCTACCCATGCCGGCATGCCGCCGCTGCTGATCGGTATGCTGGTTATTGGTTTTGGTACCTCGGCGCCGGAAATGGTGGTCTCGGCGCTGGCTGCCGGGCAGGGTAATCCGGGGTTGGCGCTGGGTAACGCCTACGGCTCCAACATCACCAATATTGCGCTGATCATCGGCCTGGTGGCGATCATCAGCCCGATCCAGGTGCACTCGCAGGTTATTCGCAAGGAACTGCCGATTCTGCTCGGCATCACCCTGCTGGCGGGTTACCAATTGCTGGATGGCGCGCTGTCGCGCAACGATGCCTGGGTGCTGCTGGGCGCCTTCTTTCTGTTGATGGGCTGGTCTGTTGTGCAGGGTATGCGCGGTAAGGACGACGCCCTGTCCGGCGAGTACGCCGAGGAAGTGGCCAGCCATGCGATGCCGCTGAACAAGGCGCTGTTCTGGCTGGTTCTGGGGCTGGTGCTGCTGATTGCCAGCTCGCGTCTGCTGGTCTGGGGGGCGGTCTACATTGCCGAGGGGCTGGGCGTCAGCGATCTGATTATCGGCCTGACCATTGTCGCTATCGGTACGTCGCTGCCTGAGCTGGCGTCCTCGCTGGCGGCCATTCGCCGCAATGAACATGACCTGGCGCTGGGTAACGTCATCGGCTCGGGGCTGTTCAACACCCTGGCGGTGGTGGGCATTGCCGCCGGCATCGCGCCGCTGGCGGTTGAGCCGGTTGTGCTCTACCGCGACTGGGTGGTGATGTTTGTGCTGACGCTGGTGCTGCTGGTGATGGGCATCGGCCGCATGGGCAAGCAGGGCACGGTGTCCCGCTTTAACGGCGTGCTGCTGCTGGCGACTTACGTCGGTTATACCGCCTATCTGGTTAGCACCATGCTGGCCTGAGGTTGCGGCTGGCTGCTGGCGCGTCGCTGGGAGCGGGGCGCCAGCCTGTGTATGATGGCCCTTTCCCTCCGCCGGAGACTGTTTTCCCCGCCATGTCCGATGCCAACTCCGCCCCCGCGCAGCACAAGCCGCGTCCGCTGATCGACCTGCTGGTCAGCATTGTTATCCCCTCGATCATCCTGATGAAGCTCAGTGGCGAGGCCCAGCTGGGCGCCGCCAACGCGCTGATTCTGGCGCTGGCGCTGCCGGTTGGCTGGGGCGTGTTCGAACTGGTGCAGTATCGCAAGTTCAACTTTATCGCCGCGCTGGGTGTGGTCAGCGTGTTGCTGACCGGCGGTATTGGTCTGCTGCAGCTGGACAACAAGTGGCTGGCCATCAAGGAAGCGGCAGTGCCGGGCGTGCTCGGGCTGGCGGTGCTGATCTCGACCCGCACTCGCTACCCGCTGATTCGTACCATGCTGTACAACGAGAAGGTGATCAACGTCGCCCTGGTACAGGAGCGACTGCAGGAGCGCGGGCTGGTGGAAATTTTCAACCTGCGTCTGCTGCGCGCCACCTACTTCTTGGCCGGCACCTTCTTCTTTTCATCGGCGATGAATTACATCCTGGCCAAGTGGATCGTCACCAGCCCGGCCGGGACCGAAGCGTTCAACGAGCAGCTGGGCCAGATGACCCTGGTCAGCTACCCGATGATCGCCATCCCCTCGATGGTGATGATGATGGGCATCCTGTTCTACCTCTGGCGCACTATCCACGGCCTCACTGGCCTGGCGATGGAAGAGATCATGGCGCAGCAAAAGGGCTAGCGGGGCTAGCCAGCCGCAAGCTGCAAGCTGCAAGCTACATGAAAAACCCGCACGGTGTTCAGTCGCGCGGGTTTTCTTTTGGCTTTATACGGGGCACGCTGTGGTAGGTGGCGCCAGCAGAACTGCATGCCGGGCGGCAGCCAACCCCAGCGCATAAACAAAACCCGGCATCGAGGCCGGGTTTGCTTGTAGCTTGTAGCTTGCCGCTGTTTTTGCTGCGCTTAAAGCGCAGCAAAGGCCTCCCGCAGCGTGGCAACCGTGCGTTCGGGATTGTGCAGTTTGTCCAGACCGAACAGACCAAGGCGGAAGGTTTTGAAGCCTTCTGGCTCGTCGCACATCAGCGGTACGCCGGCGGCGGTCTGCAAGCCGAGCGGAGCAAACGCCTTGCCGCTCTGAATGCCGTCGTTGTCGGTGTAGCTGACCACCACGCCGGGAGCACCAAAACCGTCGGCGGCGACACTCTTGTAGCCCAGCTCCTGCATCAGCTCACGGACGGCGCTGCCCAGGGCCAGTTGTTCCTGCTTGACCTTCTCGAAGCCGTAGTCGCGGGTTTCCAGCATGGTATCGCGGAACGCCTTGAGCGCATCGGTCGGCATGGTGGCGTGATAGGCGTGGCCGCCGTTCTCGTACGCCTGCATGATCTGACGCCATTTCTTCAGGTCGGCGGCAAAGCTGGTGCTGGTGGTTTGCTCCAGTACCTGCTCGGCGCGTTCGCTGAACATCACCAGGGCGCTGCACGGGGAGGCGCTCCAGCCTTTCTGAGGCGCGCTGATCAGCACGTCGATACCGCAGGCCTGCATATCGACCCAGACGGTACCCGAGGCAATGCAGTCGAGGACGAACAGACCGCCGACTTCGTGCACCGCATCGGCTACAGCGCGCAGGTAGTTATCAGGCAGGATGATGCCTGCTGCGGTTTCGACGTGTGGGGCGAATACCAGATCCGGTTTGCTGGCACGAATTTCGGCGACCACCTGTTCAATCGGCGCCGGGGAAAACGCTGGCTGGTTGCCAGTGTCCGACTTGACCGCCTTGAGCACGGTTTCGCTGGCGGGGATGCGGCCCATTTCGAAGATCTGGCTCCAGCGGTAGCTGAACCAGCCGTTGCGGATGACCAGGCACTTCTTGTCTTGTGCAAACTGGCGTGCGACTGCTTCCATACCAAAGGTACCGCCACCCGGTACCACGGCAACTGCGTTGGCGTTGTAGACGCCTTTCAGGGTGCCGGAAATATCACGCATGACCTGCTGGAATGTCTGCGACATGTGGTTCAGGGAGCGGTCGGTAAAGACCACGGAGTATTCGAGCAGACCTTCGGGATCAATGGCAGGAACCAGTTTGGACACGGGGCTTCTCCAGGTGGATGACAGGAAAACGCCGGCGATGCCGGCGTTGAGTTGCTGTCCATGCTACCCCGATTCGCGTTCTGACGCAGTCCAGAAAAGCGGCGTTTTGTTATCGGAGGCTGTCGCTATATTGTTCGCCTGCCGCCTGCCGCCTGCCGCCTGCCGCCTGCTGCCTGTAAGCTCTCTGCAGACCAAAGAGGGAGAGGCGCAGGGTGTTCAGCATCTCCCGGCGCTCCTTCTGCCTTGCCTGGCGGCTCCGGCGGTCGGGTGACCAAAGCGGCAACAGGCTCTACTGATCGCGGGTCAGGTGGAAGAAGAACTCCAGTGGCATACCTTTGATGTCGCCAAGGCCAATGACCACGTCATCGTTGACCTTGCGGAAATAGTCGATGATCGGCTGCTGATCGCAGAATCAGCGCTGCAGAGACCGTGCCGTCAAATACTATTTCTCGGATCTGCGCACGGCCAAGCTTGTGATAGTTTTGCAGGCTTCCATCCGGGCCAGGGTAGAGGATCGGCTCGACATCGTTGATGCTGGTGAAGCGTATGCCGTACCAGTTCCAGCGGGTCTGGTTCGGCACCGCCATCGAACTTGCGCCACGCCAGGTACCAAGCATGAAGTCCAGACTGACGGGCTCCAGCTGTTTGAACAGCGGCATCAAAGTGTCGGCCAAATGGGCTTCGCCGCTCGCGATCATCTGCAGCACGCGCTCTTGTGTTTAACCAGCCACGGCGGTGGTGCCAAGCGCGGCGCTCAGGCCCAATGCACTCAGGGATTGTGTTGTTTTGCTCATCACTGCTGCCTCTTGTTGCGGGTCTGACAGCAAGGTGGTGGTCAGCCGGTGAGCATCGACCAGCAGGTCTCGCAGGCCGCCTCCAGATCCTGGCTCTGCAGCACCAGCAGGCCTTCGCGCTCGCACTTCACCAGGTTGGCAAAAGTGCCCCAAACCATGGCTAACAGCACCTCTGCACGCAGATCGCTGCGGTAAACGCCCTGCTGCTGATACAGCCGGTACTGTGCGACCAGTGGGGCAAAGAACGTTTGCTCCAACTTGAGGCTTTGCTCGTCCAGGTACGGGCGGTGATCCTGCATTTCCAGAAACCGGTAGGTGTCCGGGTGCTCGCGGCTGTAGCGGATCATGCGTTGCCAGACGACAGCAAACTGCTGGTGTGCCGACAGGCTGTGATCCAGCCCTTCGAACAACAGGTCCCGTTTGAACTGTCGCTGCTCGCGAAATAGCTCGTTGACCAGAGCCTCCTTGCTGCTGAAATAGCGATAGATCGTGCCGGTGCCAACTTGAGCCTGTTCGGCCAAAGCCGGCATGGGAACGCCGTTCACACCACCTTCGGCAAAGACTTTCAGGGCGGCACTGAGAATGGCCTGACGTTTGTCCTTGATGCGCGGAAGGGGTGCTTTTGTGGTCATCGAATGAGTGTTCATTTGAGCATTCTAGCCACTATCGCCAGCGTTGTGCAGTGCGTGATAGCGGCTTTCGATCGCGATCACAACGCCACATTGAATGAGTGTTCATTCAATGTGGCGAGTAAACTGATCAGCGGTCAAAGCCAACTGTTTTCTCTGGAGAGGGGTAATGCAGTAGTGATGGGCGGCGACGAGGCAGTGTGTGCCCCGTCCTGCCCGGGTGGTTCAGTTGCGGCGGCTGTCGATGACCGCCTGCCAGGTGATGGTTTCCTCGTCATCCGGGGGCGTCGCCCGGCGCTTTTCGGCGCTGCGGGCGATAAACCAGCCGATCAGGGTAAAGATCGACACCGCCAGCAGAATCAGACTGGCGACCGCGTTGATTTCGGGCTTCACGCCAAGGCGTACGGCGGAGAAGACTTCCATCGGCAGCGTAGTCGAGCCGGGGCCGGAAACAAAGCTGGCCAGTACCAGATCGTCCAGCGACAGGGTAAAGGACAGCAGCCAGCCGGCGGCGATCGAGGGGGCAATCATCGGTACGGTGATCAGCAGGAAGGTTTTCCACGGCCGTGCACCGAGATCCATCGCCGCTTCTTCGACCGACTGATCCAGCTCGCCCAGACGTCCGCTGACCACCACCGCGACGTAGGCGGTACAGAAGGTCACGTGGGCGATCCAGATGGTCACCATGCCGCGCTCTGCCGGCCAGCCGACCAGTTGCGCCATGGCCACGAACAGCAGCAGCAGCGACAGACCGGTGATCACTTCAGGCATCACCAGCGGCGCGGTCACCAGCCCGGAGAACAGGGTGCGGCCACGGAAGCGCTTGATGCGGGTCATCACAAAGGCTGCCAGGGTGCCCAGCGCCACCGCCGCGGTGGCGGTGAAGAAGGCAATCTGCAGACTGCGTTTGACCGAGTTCATCAACTGGGTGTTGTCCAGCAGGCCGACGTACCAGTGCACCGACCAACCGCCCCAGACGGTTACCAGACGCGAGGCGTTGAACGAGTAGATGACCAGAATGATCATCGGCAGGTAGATGAAGATCAGGCCCAGCCAGAGCATGACGGTGGAGAAGTTGGGACGCTTGCTCATGACTTCTTCTCCATTTCCTTGGCTTGGTTGTAGTGGAACAGCACCAGCGGGACGATCAGGATCACCAGCATGACAATCGCCAGCGCCGAGGCGACCGGCCAGTCGCGGTTATTGAAGAATTCCTGCCACAGCACCTTGCCGATCATCAGGGTTTCCGGGCCGCCCAGCAGCTCGGGAATCACGAACTCGCCGACCACCGGGATGAACACCAGCATGGAGCCGGCAATGATGCCGGTTCTGGACAGCGGCACGGTGATGGTCCAGAACGCCTTGATCTTGCCCGCGCCTAGATCCATGGCGGCTTCCAGCAGGCTGTGATCGTGCTTGACCAGGTTGGCGTACAGCGGCAGCACCATGAACGGCAGGTAGGCGTAGACCACGCCGATGTAGACCGCGGTGTTGGTGTTGAGAATCTGCAGCGGCTCACTGATCAGGCCAATGCCCATGAGCACCGAGTTGAGCAGGCCGTTGTTGCTTAGAATGCCCATCCAGGCGTAGACGCGGATGAGGATCGCAGTCCAGGTCGGCATCATCACCAGCAGCAGGTAGACCAGCTGCTTTTCCTTGGGCGCACGGGCGATGGCGTAGGCCATCGGGTAGCCCAGAAACAGGCAGATCAGGGTCGAGAAGAAGGCGATCTTCAGCGAACCCAGATAGGCCGACAGGTAGAGGCCGTCCTGGCTGAGGAAAATGTAGTTGCCGAGATTCAGAACGACATTGAGCTTCTGCTCGACGTACTGAAAGATCGGCTGATAGGGCGGAATGGCGATCGCGGCTTCCGAGAAGCTGATCTTCAGCACGATAGCGAAGGGCAGCAGGAAGAACAGGAACAGCCACAGATACGGGACGCTGATGACCCAGAAGCGCCCGGGCGGTGTCAGGCGTGGCATTTTCATGAGTGCAGAATGACCCCGCTGTCGTCATCCCAGCTGATGTAGACCTCGTCGTCCCAGGTGGGGCGAGGCAGCCGGCGTTCGGAGTTGGCAAAGAAGGCCTGTACCAGCTTGCCGCTGTCGAGCTTGATGTAATACACCGAGTGACCGCCCAGGTAGGCAATGTCGTGCACCACGCCGTGGGAGCTGTTGTGCTCACCTTCGGGCTTCTCGGCGCTGACCCAGACTTTCTCCGGGCGCAGGGCGTAGATGATGTTCTTGTCCTGGGCGCGGGTGGTGATGCCGTGGCCGACGTAAATCGGCTTGTCCAGGCTGTCGCATTGGATGATGGCGTGGTCTTCCATGTCGGCGGTGATCTCGCCTTCAAAGATGTTCACGCTGCCGATGAACTCGGCGACGTGGCGGCTGACCGGGCTTTCATAGATGTCCATCGGCGTGCCGACCTGGGCAATCCAGCCCTGATGCATGATGGCGATGCGCTGGGCCATGGTCATGGCCTCTTCCTGATCGTGGGTCACCATGATGCAGGTTACACCGACGCGTTCGATAATCTCGACCAGTTCCAGCTGCATCTGGGTACGCAGCTTTTTATCCAGGGCGCCCATCGGCTCATCGAGCAGCAGCACCTTGGGCCGCTTGGCCAGTGAGCGGGCCAGGGCAACGCGCTGGCGCTGGCCGCCGGACAGCTGATCCGGTTTGCGGCGAGCGTATTCGGTCATGTGTACCAGCTTGAGCATTTCCTTAACGCGGGCATCAATCTCGGCCTTGGGCAGCTTGTCCTGCTTGAGGCCAAAGGCAATGTTCTGCTCCACCGTCATGTGCGGAAACAGCGCGTAGGACTGGAACATCATATTGATCGGGCGTTCGTACGGCGGCAGGTCGGTAATGTCCTGACCGTCCAGCAGCACGCGGCCCTCGCTGGGGCGCTCGAAGCCGGCGAGAATACGCAGCAGCGTCGACTTGCCCGAGCCTGAACCACCAAGCAGGGCGAAGATCTCGCCACGATTGATGCTCAGGCTGACGTCATCCACCGCCAGCGCTTCATCGAATCGCTTGCTGATGCGTTCGATCTTCACAAAGTCATTGGGCTCGGCCTTGGCCATCGCCTGTTTCATGGCTCCTGCTGCACCAACCATAGGTCTCTCCGAATATCATTCCACCGCTGCGGTCTTGGCCGCATGCTTGCATTGGGACAGGTGCGGACACCCGTCGGATTGGCTACTGCCGATTCGACAAGGGGCTGTCCGTAGACAGCCCCCTTAGGTATTACCGACCGGACTTGATGCGGCTCCAGGTACGGGTCATCAGGCGCTGCGCCGACATTGGGCGCGGGACGTTGACGTACAGACGCTCGAGCACTTCGTCGGTCGGGTAGATGGCCGGATCGTTGCGGATTTCCGGGTCAACCAGCTCGTCGGACGCCTTGTTCGGGTTGGCGTAGGCAACGTAGTCGGTGATCGGTGCAATCACATCCGGACGCATGATGTAGTTGATGAAGGCGTGGGCGTTGTCGGCGTTCGGCGCATCTTTCGGAATGGCCATCATGTCGAACCACAGGGCTGTGCCTTCTTTCGGAATGATGTAGCTGATGTTCACACCATTCTCGGCTTCCTCGGCGCGGTAGGCGGCCTGGAAAACGTCGCCGGAGTAACCGGCAGCAACGCAGATGTCGCCGTTAGCCAGGTCGGTGATGTAGCGCGAGGAGTGGAAATAGGTAATGTGCGGACGCACGGCCAGCAGCAGTTCTTCGGCCTTTTTCAGGTCGTCGGCGCTGGTGCTGTTCGGGTCCAGGCCCAGGTAGCTCAGGGCGGAGGGCAGCATCTCGTCAGCGGAGTCGAGCATGCTGATGCCACAGCTGGCCAGTTTGCTGGCGTACTGCGGGTCAAAGATCAGTGCCCAGGAATCCAGCGGGGCGTCGTCACCCAGCACTTCCTGCACCTTGTCGACGTTGTAGCCGATGCCGTTGGTGCCCCACAGGTAGGGGATGGAGTGCTTGCTGCCCGGGTCGATGCTTTCCATCTGCTTCATCAACTCGGGGTTGAGGTTGCTCATGTTCGGCAGTTTGCTGTGGTCCAGCTCCATGTAGACGCCGGCCTGCACCTGCTTGGTCAGGAAGTTGTTGGTGGGCACCACGATGTCGAAGCCGGAGTTGCCGGTAAGTAGTTTGGCGTCGACCACCTCGTTGGCATCGTATACGTCGTAGGTCACCTTGATGCCGGTTTCCTGCTCGAAGTTGGCGATGGTGTCTTCGGCGATATAGTCCGACCAGTTGTAGATGTTCAGCTTGCCCTCGGCCTGCGCGATGGCGGCGCCGCCCAGCAGGGTAGCGGTGGTCAGGGCGAGCAGTGACCGGTGCATGGATTGCTTCATGGTGTCTCCTAAAGGCAGGGGTGCCTGAGATAAGTAGTACTGTTGATCTGGCCGGCGCAGGGAGACTGCAGCCGGCCGCTTGTTATTACCGTCTTTTCCGCGTTATTGGCCGGATTTCACTCGCGTCCAGAGGCGGGTCCGGGTGCGTTCGATGTTGGCCGGCAGTTCCGCCAGAGTAAAGAGCTTGGCCAGGGTCTCGTCACTGGGATAGACGCCCGGATCGGTGAGCACGCTTTCGTCAATCATCGACTTGGATGCCTGATTGCCGTTGGCGTAGGCCACGTAGTTGGAGATCTCGGCGATCACCTCGGGGCGCAGAATATAATCCATAAACGCATAGGCGTTATCGACATTTTTAGCGTCTTTCGGAATGGCCATCATGTCGAACCACATGGCCGCACCTTCGGTCGGAATCACGTACTTCACTTCCACTCCGTTCTCGGCTTCGTCAGCACGCGCGGCGGCCTGCAGAATGTCGCCGGACCAGCCCACCGCAACGCAGATGTCGCCGTTAGCCAGGTCGGTGATGAACTTGGAGGAGTGGAAGTAGGTGATGTGCGGACGTACGCTCATCAGCAGGTCCTGCGCCTTGGGATAGTCCTCGGCGCTGGTGCTGTTCGGGTCCAGGCCCAGATAGAAGAGCGCGGAGGGGATGATCTCGGCCGGCGCGTCGAGGAACGCCACGCCGCAGGAGGCCAGCTTTTCCATGTTCTCCGGTTTGAACACCAGGTCCCAGGAGTTAACCGGCGCGTCTTCACCCAGCACGGCCTTGACCTTCTCCGGGTTGTAGCCGATGCCGGTGGTGCCCCACAGGTACGGGAAGGCGTACTGGTTGCCCGGGTCGTTGGTTTCCAGCGCGCGCAGCAGCGTCGGGTCCAGGTTTTCCCAGTTCGGCAGCTTGCTGCGGTCCAGCGGCATGAAGGCGCCAGCCTTGATCTGTTTGCCGAGGAACTGGTTGGACGGCACAACGATGTCGAATCCGGAGCTGCCCGAGAGCAGTTTGGCTTCCAGTACTTCGTTGCTGTCGAAAACGTCGTAGACCGGGCGAATGCCGGTGGCCTCCTGGAAATTGTCCAGGGTGTCCTCGGCGATGTAGTCCGACCAGTTGTAGACGTTAACCACTTCCTCTGCCTGCGCCGCTGTACCGATGGATACAACGGTCGCAGTGGCCAGCAGTGTCTTGCCCAGATGCTTCATCATCGTTTCAACTCTCCATCCATTGTTTGGAAACGCGGTGTCCGGGCGGCGCGGGCCGCTCCGGTGGAGTCAAGCGCTCACTGGCCAGCATAGCCGTTGGGCAACCTGAGCGTCAGACGCCCAGCTGCTCGGCCACCTGATCCAGTACCTTCCAGGCCTTGTCGACCAGCTCGTCGATCTCGCTGCGGCTGATGACCAGCGGCGGCGACATGATCATGGTGTCACCCACCGCGCGCATGACCAGGCCGTTGGCAACACACAGGTCGCGACACAGGGTGCCGACGGTGCCCTTGTCCGGGAAGCGTTCCCGGGTGGCCTTGTCCTTGACCAGCTCGATGGCGCCGAGCAGGCCTACACCGCGTACTTCTCCGACCAGACGATGCTCTGCCAGGCCGGCAATTTTCTCCTGCAAATACGGTGCCGCTTCTTCGCGAACATACTCGACGATCTTCTCGTCGCGCATGATGCGCAGGTTTTCCAGGCCAACGGCCGCTGAGGCCGGGTGCCCGGAATAGGTGTAGCCGTGGTAGAACTCGCCGCCATGCTCGACCATGGTCTCGACCACACGGTCGCTGACGATCACGCCGCCCATCGGCAGGTAGCCGGAGGTCATGCCCTTGGCAATCGGCATTAGATCGGGCTTGAGGTCATAGTGCTGGCTGGCAAACCACTGGCCGGTGCGACCGAAACCGCAGATGACCTCGTCGATCACCAGCAGAATGTCGTACTTGGCCAGAATGCGCTTGATCTCCGGCCAGTAGGTGTCCGGCGGAATGATCACGCCGCCAGCGCCCTGGATCGGCTCGGCAATAAAGGCGCCGACCTGATCGATACCCAGCTCTTGGATCTTGGCTTCGAGCTGCTGCGCTGCCCAGATGCCGAATTCGTCCGGTGACATGTCGCCGCCTTCGCCGTACCAGTACGGCTGCGGGATATGCACGATGCCCGGGATCGGCAGGTCACCTTGTTCGTGCATCACCGACATGCCGCCGAGGCTGGCGCCGGCCACGGTGGAGCCGTGGTAGCCGTTAACGCGGCTGATGATGGTTTTCTTGCCGGGCTTGCCCTTGAGATCCCAGTAGCGGCGCACCATACGCAGCACGGTGTCGTTGGACTCGGAGCCCGAGCCGGTGAAGAACACGTGGTTCATGTGCTCAGGGGCGACCTCGGCAATCGCCTTGGCCAGCTCGATGGCGGGCGGGTTGGTGCACTGGAAGAAGCTGTTGTAGTAGGGCAGCTTGAGCATCTGCTTGTAAGCGGCCTCGGCCAGCTCGGTGCGGCCGTAGCCAATGTTCACGCACCACAGGCCGGCCATGCCATCGAGCACCTTGTTACCCTCGCTGTCCCACAGGTAGACCCCTTCGGCACGTTCGATGATGCGGGTGCCACGGGCACCGAGATCCTTGTGGTCGGTGAACGGGTGCAGATAGTGGGCGGCGTCCATGGCTTGCAGGGCGGCGGTATTGAGTTTGCTCATGCGGTACTCCGATATCCGTGTCGTCGCGGCGCCGGGCCGCGACTTGTGCGTGGTTCTGGGGTCAGACAGACAGCAGCAGGAACTCGCGCTCCCAGGAGCTGATCACCCGTTTGTAGTTTTCGTGCTCGGCCCGTTTGACGGCAACGTAGCCGCGGCAGAACTTGCTGCCCAGTACGCTTTCGACGTCCTTGCACTGTTCCATTCGCTCCAGCGCTGATTCGATGGTCAGCGGCAGGCGCAGGTTGCGGCGCTCGTAGGCGCGGCCCTTGACCGGCGCCGAGGGCGAAATCTGGTTTTCCATGCCGAGGTAGCCGCACAGCAGGCTGGCGGCGATGGCGATGTAGGGGTTGGCGTCGGCGCCTGGCAGGCGGTTCTCGACCCGGCGGTTCTGCGGGTTGGAGTCCGGTACGCGCAGGCCGGCGGTGCGGTTCTCTTCACCCCATTCCACGTTGACCGGTGCCGAGGTGTCCGGCAGAAACCGGCGGAACGAGTTGACGTTGGGGGCGAACAGCGGCAACACCTCGGGGATATAACGCTGCAGGCCGCCGATGTGCTGCAGGAACAGTTCGCTCATGCTGCCGTCGTCATTGGAGAAGATGTTCTTGCCGGTCTTGGTATCAACGATGCTCTGGTGCAGGTGCATGGCACTGCCCGGCTCGTTGGTAATCGGCTTGGCCATAAAGGTGGCGGTCATGTCGTGCTTGAGCGCCGCCTCACGCATGGTGCGCTTGAATACCTGAATCTGGTCGGCCAGATGCAGCGGGTCGCCGTGACGGAAGTTGATTTCCATCTGCGCGGTGCCTTCTTCGTGGATCAGGGTATCCAGATCCAGGCCTTGCGCTTCGCACCAGTCGTACATGTCCTCGAACAGCGGATCGAACTCGTTGGCGGCATCAATGGAGAAAGACTGACGGCCGGTTTCCTGGCGACCGGAGCGGCCAATCGGCGGCTGCAGAGGCAGGTCTGGGTCCTCGTTGCGGCGGGTCAGGTAAAACTCCATTTCTGGCGCGACAATCGGTTTCCAGCCTTTCTTTTGGTACAGCTTGAGGACGGTTTTCAGCACGTTGCGTGGCGACATCTCGATGGGGTTGCCCATCTTGTCGAAGCAGTCGTGGATGATCTGCGCAGTTGGCTCCAGCGCCCACGGCACGGTGAACATGGCGGTCTCGTCCGGCTTGCAGATCATGTCGATGTCGGCCGGGTCGAGCAGGTCGTAATAGATGTCGTCTTCTACATAGTCGCCAGTTACCGATTGCAGCAAGATGCTCTCGGGCAGGCGCATGCCCTTTTCCGAGATGAATTTCATGGTGGGCGCGATCTTGCCGCGGGCAATGCCGGTCAGGTCGCTGACCATGCATTCCACTTCGGTAATCTTGTTTTCTTTCAGCCAGCTTTCAATCTTGTTCATAACCGCCTCAGGGTTGCCGCGACGCACGGGCCCGGCAGGCGTTGCCGAACGCCTGGAAAATCGACAGGTAGAGCGCGTTGCTACGGACCTGCCATTCGGGGTGCCACTGTACGCCGAGGGCGAATTGGGTTGCCTGGCTGACCGAGAAGGCCTCGATCAGTCCATCGGGTGCTGTCGCTTCAGGCTGCAGACCGGGTGCCAGTGTAGCTACTCCCTGGGTATGCAGGGAATTGACCTGGGCCGAACTGCAGCCTGCGATCTGGTGAAGTAACCCCCCGGGCTCAAAGCGAACCTCATGGGCCGGGCCGTACTGGACCTCGACCGGCTGCGTCTTGTCTTCGCGGTGTTCGATATATCCACCCACCTCATACAGCCGCTGGTGCAGGGTGCCGCCAAAGGCCACGTTCATTTCCTGAAAGCCGCGGCAGATGCCGAGTACCGGTACGCCCTGGTCGATGGCCTGGCGAATCAGCGGCAGGGTGGTGGCGTCACGCTTGGGGTCATGCTTGGTGCCCTCGGCGCTCGCTGGGCCCTGGTAATGGTGGGGTTCGACGTTGGAGGGCGAGCCGGTGAACAGGATGCCGTCCAGCAACGTCAGTAGCTGTGCGCTGTCGAGGCGCTCGCCCAGGGCCGGAATCAGCAGCGGCAAGCCGTCCGCGCCGTCAACGACGCCGAGAATGTATTTCTCGCCGACGATGTTGAAGGGGTGGAGGCCGAGCTGCTCGGAGCAGCAGACGATACCGATGACGGGCTTGCGAGCGATGGACATTGACTGTCTTCCAGATGATCCAGTTCGAATAGCGGGTGACCGCATTGTTGTTCGTTTTTTCGTACAATAGCAATAAAAAATATTCAACACAAAGACCGCAAATCCTGAACGTTCGCTCGGCCATCAGGGGCGCTGAGAGGCCCGGAATGACCTTAATTGGTGCGCCTTGCACCGACTTTGTGCGATGCCTGCTCTATTGACTCCAACGAGCCTTTCGGATTAACTCAGGGCTGGCACGTTTTGTGATTGATATATTTTACAAATAACAGGTGAAACCCCATGCAGCCCCAACCCGGAGCGGATGCTTTAACAGCCGTAGCCACCGAGATCGGTGCGCAGGTCGGCATCCAGGAAGCGGAGGCCTTTCTGGCCGCGCATCCGGAAATCCACTTTATTGACCTTCTTATTGCCGACATGAACGGTATTGTGCGCGGCAAGCGTATTGATCGTTCCGCGCTGGCCAAGGCATTCGAGAAGGGCATCGCATTGCCGGCGTCGGTTTTTGCGCTCAACATTCAAGGTACGACCGTCGAGGAGACGGGGCTGGGGCTGGAAATTGGCGATGCCGATCGCATCTGCCTGCCGATCCCGGGCACGCTGACGGTAGAGCCCTGGCAGAAGCGGCCAACCGGACAGCTGCTGATGACCATGTACGAACTGGACCGCAAGACCCCCTTCTTCGCCGACCCCCGCTACGTTCTGCAACGCATCGTAGAACGCTTCAAAGATCTCAAGCTGACCCCGGTATCTGCCTTTGAGCTGGAGTTCTACCTGATTGACCAGGAGAACATCACCGGTCGCCCGCAGCCGCCGCGCTCACCCATGTCGGGCAAACGCCCGAACTCGGTTCAGGTCTACTCCATGGACGATCTGGACGAATACGCCGAATTCCTTGAGGACGTCATCGAAGCTGCCCACGAGCAGGGCATCCCCGCTGACGCCATCGTGGCCGAGTCTGCGCCGGGCCAGTTCGAGGTTAACCTGCATCACGTCGATGATCCGGTGAAAGCCTGCGACTTCAACGTGCTGCTCAAGCGGGTGATCAAGAACGTGGCCTATGACCATGAGATGGACACCACCTTCATGGCCAAGCCGTACTACGATCAGGCCGGCAACGGCATGCACGTGCACATCAGCCTGACGGATGAGAACGGCCACAATATCTTCGCCCCCAACCCGGACGGCAGCCTGAGCGACACCCTGCGCTGGGCGGTCGGCGGCTTGCTGGAAACCCTGCCGCAGTACATGGCGTTCCTGTGCCCCAACGTCAACTCCTACCGCCGCTTCAGCCCGAGCTTCTTCGTACCCTGTGCGCCGACCTGGGGTATCGACAACCGCACCGTCGCCGTACGGGTGCCGGGTGGTGAGCCCGAGGCGATGCGCATCGAGCACCGCCTGGCAGGCGCGGACGCCAACCCTTATCTGTTGATGGCTGCCTTGCTGTCGGCCATTCACTACGGCATCAGCAACAAGATCGAGCCGCCGGAGATGACCGAAGGCAACGCCTACGATCAGCACGAAGCCTCCCTGCCGACCAACCTGCGTGATGCCCTGCGCGAGCTGGAAGCCTCCGAGGTGATGAAGGAGTACATCGGCGAGGAGTACCTGGACGTCTTCGTACTCTGTAAGGAAAGCGAGATGGAAGAGTTTGAAAAGACCATCTCCGACCTTGAGTACATGTGGTATCTGCACACGGTCTGACCGCGGGCATCACCCTTCACAATCCCGCCATCCGGCGGGATTGTTCGTTATGCGAGAGCCTTTGTGATGAATGATTCCTGGTATCGGGCCAGCGTGCCTGTGGCAGCACCTCGCGCGCAGCTGGCCGGTGCGCTGGATGCGGACGTATGCATCGTAGGGGCAGGCTTTACCGGTCTGTCGGCTGCACTGGAGCTGGCCGAGGCCGGGCGCAGCGTGATTGTGCTGGAGGCGGAAGATGTCGGCTGGGGCTGCTCCGGCCGTAACGGCGGGCAGATCAACCCCGGGGTGGCCTGCGATCATTCACGCGTGGTGCGCGAGCTGGGCGAGGCGGCCGCGCGCAAGGTATGGCAGCTCGGCGTGGATGGCGTTGCGCTGTTGCGTGATCGGGTGGCGCGGCACGGCATCGACTGCGATCTAAAATGGGGCATTTTGCTGGTGGCCAACAAGGCGCGTCAGGTTCCCGAGTTGCGTGCCTGGCAGCAGGAGCTGGGTGAGCTGGGCTACGACCGTCTTGAGTTTCATGATCGGGCTGCGTTGCAGGGGCTGTTGCGCGCCGACTATCACGCTGGCGTCATGGACTGGGGCGGTGGCGATCTGCACCCGCTCAAATACGCCCAAGGCCTGGCCCGGGCGGCCGAACAGGCGGGCGTGCGCATCTTCGAGCGTTCTGCCGTGTTGAGCTATGCCGAAGAGGGTGGCGCGGTTGCGGTGCAGACGGCGGGCGGGCAGGTGCGCGCCGGTCACCTGCTGCTGGCAGGCAACGCCTATCTCGGCAAGTTGTTGCCCTGGCATCGCAAGGGCTTTATGCCGATTGGCAGCTACATCGGCGCGACCCGGCCGCTGGGTGATCTCGCGACTGAGCTGATTCCCTCCCGTGCAGCCGTCTGCGACATGAACACACTGATCGACTATTACCGGCTGACCCCGGACAACCGCTTGTTGTTTGGCGGGCGGGCCAGTGCGCGTGATGCGCGGCCCGATGCGCTTCGCCAGACCATGCGCCAGCGCATGGCGCAGGTATTTCCGCAATTGGCGGGTGAAGACTTCGAGTACCTCTGGGGCGGTCAGGTAGCCATGACCATGAGCAAGGCGCCGGTGTTTGGACGGTTGGGGCGGCGAGTGCTGTACACGCAAGGTTATTCCGGACAGGGCGTGGCGCTGGCAGGCCTGGCCGGTAAGTTGATGGCCGACACCGTGCTGGGTGATGCGCACAACTTTGACCTGATGGCGCGTTGGCGACATCTGCCGGTGCCCCCGGGTGCGCCCCTGCAGACCGCCATCCGAGCGTTGGCGCTGCTGTGGTATCGTCTGCAGGACAGTCGCCAGTAGAGAGCTTTTCATGAGTCGATCCGTTCCCAAGCGCCGCGCCAGCAGTCAGGAGCGGATCGACCGTATCCTTGAGGCGACTATCAGCCTGCTGGGGCAGGGCGGGCTGAGCGAGCTGTCGATTTACGCCATTGCCGAGCAGGCGGAGATCCCGCCCTCATCGGTCTACCACTTCTTCCCGCAGATCAGTGATGTGCTGGCGGCGCTGGCCGAACGGCTGTTTGTTGAGCTGGACGCCGTGCTGCAGCAGCCCCCGTCCTCTGCGCCTGACAGCTGGGCCGCGCTGGTGGCCGAGATTGAGGCGCGCTTTCAAGACTATTACCGCCGTCACCCGGCAGCCTGCGAGCTTTTGCTGGGCGGGCATGGTCTGGCGGCTATTCGTCAGGCCGACCAGCAGCACGATCAACTGCTGGCCCAGCGTTTTCAGCAATGCCTGGCAGAGCGCTTTGTGCTGCCTGCGCTGCCGCAGGATGTCGATATCTTTGCGCTCGCCATGCAGGCGGCGGACAAGCTGCTGGCGGTCGGATACCAGCAGGCGGGCGCGCTGTCCGATCCTATCTGTCGCGAGGCCACGCGCTTGATGACCGCGTACCTGAGCGTCTATCTGCCGCCGGTGCTGCCGCCGGCCAAGGGGCGCTGAGATGGGGCTGTTCAAGTGGTGGCGCCAGCGCCGAGAGGCGAAGCAACTGCGCGAGCTGCAGCAAAACCTCGACCCTCAGTTGTGGCAGCAGGCGCTGGGCGACTGGCCTTTCTATCAGCACAGTACGCCCGCTGCGCGCACGCGTTTGCACGAGCTGGCGCTGCGTCTGCTGCTGCGCAAGCACCTACACGCGACCGAGGGCGTTGAGCTGACCGATGCACTGCGCCTGCGGGTGGCAGGCATGGCGGTTGCTCCCGTGCTGGAGCTGGGGCTCGACTGGTACGCCGGCTGGCAGACACTGATTTTTTACGATGGCCCCTTTCGCGCGCGGCACCAGTGGCGCGACGAGGCTGGCGTGGTGCATGAGGGCGAGCGGCAGCTGAGCGGCGAGGCCTGGCTGCGCGGGCCGGTGGTGCTGTCGCTGGATGACGTGCGCCACTCGGGTCGGGCCGACGGCTTTAACGTCGTGATTCATGAGCTGGCGCATACCCTGGATATGCGCTCCTCCAGCGCCAACGGCGCGCCGCCACTGCACCGGGGCATGAGCCAGGCGGATTGGGCGCGTGACATGCAGGCAGCCTGGGACGATCTGGGTCAGCGTTTTGAGCGCAACGAGGCGCTGCCACTGGACCCTTATGCGCTGGAGGCGCCGGCGGAGTTCTTTGCCGTGCTGTCAGAAAGCTTCTTTGAGCGGCCTGCGGTGCTGCGCAGGGAGTGGCCGGCGGTCTATCGGCATTTGGCCGATTTTTATCGGCAGGACCCGGTGAAGATGCTGGGTTGATACGGCGCGCAGTGCTTGTTGGCCGATAAATATCTATTTATTGAATGTCTTGTAGCTTGCCAATGGTGCCGGGCTGGGCTATAAGTCGATTTTTATCCAACTCTTACCGGAGTGTGCCATGACCCGTACCGTGACCGTTGCCGCCACCCAGATGGGTTGTACCTGGGATAGTCAGGCGAATATTGCGCAGGCTGACAAGCTGGTGCGCGAGGCCGCCGCCAAGGGCGCGCAAATCATCCTGATTCAGGAGCTGTTCGAGACCCCGTACTTCTGCCAGAAGCCGAACCCGGAGTATCTGCAGTTGGCCACGCGGGTTGAAGACAACCCGGCCATCAAGCACTTTCAGGCGCTGGCTAAAGAGCTGGCGGTGGTGCTGCCGATCAGCTTCTTCGAGCTGGCCGGTCGTGCGCGCTTCAACAGCATCGCGATCATTGATGCCGACGGCAGCAACCTCGGCATCTACCGCAAGAGTCATATTCCGGATGGCCCCGGTTACCACGAGAAGTATTACTTCAACCCGGGCGACACCGGCTTCAAGGTCTGGCAGACCCGCTATGCCAAGATTGGCGTTGGTATCTGCTGGGATCAGTGGTTTCCCGAGTGTGCGCGCAGCATGGCGCTGATGGGCGCGGAGCTGCTGTTTTACCCGACTGCCATCGGCAGTGAGCCGCACGACCACAGCATCAACTCCCGCGACCACTGGCAGCGGGTGCAGCAGGGCCACGCCGGCGCCAACCTGATGCCGCTGATTGCCAGCAACCGCATCGGCCGCGAAGAGCAGGACGGCTACGACATCACCTTCTACGGCTCATCGTTCATTGCCAACCAGTTTGGCGAGAAGGTTCAGGAACTGAACGAGACGGAAACCGGTGTGCTGGTGCAGTCCTTCGACCTGGACGAGCTGGAGCATATTCGCAGCGCCTGGGGCGTGTTCCGCGACCGCCGCCCGAATCTGTACGGCCCGGTCAAGACACTGGATGGCGAGCTGGAGTCCTGAGCCCATGTTCAATCTGCACAGCACGCCGCAGCATGACGGCTACTTCATGCCCGCCGAGTGGGCGCCGCATAGCCAGACCTGGATGATCTGGCCGGAGCGTCCGGATAACTGGCGGCAACAGGCGGAGCCGGCGCAGGCGGCGTTTGCTGCGGTGGCGCAGGCGATAGCCGGGTTTGAGCCGGTGACCGTGGGCGTCTCGGCGGCGCAATACGCCAATGCCTGCGCGCAGCTGGATCATCCGGCGATTCGGGTGGTGGAGCTGAGCTGCAACGACGCCTGGGTGCGTGATACCGGGCCGACCTTTGTCATCAATGGCCAGGGCGGCCTGCGCGGGGTGGACTGGGCCTTCAATGCCTGGGGCGGCGAGCTGGGCGGTTTGTATGCCGACTGGGCGCTGGATGACCAGGTGGCCAGCAAGATTTTGTCGATGGAGCGCTGCCCGCGTTATCGCACCGACGGTTTTGTACTGGAGGGCGGTTCGATTCACGTGGACGGCGAAGGCACCCTGATCACCACCGAGGAGTGCCTGCTCAACCCCAACCGCAACCCGCACCTGCAACGCGTTGAGATTGAGCAGCAGCTGGCAGCGCAGCTCGGTATCAGCAAGGTGATCTGGTTGCCCGAGGGCCTGTACAACGACGAGACCGATGGCCACGTCGACAACTTCTGCTGTTTTGTCCGGCCCGGCGAGGTGCTGCTGGCCTGGACGGACGATCCGGACAATCCCAATTATTCCCGCTGTCAGGCTGCAGCTGCGGTGCTGGCCGAGGCGCGCGATGCCCAGGGCCGTGCGCTGGTGGTGCACCACATACCTATTCCCGGGCCGCTGCATGCGACCGCCGAGGAGTGCGCGGATGTGCAGGTGGTCGAGGGCAGCCAGAGCCGTGATCCGGCCATTCGTCTGGCCGGCTCCTACGTTAACTTTCTGATCGTCAACGGTGGGGTGGTGGCGCCCAGCTTTGCCGATCCTCATGACGAGGAGGCGCTGGCAATTTTGCAGGGTCTGTTCCCCGAACGCCGCGTGGTTGCGGTGCCGGGCCGGGAAATCCTGCTGGGTGGCGGCAACATCCACTGTATCACCCAGCAACAGCCGGCAGTCTGAAAGACAAAACGGACATGGCGCACATACCACGTTTCGGTACTGGAGCCGGGCGTGGGGGAACAGGCATAATCGCGGAGCAAGAATGCGGCGCCGGGCTCAAACTCGGCGGTTTCAGGAGGTTTTCCGTCCAGAAGGAATTTATATGCAGTTCTCTTCACTTTTTCCCTCTACCCTGTCTCGCACCGCTCTGGCGGTGGGCATGGTCGTCACACTGGCCGGTTGTGCGGCCACCCAGGGCGGCGCCGTGGACACCAACGGCGCGACACGCCTGCAGGGCGAGCTCACCAGCAGCAGCCCGGTCAACCTGAATGACGGGTCGCAGTATCAGGTATTCAATCTCAAGCTCAAGGCAGGTGAGCTGGTACGCGTAGAGCAGGGCGGTGCCCTGGAAGGCGCGGTGCTGACCCTGCTGGATTCACGCAACCAACTGGTCAGCGGCCCGCGTCACGGTTCCCTGCATCTGGCCCCGCAGGCCGATGGCACTTACCGCCTGGGCGTCAGCGGCAGCACGGCATCGGCCTACGGCCCGTTCGACCTGACGCTGGAGCGCGTAACGCCGCGCAATAGCGGTGCGCTGGAGCTGAACGACTCCGTCTTTGGCCTGCTGAGCCGTGGCAACGATGCCAACACCTACACCCTGACGGTCGCAGAAGCCGGTCTGTACGAGATTGCCCTGGGCTCCGAGGAGCTGGACACCGTGCTCAAGCTGAACGGTGGCGGTCTGTCGCTGGAAGATGACGACGGCGGTGATGGCACCAACTCGCGCATGACTGTCATGCTCGACCCGGGTACCTACCAGGTAACAGCGACCGCGCTGGACTCCCCGGCCGAAGGTGGCTACGACCTGAGCCTGAGCAGCCGCGCGCTGCCTGAGGGCGTTGAGCTGGTCAACGGCGGTGAGATTGCCCTGGGCAGCACCATCAGCGGCCTGGCTGACAGCAACGACAAGGTTTACACCGTGACTGTGCCGGAGCGTTCGCTGCTGCGCATTGTCATGAGTTCGGATGAGGTCGACAGCTTCCTCAAGCTGCAAGGCCCCGGCGTTGACACCAGCGATGACGATGGCGCCGGTCGCGATCTGGATGCGGCCATCACCACGCTTGCCAACCCCGGCAGCTACCGTATCAGCGCATCGACCGTTGATGGCAGCGCCGGTATCTTCACCCTGAGCACTGCCGTGCAACCTGTCAGCAGCAACAGCGCGCAGGTGCGTCCGGGCGAAGGGGTTTCCGGCACACTGGCGGGCAACAGTGTCGACAAGACGCTGGTGATCGCTGAAGCCGGCCAGTACAAGGTTGACCTGTACGCGACCGAGTTCGATGCGCTGCTGCGCATGAGCGGTAACGGAGTGGAGCTGGAAGATGACGATGGCGCCGGTGGCACCAACTCTCGCATCAGCACTTACCTCGAGCCCGGGCGTTACACCCTGAGCGCGCGCAGCTACGACAACACCGGTCGTGGCAGCTTTGTGATCAGCGTCGAGCGCGAGTAAGCAAGCAGAAGAGCGCTGATCCTGCGCGAGTGCAATGGATCAGTGCTTGTTGACAGGCCGGCAGTCCGCGAGGGCTGCCGGCCTTTCTTTTGGGGTCAGGCGTCGAGCAGGGCTCGGCCGCGCTGAACGGCTGCCAGCACCTGCGCCGGTGCGGTGCCACCGATATGGTCACGGGCGTTGACCGAGCCTTCCAGTGTCAGTACCTCAAACACGTCCTGCTCAATCTGGTCGCTGAAGCGGCGCAGTTCGTCCAGCGACATCTCCGCCAGATCCTTGCCCGAATCCACACCGTACTTCACGGCGTGGCCGACGATCTCGTGGCAGTCGCGGAACGGAATGCCCTTACGCACCAGATAGTCAGCCAGGTCGGTTGCCGTGGAGAAACCACGCAGGGCCGCTTCGCGCATGGCCTCGACCTTGGGCTCGATGGCCGGGATCATGTCGGCAAAGGCGCGCAGGCTGTCGCGCAGGGTATCGACGGCATCGAACAGCGGTTCTTTGTCTTCCTGGTTGTCCTTGTTGTAGGCCAGCGGCTGGCTCTTCATCAGGGTCAGTAGGCCCATCAGGTGACCGTATACACGGCCGGACTTGCCGCGCACCAGCTCGGGTACGTCCGGGTTTTTCTTCTGCGGCATGATCGAGGAGCCGGTGCAGAAGCGGTCGGGCAGGGCAATGAAGTTGAACTGCGCGCTGGTCCACAGCACCAGCTCCTCGGAGAAGCGCGACAGGTGCATCATCGCCAGTGCGGCGGCGGCGCAGAATTCGATAGCGAAGTCGCGGTCGGAGACGCCGTCCAGCGAGTTGCCGGATACCGCTTCAAAGCCCAGCAGCTCGCAGGTGATGCTGCGGTCGATCGGGTAGGTGGTGCCGGCCAGTGCGGCCGAGCCCAGCGGCATGCGGTTGACCCGCTTGCGGCAGTCGATCAGACGCTCGCGGTCGCGTTGCAGCATCTCGAACCAGGCCAGCAGGTGGTGGCCGAAGGTCACCGGCTGCGCAGTCTGCAGGTGGGTAAAACCGGGCATGATAACCGCGTTGTGGCGCTCGGCCTGATCCAGCAGACCGGTTTGCAGGCGCACCAGTTCGCCCATGATGACGTCGATTTCGTCGCGCAGCCACAGGCGGATATCGGTTGCTACCTGGTCGTTGCGTGAACGGCCGGTGTGCAGCTTCTTGCCGGTAATGCCGATGGCCTCGGTCAGCTTGGCCTCGATGTTCATGTGCACGTCTTCGAGGTCAACGCGCCAGTCGAACCGGCCGGCTTCGATGTCGCCGCGAATGGTGTTCAGCCCTTCGATGATGGTGTCGCGCTCTGCCTCAGTCAGCACGCCCACCTTCGCCAGCATGGTGGCGTGGGCAATGGAGCCCTGGATGTCGTGCTTGTACAGGCGCTGGTCAAAATCCACCGAGGCGGTGAAACGGGCGACGAAGGCGTCGACCGGTTCGCTGAACCGGCCACCCCAGGATTGGTTGGTTGTCTTGTCTTGGCTCATGTCTCGGATGGTTCCGCTGCGTGAAGAGGCGCATAGCATAGCATTTCACGCTTGCGCGATGGCGGCCGGCTGGCAGACACTGGCGTGATGAAGAACGGATTCTGGACCCTGCTCAAACGCCCTTATGAGGGGGAGGACTTTTTCCTCCCTGACCTGTGCTCGTCCGTTGCTGTTTTTACCCTGGTGGTGCTTGCCCAGCTGGTTGTGCTGGTATGGGTGCTGGCGCAGCCTGCCGACGGCGGTTTTGACTGGCTGCAGCTGGCCATGGCCTCGCTCTTTGTGCAGTGGATTGTGCTGCTCTCGGCTGCCGCTCTGTGCCGCCTGCGCGGCTGGATGCGTCGGCGCCCGCTAGGGCTGGCGGTCGCTGCCTGTCACGCGGTGGTGGTGGGGCTGACCTTGTTCTTTACCGTCCTCGGCGACTGGGTGGTTTACCGTGGCATGACCGGCGCCCTGCAATGGGAAGCAGGGCAGTTACTGCGCCATGGCCTGATCGCGCTGATCATGACCAGCCTGTTGCTGCGCTACTTTTATCTGCAGCAACAGTGGCAGCATCAACAACAGGCCGAGCTGCGTTCACGGCTGCAAGCGCTACAGTCGCGTATTCGCCCGCACTTTCTATTCAACAGTCTGAACAGCATTGCCAGCCTGATCGAGGTGGCGCCGGCCAAGGCCGAACAGGCTGTGCTGGATCTGTCCGACCTGTTCCGTGCCAACCTGTCCGGTAGTGAGACCCTCTCCTGTTGGGGGGAGGAGCGCCGCCTGTGCGAAGGCTACTTGCGCATTGAGCAATATCGGCTGGGTGAGCGCATGCGCGTGCAATGGGATGTGGGCGAGCTGCCCGATACCCTGCCGATACCGCTGCTGACCCTGCAACCCTTATTGGAGAACGCCATACTGCATGGTTTGCAGCCACGTATCGACGGTGGCGAGATGCTTATCCGAGGGCGCCTGCAGGGCGGGGTGGTTGAACTTATGGTGAGTAACACCTGTCCTCAGCAGAACGACACGCACCAGGGCGAGCGTATGGCCATGGCCAATATCCGGGCCCGGTTGCAGGCGCTGTTTGGTGAGCGAGCGCAGTTGGCGGGCTGGCGGGAGGGGGAGTGCTTCTTCAGCAGGCTGGTCTATCCTGTTACACAAGATTCAACAACGGCAGAGAAGTCATTATCGAATGAAAGTACTGATCGCTGATGATGAGCCGCTGGCCCGCGAGCGGCTGGCGCGACTGGTTGGTTCGCTGCCGGGGTACAGGGCGTTGCCCGAGATGGCCAGCAATGGGCACGAGGCCCTGCAACTGGTTGAGGCGCATCATCCCGATATCCTGCTGCTGGACATTCGCATGCCCGGGCTGGACGGCTTGCAAACCGCCGCCAAGCTCTGTGAGAACGCCGAATCGCCGGCCGTGGTGTTCTGCACCGCGCACGGCGAGTATGCGCTCGACGCCTTTGCCGTGAGTGCTGTCGGCTACCTGCTCAAGCCCGTGCGCAGCGAAGCGCTGGCCGATGCCCTGGCCAAGGCGCAGCGGCCCAATCGCATGCAGCTTGCCAGCCTCGGCAAGGCCACGGCGCAGCCCGAGGGGGCCCAGGCGCGCAGCCACATCAGCGCGCGCACCCGCAAGGGCATTGAGCTGATCCCCGTGGAGGATGTGCTGTATTTCATCGCTGACCACAAGTACGTGACCCTGCGTCACCTCGAAGGCGAGGTGCTGCTGGACGAACCACTGAAGGCGCTGGAAGAAGAGTTTGGTGACCAGTTTGTGCGCATCCACCGCAACGCGCTGGTGGCCCGCAACCGCATTGAATGTCTGCAGCGTACGGCCATGGGGCACTTTGAGTTGTGCCTGAAAGGGCTGGAGGGCGAAACCCTCACGGTCAGTCGCCGCCACGTGCCGGGCGTGCGTCGTCTGATGGAGCATCTGTGTCTGTAAGCTTGCTGCGACAGTCGCCCGCGTGGATGCCCGTCTGACCATGGCGTATGATGCGACCTGGTTTGAAGTGAGAGTTCCATGAGTCGACATCTGCGAATTGCCACCCGCAAGAGCGCCCTGGCCCTGTGGCAGGCCGAATACGTAAAGGCGCGCCTCGAACAGTTGGACCCGAGTATCACCGTGTCTCTGGTGCCCATGGTCAGCCGTGGCGATCAACTGCTGGATTCACCGCTGGCCAAGATCGGCGGCAAGGGCCTGTTCGTCAAAGAGCTGGAAACCGCCATGCTCAACGACGAAGCCGATCTGGCGGTGCACTCCATGAAAGATGTGCCCATGCAGTTCCCGGACGGTCTCGGGCTGTATGCCATCTGTGAGCGCGAAGACCCGCGCGACGCCTTTGTTTCCAACCACTTTGATGATCTGGATGCGCTGCCGGCCGGTAGCGTGGTCGGCACCTCCAGTCTGCGCCGCCAGGCGCAGATCATGGCGCGCCGCCCGGATCTGCAGATCCGCTTCCTGCGCGGTAACGTCAATACCCGTCTGGCCAAGCTCGACGCGGGCGAGTACGACGCGATCGTACTGGCGACCGCCGGGCTGTTGCGCCTGGGCTTTGATGCGCGTATTCGCTACCCGATGCCGCCGGAAGTCAGTCTGCCGGCGGGCGGTCAGGGCGCGGTGGGCATCGAATGCCGCAGTTCGGATACCGAATTGCAGGCGCTGCTGGTGCAACTGAACGACGAGGACAGCGCGCTGCGCGTGCGCGCCGAGCGTGCGCTCAACACGCGCCTCAATGGCGGTTGTCAGGTGCCGATTGCCTGTTACGCCGAGCGCGAGAATGGCGAACTCTGGCTGCGTGGCTTGGTCGGCGACCCGGATGGACAGCGCATGCTGCGTGCCGAGGCGCGTGGGTCGGAGGGCGACCCCGAGGCGCTGGGCATTGCGGTTGCCGAAGACCTGCTGGCCCAGGGCGCGCAGTCGATCCTGGATGCCGTCTACGAGGAGGCGACGCCACGGTGAGCGGCTGCCTGTTGCTGACCCGTCAACCGGCGGATAACCAGCGACTGGCCGCACGTCTGGCTGCGCTCGGTGTCAGAACCTGCAGCTTGCCGCTGTTGGCGCTGGAGCCCTGTGCCGAAGGGCCGGCAGAGCGCCAGCGCATGCTGGATCTGGATCTGTATCACGCCGTCGTGGTGGTCAGCCCGGTGGCGGCGCGTCTTGGGCTGGAGCGGCTTGATCACTATTGGCCGCAGCCACCTGAGGGCGTTGCCTGGTTGGCCGTTGGTGGCGGTACCGCGCAGGTGTTGCGCGACTATGGTTTGCCAGCCCGTTGCCCGGCCCAGGGCCAGGACAGCGAGGCGCTGCTGGCCATGCCGTTGTGGCAGTCCTTGCTGGCCCGCCCCGATCTGAAGGTGCTGATCTGGCGTGGCGAGGTTGGACGCGAGCATCTGGCAGATCAGCTGCGGACAGCGGGCGCGCGGGTGGATTACCTGCCGCTCTACGCCCGGCACATGCCGGCGGCGCTGGCGGCTGACTTGGCCGCGCTGGCGCCGCAGCTCGATCAGGTGCTGGTGCTCAGCGTCCAGGCCCTGCGTCATTGGCGCGAGGCTGCGGCTGGAGACTGGGAGGTGCAGCGCCACTGGCGCTGTTTTGTGGCAAGTGAACGGATTGCGGCGCAGGCCCGGGAGTGGGGCTGCACGGATGTAGTAACCTGTCGAGGTGCAGATGACGCGGCCGTCGTGGAGGCCGTACTCTCGTCGTCGGGATGACAAAGGGGAAGCGCGTGGAACCGAGCGAAGCGAACGACAAGACCGAACAACAGCCTGCAGCCGCTGCGGCGACCAAGCCCGCAGAGCCGGTGGCGGCGGCCAGCGACAAAAAGGGCAGTGACGCCAAGCGCCCCAAACCGGGTAAGCCAGCCGCAGGAGGTGGTGGTCGCGGCGTCAGCTTGCTGGCCCTGCTGCTGGCGCTGATCGCGCTGGCAGCCTCAGGTTGGCAGTGGTGGCAGGCGCAGAGCCTGCAGCAGGCCCAGCGTAATGCGCTGGCGCAGCAACAGGGCCAGTTTGATCGCGCCAACGCCCGGCTTGATCAGCGCCTGCAGGGCGTTCCCGAGGGCGATGACTGGCAGGCCGCCGAGCGTCTGATTGCCGAGATGCAGCGCAGCCAGCAGGCGCTCGGCGAGCGTCTTGACGTATTGCAGGGCGATGGCCGTGAGGAGTGGAAACTGGCCGAGGCCCAATACCTGCTGCGGCTTGCCGCGTTGCGCCTGCAGGCCGTGCAGGATGTCTCCGCTGCCCGCGAGCTGCTGGAAACCGTCGACGGTATTCTCAAGTCCATGCCCGATAGCGGGCTGTACGGCGTACGTGAGCAGTTGGCCGGCTATCAGGCCGAGCTGGAGGGCCTGCCGGAGCTGGATCGGGCTGGTGTGTTCCTGCGTCTGGGCGCCCTGCGTGATCAGGTCGACCGTCTGGTGGCGCTGCCGGTACCGGAGTTTGACCCGACTGACGTCAGCGCCGAGGAAGAGTACGCCGACCGTCTGCAGCGCCGCGACCGCTGGGATCGTGTGTTGATGCGTCTGGAGCGTTATGTCCGGGTCGACTTTCAACGTGGCAAGGTGATCACCCCGCTGCTGGATGAGGCCGAGATGCAGCGCGTGCGCCGCACCCTGCAACTGACGCTGGAGCAGGCTCAGTGGGCCGCCCTGCGCGGCGAAGAAACCGTCTATCAGGCCAGCCTGGATCGGGCCGAGCAGATCCTGACGCAGTATTTCGAACTGGAAAATCCCAAGGTGCAGGCAATGCAGGGTCAACTGCAGGAGCTGCATGGCCGCGCAGTGAGTCTGTCGCCGCCGGATCTGGCGCCGTTGCAGCAGAGCCTGGCCAACTACCTGCAGAGCCGTCGCAGCAGTGCGCCGGCCGAGGAGGCGGCGGATGAGTAAGAGTTATGTAGCCATCCTGCTGGTGGTGCTGGTCGCCGCGCTGCTGGGGATGGCCATTGCCCAGGACCCGGGCTATATGCTGATTGCCTGGCGGCATTTTTCCATCGAGACCAGTATCTGGGTCGGGTTGGGTTTTCTGCTTGCCTTCTGGCTACTGCTGATGCTGACCCGCACGCTGCTGCGCATGCTGACGGCATCCGGACGGCGCATCAACCCCTGGTCGCGGCGCAATCTGCAGAACCGCGCCAACCTGCTCGCCACGCGCGGCTTGCTGGAGTTTGCCGAAGGGCACTGGCAGCAGTCGCTGCGCCTGCTCAAGCGCTCGGCTCCGCATTCCGAACTGCCGCTGATCAACTATCTGGCGGCCGCGCGTGCGGCCAACGAGCTGGAAGACTATCCCGAGTGCGATGCTCTGCTGCGTGAAGCCTATGAAACGACGCCTAAGGCGGATGTCGCTATTGCCGTGACCCAGGCTCAGCTGCAGATCGCCCGCGGCCAGCTGGAGCAGGCGCTGGCAACCTTGACGCGGCTGCGCAAGGAACACCCCAAGCACCTCTACGCCCTCAAGCTGCTTAGCCAGGTGTATGTGCGTCTGGAAGACTGGCACAGCCTGCTGGACCTGTTGCCCGAGCTGCGCCGGCAGAAGGTGCTGCGCGAGGAAGACCAGCAGGCGCTGGAGCGTCAGGTGCATGTGGCGCTGCTGGCGCAAGCCGGGCAGCGTACCGCGTCCCAGGACAGCGATCCGGCCAGTCTGGTGATTGCCGCTTGGGAGCGCATGCCCAAACGCCTGCGCGAGGAGCCGGAACTGGTCGAGGCCTATGCGCTGCAGCTGCGCACGCGTGGTCGTGACGAGCTGGCCGAAGAGGTGCTGCGCAGCGCCTTGCAGCAGCAGTTCAACGAGCGGCTGGTCAATCTCTACGGCTTGCTCAAGGGCAAGGATGTGGCGCGCCAACTGGTGACCGCCGAGCAGTGGCTCACCCAGCACCCGCACAATGCCAGTCTGCTGCTGGCTGCCGGGCGCCTGGCCCAGCGTAACCGGCTTTGGGGCAAGGCGCGTGACTACCTGGAGGCGAGCTTCTCCAGCCGCCGGGATATTCAGACCTGCGCTGAGCTGGCTCGTTTGCAGGAACGTATGGGTGACAAGGGCGCTGCCGAGCGTACCCTGCGCGATGGCTTTGAGATGATCGAGGGTCAGCTGCCGACACTGCCGCTGCCGGAGTGAGCAGCGGGCTCAGGGCCTGAATGTGCGCAGCGCGTGGTTGAGCCGGCGCCGGGCCTGATCGGCGTCGGGGCCATCCACAAAGCACACATGCAAGCTCAGCTCACCGAGCAGTCTGGGGGAAAACGCCAGCTGCTCGGCGCTGTGCCTAAGCTCCTCCGAGGTCTCCAACCAGTAATGCATGACCGCCTGATCAATCACCACCAGGTCCAGCCGACCATACAGCAGCTTCAGCAGGTTGATCCGATCGCTGTTTGACTCCTCTACCTGCAAGACGCCGTTGGCGACGCTCTGGTCGAAGGCCGGCGTGTTGCGATAGCCGCTGACCACGCCAATACGATACGGCGCCAGATCCGTCAGTTGCTGCCAATCGAGTGGTTCGCTGCTGCGATGAGCCAGGCCCAGTCGGCTGGTGCCCAGGCTGTCTGAATGGACACAGGTCTGGTCTGCGGTCTGATACTGGGGAAAGTAACCAAGCGTCTCCGGGCTGGTGATGGCGGTTTTGACGGCCCGGTTCCACGTCAGAAGCGGATTCTTAGCGGGATGTCCTGCTGCGCCAGCGCGTCGCGCAACAGGCTGGACAGTTGGCCTTGCTCCGGCAGGGCTGCGCCTGTGTAGGGTGGCCACTCAAGGCTGTTCAACTCGAAGGCATTGACCGGACTGGCGCATAGCCAGAGTCCGAAAAACCAGCTTGAGTACGGCAGCGCCCGCATGTCGCGTGCCCTCAATAACGGCGAGTTGGCCCGCGCGGCCCGATTGTTCGGGCTGCGCAGGTTTCGGTGATTATAGGGAGGCGGGCCTGCGCTGTCAGCGCGGGGCGTAGGCGAAGGCGTCGGCCTGCATCTGCTGCTCCGGCATGCCGGCGGCGACCAGAGCATCCAGGGTCGCGTAGACCATGCCGGGTGAGCCGCTGACCACAAACCGGTAGTCGGCAAGGTCGGTCAGGTCCTCGCACACGGCCTGGTGCAGCAAGCCCTGACGCCCGCTCCAGTCGGCCTGGTCGCTGACTACACGGTGCAGATAGAGGTTGGGAGCTTGCTCCCAGCGTTGCCAGTGCGGCGCGTTGTACAGGTCGTCGCTGTGGCGTACGCCCCAATACAGGTGAATCGGCTGGGTAACGCCCTGCTGCAGGCAGTCCTCGATGATGCTCTGCATCTGTGCCAGGCCGGTGCCGGCCGCTATCAGTACCAGCGGCTGGGTGGGGGCGGCAGTCAGGCAGGCGTCGCCGAACGGCACCTGTACGCGCGCGATGCGGTGGTGCTGCAGGTAGTCGATGACGGCCTGGGTCAGCGGGTCGCGGGTCAGAATATGCAGTTCGATCATCCGCTCCTCGCCCGGTGCCGAGGCGATGGAGAAGGCTGCCGGCTCGGCGCCCTCGCGCTCCAGCAGCAGATACTGGCCAGCGTAATAGCGCAGCGGCTTGCCAGCCGGGGTACGCAGCCGTACACGCCAGACGTCGCCGCCTATCGGGCTGCACTCGACAACCTGGCACGCCAGCGAGCGCACCGGCAGTTGGCCCGGCGCCAAGACGCCCTCCCAATGCAGGGTGCAGTCTTCCAGTGGCGTGGCGACGCAGGTGTAAATCTCGTCGCCGGCCTGGCCTTCGCGGTCGCCGGGCAGGCTCACGCGCCCCTTCAGCAGTACTGCCGTGCAGACATGGCAGTTGCCGTTACGGCAGCTGTTGGGCGCATCAAAGCCCTGGCGGCGTGCGGCGGCGAGAATGGTCTCGCCCTGGTCAATCTCCAGGCTCAGGTCGCCTGGCTCCAGCGCTACTCTCATCTAGTCGATACCCAGTTCTGCCCAGATCGCGTCGATACGCTGACGCACGGCGGCGTCCTGCTCGATAGCGACGCCCCATTCCCGGGTGGTTTCGCCCGGCCACTTGTTGGTGGCATCCAGCCCCATCTTGCTGCCCAGCCCGGAGACGGGTGAGGCAAAGTCGAGGTAGTCGATCGGGGTATTGTCGATCATCACGGTGTCACGCTTGGGGTCCATGCGAGTGGTGATGGCCCAGATTATGTCGTGCCAGTCGCGGATGTTGATGTCCTCGTCCACCACGATCACGTATTTGGTGTACATGAACTGGCGCAGGAAGCTCCAGACCCCCAGCATCACGCGCTTGGCGTGCCCCGGGTACTGCTTTTTCATCGACACCACCGCCATGCGGTAGGAGCAGCCTTCGGGCGGCAGGTAGAAGTCGGTGATCTCGGGAAACTGCTTCTGCAGCAGCGGTACAAAGACCTCGTTCAGCGCTACGCCCAGTACCGCAGGCTCATCCGGTGGCCGGCCGGTGTAGGTGCTGTGGTAGATCGGCTTCTCGCGTTGAGTGATGCGTTCGATAGTAAATACCGGGAAGCGATCAACCTCGTTGTAGTAGCCGGTGTGGTCGCCGAACGGCCCTTCCGCGGCCATCTCGCCGGGGTGAATCACGCCTTCGAGCACGAGCTCGGCGCTGGCTGGCACCTGCAGGTCCGAGCCGCGACATTTGACCAGCTCGGTGCGCTGGCCGCGCAGCAGGCCGGCAAAGGCGTACTCGGACAGGCTGTCGGGTACCGGCGTTACCGCGCCCAGAATGGTCGCAGGGTCGGCACCCAGCACCACCGCAACGGGGAAGGGCTTACCGGGGTGCTTTTCCTGCCACTCACGAAAGTCCAGGGCACCGCCGCGGTGGCTCAGCCAGCGCATGATGACCTTGTTGCGGCCGATCACCTGTTGGCGATAGATACCCAGATTCTGCCGCTCCTTGTGCGGCCCCTTGGTAACCACCAGGCCCCAGGTGATCAGCGGGCCGGCATCGCCCGGCCAGCAGGTCTGGACCGGAATGCGGCCCAGATCGACATCGTCACCTTCAAACACCTGCGCCTGGCAGGGGGCGTCGCGCAGGACCTTGGGCGCCATGTTGATAACTTTCTTGAAGATCGGCAGCTTGCTCCAGGCGTCTTTCAGCCCCTTCGGCGGATCGGGCTCCTTGAGAAAGGCCAGCAGTTTGCCGATTTCACGCAGCTCGCTGATGCTCTCGGCGCCCATACCCATGGCCACGCGCTCGGGCGTACCGAACAGGTTGCCGAGTACAGGCATGTCAGAGCCAGTGGGATTTTCAAATAACAGGGCGGGGCCACCCTTGCGCAGGGTGCGGTCGCAGATCTCTGTCATCTCCAGTACGGGGGAGACGGGTGTCTGGATGCGCTTGAGTTCGCCGCGCTGTTCCAGGCCCTTGATGAAATCGCGTAGATCGGAATATTGCATCTAGCTTCAAGCCTCAAGCTGCAAGCGGCAAGCTGGATGAGGCATGCATGCCACTTGGGAGTTTGATCCGCCCGCCGGGCTGGCAGCGGGGCGGCAGGCCCGGCGCTCGGCAGCAAGCCCGCGCGGACAGCTTGCCGCTTGAGGCTTGCAGCTTGTGGCCGGGTTTTAGTTCTTGCTGCGCTTCATCGACTGGAAGAATTCGTCGTTGGTCTTGGTGTCTTTCAGGCGATCAAGCAGGAATTCGATGGCAGCGATCTCGTCCATCGAGTGCAGGATCTTGCGCAGAATCCACATGCGTTGCAGCTCGTCTTCGCTGGTCAGCAGCTCTTCGCGGCGGGTACCGGAGCGGTTGATGTTGATCGCCGGGAAGGTGCGTTTCTCGGCAATCTTGCGATCCAGGTGGATCTCCATGTTGCCGGTGCCCTTGAATTCTTCGTAGATCACCTCGTCCATCTTCGAACCGGTGTCGACCAGTGCGGTGGCGATGATGGTCAGGCTGCCGCCTTCTTCGATGTTGCGCGCGGCGCCGAAGAAACGCTTGGGCTTCTCCAGGGCGTGGGCGTCAACACCACCGGTCAGTACCTTGCCGGAGCTCGGGATTACGGTGTTGTAGGCACGCGCCAGACGGGTGATGGAGTCGAGCAGAATGATCACGTCTTTCTTGTGCTCAACCAGGCGCTTGGCCTTCTCGATCACCATTTCAGCGACCTGTACGTGGCGCGCCGGCGGCTCGTCGAAGGTCGAGGCAACCACTTCGCCGCGCACGGTGCGCTGCATCTCGGTTACTTCTTCCGGGCGCTCGTCGATCAGCAGAACGATCAGGTGGCACTCGGGGTTGTTGCGCGCGATGTTCGAGGCGATGTTTTGCAGCATCAGCGTCTTACCGGCCTTGGGCGGTGCAACCAGCAGGCCGCGCTGGCCTTTGCCGATCGGCGCGCACAGGTCGATGATGCGGGCCATCAGGTCTTCGGTAGCGCCGTTGCCGGCTTCCATCACCAGGCGCTGATCGGGGAACAGCGGCGTCAGGTTCTCGAACAGGATCTTGTTCTTGGTGTTTTCCGGCTTGTCGAAGTTGATCGAGTCAACTTTCAGCAGGGCAAAGTAGCGCTCGCCGTCTTTGGGCGGGCGAATCTTGCCGGAAATGGTGTCACCGGTACGCAGGTTGAAGCGACGAATCTGGCTGGGTGACACATAGATGTCATCCGGGCCGGCCAGGTAGGAAGAGTCGGCCGAGCGCAGGAAGCCGAACCCATCCTGAAGGATCTCCAGTACGCCGTCACCGAGGATGTCTTCGCCGCCTTTGGCATGTTTTTTCAGGATGCCAAAGATCACATCCTGCTTGCGCGATCGGCCCATGTTCTCGAGGCCCATCTGGTTGGCGATTTCCAACAGTTCGGTAATAGGTTTTTGTTTGAGGTCAGTCAGGTTCATAGGGGTCGGTGAGTGATGTCAGAGTGTCGGCAGGAAAGATGTGTTTCGGCCACCATGGAGCATGGGGCGATCAGCTTGGCTGCGGGTTTGGGAAGCCGCTGCGCAGGGTGCGTCAGGGCGTTGGAAAGCAAATCTAGCACCGCAGGCTGGTGACGTCCAGCATTGTGGGCGCAAAAACAGGCGCCCCGACACGGTGGTCGGGGCGCGATACATCAGATGTTGCTGTCGAGGAAGGCAGCCAGCTGCGACTTGGACAGTGCGCCGACCTTGGTTGCCTCGACGTTGCCGCCCTTGAACAGCATCAGGGTCGGAATGCCGCGTACGCCGTACTTGGGCGGGGTGTCGGCGTTCTCGTCGATGTTCAGCTTGCAGATTTTCAGCTTGCCGCTGTAGTCCTTGGCGATCTCGTCCAGAACCGGGGCAATCATCTTGCAGGGGCCACACCATTCGGCCCAGTAATCAACCAGTACAGGGGTGTCGGACTTGAGCACTTCGTCGTCGAAGCTGCCGTCAGTGACGTGCACAATCAGATCGCTCATGTGTTTCTCCAGAGGGATAAAAAGGCGGAATGGCAGCATCATAGCACCACCCGACGCGACAGCGAAAGGCGATTGGGCGGGGGCTGAGGCTGCGGCGCGTTGCCGCCGGCGCTATGCCAGGCGGTGCGCATAATGGGGGCTGTGGCGTGCCTGAGTGGCTTTGCCGGCCGGCTGTGCGGGAAAATGTCATCGTCGCGGTGCTAGAATCCCAGAGTATTTGAAAATCCACGGGAAGAGCGCATGGCAGAGGCAGAAGCGAACGATTTTTCACTGGTAGCCGCGATTGATCTGGGCTCCAACAGCTTCCATATGGTGCTGGCGCGCGTTGAGCAGGGCGAGATCCGCATCCTTGAACGTTTGGGCGAGAAGGTGCAGTTGGCCGCCGGGCTGGACGAAGACAACATGCTCAGCGAAGAGGCCATGCAGCGCGGGCTCGATTGTCTGCGGCGCTTCGCTCAACTGATCAACGGCCTGCCGCCGGGCGCTGTCCGCATCGTCGCCACCAGTGCGCTGCGCGAGGCGCGTAACCGCGGGCAGTTCATTCGTCAGGTGCAGCAGGTGCTGGGTCACCGCGTTGAGGTGATTTCCGGACGCGAGGAAGCGCGTCTGATTTACCTCGGGGTATCGCATACTCTGGCTGACGATGAAGGCAAACGCCTGGTCGTGGATATCGGTGGTGGCAGCACTGAGTTCATTGTTGGCGAGCGCTTCGAGTCGCTGCTGCGTGAAAGTCTGAACGTGGGGTGTGTGGCCTTCAGTCGGCAGTTCTTTCCGGACGGTCGCATTACCGCGGCCCGCTACAGTCAGGCCTATACCGCTGCGCGTCTCGAGCTGATGAATATCGAACAGGCCATTCAGCGCCTGGGCTGGAGCGAAGCGGTGGGCGCCTCAGGCACCATTCGCTCGGTCGGCCAGTGCATTCAGGCCGGCGGGCGCGGGCAGGGCGAGGTCAATCGCGAGGGGCTGCAGTGGCTCAAGCGCAAAGTGCTTAAGGCTGCGCACGTCGACAAGCTGGATATTCAGGGCCTCAAACCCGACCGCCAGCCGATTCTGCCGGCGGGCCTGGCGATTCTTGAGGCGCTGTTCGACGCCCTCGGCGTTGAGGTGATGCCGCACTCCGAGGGCGCGCTGCGCGAAGGTGTGCTGTACGACCTGCTGGGGCGTTACTCCCACGAGGATGTGCGCGAGCGCACCCTGAGCGCACTGATGGAGCGCTACCACGTCGATCTGGATCAGGCGGCGCGGGTAGAGAACAAGGCGCTGCGGCTGTTGCAGAAGGTTGAGCCGGCCTGGCAACTGGCGCAGAGCAAACTGGCGCCGATGCTGGTGTGGGCGGCGCGGGTACACGAGATTGGCCTGGACATCGCCCACAACCAGTTTCACAAGCACGGCGCCTATCTGATCGAGCACTCCGACCTGCCGGGCTTCTCTCGCCCGGACCAGCAGACGCTGGCGCTGCTGGTGCGCGGACACCGCCGTAACCTGCCGAGCAGTGACCGTTTGAGCGAGTTCGGTGATGAGGCGGTGACGCTGCTGCGCCTGTGCATGGTGCTGCGCCTGGCCATCCTTTATCACCACATCCGTGGCTTTCAGGACATGCCGGAAATGACCGTTGAGGCGGCGGAAGACGCGCTGGCGGTTACCTTCCCGGCTGGTTGGCTCGAAGACAACCCGCTGACGCAGGCTGACTTCGAGCGCGAGGCCCAGTACTGGGCCAAGGCCGGTTACAGGTTGACGGTACGCTGAGGCGAGGCCAGCTTCTCCAGCAGCGTCGCCTGGGCGCTGCGGGGGATCTGGTTGCCGCTCGGTGAGCTAAGCAGGTAGGTGCCGTCGGGCTGCAGAATCCAGCTGCGGGTGTTGTCGGTGAGAAACACCAGCAACTCCTGCTTGGCGCGGGTAATCAGCTTTTTGCCTTCCAGCGGGAAGCAGGTCTCGACACGCTTGTCGAGGTTGCGCTCCATCATGTCCGCACTGGACATCCACACCTGTTCTTGACCGTCGTTGAGGAAGTAATAGACCCGGCTGTGCTCCAGGAAGCGGCCGATGATCGAGCGCACCGTGATGTTGTGCGATACGCCCGGAATGCCGGGGCGCAGGCAGCACATGCCGCGTACGATCAGGTCGATCTTCACGCCACACTGCGAGGCCTTGTACAGCGCCTTGATGATCTTGGCGTCGGTCAGCGAATTGGCCTTGGCGATGATGTGCGCCGGCTTGCCCGCCTGGGCATTCAGGGTTTCGCGGTTGATCAGCTCCAGCAGGCGCTTTTTCAGGGTGAAGGGCGCCTGCAGCAGCTTTTTCATGCGCTGGGTCTTGCCCATGCCGATCAGCTGGTTGAACAGCTTGTGCACGTCTTCGGTCAGCGCGACGTCTGAGGTCAGGATGCTGTAGTCGGTGTACAGACGGGCGTTGCCGGCGTGGTAGTTGCCGGTGCCCAGGTGCACGTAGCGTTTCAGATTCTTCTCTTCGCGGCGCAGGATCAGCATCATCTTGGCGTGGGTCTTGAAGCCGACCACACCGTAGATCACCACGGCACCGGCCTGCTGCAGGCGGCTGGCCAGCTGCAGGTTGGATTCCTCGTCAAAGCGCGCCCGCAGCTCGATCACCACGGTCACTTCCTTGCCGTTACGGGCGGCATCGACCAGCGCGTTGACGATTTCCGAGTTGGCACCGGTACGGTATAGCGTCTGCTTGATCGCCAGCACGTTCGGGTCCTGCGCGGCCTGGCGCAGCAGGTCGACCACCGGGCTGAAGGACTCGTAGGGGTGCTGCAGCAGAATGTCCTGCTTGCTGATCGCCTGGAACAGGTTGTCGGCGCTCGACAGCACGCGCGGCAGGCCCGGACTGAAGGGCGGGAATTGCAGCTGCGGGTGGTTTTCCAGGCCGGTAATGGAGAACAGGCGCGTCAGGTTGACCGGGCCGTTGACTTCGTACAGCTCTGCTTCGGTCAGGCCGAACTGCTTGAGCAAAAAGTCGGTCAGCGGTTTCGGGCAGTTGTCGGCCACCTCAAGGCGTACCGCGTCGCCGTAGCGGCGTGACAGCAGCTCGCCGCGCAGCGCGCGCGCCAGGTCGTCAACCTCGTCCGGGTCGACAAACAGGTCGGCGTTGCGGGTCAGGCGGAACTGGTAGCAGCCAAGCACTTTCATGCCCGGGAACAGCTCGTCGGCGTGCGCGTGAATCATCGACGACAGGAATACGAAGTTGTCGCCCCCGTCGCACAGCTCGTCGGGCAGGCGAATCAGGCGCGGCAGCGAGCGCGGCGCCGGAATGATCGCCATACCGGAGTCGCGGCCGAAGGAGTCGATTCCGTCGAGCTGAACGATAAAGTTCAGGCTCTTGTTCACCAGCAGCGGGAAGGGGTGCGTCGGGTCCAGTCCGATCGGGCTGATGATCGGCGCAACCTGCTGGCGGAAGAAACGACGAATCCACAGGGTCTGCTTGTGCGTCCACTGATGGCGACGCAGAAAGCGGATGCCCTTTTCGCTCAGCTGGGGCAGCAGAATGTCGTTGAGAATGCTGTACTGGCGGCTGACCTGATAGTGCGCGGTCTCGCTGATCTTGCTCAGTACCTGCTGCGGCTGCAGCCCGTCGGGCCCGGTCTGTTCACGCGCAAAGGTGATCTGCTTTTTCAGGCCGGCCACGCGAATTTCAAAGAACTCGTCGAGGTTGCTGGAGAAGATCAGCAAAAACTTCAGGCGTTCAAGCAGCGGGTAGGACTCATCCAGCGCCTGCTCCAGCACGCGGATGTTGAACTGCAGCTGCGACAGCTCACGGTGAATGTAGAGCTCAGGCGCACCCAGATCTGGAACCGGTGCCGGTTCGGCGACCTTTTCGCTGACCTGCGCCGGTCGGGTAACCAGATCGGTACGCGGGCTGGCCTCGAGGGCCGGCGCTGCGCTGTCCTTGGTGGTGTCTCGGGTGCTGTTGAGCTCTGCCATGATCTCCTCGATACGACTACTGACGGCTGCGTAATTGTCGCGCAGCGGTCTTGGCAAAATAGGTCAGGATGCCGTCGGCTCCTGCGCGTTTGAAGGCGGTCAGCGATTCAAGAATCACCGCCTCGCTGAGCCAGCCATTGTTGATGGCGGCGCAGTGCATGGCGTACTCGCCACTGACCTGATAAACAAAAGTGGGCACCTTGAAAGTGTCTTTGACCCGGTGCAGCACATCCAGATAGGGCATGCCCGGTTTGACCATCACCATGTCCGCGCCTTCTGACAGGTCGGCGGCGATTTCGTGCAGGGCCTCATCGCTGTTGGCCGGGTCCATCTGGTAGGTGGCCTTGTTGCCCTTGCCGAGGTTGCCGGCCGAGCCGACCGCGTCGCGGAACGGGCCGTAGTAGGCGCTGGCGTACTTGGCAGAGTAGGCAAGAATGCGGATGTGAATATGCCCGGCCGCTTCCAGCGCTTCGCGCATGGCGCCAACCCGGCCGTCCATCATGTCGGAGGGGGCGACGATATCGGCGCCGGCGTCGGCGTGCGACAGGGTCTGTTTGACCAGCGCCTCGACGGTGATGTCGTTCATCACGTAGCCGTTGTCATCGATGATGCCGTCCTGGCCGTGGGTAGTGAACGGGTCCAGCGCAACGTCGGTAATGACGCCAAGCTCGGGGAAGCGGGCCTTCAGGGCGCGGGTGGCGCGTTGCGCCAGGCCATCCGGGTTCCAGGCTTCGGCGGCATCCAGTGACTTTTTCTCCAGCGGCGTCACCGGGAACAGCGCGATGGCCGGAATGCCCAGCTCTACCAGCTCAGCGGCTTCTTCCAGCAGCAGGTCGATCGACAGCCGTTCAATGCCGGGCATGGAGGCAATGGCTTCGCGCTGTTGCTCGCCCTCAAGGACAAAAACGGGGTAGATCAGATCGTCGGCGGTCAGGGTGTTCTCACGCATCATGCGGCGAGAAAAGTCATCCTTGCGCATGCGACGGGGACGGCTGGCAGGAAAGGGACGCGGAACAGGGGAATAACTCACAGGGACTCCAGGGGGGTGCGGGTCGCAGTGCACCTGTCTGACTGACGTTATACGTCAAGATTGTGACTGAATTGTGACAAGAGGCGCAGGGCGACCTGCTCCTGATCAGTCTGGCCGGGGGGCGGGGCCAGCTCGACGCGGTTGCGGCCTAGCGTCTTGGCACGGTAGAGCGCGGCATCGGCGGCGCCGAGCAGCGTGTTGAAATCATAACCGTGATGCTGCGAGCAGGCTACACCGAGACTGGCGGTGAGACTGATTGTCTCACCCGCGAGGCGCCAGGGAGCCTGGCTGATGCCGTGCCGAATACGCTCGGCGACAGGTCTGGCCTGTTCGCTGTCGAGCCCCGGCAGCAGCAGGGTGAACTCTTCGCCGCCAAAGCGGCCCAGCAGGTCGCGATTGCGCAGGTGCTGGCTGATGCGGTTGACCAGATGGCAGAGCACGGCGTCGCCGGTCTGGTGGCCAAATTCGTCGTTGATGCGCTTGAAATGGTCGGCGTCGACCATGATCAGGGTGACCGGCTCGCCGCCATGCTGCATGCGCGCGAGCAGGGCGCCGGCCTGCTGGTGCAGGCTGCGGCGGTTCAGGGTGTCGGTCAGCCCGTCGCGTTCGGACAGGCGGTGCAGGGCGGCCAGATTGCGGTAGTGGGTCATCAGGATAAAACCGGTGGCCATGCCGATCTGGGCTGCCATGGCGCCGAGCAGGGTGATCAACTGCAGCGGGCCGCCGAGCAGGTTGGCGGCGCCGTTCCAGCCGAGCAGCGAGGCGACCGGCCGGGCCAGCAGCATCAGGCCGTAGAGCAGGGCGATGGCGCCGCTGAACCAGCAGGCCGAGCGCAGTGGCGGCTCGGTTGGGCGCAGAAGCTCGCTGGCACACAGCAGGCACAGGCCGCCAAGAATCACCGAGCTGATGGCATAGCGCACGGCGTTGCTGTCGAACTGGTAGCGGAACACACCCAGCAGCACGATGATCAGCAGGGTGGCCAGCAGCGGTACCAACTGCGGCTGGCTTCGCTCAAAGAAGGCGCGTATACCCAGCCAGACCAGACCCAGGCCCAGCGTCATCAGGCCGTTGGCCAGCAGGATCGACAGCGTGTGGTGCAGGTATTCTTGATTGACGTTGAGCATTAGCCCGAACATCAGCGCCAGGTTGCCCAGCGCCCAGTGGCGCAGGCCGCGCCCGGAGCCGGCGTGCCAGGCGGCCAGCCCCAGCAGTAGCGTCATCATCAAAGTGACCAGACTGAGCGATAGCGTCAGGGTCTTGAGATCAAGATCGGCAAGCATGCGCAGCAATATCCCTGGCCGTCGCGGCAGCCGGTTGTGCGGGTTCGTCCATGGCATTTGTGCTGGCAGGGAGGCAGTCTGCCAGCACCGGGACGGTAAACCACTGCTGAGACAGAGCCAACCGCTCTGGCGTCAGGTTGTGGAGGGGTTTGCACAAATAGGCTAACTACGACTATGGCACAATGACCGGCTATCTCCTTTGTATGGCGAGTGGTGGCGCAATGAATATCTGGGTACGCAGGTTGCTGGTCAGCCTGGCGCTGCTGGTGTGGGCGGCCGGCCTGGGCTGGGCTTACTGGTGGTTTGAGGGGCGTTACATCAAATCCTTCGAGCGGCCCGCGTTTTTTCAGGCCGAACAGGTGGCGCCGCCCTTCGCCCCAGGGCAGGTGCAGGTAGTCCATGTGTGGCAGTCCAACTGCCCGTGCAGCGCCGGCCATGAAGCCTACGTTGAGGAAATGACTGCGCGTTTCGCCGGCCGCGGGGTGCGCTTTGCGCGCTCGGGGCAGTACTCGACAGTCGGTTTATCGGCAGGCTTAAAAGAATTGCCTTATTGGCCGATACCCGAGGTATGGGCTGATTGGCCCGGCGCGCCCTCCATCGCCATTTGGGCGGCCGATGGCAGTCTCGCCTACGTGGGGCCTTACAGCGATGGCGCCCACTGCAGCGCTGACAGCAGTTTTGTCGAGCCGGTGCTGCAGGCACTGCTGGATGGTCGCGCGGTCAATATTACTCAGCAGGATTCAGTCTCCTGTCTGTGTGATCTGCCTGCTGTGGAGAAATCTATCGATGAGCGCACCCGTCAGCCATAGTCTTACCCTTGATGCCCATTACCTGCGCGCCGATCGAGCCATGCTCGGCGTGCTCTGGCTTTGCCAACTGGGCGCACTGGCGCTTGCCGCCTGGCACGGTACCTGGCTGCAGGCCCTGCTGGTGGGCGGCGGCACCTTGGTAGTGGTGCATCTGCTGTATGCGCTGATTCGTGGCAGCTCGCTATTTCGCTGTGTTATCGGTGCCGCCTTTATGGTTATGGCGGCCCTGCATATCAATCAGGCTGAAGGCACGGTGGAGATGCACTTCTCCATCTTTGTTTTGTTGGCTTTTCTGATCATCTACCGAGACTGGGTGCCTATTGTCGTGGCGACGGCGGTGATCGCGGTGCATCACCTGGCCTTCTACGCATTGCAGATGCGTGAAGCTGGCGTCTGGCTGGCTCAGGGCGTCACCTTTGGCCTGGTCCTGGTGCACGCAGGCTATGTCGTTATTGAAGCGGCGGTGCTTGTTTATCTGGCGCGCATGGCGTTCAAGGAAGCGCGTGAGGGCGAAGACATGGGGCATACCGTTGCGCAGATGATCGGTGACGGGCGCGGGGTGGACCTCACCCGCCGCGCGCAGATGCATACGCCCATGCTCAGCTCGTTTAACCAGTTACTCGACACCCTTGAGCACATGGTCGCCGGGCTTAATGGCAGTTTGCAGCAACTGGAACAGCTGGGTAGCGCCGTGAGCAAGGGGGCCAGTGATCTGCGTCAGGGGGCGCAGCGCCAGCAAAGTGAGACCCATTACATGGTGCAGGCCATGAGTGAGCTGAGTCAGGCGACTGGCGAAGTGGCGCGCAACGCAGCGGAGGCGGCGCGTGCCTCAGGTGATGCTGATCGCCACGCCCAGCAGGGGCATGCCGCCATGCAGGATATAACCCACGAGGTGCAATCGCTGGAGCGTAATATCGCGCAGACCAGCGATGCGGTAGAAGGTGCTGCCCAGCTGGCAATCGACATCGATCAGGTCGTTGATGTCATCAAGGGCGTCGCCGATCAGACCAATCTGCTGGCGCTTAATGCAGCCATTGAGGCGGCCCGGGCAGGCGAGCAGGGGCGCGGGTTTGCCGTGGTAGCGGATGAAGTGCGTAACTTGTCTCTGCGCACTGCCCAGTCGACCGGAGAAATTCAGGACTTTATCCAGCGCTTGCAGCTGGCATCATCCCAGGCGCGCGAGGCCATGGTGCTGAGCCGCGCCTCGGTCGACCGCTGTCTGCAGGTGACTGAAAGCAGTGCGCAGGTCTTGTCCGGCATCGTCACTGAAATAGCCAGCATCGCCGCACTCAACGGTCAGATCGCGGCGGCCACCGAGCAGCAGACGGCGGTGGGCGGCGACGTTACCGGACGTTTGCGCGAGGTAGAACAGGTCAGCGAGGATAACGCCGGCGAAGCGGTCGAGCTGGATCGCCTGGCCAGCGAGTTGGCTCAGGTGCGTGGGCGACTGTCCGACGAGGCGAGGCAGTTTCGTACTCGCTGAGCAGGCTTGATCAACTGAGTCTGGCGATCAGGCGGTCCAGCGCGTTGGCAAAGGCCTGCTTGTCCTTGTCGCTGTAGGGCGGCGGGCCGCTGCGGCCGGCGAGTCCGGCCCCGCGCAGTTCATCCATAAGATTACGCACCGCCAGGCGTTCGCCAATGCTGCCCTTGTCGTAGATCTGTCCGCGCGGGTTGATCGCGGTAATGCCACGGTCGACCAGGCCGGCGGCCAGCGGAATGTCGGCGGTGACGACCAGATCGCCCGGACGGGCGTGCTCGATGATGTAGTGATCGGCCGCATCGGCGCCTGAGGCGACGATCACCTGCCGCACGCCGGGGCCGGGTGGCAACTGCTGGGCGCTGTTGGCGACCAGCACCAGCTCGATCTGCTTGCGGCGCGCCGCCTTGACCGTTACATCGCGTACCGGTCTTGGGCAGGCGTCGGCGTCAATCCATAGGGTCATGGGGGCTCCGGGCGTCAGTCGCCATTGAGTTCGCTCTGCAGCGCTTCGAGTTCATCCTGCGCCTGCAGCCAGTCTTCTTCCAGTTGGGCGATGCGCTGGCGGTAGTCGGTCTGTTGGGCGAGCAGGGTTTTCAGCTGGTCCTTGTTATCGGCTTCGTAGAGGCTGCTGTCGGCCAGGGCGTTTTCCACCTCGGCGTTCAGTTCACTGACCTTGTTCAGCTCCTGCTCCAGCTTGTCGGCGGCTTTCTTCAAGGGTGCCAGCCGCTGGCGCTGTTCGGCGGCCGCGCGGCGCTGCGCCTTGGCATCCACCTTGGGTGCGCTGCTGGCTGGCTCGGGTGCGTTGGCGGCGGCCTGCTGCTGGCGAAATTGCGCCAGCCAGCGGGTGTAGCTGTCCAGGTCTTCGCTGTAGGTCTGCACCCGGCCGTCGGCAACCAGCCAGAGCTCATCGGTGGTATCGCGAATCAGCGCCCGGTCGTGCGAGACCAGCAGCATGGCGCCCTCAAAGGCCTGCAGGGCGACGGTCAGCGCGTGGCGCATTTCCATGTCCAGGTGGTTGGTCGGCTCGTCGAGCAGCAGCAGGTTGGGGCGCTGCCAGGCAATCAACGCGAGCGCCAGGCGTGCCTTTTCGCCGCCGGAGAAGTTCAGCACCGGCTCTTCGATGCGGTCGCCCTTGAAGTCGAAGCCGCCAAGGAAGTTGCGCAGCACCTGATCGCGCTCCTCCGGTGCCAGGCGCGCCAGGTGCAGCAGCGGGCTGGCTTTCGGGTCCAGGCTGTCGAGCTGGTGCTGGGCGAAGTAACCGATGGCCAGGTGTTCGCCGGTTTTCAGTTCGCCACCGATCAGCGGCAGGCTGCCTGCCAGTGACTTGATCAGGGTCGACTTGCCGGCGCCGTTGGGCCCCAGCAGGCCGATGCGCGCGCCGGGAGCCAGCTGCAGTTTGACCTGCTCGAGAATGGCGTTGCCATCGTAGCCGAGGGTGCCCTGATGCAGATCCAGCAGCGGCATTGACTGGTTGGCGGCCTCGCGAAAGCTGAAGGAGAAGGGCGAGTCGATGTGCGCCGGGCTCAGTGCCTCCATGCGCTCCAGTGCTTTCAGGCGGCTTTGCGCCTGCTTGGCCTTGCTGGCCTTGGCGCGAAAGCGGGCGATGTAGCTCTGCATGTGCTCGCGCTGGGCCTGTTGCTTCTCGAACGCCGATTGCTGCTGGGCCAGACGTTCGGCGCGGGTGCGCTCGAACTGGCTGAAGCCGCCACGATACAGATGCAGCGCGCGGTTCTCGAAATGCACGATGTGCTCAACCACGGCATCCAGAAAGTCGCGGTCGTGGGAAATCAGCAGCAGGGTGCCGGGGTAGCTGCGCAGCCAGTCTTCCAGCCAGAGGATGGCGTCCAGATCCAGGTGGTTGGTCGGCTCGTCGAGCAGCAGCAGGTCGGAGGGGCACATCAGCGCCTGCGCGAGGTTCAGGCGCATCCGCCAGCCACCGGAGAAGTCGCCGACGCGGCGTTCGCATTGTTCGCTGCTGAAGCCCAGGCCGGCCAACAGGGTGCGGGCGCGGCTGTCGGCGCTGAAGCCGCCGTGGCTGTCCAGCTCGGCGTACAGCGCGCCCAGCGCTTCGGCCTGTTCCTGCTGCTCGGCGGTCGCCAGGCGTTGCTGGATATCGCGCAGCCGCTGGTCGCCGTCGAGCACATAGTCCACGGCGTTGCGCTCCAGCGCGCTGACCTCCTGCTGCATATGCGCGATGCGCCAGTCGGCGGGAATGCTGCAGCTGCCGGCGTCGGGTTCGATTTGTCCGCGCAGCAGCGCGAACAGACTGGATTTGCCGGCGCCATTGGTGCCCAGCAAGCCGACCTTCTGGCCGGCATGCAGGGTAAGATTGGCGTTTTCAAGCAGTCGCAGGGGGCCGCGCTGCAGGGTAAGGGAGTCGATGCTGATCATGGAGCGGGAGTATATCAGCGCCGCATGGCGGGAGAAGAGTGATGAATGAGATGACGCTGGCACGCTGGAGTGAGCAGACCTATGCCCAGGAGGGCGTGGCGAGCACGCTGCTGGCCCTGCAGGACGAGGCGGGTGAGGACGTGCTGCTGCTGTTGCTGGCCGCCTGGCTGTGGCAACAGGGCCGCGCCTTGCCCGCCGATCTCTGGCAGCAGGTGCATGCGCAGCAGGCCTGTTGGCGTGAGGAGCTGATGCTACCGCTGCGTCAGGCGCGTCGTGCGTTGGCGCAGCAGGCCGCCTTGCAGGCGCAATATCAGCGGCTCAAGGCGATGGAGGTCGAGGTTGAATTGCAGCGCTTGCAGGTGCTGGAGGGCAGCGTGGGGCGGGGTGATCGGGCTGATCAGGCAATGCAGGCAGCGTTGGGCGCTGCCTGCTCAGGGCCGGTGAGCGGCCTGCGTGCACAGCTGCTGGCGCAGCTGGCAGCGCTGCTCAGCCTTCGCTAGGCGCCGTGGCGGGCTTGGCTGCAGGCTTACGGCGGGTCGGGGCGCGGCGGCTACGCGGTTTGGCGGCCGGCTTGGGCGCATCGCGCTTTTCCAGTGCCTGGCCTACCTGGGCATCGATGCGCTCAAGGCCCTTGGCCAGGCGCAGGGTCTGGCGCACGTCGGCTTCGAGTTGCTTGATGTAGCTTTCGGCCTGCTCGCGTGCGGTTTTCAGCTCATCCAGTGCGCTCTGCAGGTCGGCCAGCTTGCGACGGGTCTTGCTGGCAGGTTTGTCCGGGTCTTCGGCGGTGCGGCTGGCGAGTTTTTCTTCGGCCTGACGCAGCTTGAGCTCCAGTTTTTCCTGCTGGCGCAGCAGCTTTTCGTGAGCCTTGCGCGCATCCTTCTCGGCCTTGCTGCAGGCTTCTGCCAAGTGCTCGTTCAGGGTGCGGGTCAAGGTCTGCAGCAGGTGCAGCGGAGAGGAAACCTTGTCGTTGGAGCTGGGAGTGTCGGTGGTCACGCGTGATCTTCCTGTGCTGGCCTCTCAGACGGCGCTGAGCAGGTCCTTGTGAGCGTTGTGGAGTACTTCGATCAGACAGTCTTCAAGCTCAAATCGTTCATGCAGCATGCCGCCAAGTTGTTGCAGCTGCGTCTGCATGGCTGCTTCATCGTCGGCATGGGCGTTTTGCCCGTACTGATCGTTGAAGCCAACGGCCTGCAGGGTAATGGTTTCTATGCGCGGGTAGACCCGATGCGCCAGCTCGATGCCGCGCTGGTCGTCAAAGTCCTGCGCTTCGCGTAGTAGTTGTTCGTAGATTTCGAAATGTCCGGCCGATACGTAGTCGACCAGGATGTCGCAGAAGGCAGTCAGTTCGCTGTCCGCTTGCGTGCCCGGTTCGGGGCGTTCGCGCAGCTGGCGGTAATTGAGGATCAGCTGTTGGCGCTCGGCCAACCAGCGGTCGATCAGCTGGTGGACGCCGCCCCAGCGCTCCTGGGCATTTGTGCAACTGTCCAGCATCTTCCACCTCTTCTTCCGGTGTCGGTCGGGCCGACTTGGGTGTATGTGTTCCGGGTCGCAACAGAATAGGCCAGTGAGCGCGGCGGCATCAAGACTTTCAGTCGACCTTGCGCACCAGTTGCATAACACCGAACAGCGTGAAGCAGATAAAGGCGATCAGGGTGCCCTCGGCGATGCTCAGACCCAGGAAGGTCCAGGTCACTTCGGCGCACTGCGCGGTACCACTGAGAACTTGGCTGAGCACGTCCCACATGGGCATGGTTTCGAGCATATAGTCGAGCGGCAGAATGCAGGAGGGAACCTGATCCGGCGGCAGGTGCTGGAGCCACACCTGGCGCCCGGCGGTGGCGGCGCCAAGCGCGCTGGCTACGGTGATCAGCACGCCGTATACGCGTGCGCCGGTGCGCTTGCCGTTGCGCGGTTCGGGGTTGTGCAGCACGGCAGCCAGGCAGATAACGCCAATGACCATGACAGCGATACGCTGCAGAATGCACAGCGGGCAGGGCTCCAAGCCAACGCCATGTTCCAGATAGAGCGCGGCGGCCATGAGCAGCACGCAGACAATAAATGCTAGCAGGTACAGGGGGCGAGAAGCCGGGAGGGTCATGCGTGATTCCGTCTGTTGGTGGCTGTGCGGTTGCCTACCTTAGAGCATGCGCCGCAGGGCGCACAAGACGAATTATGTGGCGGGGTGTCGCGTTGACTGCCGGGCAGGCTGGCTACCCGGCAGCAGGCCGATCAGGCGGTGCCGGCGGCTTCGTTGGCGCGGCGCTGCTCGGACTGGGCGAACAGGGCGTCGAAGTTGACCGGCGACAGCATCAGGGGAGGGAAGCTGCCGCGCAGGACCAGGTTGTCGATCGCTTCGCGTGCATAGGGGAACAGGATGTTCGGGCAAAAGGCGCCCAGCGTGTGGCGCAGTGCGGCGTCTTCCAGACCGTTGATGGCGAAGATGCCGGCCTGCTGGACTTCAGCGATGAAGCAGGTCTCGTTCTCGCCGGTGGTGACGGTGGCGTTGACTGACAGTACGACTTCATAGATGCCCGGTTGCAGCTCGGTGTTGCGCGTGTTCAGGTCCAGATTGACGTGGGGATTCCACTGGGTCTGGAAAATGGCCGGGGCCTTCGGCGATTCAAAGGACAGGTCCTTGACGTAAATGCGCTGCAGGCTGAATTGCGGCTGGTTAGCCTGGGCGCCGTTGGCGGCTTGATTGTTCTGTTCTTCGGCCATCGTGAAAGTCCTTGGTGTGATGGTAAATGATGCGTGTTGGAAAGAGCTGCTTACCCTGCCAGCAGCTCATCCAGTTGTCCAGCGCGTGCGCAGGCGTAGAGTTCGTCGCAGCCGCCAACGTGGGTGTCGCCAATCCAGATCTGCGGCACGGAAGTGCGGCCGCCGGCCAGTCGGGTCATTTCTGCACGTACGGCAGGCTCGCCGTCGACGCAGATTTCCTGAAAGTCGACGCCCTTGCTGGCCAGCAGTTGCTTGGCGCGCATGCAGAAGGGGCAGTAGTCGCTGCTGTAGATGAGAACCTCGGCCATGTTATTTGACCAGCGGCAGGTTGTCGGAGCGCCAGCTTGCGATACCGCCGGACAGGCGTACCACGTTCTCGTGGCCAGCGGCCTTGAGTTGCTTGGCGCAGCTGCCTGCGTGCTGGCCGGCGGCGCACACCAGCAGCAGCGGCTTGCCCTTGTGCTTGTCCAGCTCGCCCATGCGGCTGGTCAGCGACTCGTAGGGGATGTTCAGCGAGTCGACAATGTGGCCGGCGCTGAAGTCCTTCTTCGGGCGCAGGTCAACGACCACTGCGTTCTCGCGGTTGATCAGGGTGGTTGCTTCGCCGGTGCTCACGGCCTTGCCGCTCTTGCGGCCTTCGGTGAACAGCAGCAGGGCCAGCACGATGAGAAAGGCGCTGGTCAGCAGGTAATGGTTGCCGATGAATTCGATCAGGTGTTGGAGAAACTGCATTGACGGGCTTCCGGACGGTAAAAAGAGGGCGAGTATACACTAAGGGAAGCACTGATTAATTCCGCATTCCCTCTGGCTTTCAGGTCGGTCCCGAATCAAGGTGTCGTTCCGAGGGCATTGCGGGATTTGTCGGCAGAGTGCGGTCCAGTATGAGAGCCCCTCCGGGCGAGCGTTCAAGCATGCAGCTGCGGCGTTGCGCTGCTTGCCAATAGAACCACTATTGGCTGCACAGCGCGCCTTGCATCCACACGTTTGAGCACTCGCAGGGGGAGCGTGGAATTAATCAGTGCTTCCCAAGGGCGCACTGATCAGTTCCCCATTCCCTCTGGCTTTCCGGTCGGGCGGCAGGTAAAGCGTGGTTAAGGGCTCCCCAGGGCCGAGCCGAGCATGACAGCCGGGGGGTGGGCAAGTAAACTGTGCGGCAGATTGGCGGCGGCAATGCCCGCGGTTGCCCTTGAACCCTTCCAACGAGAGCTTTGTGCAATGACAGCAGCCCCTAAACCTGTAGTCCTGATGATCCTGGATGGCTTCGGTCACAGCGAGTCCCCTGACTCCAATGCCATCATGGCAGCGAATACGCCGGTTTGGGACAAGCTTTGGGCAACTGCGCCGCACACGCTGGTGTCCGGTTCGGGCATGGACGTGGGCCTGCCGGACGGTCAGATGGGTAATTCCGAAGTCGGGCACATGAACCTGGGTGCCGGCCGGGTGGTTTATCAGGACTTTACCCGCGTCACCAAGTCGATTCAGGACGGCGATTTCTTCGCCAACGAGGTGATCTGCGCGGCGGTCGACAAGGCCGTAGCCGCTGGTCGCGCGGTGCATATCATGGGTCTGCTGTCCGATGGCGGCGTACACAGCCACCAGGACCACCTGGTCGCCATGGTCGAGCTGGCCGCCAAGCGCGGCGCCGAGCAGATCTACGTGCACGGTTTCCTGGATGGTCGCGACACGCCACCGCGCAGCGCCGAGCCCTCACTCAAGCTGATGGAAGACGCCTACGCTCGCCTGGGCAAGGGCCGCACCGCCAGCCTGATCGGTCGCTATTTCGCCATGGACCGCGATAACCGCTGGGACCGCGTAGAAGCTGCCTACAAGCTGATCACCGAAGGTCAGGGCGAGTTTGCCGCCGAGACCGCCGCCGATGCGCTGGCTGCCGCCTATGAACGCGGTGAAAGCGATGAATTCGTCAAGGCCACCACCGTGGGTGCTCCGGTGCGCGTCGAGGATGGCGACGCGGTGGTGTTCATGAACTTCCGCGCCGACCGCGCCCGCGAGCTGAGCCGCGCCTTTGTCGAGCCCGCTTTCAGTGGCTTCCCCCGTCAGCGCGAGCTCAAACTGGCCGGTTATGTCATGTTGACCCAGTACGCCGCCGATATTCCGGCCCCCTGCGCCTTCCCGGCGGGTACTCTGGTTAATGTGCTGGGTGAGTATCTGGCAGCCCAGGGCAAGACCCAGTTGCGCATCGCCGAGACCGAAAAATACGCTCACGTCACCTTCTTCTTCTCCGGTGGTCGCGAGGAACCCTTCGAGGGCGAAGAGCGCATTCTGATTCCCTCCCCGCAAGTCGCTACCTATGACCTGCAGCCCGAGATGAGTGCGCCCGAGGTCACCGACCGGATTGTTGAGGCGATTGAGCAACAGCGCTATGACGCCATCATCGTCAACTACGCCAACGGCGACATGGTTGGCCACACCGGCGTGTTTGACGCGGCCGTTGCTGCGGTCGAATGCCTCGACAAGTGCATTGCCCGCATTGCTGCTGCGCTGGAGAAGGTGGGCGGCGAGGCGCTGATCACCGCCGACCACGGTAACGTCGAGCAGATGTCCGACCATGACACCGGTCAGGCGCACACCGCTCACACCTGCGAGCCGGTGCCCTTTGTGTACGTGGGTCCGCGTCAGGTCGAGATGCGCGACGGCGGCATTCTCTCTGATGTGGCGCCCACCCTGCTGACCCTGATGGGGCTGTCGCAACCGGCCGAGATGACCGGGCGCAGCATCATCACCCGGGTGCAGTAAGCCACCATGCGCACGCACGGACGCGCACGGCACTGGCTGGCAGCGGCGCTGCTGGTATGCGGCGGCGCCTTCACGCTGCCGCTGTCTGCCGATCAGACCGAGGACGCCCGCGCTGCCCGCGCCGAGCTGGAAAAGGCACAGGCGGATATCGAGCGGCTGAAGGAGGTCCTCAGCGAGCTGCGCCAGGAGGCCTCCGGTCTGGAAGCCGAACTCAAGGACAGCGAAACCGATATTGGCCGCCTGCAGCGTGAGAGCGGCGAGCTAGAACAGCAGATTCGCGACGGCGAAAGCCGCCTGCAGGAGCTGCACAAGCAGGCAGAGCAATTGCAGGCCTCGCTCGACGCTCAGCAGGAGCAGATTGCGCGGCAGGTGCGCGCCGCCTATATGGCAGGGCAGCAGGGTTATATGAAACTGCTGCTCAATCAGGATGATCCGGGCCGCATGGCGCGGATGCTGCGTTATTACGAATACGTCGGGCGGGCGCGGGTCGAGGAGATCGGCCGGTTCAACGACACCATCGCCCAGGTGCAGCAGGCGTCAGCGGCCGCTGCCGCCCAGCAGGCGCAGTTGCAGGAACAGCGTGAAGGGTTGGCCAGCCGGGCCGAAGCCCTGCGCGTTGAACAGCGCCGTCGGACCCAGGTACTGGCCTCGCTGCAGGGCCAGCAACGCTCGCAAAGCGAACAATTACGCAGCCGCGAAGCGGAGCGTGCGGAACTCGCCAGGGTTATCAAGCGTCTTGAAGAGGCAGTGGTGAGTATTCCCACGCCGGCCGGTAATCAGCCCTTCGCACAGGCGCAGGGCAAGCTGCCGCTGCCGCTGCGTGGGCGTATTCAGGCACGGTTTGGCAGTCAGCGTGGCAGTGATGCGCGACTGAAGTGGGACGGTTTGCTGATCAGTGCAGCCGCGGGTAGCCAGGTCAGCGCGATTCACGGCGGCCGGGTGGTCTTTGCGGATTGGCTGCGCGGCTCCGGCCTGTTGCTGATTCTGGATCACGGTGACGGCTACCTCAGCCTGTATGGCCACAACCAGAGTTTGCTGAAGGAAGTAGGCACCTGGGTGCAGCCGGGCGAGGCGATTGCAACGGTCGGCACCAGTGGCGGACAGGCTGACCCGTCGCTGTACTTCGCCATTCGTCATCGCGGTCAGGCGCTGGATCCGGCACGCTGGTGTATGCTGTCTGGATGACAGCGCGCTGGTGGGGTAGCCGCTCGATTTCCCTGGATTGGAGAGTTACATGATTGCAGCGCGTAGTCTGTTGGTGGCCGGTCTGAGTCTGGCGTTTGTCATGCCCCTGCAGGCACAGGAGCAAGCTGCCGAGGCAGCCGCAGCACCCCTGCCGCTAAACGAGTTGCGCACCTTTGCCGAGGTGTTTGAGCGTATTCGTGCTGCCTACGTTGAGCCGGTCGACGATGCCACCCTGCTGGACAACGCCGTGCGCGGCATGCTCGAAGGGCTCGACCCGCACTCTGCCTACCTCACGCCGGAAGACTACACCGGCCTGCAGGACACCACCGAAGGCCAGTTTGGCGGCCTGGGGATTGAAGTCGGTCAGGAAGACGGCTTTCTCAAGGTGGTTTCCCCGATTGACGACACGCCGGCAGCAGAAGCAGGCATCGAGGCGGGCGACCTGATCGTCAAGATCGACGACCAGCCGGTCAAGGGCATGAGCCTGATGGACGCGGTTGACCGCATGCGCGGTGAGCCGGGTTCGGAGATTCGCCTGACCCTGGTGCGTGGCAGCGGTCGCCCCTTTGAAGTCACCCTGACCCGCGCGGTTATCAAGGTCAAGAGCGTCAAGACCGAAGAGCTTGAGCCCGGCTACGCCTACCTGCGCATCACCCAGTTCCAGAACAACACCGGCGATGAAGTACGCACCAGCCTTAACCGTCTGAACGCCAATGGCGACCTCAAGGGGCTGGTGCTGGATCTGCGCAACAACCCGGGCGGCGTGCTGCAGTCCGCAGTCGAGGTGGTAGACAGCTTTGTCGATCAGGGGCTGATTGTGTACACCAAGGGCCGGCTGAGCAACGCCGAGCTGCGTTACAGCGCGACCAGCAGCAACCCCTCCGGAAGTGTGCCGCTGGTGGTGCTGATCAACGGCGGGTCGGCCTCGGCCTCCGAGATTGTTGCCGGCGCCCTGCAGGATCATGGCCGCGGCGTGATCATGGGGACCGACAGCTTTGGCAAGGGCTCGGTGCAGACCGTGCTGCCGCTGAATAATGACCGCGCGCTCAAGCTGACAACGGCGCTGTATTACACGCCCAAGGGGCGCTCGATCCAGGCCCAGGGCATCGTGCCGGATATTCGTGTCGAGCGCGCCCACCTGACGCTGGACGAGGTGGATGACAGCAGCGGCTATCGCGAGGCCGACCTGGCCGGGCACATCAACAACGCCAGCGGTCAGGAGCGCCCCACCGGCAGTATGCCGCAGCGCGAGCGCGACGCCCGTGATGCCGATTACCAGCTCAATCAGGCGCTCAACCTGCTCAAGGGCCTCAATATCGTCCGCAACGTAGAGTGAGGTCCGGGGTCTTTGCCGGGCTGCGCTGCGGCCTGGCGGCGCTGTTGTTGGCAGCGCTGGTAGCCTGCTCCGATGACAGCACTGAACAAACCGCCGCGCCGGCGCCTGATGCGCAGCCGGTGCAGCAGGGTACGCCATTGCCGCCAGAACCGGTGGTCAGTCTGCCAGAGAGCCTTCCGTCAGCTATTCCCGATGCGCCTGTCGAGGTGCCTTTCGACTTGCCGGACGCAGCGCCTGACGACGCCCCCGAGCTGCCCGCGCCGGAGCCGCCACCTGCTGCTCCGGCGCTGCCGCGTCTGGCCGTTGTGATCGACGATGTTGGCCAGAGTCTGACGGTTGGTCGACGTCTACTGGCGCTGCCGGGGCCGGTTGCGCTGGCGATTCTGCCGCAGTTGCCCCATTCCCAAACGCTGGCCAGCGAAGCGGCCGCCGCCGGCAAGCCGGTAATGCTGCATCTGCCGATGGAGAACATGGCCGGCCTGTCGATTGGTCCGGGCGGACTAACCACCGGCATGACCGAGGCTGAGTTTCGCAGCCAGCTGCAGCAGAGTCTGAACGCCTTTGGGCCGATTCAGGGCGTCAACAACCACATGGGCAGCCGGCTCACCGCAGACCGTCAGCGCATGGACTGGCTGATGCAGGTATTGGCCGAGCGGCAGCTGTTCTTTGTCGACAGCCGTACCACAGCGCAAACCCAGGCCGCATTTGCCGCCGAGGCCGCACGGGTGCCGCACGTTTCGCGCGACATCTTTCTGGACAACGTGCGCAGCGAAGCAGAGATCGATCACGAGTTTCGCCAGGTACTGGCCCGCGCCCGCAAACAGGGCGCAGCCGTGCTGATCGGCCATCCCTACCCGGAAACCCTGGCTTATCTGGAGCGCCGCTTGCCGCAGCTGGAGGCGGAAGGGGTGCAGTTGGTGAGTGTGCAGGTGTTGTTGGAGCGGTAGCTGCGGAGCACTGTAGTTTGAGTCTTCCGGCTCGCCATGGCGGCGGGGCTAGGTGCTGATAGTGCGCATGCCCTCCGTCGGCGGAGTGTGCACCGGCTGTCGTCCCGTTTACGCGGGCGAGTAGCGCAGATTTATCGGGGACAAGAGCCACAGGGTGTCTGAGGAGCGAAGCGACGAGTTTTGTGGCTCCCCGATAAATCGAGCAACGCAGCGAACCCGAAGGGCCGCGTAGTCGGGTGCCCCGGGGGATTGCTAAGGGGGGGCTGGGCAAGCAGCCCCCCTTGGCTCGCCGTAAAAGGCGAAAAGCGGACTAAAAGCTGCGTAGAGAGCTGGCCAGCGGTGCGGAGATGGAACTCGCGCGGCCACGGCGTGCCGTGGCCCTGCAGCGTGGTGGTGCCGGAGGAAATAGGCGCGTAGCGTCTGCGGTCGGCTTCCCACGCAGCGCGTGGGAATCATCCGTGGTATCAGAGACGCATCTCAATTCCACGCTCGGCCATATAGGCCTTGGCGTCGGCAATGCTGTACTCGCCAAAGTGGAAGATGCTGGCGGCCAGTACCGCGTCGGCGCCGCCCTGCAGTACGCCATCGGCCAGATGCTGCAGGTTACCCACGCCGCCTGAGGCAATGACCGGGATGTGCAGGGCGTCGCTGATGGCGCGGGTTACGCCTAGGTCGTAGCCGCTCTTTACGCCGTCCTGATCCATGCTGGTCAGCAGAATCTCACCGGCGCCCAGTTGCTCCATTTTCTTCGACCACTCAACCGCGTCCAGCCCGGTCGGCTTGCGCCCGCCGTGGGTGAAAATCTCCCAGCGGCCGGGTTCGTTCGGGCCGGACACGCGCTTGGCGTCGATCGCAACAACAATACACTGCGAGCCAAAACGATCAGCCGCTTCGCCGACAAACTCCGGATTGAACACCGCAGCGGTGTTGATCGAGACCTTGTCCGCACCGGCGTTGAGCAGGTTGCGAATATCCTGCACGGTACGTACGCCGCCGCCGACAGTCAGCGGGATGAACACCTGGCTGGCCATGCGCTCAACCGTGTGCAGCGTGGTGTCGCGCTCCTGGTGGCTGGCGGTGATGTCGAGGAAGGTGATCTCGTCCGCACCTTGCTCGTTGTAACGGCGAGCGATTTCCACCGGATCACCGGCATCGCGGATGTTCTCGAACTTGACGCCCTTGACCACGCGACCGTTATCGACGTCGAGGCAGGGGATGATGCGTTTGGCCAGAGGCATGGGCTTTCTCCGAAAGCAGCTGCAAGCGACAAGCTTCAAGCTGCAAGCAAAATCAGTAAACCAGCGCGGACAGCTTGCCGCTTACGGCTTGCGGCTTGCCGCTGCGTTATCACACAACGCCTGCGCTTCAGCCACATCCAGCGTGCCTTCATAGATCGCACGGCCGGTGATGGCGCCGATGATGCCGGGTGCGCGGGCGTCGAGCAGGGTCTGGATGTCGCCGATGTGGTGAATGCCGCCGGAGGCGATCACCGGGATCGAGGTGGCGTTGGCCAGTGCGGCAGTCGCTTCGACGTTGCAGCCTTGCATCATGCCGTCTTTGGCGATGTCGGTGTAGACGATGGCGCTGACGCCGTCGGCTTCAAAGCGCTTGGCCAGATCGACGACCTGAATGGTGCTGACTTCAGCCCAGCCGTCGGTCGCGACAAAGCCGTCTTTGGCGTCCAGGCCGACGATGACCTTGCCCGGGAAGGCGCGGCAGGCTTCGCCGACGAACTCCGGCTCTTTGACCGCCTTGGTGCCGATGATGACGTAGCTGACGCCCGCCTTGACGTATTCCTCGATGGTGTCCAGCGAGCGAATGCCGCCGCCGATCTGGATTGGCAGGTCCGGGTAGCGGCGCGCAATCGCGGTGACCGCATCGCCGTTGACCGGCTTGCCTTCAAAGGCGCCGTTGAGGTCAACCAGGTGCAGGCGGCGGCAGCCGGCTTCAACCCATTTGGCGGCCATGGCGACCGGGTCGTCGGAGAACACGGTGGCGTCGTCCATCAGGCCCTGGCGCAGGCGCACGCAGGCGCCGTCTTTCAGGTCGATAGCGGGAATAATCAGCATGTCTTTTTCCTTTGGAAAAAGAGCTTCAAGCTTCAAGCTTCAAGCTGCAAGCGGTCTGGCTTGTGGCTTGCAGCTTGTGGCTTGTCGCTCGATGTTTACCAGCGCCCATCCCAGGCGAGAAAGTTGCTCAACAGCTGCAGGCCGTTGGTGTGGCTTTTCTCGGGGTGGAATTGGGTGGCGAATACGTTGTCCTGTGCCAGCGCCGCGGCAAAGTCGACGCCGTAATGGCAGCGTCCGGCCAGCTGGCCGCTCTTGTCTGGCGCGGCGTAGTAGCTGTGCACAAAGTAGAAGCGGGCATCCTGCTCGATGCGGTGCCAGAGCGGGTGGTCGATGGCCTGTTTGACCTGATTCCAGCCCATGTGCGGGACTTTCAGGCGGGTGCCGTCGGCCTCTTTCAGCTCATTGCCAAAGAAACGCACCTTGCCGGGGAACAGGCCAAGGCAGTCAACGCCGTTGTTCTCTTCGCTGTGCTCCAGCAGCATCTGCATGCCGACACAGATGCCGAGCAGTGGCTTTTCCTTGGCAGCCTGACGGACGACACCGTCCAGTTCGAGCTGGCGCAGTTCGCTGACGCAGTCGCGAATGGCACCAACGCCCGGCAACAGCACGCGGTCGGCGGCGAGAATGACTTGCGGATCACTGGTCACGTCGACCTGACGGGCGCCTGCATGTTCAAGCGCCTTGGCAACCGAGTGCAGGTTGCCCATGCCATAGTCGATGACGGCTACATGGCTGCTCATGGCTTACAGGCAACCCTTGGTTGAAGGGGTGATGCCGGCCATGCGCGGATCTTCTTCAATCGCCATGCGCAGCGCGCGGCCAAAGGCCTTGAACACGGTCTCGATCTGGTGGTGCGTGTTAACACCGCGCAGGTTGTCGATGTGCAGGGTGACCTGGGCGTGGTTGACGAAGCCCTGGAAAAACTCCATGAACAGGTCAACGTCAAAGCCGCCCACGCTGGCGCGGGTGTAGGGCACGTGCATCTGCAGACCGGGGCGGCCGGAGAAGTCGATCACGACGCGTGACAGCGCTTCGTCCAGCGGCACGTATGCGTGGCCGTAGCGGCGGATGCCTTTCTTGTCGCCGATGGCCTTGGCAAAGGCCTGGCCAAGGGTGATGCCGACGTCTTCGACGGTGTGGTGGTCGTCGATGTGCAGATCGCCGCGGGCCTTAATGGTCATGTCGATCAGGCCGTGACGGGCAATCTGGTCGAGCATGTGTTCAAGGAAAGGCACGCCGATGTCGAAATCGGCCTGGCCGGTGCCGTCGAGGTCGATGGCGACCTTGACCTGGGTTTCCAGCGTGTCGCGCGCGACGCTGGCCTTGCGTTCAGCCATGGCTGTCTCCGCTGATGGATACGTTCAAAGGCGTGCATTATACGTCCCTGCCCATGCCGAGGGCTACCAGTGGCGGATTCACCCTGCCAATCGGTGTGATAGGGCGGCACAATGGGCCAATTCAAGCGGCGGAGAGATGTGTGGTGGATGTCGACCTGGTGGTGATCGGCGCCGGCGTAGTGGGCCTGGCTATTGCCCAGCGCATGGCGCGGGCGGGGCGCAGCGTGCTGGTGCTGGAGCAGGAAGAGGCGCCGGGCCTGCACTGTTCCAGCCGCAACAGCGAGGTGATCCACGCGGGTATCTACTATGCGCCGGGTTCGCTCAAGGCGCAGCTGTGCCGTCAGGGGCGCGATCTGCTGTACGCCTGGTGCCGCGACTACAGGGTGCCGCACCAGCAGCTCGGCAAGTTGCTGGTGGCGGTGAACGAAGACGAGATCCCCGCCTTGCTGCGGTTGCAGGCCAATGCCGCTGCCAATGGCGTAGAGCTGATCTGGCTGAGCGCTGCCGAGGTACAGGCACGAGAGCCGCAGGTGCGGGCGGTGGCTGGTCTGTTGTCGCCATTGACCGGGATTGTCGACAGCCATGCGCTGTTGCAGTCGTTTGAGGCGGCGCTGCAGGCTGCGGATGGTGAGTTGCTGTGTCACACGCAGGTCGAGCACATTAACCCGACGCACGGCGGCCTTGAGCTGAGCGGGCACAGCAGCGGAGAGGTGTTCAGTCTGCGCGCGCGGCAAGTAGTTAACGCCGGCGGACTGTTCGCCCAGCCGTTGCAGGCAGCGGCTGGTGCCCAGCAGATTTTGCCGCTGCACCTGTGTCAGGGCCGCTATTTCAGCTACAGCGGGCGCTCGCCGTTTTCTCATTTGGTCTATCCGATGCCCGAGGCCAATGCCGCCGGTCTTGGGGTGCATGCGACGCTGGATTTGGGCGGGCAGCTGCGTTTTGGGCCCGATGTGCGCTACCTCGACACGCTGGATTATCAAGTGGATGAGGCGCTGCGAGAGCGCTTTGCCGCCGCCATCGCCCGCTACTGGCCAGAGGTTGATGCAGCCAGGCTGCAACCAGCCTATGCCGGCGTGCGCCCCAAGCTGTCTGCTGCGGGGGAACCGGCTCGGGATTTCGTCATCCAAGACCAGAGCGAGCACGGGGTGCCGGGGTTGATCGCCCTGCTGGGAATTGAGTCGCCGGGCCTGACAGCCAGTCTGGCGCTGGCCGAGCTGGTCGCGCAGCGACTGGATGCGGTGTAGGCTCCCCTCTCTCACTGTGCCAAGATTTTTGCCCCGGGCCGGCCGGGTAGACCAAGGAGTGACTATGAAATCCGTCGTCAAGGTGCTGGGGTTGGTAGTAGGTGCGATTGCCCTGCTGTTGATTGCAGCCCTGTTCTTCCTCACCCGTTTGTTCGACCCCAATGACTATAAGGACGACATTCGCGAAGCTGCCCGCGAGCAGGCCAATATCGAGCTGGCGCTGGACGGCGACATCGGCTGGTCGCTGTTCCCGTGGCTGGGGCTGGAGCTGAAAGACGTTGGCGTGGCGCCGGTGGATAACCCCGCCCAGCCGCTGGCCAAGGTCGGCACCCTGGGACTGGGCGTCAAGGTGCTGCCGTTGCTGCGCCGTCAGGTGCGCATGAGCGATGTGATTCTGGACGACGTGCAGCTGCAACTGGTGCGCAACGATCAGGGCGTGGGCAACTGGGAAACGGTCGGCCCGCAGGATAGCGCGGCAGCAGAGCAGGGCAGTGATGCCGGCGCCGAGGCCCAAACGCAGAATGACGACGGCAATGAGCCGCTGCAGATCACCGTAGAGAGCGTGCAGGTGACCAACGCCAGCGTGCACTACGAAGACCGTCAGACCGGCCAGATCCTGTCGCTGGATGAAGCCAACCTGACCACCGGCGCGCTGATCCCGGGCGAGCCCTTTGATGTGTCCTTCCTGGGGTTGCTGACACTGGACCAACCGGCCATGCGCGTGCGCATGGATCTGAAGACCGTGGCCACCCTGCAGCCGGGCGAGCAGCGCTATCTGCTCAGCGGGGTTGATCTGAAGGTCGACGCCAGCGGCGAGCCCTTTGGCGGTCGGGCGGTCAATCTGCAACTGCAGGGCGACGGTCTGGTTGATCTGGCCGAGCAGGTGGCCGAGCTGACTCAACTGCGCTTGTCCCTGGCTGACATGCGGGCAACCGGCCAGCTCAAGGTCAGCGATCTGGACAGTGAGCCACAGCTGGCGGGCCGCCTGGACGTGGCCGCCTTTGATGCCCGCGACCTGCTGCGTGATCTGGGCCAGACGCTGCCAGATATGGCTGATCCGGGCGCGCTGTCCAGCGTTGCCCTGTCCGCTAACCTGGCGGGCGGCGCGAGCAGCCTGATGCTGAACGACCTGCAGCTGGCGCTCGACGGGTTTGCCCTGCAGGGCTCGCTTGGCCTGGCCGACTTTGAGCGTCAGGCGCTGCGTTTTGATCTGGCCGGCGACAACCTGAACCTGGATAACTACCTGCCGCCCAGTGCCGAGGGTGAGGGCAGCAGCAGTGGCAGCGCCGGTTCTGGCGGCAGCCGCTCGCAGTCGGCGCCCGAGCCCTGGAATGATGACGACGTGTTGCCGCTGGACACGCTGGCGCGACTGGACGTTGATGGCAAGCTGGCGCTGCAGCAGGTCACGCTGACCGGGCAGACCATCAAGCCCTTTAACATGGCCGTGCGCGCGCGTGATGGCGTGGTCAGGCTGACCCAGCTGGACGGTGGCATCTTTGGTGGCAGCTTCAGCGCCAGTGGCAGTATCGATACCCGTAAGACGCCGGTCGGCAGCGGCCTAAAGGCGCAGCTCAAGGGCATCGACTCGGCTGCCGCGCAGCAGGCCTACGAGGTGCCGCAGCAGGTAAGTGGCCTGCTCGATATGAACCTGGATGTCACTGCCGGTGGCAACAGCCTGCGTCGCTGGATGAACACCCTGAACGGTAATGCGTCCTTCAAGGTGACGGACGGCGCTTTGCTGGGCGTGAATCTGGAGCAGCAGGTATGCCGCGCGATCGCCCTGGCTAACCGCAAGTCGCTGAGCGGCGAGCGCGGTAGCGAGAACACCCCCTTTGAACAGCTCGACGGTAGCTTCACCATCCGCAACGGTGTGGTTGCCAACCGTGATCTGGTGGTTGACCTGCCGGGCCTGGCCGGCAAGGGCAAGGGTGACATCAACCTGCCTGAGCAACGTTTGGATTACAGCATCGGCCTCCTGCTCGAAGGCGATCGCAGCGAGATGCCGGATGAGGCCTGTCAGGTAAACGAGCGCTATGCCGACATCGAATGGCCGATCCGTTGTCAGGGCTACCTGCATAATGCGGGCAGCAGCTGCGGTGTCGATAGCGAAGGGGTGGGCAAGATCGCTGCCAAGCTGGTGGGCAACGAAGTACAGCGCAAACTGGAAGAGCGCATTGATGATTCGCTTGGCGACAAGGCACCGGAGCTGCGTGACGCCATCAAGGGGCTGTTTTCACGGTGACACCTGAGGTTTTCGCCCAGCGCGTGCTGGATTGGTATGACGGGCATGGGCGACACGACCTGCCCTGGCAGCAGAACATGACGCCCTATCGGGTCTGGGTGTCGGAAATCATGCTGCAGCAAACGCAGGTCGCCACGGTGATTCCGTATTACCAGCGCTTTATGGCCGAGCTGCCAACGGTTGAGGCGTTGGCGGCCGCCGAGGAAGATCAGGTGCTGCACCTGTGGACGGGCCTCGGTTATTACAGCCGGGCGCGCAACCTGCACAAGGCTGCTCGGCAGGTCGTCAGTCAGCATGGCGGCGAGTTTCCGCGCAGCGTTGAAGCCTTGGCCGAGCTGCCCGGTATCGGGCGCTCCACCGCGGGTGCGGTCGCCTCGCTCAGCATGGGCATTCGCGCGCCAATCCTCGATGGCAACGTCAAGCGGGTGCTGGCGCGCTTTGCTGCGGTCGAGGGCTGGCCCGGTGAAAAGGCAGTGCATGATCGTTTGTGGCGCATGGCCGAGCGTTTAACGCCCCAAAGCAGGGTGGCGCACTACACCCAGGCCATGATGGATCTGGGGGCCACCCTGTGCACGCGCAGTAAACCGTCCTGTCTGCTGTGCCCGCTGGGTGACGGCTGCGAAGCGCGGGTACTGGGTGAGCCAACCCGCTACCCAGGCTCAAAACCTCGCAAGACACTACCGGTGCGCAGCTGCATCATGCCCCTGCTGGTGAATGGCGACGGCAGCGTGTGGCTGCAGCGTCGGCCCTCCAGCGGGCTCTGGGGCGGACTCTGGTGTCCGCCGCAACTGGATGACGAAGAGCAGCTCGCGCCGCTGCTCGACGGCTTGCAACTGGCAGCCCACCAACGCCAGGACATGGCGCCCCTGCGCCACACCTTCAGCCACTTCCATCTGGATATTCAGCCTCTGCTGCTGAGCGTCTCCGCCCCGGCTGGCGTGGCTGAAAGCGGTCAGGTCTGGTATAACCTGCGGCAACCCGAACCACTGGGTCTGGCAGCGCCGGTGAAAAAGCTGCTGGGCCGGATTGAGCCGCTTTTGCAGGCGGCCCTGGAGGAGTAAGCCAATGACGCGCATGGTGATGTGCCGCAAGTACAAGCAGGAGCTGCCAGGCCTGGATCGCCCGCCGTATCCGGGCCCCAAGGGGCAGGAAGTGTTCAACGAGGTGTCGCGCAAGGCCTGGGATGAGTGGCAGAAACACCAGACCATGCTGATCAACGAGCGCCGGCTGAACATGATGGACCCCGAAGATCGTCGCTTCATCCAGCAGGAAATGGACAAGTTTCTTGCCGGTGAGGAATACGCTCAGGCAGACGGCTACGTCCCGCCCAGCGAGTGATAACGCGGTAAGCGGCTGAAAAAGTGGAAAATATTTTTCGGATCGCTTGACAGCTTGAGGCGCAATCTATTTAATGGCGCCCACGTTGCCCGGGTAGCTCAGTTGGTAGAGCAGGGGATTGAAAATCCCCGTGTCGGCGGTTCGATTCCGTCCCCGGGCACCACCTTTTAAAAAGCCCGCTGGCAACCCCAGCGGGCTTTTTTGTTTCTGGTGAGTCGATACGTCTAGCGCAGGTGTTGGCAAGGGTTTTGCCTTGAAAACGGCCAGAATGACCGATCGCCTGATCTTGGTCATGATTGGCAGCTGTGCTAGCTTTGCCCTCACAGCGAACGGCGTGCACGCCCGCGCGCCACCGGCTGCACCAAAAGTGCGCCAACCCAAGACCTGATGGCCAAACAGCCAGGTGGATATTGATACGTGACTTCGCCCGCTCTGGAAGTGCGCAACCTGCACAAACGTTACGGCGACCTTGAGGTACTCAAGGGCGTTGATCTGGTCGCCCGCGATGGCGACGTTATTTCCATTCTCGGATCCTCCGGGTCCGGCAAGAGCACGCTGCTGCGCTGCATCAATCTGCTGGAAAACCCCCACGACGGTCAGATTCTGGTGGCCGGTGAAGAGCTCAAGCTCAAGCGTGCCCGCCAGGGCGAGCTGGTCGCGGCCGATAATCGGCAGATCAACCGCCTACGTGCCCGCGTCGGTTTTGTGTTCCAAAGCTTCAACCTCTGGCCGCACATGAGCATCCTCGACAACATCATCGAGGCGCCGCGCCGCGTGCTGGGCCAGTCCAAGGCCGAAGCGGTCGAGGCAGCCGAAGCCTTTCTGGAAAAGGTCGGTATTGCTGACAAGCGTCATGCCTTCCCCGCTCAGCTCTCAGGTGGTCAGCAGCAGCGCGCCGCGATTGCGCGTACGCTGGCCATGCAGCCGCGGGTGATTCTGTTTGATGAGCCAACCTCGGCACTGGACCCGGAAATGGTCCAGGAGGTGCTCAACGTGATTCGTACACTGGCTGACGAGGGCCGTACTATGCTGTTGGTTACCCACGAATTGGGGTTTGCCCGGCAGGTGTCCAGTCAGGTGGTGTTTCTGCATCAGGGGCAGGTCGAGGAAATCGGCACCCCGGATCAGGTGTTCGATAACCCAGGTTCCGAACGCTGCCGACAGTTCATGTCTAGCCATAAATAAGGAGTCGTACCATGAATCAGTACAAGAAGATGTTGCTGGCGGCTGCCACCGCGTTGTTCGTGAGTGCACCCGCTGTAGCCGAAACCCTGCGCATTGGGACCGAAGGCGCTTACCCGCCCTTCAACCAGATTGATGCCAGCGGTGAAGTGGTGGGTTTTGACCTGGACATCGCCAAGGCCCTGTGTGCCGAGATGCAGGTTGAATGCACCGTGGTTACCTCCGACTGGGACGGCATTATCCCGGCCCTGAACAACAACAAGTTCGACTTCCTGGTCGCCTCCATGTCGATCACCGACGAGCGCAAGCAGGCCGTTGACTTCACCGAGCCCTACTACACCAACAAGCTGCAGTTTGTTGCGCCCAAGGACGCCGAGTTCCAGACCGACGAAGCGAGCCTGGACGGCAAGACCATCGGTGCACAGCGCGCGACCATCGCTGGTCAGTGGCTGGAAGACAACCTGGGTGATGTCGTCGACATTCGTCTGTACGACACCCAGGAAAACGCCTATCTGGACATGAGCGCGGGCCGTATCGACGGTGTGCTGGCCGACAACTTTGTGCAGTACGAGTGGCTGCAGAGCGATGCCGGTGCGGACTTCGAGTTCAAGGGTGAGCCGGTGTTCGACAATGATCAAATCGGTATTGCCGTACGCAAGGGCGACCCGCTGCGCGAGCGCCTGAATACCGCACTTAAGACTATCGTTGAAAACGGTACCTACGAGACCATCAACGCCAAGTACTTCCCCTTCAGCATCTACTGATAACCAGCCGGGCCCTGCGGGGCCCGGTTTGGACGTAACCCATGCCTGATCTTCACGGTTTTGGTCCAGCCCTTCTCGAAGGGACCTGGATGACCATTCGTTTGTCCCTGGCGGCGCTGGCGCTGGGGCTGTTGTTCGGCCTGCTTGGCGCTTCTGCCAAGGTGTCGGACAAGCGCGTGCCGCGCCTGCTGGGCGGCTTTTATACCTCGGTAGTGCGTGGCGTACCCGAGACGGTCTGGGTACTGATGATGTACTTCGGCACCGTGTCGGCGATGAATGCCATCGGTGCCTGGTTTGGCAACCCGAAGCTGTCACTCAGCCCCTTTGTTGCCGGCACCTTTGCGCTGGCGCTGTGCTTTGGCGCCTATGCCACCGAGGTGTTTCGCGGTGCGCTGCTGGCTATTCCCAAGGGGCAGAAAGAGGCCGGGCAGGCGCTGGGCATGTCCAACCTGCGCATCTTCTGGCGCATTACTCTGCCGCAACTCTGGCGCGTGGCCTTGCCGGGGTTGGGCAACCTCTATCTGATCATGCTCAAGGACACGGCGCTGGTCTCGCTGATCACCCTGGAGGAGATCATGCGCAAGGCGCAGACGGCCGCCAACGCCACCAAGGAGCCGTTCACCTTTTACCTGCTGGCCGCGCTGATCTATCTGTTCCTCACGGTCTTTATCATGGGCGCGCTGCACTGGTTTGAGCGCCGCGCCAACCGCGGTTTTGTGAGGACTGAGCTATGACCTGGGCTGAACGCTGGGCAACCATCGAGCGCTTTTTGCCTCAGCTGTGGGACGGCACCCTGGTCACCCTGCAGCTGGTTGGGCTGGCGGTGCTCATCGGCCTGTTCTTTGCGATTCCGCTGGGGCTGGCGCGGGCCTCGCGGCACTGGTACATCCGCGCGCTGCCGTACAGCTATATCTTCTTCTTCCGCGGTACGCCGCTGCTGCTGCAGCTGTTTCTGGTCTACTACGGCATCTCGCAGTTTGAGGTGGTGCGCAAGAGCTTTCTCTGGCCCTATTTGCGCGAGCCCTACTGGTGCGCGTTGATCACCATGACCATGCACACCTCGGCCTATATCGCCGAGATCCTGCGCGGCGCCATTCAGGCGGTTCCGCCCGGAGAGGTGGAAGCGGCTCGCGCGCTGGGCATGTCACGGCGCCAAGCGCTGCAGTACATCATTCTGCCGCGCGCCATTCGCATCGGCCTGCCGGCCTACGGCAACGAGGTGATCCTCATGCTCAAGGCCAGTGCCGTGGTGTACACCATCACCATGATGGACATCATGGGAGTGATCCGCACCATCAACTCGCGTACCTACCAGTACGAGTTGTTCTTCTTTGTCGCCGGCGTCATGTATCTGATCATCACCTTGTTGTTCACCCAGCTGTTCCGGCTGGTGGAGCGCTGGCTCAAGGTCGACGCTGGCCGTCAGCAGCGCTGACATTACCCGGTGGGGCTGCTTGAGCGGTTCAATCTGCTGACCGACTGGCTGCAGCGTCATCAGGCGCTGTGGCGCCAGCGCCCCTTTACCCATCTGCAATTGTCCTGGGAGCAGGACTGGCCAGCGTTGGCACAGTGGCTGCGCCAGCGCAGCCTCGCCGATGCAGAGGCTGCCCAACTGCAACCCGCACTACTGACCGATGCCCCTGCACCCTTTGCTGAGCTGGCGGTGGAGGCGCGCGCGTTGTGCAGCCTGCCGCGCTGGCACGGCGACCTTATGCAGCCGCTGCCGGAGCTGCTGCACCGGCACATGCCGGGGCGCAAATGGCAGCAGATTACTCGCTTCAGTGCCGTCACTTCTGCGCGTATGCCGGCCTCGCCGCAGCGCTGGGTGGACTGGTGCGCCGGGAAGGGGCATCTGGGCCGCTTGCTGGCCTGGCACAGCCAATGTCCGGTGTGCTGCCTGGAGTGGGACGCCGCCCTGTGTGATGCCGGGCAGCAGCTTAGCCAGCAACTGCAACTGCCGGTGCAGCATCTGACGGCGGATGTCATGCAGCTGCCTTTAGCGCAGCTGCAACCGGAGGACGCTGCGGTGGCCCTGCACGCCTGCGGCGACCTGCACCGGCAACTGATTGAGCAGGTAGTGGCTGCCGGTTGTGCACAGCTGGCGCTGTCGCCCTGCTGTTACAACCGAATCAGCGCGCCGCAGCACCAACCTATATCGAATGCCGGCAGGCAAGCCGGGCTGCAGCTCAGCCGCGATGAGCTGGGTTTGCCGTTGCAGCAGACGGCCACCGCTGGCGCACGCGAACGCCGCCAGCGCGACCGCTCCATGGCCTGGCGCCTGGCCTGTGACCTTTGGCAGCGTGAAGCACGCGGGATAGACGCCTACCTGCCAACCCCGTCCAAGCCCCCGGGGCCGCCTGAAAACCTACAGCAGTTCTGCCAGGCGGTTGCCAATCACCACCAGTTGACGCTGGCGGCACCCCCCTGCTGGGACGCGCTGGAGCAGCGCGGCTGGCGGCGACTGGCCGAGGTACGGAACCTGGAGCTGGTAGCCGGCCTGTTCCGGCGCCCGCTGGAGCTGTGGCTGGTTATTGAGCGCGCACTTTATCTACAGGAGGCAGGCTACAGCGTCAGCCTTGGCGAGTTCTGCGAAGCCGAACTGACCCCGCGCAACCTGCTGCTACTGGCGACAGCAAGCCCTGATCAAGTCTGAACGCCGCGTGGAACGAGCGCTCAAGGCTCTACAGGGCGTGTGCGATGGGTCCATGCAGTCTATACACAACAACTGACAGTTACTCACCAGCCTGTCTACCGCTTGCGCACAGGGTTATCCACAGCTTGTGCTGGCCTGTGGTTATCCACGCCTTCTGTGCATAACTGTGTTGATGACACTGGAGTAACCTTGCCAAAGCCAGATTTGGCGCGGCCTGGCGGGTGCAGGCTAAATGTTGATCAGTTTTTGTCTTTGTGTAAAAACAACAGCTTGCGAGCACTATGTAAGGCGTCGGTAGAAAAGTCATGCACAAGTGCGATTGCCCTGCCAGGGGATAAAATCCACTGCGAAAAAGCCGCCGCCGAAGGTGTCGATCTCTTTACACAGAAATCTGGCGATATATAATGCACCCCGCGCCGGTATAGCTCAGCTGGTAGAGCAACTGACTTGTAATCAGTAGGTCCCGAGTTCGACTCTTGGTGCCGGCACCAGACAAATCAAAGGGTTACGCTTCAGCGTAGCCCTTTTTTTCTGCGAAAACCAGCTCCGGGGTAGGATTGGGGTAGGGTTTTGACAGGGCTCAAAAGTCCGCTATAAATCGCTGCCGCAAGGCATCTGCATCGCCAGCGGTTGGTGGCTTGCTCGCTCTGATGCGTGCGCAACAGGCTTCGCCTTGATGCTCTGATTTCTCCCTGCCAGACAGGTATCGCAGCCAAGCAATTCGCCTCTAGCGTCTCACCGTCGGTGTCCTCGCAATCCAGTGATCACCAAGTAACTGTGGTGTTCGCCATTTTCCTTTCGCGCCATCCTCCGTATGCCTGTCAGTGTCTCCCCGGTAACGTCCAGTACCAGGTTTTCAGGTGCATCGAACAGGCCGTCATAGTCCGCAGCATTCAGCACCTTGGCGAGTGTTCGCATGTGCACGGAATGAAGCGGGTCGTAACCGTTCTCGTAGCCTTCCACGAGTACCTCCGTATCCGCAGGGTAGCTGCTGAGCAGTTGGATGAGTTGGGATACCTTCATTTTAAAAGCCTTCTTATTTCGAGAGCTGCTTTTACGATCAAAGACCGTCAACTCGTGTGCGGGCCTGGTTAGGGCTGCTGCGTACAGAAATCGACGGTCAAAGCGCGAATCCTGGCCGTACAACTTCTGACGGTCAGGCAGGTTGTAGCGAGCCTTTTGCCTGATCTACCTGGTTTCCAGCCCTGCGTACAAAAACTGACGGTAGAAAACCTCCTCTGAAAGCCTCTGGCAACCGTCAACTTGTGTGCGGCCCTATTTTGGCCTGCTGCGTACAGAAATCGGCGCTCAAAGTACGAACCTTGCCGTACAGATTCTGACGGTCAGACAGGCTGGAGCGCGTGCTTTACGCCTTATCTCCCTGGCTTCCAGCGTGGCGTACACAAGCTGACGGTCGAAAACTAGGTGGACGCCACTGTCTAAGACCGTCAACTCGTGTACGGGCCTGGTTAGGGCTGCTGCGCACAAAAGTCGATGGGCACATTACAGCTTCTTGCCGTACAACGTCTGACGGTCAAGTAGGTTCTAGGGCGCTTTCTGCTCGGTTTTCCTGGCTTCTAGCGCGGTGTACACGAATTTACGGTTACAGGGCTCTCAGCCCGTACAAACTCTGACGGTTATGCCGCCTAGGTGGTGCTGAGCAGTGGATGTGAGGCGGGCGTCGGGTCTGCAGCCAAGCGCGTGAGCACATCCGATATCGGTATAGAGGTGATTGTAGTGTGAGTCTGCACTGATCACCGGTAGTCGCAGAGTCCACTTGCCGCTTCCCGCGAACGTCTAGGTGCATGTGCTTCATCATAGGTCACGCCGCTGAGTGTGGTATCCGGGCACTAGATTGCGCCAACCTGTCTTGTCGCATGTCCTTGACATATCGTCGCTCCACGCAGCCTGGGGGCTGCGACGCGAGCACTGCGCGGCGTAGGGTGCTCTTTCTCTGTGGCGGAAGCCTCGGAGGCTACTGCTGTTTTGATGACAAACACTTGCACGGACGTTTGCTCCATGCGCACGCTGAATGTAGATGAAGCGGCGCGCGAGTAACGCTCGTGCTCCCCATACTCGCGGCGCGAGTATGGGGGCGGTGTGCTGGTTCGGGCGGAATGAGAAATACACGAGGCGTAGGCCGAGGGTGTTTCAGTGCAGCCTGAACCGGCTCACCGCACCTTCGCGTAGCGGCTGCTTTGTCATCAACATAACAACAAGAGGTGAGTGCTCATGCAGCCTGAAACCCTGAAGAAGTACCAGACCCGGGCGCGGAATTTTTACCGCGACCATTGCAACGGAAGCGCGACTGATTCGGCGCAGATATGCGCGGCTATGGTGGCGCTCGCGCCACAGTACGTCAGCAGCTCCTTTCGCGTGCTGAAGAATGCACTGGCGGCGGATCAGTTGGCTCGAGGGAATCCGGTTGCTGCTGAGGCGATTCGATCGGTCACCAATCCCGTAACGGCGCCTGGCTCAACCATGCCGCGTAAGCCGAGGCCGCGCCGGGTGCGCTCGGTCTCCAAGCAAGACGTCGCTCTGTTGGTGCGGCACTTATCTGATACTGGCTGCAGCGATGAGTGGGCGGCGGTGATGTTGGCGTACGTAACTGGTGCCCGGCCTTGCGAGATGCGCTCGATCGAGGTCGAGGGCAACCTGGTCACCATTCGAGGGGGCAAGAAAAGTCGTAAGCTGAAGCGCGGCGCAGACAGGGTGCTGCTGATTGAAAACCGGAAAGCATTAAAAGCCGTTACCTTGGCGGCGGAGCGTCTGCGGCATACTGCCCGCTCCGATACTGCTATCCGTGACGCGCTGCGTAAGGCATGCAGGCAGCTCTGGCTAAGGCGGGCAGTGCAGCTCACATTGAAAAGTCTTCGTCACCAGCTCGGTGCGAATTTGAAGGCGTCATCTGATAGTCCACGGCATCTTGCCTACATCATGGGGCACCAGTCGACCGAATCGATTGATGTATACGGGGATCGGCGTAAAGGCGAGGGGCGCAAGCTATACGTTGCTCCGGCCAATGGTGCTGATGTGGAGCGGGTACGTGTTTCAACTCGGGACGCCCGCTATGGCCGTAGCCATGATCCGGTGGCGGTGGACTTTGTCGGTGGTGTGTCAGACACAACTCCGCTGGGGCGTTTCATTCGACGCTGGGAGCGTGAGAGAGGCTCGTAGCGCTGAGTCGCTAATATCATGAGCGTCAGGTGCAGCCCCTTGTTATCCGTGCAGTTGGTTCGTGTGCGCCTAGGCCCGGATGAGGTTGGGAAACTTATTCGGATTTTGGGGCGCATGACCTACTCCCCCCTTGCAGGCCTAGATGTGGCAACGAATATCACCGGGGTGTTAATCGGCTCGTAGTGCTCGGTGCAAGAGCACGCATTGATCAGCAACTGTTCTCCTCGTTGGTACATCCCGTAACCTTCATGAATGTGTCCGAATACGTGTGTCTGCAGGGGCATGTCTCGGGTGGGGGGTGTACGAATTTTTGTGTAACCGGCTAATGAGCGACACTGTCGCTCCGAACCGGAGACACGATGAGCAAGAAACTACATCCCATCACCG
>NZ_FOUD01000050.1 GCF_900114765.1 Halopseudomonas pachastrellae
GAAGAGCGAGACATCCTAAAAAACCGCCTCCCCGGCGCTCCGCGCCCCATTGGATTAGAAACACGCCCACTACACTGACACTGCTGGACAGTGGTCGTCTGCTTTTTGGAGGCTGAGTCCCCGTTAAAAAACCTGACCCAGGGGAAGCTGCGGACCCGTTATTGGTGGCGCGTTTCGTGACCCCGTTTAGGAATGTGATTGATCCGAGTCCCCGTCCAGCACTTACTGTCATTGGAGGGAACTCATGAAAAAGCCTAGTTCGGAGCGTTATAGCCTGCCGGTCATTCATAACTGCGCAGCTGGCATCGACATTGGCTCGCGCTTCCATGTGGTGGCGGTGCCTGCCGACATTACTAAAGAGCCGGTGCAAACCTTCAAGGCGTTTACCGCCGACTTGGAACGCATGGCCGATTGGTTGGTCGAGCTTGGGATCACCACAGTAGCGATGGAGTCGACCGGCGTGTATTGGATTCCGGTTTACGAGATTTTGGAGACGCACGGCCTGCATGTCGTCTTGGCCAATGCGCGGGACGCCCGTGCAGTGCCGGGACGCAAAACTGACGTTAACGATGCGCAATGGATCCAGCGTCTACATGCCTGTGGCTTGCTGCGTGCCAGCTTCCATCCTGATCGAGAAATCGCTGCGTTACGCAGCTATCTACGCTTGCGAGAACGCCACCTCGATTACGCCGCTGCGCATATCCAGCACATGCAGAAGGCGCTCATCCACATGAATCTACAGTTGCACCACGTGGTCGCCGACATTACCGGTGCTACAGGCATGCGCATCATCCGTGCGATTGTCGCTGGTGAGCGAAAGGCTGCGACACTGGCAACCATGCGAGATACTCGCTGCAAGTCGAGCGTGGAGACCATCCAGAGTGCATTGGTTGGCAACTACCAGCCGGAGCATGTTTTTGCTTTGGCACAGGCTTTGACCATGTACGATGCCTATCAGGCACAGCTTGAAATCTGCGACCAACAGATTGCCAAGAGCTTGCTACAGCTCTCCCAGCAGCAACCCTCACCTAGCGAGGCGCTACCGAAGCCACGTCACCGTACTCGACAGCCGAACGCCCTCAATTTCGACGTACGTACCTTGCTTTATCAACTGGTCGGCGTCGACCTGACTCAAATCCATGGCATCGGCCCTTACCTGGCGTTGCGTTTGGTCGCTGAGTGCGGCACCGATCTGAGTCGATGGCGTACCGCTCACCATTTCACCTCTTGGCTAACCCTTGCGCCTGGCTGCCGAATCAGCGGCGGCAAGGTATTGTCAGCACATACGCGCAAGACCAAAAACCGAGTTACAGCACACTTGCGCCTGGCTGCTGTGACCGTCGGCAAAACCAATACGGCATTGGGCGCCTTTTACCGACGCTTGTCGGCACGTATCGGCAAAGCCAAAGCAGTGACCGCCACCGCCCGCAAGATCGCCATCCTGTTCTACAACGCAATGCGCTTCGGCTTGGCTTATCAGGATCCCGGCGTTGATCGCTATGAACAGAAGTATCGGGAGCGCGTGGTAAAGGGGTTGCACCGCCGGGCAGCAGAGTTTGGCTTTACTTTACAGGCTGTCGAATGTGTTTCTTAGGAAGGCCGC
>NZ_FOUD01000018.1 GCF_900114765.1 Halopseudomonas pachastrellae
CGCCGTCTTGCAATGTGGCGTCAGCCTCCAGCTGCAGGCGGGGTTTCAGAAAGTCGTAATCGCGGCGGGCCACACGGTCCGGGCGGGTAGCAGCAGTCAGGCTGAAGCGTTTGACTACAGGTTGATCGGCCACCAGACCGGTGCCCTGGCTGTAGCCGATCTCGGGCAGGCGCGGGTAGCAGGTCTGGTCATCGCCAAACACCAGGGTATGGCCGTCACGCTGGTGCTCAAAGTGAAAGTGCAGGCCCTCTTCCTCGCACAGGCGCTGGATAAAGTGCAGGTCGCTCTCATCGTACTGAGTGCAGTAGCGCCGCGTGGGCAACGGCGTATTGAGGCTGAAGCGGTAGGCGTCGCTGTGGATGCCGTGCTCCTGCAGTACGGCGGCGATAATCTCGGACGCCGTGCGGTGCTGGAAGATGCGCTGGTTGATGCGGTGCTGCAGGTAGCCCAACTGCGGCTGCAGACGCAGCTGATAGCGTGTCAGCCGGCAACCGGACTCACCCTGGGTGAGCTGATCGATAAAACCGTGAAAACCGCTACCGGCACCGGTATCCAGCCAGACTGGCAGGTGCAACAGGCTTGAGAGGTCAATATCTGGACGTTCGCTGACCAGCGTCAGCAGCACCGCATAGGGCTGGTTAAGCGCTTCATGGGCAGTGAACTCGAGTACCTTGAAATCGTGTTCGGCGCCGTCGATTTCGAGGCTGAAGTGCGCCTGGTTGGCGGGGGAGAACATCCGTTGTTCCTCGGCAGAGACAAATGCGAGAGCCGAGATTACGGATCGAGGGCGAGCTTGGCAGGTGATAATCCGGCAAAAGGCGATGCAGTGCGCATTTTGCCGCGCAATCGGCGCTTGGCTATTGCCAGGTAGCGAACCAGGCAATCAGCAACGAGCACACCGCCGTGATACTAAGCGGCCTGCGCAGGGCCGGGTACCAGACGGGGGCGACGCCGTGATCAACGGCCCAGAGGTCGGCAAAATACAGGGCGGCAAAGGCCAGCAGAATAACCGGCAAGCCCAAGTCATTAGGTAGCGCCAGGGCAAACCAGCCCAGCAGCGGCGGGATAACCGAAAGCCCCAGTTGCACCGGCGCCTTGTCACTGTTCTCTTCCGCGCGCATCGCCAGGCCCCAGTGGATTGCACCGAGAAACGCGAGCGTAATTGCCGCGTAACTCAGCAACTCCTCCAGTACGCGCTCGCGCCAGGCCTCAGGCGTCACCCACAGCCCCAATGCCCCGGAGACAAAAGGCACAAGGCCCGCCAAGCCCAGCGCAAAAGCGAGTTTGGGGGGCTGTGTCGCATTGAATGGATGCATGCAAACTCCGCTGCAAAGTTGTCCCGAGGTGAGTCTGATTATAGGGCGCTGCGGCGGCCAGGCAACAGCGCTAATCCAGGGCCTGGCTAGGCGCCGGCGGGCGCCGTCTGGGCAAGGATCGCAGCAGCGTCTGCAGCGCGGGCTGCAGTTGAGCCTGCGCCTCACCCGGCTGACGCTGCGCATAGCTCTGCTCTATAAAACGATCAAAAAAGCCGTCGATGGCCGCGCGCTGCTGCGGCAACGCCTGTCGCAGACGCGCCTGCCAATCCCGCGGCCCCTCACCGGCGCGTACGCCAAGACCCAGTTTGCCCAGGCGCTGATCCAACCGTTGCCAGGCCAGTTGCGCAGGCGAACCGGCCAGGCGCCGGGGCCGTAGCCAGATCAGTGCCTGCACCACCATGACCAGACCAACCAGCGACAGCACCACTACACCGATGCGCCGCCAGTCAGCGGTGCCCAACCAACGCTTGAACAGCGCCAGCTGCTCTTCGGACTGAAAATTGAGTACGCGCAGCTGCCACTGGTAATTGATGTCGTCCCAGGTCAGACGCAGGTTATTGACCCAACCGATATCGCGGTAGCGTGAGCCGGCCAACGGCGCGTCAGCCAGAAAACTGCCCTCCTCGCGCATGGCCTCTTCCAGCCCGCGCTCAATGCGGCTTGGAGCCACCTGAAAGGTCGGATCAAAGGATTGCCAGCCCTGCCCCGGCAGCCACGCTTCAATCCAGGCGTGGGCATCAAACTGATGGACCAACAGATAACCACCGCGGGGGTTCAGCTCGCCGCCCTGATAGCCGGTCACCACCCGGGCGGGAATGCCGGCGGCGCGGAGCACAAAGGTCATGGCGCCAGCATAGTGCTCGCAAAAGCCGCGCCGGGTATCAAACAGAAACTCATCATTGCTGTGCCTGCCCAGGGTGGGCGGACGCAAGGTGTAATGGTACGGCTGCTGGTTGAAATGCCGCAGCAATGCATTCACCAGCTCAGCGTCAGAGGCGTAGCGCTGGCGCAGCTCCTCGGCCCAGGCGCGGCTGCGCGGGTCACTGTCCTCTGGCAGTTGCAACAGGCGCTGACGCTCATCGTCCGGCAGGCCGTCGCGCTGACGCTGGACGTGCTCAAAGGCAGTAGCCGTATAGCCGAAGGTGCTGCTCAGCGGGCGCTTGGCACGCAGGGTATCGTCACCCATTGCACGTAGTTCAGGACTATCCGAGACACTCCCGGGCAAGCTGTAAAGCCAATTGCGGCCTGTGGGTTGTGCGACGACCTGGTACTCCAGCGCAGCGCCACTGCGCTCCACAGCCAGCGGCTGGCGCCCCTCCAGCAAACGGTCCTGCGACCACACCCTGCCATCAAAGCGGCTGAGGGTCATAGCGCGCCAGTAGAGCTTGCTGGGCGACGGGATATCCCCCTCAAAGCTCGCGCGGAACGCCAGTTCAGGGGACTGCGCCAAATTAGCGATATCCGCCGGCGCCATGGTGTCAGACAGCCCGGTGCGACTCTCGGCGCTGGGCAGGTTGATCGTCCACAGCGGCGCCAGCCGGGGAAAGAACAGAAACATCAGCAGCATCAACGGCAGCGCCTGCAGCAACATGGCTGCCGCGCTGCGCAGCGCGCGCCAAGGGTCATTGCGCTCAGGGCTTTGCTGCAGGCCGATCAGCGCCGCCACCAGCACCACGGCACCAACGCACTGATAGAGCGTCAGAGGAATACCCTGATCAAACAGAAAGGCTGTGGCCAGGATAAAGAAGCCCAGATAGATAACCACCAGCGCATCACGCGGGTTACGCATCTCCAAAAGCTTGAGCATGAACAGCAACAAAAGCAGCATCACGGTGGCGTCGAGGCCGATCAGCGTGCCCTGGGTGAAGAACACCGCAACCCCTGTCAGCAGCAACCCACCGGCCCGCAGGATGCGCCCGGGATACCCCCAGCGCATGCGCTGAATCTGCACGCGCCAGGCCGCACAACCAAGCCAGAGCACGGCTACCCACCAGGGCAGGCGCGGCAAATGCGGCAGCAGCACCACCACTTGGGCACCCAGCAGCCAGGCCAACGCATTACGCGGAATCAATGCCGTGCTCACGCTCGCGCCTCCAGCCCATAGAGTGCCAGCGCTCGCAGACAAACCTCGCGGTGGCTATCGCCCTGGGCCGGCTCGATACGTACACCCGGCAAGCTCAGGCCGTAAGGGCGCTGTTCACGCTCCATCTCCAGCACCCAGCCGGTCAGAACACCCAGACACTCATCCAGGTCGCGGCCGGAAGCGGCGGCCAGATCCAACCACAGGCTTTGCTGCTGTGGCTCGGCAAACACCTTGCTATGCAGCCCCTGACCGCGAGACCAGGCGCGCCAATCGAGGCGTCTGCGCGAGTCACCCGGGCGGTAGGCACGTAGCCCCTGAAAGTCGGCAACCCCTTCCTGCTGTGCAAGGGGCTGGTCGTCCTCCTCGCCATCAGGTGCCGCGCCTACCGGCAGCGGGGCACTGACCGGTTTGGGGTACACCAGTACCTGCCAGTCCAGATCAACCAAACTCCAGGCAACAAACCAGCCGAGCGGGTAACGGGTTTCAATGCGCAAACGCTCCAGCGCCAACCAGCCGCGGCGCTCGGTGGGGTGAAACAGCGTCAGCGCCTGCTCTCCACCCGCCGGTACGTCCACCGACACGGCATCCAGCCCGGGCCACCGCAATTTAAGCGCCTGGTGCTCGCGGCGCTCTGAGCGCAATGTCAGCCCCAGCGGCACCTGCTCACCGGCAAACACGGCGCGCCCGCCGGTGGCTCGCAGCTGCACGGCAGCCAGATTGCGATAGGTGTGGTGCAGGGCAACCCAAAACAGGCTTAGCAAGGTGAAGGTAAGCCCGTAAACCAGACTATTCTGGTAGTTGATGGCGCCGATCAGCATGATCAGCAGCAACAGCAAAAAGGCCATGCCGGCGCGACTGGGCAGGATAAATATCCGCCGATGGTCCAGCCGCAGAGAGCGGGCTGGCGGGATTCTGCGACGCAGCCAGCCCTGGTGCCAGCGCCGTGCCCTGGCGCGGATAGCGGCAGTCACACCGGCGAGACCTCGTTAAGCAGCCAGCGCGCCAGGCTGTCACCGCCATGCCCGGTCGGGTCGTTGGTTGCACGCAAGCGGTGGCTGACAACCGCGGGCAGCACCGCCTGCACGTCTTCAGGAATCACGTAATGGCGCTGCTCCAGCAAGGCCCAGGCCCGCGCAGCCGCCAGCAAGCCCAGGCTGGCGCGTGGAGACAAGCCCCAGGCGCAGCTATCGCTGTTACGGGTGTGGTTGACCAGGCGCAGAATGTAATCGACCAACGCCTCGCTGGCGGTCACCTGCGGCACCTGCGCCTGCAGCGCACGCAACTGCTCATGCCCCAATATCGGCTCAACCGCGTCCAGGCGAGTGCGGCGCTCGGCTCCCATCAGCAGATTCTTTTCAGCTGCCTCGCTCGGATAGCCAAGCGACAGACGCATGAGAAAACGGTCGAGCTGGGACTCAGGCAGCGCAAAGGTGCCGGACTGCGATACCGGGTTCTGCGTGGCAATCACAAAAAACGGATCGGGTAGCTGGCGAGTTGCACCGTCTACCGTTACCTGCCCCTCTTCCATGGCCTCCAGCAGTGCGCTCTGGCTTTTGGGTGTGGCGCGGTTGATCTCGTCAGCGAGAATCAACTCGGCAAAGATGGGCCCCGGATGAAAGACAAACTGGGCGCTGCTGCGATCAAACACCGAGGTGCCCAGGATATCGCCGGGCAGCAGGTCGCTGGTGAACTGAATACGCTGGTAGCTCATGCCCAGCACCCGGGCTAGCGCTTGCGACAGCGTGGTCTTGCCCATGCCCGGCAAATCCTCGATCAGCAAGTGCCCCTTGGCCAGAATGCATGCCAGTGCCAGCTTGATCGAATGGGACTTGCCCAGCAGTACCTTGTCTATCGCGTCCTGCGCCGCGCTTAACGCATCCTTCATGCTCACCTCTTCTCCGGGCTACCATGCCATGGTAGGTGCAAGCGCTCCTGCGCGAAAGACAAACGCAATAGCTTGTAACAGCCTATACGCTGCTCATCATGCGAATGTGAGGGGGTTCCATGCGGTTACTGCGCACTCTGTCGGTGCTGCTCACGATGTTGCTGGGCGGCTGCTCAGCCTTAGCACCGGTCAACTGGCTGGTGCCGAGCAGCGGCTACGACACCCTTGCAGGCCTCAGCTATGGTGAGCTGCCGCGCCAGCAACTGGACGTTTACCTGCCAGTAAAGTTGAAACCGGACGCCCCTGTGGTGGTGTTCTATTACGGTGGCAGTTGGCGCAACGGCGAGCGCGCTGACTATCGGTTTGTCGGGCAGGCGCTGGCCAGTCGCGGCGTGATCGCCGTGATCCCCGACTACCGACTCTACCCCGAGGTGCGTTATCCCGAGTTTCTGCGCGATAGCGCCAAGGCGCTGGCCTGGACGCAGGCACACCGAGGCGAATGGAGCAGCCCGAACGGCCCGCTGTTTGTCATGGGCCACAGCGCCGGCGCCTACAACGCGGCCATGCTCGCGCTGGATGAGCGCTGGCTGGCGCAGCAAAGCCTCTCTCCCGAGGTGATCAACGGCTGGATCGGCCTGGCCGGCCCCTATGATTTTCTGCCGATCATCAACCCCGACGTGCAGCCGGTTTTCTATCACCCGCAAACGCCGGTCGACTCGCAACCGCTAGTCCACGCTAGCGCAAAGAGTCCGCCAGCACTGCTGCTGGCCGGCGCAGACGACGACCTGGTTGACCCGCAGCGCAATACCGAGCAGTTAACCCAGGCGCTGCAAGCGCAGGACGTGAGCGTCCAGAGTGAGGTGCTGGCTGATCTCGGCCACATCAAGATCCTGCTCACCCTGGCCGCTCCCTTTCAGCATTGGGCGCCGGTGATCGAGCAGGTTACCTGCTTTGTTAGCGCTCAGGCCGGCGAAGGTTTCTCGCCGCCCTCTTCCTCGGCCTGCAGCGTCTCCAGCCGGTAAATCATGTAGCGCACGTGCAAGTGCAGGCTGTAGAGCTCGTGGGCATAGGAGAGCGGAACATCAACGTGGTTCAGCTCCGACTCCAGCGCTTTCAGCCCCTGTATCTGCTCGGCGTATTGCTGCTTGATCTTGCCGCTGTAGATCAGCTTGTCGATGCGCCGCAGGTGCTCGTACCAGCGATACACCCGAGCACGCACGCGCCAGCGATACAGCGGCCCCATGGTCTTGAGTAGCGGAAACATGATGGCGATAAAGGGAATGATCAGCACGACATAGCGATCAATCGCCGAGGCCACCTGAAACGGCAGGTAGCGCTGCAAAAAAGGCATCCCCTGGCGGTGGTAGTAGTCTGCCTCCTTGCTCAGCTCAAGCCCCATGGGCTCACCGGCCGGAAAACGCCCCGGTTTGTCGAGCAGGTTGCCCTCGCGCAACACCTTGCGCGCAGCTTCCAGCACCACCGCTGTCAGCGCCGGGTGAAAGTCCTGATTTCCTACCAGCGTGGCAACCGGTGACAACACCTTGGTGTCTTGCTGAGGCATGTTGGTTGCGATGTTCAGCAGCCCCGTGGGCACCTCCAATGCCTCCAGAAAGTGCAAGCGCGCAGCAAAGGCATCGGCTTGGGCGAGATTGACCAGGGAGATGTCCGGGTTAGCCGCCAGGCGCGTTACCAGCCGGTTGTCAGCGGGCAACACCAGAAAAGCCGCGTCGAGCTCACCGGCCAGGAGCGCGTCGGTCGCGGCAGAACTGCCCATCTTGCGCCACAGGCCGTTGTTGAGCAGATCCAGTCGCGAGCCATCCTGACGCTGTTCGAACAAGCCCCTGAGCACCGCCCAGGTGCCGCTGCCTTCACTACCCACCGCCACGCGTTTGTCCTGCAGATCCGACAGGCGGGTGATGTCCACACCCTGACGCTGAAACAGCCACAACGGCTCGTGATACAGCGCCGACAAGCCGATCAACTGGTTACGCTGTCCTGGCTCCAGCAGCAGCTCGGTGCCACTCTGGATCAGCCCAAGTTGTACCTCCCCTGAGCCATCGGTCAGACGCTGCAGGTTATCCAGCGACCCGCGGCTGGGGCGCAGCTGCAATTCCAGATCCTGGTTCGCCAACTCCCGCTGCATGGCCAGGCCAAAGCGGTGATAGCTGCCCCCTTCGCTACCTGTAGTCATGACCAGCACTCGAGGTGGCGCCGGGTCAAGAAAGCGAAACAACAACCACAGCACCAACAGCGCCAACGGGACAATCCACAAGTTAGTGCGAACAAAGAGCCCTATCTGCTTCAGGTTTTGCATCCTGCTACTCCAGAAACGATTCGTGCTGACAGTCTACCCCGCTTGGGCGCAAAGCACCGGCCAGACGCCAAAGAAGCGCCGACCAGCCTTCCTGGATCTGCTGCGGTTCGAGCTGCGCTATTCGACCACTACACCTGCTGAAGGAGCAGTCTGGTAGGCAGCCGTGCCCCACAGCGGCACGGTGGACAGGCTGTGTTTGAAGCTGCCGGTGGTTTCCTTGGTGGAGTAGGACAAATACATCAGCGTCTGGTGCTGCGGATCGTAAATGCGCCGCACCTTCATGGTCTTGAAGAAAATGCTCTTGGACTGCCTGAAGACAATCTCACCCGAGTCACTTTTATCAATCTGGGCAATCATCTGCGGCGTTATCTCGCCGGTCTGACGGCAGGAGATTGCGCTGTCGCTGGGGTCTGAAAAGCTGAGGTTTGCTTCAATAGAGGCGATATGGCAAGTCACACCAGGCACCTCGGGGTCTACCAGCGAGTGCAGCTTGATGTCCTTGAGAGTAAATACCCCGAGTGATACATCTCCGACCTCGTTGTTATCCGAACACCCCGCCAGCAGGCCGACCATAGCTGCCAGTACCAGTACTTTTTTCATTTTCACTCCGTTTCGCCATCCACACTGCATTCAGCCGCTAGTGTACGCGGCGCCTGCAGCCCGAGAGAAACGAGTTTCCCGAAAACGTGTCATGAGTCCGGCATAAAAAAGCGCTGATCCCCCGAAGCCCTTGGCACCGGAGCTGATCAGCGCTTTTAAAATAACTTACTGGCCGACTGCTTCGCTCGGCGGGGCCTTCAGCATGCCTTGGGCGGCGATGAACTCGATGATCTGCTCTACGCCCTGACCGCTCTTGAGGTTGGAGAATACAAACGGACGCTCGCCGCGCATCTTCTTGGCGTCGCGATCCATTACATCCAGATCGGCACCAACCAACGGGGCCAGGTCAGTCTTGTTGATGATCAGCAGGTCAGAACGGGTGATACCCGGGCCGCCCTTGCGTGGAATCTTGTCGCCGGCAGACACGTCGATCACGTAGAGGGTCAGGTCAGACAGCTCCGGGCTGAAGGTCGCAGCCAGGTTGTCACCGCCGCTCTCCACCAGCACCAGTTCCATGTCCGGAAAGCGCTCCTGCAGCTCGGCCACCGCGGCCAGGTTCATGGACGCGTCTTCGCGAATCGCGGTGTGCGGGCAGCCGCCGGTTTCTACCCCCAGAATGCGATCTTCCGGCAGCGCCTGATGGCGCAGCAGAAAATCGGCGTCTTCGCGGGTGTAGATGTCGTTGGTAATCACGCCCAGGTTGTAGTGCGGATACAGGCGCTCGCAAAGGGTGCGCACCAGTGCGGTCTTGCCGGACCCGACCGGTCCGCCGATGCCTACCCGCAGTGCAGGTCTGGAAGTCATGTGTCAGTGCTCCTTAAGATCGAAATAATCGGGTGTATTGATGTTCATGGCGGGCGCTGGCAAAGGCCAGGCCCGGTAATCCTGCGCCGAGATCATCGGCGGACAGTGTGGCGGCGGTATCCACCACCGCAGGCAAATCGGGCAGCATGCGATCCAGCAACCGCTGGGCGTCGGTCTGCCCGAGCGGAATCAGCTTGGTAGCGGCGCCGGTCTGGTTTTCCAGCCAGCTCCAGAGCGCACCCAGCGCCAGCGCGCGAGCGCCGGTCTGCCAATGCTGGCCGGCCATTGCCAGTGCGGTCATCAGCGCAATCGGCTCGCCCTGCGGCCATTCGATCGCCGCCGGCACCGCCAGCGACTTGAGCAGGCGCAGCAGCGCCCCACCCTGCTGGCTGTCTTCCAGATAAAGCTCAGCGGTTTCCCGGTTGGCCAGCAGCCAGTCATTCCAGGAAAACAGCGCGCCTTCGTCGTCGCGCTCCAGCGCGTCGTACTGGCGCAGCAGCAACGGAATATCCAGCTTCGCCAGCGAGTGACCGAGCAAACCGCCCAGCCAGTGGGCGGCACTGTCGATGTCACTCACCCAGTTCTGCTCAATGGCGTACTCCAGCCCTTGCGAGTAGGCGTAGGCACCAATCGGCAGCGCCGGGCTGGCCAGCTGCAGCACACGCAGCAGGGCGAGATCAGCGACCGGGCTCACCTCAGTCATGGGCATGCCCAGCGAGGCGCAGCAGCGGCGCGGCCGGCGTGGCTACGCTGTAGCTGTGGTTGTGATACGCGCCCTTCTCCGGGTTGAACGGCGCGGTGATCTGCTCGACCTCCAGCCCGAAGCCAACCAGCATGGCGTCCAGCACGTGATCGCACTGGTAGCGCAGTTCGGTGACGTGCACTTCCAGCGCCACGTGGCGGTTGCCCATGTGATAGGCAGCGCGGGCCAGTTTGAGGGTGTCGTCACAAACCACCCGCGAGAGTTTTTCCGGCGCGGCGGCGATCATCAGCACACTGCCATCGAGGCACTGCAGACGGTCGCCCTGCGCCAGCACGCGGCCACGCGGCAGAAACAGACCCACTTCATCACCGGCGACCGTCTTGGCGCGCAGGCGGCTGCGGGTGCGCAGTTCGTAGGTCAGCTCCAGTACGTGGTCATGGGGGCCAGACTCATCTTCCAGCCAGGCATGACATTCCAGCATCGTGCTCTCCTTAAAACAGGTAGTAACGCTGCGCCAATGGCAGCTCGTCAGCCGGCTCGCAGAGCAGCTCAACGCCGTCGGCCTTGACCACGTAGGTCTGCGGATCGACGCTGATGTCCGGCTGATAGTCGTTCAGTTTCATGTCGGCCTTGCTGATATTGCGAGTGTTGCGCACCGCTTCGAGGCGACGCTTGAGCCCCAGCTTTTCGGCAACGCCACCGTCAATCGCGGCCTGCGATACGAAGGTCAGGCAGGTGGTGTCCATACCCCGACCGAAGGCGCCAAACATCGGCCGGTAATGCACCGGTTGCGGCGTCGGGATGGAGGCATTCGGATCACCCATGGGCGCAGCCGCAATGGCCCCGCCCTTGAGAATCAGGCTCGGCTTGGTGCCGAAGAAGGCAGGCTTCCACAGCACCAGATCCGCCAGCTTGCCGACCTCAATCGAGCCGACCACATGACCGACGCCCATGGTGATGGCCGGGTTGATGGTGTACTTGGCGATATAGCGTTTGACCCGCGCGTTGTCAGACCAGTCGTCGTCCCCTTCCAGCGGGCCGCGCTGCACTTTCATCTTGTGCGCGGTTTGCCAGGTACGGGTAATTACCTCACCGACGCGGCCCATGGCCTGGGAGTCGGAGGAGATCATGCAGAAGGCGCCCAGGTCATGCAGGATGTCTTCGGCGGCGATGGTCTCGCGGCGAATGCGAGAATCGGCAAAGGCCACATCTTCGGCGATGGCCGGATCAAGGTGGTGGCAGACCATCAGCATGTCGAGGTGCTCGTCGACCGTGTTGATGGTGTAGGGCCGCGTCGGGTTGGTCGAGGACGGCAGCACGTTGGATTCGCCGCAGGCCTTGATGATGTCCGGCGCGTGACCGCCACCAGCGCCTTCGGTGTGGTAGGTGTGAATCACCCGGCCGTTGATGGCCGCCAGGGTGTCTTCCACAAAACCGGATTCGTTCAACGTGTCAGTGTGGATCGCCACCTGCACGTCAAAGGCATCGGCCACGCTCAGACAGCAGTCGATCGCCGCCGGGGTGGTACCCCAGTCTTCGTGTAGCTTCATGCCCATGGCACCGGCCTGGATCTGCTCTTCCAACGGGTCCGGCAGGCTGGCGTTGCCCTTACCGAGAAAACCCAGGTTCATCGGGAAGCATTCGGCCGACTGCAGCATCTTGCCGATGTGCCAGGCACCGGGCGTACAGGTGGTTGCGTTGGTGCCGGTGGCCGGGCCGGTGCCACCACCAATCATGGTGGTGACGCCCGACATCAGCGCCTCATCAATCTGCTGCGGGCAGATGAAGTGAATGTGCGCATCGATACCACCAGCGGTGAGGATCATGCCCTCACCGGCGATGACTTCTGTACTCGGGCCAACGATGATATCGATACCGGGCTGAATGTCCGGGTTGCCCGCCTTGCCGATGGCCTGGATGTTGCCATCCTTGATCGCCACATCGGCCTTGATCACGCCCCACCAATCCACAATCAGGGCGTTGGTGATGACGGTATCCGGCGTCTCGGCGCGGGTGCGCTGGCTTTGGCCCATGCCATCACGGATGACCTTGCCACCACCGAACTTCACTTCTTCACCGTAGCGGGTCAGATCCTTCTCGACGCTGATCCACAACTCGGTATCACCGAGGCGGACGCGGTCGCCGGTGGTCGGGCCGTACATTTCCGCATAGGCCTGTCTGCTGATTTCCATTGCTCGCTTCTCCCAATCTGTTCAGAGACTGCCCATGACGTCGCCACGGAAGCCATAGACCTTGCGCTCACCCGCCAGCGCAACCAGTTCTACCTCGCGGCTCTGGCCCGGCTCGAAGCGCACCGCGGTACCGGCAGCGATGTTGAGACGAAAGCCGCGTGCCGCGTCGCGATCAAACTGCAGCGCCGGGTTGGTCTCGGCAAAGTGATAGTGGGAGCCAACCTGCACCGGGCGGTCGCCCGCGTTGGCAACGCTGATCACCAGCGTTTCGCGGCCTTCGTTCAGTTGCAACACGCCGGGGCGGGTCTGCACTTCTCCTGGAATCATGTTGGGCTCCTCACGGAATCGGGTTGTGAACGGTGACCAGCTTGGTGCCGTCCGGGAAAGTGGCTTCGATCTGCACCTCGGCCAGCAGCTCCGGTACGCCTGGCATGACCTGCTCGCGGGTCAGCAGCGTGCGGCCATAACTCATCATGTCGGCCACACTGCGGCCGTCACGTGCGCCTTCCATGATGGCGGCGCTGATATAGGCCATCGACTCGGGGTAGTTCAGCTTGACGCCACGGGCCAGCCGGCGCTCGGCCAGCAGCGCAGCGGTGAACAGCAGCAGCTTGTCTTTCTCGCGGGGTGTCAGCTCCATGAAGAGGGCTCCGTCTCAAGTGTTCCAGATGCGTGGTGCACAGGGTTCACGGCCGTTGATCAACGGTCGCAGCTGCCGCCACAAACGAATAAAGGTGTTGCGTGCATGCTCGGCATGCACACCCAGATAACGGCCAATCAGCAGCCCGTTACGCTGAGTCAGCGCCAGCTCGGGGCAGTCGGTCAGGCTCTCGCGCAGGTCATCCATCTGCTGTCGGTCCAGCTGCACGGTCGCCAGCCAGGTGCCACTGACGCCACAGCCGCCAAGGCCCCAGCGCGCTTCGAGCAACGGATCGCCGCCGACAAACTGGTTACGTTCAATGTAGATCGGGCGGCCATCGCGCCAGACGTCGAGGCGCTGGTCTACCTGACCATAGCTGAAGCCCTCTCCGGCTGCCGGGCGCCCCAAGCAAAGCAGGTCCCAGGCAACGCAGCGGGCGTCTGCCGCCAGATCGATACGGGTAATCATGCGGGCATTGCAGCCCTCAAAGGCGATGGTGTCCTGCGGGAGGTATTCCAGGCTGCTGCCTTGCGCCAGCGAAAAACGGTTGTGCTGCACCTGCAGCGTGCCGTTGTCGCGAGCGCGGTAAAACTTGCCGGAGGACGGCGTGGTTAGCACCGCGCAGGCATCCTGCTGCATGTCGGCCTGCAGACGCAGATTATCGCCACTGACCATGCCGCCGGGCGGGTGAAGAATATACAGGTGCGGACAGCCCACCCCTTCCGGAGTAAACGGGCGCTGCACGCGCAGCGGGCCGCGGTGACTGGTATGAGCGAGCTGGGTGCGCGCGCCAGAGCGAGCAAAACCAAGCCGTAGCCCTGCCTGCCAGTTTAGTGCGCTGTCGAGCTGCTCAAGGTGCCAGGCGTGTGTCATGCGTACTCGTTTCCAGCCAATAAACGCCGATTATAGAGCAAGTGCCATGCCACTTGAGTGCTCCCGAATTCCGGGAGACGCACGAGGACAGCGCACAGAACAATGCACCAAATTAACGCATTGACCATTTGGACAGCTTTGTATTGCACCGCATTGGCGCACAATTAGACACACTCCCTACCTTGTAAGTAAACGCCAATCTGGTAGGGTCGGGAGGTCGGTGTTCTGCCGACGTTTTCCTATTTATTTTTTACCCAACTCTGCTCAAGGAGTAATGCCGTTCGCCATGAACAAATCCCCTGCAATCGTCATGACACGTCTGGACATTCAACGTCTGGAAAAGGTAATGGCTGACATACCAGCCCCTCTGGAAATGCTCGAAGCGCTGGAAGACGAGATGCTGCGCGCACGGGTCATCGGCCACAAGCAAATTGCCAGCGACGTGGTCACGATGAACTCAACGGTGAGGTTTGTCGATGAAGCCAGTGATCGGGAGTTCGTGCTGACCCTGGTCTACCCGGATCAGGCGGGCCGCCCCGGCACCATTTCCGTGCTGGCGCCGGTGGGTATGGCATTGATCGGGTTAAAGGTCGGCCAGAGCATCAACTGGCAGGGCCCGGCCGGGCGTCCGCTGCGGCTGAAAATCATTGATGTGCTCTATCAGCCGGAAGCCAACGGTGACTTTCACCTCTAATTGATTGCCCCTGCGCGGGGCAATGCACCGTATCAGGGCGTTTCTTCGCTGCGCTCGTGTGACAACTCGAGCGCAGCGCGGTCAGTCCACTCCTCGCTGAGTTCTGCCTTGACCGAGACACCCAGCTCCTTGAACTCGTTAACCTGCTTGACCAGATTCCCGCGCCCATCGACCAGTTGATCCCGCGCCTTGCGATACGCCTGTGAGGCTTTTTCCAGGCTGCCCTCGATGCCATCCATGCTCGCCAGGAACGTACGCAGCTTGTCGTGAATCTTGCCCGCCCGCTCGGCCAGCTCGGCGGTATGGCGGTTCTGGTCTTCAAAGCGCCAGAGCTGACGCACGATGTTCAGACTGGTGAGCAGCGTGGTCGGGGTAGCCACCAGCACGTTCTGCTCAATCGCCTTTTGGAACAGCCCTTCGTCAGCCTTCAGCGCCTCGACAAAGGCTGACTCGATGGGGATAAACATGAACACCATTTCAGGTGCATTGAGCCCCGGCAGCTCGAAGTAGTTACGATCCGACAACTCACGAATGCGGTCGCTGACCGACTGCACGTGCTCGCTCAAAGCGATGCGCCGTTCGGCTTCATCTTCGCTGTTGATGTAGCGGGTGTAGGCGTTGAGCGACACCTTGGCGTCGATGATCAGGTGTTTATCCTGCGGCAGGTAGACCAGCACGTCCGGGCGCTGACGTTTGCCCTCGGCGTTGTTGATGCTGACCTCGCGCTGGAAGTCCTTGCCCGCCCGCAAACCCGATCGTTCCAGCACGTTCTCCAGAATCAGCTCACCCCAGTTACCCTGCGTCTTCTTCTGGCCACGCAGCGCGGTACTCAGGTCATGGGCTTCCTGGGTGATTTGGCGGTTCAGCTCTTTCAGGTGATTCAGCTCAGCCGACAGCGTGGCCTGCTGCTGGGTGTCCTTGTGGTGAATGTCTTCGACCTTGGCGCGGAACTGCTCAATCTGTTCGCGGAACGGTTTGAGCAGCGCGTTGAGCGACTCCTGACTGGTCTGCGAAAACGCCTGCCCCTTGGACTCGAATATCTTGCCAGCCAGCTGCTCAAACTCCATCTTCAGCTGATCGCGGCTGTCCTTGAGCAGTTGCTGCTGTTCAGCAAAGTGCTGCTGGCGTTGCTCCAGCGAGCTCTCCAGGGTGGAGTGGCGCACCTTGAGTTCTTCATATTCGTGCTGCACGGCATCCAAACGCCCCTGCAGCCGCTGACGCTCGCTGCGCAGCTCATCCAGCTGCCGCCCCTGCTCTGTTCCCAGCGTTTGCGCGCGCTCGGCCTGCAGTTGCCAATACTGTTGTTGAGCCTGCTGCTCGCTGAGCCGGGATTGCAGGTTTTGCTGCTGTTCGCGCAACTCGGCCAATGACTCTTGCAAATGCTCGATACGGGTCAGCTGCGCAGCACGCTCACTGCCCTGCTGATGCAGTTCCAGTTGCGCTTGCTGCGCCACCATCTGCGCCTCGCTCTGTTTCAGCTGAGCCTCGGACAGCTGCTCCTGCAAAGCGGCGCTGCGGCGCATCAGCAGCCAGGCAGTGAGCCCCCAGCCAGCCAGCAGGGCAAGTGAAATCAGTGGCAACAACAGAGTCAGATCAAGCGCGGGCATTCAGTTCTCCTTTAACAGCGGCCATTATCCCTGTGCTCGCGGTCGAATGTAACCGCCCTCAGCGACTGCGCAGCGAACCCAGCAACCCGCGGACGATCTGCCGACCAAGCTGCGTGCCAATAGAACGCATGGCACTGCGGCCAAAAGACGTGATCATGTCCGTCAACTCATCAGCCATGCTCTTTTCCTTGCGCGCTCGTCCGCTGCCCTGCGTGCGCGTCTGCGGCTTTTCTTCAGACAACGAGCGTTCGGCCTGCTTCTGCAGCAGCTCGTAGGCGGACTCACGGTCGACCGCTTCGTCATACACGCCCTTGAGTGGCGATGCGGCAATCATCGCAGCGCGCTCCGCATCAGTGAGCGGCCCCATCTGGCTGTCCGGCGGCCGCACCCAAATCTGCTGCACAATGGACGGCGAGCCCTTCTCGTCCAGCACCGACACCAGCGCCTCACCCACGCCCAGCGCGGTAATCACTGCTTCCGTATCCAGTGCAGGGTTGGCGCGGAAGGTCTGCGCTGCTGCACGCACGGCCTTTTGATCACGCGGGGTAAAAGCGCGCAGCGCGTGCTGAACCCGGTTGCCGAGCTGCGCCAGCACGGTGTCGGGCAAGTCCAACGGGCTTTGCGTGACAAAGTAAACACCCACGCCTTTGGAACGAATCAGCCGCACGACCTGTTCAATCCGGTCGAGCAACGCTTTGGGCGTGTCGTTGAACAGCAGGTGCGCTTCATCAAAGAACAGGACGAAGCGCGGTTTGTCCGCATCCCCCACTTCGGGCAGTTGCTCAAATAGTTCGGACAACAACCAAAGCAAGATGCAGGCGTAGCCCAGCGGGCTTTCCCGGTACAGGCGTTCGGCATGCAGGATGTTGACCACGCCCTGGCCGTGTTCATCCACCTGCAAAAAATCATCCAGCGAGACGGCAGGCTCACCAAAGAGCTGCTCACCGCCTTGCTGCTCTAGGCGCAGCAAGGAGCGCTGAATAGCACCGACACTGGCCGGCGAGATGTTGCCGTAGCGCGGGCCAAGCTCAGCACGCTGCTCGTGTACATGATTGAGCATCGCGCGCAGGTCTTTCATATCGAGCAGCAGCCAACCCTGATCGTCGGCAACGCGAAACAGAATGTCGACGATCCCGCTCTGGGTTTCGTTCAGCCCCAGCAGGCGCGACAACAGCTGCGGACCCAGCTCGGAAATGGTCAGGCGCAGCGGGTGCCCTTTCTCGCCGTACACATCCCAAAACACCGCCGGCGCGCCTTTGGGCTCAAGCGCTTCTATGCCCACCCGTTGGGCGCGCTGCTGCAACTTTTCAGACACCACGCCCGGTTTGGCGATCCCGGAAAAGTCGCCCTTGATGTCCGGCACCAGCACGGGCACACCCTGCTGGGAGAAGGCCTGCGCCAGCACCTGCAGGGTGATGGTCTTGCCGGTGCCGGTGGCCCCGGCAATCAGACCATGTCGATTGGCCATACGGGGTTGAATCGCAACAGCGGCAGTGGCGTTGGCGCCAATAAACAACGGGGAAATGGTCATCTGCACCTCTCCTTGAGACCGGGGCTCGTACTCCGTTCGCATTATGTACCAGGGCGCTCACGACGCAAGCACGGCGGGCTTTCAGCTGACTGCACAGTCATTCTCGCGCTCCCCCATTAGGGGGGGATAAACCACCCAGTCATCCGCTTAGAGTCGATCACAGCGATGTTTGATGGACGGCCAGCGCCTGCTGTCAGCCCGCGAGGTTCCTCAATAACAACAAGCGCTCGACGCGAGGACAGACATGAAAAGCATAAAAACAAAAACCAACGTGCAAAGCAGCCTCAAGCCCATGGTCGTCGCCATCGCCATGGCCGCCGCCCTGCCCGCCCACGCCGTACGGTTTGATATTGGCGAGGTCGAGGGGCAATTCGACTCCAGCATTTCAATAGGCTCAAGCTGGGCTACTGCCAGCCCGGACAAAGACTTCATCTGGGCAAACAGCGGCGGGAACGCTAACGCGGCCAACACAGACGACAATAGACTCAACTTCGACAAGGGTGACGCCTTCTCGACCATCTTCAAGGGTATCCATGACCTCTCGCTGCAATACGGCAGCACTGGGGTTTTCCTGCGCGGCAAGTATTGGTACGACTTTGAGCTCAAAGACGGCCACCAAGACCTGTACGACATCAGCGATGACAACCGAAAAACCGCCGCGAAAGGGTCGGGTGTCCAGCTGCTTGATGCCTTCCTATATCACAACTACTCAATTGGCGACATGCCGGGCTCAGTGCGCATCGGCAAGCAGGTAGTGAGCTGGGGTGAAAGCACCTTTATCCAGAACGGCATCAACAGCATCAACCCGATTGACGTAGCTGCTTTCCGCCGTCCAGGTGCCGAAATCAAGGAAGGCCTGATTCCGGTCAACATGCTCTATCTGTCCCAGAGTCTGACAGACAATCTGGGTATGGAAGCCTTCTACCAGCTGGAGTGGGATCAAACCGTTATCGACAACTGCGGCACCTTCTTCTCACCGAGCGACACCCTGGCTGACGGCTGCTATCAGGTCGGCGTTGGTGGCAGTCAAAACGGTGCCAACGGAGACCCGACGTTCGTCTACGTGCCACGCGCTGGAGATGTGGATGCCAAAGACGAGGGTCAGTTTGGCGTCTCCTTTCGTTACTACGCCGAGCAACTGCATCAGACCGAATTCGGTCTGTATTTCATGAACATTCACAGTCGTCTACCAACCTACAACACCATTTCAGGTGGCGGTCAGACGGTGATCGGAGCAGAACCGAATTCTCAGACCGGGCAAGTTGATGTGGCTCTATTGGGCAACTACTTTCTCGCCTATCCCGAGGACATTCGCATCTATGGCATGAGCTTCCAGACCAACCTGGGCGGCACCGCCTTGTCCGGTGAGGTCAGCTACCGCCCTAACCAGCCAGTACAGATCAGCTCAAACGACCTGACCGGCGCCGCGCTGGGCAACAGCGCCACACCACTCACCACCAGCGGTCATGTACCAGGCGCGGTTCTTGGGGTACCGATTCCGGCCGGCACTGTCATTCAAGGGTACAAGCGCCTGCCAGTTACCCAGGCTCAGGTGACCGCTATCCGTATCTTCGACAACGTCTGGGGTGCGCGCAGCATGACGGTCATTGGTGAGGTCGGGTACAACCACGTCAGTGGTATCAAGAAAGGTATTAACGAGCTTCGCTACGGACGCGACTCGCTCTACGGCTCCGGACCACTTGCGGTGCCCGGTGTGTGCGAGGGCCTGAACGCTGCCGATCCGTCCGAGTGTACCTATGACGGCTTCTACACCAGCAGCTCATGGGGTTACCGCGCACTGGTCAACATGGAGTACGACGGCTTCGCAGGCATTGCACTCAAACCCAGCTTCGCGTTCTCCCACGACGTAGATGGTACCGGGCCGAATTTCGTCGAAGGTTCGATGGCTGCCAGTGTCGGCCTGACCGGCGTGTACAACAACAAGTACAACGCCAGCATCAACTACACCAACTTCTTCGGTGGCGATTACAACCCCAACACCGACCGTGACTTCGTCGCCCTCAGCGTCGGCGTTAACTTCTAATAAGAAACGGAGCAAGCGATGAAAATAATGAAAAAACGATCCCTGCACCTGCTTGGCGGTGCCCTGCTCAGCACCCTGGCGCTGTCGGTCAGCGCTGCCGTCTCCCCCGAGGAGGCCGCCAAACTACAAACCACCCTGACGCCCATGGGCGCAGAGCGCGCTGGCAACGCCAGCGGCACCATTCCGGAATGGACCGGTGGCATGGCTACCGACGCTGCAGCCGTTGACGGCGATGGCTTCTTTGCCGACCCCTTTGCCGGCGAGCAGCCGCTGTACACCGTGACAGCGGCCAATATGGATCAGTACGCCGAGCTGCTGACCGCAGGGCAGAAGGCCATGATGCAGCGCTATCCGGACACCTACAAACTGCGTGTATTCCAGAGCAACCGCAGCGCCACCGTACCCCAGGAGGTGTTCGATGCCGTAGCGCGCAACGCGGTCAACACCCGCCTGGCCGAAGGGGGCAACGGCCTGGAGAATTTTGATACCGCCTACCCCTTCCCCATCCCGCAGAGCGGCGTTGAAGTTATCTGGAACCATATCACCCGCTACCGCGGCGGCAGCTTCGAGCGAGTGATTGCCCAGGCCACACCGCAGGCCAACGGCTCCAACACCATGGTCATCCTGCAGGACGCCTTCAGCTTTGCCACCGCGCTGACCGATTACGGCCCGAAGATTTCCGACAACCTGATGTTCTATTTCACCCAGCGTATCCTGTCACCATCGCGTCTGGCCGGTGACGTGCTGCTGGTGCACGAGAACATCAACCAGTTCAAGGAGCCACGTGCCGCCTGGATGTATAACGCGGGCCAGCGCCGCGTACGCCGCGCCCCGCAGGTTGCCTATGACGGCCCGGCGTTCAGTGCCGACGGCACCCGCGTGTCGGATAACTACGATTTGTACAACGGCTCACCTGACCGCTACGACTGGAAACTGGTCGGCAAACGCGAGCTGCTGATCCCGTATAACAACTTCGCCATCGCCTCGCGTGAGCTGAAGTACGATGACATCATCCAGCAGGGCCACATCAATCAGGATCTGGTGCGCTACGAAGTGCATCGCGTGTGGGAGGTGGAAGCCACGCTCAAGGAAGGTCAGCGGCATGTTTATGCCAAGCGCCACTTCTTTATCGATGAAGACAACTGGCAAGCCGGCGAAATTGACCACTACGATGGCCGTGGCGGCCTGTGGCGGGTGGCCGAGGCGATTGCCCTTCAGCGCTTTGACCTCAAGATCCCGGGCTACGCACTGGAAACCCTGTACGACCTGCAGAACGGCCGCTACATGGCGCTGGGCATGACCAACGAAGAACGCAAGAACTACGACTTCAGCTTTGAAGCCTCCTCAGCGGACTTTACCCCGAACGCGCTGCGCGCCGCCGGTATCCGCTAACCCCCTGCGCTCCCCCTGCCGTTTCCGCTGCTCCGGGCGGCACGGGGGAGCCTTCTTTCTAGCGGCAAGCTGCAAGCTTCAAGCGGCAAGCCGATCTCCGCCACTCCCCCGCCCTGCTTTTGGTCTTGGCTTTTGGTCTTGAATTTTGGTCTTGGCTTTTGCTTTTCGCTTGAAGCTTGCGGCTTGCGGCTTGCGGCTTGAAGCTCGCGGCTTGCGGCCGCAAGCCGCTACGCCTGCTGCAACATCACCGCGGCCTGTGCACGGTTATCGACCTTGAGCTTGGCGAAGATGCTTTTCATATGCGATTTGATGGTCTCGGGAGTTACGCTCAGGTCGCGGGCAATCTGCTTGTTCGACTTGCCCTCCGCCACCAGCTGCACAACCTGGCGCTCCTTGACCGTGAGCGCCAGCAGCGCCTCACTGCAGTGCTCGCCCTGTGTCGCAGCATCAATGCCCAGCAGGTTGGCGGCCCGCTGCTGCAGCGTCGGCGGGCACAAACGCGCCAGCAGCGCGCAGGTATCCTGGGTTGGCAGGTCGGTCAGCAGGCTGGTAGCGCCGCTGCGCTCCAGCAAATCCAGCACTGACGAGAGCAACGTAAGCGCCGCGCTGGCGCCTTGTTCGCGGCTGAGCAGCAAGCCGGTGACGGCTCCCAGCTCAAGGTAATGAAGCCAGATGCCCGACGCTTTCAGGCGCTCCAGCAGCGTGGACGCCTGCTCCAGCAGATCCGGCTCGCAGGTGTCCTCATCCAGCGCCAACCAGAGGCGCGCGAGCAGCGCAAAGTACTCGCGGTCGACCCACTGATCCGGCCATTCCAGGCTGGCGAGTTGCTGCAACAAGTTGCAGCACACCTGAGCCTCGCGCGGCTTGCGCTCCAACAGGTGCAAACGCACCCGCTCAAGCAGCGCACGCGCCTGCAGGCGCGGCCAATCCCGCGCCAGCGCAAGCGACTCCAGATCATCCAGCAGGCGCCGGGCCTGAGCAAAACGTCCCTGCTGCGCCAGCAGGCGCACCTGTGCGGTGTAGGCCAGCGCCGTGCATTCGATAAAGCTGCCCGTTTTGATGTAGGGCAGGCACTCCTGCAACAGGTTTTCTGCCTCGGCATAATCACCAAGCAGGTAATGCCCAAACGCGCCCAGGCCTTTAGGTAACGCCGTCAAAACCGGGTTAGGCCGGCGCAAGTCAGCAGCGCGCTGGTTATCCGCCTGCTCCAGCAGCTCATCCAGCGCTGCGATTCCCTGCACGATACGGCCCTGATACATCTCGGCCAGGCCATACAGTGACTGGCGATAGCATTCATGCAGGAAGTAACCGCGATTGCCCTGACTACGGCGCTGGGTGGGCGGCAAGGCGTACAGCTGATCCCACTCGCACGCGCGCATGTGCGCGCCACAAATTACATTGAGCAAAACGTGCGCCGCCCACTGGGTGCAACAGCCTGACTCCACGCACTTGCGGGCCAGCGGCGCCGCCAGGGCATAGCGATCATCCAGCGCCCAGAGCATGGCCTTGATGGCCTGCACTTCCCAATAGATAGCGCTGGACTCTTCGCCAGCGCCCTGCTGCTCGATTTCCGCCTCCAGCTCCCGGGTCAGCCGCATTGCTGGCCCGTGCTCCAGCGCAAGGCCCATAGCCCAGGCGCGGGTGACTTTGAGCGGCAGCGGGCTGTCGCTCGCCTGCATCTGCCAGCGCTTTTCCAGCACAACCAGGGTGCTGAAATCACCCTGTTCGATGAGTGTGGTGGCGCAATCCTGAATCCATTCACGCAGCTGTGCGACATCACCACTGTCCATGCCCAGCCTGATGGCATCAAACCAGAGTTGTCGCTCGGCAAACCAGCACGCGGCCTGCAGCATCAGCTCGCGTGCCGCCGCCTCGTCATGTCGCAGGCAGGCAGTGCGCAAATGCTCACGGAACAGCGGATGCAGACTGAACCAAGTATCGTGATCATCCAGCACATTGATGAACAGCTGGCGTCGGCGCATGAGCAGCAGCAACTCATCGGCCTGCGCTTCGCCGAACAGCACCTGCAGCAAGCCGGCGCTGAACTTGTCGAGCACGCCAACCGCACACAGACAGCGCGCCAAGCGCTCAGGCAACTGGGCCAGAATGTCATCGAACAGGTGGGTGATGCTGCGTGGCAAATGGCGCCCGGTGCCCTGCGCGGGGGTCAGCAGATAGGCCCGCAGGGCCGCGATCCAGCCGTCTGATGCCTGTTGGATGATACAGATATCGCCGCCAAACTCCGGCTGAACACCGCCCTTGCGAAACAGGGCTCGGGTTTCCTCCAGCTCAAAGCGCAGCATGGCGCTGCCGATCTCCAGGCGGTCGTCTGCATACAGGTGCTCGACAATCGCCTCCGGCAGATCCTTGCGCCCCACCAGCACGAGGTGCACGTGCTCAGGCGCGCGCTGCACAAATACGCGCAGCGCCTCCACCAGCACCGCGTCGTCTATGCAGTGGTAGTCATCCAGGAACAGGGTCAATGGCACCGGCTGCCTGGCAAGCTCATCAATCAGCAGACAGCTGAGCGCTTCGGCGCTGAAAAAACCGAGCTCGGCACCCAGATCAAGGCAGCGCCGTCCCACCTCCGGCAAGACTTTATTGATTGCCGCGCAGATGTAGTACAGCAGCCGCTGGGCGCTGTCATCCTCGGCGTCCAGCGACAGCCAGGCGACAGTCTGCCCCAACGCACTCAGGCGCTCTGCCCAGATGGTTGCGAGGGTTGTTTTGCCAAATCCGGGGGGCGCCTCCAGCACCGCGAGGCGACGCTCCAGCAACTGGTCTGCGTAGTGTTCAAGGCGGGGCCGGGGCAGAATGCCTCGACCACGGCGTGGGGGGGATATCTTGGTGGCCAACAGCAAAGGCAGTTCGTTCCCCCAGTTCTGCCCGGGGGCGGATTGCGGCGCAATCCAGGCTACGCGATTCCTGTTCATGAAGTCAGTCCATGCCGAGCACGGGCTGCCTGAGGCAGCCTTTTTATTGTTATTCGCACCAACAACCCTAGCAGGGGATTGGCAAAGCGCCTAGCAGGAACACCGGGCAATCCGGGGGGTGACCTGCCAGCACGGTCACCCCATCATACGAACGCCCTTGTTTAGAGTAAATACTCAATTAGCGCAACCGGTCACGGTCTGACCACCGGCAGCCTATTGGGCCTGCTCCTTCTGCGTGTCCGCCCAGCTCTCGTATTCGCGCTGCATGATGTAGAGCTTGATCTGCTGAGCCTGCTCGGCTGAAAGGCTGTCAGCAAAGGAGGCCATGCCTTTGCCACGGAAGGCGCCCTGCAAAACAATGGCCTCCCAGGCGTCGCGCACCGCATCACTGGAATAGCGCAGATCAGGAATGGTGCCACCGCCGACCGCACCCACACCATGACAGACCGTGCAGTAAATGCCGTAATTCAGCTCGCCCTGCTCAATGTCGCTGGCGGCCGCGACCACCGGCTGCGGCACCCGGTCAGGCGTCTGCAGCGGCGCAGGCGTGGAAAGCTGCGCCTTGCCATCGAGCTTGAACACCAGCATGCGGCTAACGTTGCGCGTGCCTGTGGCCACTGCCGCATCGCCGCCAAACAGCGCCGCCGCACCGCCCCACCCTGCCATCAAGGCCACATATTGCTGACCATTGTGCTGATAGGTCATGGGCGCAGCGATGACCCCGGTCTGGGTCGGGAACTGCCAGAGCAGCTCGCCCTGATCCGCGGTATAGGCCTCCAGCTGACCGGCAGAGGTGCCTTGAAACACCAGGTTGCCGGCTGTCACCAGGGTGCCGCCGTTCCAGTGATTGGGCCGTTCCACACGCCAGGCTGGCGCCTGCTTTTCAGGGTCCCAGGCGATCAGCGCGCCGGTGGCATACTCGCGCGGCAACGAACGGTTTTCCAGGCCCGACCCGGTATTGAAGGCGTTGCGTACGACAAAGTTGCCACCCTCGTTGGCGTAGGTCGCGGGGATTTCCTGATACGGCAGGTAAACCAGCCCGGTCAGCGGGCTATAGGACATCGAGTGCCAGTTGTGCGCACCAAACGGGCTTGGCCAGATAAGCGCAGGCTCATTTTCATAGCGCGCATTGGCGGCCTCAACCGGGCGCCCGGTCGCCATGTCGATACGCTCGGCCCAGGTCACCTTGCCGAACTTTTCGGCCGACAGCAGCTCGCCTGTGGCGCGATCAAGCACATAGAAAAAGCCGTTCTTGGGGGCCTGCATGATGACCTGACGGGGTTTGCCATCGATCTCCAGCTCTGCCAGGGTCAACTGCTGCGTGGCGGTGTAGTCCCAGCTGTCCCCGGGGGTAGTCTGGTAGTGCCAGACCAGCTCTCCGGTTTTCGGTCGCAGCGCCAGAATCGACGACAGATACAGGTTGTCGCCGCCGCCCGGGCTGCGCACTTCGCGGTTCCACGGCGAGCCATTGCCGGTACCGACGTACAACAGATTCAGCTCGGCGTCATAGGCCATGCTGTCCCATGCGGTGCCGCCCCCGCCCAGGTCCCAGCGCGTCTGGTCACTCCAGGTCTTGAGCGCGGTCTCCAGAGCCGGGCTATCCTGCGGACCATCGGCCGGATTCGCCGGCACGGTGTAGAAGCGCCAGCGCAACTCCCCCGTCGCCGCGTCGTAGGCAGAAAAGTACCCTCGCACGCCGAACTCGGCGCCGCCGTTGCCAATCAGTACCAGATCCTTAAGTACCCGGGGCGCGCCAGTAATGGTGTAAGGCTTGCTGTCATCGGTGGTCTGCTGGGTCCACAGCGGCTTGCCGGTTTTGGCGTCCAGCGCGATCAGGCGGCCATCCAGCGTGCCGACATAGACCTTGCCTTGCCAGAGCGCGACACCGCGGTTAACCGCATCGCAACAGGCCGAACGCCCCTTCGCCTTGTCTACGCCCGGGTCAAAGCTCCAGAGAATCTCGCCACTGTCGGCGTCCACCGCCATCACCCGGCTCCATGACAGCGAGGTATAGAGCACGCCCTCGTGATACAGGGGCGTGGCCTCCAGCCCCCGGGTGTTGTCCAGGTCGATTGACCAGGCCAGGCCCAGTTGCTCGACATTCTCGGTGGTGATCTGGTTCAGCGGGCTGAAGCGCTGTTGGGCCCAGGTACGATCGTAGCTGAGCCATTGGCTACCGTCGGTTTCGCTGGCCAGCATGGCTGCGGTATCCACTGGCGCGGCTTGCACGGCGCCAGCAAGGGCAAACAGGGGAAGGATCAGACTATTGCGCAGGGCGCGGGTTGTCGGGTGTGTCATGGGCTACTCGTCTGTGATTGTTTTTATTGTGCAGACCTGATGGCATGCAGTGATCAGGTCGTTTTGCCGACAAAACGGCGAATGGCTTCGGCCACCTGGCCGGGTTGTTCCAGGGCAACCGAGTGTCCTGCGCCAGCAACCACCTGGCAGTCGCCCTGGCCGCTGTACTCGATAATCTGCTGTGACTGGGCAACGCTGTAGGCATGGTCCTGCTCGCCCGCCAACACCAGCAATGGCACCCGCAGGCCGGCAAGCTCCGGCAACACCGAGCGCCGATGAACGACACCGCGCGCCGCCTCGCCAATACCGGGCCCCAGCTCGCGCATGCGTGCCCGCCAGCGAGCACAGAGCGCCGCCTGCGATGGGCTACGTAAGGTGTCGTCACCAAACATGATGAACATCAGGGTGTCGATCTGATCGGCTGCGCCGTCGCGGGCCAACTGCTCAACCAGCGGTTCGAATTCCGCCAGCTGCCGTTCCAGATCGGCGCTGCTGCCCATCACGATGCAGCCGGCCAGTCTCTGCGGATAACGTGCCGCCAGCCGCAAGGCAACAAAGCCCCCCATGGAATTGCCGGCGAAGTAACAGGGCGCGAGCTCCAGCGCGTCGATCAGGGCAAGTGCATCCTCGGTCAGGGTGTCCATGTCCAGATTGCCGGCGCAGCTGCTCAGCCCCTGCCCTCGGTGGTCGTAGACCAGCATCTCGAAGTCCTGGTGCAGCTGTTCGATCAGCGGCTCAAACATCCGCCAGTCAAAGAACAGAGAATGGCTCAGCACCAGAACCGGCTTGCCGGGCTGAGGGTAACGCTCGAAATGCAGGCGGACGTCGTTCACCATCAGGTACGCCATGGGCGCATGCTCCGGTCGGCTAATCAGACCCTGATGCTAGAAGACGTCACCCGAGAGGATTCACCCCCCTGTTGGGGGATATAGGGGAGCTTGATAGGCGGGTACAGAACGCGCTCAGTTAGTCTGGCTGCCGTCCAGGGCAAAGAACTGGCCACAGCTCCAGACGCCGGTGCGGTCAGTGCCCTGCTGCTCATGCTCTACCGCCAGCTCGGCCAGCTCGTAAAACACGTTTCGCCCGATCAGCGCTTCGAGATTGCCGCGCACCAGAATGTAGGGCGCTGGCTCCTGGGTGTCCGGGTCGACCTGCACGCGCAGCGGATGCTCGGCGTCCAGCGTCACGTCATCTTCCAGGTTAGTGGTGAAGTGCAGCCGCTGCTGCTCGCCCTGCCCCTCAACCCGCAGGCGAGTGGCAACAAAGGGCGCATCATCGACCTGAATGCCCCAGCGCTCCACCGGCGTTACCAGATAGTAGCGGCCATCGGCGTCCAGTCGCAGAATGCTGGAAAACAGCTGCGCCAGCGCCTTGCGCTCAATCGCGTCACCTTCGTGATACCAGGTGCCGTCGCGGGCGATACGCATGTCCATTTCGCCACTCAGTGGCGTATCCCACTGCTCTACCGGAGCAGGCTCACGGCGTTGTAGCGCGCCACGCTGCGGAATGCTGTCAAGAAGGGATTGCGGGGGTGGTGCACGACGGGACATGAACTCTCCTGTTGGATTCGCCGGACGGCCCCTGCAAACCGGCAGTGCGCAACGCCCTGCCCAGCCTGTCAGTGCCGACCCAGCAATTGCCGGGTGTAATCCTGCAGCGGTGGCCGCAGCAGGTCATCGGGCGAGGCGTTGTAAAAATGCAGAAAACCGCCACGGATCTCGATGCGGGCATAGTCGACCAGATGACGAGAGCCCACTTCAAGCAGCATCAGCTGCAGCACGCCGCGGTCGCGACCAACATCGCCCCACTGCTCCGAGGTTTCCCACTCCTCCCGGCTACCGACTGCGTCTTCGGCGGCGGCAAATCGGGTGTAGAGCAGGTAGTCGTAGCCAAAACTGCCGGCCTCGGCCAGTGCTTCCTCCAGCCCCAACGGCTGGGGTGAGCGACGTACCACCGGAAAGACCTCAACCGCAGCAGCAAACGCCTCTTCTGCTACGACATTCGGCCGGGCGTAGGGTTCGCCAATCGGCAGAAAATGCCCCTGGGCGATGTAGAGCTTGGAGTCGGACTGCAGCACCCAGGTACTGCTGCGCTCAATGCGATAGTGGTTGAGCAGGCCCGCATCGCCCATGTAATAGCCGGCCTGCTGCTGCATGTCCGATGGCTTCATACAGCCCGCCAGTGACAGCATTCCCAATACAATCAACAACGTGCGCATGTGACCTGCCCTCGGTTATCAACTAGAGACCACGCATCCACTCTGGCCGCAGACCCGCCGATTGCGGACGGGCGATCGCCTGTTCAATCTGCCCCAACAGCTGCGCCTTGTCGCGGCCCAGCTCGCCCTTGAGCACCAGCGCATTGGATGCATGGTCGCTGCGAAAGGTAGTGTTGTCCAGCTCCAGCGCACCGACAAAACGCTGCAGTTCATGGAACAGCTGTTCCTGGGTCAGCGGGGTAAAATCCGGATACCGGGTCTGAAAACGCTCCATGCCCTGAGGGAAGCTGACAACCAGGGTGGAGACAAACTCGGGCTGGGTTTCATTCACCAGACGAGCCGAGTTGTCAGCGTGCTGGTCGCTTAAACTGCTGCCGCCCAAACCGTTAAGAATCATCACCGAGCGCTTCAGTCCCGCTTCGCCAGCCTTGTGCAGAGCGTCAGCGGTGGAGGCATAGCTTTCGCCCTTGTTGACCCGCTCCAGCACCTCGTCATCGCCTGACTCGGCGCCCACATAGAGCATCGCTAACCCGGCATCACGCAACTCGCGCAACTCCTCGACCGACTTGCGCTTGAGATTGCGCGGCAGGCAGTAGGAGGTTACGCGCTCGACGCTGGGAATGTGCTCGGCAATTGCCTGCAGGATGCGCATCAGCCGATGGGTCGGCAGCACCATGGCGTCGCCGTCGGCAAGGAATATGCGCTGCACAATGTAGCGCTCCCCTACCTTGCGAATTTCTTCCAGCACCTCGGCCTCGTCACGGGCACGAAACTTTTTCTGTGGTGCCGTATACATCTCGCAAAAGGTGCACTTGTTCCAGGAGCAGCCGTTGGTCACCGGCAGGATCAGCGAATGCGCCTCACTTGGCGGACGAAAAACCGGCTCTATGTAACTGACAGGAAAGGCTTCTTGCATCATCAGGGCATCTCTTTCTTATGGCACTGCAAACGACAAAACCGCTCATCATAGCGGTCAAACCTGTCGATTCAAACCACCCGGACGTGTTTAGCCCGGCGTGACGCACTTCACATATAGTCTCCGTGCCAGTCGCGGCTTTTGCTCCATCACGACACAACCTGACCAATTGCCCCGACCTTTTCCAAGCACAGGACAACAATAATGAAAGCTGCTTTCCCGCGCCCGGACGGGCTCCCCCTATTCAAGACCCTTAGCCTGGCGATAGCCACCCTATCACTGGCCGGCTGCCTCTCCAGTGGCGGCGGTGGTAGCGATGACACCACGCCCGACCCGCTGGCCGTGAGCACCAGTGAAGGCCAGGTGCTCGGCATCAAGACAGACAACCTGCGTATCTTTCGCGCCATTCCCTACGCCAAGCCCCCGGTCGGCGAGCTGCGCTTTGCACCGCCCGAGCCACCCGAAGCGCGTAACGGTACGCTGACCTTATCCGAGGATTTCGGCAATATCTGTCCGCAGAGCAACATCACCACCGGCGCGGCAGCCGGCGACGAAGACTGCCTGTACCTCAACGTGTACACACCAACCGACGCCAAGGACCTGCCGGTGATGGTGTGGATTCACGGCGGCGCCTTTGTCTTTGGCAACGGCGGTGACGAGTATGATCCGACCCGCCTGGCAGCAGAAGATGTGGTGGTGGTTACCCTCAACTATCGCCTGGGGAACCTGGGCTTTCTTGCCCACCCCTCACTCGCGTCCAATGGCGGCAACTTCGGCCTGATGGACCAGCAGCAAGCGATGCGCTGGGTGAAACAGAACATCGAAGCCTTCGGTGGAGATTCCGACAACGTCACCCTTTTTGGTGAGTCGGCCGGCGGACACAGCGTCATGAGCCACATCGTCTCGCCGCGGGCAGAAACCGAGGGCTTGTTCCAGCGCGCCATCGTACAGAGTGGTTCCTACGCCCCCTTCCAGGTGCCCAAGGCTGCGGCCCAAGCCGGCGGCGTGGGCGTCGCCAACGCTTTGGGCTGTACCGACCCGGATACCGCCGCCGACTGCCTGCGCGCCCTGCCGGTGTCCAGTCTACTGGCCGCCCAGGGGTCACAATCGATGCCCACCGTCGACCCGGACTCCGACCTGCTGCCCAAGTCGATCATGCAGGCACTGAACGATGGCAGCTTCAATGACAGTCTGGATGTGCTGATCGGCAGCAACCAGAATGAAGGCACCCTGTTCGTAGCGCTGGACGAGGTTGGCGGCAACCCGATTGACGACGAAGCCGAGTACCGCAGCCGCGTCGACGCCTTCTTCCAGCCTTACCAGGCCAGCGTGCCCTACGACGCCGATCAGATTGCGACCGACTATCTGGCCCGGGTGGCCGGCAGCGCCAAGCCCTTTGAAGCAGCACTATCGGCGATCTGGACCGACTTCATGTTTGCCTGCAACGCCTACGTGCATGCCGGCACCTTCGCGGGCGCCAGCATGAATACCTTTCAGTACTGGTTCCGCGATGAAGACGCGCCCTGGACACTGGTACCGCCGGTTGCGGTGAGCTTTCCGATGGGTGCAACCCATGCCGGCGAGATTCCGTACCTGCTCTACGGGGATACCGTCATGCAAGCGCGCTATGCCGGCGATACGGCAGACCTGCTGAGCCTGTCCGAGGAAATGGTCGACTACTGGACACAGTTCGCCAAGACCGGCGACCCCAACACCACCGACGGCGTTGCTGCCAGCTGGGCCCAGGCCGCTACCGGCAACCTGCAGGTGCTGGATGTGCCCAACGCCAGCAGCGCCAGCGCGCTCAGCTTCCTGGGCTACCACAACTGCGCCTACTGGCAGGCGCCACCACTGACGTTGCCGGCAGCACGGTAACCCCAACAACGGCCCCGTCACCAGCGGGGCCGTTCAGTCTTCGCTTTGCGCGCGGGGCAACACCGCCAGGAAGTTGTCCAGAGCAACCGCTTGCGCCACGTCCTCGCTTAGAGCATCAAGAAACGGATCAAACCCGCTCATATACTTGCCCAGGCTGTCGAAGCGACCGACCACGTCGGAGCCGAGCATGAAACGACTCGGAAAGTCCTCAACCAATTGCACCCACTCCGGATCCGGCTCGCCCTCTGCGTTCAGCAAATAAGGCTCGCGTACCGTCCAGGACATGTCGATATACAGGTTCGGGTAAGCCGTCAGCATGCGCCGCAACGTGGGCAGCAAGAACTCCAGACGATCCTGATGACGATGAATCTCCATGCTCGTGCCGGCATGGGCCCAGATAATCCGAACGCCTGGGTGATTACGCAGCGGCTCTTCGATCTCCTGCAGATACAGCGGATTGCGCTCACGCCAGGAGGTGACATTGCTGTGCACCATCACCGGCAGATCAAACTCTTCGGCCAGGTCATACACCCGGTTCATCGCCTCGCTGTTGGCACGCGGCGCCTCGCCGTGAATCAGCGCGGTCAGGGTGTCATGACGAGTGAAGACTTCCCCCAACCCTTGCCACACGCCCGGATACAACTCCAGCATGCGGCGGATGTGCGCATCGGCGTTCTTGTCGTTGGGGTTAAAGCCGGAGAGGAAAGGATGGAAACGGTGACGCTGATCGGCCGGCACCTGCTCCAGCGCCTTGGCAATCAGCATGTCGGTGGCGCTAAACCAGTAGGCACTGCCATCGTCACCGGCATAGTAGCGCGGCCGCTTGGGCTCGTTTTCATGCCATTGCTTGGCAACCGGAATCCCGGACAGCATGACATGCTCGACATTGGCCTCATCCATGGCCTCGATCAAGCTGTACAGCCCGGCACTTTCCTGGAAGAAATCAACGAAATGCAGGTGGGCGTCACTGTAGCTGTACTCGCGCGCAGACAGCGACGTCGAAAACAGCAAACCGGCGCAAGCGGCGCCGGTCAAAAAACTGCGGATAAAGGGCACGGGGCGACTCCTGTCGTGGGCTCCGAAAGCTCAGACTGTCGCCCGGGCCGCGAGTTCAGGAGGGGTCGGCGGCCTCGGATTCCTTGCGCCGCTTGAAGCGGTTACCCATACGCACGCCCACATCCATCAGGAACTGCATGTAGCCCTCCTGATCCTTGATGACATCCTGCCAGAACGGCGAGTGATACATGGCCATGGCGCCATGCACCAGCGCCCAGGCTGCACAGTAGTGAAAATAGGCGGGGACGTCTTCGAGCTTACCGTCATCAATACGCGACTGGATCATGCCGGTTACATGATTGAAGTTGGAGGTGCGGATCTGGTGCAGCTCCTCGACCATAGACGGCAGCTGGTTAGACTTGACGACCTTTTCTTCCAGCCGGTCAAACAGGCGATAGCGCTCCGGATCGCTCATGCGAAATTCAAAATAGTCCCGCGGCAGTGCGGCATTATCACGCTCGATAGCTTCGGAATGCATCATCTCGGCAAGGTCGCGCTCGTAATCCAGCATCAGGCGCAGATAAATCTCGGCCTTGGATTTGAAATGCTTGTAGATGGTGCCTTTGCCAATACCGACTTCGTCGGCGATCATCTCCACCGTGACGCTGTCTTCGCCCTGCTCCAAAAACAGGCGCAGGGCACTATCCAGAATTTCCTGTTCGCGACGACGAAATTCGCGGACTTTTCGTGACTCTTTCTGCATTAAGCTACCCGGATTCAATTTGGCAAAGTGCATCATTATGCCAAAGTGATGACCCTGTGCCCATATTTGCTTACAAGCTGACTATCCAGTTCAACTGTGTCTAAATGTGCTCTACAAGGCCATTTGGCGGACCTGGAAAGCCCCTTGGTGCCAAGAGTCCGAACATTGGCAGAAATGACACCCGGAGCCCCGCATGATCGACAACCACCGCTGGCAAGCAGAATTTCCGCAGGCAAACGGCCTTTGCTATCTCAACCATGCCGCCGTCGCGCCTTGGCCCAAACGGGCGGCTGATGCGGTCAGCGCCTTTGCCAGCGAGAACCTGCAACAGGGTGCGCAGGACTATCCGCGCTGGAGCCGCGCCGAAAGGACACTGCGCGACCAGCTGCGTACCCTGCTCAACGCGCTGCACAGCGACGACATTGCACTGGTCAAGAACACCTCCGAGGCACTGTCGTTTGTTGCCCAGGGCGTGGACTGGCAGGTTGGCGATCAGGTCATCATCAGCAATCAGGAGTTCCCGTCCAACCGCCTGCCCTGGGAAGCCCTCGCCGAGCGAGGCGTTGAAGTAGTCGCCGTCGAGCTGGGCGCGGAACCCGAGCAGGCGCTGATCGACGCCATGGGACCAGGCACCCGCCTGCTGAGTATCAGCTCGGTGCAGTACGGCACCGGCCTGCGGCTGGACCTGCCGCGTCTGGGCAACGCCTGCCGGGAACGCGGCGTGCTGTTCTGCGTTGACGCCATTCAGACACTGGGCGCCCAACCTTTTGACGTTCAGCAGATCGATTGCGATTTTGCCATGGCCGACGGCCACAAGTGGCTGCTGGCGCCCGAGGGGCTGGGCGTATTTTTCTGCCATGCCCGCGTACGCGACCAGCTACAGCTCACACAGCATGGCTGGCATATGGTCGATGCTATCGGCGACTACGACCGCGTCGACTGGCGCCCTGCCCGCTCAGCCCGCCGATTTGAGGCTGGCAGCCCGAACACCCTGGCGCAGCAGGCCATGTCGGCCAGCCTGTCGCTACTGCTCGAGGCCGATATGAACTGGGTTGCCGCCCAACTGGACGCGCGCGTCTGTTTGCTGGCTGAGCGCCTGCAGGCCTTGCCTGGGGTCAAGGTGCTGAGCGACCTGCGCGCCGGGCGCCGCTCGGGCATCATCACCTTTGCCGTTGCTGGCCAGGACCACAAGGCGCTGCACAAGGCATTGATGGATCGGGGGGTCGTCTGTGCGCTACGCGGTGGCGGCATTCGCTGGTCGCCGCACTTCTATACGCCCCAGTCGACACTGGAGAGCGCTTTGGCTCAATTGGCCGAGTTGATCACCCAAACAAGCGATAACAACCCTTCACGATAAGCTGAGGCGAGCGTATTCCAAATCAGTTTATAAAAGCGGCAAAGCGCAGTGGAAAGCCAGACAATTTCGACAATACTGAAGCTATCAGGAACGACATACCCCCCAAGTGTCGTTCCTGAGCGGGCGGGCTCTGTCCTGCCTCTGTATCACTCCTAATGGTCTTGGCCCGAATTCATCCCCCAGAATTCGGGTTTTTTTTGCCTTCTCAGGTTACCTGGAAAACTCGACAGGGTGTTACTCAAGGCGCTTTACCGAATGCCCAAACGGCGGACTGTGCACCGGGTTTCGTCCCGTTTACGCGGGCGAGTAGCGCAAGGCTGACGGGAAAAAGAGTCATAGGATGTCTGAGGAGCGTAGCGACGAGTTTTTGAGTGGCCGGCGAGGTCTCCCCGTTAGCCCGAGCAACGCAGCGAACCCGAAGGGCCGCGTAGTCGGGTGCCCGGGGGATCGCTAAGGGGGCCGGGCAAGCGGCCCCCTTAGCTCGCCGTGAAGGCGAAAGACTAGCCCAATAACAGCGCAATGCGGGAAACGCTCACCTAGCGGCGCACGACCTCGCCAATCGAGAATGGGCTTTGCGCTCAACCAACCGCCAGCGGAAACAGCCGATGGAAGTTATCCGTCGTCTGCTGCTGCAGTTGCTCGAGGGTTTCGCCACGCAGTTCGGCGAGAAACGCCGCCACCTCGCAGACGTACTGCGGCTCGTTGGGCTTGCCGCGGTGCGGTACCGGGGCTAGATAGGGGGAGTCGGTTTCAACCAGCAGACGATCCGCCGGCACCTGCCGGGCTACCTCACGCAGCGCCTCGGCATTGCGGAAGGTAACAATGCCCGAGAGTGAAATGTAGTAGCCCATATCCAGCGCGGCTCGGGCCATGGGCCAGTCTTCAGTGAAGCAATGCAGTACACCGGCGTTGGCCAGGTCCGCTTCACGCAGCATGTCCAGGGTATCCTGGCGAGCTGCACGGGTATGAATCACGACCGGCTTGCCGGTCTTGCGAGCAGCCTGCAGGTGAATGGCGAAGGACGCCTTCTGCTGCTCGGCCAGCTCCGGTTCATAGTGGTAATCCAGCCCGGTCTCACCGATGGCGACAGTACGCGGATGCGCCAGCGCATTCAGCAGCCAGTCCAGGTCGGTATGGCGGCCGTCTTTCAGGTCCAGCGGATGCACGCCCACGCTGCAATAGACATCCGCGTGCGTATCGGCGAGCTGCTGTACAGCGGCTGCGTTATTGGCGTCCACACCGATGCACAGAAACTTGCCGACGCCACGCGCTCTGGCGGCATCAAGCAGGGCATCAAGGGATCCGTTGTAGGGGGTCAGGTCCAGACGATCAAGGTGGCAGTGCGAGTCAATCAGCATAACAACTACATGGTGTGGGTCGGGCGGTCGGACTGCAGTGCGCCGGCCAGATAAGTTTCGATCTTGCTGCGGGCAGTGTTGTCCTGATCACTGAACTGCACGCCAATACCGGCAGCGCGGTTGCCCTGGGCGCCCTTGGGGGTAACCCAGATAACCTTACCGGCTACCGGAATCTTCTCCGGCTCTTCCATCAGGTTGAGCAGCATGAAGACTTCGTCGCCCAGGTGATAACTTTTGTTGGTCGGGATAAACAGCCCACCGTGCTTTACAAACGGCATATACGCCGCGTAAAGCACAGACTTGTCCTTGATGGTCAGCGACAGAATGCCGTTACGCGGACCCGGAGCAGCAGGGGTGGTCATCTGTTATTCCTTTTTGGTATCAGGCAATGGCTGGAAGGTTACCGCCTTTCAGCCAGCGTTTTCCACTCTGCGAGCAGCTTTTCCAGAAACAGTTGGCGATTAAGGTTCGCTTTGTTATCGAATTGGCGGCGATGTGCCAGCAACCACTCTTGCCAGTGTAGCAGCGCCAGCGGCTGCACACGTTGCGCCATGTAACCCAGCACCTTATCCATGTCGGCATTGCTGGCGGCGTCCTGAGCCTGCTGCTGCAGCTTGAGCAAATCCAGTGTCCAGTCGGCAAACCAGTCAAGCAACAGCTCCACCGGCACCGCGTTCCACTGCTCGCACAGGCGCGGCCCAGATATCTGGCCCTTGAGCAGCGCCTTGACGCCCTCTACAACCTTGTCACGCAGCGCCAGGGCATCCATCTGCTGCAGCGCCACAGCGCGCAAAGGCGCACCGCCCGCCATCTGCAGCAGCAAGCGTTGCTGTTCGGCACTGCAATCAGGTAACTCTCCGGCAAGCCAGGCCAACGCCTGTTGCTGATCTGGCGCACCCAGCGGCTGTACCCGGCAGCGACTGCGAATGGTCGGCAGCAGGCGGCTGGGCTGATCACTGATCAACAGCAGATAGGTATCAGCCGTCGGCTCCTCCAAGGATTTGAGCAGCGCATTGGCGGCGTTCTGGTTCATTGCCTCGGCAGGATGCAGCAACACCACCTTGCGGCCGCCCTGCTGCGCGGTCTGGGCAATAAAGTCGACCAGCTGGCGAATGGCATCGACGCGAATCGCCTTGCCCTGCTCCTCTGGCGCAATGCTGAGCAAATCGGGGTGGCTGCCGGCCTGGCGCAACAGACAGCTACGGCACTGCTGACAAGCCTGGCCGCCAGCCGGCTGATCACACATCAGCCAGGCAGCAAAAGCAGTCGCAAACGCGCGCTTGCCGGCGCCGGAGGGCCCGGTAAACAGATAGGCATGGGCAAAGTGCGACTGCGTAACCAGCGCCTGCCAGGTGCCCTGATGCCAGGGCATGGCGGTTGTCGAATCAACCACGCCAGCGCTCCAGTACCTGACTGACAAAGGGCTGCAAACGCAGCTGTACCTGCTCAAGCTCCGCGCTGGCGTCCACCACGACATAACGTTCAGGCGCCTGCGCCGCGCGCCCCAGATAGGTACTACGCACAGCCTCGAAAAATGCCTGCTGCTCGCTCTCAAAGCGGTCCAGCGCGCTACGTGCGCGGGCCCGCTGCATGCCAACCTCAACCGGCACATCAAGCACCAGCGTCAGGTCGGGACGCAGCGCACCCTGGGTCCACTGCTCCAGCTCGGCAATGCGCGCCGGATCGATCCCCCGCCCGCCGCCCTGATAGGCATAGGTGGCGTCGGTAAAGCGGTCACTGATGACCACGCGTCCCGCCGCCAGGGCCGGACGAATGACACGATTGAGATGCTGCGCGCGGGCGGCGAACACCAGCAACAGCTCGGCGTCATCGTCCATGGGTTCTTCATGATGGGCCAGCAGCAGCCCGCGCATTTGTTCAGCGATCGGCGTGCCGCCCGGCTCGCGGGTCAGCAGCGGCTCACAGCCTGCCGCGCGCAACGCATCGGCAATATAAGCGAGGTTGGTCGACTTACCGGCGCCCTCAGGACCTTCCAGGGTGACGAAGACACCACTCATTGGGCGGTCTCCGGCGCCGGACTGGAGCGATAGTCGCTGCGACGCTGCAACTGATAGGCACGCACCGCCCGGTTGTGCTCGTTGAGCGAATTGGAAAACACATGGGAGCCGTCGCCCTTGGCGACAAAATAGAGACTCTTGCCGGGCTCCGGGTTAACGGCGGCTTCAAGCGCGCCGCGTCCGGGCATGGCAATCGGCGTCGGCGGCAGGCCGTCGATGACATAGGTGTTGTAGGGCGTAGCTTGCTGCAGATGGCGACGGCGGATCTTGCCCTGATAGTCAGCCCCCATGCCGTAGATCACGGTAGGATCGGTTTGCAGGCGCATGCCAATTTGCAAGCGACGGGTGAACACCCCGGCAATCTGGCCGCGCTCGGAAGGAACGCCGGTTTCCCTTTCAACAATGGAAGCCAGAATCAGCGCCTCATAGGGAGAGTTGATCGGCAGATTGTCGGCGCGCGCCTCCCAGACCTCGGCAAGCACTGACGCCATGCGCTCGTGGGCACGACGCAGAATATCCTGGTCGCTCATACCCAGTGTGTACTGATAGGTGTCAGGGAAAAAGCGGCCTTCCGGGTGCTCACCCTCAAAACCCAGGGAGGTCATCACCTCTGCATCGCTGAGCTCGGCATCAAGGCTTTGTTCCAGCTTGTCGGCAGCCCGCAGTGCGGCACGTACCTGACGGAAGTTCCAGCCTTCGACCAGCGTCACCGAACGCTGCAGCACCTCGCCGCGCTCCATCATGTGCAGCAGCTCTGCTGCAGTCATTTCCGGCTGCAGCTGATATTCGCCAACATGCAGCACAGCGCCTTCCATCTGCCACTGCCAGTAACGCCGCAACCAGGCGGCGTCGTGCAGCACACCCTGCTGCTGAAGTTCGCTAAAGACCCGGGCCGGACTGCTGCCCGGCTGCACCACCAGCGTCTCGGGCTCGCTCAATTGCAGCGGCTGATGCAGCGCACGTTGCAGGGTCACAAACCCCCAGACACCACCACACAGCGCCGTAACCACGCCCAGAAACAGCACTACGACTAAAAATTTGCCAATACTCTTCACTGATAAACCTGTTCTGCCAGGGTTTGCAGGAGGCGGGTCTGTGGCCCTGCCGGCCAACTCCGCTCGCCCAGCCGCACCACCGGCCAGACTCCAATCAGACTGTTGCAGCAGCAGACTTCCTGCGCACTGTACAGCATATCCATATCCATCATCCGCTCCTCGACCGGCACGCCCTGCGCCGCCAGGGTATCGAGCAGATAGTCACGCATCACGCCGCGCACCCCGCAATGGGTCAGCAATGGGGTGATCCAGCTACCGTCGCGCCAGACCAGCAGATTACTCATGGTGCACTCAACCGGGCGCCCCTGCTGATCACACACCAACCCTTCGGCAAACTCGCTGCTCTGCCACTCGCTGCGCGCCAACACCTGATCCAGCCGGTTCAGGTGCTTGAGCCCCGCCAGCAAAGGCTGTTCGGACAAACGGGTGCGGCAGGGAAACAACGCGATACCATCGCGGCGACGGGGGTCAGCCGGCGCCAGCGGCGCGGCGAAGAGAATACGACTGGGCGTCGGCTGCGCTGGCGCTGCATAACCGCGCGGGCCGGAGCCGCGTGTCAGCGTCAGCTTCAACACGCCCTCGCCCAGCCGTTCCGCCGCATCCACCAATTCCGCCTCGATCAACGCTCGATCGCAAGGTAGCGACAGCGCCTCGCAGCCACGCGCCAGGCGTTGCAGATGACGGGCCAGCAACGGCATACGACCGCCAACCACCCGCAATGTCTCGAACAGGCCATCACCGTAGGCCAGCCCCCGATCGCTCAGGGGCAGGCTGTCAGTCAACTTACCGTTGACCTGGGTCCAACCCGCTACCTTGCCGTCACCAGTCATTCGCAGCGACGGAATACCAAGCTGCCGTTGGTGCCACCAAAACCGAAGGAGTTGGACAGCACCACGTTCAGCTCGCGCTGCTGCGCCTGATTCGGAACATAGTTCAGGTCACAATCCTCGCCGGGGTTGTCCAGATTGATGGTCGGCGGGGCAACCTGATCACGCAGCGCCAGCACACTGAATACCGCCTCGACGGCCCCGGCGGCACCCAACAGATGGCCGGTCATGGATTTTGTCGAACTGATCGCCAGCTCACTGGCATGCGCACCGAAAACGCTCTTGACCGCGCGGGTCTCGGCTACATCGCCAGCGGGTGTCGACGTTCCGTGGGCGTTGATGTAATCGACCTCGTCCGGGTTCAGGCCGGCATCCTTGAGGGCGTTATCCATGCACTTGGCACCGCCACGGCCGTCTTCCGGCGGCGCAGTCATGTGATAGGCATCACCGCTCATACCAAAGCCGACCAATTCGGCGTAAATGGTCGCGCCGCGAGCCTTGGCATGCTCATACTCTTCCAGCAGCATGGCACCGGCACCGTCGGACAGAACAAAGCCATCGCGGTCACGATCCCAGGGGCGACTGGCGCCTTGCGGGTCATCATTGCGGGTGGACATGGCACGCGCCGCGCTGAAGCCGCCCAGGCCCAGGCCAGTGGTGGCCATTTCAGAACCGCCGGCGACCATCATGTCGGCCTCGCCATAGGCGATATTGCGCGCGGCCATGCCGATGCTGTGCGTGCCCGTGGTACATGCCGTGGTCAACGCGTAGTTGGGCCCCTGCAGACCATACTGAATGGAGAGGTAGCCAGCGACCATGTTGATGATTGAACCCGGTACGAAGAACGGCGAAATCCGGCGCGGGCCGCTGTTCAACAACTGCTCATGGTTCTTCTCGATATTGGTCAAACCGCCAATGCCCGAGCCCATCACCACACCGATTCGATCACGATTCTGGTCGGTAATTTCCAGACCGGAATCCTTGATTGCCTGGATGCAGGCAGCCAGACCGAACTGAATGAACAGGTCCAGCTTGCGCGCTTCCTTGGCCGCCATGTACAGCTCAACCTCGAAGTCGCGTACCGAACCGCCAATACGGGTGCTAAAGGCACTGACATCCATATGCTCGATCGGGCCGATACCGCTCTTGCCCGCCAGCGCGGCCTGCCAACTGCTTTCGACCGTATTACCCAGGGGAGACAGCATTCCCAGACCAGTTACTACCACGCGTCTGCGCGACACGGCACACTCCTTATTAAACGCTTGAACACCAAGGCAGCCGGCAACGGCCGCAAAACTGCCCTATTGTCGACGCAAACGGCGACAGCGGCAAGACAGGCCATTATCCGTGAGCCCGCTCGGCAACCCTTACCTGCGCGACAAAAACACGCAGACACAAAAAAGCCGCAGGCCCGTGAGGCCCTGCGGCTTTTTCTGTCAGCAAGCGACTTGATTACTTCTGGTGAGCATTCACGTAGTTGATAGCTTCCTGAACGGTGGTGATCTTCTCGGCTTCTTCATCCGGAATCTCGGTCTCGAACTCTTCTTCGAGAGCCATCACCAGCTCAACGGTGTCCAGGGAGTCAGCGCCAAGATCTTCAACGAAAGAAGCGCTGTTGGTCACTTCTTCTTCTTTGACACCGAGCTGCTCGGCAACGATTTTCTTGACGCGTTCTTCGATGGTACTCATACCTTGTTCTCACTCCTATTTGCAGTTCCGAGAAGCCGGACTGCGGGTAGTTTATAGAAACAATTCTCTTGGTTTCAAGCGTGAATCGTATCTGACGCAAATGAGGTCAAAGCCTGCGGCTTCCACCTGTTGAAACTCGTCACCGCCGACAGCAACGCCACCGGCGGCAGCCAGTTACATATACATGCCACCGTTGACCGGCAGTGTAGCACCGGTAATGTAGCCCGCACTCTCGCTGGCCAGGAAAGCAACCGCCGCAGCGATTTCCTCAGCCTGCCCCAGGCGCGCCAGTGGAATCTGCTCCAGCATGACCGAACGCTGGCTGTCATTAAGCGCACGCGTCATGTCGGTGTCAATAAAGCCAGGTGCAACCGCGTTCACAGTAATGGCGCGCGATCCGACTTCACGGGCCAGTGCACGGGTAAAACCTTCCATACCCGCCTTGGCTGCCGCGTAGTTGGACTGACCGGCATTACCCATGCCAGCGACTACCGAACTGATATTGATGATACGCCCCCAGCGACCCTTGGTCATGCCCCGCAGGACAGCCTTGGACAAACGGTAGACCGAGCTGAGGTTGGTGCCGATGACGTCATCCCACTCATCATCCTTCATGCGCATCAACAGGTTATCGGCAGTAATACCCGCGTTGTTGACCAGGATCGCCGGCGCACCATAGCTCTCGGTGATCGCAGCCAATACTGCAGCAACCGAGTCGGGGTCACGTACATCCAGCTTCATGCCGGCGCCCTTGTAGCCCGCAGCAGCCAGTTTTTCGCCGATTGCCTGGGCGCCCTGATCACTGGTTGCTGTCCCTACAACGACGGCACCCTGCGCTGCCAGCGCGTGGGCGATCGCCTGCCCAATGCCTCTGCTCGCGCCGGTGACCAGCGCTACCTTTCCTTCCAGACTCATGCCATGCTCCTCAAGCAAACTGTGCGCGGCAGGCCTCAAAACCCGCAGCACTTTCCAGGCTGTGATTGTTGACACCCTTGGCGCAACGCTTGTTCAGCCCACCGAGCACCTTGCCCGGACCACATTCGACCAGATCAGTCACACCCTGATCGGCCATATATACCACCGACTCAACCCAACGCACCGGGCTGTAGAGCTGCTCAACCAGCAACTGACGCAGCGCCGCCTGATCAGCCGCCGGGCGCGCGGTAACGTTCTGCACCAGGGTAATCTCAGGTGCCTGCCAGTTCAGCGCAGCAAAATCATTCGCCAGTTGCTCGGCGGCCGGCTGCATCAAGGCGCAATGCGACGGCACACTGACCGGCAGAGGCAGCGCACGCTTGGCGCCAGCGGCCTTGCAACCTTCGATAGCGCGCTCAACCGCTGCCACCTGACCGGCAATAACGACCTGGCCGGGGGCATTAAAGTTCACTGCACTGACCACCTCGCCCTGAGACGCTGCCGCGCACAGATCGATGATCTGCTGATCTTCCAGACCCAGAATGGCGGCCATGCTGCCCTGCCCTTCGGGTACGGCCTGCTGCATCAGTTGACCACGGCGCTCAACCAGACGCACGGCGTCGGCAAACTGCAGCACACCTGCGGCAACCAGCGCGGAGTACTCACCCAGGCTGTGGCCGGCAACAAAGTCAGGGCGCGCGGCGGACTGCTCACACCACAGGCGCCAGAGCGCTACCGATGCAGTCAGGATAGCCGGCTGCGTACGGTCAGTGCGATTCAGATCTGCCTCGGGGCCATTCTGGCTCAGCGCCCACAGATCATAGCCCAACGCATCGGAGGCTTCGGCAAAGGTGTTCTTGATGACGGCGTGCTGTTCAGCCAGCTCACCAAGCATGCCAACCGACTGCGAACCCTGACCGGGAAAAACAAAGCCGAGGGAATACGTCATATCATCATCCTGTTATCAAAAGATTGCAGAGCTAAGGGGCTGGACCACGCTGCACAGCTTGCTGCCTGACCAGCGACCTTGCAGGCTACAACAGGCGGACGCACGACACAGCAACAGACCCCAACTGGTTTTTTGGATGCCCTGCTCCCGGTCAAGGTCACAGCGCAGCCCGATATTCCTGCACGCAACCGGCAATACGTTCCGGCAGTCGCACCTCGCAGGCACGCATCGTGTGCCCAATGGCCGCCACCATCGCCGCCTCGTCTGCGGCGCCATGGCTTTTCATCACAACACCACGCAAGCCAAGCAAGCTGGCGCCGTTGTAGCGCGCCGGATCGTGCCGCTCACGCACGGCGCGTGTTGCATGCAACACCAGCGGCGCCAGCCAGCGTAGCAAACGACTATCTGCTACCGCCGCACGCAACTCGGCCTGCAGATAGCCAGCCAGGCCTTCGCTGGCCTTGAGCAGCACATTGCCGACAAAGCCGTCGCACACCACCACATCAGCCTCACCACGAAACAGGCCATCACCTTCTATGTGCCCGATGTAATTGAGCTGAGCACAGGAGGCCAGAAGGCCGGCAGCATCACGTACCTGACGATTACCCTTGTGGGTTTCACTGCCGATATTGAGCAAGGCGACGCGCGGCGCCGGATTACCGCTCAGCTGCGCCGCGGCAGCCGAGCCCATGAGCGCAAACTCAAACAGCTGCTCGGCCGGGCAATCGACATTGGCACCCAGATCCAGCACATGGCAAAGCTTGCCGGACACCGGCAAGGCCGCCATGATCGCCGGCCGCCGCACGCCATCGAGCGTGCCCAGCACGGACCGCGCCAGCACCATCAGTGCACCGGTATTGCCGGCACTCAGACAGCCATCCACCTCACCATCGCGCACCAACTGCAACGCAACGCGCATGGACGCATCGCGCTTGCCACGCAGCACGCTGGCAGGCGGGTCATCAGCAAGGATCTGTTCGCGGGCAGGCCGCAAGGCAATTCGCCCGGAGGCAAGATCGGCAGGTGTCAGCAACGGCTCGACGCTATCGGCAGCGCCAACCAGAGTGATATGCAGGGAGGGATACAAGGAGAGGCTGCGCAGGGCAGCGGAGACAATGCAGCGGGGACCGCGGTCCCCGCCCATCACATCAATCGCTATGCGGATTGACGCGGACAAAACTTATTCGTCGTTGTCCTTGTTCACTACCTGACGACCACGGTAGAAACCGTCAGGAGAAACGTGGTGACGAAGATGAGTTTCACCAGTGGTCTTGTCGACAGACAAGGCAGCGGAGGACAGCGCATCGTGGGAACGACGCATGCCGCGTGCGGAACGGGACTTTTTGTTCTGCTGAACAGCCATGACTAATAAGCTCCTAAGCTCAGGTATCGCGTTTTAAATTGGCCAGCACGCTGAAAGGATTAGGCTTCTCAGACTTTTCCTCCAGCTCCGCCGTCTCAGGGCGATACCCTGGCGGATGCTGACATGTTTGTGGCGGATGCATCGGCACTGCTGGCAGCGCCAACAGCAGCTCGTCTTCGATCAGCGCAAACAGATCGAGAGGCTCCTCACCCACAAAAACCGGTTCATATCGACGCGGCAGCTGTTTGGCGGCCTCGTCGCTTTTTACAAACCCCACATCACATTCACTGTCGATCGGCACCACGACCTGTTCCAGGCAACGCTGACACACCAGAGGTGCATCTACCTGATACCGGCCATGCATGGTGGCGATACCCTGTTCGTCGCGAGAGAAGTACAGCTCGACCTGTACATCACCCGTCGGCGCATCCAGCAGCGCAGCTAAACGCCCAAGACTGGCCGTCTTCACCACGCCTTCCAGCGTGATTCTGCGGTCTACCAGCCGGAGCGGCTCGATGTGCGGGGGTATGGTTCCAGACATAAGCGCGCAATTCTAGGGGGACATGCCCCGCCTGTCAAAACTATTTAGACTCGATTGTCCTGCCGTTCGGCGGCTCGCAAAGCGTCCATAGATGCCGCTACCATGGGCGCCCAGCCAACCGGAGAGTCACCATGCTGCCACTTGTCCTTGCCTCGAGCTCAATCTACCGCAAAGCCCTGCTCGAACGCCTGCAACTCCCCTTCGAGTGCGCAGCGCCAGACATTGACGAGACAGCGCAGCCCTTCGAGTCCGCAGCCAGCCTGACCGAGCGCCTGGCCCGCAGCAAGGCTGAGGCCCTGGCCGAGCGCTACCCCGCCCACCTGATCATCGGCTCCGACCAGGTTGTCCTGCTGGACGGAGAGCCCGTCAGCAAGCCGCTCGACCACGCCGGCGCAGTTGATCAGCTCACCCGCAGCAGCGGACGCACCCTAACCTTTTCTACCGCACTGTATCTCTACAACAGCGCCAGCAAACAAGGCCAGGGCATCGTCGAGCCCTACCATGTCACCTTTCGCTCACTGACCGGCGACGAAATCGAACGTTACCTGCGCAGTGAGCAGCCCTACGACTGTGCCGGCAGCTTCAAGTCCGAAGGCCTGGGCATCACCCTGATCGAACGCATGCAGGGCGACGACCCAAATAGCCTGATCGGCCTGCCGCTCATCCGCCTGCGCGCCATGCTGGCAAAAGAAGGCGTTCAGCTCCCCTGATCAGCGCAGCTGCGGACCACCCAGACCGGCACGGGTAGCCAATTCAGCCCCCATACTGGCGCCCAACTGACGAGTGAAACGCTGCAGCGGCGACTCCTGACGGGTAAAGTCCACCAACTCCTCCGCACCAATCACGTCACGCGCAACCGCAGAGGTGCTGGACAACCCGTCAATCAGGCCAAGCTCCAGCGCCTGCTCACCCGACCACACCAGACCGCTGAACAGATCCGGGTTTTCCTTCAGGCGATCACCACGCCCCGCCTTCACGCTATCAATGAATTGCTGATGGGTGGTATTGAGCACCTGCTGCCAGAACGCCTTCTCCTCCGGCTTCTCCGGCTGGAAAGGATCAAGAAACGCTTTATGCTCGCCGGCCGTGTAAGTGCGGCGCTCCACCCCGAGCTTCTCCATGGTATCGACAAAGCCGAAGCTGGCAGCCGTTACACCAATCGAGCCCACCAAGCTGGCCTTGTCCGCGTAAATATCATCAGCCGCCGATGCAATGTAGTAGGCACCGGAGGCACCGAGATCGGTAATCACGGCATACACCTTGATATCCGGGTGCAGAGCGCGCAGGCGCTTGATCTCGTCATAGACGTAGCCCGACTGCACCGGACTACCACCAGGGCTATTGATACGCAGCACCACACCCTGGGTGTTTTCGTCCTCGAACGCCTCGCGCAGCGCCCCTACCAGGTTGTCGGCACTGGCCTCCTCCTGGTCAGCGATCACGCCGCGCACCTCGACCACTGCCGTGTGCGGCCCGACGCTGGTTGCCGCGCCCATCCTGCCAAACGGCGAGATAAGCAAGAGTGCGACGAACAGATATACAAAGGTCAGCGTCTTGAAAAAGATGCCCCAACGACGCGAGCGACGCTGCTCCTGCAGCGAAGCGGTCAGCGTTTTTTCCAGCAACTTCCAGGCCTTGGCATCTTCCTTGGCCTCACGACGTTGCTCACCCGACACCATATTGCCTTCCGTCCAACGATCCTGATCCATCAAACTCTCTCCAACCCGATGCCACGAGAATCTGCCCGCTGCCCGGACAACCAGGGCGCAAGCTCGACAAACCTGTCCATACACGCCACCGGCGTCAGCCTCTCAAGCTGATCGCGCGACTGCGCACCGTAACTGACCGCCACCGCACGCATACCGGCGTTGTGCGCCATCTGAATATCAAAGCTGCTGTCACCCACCATCACAGCTGCGCCCGAGCCACGCCCCAGCTCCCGCAAGATCTGATGCAGCATGGCCGGATCGGGCTTACTGACAGTCTCGTCAGCGCAACGCGTGGCGTCAAAATAATCCAGCAGATCATGCTGACCGAGCACTCGGCTCAGACCACGGCGCCCTTTACCCGTTGCGACAGCGAGCAGATAACCCTGTTCACGCCAGTCATCCAGCGCCTGCCGAACACCGGCAAACAAGGGCACCGCCTGCTGATCATCGCTCAGGTAAATGTCGCGATAGGCATCAACCACAGGCACTGCCAGATCAGGGCGCTGCGGAAACAGCACCGCAGCCGCCTCCGGCAGACCAAGCCCGATAATGCCCTTGACCGCCTCGTCACTGGGCACCGGCAGACCGACAGCCACCGCAGCGCTCTGCATGGTGCTGACGATGTGACCTATCGAGTCGGCCAGAGTGCCGTCCCAGTCAAAAATCAGCGTATCAATCGACATGGGCGGCCAACCTGCGCAGCGTCTCATCCCACATAGAGCCCGGCTCAGCCTGCACTTGCAGCGCTTCGCCATCGGCCAGCGTCACCGCCAGCGAGCGCGCATGCAAGAACAGCCGCTTGCCGCCCAGCTCGCGCAGCTCCCGGGAAAAGTCATCGTCACCGTATTTAGGATCACCCCCAATCGGGTGACCGGCGTACTTTGCGTGCACACGAATCTGATGGGTGCGCCCGGTAATGGGCCGCGCCTCAACCAGGGTGGCGCGCTCACCAAAGCGCTGCAGCACACTGAACTCGGTCAGGCTTTCCTTACCGGCCGGATCAACCTCTACCATGCGCTCACCGGAGCGCAGGTTGTTTTTCTGCAATGGCGCATGCACTTTCTTCGTCGCCCCCGGCCAGCGCCCGCGCACCAGCGCCCAGTAGCGCTTATTCACCCCGTCACCGCGCAGCGCAGCATGCAGGTGACGCAACACGCTGCGCTTCTTGGCGATCATCAGGCAGCCGGAGGTATCGCGATCAAGCCGGTGCACCAGCTCCAACTGAGGGCAATCAGGACGCAACTGACGCATCGCCTCAATCACCCCAAAATGCAGACCACTGCCACCGTGCACTGCCAGCCCGGCCGGCTTGTTGACCACGATCAAGCCCTTGTCCTCGAACAGAATATTCTGCTCAAGCGCATTCAAAATGCCCTGCCCCACCAGCACCGGCTCATCCGGCGCCGGCAGACGAACCGGGGGAATGCGCAACTGATCACCCGCCTGCAAGCGGTAATCGGGCTTGACTCGCCCCTTGTTCACCCGCACCTCGCCCTTGCGCAGAATGCGGTAGACGAGGGTTTTGGGCGCGCCCTTGAGGCGCGTAATCAAGTAATTATCGATCCGCTGCCCCGCCTGATCGGCGGAGATGTGATCGAACTGAACCTGGGCGGGAAGGTCTGGAGCGGTGTTTTTCATCGGCGCATCATACAATTTTTCATGCAATTGAAGCACTTAAAAAATGCTGCTATAGTCCGGCGAGCTGCCGATTCTGCAGCCGGGGAACTCAGGCTAGACAACGGCCTGCCACCCCCAGAAACAACCACACGGCGGCCTGACGCAGCAAGCAGAACTCAAAACGTCGACAGGCCCTGTGTTTGACCGACTGGGCGCCCACGGGCGACCAGAACATTAACCCGCTCCCGTTCAATGTACGGAGCGGCACCCGATTCAGATGGGTAAGTGTTTAGGTGGAGATGCACAGCTTCAGGATCATGTGACGAGCGTAGACACTTGCCAACAAGCATGTCCCCGTCCCCAGTCCAGCTGATTCCTCCCCAAGGATTCCCTGCAATAGCGCCACGGCGCGCAGGCAATACGGCCCGACGGCCTCCGCAGACCTTGCGTAGACGCCCCAGGACCCATCCGGCAGCTCATCCGCTGCCGCGCCCCGCCAGACCGCACGGCAGGGAGTCCCGAAGCAGTTTCTCTGTATGCAGTAGCAGTAACAGACAGAACTGTCGCCACTCAGGTGGCGATGTGAACTCTGCATCTCGGCTTGGCCGATGACAGAAACACACCTGACACCTAACTGAAGAGTCGCAGGTGCCGTGCCCGTGTAGACCGGATAGCTCTGGAAACACAACGGTACTTCATGAAAAGAATGCTCATTAACGCAACTCAACCCGAAGAGTTGCGTGTCGCCCTGGTAGACGGTCAACGCCTCTACGATCTGGACATCGAGTCCGGCGCCCGCGAGCAAAAAAAGGCCAACATCTATAAAGGCCGTATCACCCGCGTCGAACCCAGCCTGGAAGCCGCCTTTGTCGACTTCGGCTCCGAACGCCACGGTTTTCTCCCCCTCAAGGAAATCTCCCGCGAATACTTCTCCAAGCAGGTTGAAGGCCGCGTCAACATCAAGGACGTTCTAAAAGAAGGCCAGGAAGTCATTGTCCAGGTCGACAAGGAAGAACGTGGCAACAAGGGCGCAGCCCTGACCACCTTTATCAGCCTGGCCGGTCGCTATCTGGTACTGATGCCGAACAACCCCCGTGCCGGCGGCATTTCTCGCCGCATCGAGGGCGAAGAGCGTAACGAGCTGCGCGAAGCCCTGAACAGCCTGAACGTACCGGCCGACATGGGCATGATCGTGCGCACCGCCGGCCTTGGCCGTAGCGCAGAAGAACTGCAATGGGACCTCGACTACCTGCTGCAACTCTGGGAAGCCATCAAGGGCGCCTCGGAAGAGCGCAAGGCCCCGTTCCTGATCTACCAGGAAAGCAACGTCATCATCCGCGCCATCCGCGATTACCTGCGCCAGGACATCGGTGAAGTACTGATCGACAGCGAAGAGGTCAAGGAAGAAGCCCTGAGCTTCATCAGCCAGGTCATGCCGCAGTATGCGAGCAAGGTGAAGCTGTACGAAGACAGCGTACCGCTGTTCAACCGCTTCCAGATCGAGAGCCAGATCGAAACCGCCTTCGAGCGCGAAGTGAAACTGCCGTCCGGCGGCTCCATCGTGATCGACCACACTGAAGCCCTGGTTTCCATCGACATCAACTCCGCCCGCGCAACCAAGGGTGGCGATATCGAAGAAACTGCGCTGCAGACCAACCTGGAAGCAGCCGAAGAGATAGCTCGCCAACTGCGCCTGCGCGACATCGGCGGCCTGATCGTCATCGACTTTATCGACATGACACCGGCCAAGAACCAGCGAGCCGTCGAAGAACGCGTACGTGAAAGCCTGGAAGCCGACCGCGCCCGCGTACAGGTTGGCCGCATCTCGCGCTTCGGCCTGCTGGAGATGTCCCGTCAGCGTCTGCGCCCGTCTCTGGGTGAGACCAGCGGTATCGTCTGCCCGCGCTGTAATGGCCGCGGCACCATCCGCGACGTCGAGTCCCTGTCCCTGTCCGTGCTGCGCCTGATCGAAGAAGAAGCCCTGAAGGACCGCACCGCCGAAGTACGTGCCCACGTACCCGTACCGGTCGCCACCTTCTTGCTCAACGAAAAGCGCGACGCCCTGGCCAAGACCGAAGCCCGCACCCGCGTACGCGTGCTGGTCCTGCCCAACCCGCATATGGACACCCCGCACTTTGACGTGCAGCGCCTGCGTGACGATCACGAATCGGTCCTCAACGGCGAGTCCAGCTACACCGCCACCGCTGCTGTCGAAGTGGAAGAACCCGCTCCGGTCAGCCAGACCCGCGCCATCGTGCGTCAGGAAGCAGCCGTCAAGGCACTCTCCCCTGCCCGCCCGGCACCGACTCCGCCGGCACCGGTCGAAGCTGTGCAAGCCGCTCAACCGAACCTGTTCAAGGGTCTGATCAAGAGCCTGGTAGGCCTGTTCGCCAGCGAACAGCCGGCTGCAGAGCAAGCCGAGAAGCCGGAACAAAGCGACAGCAACGAGCGCAAGCGTGAGCGCAATCCGCGTAACGCCGACGAGCGCCGCAACAACCGCAACCGTCGCCAGCGCGGTGAGCGCGGTGAGCGCAACGATCGTGGCAACCGCCAGGAAGGTGACCGCAAGGCACAAGGCGCCAAGCCCGAACAGCGCAGCGAGAACGACGCCAGCGAAGCCCGCAAGAACGAAGCCGGCAACACTCGCCGCCGTCGTCGCCCGGCTGACGCCGAACAGCGCGCCAACCGCGAGGACGATAGCCAGAACCGTCAGCCACGTGAGCAACGCGAGCGCCGCGCCCCGCAACCGCGCGCAGAAGAAGCCGAGCAAAACGATGAGCTGAACAACCTGCAGGCCACCGCTGACGAAGCCCAAGACAACGCAGCCGAGGGTAACGAAGGCGAGCGTCCCAAGCGCCGTTCACGCAGCAGCCAGCGTCGTCGCAACAACCGTCGTCGTCCGCAGGCCGAAGGCGCTCAGCAAGAAGGTGACAACAGCGAAGCCGGCACCACCGCCGTCGCCGCAGCCGTTGCCACCGCTGCCGACGCCCCCAGCAGCGATGCAGCAGTAACCACTGCAGTCGACGCCGATGCTGAGACCGTCACCGACGTGCAAACACCGGTTGAAGCGGGCCTGACCGAAGCTGCCAGCAAGCTGGAAGCCTCCATCGAGACCGCCGTCGAGGCCTTCACCCAAGCCCAGCCGGTTGACAAGTCCGACAGCGAAGAGCAGCCGCAGGCCGCTACCGAGGCAGCGACTGACGATGCTCAAGGCGAAGCGTCTGGCGAGCAAACCGAGCAGGCAGAAGCCCGCCCGTCCCGCCGTGAGCGTGGCGAGCGCAACCGCCGTCCGCGCCGCGAGCGCAATGGCAACCGCGCCGAGGACACTGCAGAGCAGTCCGAGCAGCCTGCAGAGACACCTGCTACTGCAGCTGTAGCAGAGCAAAGCGCCGAAGCAGCGACCGATAGCGCGCAAGCCGAGCCAGCTCCGGCAGAGCAAGCGCCCGCAGAAGCAGCGCCTGCTGCCGCGCCCGTCGCAGAAGCCGCTGTAGCCGCAGCCGAGCCAGCTCCAGAGCAGCCCGCCGCAGCGCCTGAGGCAGAGCAGCCTGCGCCGGCTGAAGCGCAAGACGCCGCCATTCCGGCACTGACTGAAAGCGGCCGCGCCTATAACGACCCGCGCGAAATCCGCAAACGTCAGCTTGAGGCCAAGCGCCAGGCCGAAGAAGCCGCCCTGGCAGCACAAAGCGAGACAGCTCCGGCCGCCGAGCCTGCTGCAGCCGAGTCGGTCGTAGCGCAAGCAACTGCAGCCGAAGCTGAGCCCGCCAAGGCAGCAGAGACTGAAGCTCAGGTAGAGGTTGCACCTGCCACCCAACCGCAGCAGGCAGACCTGCTGACGGAGCCGGCGGCAAGCGCAGAGCAGTCCATTGCCGAACCAGCCGCAGCTGAAGCCAAGGTCGAGGCTAGCACCGAGTCCGACACCGAAGCAGAAGCAGAGGCCACCGACGCCAAGGCAGAAAGCGAAGACAGCGAGCAGACCCGCAAGGAAACGCCCGCAGTCGACAGCGAAAAGCCCTGACGGGTAGCAACTAAAAAGGGGATGCCGATCGGCATCCCCTTTTTTGTACCCACGCCCCACAAAAAAGAGCGGCGCATGCGCCGGGCTTTTACCTTCAGTCCACCCACACCCTATGGCAGAGCGGCAGCCCCAACCACCGGCGGCTCCTGCTCCAGCTCAACACCATAACGTGTCAGCACATCGGCACGAATGCGCGCTGCAAGCGCCAGAATCTGCGCACCGGTTGCGCCACCATGGTTGACCAGCACCAGTGCCTGCTCGCTATGCACGCCGGCTGCACCATCGCGAAAGCCCTTCCAGCCAGCCTGATCAATTAGCCAGGCCGCTGCCAACTTCACCCCACCGCCCGCCTGAGCGTATTGCGGCATGGATGGAAACCGCTCCGCGAGCCGCTGCGCCTGATCAACCGGCACCACCGGGTTTTTGAAAAAGCTGCCCGCATTGGGCAATGTCAACGGATCGGGCAGCTTGCTTTGCCGAATGCGCATAACCAGCGCGGCTACCACGCGCGCATCGGCGGCCTGCAGGCCCGTCGCTCGCCAGGCCTCAGCCAGCGGCGCGTAGTCCACAGCCAGGCGCGGCCGCCGCCATAACCGCAGGCGTACCCGCAGAATGACGTAGCGACCAGCCTCGCGTTTGAAGCGGCTATCACGATAAGCAAAGTCGCATTGCCCGCGATCAAACCAGCACAGCTCGCCGGTCTGCCGATCCAGCGCCTGCACACTATCAAGACAGTCACAGAGCTCGACGCCGTAAGCACCAATGTTCTGCACTGGCGCCGCGCCGACAGTGCCGGGGATCAGAGCCAGGTTTTCAATCCCGCTCAACCCCAAGTCCAGCGCCCAACAAACCAGCTGGTGCCAGCTCTCGCCTGCTTCAGCCTCGATCAGCACCTGCTCGCGGCCACGCGACAGCACTCGCCGCCCGCGACTGGCGACGCGCACAACCAGGCCGGTCACGGGCCCGGCCAGGATCATATTGCTGCCACCACCGAGCAGCGTCACCTGCCAGCCCTCACGCTCGGCCAGCAATAGCGCCTCACGCAGCTGCGCATCAGTCTCGGCTTGCACAAAATGCGCTGCCGGGGCAGCCAACGCCATCGTGTTGAAGGGCTTCAGATCGACCCCGTTTCGCAGCAGCATCAGTGCCCGTGCTCCGCGAGCAGGGCATCGGAGGCAGCCTCAAGCATATCCAGCACCTGCTCAAAGCCTTGCTCACCACCAAAATACGGGTCGGGCACTTCCTGCGGCCAGCCCTCGACTCCAGCCATAAACAAACGCACCTGCGCCCGGCAATTGGCCGGCGCACGCTGCAGCAGATTCGCCAGGTTGCTGCGATCCATGGCCAGGATCAGATCGTACTCATGGAAGTCACCATCACGGACCGCGCGAGCACGCTGGCCACTGATATCGTAGCCGCGCCGGCGGGCTGCAGCCTGCGCCCGTCGATCCGGCGGCTCACCGGCGTGGTAGCCGCCTGTACCGGCCGAGTCGACCTGATAGGCGCGCTGCAGACCACGCTCGGCCAAACGCGCCTCGAACACACCCTGCGCACTGGGCGAACGGCAAATGTTACCCAGACAGACAAACAGCACCTGCTTCATGCCGACTCCAGCAGCGCCCGTACACGGGCCAGATCCTCAGCGGTATCGACCCCTGCCGGCAGGCTCTCGCACGCGTCGGCAACACGAATGCGGGTACCAAACCAGAGAGCGCGCAGCTGCTCAAGACACTCGGCCGTTTCCAGCGGGCTCGCCGGCCAGCCGACGTAGGCATGCAGAAAGCTGACCTTGTACGCATAGATGCCGACGTGACGCCGAAAGGGAATCTGCTCAGGCAGCGGCGCCGGCCCATTGGCGAACTGATCGCGACACCAGGGCATCGGCGCACGACTGAAGTACAGGGCATAACCCTGATGATCGGTCACCACCTTGACGGCATTCGGGTTGAACAGCGTTTCGCTGTCAGTGATCGGCTCAGCGAGTGTCGCGATGCCGGCATCACTGGCAGCCAGCAAATTGGCCGCCACCTGGTCGATGACCGCTGGCGGAATCAGCGGCTCATCACCCTGCACGTTGACCACGCAGGCGTCATCGGCCAGGCCGAGCTGACTGACCACTTCCTGCAGGCGATCCGTACCGGAGGGGTGATCCTCACGCGTCAGCACCACTGCCGCACCAAAAGCCTGACAGGCCTCGACGATACGCGGGTCGTCGGTAGCCACGGTAACGCTGGCCGCCCCGCTCTTGCGCGCCTGCTCCCAGACGTGCTGAACCATCGGCTTGCCGGCAATCTGCTGCAGCGGCTTGCCTGGCAGGCGCGTGGAGGCGTAGCGGGCCGGAATAATCACATGGAACATGGCTTAGCCACCCAGCTTTTCGTCAGCATCCAGTGCGCGCGCTTCGGACTCCAGCATCACCGGGATACCGTCGCGCACCGGAAAGGCCAGCCCGTCTGCGCGGCACCAGAGTTCCTGTTTGTCATTGCTCAACACCAGCGGCCCCTTGCACAGAGGGCAAGCCAGTACGTCCATCAGTTTGGGATCCATCGATCACTCCTGGATTGATTCGCAAGCCCTTTCGGGCGCAGGCAACAGCGCCAGCAGCGCTGTTGCAAAGTCATCGCTAAGCTGCGCATCGACACTCAGATACCACCAATTGTCGCGCGCAATCGCGGCACATTTGACCGCATCTTTCTCGGTCATCAGCAACGGCTTGTTGGCTGGCAAAGGCGCCAGCACCTGCTCATCATAGCGGGCATGATCAGCAAAGATGTAGGTCTCGCATTCGAAGGCCAGCGTCTGCAGGGTGGCGAAAAAACGCTCGGGATTGCCAATGCCCGCCATCGCGGCCACCTGACGAGAGCCCGACCAGCGGTTAGCGGCAACCCGCTCACCGCTCACAAGGTTGACCAGCACGCCAGGCGCCAGTTGCATCGCGTAGCCCTTGGGGCCGTCAGCGGTAGCGCCGTTACGCACTACCAGATCAACCGATTGCAGGCGCTCAGCCGGCTCACGCAGCGGCCCTTCGGGCAGACAGCGCCGGTTACCCAGGCCACGCTGCTGATCGAGCAAAACCAGCTCAACACTGCGGCCCAGGGCGTAATGCTGCAGACCATCGTCACTGATAATCAGGTCTACCCCTTCTTCCAGCAGCCGACGAGCGGCCGCCGGCCGGTCCGGGTCAATGACCAACGGCACCTGGCAGCGCTGCACAATCAGCAGCGGCTCGTCACCGGCAATAGCCGGCGCATCAGCTGGGGAGACAAACCAGGGGAATGAAGGTGGCGCGGCTCCGTAACCGCGACTGACCACGCCGGGCCGGTAACCCTGACGTCGCAAAAACTCGACCAGCCAGACCACCATCGGCGTCTTGCCAGTCCCGCCGACGGTGATATTGCCCACCACAATCAGCGGCACCGGCGGCTGCCATTGGGCACGCTGTCCATCCAGATACTGCTGGCGACGCCGCACCACAACGCGGCGATACAGCGCAGACAGCGGACGCAGCAGCTTCAGCCAGCCAGCCCGACTGTACCAGGCGCGCAGCAGCCGCTGCTCCAGGGACGAACCGCTCACTGCGTGGCGTCCGCCTCGATTTCACTGGTGGTCAGACGCAGCTTACTGAAGCCGAGCTGGCCGGCGGCGTCCATCGCGATGATGACGTACTGGTGCGGCGTTTGTGCGTCAGCGGTAATAATTACCGGCAACAGGGTATCCCCGCCGGATTCTCTGCGCAGCGCAGCTGTCAGGGTTTCCAGGTCCGAGCGCATCAGGGTTCGATCGTTCAGCGCCATCTCGCCGTTGGCGGCGATGGTCAGCTCCAGTTGCTGGATGCTGCGATCTTCAACCCGCTGACCGGAAGCAGCCTGCGGCAGCTCCAGCTTGAGTTGAGTTTCTCGGGTAAAGGTGGTCGACACCATAAAGAAGATCAGCAGCAGAAACACCACATCAATCAACGGTGTCAGGTTGACGCTGACCTCTTCGATCTTCTGCCGGCGAAAGTTCACGCTCAGGCTCCCTTGCCACCGGCGGCAGCCAGCTTGCGGCCGTTGCCATTGCCGTTGAAGTCCACCTCACGGTTGCCCAGCACGACCTCTACCAGCTTAGTCGCCTCCTGCTCCATGGTGACCACCAGTTCATCAACACGGCGCACAAAGAAGCGATGGAAGAAGACCGCCGGAATGGCCACGGTCAGACCCGCAGCCGTGGTGATCAACGCCTTGGAAATACCACCGGCCAGTACGCCCGTGTTGCCGGTGCCCTGCACCATGATGGCGCCGAACACGTCAATCATGCCGATGACGGTACCCAGCAGACCCAGCAAAGGCGTGATCGCAGCGATGGTACCCAGGGTGTTGAGGTAGCGCTCCAGCTCATGCACCACCTTGCCGGCGGCTTCCTGGATGCACTCTTTCATGATGTCGCGGCCATGGCGCGAATTGGCCAGGCCTGCGGCGAGAATCTCGCCCAGTGGCGAATCGGCACGCAGCGACTTGAGTTTGGCTGCGTCCAGTTGACCATCCTTGACCCATTGCCAGACCTGACCGAGCAAACCTGCCGGTGCGACCCGCGCCGCGCGCAAGACCCACAAACGCTCAAAGACGATAGCCACAGCAATGACTGACGACAGGATGATGGGCGCCATCAACCAACCGCCAGAACTGATCAATTCCCACACAAGCGATCCCTCCCCAAAATGGTTGCCTACTCTAGCACAGGCTGCCGCCCTGTCGGCCGGCGAATAACCCTTCTTTATCATTGATGCCAGAAACGACGTGCGGCCTCCCGCCAGCGCCATTCGGGGCTAATCGGCCCCGAGCGGCCAAGGATAAAACCGACCGCCCCCGAGTGGCCAGTATAAATCGCATCACTGCCCAATTCTTCGTAGCGCTGCACAACCAGCGGATGCGGATGCCCGTATGGGCTGTGATACGCAGCGCTGAATACCACCCAGTCCGGCGCCACCCGCCGGATGAACGCAAAGCTCGACGAACTGCGACTGCCATGATGCGGCGCCAGCAACAGGTTTGCCGGCGCCAGCAGCGGCAGCAGGGCATACTCCTCGGCCTGACGAATATCGCCCGGCAACAACAAGACCTGGCTGCCGGCGCGCACCTGCAACACGCAGGACTGGCCATTGGCAGGCGCATCAGGCAGCGCCGCACGCAACAGCGTGAACTCGACCCCATCCCAAGACCAGCTTTCCCCGTGGCGGCACACCTGCGCGCCCAGCCCCGGCAGGCGCTCGGGCTGACCCGCAACCAGGCGCTTGGTCGGCAGCATACGCACCACACTGGGTGCGCCACCGGCGTGATCGTTATCGCCATGACTGACCAGTAGCATGTCCAGTTGCTCAACCCCCAAAGCCAGCAGGCTGGGCACCACGACCGCCTCGCCGAGATCAAAGCCGCTGGCCAGCCGTGCACCGGCGTCATACAGCAGCGTGTGCTCAGACGTCTGCAGCAACACCGATAAGCCCTGCCCCACATCCAGCGTCACGACACGCAGCTCCCCGGGCGCCGGCCGCGTTTGCTCGGCCATCAGTAGTGGCAGCAGACACAGCAACGCCAGCGGCCGCAGGACAACGCTGCCGGGCAACAGCAAAAGCACGCACCCAGCCAGGGCCAGACTCCAGCTCCCCCAGCCCGGAAAAGACAGATAAATCAGCGGACTCCAGCTGCCCGCCCAGGCAAGCACCGTCATCAACAGGTTGAGTAACCAGGCAGCCAGCAGCAACGGCTGCCCCCAGCCGACCGTCAGCTCCATAACGCTGCCCAGCAGTGCCAGCGGCACTACCAGCAGGCTTATCCAGGGAATCGCCAGCAGATTGATCAGCATCGAGGCGCCACTGGCCGGCATGCCCCAGAGCACCAGCCAGGGCCAGAGCCCGATAAAGGCAACCCACTGGGCCCGCCCCCAGCGCCACCACAAACTGCAGTTATGCAGCCGTCCGCCCATTGCCAGGATCAACAGCGCAACCGCCATAAACGACAGCCAGAAGCCGGCACGCAGGGGCGCCGCCGGATTGGCCAGCACAACCATGCACATCGCCAGCAGCCAGACCGTAAGCGGCGCAACGGAGCGACGCCACAGCTGCAGCAACAGAGCCGCCGCACACATCAGCAGCGCTCGCTGCACCGGCACTGCCATCCCGGCCAGCAGCGCGTAACCGGCTGCAGCGCCCAGCGCCAGCGGCGCAGCCAGCCACAGTTGGGGCCAGGGCCAATGCCAGGGGGAGCAGCGCAGCAGCAGCTGCACCAATACAAAAAAGGCCAGAGCCAGCATGCCAACGTGCAGGCCGGAGATGACCAGCAAGTGGCTCGTGCCCGTGCGCTGCAGCACCTCCCAGTCGGCATCGGAGAGGGCCTGGCGATCCCCTATCAGCAAGGCCAGCAGGCGCTTGTTGTCCTCGGACACCAAAGTGGCGCCCAGATGCCGGTGCAATCGATCACGCCATTGCCCCAAGGGCGGCGCAGCTGCGATGCGCTGCCCGCCCCGCACACTCCCCACAGCACCGATGCCCTGGGCGTACAGCCAAGCCTCGTAATCAAATGTACCCGGGTTGCGCATGCCTCTCGGGGCACGCAAACGTACCGTCAGTTGCCATTGCTCGCCCGCACGGACGGCCTCTCCACCCCACCAGTGCAAGCGCATCAACGGCAGGCGCTGGCCCTCCAGACTACGCCCATCACGCAACATGAAGCGCCATCCGGTCTCGGTTTGCTCAGGCAAGGCGGCGACGGTCCCGACCAGCTCCAGCGTCTGATTATCCAAGCGCGATGGAAGACGCTGCCCAAGCTGCCATTGATGCCAGGCCAGCGCCCAGCACGCGCCCAGCGCAAAGACCAGGAGCAGCCGACCTGCAGGCCGGCGACGCAAGAAAAAGGCAATCAGCGCAAGGACCAGCCAGCCCCACCAGAGCAGCGCGGGCAAGCGGGTAAAACAGAGCGGGATCAGCAGGCCGACCAGCAGCGTGGTCAGCAGCAAGTAGGGGTGAGTCACGGAAACATCCTGTTTTCCTGTGGGCAGCTGCCGACGCATCTCGCTGCTTGGTTGGCAGCGCTACAGGCACCTCCGGAAAGACCCGGAAAAAAAACGGCACCAGACCCTCGCCGTCAGGCAGTAGTGCAGAGGTATCAATCCGGGCATAATTGGCCAACGCCCACCTAGCCGAATCCTGCGATGCCACGCCGTTTTCTCAAACGCATGATGCCCCACCCGGATCGGATCAAAGGCAGCAAGTCCCTGCAGTTCATGGGCAACCTGCTGCACGATCCCAACCTCTGGCATCTCAACCGCCATAGCGTCTCCCGCGCGATGGCCGTTGGCCTGTTCGTCGCCTTCCTGCCGATTCCGATGCAGATGGCCGTGGCAGCGGCGGTGGCCATCGTTGCGCGCTCCAACCTGCCGATTTCTGTCAGCCTGGTCTGGCTGACCAACCCGGTCACTATGCCGCCGATCTTCTTTGCCCAGTACAAGGTCGGTACGTTGCTGCTGGGCGCACCAGAGCGCAGCATGCCGATGGAGCTATCCTTCACTTGGCTGATGTCCGAGCTGCAGCACATCTGGCAGCCGCTGCTGCTAGGCTCATTGATCGTTGGCACGGTCATCGCCGGACTGGGCTACGTCCTGACGCTGTTGTATTGGCGCATCTGGGTGTCGCGCAACTGGCAGCGCCGCAAATTGCGACGCCGTCGCCAGTCGCCCGAGTAATCAGCGCTCAGACCTGCTCGCGCAGTTGCCCGTGCTTGAGGGTGAAGGTGCGATCCATACGCGCTGCCAGCGCCAGATCGTGGGTGACCACCAGAAAGGCAGTCTGCAGGGTTTGGCTGAGCTCCAGCATCAGTTGCTGAATGCTTTCGGCGGTCTGCTGATCAAGGTTGCCGGTCGGCTCATCCAACAGCACACAGGCAGGCTGACTGATCAAGGCTCGGGCAATGGCCACCCGCTGACGCTCGCCACCGGACAGCTCGGCCGGCTTATGGCCAATGCGCTCGCCCAGCCCTACCCGCTCCAACATTGCAGTTGCACGCTCTCGGCCCTCACTGATCGGCGTTCTGCCAATCAGCAGCGGCATGCACACGTTCTCCAGGGCAGTGAACTCCGGCAACAGGTGATGGAACTGATAAACGAACCCCAGCTCCTGATTGCGCAGGCGACCGCGCTCAGCCTCCTTCAGCGTCGACAATTGCTGCCCGGCCAGTCGTACTTCGCCCGAGGTCGGCGTATCAAGCCCGCCGAGCATGTTCAGCAGAGTGGTCTTGCCTGAGCCGGAACTGCCGACAATGGCGACGCGCTCACCGCGCAGCAAGCGCAACTGGACCTCATCCAGCACCCGCAGGGTTTGCGGGCCGACTGAGTACTCCTTACTCAGATCACGGCATTCGAGAACGACATCAGTCATAACGCAGGGCCTCCGCCGGCTCGGTACGTGATGCCCGCCAGGCGGGATACAAGGTAGCAAGGAAACTCAAACTCAGGGCGGTGGTACAAATCACCACAACATCGCTCCAGATCAGCTCTGAGGGCAGATAGCTGATGAAATAGACATCCGAGCTGAGGAACTGGATACCCAGCACCCGCTCCAGCCAGGCGACCATATCGGACACATTCAGCGCTGCCAGCACGCCGAGGATGCAGCCACTGACAGTACCAACGATGCCGATCAGTGAGCCCTGCACCATGAAGATGCCCATGATGGAGCCGGGCGTGGCGCCCAGGGTGCGCAAAATCGCGATATCGGCCTTTTTGTCCGTTACCACCATGACCAGCGTCGAGATGATGTTGAACGCTGCCACCGCGACGATCAGCATCAGCAGCAGACCAATCATGGTCTTTTCCATCTTGATTGCCGCAAACAGGTTGCCGTGGGTGCGCGTCCAGTCCTGGGCGTAATAGTCGCCCGGCAGCTCGCGAACCAAGTCCCAGGCCACCTGCGGCGCCTCGAACAGGTTCTGCAATTGCAACCTCACACCCTGCACCTGTCCCGGCTGCCAGCGACTCAGGCGCGCCGCGTCGGCAACGTGAATCATCGCCAATGAGCCATCCAGCTCGGCACCGACCTTGAACACACCGGCCACCGTGAAGCGCTTCAAGCGCGGGAAGACCCCGGCCGGCGTCACCGACGCTTCGGGCAGTACGAAGGTAAGCTTGTCGCCCGGAGCGACATCAAAGCGCTTGGCAATCAACTCGCCAATGACGATACCAAACTCGCCTTCGGCCAGATTATCCAGCGAGCCGGACTGCATGTGGTTCTGCAGGATAGAGACGCGCTTTTCGGCCTGCGGGTCAATCCCGTTGACCAGCACCGGGGCCACGCTGCCGTTATGCGTCAGCATGCCCTGCAATTGAATGAAGGGCGCCGTGCCGACAACCTTGGGGTTGCTCTCCAGCTGCTCTGCCAGCGAGCGCCAATCATCGATGGGCTGATAACCGTTGATGGTCGCATGCGGGACCATGCCCAGGATGCGGGTTCGCAGCTCGCGATCAAAACCATTCATCACCGACAGCACCAGGATCATGACCATGACGCCGAGCGTCAGGCCCAACATGGAGATCAGTGAGATAAAAGAAATGAAGTGATTACGCCGCTTGGCGCGGGTATATCGCAGGCCGATAAAAAAGGGTAAGGGTCTGAACATGAAAAGCAGGCTACCTTGTATCCGGCCCCAGCCGGTGAATTGTGCGCGACATGTTACACTGAACGACGGAGGCTGGTCAGCGCCTGTCATCAGCGCCCAACGAGAATCGCCATGCACACAGACCATGAAGACCACCGTGAGTTCTTTCGTATTCAGGATCAGGTGTATCTTGAGTGCAGCCCCATCGACGGCCCAGAGGTAGAACTCGATGCTCAACAGAGCACGCTGTTCAATCTGCTGGCCGACATGCACATGCTCGACTACGAGTCGCAGCATCTTCTGCGCCAGATCAGCGAGCGCGACCGCGCGTTGGCGCAATACCTGAAAATCATCAATAAACGCATCGACCTGCTCGGTCGCTCCGTAGCCCAGGAGCTGACAGCAGACCTTGGCGCGCCACGGCAGGTTACCCTGAGCGAGGGCGGCGTCGATTTTGACCACCCCGCCCCCTTCCCCGAAGACAGCTGGCTGGCTGTGCGCATGGTACTGCTACCAGCGCCACTTGGACTGGTCATGCCGGCGCGCGTCACCCGCTGCGAGTCGACTCAGACGCCCGGCACCTGGCGCATTGCAGTGAACTTTGATGTCATCAACGATGCCCAACGCCAACTACTGGCTCGGCATATCCTGCAAAAACAGGCGCAAGATATACGCGCCGCTAAATCGACCTGAAAGGAACTCACCATGAAAAGCCTCTCTGCCCTGCTGTTTGGCGCCAGTGTACTGCTGGCCACAACCGCCCAGGCTGACACCCTGCGCATCCCCGTTGGAGAACAGGCGGGCAGCAATCAGAGCGCCCTGCCCCAGCGCGGCGCCAGCTTCGACAGCGTCAGCTCACGCTGGGGCGAGCCCAGCCGCCGCCATGCCGCGGTAGGTCAGCCGCCAATCACACGCTGGGATTATCCCGGCTTCAGCGTCTACTTCGAGTACGACAAGGTGATCAACAGCGTCCGGCAACACAAGGCGCCCTGATCTGACATGACACTGATCTACGGCCACCGCGGTGCACGAGCAGAAGCACCGGAAAACACCTTGCCCAGCTTCCAGAAGGCGCTGGACGCCGGCGTCACCCGAGTCGAGCTGGACCTGCACCTGTCGGCAGATCAGCAGTTAATGGTCATCCACGATCCGACGCTCAAGCGCACCACCGGGCTACGCGGCAAGGTAGCTCAGCACACCGCCGCCGAGTTGACGCGCATGGACGCAAGACTCGGCCTGCCCGGCTGGCCCACACCCTGCCCTATACCGACGCTGGAGCAACTACTGCAGGCCTGCCCGCAGATTGAGCACTATCAACTTGAAGTCAAAAGCGGGTCCGAGCGCCAGTCCCGCATCGTGCTCAATGCAATCATGGCGCTGGTCGAGCGCTATCAACTGCACGACAAGGTGGTGGTTACCTCGGCCAGCCGCACACTGCTGCGCTACGCCAAACGCAGCGGTTTTGCGCTACCTACCGGCCTGGTTGAGGAGTACGGGCTGCTCAACCCGCTGAAAAGTGCGCGCCGTTACGGCTGCCAGTATCTGATCCTCAACTGGAAGCTGTGCAACGCCGAGCGTCTGCGCCAGGCTCAGGCGCAGGGCCTGCACGTTTCAGTCTGGACGGTGAACGACGCCGCCCGCATGCAGCAACTGATCAACATGGGCGTCGACAGCCTGATCACGGACTACCCGGCAAGAGCGATGGAAGTGAGTCAGGGGCGCGGCTAGCGCGCCCCTGCGGGTCAAAACAGACGGTTCAGACCGTCCAATGCCGCGACACGATAGGCTTCGGCCATGGTCGGGTAGTTGAAGGTAGTGTTAACGAAGTAGTTCATGGTGTTGGCGCCATCTTTCTGGTTCATGATGGCCTGACCAATGTGCACAATCTCCGCCGCCTGGTCACCAAAGCAGTGAATACCAAGCACTTCCAGGGTTTCGCGGTGGAACAGAATCTTCAGCAGGCCAACCGGCTCACCACTGATCTGCGCCCGGGCAATGCTCTTGAAGAACGCCTGACCGATCTCGTAGGGCACGCGGGCCTCGGTGAGTTCGCGCTCGGTCTTGCCCAGCGAGCTGATCTCCGGAATCGTGTAGATGCCGGTCGGCACGTCGTCAACAAAGCGCCAGGCATCGTTGCTGACAATATTGCCGGCCGCCGAACGCCCTTGGTCAAACGCAGCACTGGCCAGGCTCGGCCAGCCAATCACGTCACCCACGGCGTAGATGTTCGGCACACTGGTGCGGTAGTTTTCATCCACCTCAAGCTGACCGCGACCATTGGGGTGCAGGCCAACGTTCTCCAGCCCCAGACCATCGGTGTTGCCGGTCCGCCCATTACACCAGAGCAGCGCGTCAGCCTTCAGACGCTTGCCTGACTTGAGCTGCAGCACCACACCGCGACCATCTACACCCTCAATCTTCTCGTATTCCTCGTTATGCCGGATCAGCACGCTGCTGTTGCGCAGGTGGTAGCTGAGCGCGTCGGAGATCTCGTCATCCAGGAAGCTGAGCAGCCGGTCACGGGTATCGATCAGATCAACCTTCACGCCAAGACCGCAGAAAATCGACGCATATTCACAGCCGATAACGCCAGCGCCGTAGATGATCAGCGTGCGCGGCGTGTGGTTGAGCTTGAGAATGGTGTCGCTGTCGTAGATACGCGGGTGGCTAAAATTGACGTCTGCGGGGCGATACGGACGCGAACCGGTCGCGATAATCACCTCTTTGGCCATCAGCTTGTCGACAGCACCTGAGCCGTCGACCACCTCAAGCGTGTGCTCGTCAGCAAAGCTACCTTTACCGAAAAACACATCTACCCGGTTGCGCGCGTAATAACTGGTACGCGAGGCAACCTGCTTGCCCATCACTTTCTCGGCGCTGCGCAGAACGTCCGGGAAAGAGAACCAGCGCGGGTCGCCAATCTGACGGAACATCGGGTTGGTGTTGAACTGGATAATCTGCTTGACCGAGTAACGCAACGCCTTGGACGGAATGGTCCCCAGGTGAGTGCAGTTGCCGCCAACTTCCTTGCGCTCCTCCACGACGGCCACCTTGCGACCGTGCTTGGCGGCATTCATCGCCGCCCCTTCACCCGCCGGGCCAGAGCCCAGCACCACTACGTCGTAGTTGTATACGGCCATTCGGTATTCCTTGTTTCAACAGGCAATTCAGAGTGCCACGCAGGGCGATGGAGCCCTAGTCGACCTTGGTCGCGTCGTGAGCGAGATCGGTGCGCGGGCGCTGGACGACGCCGGCGTTGGCGCTCGCCTCTTCGCACTTGGTGGTGTCACCACCACAGATACCACAGGCCTTGTCAACACCAACGGCGCCGATGCCGCCACAGGAGCCGGCAATCGGCTTGCGGCCCATCATTACGCCGACCGCCATACCGGCGAACAGCAGCAGCATCAGGGCAAACGCCAGAAGCCAAACCATGAGTTACTCCTCGCCCTCAATCAGGGCATTGAAGCGTGGGGTGGCGCGAGATTCGAACACGTCGCCCGTACGCACTACAAAAAACGCGGGAATCTGATGACTGACAGCATAGTCCCAGCCAGCCTCCTCTCCCATGATCATCAGCACCGTAGACAGGCCATCGGCGCGAGTGGCCGAGTCATCCAGCACCGTCACCGCAGCCAGACGGTGCATCACGGGCCGACCCGTCCGGGCATCGAACGTGTGGGAATAACGCTGCCCATCCAGTTCGAAATAATTGCGATAGTCGCCCGAAGTCGACACCGACTCACCGTCCAGCGCCAAGATAATCTGAGCCACGCGATTGTCATCCCGCGGTTCTTCGACGGCGATACGCCACGGCCGGTCACCTGGTTTGCGACCTACCGCCTTCAGCTCGCCGGTAATCTCCACCATATAACTTTTGATGCCGTAGTGCTCGAGTCGTTCAGCCACCCGGTCCACCATGTAGCCGGCGCCGATACTGCTGAAGTCAACCGTCAACGGCACATCCTTGCACAGCTGACCATCGTCGATGTGCAGATGCTGCTGGCCAACTTGAGCCATGGCCTGCTCGAGCAGCTCCTGGTCAGGCACCGTCTGCAGCTGCGGGTCGCCATGAAACCCCCAGAGCTTGAGCAAAGGCGCCACAGTCACATCGAACGCACCATCACTCTCAGCACTCAGACGATCGGACTGCGCCATCATGGTCAGCACGGATTCCGGCATGTCCATACAGGTCCCTGCCGGCGCGGCATTGAACTGTGCCAGCGTCGAGTCGGCACGCCAGGTGGACACCTCGGCGTCGAAGCGCGCCAGCATGCCGTCTATATCGGCCTGCAGCGCCTCTGTGTCCGGCGCATCATCGACAGGCACCCACTTGATCGAATAGGTGCTGCCCATGGTGGCGCCGTACATTTCGGAAACCGGGTCTACAGAATTGAAACAGCCCGTTAGGGCTGTTGCCAGAGCAACAGCAATAACGGGCCGGATAACGCTCAGGCGCATGTACTAGCCGCCGAAGTCGTCGAGCAGGATGTTCTCGGGTTCAACACCAAGGTCCTGCAGCATCTTGATCACGGATGCGTTCATCATCGGCGGTCCACACATGTAGAACTCGCAGTCTTCAGGAGCCGGATGGTCCTTCAGGTAGTTCTCGAACAACACATTGTGGATAAAGCCTGTGGGGCCTTCCCAGTTGTCTTCCGGCAGTGGATCGGACAGCGCCAGATGCCACTGGAAGTTGTCGTTCTCGGCCGCCAGTTGGTCGTACTCTTCAACATAGAAGGCCTCACGCAGCGAGCGTGCACCGTACCAGAAGCTCATCTTGCGCTTGGAGTTCAGGCGCTTGAGCTGGTCGAAGATGTGCGAGCGCATGGGAGCCATACCGGCACCACCGCCGATGAAGACCATCTCGGCGTCGGTGTCCTTGGCGAAGAACTCACCGAACGGACCGTACACGGTCACCTTGTCACCCGGCTTCAGCGAGAAGACCCAGGAGGACATTTTGCCCGGCGGCAGGTCATCACGACCCGGCGGCGGCGAGGCAACACGAATGTTGAACTTCACCAGACCCTTTTCTTCCGGGTAGTTCGCCATGGAGTAGGCCCGGATAGTGGTTTCATCCACTTTGGAGACGTACTTCCAGAGGTTGAACTTGTCCCAGTCGCCACGGAATTCCGGCTGAATGTCGAAATCCTTGTAGTGAACGGTGTGCGGCGGACACTCCAGCTGAACATAACCACCCGCGCGGAAGTCGACGTTCTCGCCTTCGGGCAGCTTCAGCGTCAGCTCTTTGATGAAGGTCGCCACGTTCGGGTTGGACTCGACGGTGCATTCCCACTTCTTCACACCGAAGACTTCTTCCGGCACTTCGATCTTCATGTCCTGCTTGACCGGAGTCTGGCAGGACAGGCGCCAGCCTTCCTTCGCTTCACGCTTGGTGAAGTGCGACTCCTCGGTCGGCAGCATTTCGCCACCGCCGCTTTCAACGATGCACTTGCACTGGGCACAGGTACCGCCGCCGCCACAGGCGGAGGACAGGAAGATGCCGTTGGCAGACAGGGTGTTCAACAGCTTGGAACCGGCAGCAACAGTAACCGTGCGTTCACCATTGATTTCAATGGTGACATCGCCGCTGCTGACCAGCTTGGAACGGGCAATCAGAATGATGGCTACCAGCGACAATACAATCGCGGTAAACATCCCGACGCCCAGATAGATTTCCATGTTCATCAGTTACAGCTCCTCTTACAGTTGCACGCCGGAGAAGGACATGAAGCCCAGCGACATCAGACCAACGGTAATGAAGGTGATGCCCAGACCGCGCAGACCATCCGGCACATCGCTGTACTTGAGTTTTTCACGGATACCCGCCAACGCAACGATCGCCAGCGCCCAGCCGATACCGGCACCCGCACCGTAAACCACGCTCTCACCGAAAGCGTAATCACGCTCAACCATGAACAGCGACGCACCCATGATGGCGCAGTTCACGGTAATCAGCGGCAGGAACACGCCCAGGGCGTTGTAGAGCGCAGGTACGAACTTGTCGAGCAGCATCTCGAGGATCTGCACGATAGCCGCGATCACACCGATGTAGCTCAGCAGACCCAGGAAGCTCAGATCAACGTTCGGCATGCCGGCCCAGGCCAGCGCGCCATCCTTGAGCAGGTAGGTGTAGATCAGGTTGTTGGCCGGAACGGTGATGGTCAGTACCACGACCACCGCAATACCCAGACCCAGCGCTGTCTGCACCTTCTTGGAGATGGCGATAAAGGTACACATCCCCAGGAAGAAGGCCAGCGCCATGTTTTCGACGAAGATCGCCCGCACCAGCAGGCTAATGTAATGTTCGATCATGGCTTACATTGCCTCCTTCATGGCGCGGCTCTGCGGCGCCATCTTGAACTCAGCCTCTTCCACCTGATCTTTCTTCCAGGAACGCAGGCCCCAGATGATCAGACCGATGATGAAGAACGCAGACGGCGGCAGCAGCAGCAGACCGTTGGGCTGGTACCAGCCACCGGCGTTGACCACCGGCAGAATCTCGATACCGAACAGCTTGCCGGCACCCAGCAGCTCACGCACGACCGCAACGCAGATCAGGATGAAGCTGTAACCCAGGCCGTTACCCACACCGTCCAGGAAGCTCATGTGCGGCGGGTTCTGCATGGCGAAGGCTTCAGCGCGACCCATTACGATACAGTTGGTAATGATCAGACCGACGAAAACCGACAGCTGCTTGCTGATGCTGTAGGCATAGGCCTTGAGCACCTGGTCAACCACGATTACCAACGACGCAATGATCACCATCTGCACGATCATGCGGATCGAGCTGGGGATCTGGTTACGTACGATGGAAATAAAGAAGTTGGACAGCGCAGTTACCGAAGTCAGCGCGATACACATGACCAGGGTCACGCTCAGGCTGGTGGTAACCGCCAGCGCCGAACAGATACCGAGGATCTGCAGGGCAATCGGGTTATTGCTGAAAATAGGCTCGAACAGAACCTGTCTTGCAGTGGCTTTAGCCATGATTATGCCTCCCCTGCACGAAGATGATCGAGGAACGGACCGAAGCCGTCTTCACCCAGCCAGAAACGCACCAGACTCTCAACACCGCGGCTGGTCAGTGTGGCACCGGCCAGACCGTCAACCTGGTGTTCAGCTTTCGGGCTGTTCGGATCGACGCTGCCTTTGATGACACTGATATCAACGTCACCAGACTCATCGTAGACGACCTTGCCCTGCCACTGAGCCTTCCAGTTCGGGTTGTCGACTTCACCGCCCAGACCGGGGGTTTCGGCGTGCTGATAGAAGCCCAGACCAACGACAGTTTGCAGGTCGCTTTCCAGCGCCATGAAACCATAGAGGGTCGACCACAGACCGTAGCCGTGAATCGGCAGGATCAGGGTCTTGATGCTGCCATCAGTGTTCTCGACGACATAGACAGTGGAGTAGTCGGCACGACGACGGATGCTGGCAATGTCCTGCTCACCGGTGAGCTGCTGGGACATATCCGGATCCTTGGAAGCCTTCTGCTGATCAAAGGTCAGCGGGTCCTGAGCATCGCTGAACTCGCCTGTGCGCAGGTCAACCAGACGCGGCGTAATTTGCGAAAACTGCTCTTCGATGCTGCGGCTTTCGTCATACAGGCCGGCAATCTGCAGGATGTTGCGTTGCTTGTCCTGCAGACGGTTGGTGGTCTGTACCGGCTTGAGTGCAACAGCGGCAGCCGAAACCACCACCGAGCAGACCAGACAGACGAGCAGCGCTACCGTGAGCGTGCGGGCAACGGATTCTTTCTTACTGGACATTGCGTGCAAGCCTCCGTTTGATGTTGGCCTGAACCACGAAGTGGTCGATGAGCGGAGCAAAGAGGTTGGCAAACAGAATTGCCAGCATCATGCCCTCAGGGAATGCCGGGTTGACGACACGAATCAGGATGACCATCAGACCGATCAGCGCACCGAAGATCCACTTGCCGGTATTGGTCATGGAAGCCGACACCGGGTCAGTCGCCATAAAGATCATGCCGAAGGCAAAGCCGCCAATCACCATGTGCCAGTACCACGGCACACCGAACATCGGGTTGGTGTCGGAGCCGATGCCGTTGAACAGCAGGCTGGTGGCGATCATGCCGATCATCACGCCAGCAACGATGCGCCAGTTGGCGATCTTGGTCATCAGCAGCACCGCACCACCAATGAAGATGGCCAGTGTGGACACTTCACCCATGGAACCCTGCATGTTGCCGTAGAAGGCGTTCAGCCAGGTCAGGCCGCTGCCGACTACCTGCTCGATGCCACCGGAAGCAGCCATGCTCAGCGCGGTCGCGCCGGCAAAACCGTCCACGGCAGTCCAGACCGCGTCACCAGACATCTGCGCCGGGTAGGCGAAGAACAGGAACGCACGGCCGGTCAGCGCCGGGTTGAGGAAGTTCTTGCCGGTACCGCCAAACACTTCCTTGCCGATCACCACACCGAAGCTGATACCCAGCGCGACCTGCCACAGCGGGATGCTCGGCGGTACGATCAGGGCAAATAGGATGGAGGTCACGAAGAAACCTTCGTTCACTTCATGCTTGCGGATGGAGGCAAATACCACTTCCCAGAAGCCACCGACCAGGAAGGTCACGGCGTAGACCGGGAGGAAGTAGGCAGCACCGTGGATCAGGTTATCCCACAGGCTCGCCGGGTCAAAACCGGCAAACATGGCAATCAGCGCCAGACGCCAGTTGTCCTGAGCGGCCAGCAGACCGGGGTTACCTGCGTAGATGGTGTTGGCCTGAAAACCGATGTTGTACATCCCGTAAAAAATCACCGGGAAGGTGCACAGCCATACGGTAATCATCATGCGCTTGAGGTCGAGACCGTCACGCACGTGAGCAGTGGTCTTGGTGACGCTGCCCGGGCGGTAGAAGAAGGTATCAATGGCTTCGTACAGGGCATACCACTTTTCGTGCTTGCCGCCCTTTTCGAAGTTGTGCTCGATCTTGTCGAGGAATGAACGCAGGCCCATGTCAGCCCTCCTTCTCGATGCGAGTCAGGTTGTCCCGCAGAATCGGGCCGTACTCGTACTTGCCAGCGCAGACGTAGCTGCACAGCGCCAGGTCTTCTTCATCCAGTTCCAGGGCACCCAGCTTCTGCGCCATGTCAGTATCACCGACAACCAGATAACGCAGCAGTTGGGTCGGCAGGATGTCCAGCGGCATGATCATCTCGTAGTTGCCCACCGGAACCATGGCACGCGGACTGCCGTTGGTGCTGGTGTCAAAGTCGAACAGACGGGAAGGATTCAGCTTGGAAATGAAGATATTCAGTACCGAGTGCTTCTTAACGCCAGCACGCAGGTAGTGCAGCATCTGACGTTCGGTGCCTTCTTTGAGCACCGACACCTGGGAGTGGAAGCGACCCAGGAATGCAACCGGACCACGCGCCAGACGGCCACCGAACACGGAACCGGTGATCAGGCGATTCTCACCGCTTTTCAGCTCACCAGCGGTCAGCTCGTCCAGCTGGGCACCTAGGCGGGTTTTCAGCAGGCGGGGCTTTTCGACCTGCGGGCCAGCCAGAGCAACGTAGCGATCAGTCCAGATGCGACCTTCGGTGAACAGCACGCCGAACGCAATCACGTCCTGATAGTTGATCTGCCAGACGCTCTTGGTCTCGCCAACCGGATCCAGGTGGTGGATATGCGTGCCGGCCAGACCAGCCGGGTGCGGACCGGCAAAGCTTTCAGTGCTGACGCCACTGACGTTCTCGCCCGGCAGGCTGACGCCATCGGCCTTGCACAGCCAGACCTTGGCCATGCGGGCCAGGACTTTCAGACCGTTCTCGAATTCAGCCGCATGCTGCTTGATGATCACAGCCGGATCAGCCGCCAGCGGATTGGAATCCATGGCAGTGACAAAAATCGAACTGGGCTTGGCATCAACGGCGGGCGTTTTGCTGAACGGGCGGGTGCGCAGTGCGGTCCAGAGACCGGACGCAATCAGCTGGTCACGTACCTGCTGATCAGTCAGCTGCTCAAGGGCAGCGGCGCTGTGGGCATCAAAGCTGACCGCATCGTCACCATCGATATCGATGACAACCGACTGCAGTACACGCTTCTCACCGCGATTGATGGCACTGATGGTGCCAGCCGCAGGCGCGGTAAACACGACACCGGGTGTTTTCTTGTCGCTGAACAGAATCTGCCCCAGCTTGACCCGGTCCCCTTCGCGCACCTCCATGGTCGGCTTCATACCGTGGTAGTCGAAGCCAACAACAGCGACGCTGCGTACCGGACGTGCGTCCTCGATACGCTGCTCAGGAGAACCGGTGATCGGCAGATCCAAGCCCCGTTTGATTTTTATCATACGATTAGCCTAATCACTTGGTGGAATCTTTCAGGGCGGGCCGCTTACGCGAACAGATGCATGCGCCGAAAACCGATTGACAGCAGGTGCAAACGAACAGGGCAAGGCGACCACAAACCCCAATAAAAAATCCCTCTAAGTATAAAGAGCATGACTTTTCAATGCTACTGAGCCACTTGGGTTTTTCCCTTTTTATATGGCTTGCATTGATGAAATCTATGGATGCGCACTGCCCCTGCCGCCAACCTCGAAACACCCGGAAACACTGTATGTTCAGGGCGGCGACAACGCAGCAGGATAGACTGAACAGGTATCACCATCATAGCCGAGTCAAGCCATGCCATTACCCTTGCGCCCCATGACCCTTGCCCTGATGCTGACCATGAGCTGCACCAGCACCGCCGACGCCGCCCTTGAGCTGCGCAACCAGCACCTGTTCCGCTACTTGCTGGTCGACGTCTACACCGCCGAGCTCTACAGCGCCCCCGACACATCGCTTGAACAGGCCCTGAACAGCGACACACCGCTGCGCCTGACCCTGCGCTACCACCGCAACATCGACCGGGACGACCTGACCAAGGCTGCACTAACAACACTTGAGCGCCAGCATGGCAGCGAACAGCTGCAGCAGTGGCAAGACGAGCTTACTGCCCTGCACCAGGCGTTCCGCGACGTCAGCGCCGGAGACACCTACAGCCTGGATCGCCGGCCCGACGGCAGCCTTGAGCTGCACTACAACGACAGCCTGGCCTACCGCAGCGACACACCCGGGCTGGCGACTCTGTACCTTGGAATCTGGCTCGACGAGGACGGGCTATCCGAGGGCTTGCGCAGCGCGCTGCTCAAGTAACCCGACAAACAGGCAACAAAAAAGGCGCCGAAGCGCCTTTTTTGTCAGTACCCGCGAATCAGGCCGGGAATGCCGGCGGATTGACGTGGGCCATGTCTTCCAGAATGCGAACAACCTGGCAGCTGTAGCCAAACTCGTTGTCGTACCAGACGTACAGGATGACGCGATTGTCATTGCAGATGGTCGCTTCAGCGTCGACCACACCGGCGTGACGGGAACCAACAAAGTCAGTGGAAACCACTTCCTGGGAGTTGGTGAAGTCGATCTGCTTGTGCAGCTCGGAGTGCAGCGCCATGTGACGCAGGTAGTCGTTGACCTCGTCACGATCAGTCGACTTTTCCAGGTTCAGGTTCAGAATCGCCATGGAAACGTTCGGCGTCGGTACACGAATGGCGTTACCGCTCAGCTTGCCAGCCAGCTCCGGCAGTGCCTTGGCAACCGCTTTGGCAGCGCCGGTCTCGGTGATAACCATGTTCAGAGCGGCGCTGCGACCACGACGGTTGCCCTTGTGGAAGTTGTCGATCAGGTTCTGGTCGTTGGTGTACGAGTGAACAGTCTCAACGTGGCCGTTAACGATACCAAACTTGTCGTTGATCGCCTTGAGCACCGGCACGATGGCGTTGGTAGTACAGGACGCAGCGGAGATGATCTTGTCTTCCGGCGTGATGACCGCGTGGTTGATACCGTGAACCACGTTTTTCAGATCACCCTTGCCCGGCGCGGTCAGTACAACCTGGCTGGCACCCTTGCACTCCAGGTGCTGGGACAGGCCGGCCTCGTCACGCCACACACCGGTGTTATCGACAATGATCGCGTCTTCAATACCGTAGGAGGTGTAGTCGATGCTGGTCGGGTCACTGGCGTAGATAACCTGGATCAGGTTGCCATTGGCAGTGATGGTGTTGTTTTCTTCATCGATGGTGATGGTGCCCTGGAAGGAACCATGAACCGAATCGCGACGCAGCAGGCTGGCGCGCTTGGCCAGGTCGTTGGCAGCGCCCTTGCGCACAACAATGGCACGCAGACGCAGGCCGTCACCGGCACCGGACTTCTCGATCATGATGCGAGCCAGCAGGCGACCGATACGACCAAAGCCGTACAGCACAACGTCACGACCGTGGCGACGTTCGCCAGCCTTGCCGATAACGCTGGCCAGCTCGTCACGCAGGAAGGCATCCAGATCGTCGCTGCCGCTGGCGCGGAACTTGTTGACCAGACGGGCCAGATCAATGGAAGCCGGACCCAGGTTCATATCCAGCAGCGCGGTGAGAACCGGGAAGGTGTCGTGTACGGACAGTTCGGTATCGTCGATCTGACGCGCAAAACGGTGCGATTTCAGCAGGCTGATGACCGAGCGGTTGACCAGGCCACGTCCATAAATGGACGTCACCACGTTATGTTCACGGTACAGGCGGCCGATCAGAGGAATCATCGCCTCAGCGGTTGCTTCACGGTCCGTCCAGTTTTCCAGACACTGCTCAAATTGCGCTTGAGTCACGGCTATACCTTCCAAGTCTTGGTAACTAAAGGGCGCATATTATGCGTTCAGTGACCGCTATAGGCAATGATTCGCAAAAAACCAGCCGGTGCGGGCACAAACGTGACGAGCGCGTTAAACTGCCTGCCTTCGTCAGCCGGCCGCTGGCCAGCGCAACCCGAACCAACCCAAGAGTCATCGCATGCCCGCATCACAGCCGCTGCTATCTCCTCCTCTGACGGCCACCACCGGCAACCGCCTGTACTGGACGGGCCTGCAGGGCGCGGCCAGAGCGCTGGCGATCGCCGAAGGGGCCGAGCAACACTCGGGCCTGAGCCTGGTCATCACCCCCGACAGCGCCTCGGCCGACAGCCTTGAGCAGGAACTGCGCTTCTTTGCCCCGCAGTTGCCGGTCATCAGCTTCCCTGACTGGGAAACCCTGCCCTACGACCGCTTCTCGCCGCATCAGGACATCATTTCACAGCGCCTGAAAACCCTGTTCCAGTTGCCACGCATCGAACAGGGCATTCTCGTCGTACCGATGACTACCGTCCTGCACCGCCTGCCGCCCCGCGCCTTCCTCGGCGGCTCGGTACTGCTGATGGAAGTCGGCCAGCGCCTGGACATCGACCAGATGCGCCTGAACCTGGACGCCGCCGGCTACCGCTGCGTCGACACCGTGTATGAGCACGGCGACTACGCCGTACGCGGCGCCCTGCTCGACCTGTACCCGATGGGCAGCAGCCTGCCATACCGCATCGACCTGTTCGATGAAGAAATCGAAACCCTGCGCACCTTCGACCCCGAGAGCCAGCGCTCCATCGACAAGGTTGATCGCATTCATCTACTACCGGCCAAGGAGTTCCCGCTCGACAAGTCGGCCCTGACCGGTTTTCGCGCGCGCTTTCGCGAGCGCTTTGAGGTCGACCACCGGCGCTGCCCGCTGTATCAGGATTTGAGCGAAGGCCTGGTGCCCCCCGGCATCGAATACTACCTGCCGCTGTTCTTTGATGAGCTGGCCAGCCTGTTCGATTACCTGCCGGACAACACCCGCCTGTTCACGCTGCCGGGGATCGAGCAAAGCGCCGAACACTTCTGGCAAGACGTACGCACCCGCCACAGCGAACAGGGCGTGGACCCGACTCGCCCGCTGTTGCCGCCAGCCGAGCTGTTTCTGCCGGTTGAGGACGTTTTTGCCCAACTCAAGCGCCAGCCGCGCATCATCTGCCACCAGGACCGCCCCGACGAGCCCCAGGCTAATGTCTTCGACTGCCCGGCAGCCCCGGAACTGGCTATCGACAACAAGCTGGAAAACCCGCTGTCGGCGCTGCAGCACTTTTTGCAACAACACCCGGGGCGCACTCTGTTTGTCGCTGAAACGGCAGGTCGGCGCGAAGCACTGACCGAGCTGCTGGCACGCATTCAACTCAAGCCCGCGGCCGTCGACAGCTGGCCCGAGTTCACCGCCAGCGACACCCCGGTAGCAATCACCATCGCACCACTGGATCAGGGCATGCAGGTCAACAGCGCCGGCGTGGCGCTGATCGCCGAGAGCCAGCTGTTCGGCCAGCGCGTGATGCAGCGCCGCCGCCGCGGCAAGGCCACCGACCTTGGCGATGCGGTGATTCGCAACCTGACCGAGCTGCGCGAGGGTGCCCCCGTGGTTCATATCGACCACGGTGTCGGGCGCTACCTTGGCCTTACCAACCTGACCGTCGAGGACCAGCAAGCGGAGTTTCTGGTACTGGAGTACGCGGACGAAGCCAAGCTGTACGTTCCGGTCGCCAACCTGCACCTGATTGCGCGCTACTCCGGCAGCGACGACGGCAGCGCGCCACTGCATCGGCTTGGTTCTGACCAGTGGCAGAAAGCGCGCCGCAAGGCCGCCGAGAAGGTACGCGACGTTGCCGCCGAACTGCTCGACGTTTACGCCCGCCGCGCCGCCCGCCAGGGGTTCAGCTTTGCCAACCCGGAGCACGACTACCAGAGCTTTGCCGACGATTTCCCGTTCGAGGAAACCGCCGACCAGGCCGCCGCCATTGAGGCCGTGGTCAGCGATATGACCAGCGCCCAGCCGATGGACCGCCTGGTCTGCGGCGATGTCGGCTTCGGCAAAACCGAAGTAGCGATGCGCGCCGCGTTCCTCGCAGTCCACAGCGGCAAGCAGGTCGCCGTTCTGGTACCCACGACCCTGCTCGCCCAGCAGCACTACAACAGCTTCAAGGATCGCTTTGCCAATTGGCCGGTACGCGTTGACGTGATGTCACGCTTCAAGTCGGCCAAGGAAGTTAAAGCCGCCGCGGCCGAACTGGCCGAGGGTAAAGTCGACATCATGATCGGCACCCACAAATTGCTGCAGGGTGATGTGCAGTTCAAGGACCTGGGCCTGGTCATCATCGATGAAGAGCACCGCTTTGGTGTGCGCCAGAAAGAAGCGCTCAAGGCGCTGCGCAGCGAAGTCGATGTGCTGACACTTACCGCGACCCCCATTCCGCGCACGCTGAACATGTCCTTCTCGGGCATGCGCGACCTGTCGATCATTGCCACGCCGCCGGCGCGGCGGCTGTCGGTCAAAACCTTTGTCATGGCCCAGCAAAAGCCCGTGGTCAAGGAAGCGATTCTGCGTGAGCTGCTGCGCGGCGGCCAGGTCTATTACCTGCACAACGAGGTAGAAACCATCGAGAAGTGCGCAGCCGATCTGGCCGAACTGGTGCCGGAGGCCCGCATCGGCATCAGCCACGGCCAGATGCCAGAGCGCGCGCTGGAACAGGTGATGCGCGACTTCTACCACCGCCGCTTCAATATTCTGGTTACCAGCACGATTATTGAAACCGGTATCGACGTACCCAGCGCCAACACCATCATCATCGAGCGGGCCGACAAGTTTGGCCTGGCGCAGCTGCATCAGTTGCGCGGCCGCGTCGGCCGCAGCCATCACCAGGCCTACGCCTATCTGCTGACCCCGGAGGGCCGCAAGGTCACCAGCGACGCCGAGAAGCGACTGGAAGCCATCGCCGCCGCCCAGGACCTGGGCGCGGGCTTTACCCTGGCGACCCACGATCTGGAAATTCGCGGTGCCGGCGAGCTGCTCGGCGAAGGCCAAAGCGGCCAGATTCAGGCCGTTGGCTTCACCCTGTACATGGAGATGCTCGAGCGCGCCGTCAAAGCCATCAAACAGGGCAAGCAGCCCGAGCTTGAGCAACCGCTGGGCGGTGGCACCGACATCAACCTGCGCCTGCCGGCACTGATCCCCGAGGACTACCTGCCGGATGTGCATGCGCGCCTGATCCTCTACAAACGCATCGCCAACGCGACCGACGACGAAGCTCTGAAGGACCTGCAGTTAGAAATGATCGACCGCTTCGGCTTGCTGCCCGAGCAGGTCAAGACGCTGTTCCGCATTACCGCACTCAAGCTGCACTGCGAACCACTGGGCATCAGCAAGATCGACGTTGGCGCAGAACACGGCCGCATCGAGTTTGCCGCCGACACCCGTATCGACCCGATGATTCTGGTGCGCATGATTCAGGACAGCCCGCAGCGCTACCGTCTTGAAGGCGCCACGGTATTCCGCTTCAATGCTCCGATGGGCAATGCCGAATTGCGCCTGAACACCGTAGAGGCGCTCCTGGAGCGCCTCACAGAAACCCCGCCCAACACCCCACAAGGCAAAGGAAAACGCCCATGAAACAGTTGAGCAACGCGCTCGGCCTGCTACTGCTGACCACCCTGCTGGCCGCTGCGCCAATAGCTCAGGCAGAGGACTACCTGGTTGAGGTGGTCTTCTTTGGCCAGCCCTCCTCCCCACTGGTGCAAGGCACGCCACCAGACCTGGACTGGAGCGCCGACGCGGTCGACCTGACCTCCACGGCGCGCGCCGATGTGCGCAGCATCGACAAGACCCGCTATCAACTCGACAGCCAGGTCCGCAAGCTTGAGCAAAGTGGCTATGAAATCTACCTGCATCAGGCTTGGTCGCAGCCGCTGGACAACGACCTGGTAGTGGCACTGCATCGCGGCCAGGCAGACAACGGCATCTACCCGGTACAGGGCCTGGTTCGCCTCAGTCAGGAGAATCTGACCGAACTGCAGGTCGCCTTCTGGCGCAACCGCCCTGCTGCCGGCCTCGGTATCCAGTCAAGCTCCTCAGTGGTATCGGAGCAGCTGCACCAAACCCGCGCCCTGCGCCCGAACGAGGTCCACTATCTGGACCACCAGAGCCTGGGCATGCTGGTCACCATCCGCCGCTAAGCAGATATCGCCGGCGGCTCAGGCCGCCGGCGCCACCAACGCCCGTAACAGCGAGCGCACCTGCTGCATCCCGTCCTTCACAACCGCCTCGATGGCAGCCATGGTAATCACCTCAGTGGATTTGCCCGCCGCCGGATTGACTACCAACGCAAGACACGCATAAGCCAGCCCCAGCTCGCGAGCCAGCGCCGCCTCCGGCATACCGGTCATACCGACCAGGTCAGCACCGTCACGCTCGAGCCGACGTATCTCTGCCGCCGTTTCCAGACGTGGCCCCTGGGTAGCCGCATACACACCGCCATCGCGACAGCTGATACCCAGCTCAGTGGCCGCACGTAGCAATCCGGCGCGCAGGGACGCATCATAAGGCTCGGCAAAATCCACATGCACCACCTCGTCCAGACCGTCCTCGTAAAAGGTGGAGGGTCGGCCCCAGGTGTAATCAATCAACTGGTCCGGCACACAAAAGCGGCCGGTCGGCAGGTCAGCGTGAATCCCGCCCACCGCATTGACCGCAATGATGCGACTGACGCCGGCGTCGCGCAGCGCCCACAGATTGGCGCGGTAATTGACCCGGTGCGGCGGGATGGTGTGCGGATGCCCATGGCGCGCCAGAAAGCAGACCGGCTGGCCGGCCAGCTCGCCGTGTACTAGCGGAGCAGAAGGCTCGCCCCAGGGAGTCTGCGGGCGGCTTTCACCGGTCAGCTGCAGACCCTCCAGCTGACTCAGGCCGGTGCCACCAATGACACCCCAGATCCCGCTCATGCGTCCACCGCCTGCTCAGAGCGCGTCTCAGGCCCCGGCTCGCCCTCGCCAGCCTGGGCGCGGCGTAACGCCAGCGCATCAGGCAGGTGCAAGGTAGACGTGGGGAAGGCAACCTGCGCCTCATGGGACTCGATAATGTCGAGAATCTTCAGCAACACGTCTTCCTTGACCCGGTGGAACTCGGCCCACACCGGCGTGGTGAAGCAATAGATGAAAAAGTCCACCGAAGACGGCGAGCAGCGATCAAAGAAGACCATCAGCGTCTGGTCCTGATCGATATCCTCGTGCCCCTGCAGCATCTGCCGGACGTCAGCGACGATCTGCTCCATGCGACCGATATCGGCATAGCGGATACCAATATGCTCGTAGATGCGTCGATGGGTCATGCGTGACGGATTTTCCACCACGATGTTGTTGAAGATCGCGTTGGGGATGTACAGCGGGCGCTTGTCAAAGGTACGAATACGGGTCAGACGCCAGCCGATGTGCTCAACGGTGCCTTCGATATTGCGATCAGGCGAGCGCACCCAGTTACCCACCACAAAGGGACGATCCAGGTACACCATCAAGCCACCAAAAAAGTTGGCCAGCAGGTCCTTGGCGGCAAAGCCGACCGCCAGCCCGCCAATACCACCAAAGGCCAGCACCCCGGAAACGCTGTAGCCCAAAGATTGCAGGATCACCAGTGCAGCAGTAATCACCACCGAGGCGCGCAACAGCTTGCCAATGGCGCTCACCGTGGTCTGGTCCGCCGGCTTGTCGCGGTAACGCGGATCAACCAGCCGGCGCTCAATCTGCTGCATCAGGCGCAGCAGGAACCAGGCCAGCAGCACAATCAGCAACACCCGCTGGATCTGATCAAGCACCTGCTCCAGCGCCTGATCCATCTGCACAGCCGTAATCCGGGCTGCCCACATGAGCCCCATGCTCCAGATCATCACCCACGCCGGACGGCGCGCCGCGTCGACCAGGGCATCGTCCCAAATGTTACGGGTCCGCTCGGCACGGCGCTGAACATGATCCAGCACGCGCTTGACGATGTAAGCCAGTACCAGGGCCGAAAACACCACGGCAAAGACCTGGTAAATCCAGTATTCGCCAATCAACGGTAGCTGCTCTATCTGCTCAGGCAGCTGTTCCAGTAAGTCATTCAAACCAGCTCAAACTCCTTTAGTACGGACACAGCAGCACGCCATTGTGGCGTGGCGCGGTAATCAGACATGACAGGTCGACGAGCCAGCATGCGAGCGATGCGCGCCGGCGCCTGCAAGCCAATGCGCTGGGCATGCACCAGCCCTTCTTCTGCCGCCGCCCGGTCGTTGCAGATCAGCAGCATGTCGCCACCGGCCGCCTGGGCAGCATCAATCCGCTCGGGGATACCGCCAACCGCGTGAGCCCCAGCCATGGTCAGGTCATCACTGAAGATCACGCCGTCAAAGCCAAGCTCCGCGCGCAGAATTTCCTGCAGCCAGCGCAGCGAGAACCCGGCCGGCAAACTGTCGACCTGCGAGTACACAACGTGGGCCGGCATGATGCCGTCCAGCTTGGCTGCAAGCCGAGCGAAGGGCACCAGGTCCGTGCGACGAATATCCTCTAATGGGCGGTCATCGACCGGCAATGCGAAGTGCGAGTCGGCCTCAGCCCAGCCATGACCAGGAAAGTGCTTGCCCGTAGCAGCCATGCCGGCGGCGTGCAGGCCATCCAGATAAGCACTGGCCAAGCGGGCAACACGCTCAGGGTCGCCGCCCAGCGAGCGATTACCAATCACCTGGCTACGGCCGTAATCCAGATCCAGCACCGGCGCAAAGCTGATATCGATACCGCAGGCGAGCATCTCGGTCGCCATTACCCAGGCCGCCGTGCGCGCCACCTCGTCGGCACGCTCATCCGGCACCGCGGCAACATCGGCCAACGCCGGCAAACGCAGCACATCGCGGCGCAGACGCTGCACGCGCCCACCTTCCTGATCAATCGCAATCAGCATATCCGGACGCTCGGCACGGATGGCCCGCACCAGCTCGGTCACCTGCTGCGGCGATTCGGTGTTGCGGGCGAACAGAATCAAACCGGCCACTTCAGGTTGACGCAACAACTGCCGATCTTCCGCCTGCAGCCACAGGCCGGGCAGATCCAGCATCAATGCACCCTGTTTCAATGCAAATTCTCCTGATGAAACACTAAAAGACGCCTGCTAACGCCACACAAGCGGGCAAAAGTCAGGCGTCGATCTGGACTATGCAACCGACCGGCGTACGCGCGAACAGTTCCACCATCTCGGTGTTACGCATGCGCACGCAGCCATGGGACAAAGGCCGCCCCATCGGCTGGTCATCGCCGGTGCCATGTATATAGATGTAGCGTCGCTGGGAGTCGACATCGCCGCCGCGATTAAAACCCGGCTCCTCCCCGCACAACCAGAGGATACGGCTGAGGATCCAGTCACGCTGGGGAAAAGTAGCCGCCAGCTCTGGCGACCAGACTTCGCCGGTTGGCCGGCGGCCAATAAACACCGCTCCACACGGCTGCCCCTCACCAATACGTGCACGAATCCGGTGACGGCCACGCGGGGTACAACCGGAGCCTTCCGCCTCGCCTGCGCCATTGAGCGCAGTTGAAACGGCATAGCGGCATACCACCTGCCCCTCGGCATAACCGACGAGCTGCTGGTCAGAAAGGGATATATGAATACGGTCGAGCTGCATGTCACCTCCAACGCTGCGCACACCATAGCGGACAGCGCAGCGGAGGTAAATGCGGCAAGATCAGGCGAGCGCGGCCTGCTCCTGGGCGACAGCGCTGTCGGCACGCATGCCTGCAGCCAAAAAGGGCACCATCAGGCGTAAAACGCTGTCCACCGGGCGTGGCTCGCCCAGCTCAGCCTCGGCAATGGCGCGCAGAGCCTTCATGCTGGACATGGTAAACGCCGCGCTACCGAGCATGAAATGCACGCGCCAGAACAGCACCTGCGGGGGAATGCCCGGGACGGCACCCACCACCAGGCCCATGTAACGCTGGAACACCTTGCCGTACACCTCGCTGAGGTATTTGCGCAGGTGCCCCTGACTCTGGCTGAAAGCAAGCCCCAACAAGCGCATGAATGTTGCCAGATCATTGCCGCTGCGCGGCTTGACCGCCAGCGCCTGATCGACCAGCATCTCAAGCAAGGTTTCGAGGCTTTGCTGCGCCGCATCGCCGCGCTGCTCGCGCAGGTCAAGCTCACGCTCCAGGCTGCTGACAAAGGGGTCAAGGAAGCGCACAAAGACCGCCTGGATAAGCGCCTTTTTGGAACCAAAGTGGTAATTGACCGCGGCCAGATTGACCCCGGCCTTACTGGTAATCAAACGCAGCGACGTTTCGGCAAAGCCTTTTTCCGCAAACAGCTGCTCGGCAGCATCCAGAATGCGCTTGACGGTATCAGACTGCGCCATGCGTCCCTCCCCGGTTGACGTACAGGATAAAAGCGAACAATCGTTTCAAACATACGTTTAAAACGAAATACCGTCAACCCTTCCTGCCCCCGCCTGCATGAAACCCGCATTACGCCCCGGCACACCGCACACTCTCTCCCTTTAACAGCACCAGCGAACCGCCAGATCAAATTCAGGGTTGTCGAGCGCAGTTAACTGTATATAATCACAGCTACTGGATAAAAACACAGGCACCATTCCATGCAGAAGCTAACCGCACGACAACAGCAGGTTCTGGCCTTCATCAAGGAGTACATGGACGGCAACGGGTACCCGCCGACCCGGGTCGACATCGCCAAGACACTGGGCTTCAAGTCCCCCAACGCCGCCGAGGATCACCTGCGCGCACTGGCACGCAAAGGCGCCATTGAAATGATCCCCGGCGCGTCCCGCGGCATCCGCCTCCCCGAGTCAGAGGCTGACAGCAGCGACGGCCAACTGCCCGTCATCGGCCGCGTCGCCGCTGGCGCACCAGTCCTGGCGCTGGAGAATGTCGAGGATCATTGCCGTATCGACCCGGACTTTTTCCAGCCACGTGCCGATTATCTGCTGCGTGTACAGGGTGAAAGTATGCGTGACATCGGCATTATGGATGGCGACCTGCTGGCAGTGCACCGCACCAGTGAAGCCCGCAACGGCCAAATTGTCGTGGCACGCATCGGTGAAGAGGTGACCGTAAAACGCTTTCAAAAGCAGGGCCGCAAGGTCTCGCTGATAGCTGAAAACCCCGACTTCAAACCAATCGAAGTCGACCTCACCGAACAGGAACTTACCATTGAAGGTTTAAGCGTCGGCGTTATCCGTCGCTGAGGAGCTGATCATGCAGTACGCCCGCACCGAACAACAGACCCTGACCCAGGCCGACCTGTTTCACAACGCCCTGATGGCCAGCCGACTCAAACACGAGCGTCTTGATGCCACGCCCAGGCAGACAGTCGAAGATACGGAAGGCAGCTACAGCGAGATGAGCCTGCAAGGCAGCGCGCGCCAGTGCCTGCAATGGCTTGCGCCGGTACTGCGTGACCTGAGCACACGTAACAGCCGCCGCTGGCTGACCCTGATCGACCCGCCGGCAGCCGTCAGCCAGCAATGGCTGCGCGGTGCCAACCTCGACCCGCAGCGCATCATGATTGTGCGCTCCAAGTCCGGCATGGACACCCTGACCCTGTGCTGTGACCTGCTGAAGATGGGCGGCAGCCATACGGTTGTCAGCTGGCTCGACAAAGACAGCTGCAGCGCACCACGGCTTGAGCGCGCCGCCCGGATCGGCCATTGCCATAGCCTGAACGTGCACCTGGGCTGATACAAAGAAAAAGGCCAGCTTTTCAGCTGGCCTCTTTTGTGTCTGCTCGGCGCTCAGTGCAGAACCCGATCCTCCGGGATCAGCTCGCCGTCTTCGTCTTCATCGTCCATCATCTGCCCGGCCATCTGCATGCCGGCGCTGATCATCACCTTGGCGACTTCAATGTAGTTGCCCTGCAGATATTCGCGTGCATCGTCGGAAAACTCGATTACCAGCAGCGGCTCCCCTTCCTCGTCGGAACGACGCAGCGCCACCTTGCCGTTGGCGAGTTCGACGATTTCCAGAAAGGGTGAAGACATGACACGGTTCTCCTGTATGACAGCGGCGCAGTGTAACACAGCGCCGCTCTCAGAGCATCCGCGCTACCACTCCTGCATGCCGTCGCGGTAGGCCGCCACACGCTCGGACAGCGCCTGCAGGGCCTCCTGCGCATCTGCGCTGCCCCACTCGGTCGTAGCAACGGCGCTGCTCGCTATCAGCGACTCGGCTTTGCTGTCAGCTGGCACCGGCGGCGCCTGCAAGCGCTGCCAGGCGCCGATCACGCCTGCCAGCCAGGTGCCCTTGCTGTCAGCCAACTCGGTCAGCTCCGCCAGCTCCGGACCGGGAAAGCGCTGCACCACCGACGGAACCAGCACAGCCTCGACCTGACGTGCATCAACCAGCGGCCAGCGATAGCGGTCGGCGACTTCATGGATCAGTGCCAGCGCCCCGCGGTACAGGTGAAACACTGCGTGCTCGCGGTGGTACTGCGCCTGGGTCAAGGCATCAAGCGCATTGCTGCTCTCAGCCTGCTGCCAGGACTCAATCGCCTTGCGCGCAAAGAACAGCGCCTGATTGGTACGGGTATAAGCTTCATTGGCCATGGCTGATCACCTCAACGCTTGGCTTTCTTGCTGCGGCTGTCGTCAACCGACCACTTCTTGCCGTCGTGGAATGCACGCCAGCCAGTCGGTTTGCCTTCAACTTCCGTCTGTACGTACTGCTCCTTGGTCTTGCGACTATAGCGCACCACGGTCGGGTTACCATCCGGGTCAGCAACCGGCGCATCCAGCAGGAAGTGATACTTGGGATCGATTTCGCTCTTGTGCGGCAGCAATTCCTTAACCAGCGGCGCACGGGTTTCCCGGTTTTTCGGGAACTGGCTGGCGGCCAGGAACAACCCAGAAGCCCCGTCCCGCAAGACGTAGACATCGTCTACCTTCTCGCACTTGAGCTCGGGCATGGGCACAGGATCAGCCTTGGGCGGCGCTGCCTCGCCGTTGCGCAGCAACTTGCGGGTGTTCTTGCACTCGCTGTTGGTGCAGCCGAAGTACTTGCCGAAACGGCCGGTCTTCAGCTGCATTTCACTGCCGCACTTGTCGCACTCCAGCGTCGGGCCATCGTAGCCCTTGATCTTGAACTGGCCCTCTTCAATCTCGAAGCCAGAGCAGTCCGGATTGTTACCGCAAACATGCAGCTTGCGACGTTCATCAATCAGGTAGCTGTCCATCGCCGTGCCGCACAGGCCACAGCGACGCTTGCCGCGCAGTACGCGGGACTCGCCCTCGTCATCATCGGCGGCCACTTCGTTGCCCGGCACCAGGTTGATGGTGGCCTTGCAGCGCTCTTTCGGCGGCAGCGCGTAACCAGAACAGCCGAGAAATACGCCGGTAGACGCCGTACGAATCATCATTGGCCGTCCGCACTCATGACAGGCAATGTCGGTCAGCGTCGGCTGATTGGCGCGCATCCCTTTGTCATCACCTGATGCAGAAGCTGCGCTAAGCTTGGCGCTGAAGTCGCTGTAGAAATCATTCAGCACCTTCTTCCAGAACACCTTACCCTGCGCCACGTCATCCAGCGACTCTTCCATATTGGCGGTAAAGCCATAGTCCATCAGGTTGGGGAAGCTCTCATTCAGGCGCTCGGTCACGATGTCGCCCATCTTCTCGGCGTAGAAGCGACGATTGTTGAGCGTGACGTACCCACGATCCTGAATGGTGGAAATAATCGAGGCATAGGTCGAAGGACGGCCGATACCGCGCTTCTCCAGCTCTTTTACCAGGCTCGCCTCGGCGTAACGCGCCGGCGGCTTGGTAAAGTGCTGTTTGGGCTCCAGGGCCTGCAACGCCATGACGTCATCAACCTGAATCTCAGGCAGCACCTCGTCCTCACCGCCCTTACCCTGCTGCGGCATCACGCGGGTGTAACCATCAAACTTGAGGATCCGACCCTTGGCACGCAGCTCAAAGTCACCAGCAGCCACCTGGATGTTAGTGGACAGGTACTTGGCCGGCGTCATCTGACAGGCCACAAACTGACGCCAGATCAGCTCGTACAGACGCTCGGCATCACGCTCCATGCCTTTGAGATCAGTCTGTTTAAGCTTCACATCGGAGGGGCGAATAGCTTCGTGAGCCTCTTGCGCACCTTCCTTGCTGCTATACAGGTTGGGCTTTTCCGGCAGATAAGGCGCGCCGAAGTTGCTTTCGATATAGCTGCGCGCCATGGCGATCGCGTCCGCCGACAGGTTGGTCGAGTCGGTACGCATATAGGTGATATAACCCGCCTCATACAGACGCTGGGCCATCATCATGGTTTTCTTTACGCTGAAGCCCAGGCGCGTACTCGCAGCCTGCTGCAGCGTGGACGTAATAAAGGGCGCATTGGGGCGCGAGCTGGTCGGCTTGTCTTCACGTTTGGCAACCTTATAGGCCGCCTCTGTCAGCAGTGCCAGGGCCGCATCGGCCTCGGCCTTGTTGCCCGGGCGGAAGGTCTCGCCGTTCTGCTTGACGACCTGAAAGCGCACGCTTTCGGCCTTGGGGGTGTTCAGCTTGGCGTGAACCTCCCAGAACTCCTCGGGTACGAACGCACGAATCTCGCGCTCGCGATCGACAATCAGCTTTACGGCTACCGACTGCACCCGACCGGCAGACAGGCCACGGGCGATTTTCTGCCACAGCAGCGGCGACACCATATAGCCGACCACGCGATCGAGAAAACGCCGCGCCTGCTGCGCGTTGACCCGGTTCATATCCAGGTCGCCCGGCTCGGAAAAAGCCTCCTGAATCGCCTTTTTGGTAATTTCGTTGAACACCACGCGCTTGTAGCGGGAATCATCACCGCCGATGCTCTCGCGCAAGTGCCAGGCAATAGCCTCCCCTTCGCGGTCCAAGTCCGTCGCGAGATAGACGGTGTCAGCGTCCTTGGCCAGGCGGCGCAACTCGTCCACCACCTTTTCTTTGCCGGGCAGGATCTCGTAATGGGCTTTCCAGTCGTTTTCCGGATCAACGCCCATGCGCTTGACCAACTGGGCGCGCGCCTTCTGCTGCTTTTCCTGCTCGCTGGCAGCAGCCTTGCGCCCACCTTTGGGTTTGCTTTCGGTCTTGCCGCTGCCGCTGGTGGGCAGGTCGCGAATATGGCCGATACTCGACTTCACCACAAACTCGTTGCCGAGATACTTGTTGATTGTCTTGGCCTTGGCTGGCGACTCCACAATGACCAGTGCTTTTCCCATGGATACTTGTTTTCCTGACCCGAACTGAACTCGAAGCTGACACTCAACCCCTTCTGGCAGGACACTGCCGGACAGGCTGGAGGGCCAGAGCCTACACGTCTTCGCTGATAAAGGTAAAGCGTGGATATGCCTCGCCGTCAACCTCGACCTGCTCGTTGAACATGGCCAGCGGTCTGACCCAGAGATCAAAATCACCGTACAGAGTGCGATAGACCACCAAGGCTTCCTCGGTCTCTGAGTGTCGCGCCAGACCGATAACCTGATAGTCCTTTCCTTTATAGTGCCGATAGCGTCCTGGACGCATGTACAACCTCCTCACAGCAATAAAAAAGCCGAGGCACAGGGCCTCGGCTTCATTCACCAGCCAGAGCCGTTAGACGCGCTCAAAGACCGTGGTGATGCCCTGACCCAGGCCAACGCACATGGTAGAGATACCAATGGTGCCGTTGTTCTGTTTCATGACGTTCAGCAGAGTGCCGGAGATACGCGCACCGGAGCAGCCGAACGGGTGGCCCAGGGCGATAGCGCCGCCGTGCAGGTTCACCTTCTCGTCCATCTGGTCCAGCAGCTTCAGGTCTTTCAGGACCGGCAGAGCCTGGGCAGCGAAGGCTTCGTTCAGCTCAACGAAGTCAACATCGCTCATGCTCAGACCAGCGCGCTGCAGGGCCTTCTTGGTGGACGGCACGGGACCGTAACCCATAATCGCCGGATCAACACCAGCAACCGCCATGGAGCGGATAACCGCCAGCGGCTCCAGACCCAGGGCCTGAGCGCGCTCAGCAGACATCACGATCATGCAGGAAGCGCCGTCAGTGATCTGCGAGGACGTACCCGCAGTAACGGTACCGCCTTTGGGGTTAAATGCCGGACGCAGGGCAGCCAGGCTTTCCAGCGTGGTCTCCGGGCGGATGGTCTCGTCTTCGGTGAACAGCTTCAGGAAGCCGTTCTCGTCGTGACCTTCCATCGGGATGATCTCATCCTTGAAGTTGCCCTCAACGGTGGCCTTGTGGGCCAGACGGTGAGAACGCTCACCAAAGGCATCCTGCTGCTCGCGAGTGATGCCGTGCATCTTGCCCAGCATTTCAGCAGTCAGACCCATCATGCCGGACGCCTTGGCAGCGTACAGCGACAGGGCCGGGTTCGGATCAACACCGTGCATCATGCCGACGTGGCCCATGTGCTCAACACCACCAACGACGAACACATCACCGTTGCCGGTCATGATCGCCTGCGCGGCGGTGTGCAGCGCGCTCATGGAAGAGCCACACAGACGGCTTACAGTTTGCGCAGCACTGGTGTGCGGGATCGGGGTCATCAGCGACGCCATGCGCGCGATGTTCCAACCCTGCTCCAGGGTCTGGTTTACACAGCCCCAGATTACATCTTCAACTTCTGCCGGATCGATCTTCGGGTTACGTGCCAGTACGCCGGTAATCAGGTTGGCGGACAGGGTTTCAGCACGCACGTTGCGGTACATGCCGCCCTTGGAACGGCCCATCGGGGTACGGCCGAAGTCGACAATAACGACGTCTCTCGGATTCAGGCTCATAGATTTACTCTCGCTCTGTACGTTCCGCGGTTAACCGAAGAATTTCTGACCGTTCTTCGCCATTTCACGCAGCTTTTCAGTCGGTGCGTACATGGCGCCGAATTCGGCGTATTTGTCAGCGATGGCGACGAATTCAGCCACGCCCAGGGTGTCGATGTAGCGCAGCGCGCCACCACGGAAGGGCGGGAAGCCGATACCGTAGACCAGACCCATATCAGCGTCGGCCGCGGACTCGACGATGCCGTCTTCCAGGCAGCGTACGGTTTCCAGACACAGCGGAACCATCATGATCTCGATGATTTCTTCGTCGGTAAACTCGCGTTGCTCCAGAACCACTTCTTTCAGCAGTTCGTAAGCCTTGGCGTCGACCACCTTCTTCGGCTTGCCCTTCTTGTCCATCTCGTAGGCGTAGAAACCGCTACCGGTCTTCTGACCCAGGCGGCCGGCGTCGTACATGACGTCAACAGCGGTGCGGGTCTTGTCAGCCATGCGATCCGGGTAACCTTCGGCCATGACGTCACGACCGTGATGACCGGTGTCCATGCCGACAACGTCCATCAGGTAAGCCGGGCCCATCGGCCAGCCGAATTTTTCCATGATCTTGTCGACGCGCTGGAAGTCAGCACCCATACCGATCAGACGAGCGAAGCCGCCGAAGTACGGGAACAGAACGCGGTTGACCAGGAAGCCGGGGCAGTCGTTGACGACAACCGGGGTCTTACCCATTTTCTTGGCGTAGGCAACGGTGGTGGCAACAGCCTTCTCGCTGGACTTCTCGCCACGAATAACCTCAACCAGCGGCATCATGTGTACCGGGTTGAAGAAGTGCATGCCGCAGAAGTTTTCCGGACGCTTCAGCGCTTCGGCCAGGTAGGTGATGGAGATGGTAGAGGTGTTGGAGGTGATGATGGTGTCTTCAGTCACCTGACCTTCTACTTCAGCCAGCACGGCGTGCTTGACCTTCGGGTTCTCGACAACCGCTTCAACCACCAGGTCAACTTCCTTGAAGTCGCCGTAGGACATGGTCGGGCGGATGGCGTTCAGCGCCTTGGCCATCTGCTCGGGCTTCATGCGGCCCTTGGCTACACGCTTGCCCAGCAGCTTGGAGGCTTCGTCCAGACCCAGCTGGATGCCTTCCTCGCGGATGTCCTTCATCAGGATCGGGGTGCCCTTGACCGCAGACTGGTAGGCGATACCGCCACCCATGATACCCGCGCCCAGTACGGCAGCCAAGTTCACGTCAGCAGCCTGCTTATCGTACTTCTTGGCCTTGTGCTTGAGCACCTGATCATTCAGGAACAGACCTACCAGGCTGGCAGCAACAGACGTCTTGGCCAGCTTGGCAAAACCAGCGGCTTCCACTTCCAGTGCTTTTTCACGACCATGGTTGGCTGCTTTCTGAATGGTCTTGATGGCTTCAACCGGCGCCGGGTAGTTCGGGCCAGCCTGACCTGCAACGAAACCTTTGGAGGTTTCGAACGCCATCATCTGCTCAATGGTGTTGAGCTTGATCTTTTCCAGCTTGGGCTGACGCTTAGCCTTGTAATCCAGCTCGCCAGCGATGGCACGCTTGATCACGTCGATGGCAGCGGCTTTAAGCTTGTCATCAGCAACAACAGCGTCAACAGCACCGGCTTTCAGTGCCTTGTCAGCGCGCTGCTCGGAACCGCCGCAGATCCACTCAATGGCGTTATCCACACCGATGATGCGCGGCAGGCGAACAGTGCCACCGAAGCCCGGGTAGATACCCAGTTTAACTTCCGGCAGACCGATCTTGGCGCTGGCGGCCATGACACGGAAGTCAGCAGCCAGACACATTTCCAGACCACCGCCCAGCGCGATGCCGTTGATGGCAGCGACCGTGGGGACATTCAGGTCTTCAAACGCGTTGAAGATCTTGTTGGCGGACAAGTTGCCGGCAACCAGATCTTCTTCAGGCAACTTGAAGGTGCTGACGAATTCGGTGATGTCGGCGCCGACGATGAACACGTCCTTGCCGCTGGTGACAACAACGCCCTTGACGTCGGCGTTGTTCTGGATGGCCTGCACTGCCGCATCGAGCTCGGACAGAGTGGCGCTGTTGAACTTGTTGACCGACTCGCCCTGCAGATCAAATCTGAGCTCGACGATGCCGTCTTCAAGGCCTTGAACCGTGATGGCTTTACCTTCGTAAATCATCAACTGATCTCCACGCTATGAAAAGCACATGAGAAACACCGGCTGACCCGACCGCCTGTGCAGACGAGGGCCAAACCCGTGTCATGAACGATCCCGATAATCCGGGACGGGATGAACCAAAAAATTCATACGACCGTTTGATTCGGGTGCGCACACCTTCTTTCAATTCCTGACGGTTGTCAATTGCCGGCGCACCGCCCAGGCGCCGCCCAACAGCGTACGCCCCTGCGAAGACAGATTCAAAGTCATTGAAAAACAAGGCGTTGCGACGCAAACATGTCGCGACCCGCAGAACATAAAATCAATGCGCCAGCACACCAACACATCACTATAGAAGCCTGCCGAGCGGCGCGCCAGAGCGCCTGGCGACCTCCGGCCGTATGCCCGGCACTGGGCCGGCGCTTTCAGCCGGCGTATGCTGAGTTCGAAGATCGTAAATAGAGAAGCTAGCCGCCCATCGACACAACGCATGACAGCTGAAAAAGGTCGGGGCTTAGGAAGAGTGGTCACATCACCTTAAGCGGAATCAGCGACGCACCGCTTGCGATCAGGCCGGGGCAACGCCTAGTATCCGAGCAAAAAGGAGAAAGAGCCTATGCTGTACAAACACGTTCTGGTGGCCGTCGATCTGATTGAAGAGTGTCGGGCGGTTGCCGATCACGCCATGCAGCTGGCCAACGCACTGAATGCCAAGCTGTCGCTGCTGCATGTGGTCGAGCCGCTTGCGATGGCCTACGGGGGCGATGTGCCCATGGACCTGTCGATGCTGCAACAGCAGCAGTTCGAGCAGGCCAAGGAGCGCATGCAGCTGTTTGCCGCCGACTACGGGCTGCCCGACGAGTGCCTGCAGATCGCCTTCGGCCATCCACGCCAGGAAATTCACCGGGTGGCCACCGATCAGGAGTGCGACCTTATCGTTGTAGGTAGCCACGGTCGACACGGCCTCGCCCTGCTACTGGGCTCTACCGCCAATGACGTACTGCACGGCGCACCCTGCGATGTCATTGCGGTACGGCTGGGGAAGAAGGGCTAACGGCCCTCCGGGAGCTGCAAGCCGCAAGCCTCAAGCTGCAAGAGAAACCCGAAAGACAGCTTTCCCTCGCTTGCAGCTTGTAGCTTGCAGCTAGAGCGGAGCGGCTTAGCCGCCCGCTTGGTCTTCCAGCTCCGCCCAGCGCTCCATCGCGGCGTCCAGCTCAGCCTGTTTCGCTTCTACCGCGGCCAGTACCGGGGCGGTGACGTCGTGGGGTTGCTGGTAGAACGCCGGATCTCCGACCTGCGCCTGCAGCGCGTCCAGCTCAGCCTCCAGTCTTTCCAGCAAGGCCGGCAGCGCATCCAGCTCGCGTTGCAGCTTGTAGCTCAGCTTTGGCTTACTTGCCGGCGCCGCGGCGGCCGGCGCGGCTGCCGGCTCGGGCTCGACAGCGGTTGCGGTCTGCCCTTGCGCCTTCTCACCCCACTCCGCCAGCTGGTCAACGCTGCCGCCCTGACGCAGCCAGTCTGCGTATCCGCCAACGTATTCGCGCACGCGGCCGTTACCTTCAAACACCAGACTGCTGGTGACCACATTATCCAGGAACGCCCGGTCGTGGCTGACGATCAGCACCGTGCCGTCAAAGCCGGCCAACACGTCCTCCAGCAACTCCAGAGTTTCCACATCCAGGTCGTTGGTCGGCTCGTCGAGCACCAGCATGTTCGCCGGTTTGCTGAAAAGACGCGCCAGCAGCAGACGGGCGCGCTCACCACCAGACAACGCCTTGACCGGCGTGCGCGCACGCTCAGCCGAAAACAGAAAATCACCGAGGTAACTGATAATGTGCCGGCGATCGCCGTTGATCTCGATAAAATCGCGACCCTCGGAGATGTTGTCGATTACGGTCTTTTCCGGATCCAACTGATCGCGCAGCTGGTCAAAGTAGGCCACTTCCAGTCGCGTGCCGCTATGAATACGGCCGCTGGTCGGTTGCAGTTGGCCTAGCAGCAGCTTGAGCAGCGTACTCTTGCCCGAGCCGTTATTGCCGATCAGGCCGATGCGGTCACCGCGAATCACGTTCAAAGTCAGGTCACGCACCAGAGGCGCCTTGTCCGGCCAGGCAAAGTTGACCGCCTCGGCCTCAATCACGCGCTTGCCGGAGGCTTCTGCGGTCTCCAGCTGGAAGCTCGCCTTACCCTGACGCTCAATCCGCTGGGCACGCTCTTCACGCATGGCCTCGAGCGCACGCACACGCCCTTCGTTACGGGTTCGGCGCGCCTTGATGCCCTGACGAATCCAGGCTTCTTCCTGCGCCAGCTTCTTGTCGAACAGCGCATTGGCGGTGGCTTCGGCAGCCAGTTGCTGCTCCTTGTGCTCCAGAAAGCTGCGGTAGTCGCCCTGCCAGTCGATCAACTGGCCGCGATCCAGCTCCAGAATCCGGGTTGCCAGCGCCTGCAGGAACGAACGGTCGTGGGTAATAAACAGCACCGCACCACGAAACTCCAGCAGCACCGACTCCAGCCAGGCAATGGTATGGATATCCAGGTGGTTGGTCGGCTCATCCAGCAGCAGCACATCCGGCTCGGCAACCAGCGCTTGGGCCAGCAGCACGCGGCGGCGCCAGCCACCGGACAGCTCGGACATCTGCTTGTCGGCGGGCAGGCCGAGTCGTGTCAGCGTGGTATCGACCAGTTGATCCAACCGCCAGCCGTCTTTGGCTTCGAGCTGAACCTGCACTTTCTCCAGCCGGGCCAACTCCGCATCACCCATATCGCCAGTGATCAGGTGGTGGTACTCAGCCAACAGCTCACCCACCCCGGCAAGGCCAGAGGCAACCACGTCATACACCGTCTTGTCGTCAGCTGCAGGCAGCTCCTGCGGCAGCTGGCCAATTTTCAAACCCGGCGCAAACCAGATGTCGCCTTCATCCGCCCCCTGCTCACCGGTCACCAGTCGAAACAGGCTGGACTTGCCGGCGCCATTGCGACCGATCAGACACACCCGCTCGCCACGGTCGAGCTGAAAGCTCACCTTGTCGAGCAACGGATTGAGGCCGTAGGCCAGGGATACATCAGAGAACGAGAGCAGCGCCATAACTCACCTGTTGGTTTGCAAGCCGCATAGTCTACCCTGTGGCGCGCGCGCCGATAACCGCTGTGCGCCATTTCACATGCCGACCCTATGCCGCCGTCAGGCAACAGGCTAAGCTGTGCGCAAACAGGCTGCAGCCAGCAAAGCAGACAGCCGCAAAGACAATTCCCGAGCTTGCAACGCCCACGCGGCAGGAGAATCATGCGTCGCCACACCCGCTCCTTTCTCACCTGTACTCTTCTTGCCGGCCTGCTGCTGCCCGTGCTGGCCCAGGCCAATGCCCGCCTGGACAGCCAGCGCCTGAACTACGATCGGGCGCTGGAAGCCATCGACAAGGAGCAGTGGGAGCAGTTTCGGCAGCTGGAGCCGGGGCTGCGCGACTACGTGCTGTACCCCTATATCCGCCAGGCCTACCTTAACCAGACCTTCGACAGCGCAACCGATCAGGATCTGGCTGACTTTGTTCGCGACCACAGCACCCTGCCCTTTGCCAGCCGCCTGAAAGACCGCTGGCTGACTCGCCTGGCGCGCCAGGGCAAATGGCAGCAATTTGACCAGCAGTACCAGGAGGCCGACCGCAACGCCAGCCAGGACTGCCGCCGCGCCATGCACCAGTGGGACAGCGGCGATCGTGCCGGCGCCATGCAGCAGGCCCAGACACTCTGGACTGTCGGTCGCTCCCAGCCCAACGCCTGTGATCCGCTGTTTGACCGCTGGCGTGCCGCCGGCGGCCTGAACGACGACGTGGTCTGGCAGCGTATCCGGCTGGCGCTGCTGTACCGTCAGGACGCCCTGGCCCGCTACCTGACCAAGCTCATGCAAAACAACCAGGCGCTGGCCACCCTGTTTGTCGACACCGCTACCCAGCCGACCAAACTACGCGATGCCAGCGCCTATCGCAGCCTGCCGCCCCAGCGCATGGCCGATATCGCGACCGTGTCGCTGCGCCGCCTGGGCCGCGACGACGCCAGCACCGCGCTGAGCCTGTGGCCGCAGTACAAGGATTTGCCCTACGCCGAGGAAGACCGCCTGGCGATCACCCGCGACATTGGCGTGCGCCTGGCCAAAAAGGTCGACCCTGCTGCCCTGCCCTTCATGGCTGCCAACGACCCACAGATGAAAGATGACGACGTCAGCGAGTGGCGCGTGCGTCTGGCCCTGCGGACCCGCCAGTGGGACACCGCCAGCCAGCTTACAGCCCAACTGCCACCCTCACTGGCCGGGCAGAGCCGCTGGCGCTACTGGCGCCTGCGCAGCGCCCAACTGGCCAACAATGGTGTAGGTGAGCTGGTCAGCGACTACCAGGCTCTGGCCCAGGAGCGGGATTTCTATGGCTTTCTGGCGGCCGAGCGCGCGCGTCAGCCCTACGCCCTGAATCACCAGCGCGCCAGCGTGCCAGAGGCCGTGATGCAAAGCGTGCAGCAAGACCCGGGCACCCTGCGCGCCAAGGAGTTTCTGGACCGTAATGAAGTTATCAACGCGCGCCGCGAGTGGTATCACGCCGGCGACCGCTTCAACCGCGAGCAGTTGATTGCCCAGGCAGTACTGGCCAACCAGATGGCCTGGTACTTCCCGGCCATCCGCGGCATCAGCCAGGCGCAATACTGGGACGATCTGGATATCCGCTTCCCCATGGCCTACCAGCAGTCAATCAAGGATCAGGCCCAATCCCGGCAGATCAACTCCACCTGGGTGTACGCCATCACCCGCCAGGAAAGCGCCTTCATGGCCGACGCGCGCTCGCACGCCGGCGCCATGGGCCTGATGCAACTGATGCCGGCCACCGCACGGGAAACCGCGCGACGCTACGCCATCCCCTACTCCGGCAATCAGGATGCCCTGATCCCCGAGCGCAACATCGCCTTGGGCGCCGCCTATCTGTCAGGCCTGCACCGCCAGTTCTCGGGTAACCGGGTCCTCGCTTCGGCCGCCTATAACGCCGGCCCCGGCCGCGTGCGCCAATGGACCCGCGACATGGGTAGCCTGCCATCAGATGTGTGGATTGAGGCCATTCCCTTCGATGAGACGCGTAAGTACGTGCAGAGCGTGCTCAGCTACGCGGTTATCTACGGTGAGAAGCTTGGCATTCAGCAGCCGGTGATGGAGCAGCACGAGCGCTATCTGGAGCCTTGAGCCCCAGAGCGCTCAGGACTCCAGGCGCTGCAACCGGTTACGTACCACCTCGACCAGTTGGTCGGGCTGGAATTTGGACAGAAAGCCATCGCAGCCAACCTTCTCGACCATGGCCTTGTTGAAGTTGCCGGACAGCGAGGTGTGCAGCACCACATACAGGTCTTTCAGGCGCGGGTCCTTGCGAATCTCGGTGGTTAACCGGTAGCCGTCCATCTCCGGCATTTCGGCATCGGTAATCACCATCAGCAGCCGCTCATTGAGGTCCTCGCCCGCATCGGCCCAGCCCTGCAGCATGCGCAGGGCTTTCAGCCCGTCGGTTGCCACATGCAGCTGCAGGTCGAGCTGCGCCAGTGTGTCGCGCACCTGATTAACACCGGTCGGCGAGTCATCCACCACCAGCACTTCTCGCCCGCGGGCTCGCTGCAGCAGCGGATCTTCCAGCAGCGCATCGCTGACCCGGGTATTGAACGGCACGATCTCCGCCAGCACCTTTTCCACGTCGATAATCTCGACCAGACGCATGTTGTCCAGGCGCGTAATGGCGGTCAGGTAATGCGCGCGCCCGGCACCGCGCGGCGGCGGCTGCACGGCATCCCAGTTGAGGTTCATGATGCGATCGACAGCGCGCACCAGAAATGCCTGCACAGACAAATTGTACTCGGTGACAATGATGGTGCTGTTGGCGTCTACAGCCTGCGGCTGCAGGCCGATGGCGCCAGAGAGGTCGATGACGGGAATGGTCTGCCCGCGCAAATGAATGACCCCGACCACATTGGGATGGCGCTGGGGCATCTGGGTGAGCGCGGGCAAGGTCAGCACTTCACGAATCTTGAATACGTTCAGCGCGAACAGCTGCGGCCCGGCGAGCTGGAACAGCAATATTTCCAGCCGGTTTTCGCCTACCAGTCGCGTGCGCTGGTCGACCGTATCCAGAACCCCTGCCATAACGTCGCCTCATCGTGCCGATGGAACAAGCGCTGGCACCAGGCCAGCCTGTTTTCAGCAGTATAGCCCTACAGCTACGGCACGGGGCAAGCGTCCGTCAGGCCGACACCGATTATTCACGCACGGGCACGACGAGCGGTGACCGAGCGGATCAGTAGTAGGCGTTCTCGGTAACGCTGTGGTCGGTGGCGTCGCGCACACCGTTGATCTCGGGAATCCGCGCCACCATGGTTTTTTCGATGCCTTCCTTGAGGGTGACATCAACCATGCCGCAACCCTGGCAGCCACCACCGAACTGCAGAATCGCAATGCCACCCTCAATCACATCCACCAGCTTGACGTCGCCACCATGGCTGGCCAGACCGGGGTTGATCTCGGTTTGCAGCAGGTAGTTGATGCGATCGTTCAGCGGACTGTCATCGTTGACCATAGGCACCTTGGCGTTGGGTGCCTTGATGGTCAGCTGACCGCCCATGCGGTCGGTGGCAAAGTCCACCAGCGCCTCTTCGAGAAAGGGCACGCTGACGGCGTCTTGCCAGACGTTGAACGAGTCCAGCTTGAGCAACTCGTCTTCCGGCTTCTGTTCGCCGGGCTTGCAGTAGGCAATACAGGTCTCCGCATAGGGCGTGCCCGGCTGGGTGATAAACACCCGAATGCCGACGCCTTCGGAATCCTGCTTGGACAGCAGGTCAGCAAGGTAATCTTCTGCCGCCTGGGTAAAAACAATGCCTGCCATGAAATGCCTCGTACTCAATGACCTATAGGGCGCAAGTGTAAGGGATGCCGGCCCACGAATAAAGCCCTACCTTTTTACTTGGTTATTAACCCCCGCGCGACGACATCCGCGCCGTGCTATGATTTGCGGCTTTTCAGAGCGCCTTTTCCGGAGTACCCATGTCTGACCGAAGCACCCGCCTGACCGCCCTGCGCAACGCCCTGCAGCAGCGCATTTTGATTCTCGACGGTGGCATGGGGACCATGATCCAGAGCTATAAACTGGAAGAAGCAGACTACCGTGGCGAGCGCTTTGCCGACTGGCCCAGCGACGTCAAGGGCAACAACGATCTGCTGCAACTGACGCAGACAGACGCCCTGTCGGCCATTCAAAAGGCCTACCTGGACGCCGGCGCTGACATCATTGAAACCAACACCTTCAACGCCACGCGCATCTCTCAGGCCGACTACGGCATGCAGGCGCTATCCTACGAGTTGAACGTGGCCGGCGCCCGCATCGCGCGCCAGGTGTGTGATGCAAAAACCGCCGAAACCCCGGATCGCCCGCGCTTTGTTGCCGGCGTACTGGGCCCGACCAGCCGCACGTGTTCCATCTCGCCGGACGTAAACGACCCGGGTTACCGCAACGTCACCTTTGACGAACTGGTCGAGAACTACATCGAGTCCACCCGTGGCCTGATCGAAGGCGGCGCCGACCTGATCCTGATCGAAACCATCTTCGATACCCTGAACGCCAAGGCCGCCATCTTTGCCGTGCAGCAGGTGTTTGAGGAGGACGGCATCGAGCTGCCGATCATGATCTCCGGCACCATTACCGACGCCTCCGGCCGCACGCTCTCGGGCCAGACCACCGAGGCCTTCTGGAACTCGGTACGCCACGCCAAGCCCATTTCCATCGGTTTGAACTGTGCCCTGGGCGCCAAAGACCTGCGCCCCTATCTGGAAGAGCTGTCGAACAAGGCGAATACCTTTGTATCCGCCCACCCGAATGCCGGTCTGCCGAACGAGTTTGGCGAATACGACGAGACCCCGGAAGAAATGGCTGCGGTGATCGACGATTTTGCCCGCGCCGGCTTCCTTAATATTGTCGGCGGCTGCTGCGGCAGCACCCCCGCGCATATTCGCGCCATTGCCGAGACCGTGGCCAAGTACCCGCCCCGGCAGATCCCGGAGATTGCCCCGGCCTGCCGTCTGTCGGGCCTGGAGCCCTTTACCATCGACCGGCAGTCGTTGTTCGTCAACGTCGGCGAGCGCACCAACATCACCGGTAGCGCCAAGTTTGCCCGCCTGATTCGCGAGGAGAACTACACCGAAGCCCTTGAGGTCGCCCTGCAGCAGGTGGAGGCCGGCGCCCAGGTCATCGACATCAACATGGACGAGGGCATGCTCGACTCCAAGGCGGCGATGGTGCGCTTTCTCAACCTGATCGCCGGTGAGCCCGATATCTCCCGCGTGCCGATCATGATCGACTCCTCCAAGTGGGATGTGATCGAGGCCGGCCTCAAGTGCATTCAGGGCAAGGGCATCGTCAACTCGATCTCCATGAAAGAAGGCGTCGAGCAGTTCAAGCAGCACGCCCGCCTGTGCAAGCGCTACGGCGCTGCGGTCATCGTCATGGCCTTTGATGAAGCGGGTCAGGCCGACACCGAGGCGCGCAAGAACGAGATCTGCAAACGCTCCTACGACATTCTGGTCAACGAAGTCGGCTTTCCGCCGGAAGACATCATCTTCGATGCCAACATCTTTGCCGTCGCCACCGGCATTGAGGAGCACAACAACTACGCAGTTGATTTCATCAACGCCTGTGCCTACATCCGTGACAACCTGCCCTACGCGCTGAGCTCGGGTGGCGTGTCCAACGTGTCGTTCTCGTTCCGCGGCAACAACCCGGTGCGCGAGGCCATTCACTCGGTCTTCCTCTATTACGCCATTCGCAGCGGTCTGACCATGGGTATCGTCAACGCTGGTCAACTGGAAATCTATGATGAGATCCCCGCCGAGCTGCGCGACCGCGTCGAGGACGTAATCCTCAACCGCAACCCTGATGCCACCGACGCCCTGCTGGCCATTGCCGAGCAGTTCAAGGGCGATGGCGCCGCTAAGGAAGCGGAAAACGAAGAGTGGCGCAGCTGGCCGGTCGAAAAACGCCTTGAGCACTCACTGGTCAAGGGCATCACCGCCTGGATCGTCGAGGACACCGAGCTGGCCCGCCAGCAGGCCAAGCGCCCGATTGAGGTTATTGAAGGCCCGCTGATGGCCGGCATGAACGTGGTCGGCGACCTGTTCGGCGCCGGCAAGATGTTCCTGCCCCAGGTGGTCAAGTCCGCCCGCGTAATGAAACAGGCCGTAGCGCACCTGATCCCCTTTATCGAGGAGGAAAAGGGCGACACCCCCGAGGCCAAGGGCAAGATCCTGATGGCAACGGTAAAAGGCGATGTACACGACATCGGCAAGAATATTGTCGGCGTGGTCCTGGGCTGTAACGGCTATGACATCGTCGATCTGGGCGTAATGGTGCCGGCGGAAAAAATCCTGCAGACCGCCATCGACGAGAAGTGCGACATCATCGGCCTGTCCGGCCTGATCACCCCGTCGCTGGACGAAATGGTGCACGTCGCCAAGGAAATGCAGCGCCGCGATTTTCACCTGCCGCTGCTGATCGGCGGTGCGACCACCTCCAAGGCGCATACTGCTGTGAAGATCGAGCCCCACTACCACAACGATGCGGTGATCTACGTAACCGATGCATCGCGCGCGGTAGGTGTTGCCACCTCACTGCTGTCCAAGGAGCTCAAGCCTGCCTACGTGCAGCAGATCCGCGAAGACTACGCCGTGGTGCGCGAGCGCACCGCCAACCGCTCGGCACGTACCGAATACCTGACTTACCAACAGGCGGTCGACAACCGCCTGCAGTTGGACTGGAGCGACTACCAGCCGCCCGCCCCGCGCGCACTCGGCGTGCAGACGCTGGACAACATCGACCTGCGCGTACTGGCTGACTACATCGACTGGACGCCCTTCTTTATTTCCTGGGATCTGGCCGGCAAGTTCCCGCGCATCCTGCAGGATGAAGTGGTCGGCGAGGCGGCAACCGCGCTATATGCCGACGCCCGCAGCATGCTGACCCGACTGATCGACGAGAAGCTGATCAGCGCCCGCGCGGTCTTCGGTTTCTGGCCTGCCCAGCAGGTCGCGCATGACGACATCCAGCTGTTCGACCCGCAAGGTGAACCACTGGCTCAGCTGCACCACCTGCGCCAGCAGACCATCAAGCCCGACGGCAAGCCCAACCTCTCGCTGGCCGACTTTGTAGCCCCGGCAGACAGCGGCAAGACCGACTACGTTGGCGGCTTTATCACCAGCGCCGGCATTGGCGCCGAAGAACTGGCCAAAGAGTACGAAGCCAAGGGTGACGACTACAGCGCGATCATGGTCAAGGCGCTGGCCGACCGTCTGGCCGAGGCCTGCGCCGAGTGGCTGCACGAGCAGGTGCGCAAGACCTACTGGGGTTACGACAGTGCCGAAGAGCTGGACAACGACAGCCTGATCCGTGAGCAGTATCGCGGTATTCGGCCGGCGCCCGGCTACCCGGCCTGCCCCGACCACACCGAAAAGGCCACCCTGTTCAAGCTGCTCGACCCTGAAGGCACCAGCGGCGTGACTCTGACCGAGCACTTTGCCATGTTCCCGGCAGCGTCGGTCAGCGGCTGGTACTTCTCGCACCCGCAGAGCCAGTATTTTGCGGTAGGCAAGATTACCCGCGATCAGGTTGAGTCCTACAGCACCCGCAAGGGCCAGGATCAGGCAGTCAGCGAACGCTGGCTGGCACCCAACCTCAGCTACGACAACTGATGGCCCTGCTCCCCGCCCGCGCACGGCTGCGCAGTATCGCCGTGCTCGGGCTGCCGATCATGGGCGGCATGCTGAGCCAGAGCCTGCTTAACCTGGTGGACGCCGCCATGGTCGGCAGCCTGGGCAGCGAGGCGCTGGCAGGTGTGGGCCTGGGCAGCTACGCCAACTTCATGGCGGTTGCCCTGGTAATGGGCCTTGGCGCCGGGGTGCAGGCCATGGTCGCCCGCCGCCAGGGCGCTGGCGACACCCAGCATATCGCCGGCCCACTCAATGAAGGCCTGCTGATCGCGCTGCTGCTGGCAATTCCCCTGACGCTGATTTGCTGGACCCAGGCCGAGCGCATTATTCGCTTTCTCGCCGACGACCCTGCGGTGGTCGAGATTGGCACCCATTACTTTCAGTGGCGCGTGCTGGCGATCATTGCGGTGGGCGCCAACTTTGCCTTTCGCGGTTACTGGAACGGCACCCACCGGGCCGGACGCTACCTGCAGATTCTGATCATCATGCACCTGGCCAATGTGCTGATCAGCTACGGCTTGATCTTCGGCCGCTTCGGCTTGCCGGAGATGGGCGCAGAAGGCTCAGGCATGGGCACCGCGATAGCCATGCTGCTGGGTTCGGCGCTGTACTTCGCCATCACCCTGCATGGCGGGCGCGAACACGGCTTCCTGCGGGCCCGGCCACGCGCTGCAGACATTCGCGCCATGCTGCGCCTGGCGCTGCCCAACTCGCTGCAGCAGTTCTTCTTCGCCACCGGCATTACCACCCTGTTCTGGATTGTCGCGCGCATCGGCACCGACGAGCTGGCCATCGCGCACGTGCTGGTCAACCTGGCGCTGTTCCTGATTCTGCCCGGCGTGGGCCTCGGCATGGCCGCCACCACGCTGGTCAGTCACAGCCTGGGAAGGCAGGAGCCTGAGCAAGCCTATCGCTGGGGCTGGGACGTGGTCCGCGTGGCTATCCTGGTGCTCTTTGTACTGGGCATGCCCTTCTGGCTCGCGCCACACCTGATCCTTGGCCTGTTTACCCAGGACCCGGAACTGATCGCGCTCGGGGAATGGCCGCTACGCATTACCGGTTTGGGCATGAGCCTGGATGCGACCGCCCTGGTGCTCACCCAGGCACTGCTGGGCGCCGGCGCCAGCCGCACCGTCATGGCCGTGAACTTGGGTAGTCAGTGGCTACTGTTTTTGCCCTGCGCCTATCTTGCCGGGCCGGTGCTGGGCGGCGGGCTGCTGCTGGTATGGCTGCTGCAGAGCCTGTATCGCTGTATCAACTCGATGATTTTTGCGGTGATGTGGCGGCGCCGACACTGGGCCGAGATTCGCATTTGAGGCGCTAAGCACCTAAGCTGGCAGAGCGCCCCAACGGAGCTGTGCCCATGACCGAGTCTGATCAACAACAGCCACAAGACAAACCGATGCGCCTGCGCGACACCCTATCCAGCGTACTGGCCGCCGCGCTGGGCGTCCAAAGCAACCGTGCACGCGAGCGCGACTTCAGCCAGGGCAAACCCAGCCACTTTATTATCGCCGGCGTTGGCTTTACCCTGCTATTTGTACTGTGTGTGCTGGGCGTGGTGAAGCTGGTCCTGCACGCAGCCGGCTGACAGTCGCCTACTGGCCGCTGACCCAGAAAACAGCCGCCACCACGACGATGAGAATCAGCGCAACCGCAGCCAAAGCGTCCAGCGAGGAATCCGTGGCAGTGCTGTCCTGCAGATTGTGGTCTGTCATATAAAGGCCCTCTATCTTGTTGTTATGGTTGTTGCCGTCATGTCAGGTACCAGTTAAGACCATTCCAACCAGCCTCTCAAGGCCGCTTTTTATGTACAAAACAGATCTAAACATATAGATAAACATTCCTTTTGTGCATATTCAAAAACTGCTATTGTCTGCCCGCCCAAGCCTGAAGGGTCATGACTAAAGAAGGGGCCAGCAGTGCCCCATGAACAGGTTTCTGTATGTATATCTACGACGAATATGATCAGCAGATCGTCGAGGACCGCGTAAAGCAGTTCCGCGATCAGACCCGCCGCTTTCTCGCTGGCGAGCTGAGCGAGAGCGAATTCCTGCCGCTGCGCCTGCAGAACGGCCTGTATGTACAGCGCTACGCGCCGATGTTGCGCGTTGCCATCCCCTACGGCCTGATTTCTGCCAGACAGGTGCGCAAGCTGGCCCTGATTGCCCGTCAGTACGACAAGGGCTACGTGCATTTCAGTACCCGTCAGAACGTGCAGTTCAACTGGCCCGCACTGGAAGATGTGCCGGACATTCTGGCCCACCTGGCCGAAGTCCAGATGCACGCCATTCAGACCAGCGGCAACTGTATCCGCAACACCACGACCGATCAGTTTGCCGGCGTCGCCGCAGACGAGCTGGTTGATCCGCGCCCCTGGTGCGAGATCATCCGCCAGTGGTCCACCTTCCACCCGGAATTTGCCTTCCTGCCGCGCAAGTTCAAGATCGCCGTGAACGGCGCCGAAGCGGACCGTGCCGCTATCGGTGTACACGACATCGGTCTGAACGTTGTGCGCAACGAGGCCGGCGAGATCGGCTTCCGCGTGCTGGTCGGTGGCGGCCTTGGCCGTACCCCGATTGTCGGCTCGCAGATCTGCGAATTCCTGCCGTGGCAGCACTTGTTGACCTACCTCGACGCCATCCTGCGTGTGTACAACCGCTATGGCCGTCGCGACAACAAGTACAAGGCGCGTATCAAGATCCTGGTCAAGGCACTGACCCCCGAGGTGTTTGCCGAGAAAGTGGCTGCCGAATGGGCGCACACCAAGGATGGCCCCGCCACCCTGACCCAGCAGGAGCTGGATCGTGTTGCCGGCCACTTCTCCGCTCCTGCCTACGAGCACTTCAGCGGTGACGACGCCGACTATCTGGCCAAACGTGAAGCAGAAAAAGGCTTCAACAACTGGGCCCTGCGTAACGTGCACGCTCACAAGGTACCGGGCTATGCCGCGGTCACCCTGTCGCTCAAGCCAACCGCGGTTGCTCCGGGCGATGCCGACGACAAACAGCTCGACGCCATTGCCGATCTGGCCGATCAGTTCAGCTTCGGCGAGCTGCGCGTTACCCACCAGCAGAACCTGGTGCTGGCTGACGTGCGCCAGAGCGATCTGTACGCGCTGTGGCAAGCCTGCCGCAAGCACGGCTTCGCCACCCCGAACATCGGCCTGCTGACCGACATCATCTGCTGCCCCGGCGGCGACTTCTGCGCCCTGGCCAACGCCAAATCGATTCCGATTGCCGAAGCCATCCAGCGCACCTTTGATGACCTGGACTACCTGCACGACATCGGTGATCTGGACCTGAACATCTCCGGCTGCATGAACGCTTGCGGTCATCACCACGTTGGCCATATCGGCGTGCTGGGTGTCGACAAGAAGGGCCAGGAGTTCTATCAGGTATCGATTGGCGGCAACAGCGGTCGCGACGCCAGCATCGGTCAGATCCTCGGCCCGTCCTTCTCGGCCGAAGACATGCCCAGCGTGATGACCAAGGTAATCGATGTCTACATCGAGAACCGCACCCCCGAAGAACAGTTCCTCGATACCTTCAAGCGTATCGGCATGGCACCTTTCAAGGAGCGCGTGTATGCAGCGGCTAATTAAGAACGGTGAGGTGATCAACGACAGCTGGCACCTGCTCGACAAGGACGCCACGCTGGACGGCCTGCCCAACAGCGACAGCATCATCGTGCCGCTGGCCCTGTGGCTGGAACACAGCCATGCCCTGAAAGCCCGCGACGGCGGTCTGGGTGTGTGGCTGGACAGCGATGAAGAAGTGGAAAGCATCGCAGACGATCTGAGCCAGTTTCAGGTCGTCGCGCTGAACTTCCCGGTCTTCAGCGACGGCCGCAACTACTCCAACGCCCGCCTGCTGCGTGACCGCTACCAGTACCAGGGTGAAGTGCGCGCCATTGGCGACGTCCTGCGTGACCAGCTGTTCTTCATGCAGCGCTGCGGCTTTGACGCCTTCGCCCTGCGTGCCGACCGCAACGCCGACGAGGCGCTGGAGAGCCTGAAAGACTTCTCCAACACCTACCAGGCCGCGACTGACCAGCCTCTGCCGCTGTTCCGCCGCCGCGCCTGAGGCGCATATAAAAAAACCGGGGCTCTGCCCCGGTCAGACTGCTGACAAAGCCCCTAGCCGAAAGGCGGGGGCTTTTGTTTAATGGGTTGTCGTTTATCGCAGGCCAACCCGATGCTCAAACCCCCTTCACCCAAACAACACGCGCTGGAGATGGTCACCCTCGAAGAACTGGTGCCAGCTGACCATCTGCTGCGCAAGATCGCCCAGCACATTGATTTCGAGTTCATTCGTCCTGCCACCCAGCACCTGTATTGTGCTGACAACGGTCGCCCGGCGATTGACCCGGTCACTCTGTTCAAGATGCTGTTTATTGGCTACCTGTTCGGCGTGCGCAGCGAACGACAGTTAATGCGCGAGAT
>NZ_FOUD01000002.1 GCF_900114765.1 Halopseudomonas pachastrellae
CGTTGCTTAATTTGCTCTTGGTTCGGTGCTTGCCGTTGGGCTGCAGTATGGCCAGATCAAAAGTGCGCTTGGCGATATCGATGCCCACTACCAGTGTCATGAGATGTCCTCCATGCAGTCGTTTTGATGATCACGTCATCCCGTCCAACCTTGTGCAATGCGAGCTCTTGCGGCTCTAGATACCGTTCGGACTTAAGGGATGAAATGGAGGTGGCAGCCCAATCTACGCTGCAAGCTCAGCGGCTTAAGGGTGGACACGGCTTACCAGCCTCCCCCGAGGATCAGTCGGGAACTATGCCTCCTTGGAGAGGCAGTAGTCGAGATACAAGGATGTCTGAGGAGCGTAGCGACGAGTTTTACGCTTCCCCGATAAATAGAGCAACGCAGCGAACCCGAAGGGCCGCGTAGTCGGGTGCCCCGAGGATCGCTAAGGGGGCCGGGCAAGCGGCCCCCTTAGCTCGCCGTGAAGGCGAAAAGCTGATTCGACAACGGCACACTACTGAAAACGGCTAACCGGAATCTCCCCTAAGCGGTGACTACCCGACTTAGAACCCAGCCCCTAATCAAAATCCTGCTTCTCCATCCAAGGAATAATCCGCTCAAACGCCCGCTCGATACTCTCCAGCGACGTCGAGTAACTGAGCCGCAGCGCGTTGCTGCAGCTGTTGCCAAACGTCTCGCCGGGAATGGTGCAAACACCCGTTTCCTTCAATAGCCGCAGAGCTACGTTAGTCCCGTTAACCCCCTCCGGCAGCGCCGGGAACAGGTAGAAGGCACCCTCGGGTTTGTAGCCGGTCAGATGCGGCGTTTGCTCCACCAGTTCCACCAGCCGGTCGCGGCGGCGAGTGTACTCACTGAGCATTTCTTCAATAAAGGGGCCGCCGCTGCGCAGCGCCGCCACCCCGGCCCACTGGAATGGCGTATTGGCCACCGTGGTAGTGAACATGTGGTAACGCCGCAGCTTCTTGATCGCCGCTTGGCTGCCGATCAGCCAGCCGATGCGCATGCCCGCCATGCTATAGGTCTTGGAGAAACTGCTGACCACCATGACGTGGTCCAGATCGCTGCAGCACGACAGTACCGACGGATATTCGCGGCCGTCATAGATCAGGTGGTCGTAGACCTCATCGCTGATCACATGAATGCCGCGATAGGCTGCTTCCTCCAGAATTGCCTCCAGCGTCTTGCGCGGATACAGCGTGCCGGTCGGGTTGCTGGGCGAGTTGAGCACAATCGCGTGGGTATGCGGCTCGATGGCGTCGATCACCTCCTGCGGGTCGAGCTGGTGGTGATTCTCGGCCCGCGTCGGTATCTCGGTCACCTCGCCGCCATTCATGCGAATCAGCGGCGCATACAGCATGAACGCCGGGTCCGGTACGATAAAGTGCCGCCCCGGCGCCGCCACGGCGGTAAGCGCGAGATAGATCGCCTCGGTCGCACCGGTGGTGATCATGATGTTGTCTGGGCTGAGCGGCCGCTGATAGCGCTCGCTGTAGTATTCAGCGAGCGATTCGAGCAGCTCGGGCATCCCGGCGTCCATGGTGTAGCCGGTCTGCCCGGCGCGCAGCGCCTCAACCGAGGCCTCAACCACTGTGTCCGGCGCGGGCAAATCCGGCTGACCAATGGACAGATGGATGACGTCGTTCATGGTGGACGCCAGATTGACCATCTTGCGGATACCCGGAATCGGAATGGTCAGCAGCGCCGGGTTCCAGATCGGATCTTCCGATTCGTACAGGTCAATGTCGGAGCTTCCCAGTGGCATGGCCTTACTCCTGTGCAGCGGTGAACAGGGCCGGACGGCGACCGGTCAGCGGCGCCGCCTGCTGATAGGCATGGCCTGCGCGCATCACTACAGCATCGTTAAAGCGCGCACCCACCAGCTGCAGGCCAATCGGCAGCCCCTTGCTGTCAAAGCCGCAGGGCACGGACAGCCCCGGTTGCCCGGTCATGTTGAAGGGATAGGTAAAGGGCGTCCAGGTCGGCCAGCGGGTGCTGGGCCAGTCCTCCGGCACTTCACGCCCGGTCTTGAAAGCGGTCAGCGGCAGAGTCGGCGTGAGCAGCAGGTCGTACTTCTGGTGGAACGCCGCCATACGCTCGCGCAGCGCCATGGACTCGTTCATCGCGCCCATGTAATCGAGCATGCTCAGGCGCGCCGCCTTCTCCGAGACCTTGATCAACTCAGGGTCCATCAGCGCGCGTTTTTTGGGTCCGAGATCGCGAATGGCATTGGCTGCGCCGCCGTAAAACAGATGACCAAAGGCGGCCAACGGATCACTGAAACCGGGGTCTACCCGCACCACCTCGGCGCCCAGGTCGGCGAACACCTTGGCTGCCTCGGCTACCGCCGCCTCTACTTCAGGGTCCACATCCACGTAGCCGAGATTCGGGCTGTAGGCGATCTTCAGCCCCTTCACGCCGCCGCGCAGTTCGGCAAGATAATCGATATTGCGCCGGGGCACTGCGTTGGTGTCGCGATGATCGGCCTCGCTCAGCACGTTCATCATCAGCGCGCAGTCTTCCACGGTCCAGGTCATCGGGCCGGCATGGGCCAGCGTGCCGAACGGGCTGGAGGGCCAGTGCGGCACCTCGCCAAAGGAGGGCTTGAGCCCAACGATGCCGCAGAAGGCAGCGGGGATGCGAATGGACCCGCCGGCGTCGGTGCCCAGCGCCATCGGCGCCATGCCCAAAGCGACTGCCACACCGCTACCGCCGCTCGAGCCGCCCGAGGTTTTCTCTGGATTCCAGGGGTTGTTGGTCACGCCATCGACCGGGTTGTCGGTCACGCCCTTCCAACCCAGTTCGGGTGTGGTGGTCTTGCCGATGGGCACGTAGCCGTGACGCGCTAAGGCTGCGGTGCACGCGCCGGTCTTGCCCAGCGTGCTCTGCGGGTCAACCGTGTGCGAGCCTTTAAGGGTTGGCCACATGGGAGTGAGAAAGACATCCTTGACCGCCACCGGTACGCCATCAAGCAACCCCTGCGGCGTGCCAGCGCTATAACGCTGCTCCGACTCGCGCGCCAGCGCCAGGCTGGTCTCGCGATCCACCAGACAGAAGCCATTGGTATGGCTATCTACCCGTTCGATCTGGTCCAGCATGGCGCTGGCCACGTCGACTGGCGAGAGCTGACGGTCGGAAAAATGTGCCCGCAACTGCATCGCCGTCATTGCCAGAATTTCGTCGGACATAATCGTCTCCTCAGTGCCAGAGTGCCCGGGCTGCTTCTCGTTTCCGGGCGCTATTTCCCCCTGTTCACACGGTTGTGCAGGGGCTCATCGGCCAGCCAGCGGTGCAGATTGGCCATGAACTGCTCACCCAGCGCGCGGCGCCAGCCGATAAAATCACCGGCCATGTGCGCCGACAGCATCACGTTAGGCATATCCCAGAGCGCATGCCCGGCGGGCAGCGGCTCGGGGTCAACAACATCCAGTACCGCAGCGCCGAGCTGACGCTGCTGTAAGGCATCGACCAGGTCGTCGGTAACCACAATCGCGCCACGGCCGACATTCACCAGCAGCGCGTCGCGCCGCATCAGCGCCAGGCGATCACGGTTAATCAGCCCGCGTGTGCCCTCAGTCAGCGGTGCGGTGATGATCACCACATCCGCCTCGGGCAGCACTGCGTCCAGCTGGTCGTTGGCCAGCACCCGGGTAAAGTGCGGCGCCTCGCGCGCCGTGCGGGCGATGCCGGTCACCTCGATATCCAGTGCCGCCAGCAGCCTCGCCACTTCGCTGCCGATTGAGCCAGCACCAATAACCAGCGCATGCTGACGCGCGGCCAGCGCGGTTTCGCGGTGCTGCCACTGATGCTGGCGCTGCAGCCGCAGGTTGCCGAGGCTGTCCTTGGCGTGCATCAGCACCGCGCCCAGCACATACTCAGCAATCCCTAAGTCAAATACTCCGCGCGCGTTGGTGAGCAACACATCGCTGTCCCATAGCGCGGGGAACATCAGCGCATCGACTCCGGCGCTGGTAGCATGCACCCAGCGGATGCTGTGCTCGGCTGGCCAGCAGCCTTCGAGCAAGCCGGTGCGAAAGTCGGTCACCACCAGCACATCGGTCTGCGGCAGGTGCTCGCGCAGATCCGCCTCATCGCTGACAGTGCGCAGCTCAACCGTGGTGGGCAAGTCATCAAGCCCCGGCAAGGGCTCCTCACCGTGGGCGACCAGTACCAGAATCCGTGTCACGCAGCCACCTGCTGCGCCGCACGGGCAAAGCGAGCTACCGCTTCGTCAATTTCGGCGCTACTGACCGTCAGCGGCGGCAACCAGCGGACGATTTGCCCCTCGGTACCGCAGCGCAGTAGCAGCAAGCCTTCGGCCTCCGCGGCGCTGGTCAGACGTGCCGCCAGATCGCCACGCGGCGTGCGGTGATCGTCGGCGATCTCCATGCCTTGCATCAGCCCCTTGCCGCGCAAGGTATCGATCAACGGGAAGCGCTGTTGCAGTTCATGCAAGCGCTTGCCAAGCAGCTCGCCTTGCTGCGCAGCGTTGTCGACCAGTTGTTCCTTATCGATGACTTCGAGCGTTGCCAAGGCAGCGGCGCAGGCCACCGCGTTAGCGCCATAGGTGCCGCCTTGAGAGCCTGCCAACCCCTTGCTCATCAGCGATTCCGAGGCGGCAATGGCCGACAGCGGAAAGCCACTGGCCAGCCCCTTGGCGGTGATCACGATATCCGGCGTAACGTCAAAATGGTTGTGGCTCCAGAAGCGTCCGGTGCGGCCGTAACCGGCCTGAATTTCGTCGCAGATCAGCAAGATGCCATGCTGCCGGCAGCGCTCGGCCAGCCCCTGCATAAAGGCAGTGTTGGCCGGGTAGTAGCCGAACTCGCCCTGCACCGGCTCAATCAACATGGCGGCGGTATCACTGGGCGCGGTGCGGGTCTTGAGAATGTGGTCAAGCTCGCGCAGGGCAAACTCGGTGGCCTGCTCCTCGCTCCAGCCGTAGCGGTAGGCATGCGGAAAGGGCGACACCTCAACCCCGGCCATCATCGGGTGAAAACCGGTCCGCACCTTGGTGCCGGAGGTGGTAAGGGAGGCGGCCGCCATGGTGCGGCCATGAAAGCCCCCGTCAAAGACGATGATGTTGGCCCGCCCGGTGGCCTGCCGTGCCAAGCGCAGGGCCGCTTCTACCGACTCGGAGCCGGAATTGGCGAAGGCCACCGAGTCGATGCCCTCGGGCATACGTTCGGCCAACGCATCTGTCAGCTCCAGCATGGGCCGGTGAGCTACCGTGGTGTACTGGGCGTGAATGACGCGGCCAACCTGCTCTTGGGCGGCGGCGACCACGGTGGGGTGGCAATGGCCGGTGCTGGTCACACCGATGCCTGAGGTGAAGTCCAGATAGCGCCGACCGTCGGTATCAACCAGCCAGCTGCCTTCGCCGTGATCGACACAGACCTGGCTGGCCTGCTTGAGCAGCGGTGACAAATGGTGCATAGCCATCTCTCCTGTCCTTTCGGCGGGCCGAAGCCCGAGTCTGATCGGCCAGCGACACGCAGAGCGTGTCCTGACACGCGAGCGGGATCAGTGCAGCGCGGCGATCACGCCAGCAGTCACATCCCGACAGGTCCGCCGTTGGCCAGCTGTGGTCGCCAGATCCTTGGCAACCGCTTGGCGCAGGCGTTCGGCAGCCTGTGCGCAGCCCACCCAGTCCAGCATCAGGGCTGTGGTGAGCAGCATGGCAGCAGGGTTTGCAAGCCCCTGGCCGGCGATATCCGGCGCGCTGCCATGTGTGGGTTCGAACAGCGCGGGCATGGCGCGGCTGTCCGGGTTGATATTGCAAGACGGCGCCAGCCCCAGTCCACCCGAGAGCACGGCGGCCAGATCCGTCAGAATGTCTCCATGCAAGTTGCTCGCCACCACCACGTCGAAGGTCCAGGGGCACTGCACAAACTTCATGCAAGCCGCATCGACCAGCTCATGGTGCACGCCTATTTCCGGGAATTCGGCGGCAATCTCGGCAAACACCTCGGTGTACATATCGCCCCAGTAGGGCTGAGCGTTGCGCTTGGTAATCAGGCATACCTGTGCACCAGCACGGCCCTTGTCTGCGCAGTGAAAGTGCCGCGCATCGGCACCCCGCGCCTCCAGCCGCTCACGGGCGCGGACAAAAGCATGGCGTATCAGCCGCTCGGTGGCGCGCCGGGTAAACACCTCCAGCTGGGTGGCCACTTCATCGGCCGTGCCCCGGTGCAGGCGACCGCCCTGATTAACGTACTCGCCCTCGCTGTTTTCGCGAATCACCAGCATGTCGACCTCGGCGGCGCGCTCATCGGCCAGATACTGAGGCGCGCCGGGCAGCAGCCGCGCGGGCCGCTCACAGGCCCACAGCCCCAGGCCCTTGCGAAACTGCAGCAGCGGCGACAGCGAAACACTGTCAGGCAGGCAGTAGCGGTTTGCATCGCTGAGCGGGCCGGGGTCGCCCAGCGCGCCCATCAGCAGCGCGTCGTAGGCTTGCACCTGGGTCATGGCATCGGCCGGCATCATCTCGCCATGCCGCCGGTGCCAGTCGGTCGAGGGCCACTCCAGCCAATCCCAGGTCAGGCCCAATGGCGTTTGCTTATCCAGCGCCTGCAGCACCTCGGCAGCGGCGGCCATCACCTCCTGGCCGATGCCGTCGCCGGGCATCAGGGCGATGCGCCGTGGCTCAGCCATAGCTTATTCCCCACCCATGCACAGGTACTTGATTTCGGTGTACTCATCCAGCCCGTGACGTGAGCCCTCGCGGCCCAGACCGCTGGCCTTGACCCCGCCGAAGGGGGCGGCCGCATTGGAGACGGCACCTTCGTTGACGCCGATAATGCCGGCTTCCAGCGCATCGGCAACGCGCCAGACGCGGTGAATGTTGGTGCTGTAGAAGTAGGCGGCCAGCCCATAGGGCGTGTCGTTGGCCAGCTCGATGGCCTGCTCCTCACTGTCGAAGCGAATTACCGCCGCCAACGGACCGAAGGTTTCATCAGCGCACACCTGCATGTCCGGGGTCACGCCGGTTACCAACACCGGCTCCACGTAGTTGCCTTTGGCCTCGCCCGGTGAGGCGCCGGCAACATGCTTGGCACCCTTGGCCAACGCATCGTCAAAGTGCTCCTGCACCTTTTGCACTGCTGCCCGGTTGATCAGCGCAGACTGGGTTACGCCCTCTTCAAAGCCATCACCCAACTTGAGCTTGCCCATGGCCTCGGCCAGCTTCTCGACAAAGCGGTCATGCACGCCGCTCTGCACCAGAAAACGGTTGGCGCACACGCAGGTCTGCCCGGTATTGCGGAACTTGCTGACCATGGCACCTTCCACTGCGCGGTCCAGATCAGCATCATCAAAGACGATAAAAGGCGCGTTGCCACCCAGCTCCAGCGACACCTTTTGCACATGCTCGGCGCATTGAGCCATCAGCTGACTGCCGACGCTGGTCGAGCCGGTAAAGCTCAGTTTGCGCACCGTCTCGCTGCTGGTCAGCACATCACTGATCAGAGACGCCTTGCCGGTGACCACATTGAACACACCCGCCGGAATCCCCGCCTCTTCGGCCAGTACGCCCAGCGCCAGCGCGGTAAAGGGGGTGGCGCTGGCGGGTTTGACAATCATTGAGCAGCCGGCTGCCAGCGCGGCGCCAGCCTTGCGCGTAATCATCGCGGCCGGAAAATTCCAGGGGGTAATGGCGGCCGTCACCCCAATTGGCTGACGGGTCACCACAATATGCTGCCCGGGCTTGGCACCGGGAATGGTCTCGCCGTAAACCCGGCGTGCTTCCTCGGCAAACCAGCGGATAAAGGAGGCGGCGTAATCCACCTCACCGCGTGATTCGACCAGCGGCTTGCCCTGCTCCAACGTCATCAGGCTGGCAATGTCCTCGCGGTGCTTGAGCATCAGGTCGTACCAGCGCATCAGCAGATCGGCGCGCTCCAGCGCGGTGGTCTTGCGCCAGCTGGCATAGGCCTTGTCGGCCTGGGCAATGCAATCATTAAGCTGAGCTTCGCTCAGGCTGGGCACGCTGCCGATGATCTCGCCGCTGGCCGGGTTATCCACCTCGATGGAGGCGCCATCGCTGGCGTCGATCCAGCTACCAGCAACCAGACATTGCTGGCGAAACAGGCGGGGTTCGGCAAGACGGGACGGTGCAGACATAGCGGCCTCCTAGGGCAAGACGATCTAGGAGCAGGACGGCCCTGCTCAACTGAAAAACGATACGCAGCGCTCTGCGCAAAAGACGCCCCGCGAGCGGCGTGGCGAAGATATAACCGGCAGGGCACTGTTTCAGTCGACCGCGCTCCGGTCAGCGTGTTCCCCCCACGGTCAGCACCCTCCTCCACAGGGTAGGCAGGATAAACAGCAGACGCAAACAGCCAGCGGGGTTTGAACCAGAGCCGGTTTGGCGGGTCGACGTAGAAGCAGTATCACCCTGCCAAACACGCAAATAAGGAGCACCCCATGCAACGGATCACCCACACTCTCGCCGGCCTGCTGCTGGCCGGCAGCGCCAGCCTCGCCTTTGCCCAAACCGCCGCCCCCGAAGACGCCAAGGTGTTTTTCATTTCCCCCAGCGACGGCGCGACCGTCAGCTCCCCGGTCACCGTGCAGTTTGGCCTTGAGGGCATGGGCGTGGCGCCAGCAGGGGTTGAGCGCGAAGCCACCGGCCACCACCACCTGCTGATCGACACCGACACCCTGCCGCCGGCAGGCCAACCCATTCCTGCCGACGACAACCACGTGCACTTTGGTGGCGGCCAAACCCAGACCAGCCTCGATTTGCCGCCGGGCGAGCATACGCTGCAGCTGATTGTTGGCGATCATCATCACATTCCGCTGTCCCCCTCAGTGACCTCCGAGCAGATCACCATCACCGTCGAGTAATCCCACTCGCAACGCTCGCCCTGAACCACCGTTCGGGGCGAGCGCTCGTTTAAGCCGCTATCAAGGCACTGCACTTCATTGCACGCGGCCCGCAGTAAGTTTGCGATACACAGCCAGCTTGGTGCGGAACTGCAACGCCGGTTTGCGGCCTAATCGCTCAGATACCATCGCAAGGAATTCGCACCATGCTACGAGGGACTGTTCTGACCAGTGCCGCTTTCTGCCTCTGCCTACCCTTTGGCCTACAGGCGGCCGACTTCAGCTTTGAACAGGTCATCACCAAGGCCCGCGAGCGCGCCGAAAGCAGCTACCAGCCGCCCAAGGAAGTGCCGCGTTTTTTGCAGGAGCTGAGCTTCGACGACTACCAGGGCATTCGCTTCAAGCCGGAAAACAGCCTCTGGCACGAGAGCGAATCAGCCTTTCAAGTCATGCCCGTACCCAGCGGACTGTTCTACCGCAACCCGGTTCAGGTTCATGTCATCGATGAGCAAGGTGTCGAGCCGCTAACCTTTGCCAAGAACCAGTTCACCTACCCCAATACAGAAGTCGAGCGACTGGTGCCTGCGGACCTGGGCTACGCCGGCTTCAAGCTGACCTTTCCGCTCAAAGGCGAGGACCAGCAAAACCAGTTCATGGTGTTTGCCGGTGCCAGCTACTATCGCGCCGTAGGCAGCGAGAACAACTTCGGCATCTCCGGCCGCGGCCTGGCCATCGATACCGGCATGCCCGGCGGCGAGGAGTTTCCGGACTTTGTCGAATTCTGGCTGGAACGTCCGGCACCGGACGCCACCAGCATGACCTTTTATGGCCTGCTCGACAGTCCGAGCATGACCGGCGCTTACCGGTTTGTGGCCACCCCGGGCGAGCAAACCGCCCTGGCCGTGGAGTCGGTTCTGTTTCCGCGCCACGACGTCGAGCTGCTGGGCGTAGCGCCGCTGACCAGCATGTTTTACTACGGAGAGAACAGCATCCGACCGCGCGGCGAATGGCGGCCCGAGGTGCACGACTCCGACGGCCTGCTGGTGCACGATGGCGGCACCGGCGAATGGCTCTGGCGCCCACTGCGCAATCCAAGCACCCTGCGTATGGACTACTTCAGCGTGCAGAATCTGCGTGGCTTCGGGCTGCTGCAACGCGACACCGACTTTCGCAGCTACCAGGACCCGGAAGCCATCTACGACGGACGCCCCAGCAGCTGGGTCGAAACAGATGGCAGCTGGGGACCAGGCAAGGTGGTACTGGTACAAATCCCCACCCCGAACGAAACCAACGACAACATCGTCGCCTTCTGGCAACCCAACGATCCGGTTGAGCGTGGCAAGCCGCTCAAACACCGCTACCGCGTCCTGTTCGGCGACCATAGCATCACCGCCAACCCGCTCGGCAGAGCTCACGAGACCTTCGTGGGTGATGGCATGCGCGTTGGCGGCGGCAACGAGGAAGGCGCTCTGCGCTTGATCGTCGACTTTGCCGGCGGCCCACTGGATGAGCTGAGCGAGGACGCGGCGGTGCTGGGCGAAGTAGAGATGCAGAACGGCGGCGAGCTGATTGAGCAGTTTGTGCAGTACCTGCCGGCTTTGCAACGCTGGCGGCTGTCGATGCTGGTCCGCCCGGCGGCCAACGAGGCACTGGCCCTCAGCGCCCATCTGCGTGATGCCGAGCAGACACTGAGCGAAACCTGGCAATACGAAATACCCGCCGGCAGCGACCTGCTGGCCAAGCCGGAGTAAGGCATGAACGCGCGCGACAGCAACGTCATCCTGCAGCGCATACTGGCCTACTGGCAATGGTCAGGCATGCCGATGGACCGAGACACCGAACTGAAGGCCCTGGCGATCAGCCGCCAGGCATTGCAGCAACATCAGCAGCCGCCGCTCGAGGTTGCCCTGCAAGCCGCCCGCGCCGCGCTGCCGCCGGCACCGCCTGCACCCTCGGCCGGCCCGCCGCTGCGCCGTGGCAGTCTGCGTTACGGAGCCTACTGATGACCAGCCTGCCACCCACCCTGTTGCCCGACAGCACCCACGCCCAGTACAACTGGCGCGCCAGCGCGCGGCGTCGACGCGCCCTGCTGCTGGTGTTGGTGCTTGGCCAGACGCTGGCCGCTACCTGGCTGCTACTCGCGGTGCTGCCGTATCACGGCCGCACCTGGGTTGAAGTCGGAATTGCCGCGCTTTTTGCTCTGTTGTTCACCTGGCTGTCGCTGGGTTTCTGGATAGCCATGACTGGCTTTGTGTTGCGCCGCCTGGGCGGTGATCAGCGCAGCCTGCTGCGCCGCCAGGATGCTGCGACGCTCGCCAGCACCCCGCTCGGGCGCACGGCGGTGGTGATGCCGATCTACCATGAACCGGTTGCGCGCAGCCTGCTGGGCCTCAAGGCGATCTACCAAAGCCTGGAGGCCAGCGGCGAACTGCAGCACTTTGATTTTTACATCCTCTCCGACAGCCGTGATGCCGACGTCTGGTTGCAGGAACAGGCGGCCTGGCAGGCCCTGCGCCAGGAACTGGGCGCCCAGTCGCGTCTGTTTTATCGCCGGCGCAAGCTCAACCTCAACCACAAGAGCGGCAATATCGCCGACTTTCTCAGGCGTTGGGGCCGCGACTACCAGTACATGGTGGTACTGGATGCCGACAGCCTGATGGGCGGCGACACCATCGTGCAAATGGTCCAGCTAATGCAGCGCCACCCGCAGGTCGGCATCCTGCAATCGAGCCCACGCCTGCTCAACGCGCAGTCGCTGTTCGCCCGTATCCAGCAGTTTGCCAACCAACTGTACGGCCCCCTGTTCACCACCGGCCTGGCAGCGGTGCAACTGGGGGAAGCAGCCTTCTGGGGGCATAACGCGATTTTGCGTATTCGCCCCTTCATGCAGCACTGCGGCCTGCGCCGGCTGCCAGGCTGGGGCCTGTTCAAGGGCTCGGTACTGAGTCACGACTTTGTTGAAGCCGCGTATATGGGGCGCGCCGGGCAGGAGGTCTGGCTGGAGCCGGAACTGCACGCCAGCTATGAGGAGTCGCCGCCCACCCTCAGTGATGAACTGACGCGCGACCGCCGCTGGGCCAAGGGCAACCTGCAGCACCTGTGGCTGATGCTGTTCAGCCGACGCCTGCGCCTGGCCCACCGTCTGGCTTTTCTTAACGGCATCATGGGGTATCTGGCCTCACCGCTGTGGTTCGGCTTTCTGGTGCTGACCACCGTCGAGGTGGCGCGGCTGGTGCTGTGGCCGATCAATTACTTTCCGCAGCCCAACCAGCTGTTCCCGCTGTGGCCCGAGTGGCACCCCACCCGCGCGCTGGCTCTGGTGGGCTTTACGCTGATATTGCTGTTTGTGCCCAAGCTGCTGGCCCTGGCCGACGTGCTGATCAGCGGGCAGCGGCGGCGCTATGGCGGCGCGCTGCGGCTGTGCCTCAGCGTACTGCTTGAATCATTGGCCTCGGCGCTGCTGGCCCCCATCCGCATGCTCGCCCACAGCCGCTATGTGGTCGAGGCGCTGTTCAACGTCAACCTGCGCTGGGCCGGGCAAAACCGCAGCGGCGAGACCAGTTGGCTGGCAGCGGTGCTCGACCAGGGTATCGGCAGCCTGCTGGCACTGAGCTGGTCCGCCTTTGCCTACTGGCTGCAACCCATGTTCTTCCTCTGGTCACTGCCGGTGGCCGTGCCGCTGGTACTGGCTGCGCCGCTGTTCGTGCTGTTCAGTCGCATCGGCATCGGTACCTGGCTGCGCGATCGCGGCCTGTTGCTAAGTCCGGACGAGCACAACGGCAATGCGCTGCTGGACGCCTTGGAGCAACCCTCCAGCCTGCCAGATCTGTGCGAGCGAGATGCCTTTGTCGAAGCCGTCATCCACCCCACTACACAGCAACTGCAGGCAGGGCTGGCCCATGCGCCCCGTGCCCGGCGCCAGCAACAGGAGCTGCAACTGCTGCGCCAACGCTGCCTGGAGCAGGGCCCGGAGCAGCTGGAGCCAGCGCACAAGCAACTGCTGGCAGCCGACGCGCAGTCCCTGCGCTGGCTGCATGAGCAGGTCTGGCTGAGCGCAGCGGACAGCCCCTGGGGCAGGCGCCTGGCTAACCGCATCGCGCACTGACACAGGTGCTTTGAACTCTCCCGCAGGCGGTTCCGCCTACCCGCCTGCACAATACCCTGATTTAGGTACTTGCCATCCCCGCATATGGCTATATGCTTCTACTCGGCCAGCCTGCAACTGGTCACCCATAAGGCCCCATCGCTCTGATCTGCCGCTGCAGCGGCCGAGTCAGTCGCGGCGTGGCCGTTAGCCATATGCGTTGTTCGGTCTGTCCGATCAGCTTTCGCGCCTACCAGACGGGCGCACCCAGGGAGAGAAAAATGATCAAAAAAGCCTTAGCGCTGTTTGCCGTCCTATGCCTGTTCAGCGGCTCCGCAGCCGCCGGCTTCGATGGCTATGTCGAGGTGACAAACGATACCGGCTACGACATCTATTACCTGTATGTCAGCCACGCCAAATCCAAGAGCTGGGAAGAAGATGTGCTGGACGAAGACATCCTGCCTGACGGTCACACTGTGCGGGTGAACCTGCGCGGTGCCAAGTCGTCCATCTTCGACATTCGTGCCCAGGATGAAGACGGCGACACCTACACCGTCTGGGAAATCGACGTTGCCCGTGACGACGTTGTCTTCACCCTGGACGACATGGACTGATGCCCCGGCAGGGGCTGCCGTGCTCCTGCCCTTGCGTAAGCAAGCGCTGGTCAATGCCACTCGCAAAAGCCGTGCGGCATTGATCAGCACGTTCTTAACCCGCGCTTAACCTCCCGCTCGCTAGTCTCCCGCAAGATCGCCAAGCCGCCTGATGGGCGTCTTGCCCTTGCTACACGGGAGACCTTCTGCAATGCCGCGCCCCCCGCTCTACCTGCTATTGCCTTTGGCCCTGCTGGTGCACGGTTGCGCCACGACGGGCACCAGCCCCGACTACAGCAGCCAGGCCGAGCAGCTACGCAACGAAATTACCGCCTGGCCTGCGCAAGCCGACGCTGCTGCGGTCAGCCATCTGACTCAATTGATCGACAGTGACCAACTGCACCAGCTGGTCAGTCAGGCGCTGGACAACAACCCCGGGCTGCAACAAACCTGGCTGGTACTGCGCCAACGCCAGGCCGAGCAGCGGCGCATTGCCGGTGGTCGCCTGCCCAGCGCCAGCGCCGGATTTCAAGCCTCACGCAGCGAAGACACGGACAGCAGCTATACCGGCTCGGTCAGCGTCAGCTGGGAGCTGGACCTCTGGCACCGCGTGGGCGATGAGGTCGCCGCCGCCGGCAGCGACAGCGCCCAGCAGCAGGCGCTGTACCAGTCGGCCAGAGATACCCTCAGCGCGGAGGTGATGCAGGGCTGGCTTGGTCTTATCGCCCAGCAGCGCGCGCTGGAGATTGAACAACGCCGCCTGGCGACCCTGGAGCAAAACGAGGCACTGGTTCTGCAGCGTTACCGTGCCGGACTTGGCAGCCTGAACGATCTGGACAGCGCCCGCAGCGCCAGTGCCAGCAGCCGAGCCACCCTGGCTGCCGACACGCAAACCCTGGCGCAACAGCAGCGCGCGCTGCAGGTGCTGGTGGGCAGCAGCCAACCACTGGCGCTGCAGATGCCAGCCGATTACCCCGGCGTCATCACGCCACTGGCCGAGCTGCCAACGCAAACCCTTGAGCGCCGTCCCGACCTGCGCGCGGCCTGGCTCGCCATAGAAGCCGAGAGCCTGCGCACCCGCGCCGCCTACAAGGACATGCTGCCGAGCATCAGCCTGCAAGCGGCCTTGCAGGACATCGCCGAGAACCCTGCCCAGGCCCTGCTCACAGACCCACTGTGGAGCCTCTTGGGTGAGCTGAGCGCGCCGCTGTATCAGGGCGGCGCCCTGCGCGCGACTGCCGATATTGCCGAGCTAACCGCCGCCGAACGCTGGCAAGCCTACCGCGAAACGCTGCTGGGCGCCGTCAATGAGGTAAGCGACGCCCTTGGCCAAGAACAGGCCCTGGACCAGCAGCAAGCCCATATCACCGAGGCGCTGGCGCGCCAGCGCAACAGCCTGACGCAATACCAACGCCGCTATCGCACTGGCGGCGCCACCCTGCTGGAACTGCTGGAGGTGCAGCAGCAGACCTACGACCTGGAAGCCCAGCTCGACACCCTTATCTACAACCGCCTGACCAACCGCATCACGCTGGGGTTGGCGCTGGGCCTGGGAGCACCCGAATGAGCAAATACCCTTCCCGCCGCTGGGTCATTGCCGGCAGCCTGCTGGTCGTGGTTCTGATCCTGATCTACAACCACCTGCGCAGCGCCGACTTTGCAGCCCAGCGCACAGCGCCTATCAGCGCCGAAGCGAGCCTGGTCCCGGATGTTGCCGTGGTCTACCGCAGCCCCGCGCGCTATCAGGCCAGCGTCAGCGGCTTTGGCGCAGCCAATTCGCGCTTTTCTCTGACCCTGAGCAGCGAGGTCGCCGGCCGAGTTACCCACCTGAGCGAGCACTTTGCCACTGGCAACGCGGTGACCGCCGGCCAGTTGCTGGCCGAGCTGGAAGACGCCAGCTACCAGGCTGCCGTTGCCAGCGCGGAACAAACCTTGGCCAGCGCCGAGGTCGACTACCTCGAAGAACAGCGCGAGGGCGCGCAGGCATTGGCCGAGTGGCGCTCGTCCGGGCTGGACGGCGACCCTGACTCCGAACTGGTGTTGCGCAAACCGCAGCTGGCCGCCGCCGCCGCAGCGGTGCGGCAGGCCCGTACCGCGTTGGCCAGCGCGCGCCATGATCTGCAGCAGACCCAGATTCGTGCGCCCTTCGACGCCATCATCACCAGCCGCGCCATTGCTCCGGGTAGCTACCTGCAAGGCGGCGGCGAGGTGGCCGAGCTGCTGGGCAGTGACCGCGTGGAAGTGAGTGTCGCACTGTCAGCCCGCGACTGGGCAAGCCTGCCGGATGAGCAGCAGCTGACCGACGGCAGCTGGACGGCAACCCTGCTCAATGCCGAAGACAACCAGCAATGGCAAGGTGTAGTCGTACGTACAGAGCACCATCTGGATGACACCACTCGCCAGCGCGCGCTGGTCGTTGCGCTCGACCAACCGCTGTCGCAAAACCCCGCCCTGCTGCCCGGCACCTTCGTGCAGGTAAGCATTCCCGGACGCGAGCTGGACGGACTCTGGAAGCTGCCCAGCTCGGCGCTCAGCCAACGCGGTTATCTCTGGTACGTAACGGCCGACAAAACCCTGGCCAGCGTCGCTGCAGAGCCGGTGTTCAGCGACGCACAAGCCATCTACATAGAGGCCCCAGAGGCGCTGGCCAACGCGCCGCAAGCGATTCTGACGCACCCGCTCAGCAGCTACCTGGACGGCATGCAAGTGAACCCGGTGGAGGACACCAGCGATGAGTGAGCCCGTGCAAAAAGGCAGCGTCATCAGCTGGTTTGCGGCCAACCCGGTCGCCGCTAACCTGCTGATGCTGCTGGTGATCCTGCTTGGCGTAAGCACCGTCAGCTCCCTGCGCAAGGAAGCCTTCCCGGCGATGGAGCCAGACAGCATCAGCATTTCGGTCAGTTACGACAGCGGCTCGGCCAGCCAGTCCGAAGAAGGCCTAACGATCAAGATCGAGGACGCGCTGGAGGACGTGATCGGTATCAAGACGCTGACCAGCACCTCTACCGGCAGCGGTACCACCGTTACGGTGCAGAAACAGTCGGACTACAACCTCGACATCCTGCTGCGCGACGTCAAAGCGAAGGTGGACGCGATCTCCAACTTCCCGGCCGACGCCGACAAACCGGTCATCGAAAAAGCGCAACGCGAGTCCGACGCCATTCGCCTGCAACTGTATGGCGATACCGATCGCTACAGCCTGCAGAGCCTGGCCGAGAGCCTGCGTTCTGAACTGCTTGCCAATGCCAGCATCAGCCAGGTCAACTTCGCCGGCTGGCTGGACCCGATGATGGCCATCGAGATCGACGAAGCGCGCCTCCAGGCCTACGGCCTGACGCTGTCCGACGTGCAACAGGCGATCAACGCCAACTCCTCCAGCACCGCAACCGCGGTACTGCGCAATGACCGCATGTACCTGCAGCTCAAAGCATCCCAGCAGGCTTATCTGAAAGAGGACTTCGCCGCCCTGCCGCTGATTTCCAGTAGCGATGGTCGCCATCTGCAATTGGGCGACGTGGCACAGATTCGCGATACCTACGATGACACCAGTGCCTCGCTATCGCGTTTCGCCGGGCATGACAGCATTGGCCTGCAGGTCATCAGCACCGGCCAGGATGACATCATCAACACCGTCAGCGCGACCCGCGAGATCGTCGCCCAGTGGCATGCCGACGGCAAGCTGCCGCAAGGTGTGGAGCTGGCCGCCTGGCAAGACAGCAGCCAGAACATCACCGACCGCCTCAAACTGCTGGTCAGCAACGCCGGTATGGGTGTGTTGCTGGTGTTTGTTCTGCTTGCGCTGTTTCTCAACGTGCGCGTTGCATTCTGGGTCGCCATGGGGCTGCCGTTCATCTTCTTCGGCACCTTGTTCTTCATGGGTGAGGGTTTTGCCGGCCTGTCCCTCAACGAGTTCACCACCTTCGGCTTTATCATGGCCTTGGGTATTGTCGTGGATGACGCGGTGGTGGTTGGCGAAAGCGTTTATGCCGTGCGCCAGGCCGAGGGCGACACCCTCGCCAACACCATCAAGGGCACCATGCGGGTAGCCGTACCAACCCTCTTTGGCGTGTTTACCACCGTCGCAGCCTTCTACGCGCTGTCGCAGATCAGCGGCGGGCTGGGTCAGCTGTATGCCCAGTTTGCCACTGTGGTGACCATTTGCCTGGTGCTGTCGATCATCGAGTCAAAACTGATTCTGCCCGCCCACCTGGCGCACCTGAAGACCCACAAAAGCCAATCCAGCAACCGCTTTGCGCGAGCATGGCAGCGGCTGCAGCACGGCTGCGACACTGGCCTGAATCTGCTCAATGACCGCCTCTATCGCCCACTTATCGACCTTGCCCTGACGCACCGCTACGCCGTAGTCGTGCTGTTCATTGGATTGTTCATGCTGGTTATCGCCATGCCGTTTAACGGCACGGTACGCATGAGCTTCTTCCCCGAGGTGCCGGGTGACAGCGTGCGCGCCAGCATCACCATGCTCAACGATGCCAGCTACGGACAAACCCACTCGGCGCTCACGCAGCTGGAGACGCAGGCGCGCGCGGCCGATCGCATTCTGCTGGACGATCAAACCCTAGCAAGCGGCATAGCCAACCTGCAGCTGCTGTCAGAGGCCGACCAGAGCGGTGAGGTAACCGTTGAGCTGCGCGATGACGCGCCTTATGACATCAACACGTTCACCCGCACCTGGCGCCCGCTGTCGGGCAGCCCCGAGGGTGTCCGCACCCTGAGCGTGCAAAGCCGGCAGGGCTCGATTGATGCGCTGCGTATTGAGCTGCGCGCCAACGACGATGAGCTGCTCACCCAGGCCGGCAATCAGCTCAAGACCAGCCTGCAGGGCATCGCGGCCGTTAGCGGTATCAGCGACAACCTGACACCGGGCCAGCCGCAACTGCAACTGCGCCTGACTCAGCAGGGCCGTGCGCTTGGCATGACCACCGACGACCTGGCCTCCCAGCTCTACCAGGCTTTCAGCGGACAGGTTGTGCAACGCTTTCAGCGCAACAGCGACGAGATAGAGGTTAAGGTTCGCTACCCCGAACAGGATCGACAGAACCCCGCGAACGTACTCGCAGCCCGCATCCGCACGCCGGACGGCGCAGTGATACCGCTGTCCAGCGTGGCTAGCGTTACCTATGGTTTTACCCGCGACAGCATCACCCGTATTGACGGCAAGCGCGCGGTGTACCTGTCAGCCGACGTGGACAAGGAGGCGCTTTCAGCCAGCGAGCTGGTTGCGCGTTTGCAGGCCAGCGTGGTGCCGCAGCTGGAACGCCAGTATCCGGGGCTGGACATTCAATTTGCCGGCGAAGCACAGGAGCAGGCTGAAACCCAGACATCCATGGAGCAGATGTTTCTGTTTGCGATGCTGGTCATCTACATGCTGCTGGCGATCCCGCTACGCTCCTACATTCAGCCGCTGCTGATCATGACCGCGATTCCGTTTGGCATCGTTGGCGCCATCCTCGGCCACTGGTTCAACGACCTCTCGCTTGGCATCCTCTCGCTCAACGGTATTATTGCCCTGAGCGGTGTTGTGGTGAACGACAGCCTGCTACTGGTTGCCCGCTACAACGATCTGAAAAGTGAGGCGTCATCACTGCCGGCCGCCATCAGCGAGGCATGCCGCAGTCGTCTGCGCGCCGTGCTGCTGACCTCGGCCACCACCTTTGCCGGGCTGGTGCCGCTGCTGGGAGAAACCTCCATGCAGGCACAATTTCTGATTCCTGCGGCGGTCTCATTGGCCTACGGTATTCTGTTCGCCACCCTGATCACCCTGGTGCTGATTCCAACCCTGTTGCTGATTCAGGAAGATGCCGCCACCTGGCTGCGCCAACGGCTGGCGCGCGCAGCCCAGACGCAGGAGACGCACTGATGAAGCTGGACATGCTGCTGATCGAGGATGACCAGGACCTGGCCGCCACCGTGATCCAGTTTCTAAACATGGAAGGCATTCGCTGTGACCACGCAGGCAACGGTCTGCAGGGCCTGACACTGGCCAGCCAGCACCGCTATGACGTGATTTTGCTTGACCTCAACCTGCCGCGACTCGATGGCATCAGCCTGTGCCAACGCCTGCGTCAGGCCGGAAACGACACGCCGGTGCTGATGCTGACTGCGCGCGACCAGCTGGCAGACAAGCTTGAGGGCTTTTCCGCCGGCACCGACGACTTTCTGGTCAAACCCTTTGAGCTGCAGGAGCTGCTGGTGCGGGTTCAGGCCCTGGCCCGCCGGCGCAGCGGCCAGGTCAGGTTGCTGCACTACGCTGATCTGAGCATGGACATCGATCGCCGCCAGGTCAGCCGCGCCGGCCACACTCTGAAACTGTCGCCAACCGGCTGGCGCCTACTGGAAACCCTGTTGCGCCAAGCCCCTGCCGTGGTCTCGCGGCAGGCACTGGAGGAGGCTGTATGGGGCGATGAACTCCCTGACAGCAACAGCCTCAAAGTGCATATGTTTCACCTGCGCAAAGCAGTCGACGGCGGCTTTGCGGTCAGTCTACTGCGCACCGTGCCCGGCCACGGCTTTGCCCTGAACGAAGGTGGCGATGAAAAACCGACTCAGCCTTAAATGGTTTCTGGCACTGGCCTTTGTCAGCTTTGGCATCATGCTGGTGATTGGCTACACCCTGTTGTCAGCCAACTATTTCATCAACGGTATGGACACCGTCATGGCGCGCAATCTGGAGCAGGCTGCCGACCAGTATCTGCAGGCGCCCCAGACACCAGCCCGCCCGGACTACCCGGTTACCCGCGACTGGAACGACCAGCCGGCGCTGATCCGTGAGATTTTCGGCGCAGCGCCAGAACAGGCTGGCGTGATGTACAAGGAGCTTGAGCGCAGCGGTCTGGGCCGCCCCAAAGCGGTGTACTTCGCAATGCGTTTTCACACCCCTGGCGGCGATCATTTTGTCAGTCACAAGATCAGCCCCAGCGATCGCCCTACGGTAGTTACCAGCCGGCCCGACAACAGCCTGCGCACCCTGCTGAGCATCAGTGCGGGTGCTGCGCTACTACTGGTACTGCTCAGCTGGCTGCTGATGCGGCGCGTGGCTCGGCCGGTGGGCGCCCTGGGCGACTGGGCCCGCGGCCTGAACGAGCAAAACCTGTCCCAGCCCGCACCCGACTTCAGCTATCCGGAACTCAACGAATTCGCCAGCCTGGTACGCAGCAGCCTGTCCTCGGTGCAGCAGAGCCTGGCGCGCGAGCAGCGCTTTGTGCGCTTCACCAGCCATGAGTTGCGCACGCCCATCAGCGTCATCCGCGCCAACGTTGAGCTACTGGAGCGGCTGTGTGCCCAGTCACGCATCGACCCGGCAATGGAGCAGCAGGCGCTCGACCGCATCAATCGCGCCAGTCTGACCATGCAACACCTGACCGAGACCCTACTCTGGCTCGGCCGTGAGGATGTGCAGCAGTTACCGGTCAAGCGCATCGCGCTGGATGCGCTGGTGCAGGAGCTGGTTGAGCAGATGCGTTACCTGCTCAACGGGCGGGCCGTCACGCTGAAGGTACAAACCAGCCCCTACACCCTGGAGCTGCCCGAGGCGGCGGCGCGTATTGTGCTCGGCAACCTGATTCGCAACGCCTTTCAACATACCGATGAAGGACGGGTACTGGTGGTGCAGAAATTCAACGGCATTCGCATCAGCAACACCCGCGCACCGGCAGGCAGCAGCGATGAAGACCTTGGCTTTGGACTGGGCCTGCAGCTGACTGAGCAGCTCAGCGCACGCCTTGGCTGGCGTTACAGCAACCAGTTTGCAGGCGACGAGCGTCTGGCCGAGCTATGGATCGGGACACCAACCGACGCTGACGACCACCGCCAGATCTGACTCGTTACACGCCCTGACGTCGCAGCCACAACTGATACAACCCGGCCAGCGCCAAGGCCATGCACGCAGGCAGCAACAGTGCCTGAAACTGCCAACGGGCAAAGCCAAGCGCCCCCAGGGTGCCGCCCAGAATAAAGCCGCTGATCAGCAACAGAAACAGCCTGGCTTTGCGCCGATCCAGGGGCACTCCTCGCAGGCGAGCTCCCAGCATTACGCCCAAGTCCGTAAAGATGCCCGAAACGTGGGTGGTACGGATGATCGCACCGCTGTAGGTGGTCACCATCGCGTTCTGCAGCCCGCAGGCCGCGGACGCAAGGTAGTGCCCACTCAGGCTGGCAGCCTGCAATGCCAGCATGGCAAGCACCAGCAACAACGCCTCCAACACCAGCGCCACCCCATAGCGCCGGCCCGGCTGCAAGGCGCTGCTACCGATAAACAGACCGCTGAAGGCAGCCCCGGCGACAAAGCTCAGCAGCACCAGCAGCAGGTGCAGCAGCTCGGCTGCCGGCAACTGCGTCAGCCCGGCGCCCAGCAGGGTCGAGGTACCGGTCAGGTGTGAAACCGCCTGATGGCTAAAGCCCAACAGGCCCACCGCATTAACCACACCGGCCATCAGCGCAAGGCTGAATGCGCCGGCCTCAACCCAGGATGGCAGTCTGGAAATCACGCGCTGGCTCCCCCGGTAAAAAGCCTCATCATACGCCGACGGCAAGCCCCCTGTCCGGCGGCCGTACGTTCGTCAGCCTTACCGGCCTCAGGCGTGGATATCCGCCGCCAAGTGCGGGTAGAATCGCTGTTTTTCGACATATCGACAGGACACTCGCAGATGGGTCGCGCTTATCAAAACCGCAAGGAATCCATGGCCAAAACGGCCGACGCCAAAACCAAGCTGTACAGCAAGTACGCGCGGGAGATCTACGTCACCGCCAAGTCCGGTGGTTTTGATCCCGATGGTAACCTGGCCCTGCGCGGCCTGATTGACCGTGCCAAGAAAGACCAGGTACCCGGCCACGTGATCGACAAGGCCATCGACAAGGCCAAGGGCGGTGGCGGTGAGGATTTCTCCAAGGCGCGTTACGAAGGCTTTGGCCCCGGCAACTGCATGGTCATCGTTGACTGCCTGACCGATAACCCGAACCGCACCTTCGCCGACGTGCGCAACTGCTTCACCAAAACCAAGAGCAAGATCGGCACCGAGGGCAGCGTCAGCCACATGTTCGATCACTGCGCCATTCTGGCGTTCAAGGGTGAAGACGAAGAAGCCACGTTGGAAGCGCTGATGATGGCCGATGTCGACGTGACCGACATCGAGAACGAAGACGGCCTGATCACCGTATTTGCCCCGCACACCGAGTACTTCAAGGCCAAGCAGGCGTTGATTGATACCTTTGGCGAGGTGGATTTTGAAGCCGACCTGATCCAGTTTGTACCGCAAACCACCACCGAGATCAGCGGTGATGATGTGGCCATGTTCGAGAAGTTCACCGACATGCTGAACGACCTCGACGACGTGCAGAACATCTTCCACAACGCCGAGTTCTGATCTGCGCGGGCGCTCCTCAGGAGCGCCCTGCCTGCCCTGCCCCAGCCGCTTCGCCACCCGACTCCGTCATCGCATCGAGCTCCCGCCGCTGCTCGCGCATACGCTCCAACTGCGCTTTGATAGCCGCCTTGCGTTCAGCATCAGCGCCTTTGGCCTCCTCTTCCAGCGCTCGCGCCTGCTCAGACAGCTGCGCCTTGCGCTCGGCCAGTTGCTGCGCCAGCTCGGCCTTGTCGAACAGCACAGCTTCGGCCTCAGCGGCCTGCGCGCGGCGCTGACGATACCCGCCACCCGCCGGAATAAATACCTGCTCAGCAGGCACCGGGCGTTGATTCATGATGGTGGGCGACATGATCTCGATACCGGCGCCGTGCAAGCCGTCGAGAATCGCCTTGTACAAGGTTGAGCGCGCCGTAATCAGGCCGCGCGCTTCGGGCAACACCCCGGATACGCGGTAGCTGATGGCAAAGTTGCCCAACTCCAGCAATTGCACAAAGGCATCCTGCAGGCCACTGGCCTTGGCTGCGGCAAGCAGCAGCGGCTCGATATCGGCGTGATGAGCGTCGTAACCCAGCGACAGCTCTGCCGACACCAGCGCCCCGTCGCTGCGCAGGGTGGCAATAGGGCGACTGGTCAGATAGCTGTTGGGCAGGGCAATCAGCTCGCCGCTTTCAGACTGGATCTCGGTATCAAACAGCCCCCGCTCGGCCACCCGCCCAAAGTGCTCACCCACGGAGATAAAGTCGCCCAGCACAAAGGGCCGGGTCATGCGCATCAGCACACCCGCTGCCAGGTTGGCGAAGATATTGGAAGACGAGAAGGCAAAGACACCAGAGATCAACAACCCCAGTAGCGCGATAATCTGATTGCGTGCGCCCTCGCTGACCGGCAAGGCCAGAATCACGGCAACCAGGCCAATCAGGGTCAGCGCCAGCATGATCAACTGGCGTGAAAACAGCCGCTCGTTGCCCAGGTCGCGATTGCGCCGAATCAACAAAAAATGCGCCAGCGCCAGCACCAGCGTCACCAGCCCGAGCGTCAGCAGCAGCGGAATGGACGCCAGGGCCGCTGCCGCAATATCAGTCAGCAGGTTCATCCCACCTCTCCCGTTAGTTTGTGTCCAGGGTAGTACTTGGCCGCTTCAGGGCGGCGCAGCTGCTGAAACGCTGCCACCTCCCAGGGCCGAATGGCAAGGATCATACTGACGCCAAAGCGCTGCTCCAGCGGCAATACCAGATCCTCCTGATGACTGTGGCGAAATGCCTGGGCCAGGCGCTGCAACTTCTGATGCATCTGCTCGGTAGACTGCGGCGAGAGCATGCCGCTGAGAAACAGGCGCAGTTCACCCGGCAAGTTGAAATGGCATTGAAAGAAATCGGCCTGCACCTGCTGCTCGAAAAAGCGCTGAATCGGCCCATGCTGCTGCCAGCGAAAGTCATGGCTGATCAGCGGTTTGATGCGGTTGCCCGGCAGCAGCTCGATCAGCCCCATGCGATCCAGCCGCGCCAGCCGCCCGACCGCTTCCACCTCACTGAGCTGATAGGTCTCCAGTATCTGCGCCAGGCTCCAGCGGTTCAGTGCGCAGATTGCCACCAGCAACAGCCGGTCATCGCCCACCAGCTCCTGCTCCTGCTCAGCGGTCAGGGCGTCGATGCGCTGGGCCTGGTCCAGCCGCCGCACCAGGTCGCTGATCTCCAACCCCAGCAATGAGCAGATTTGATCCAGCCGCTGCAGCGAAAACTGCCGCTCGGAGAACAGCCGCTTAACACTCGCCTCCGACAAGTCCAGCGCCTCGGCGACCTGAAGATAGGTGATGCCCTGCTCCTTCAATGCGTTTTTGAGCGCCGAAACAATCGCAGCGGTCTGCGCCATATGACAATACCTTTACCGAAAACGACCGCCAATGCGACGGCTTCCAACCCCAGAAAGTATCGCCATGTAATACCTTAAGCCACCTTCCGCGCAACCTTTTCGGTAACGCTGGCGCCGCCAATCAGGCCAGTGCACAGTCCGCTCCAGACGCAGCCACACCCTGTGCGACTGCCACTCACGCTGGAGGCAACACCATGGATAACGAGATCAACAGCAACTCCTCAGGCTGGATTTTCTTCGTCAAGGCATCTTTTGCAATTGCCCTGCTGGCGACCGGCGCGGGCGTCATCTTCTCGCCCACCGACCTGCTGGTCAAAGGCTACATGTCGGTTTGTGCGCTGTTTCTGGTCAGCACCACCATCACCCTGTCAAAAACCATGCGGGACGAACACGAAGGAAAGCGCATCCATAACCGTCTGTCTGAAGCCCGCGCCCAGCAACTGCTGAAAGAATATACGGAGTAACCGCCATGACACTCTGGAGAAAGGTAGGCACCCTGTTCCGCGCCAGCGCGCAAGAACCGCTTGAGCAACTGGTCGACGCCAACGCCCTGCGCATCATGGAGCAGGAACTGCGCGACACCGAAAACGCCATGCTGCTGGCCAAGCGTGAGCTGGCCGGCCTGATGGCGACCATCAAGCAGCTGCAGCGCAGCAACCAGCAGCTCAGCGACGAGTTACATCAGCGAGAAGAACAGGCTCGCCAGGCGCTGGAGCGCGACGAGTCCGGGCTGGCTTACGAACTGGCCGAATGGATCGCCGCGCAGGAGAACGAGCTACAGCAGCAACGCCAACACGCCGCGCAGTTGGAGCGCCAGGAGGCAACGCTGCGTGAGCAACTGCGCCGCGCCGCAGCGCTGCACCAGCAATACCGCCGCGAGCTGCAACTGGCCCGCGCCAACCGCAGCGCCGAGCGCCTGATGGGCAATCTGGGCCACCAGACCCGCGGTCTGCAGGCGCACATGGGCGACCTGGCCAGCTCACTGGAGCGCATTCGCCAGCGCCAGGACAACGCCAGCGACGTTGGCGCCGCCCTGCAGCAGCTGCAGGATGAAGACGACGGCAGCGCCCTGGATCAACGCCTGCAACGTGCCGGCATCGCTACCGGCAAAACCGACGCCAACAGCGTGCTGGCCCGCCTGCGCGGCAACAGCAGCGCCGAGGCTTGAGCAACCCAGCCGGGGGCGGCCACAGCCGCCCCCTTCCATAACTTTTTTATCACACAGCCAACAATAAAGAATATTTAATCTATTCTTCAGCGGATGCCACAGTGGGCCCTCACCCAATCGGAGCCATCCCATGAAGCCCCTTGCCCTGTTTGCCGCCCCCCTGCTACTCGCCTGCAGCAGCCTGTTAAGCGCCGCACCGGCCGTCGACCAGCTGCGTCTGTCCGTGATCCCAACCGCCAGCTCCAGCGGCGCCGCCGAGGCCATGGTGGTCAGCGGGGGGCGCTGGGGTACGCAGCGTCATCTGCTGCATGCGGCGGTACTGATAGAACATCCGCAGGGGCGCTTTCTGTTCGACACCGGCCTGGGTCATGAGACCGCCGAGGCCTTCGCCCGCAACAACTGGCTCAACCGCACACTGCTTGCCTACGAGAACCTGAACCCCGCGCGTGATCAGCTGGAAGCAGCGGGCTATCAGGCCAGCGATATCGATTTCATCCTCCCCAGCCACCTGCACTGGGATCACCTGGGCGGCCTGCCGGACTTTCCCGGCTTGCCGGTACTGATCCTGCCCGGCGCACTGGAGGAAGCCAAAACCCATGGCGAGCCGCCCGCCTTTCTCGCCGAACAGCTGGAAGGCGAACGCGAGTGGCGGCAGATAGAACTCGACAACGCGTCCTATAACGGCTTCGATCGTAGTCTCGACCTGTTCGCTGACGGCACGCTGGTGCTGGTTGATCTGAGCGGCCACACCGCCGGGCAAGTCGGCATGTTCGTCAACCTGCCCTCCGGTAAGCGCCTGTTCCTGATTGGCGATACCAGCTGGACCGAGCGCGGCGTTGAGCAGAACAAACCGCGCCCGGTGTTCGTGCAGTGGATATCCCATGTCGACAGCGACCGTGAGCGCAACAGTGAACAACTCAAGCGTATCCACGAGCTGCACCAGCGAGACCCGGACCTGCTGATCGTGCCCGCGCACGATGAAGTGGTGGCCGCAGGTCTGGCGCATTTCCCCCACTTTGAGGAGTAACCATGGACCTGCGCAGCCTGCGCTACTTCTGCGCCGCCGCTGAAGCCGGCAGCCTGACCGCAGCCGCCGAACGCTGCCACGTCGCCCAGCCGTCCATCTCCAACGCCGTTGCCCAACTGGAGCAGGAGTTTGCCCTGCGCCTGTTCGGTCGCAGCAAGAAGGGCGTCACTCTGACGCCCGAGGGCGAAGCCTTCTACCAGGAAGCAGCGCGCCTGCTCGGTAGCGCCGGCGAGATGGAACAACGCTTCAAGCGCGTGGAGCGCCCAAGGCTGCCGGTCGGCATCGACTCCAGCCTAGCCAGCCGCGACAGCGGCTACCTGCTGCAGCTGACCGCAGGCAGACTGCAGGACTATCGCCTGCATGTGCGCACCCAGCCCACGCAAACGGCGGACCTGTGGCTGCTGAGTGAACGGCAGGTGCCGGACGGCTATCACTTTATCGCGCTGCTGGAACAGGAATACCGCCTGCTGCTGCCGCGCGGCTGGTCGCTCAACCAGCCCCTTGAGCTGGAGCAGGCCATCCGCTATCCGTGGATCGACCGGCTCGACTGCGAGCTGCGCGCGGCCTTTCTGGAGCGCCTGCCCGACCTCGCCGAGCACGCCAGTATTCAGGTGGATACCGAAGACCTAGCCCTGAGTCTGGTGCAGCACCGGCAGGGGGCAACCGTCATGGCCGTCAGCGACGACATCGACCTGCTGAGCCCGACCGTTGATAGCCACTCCCTGAAGGGCCTGGTGCCGGAAACGCTGCGCCATCGCCACCTGGGCCTCGCCTGCCGGGCCGAACTCAAGGACAGCGTCATGGCGGCATTTGGCTGAGCCCGGGCTCTTCCCGCGCCGCAGTGGCTGTCCTACACTCGGCTGATGACACTAAAACCCGACGCTGATCCGCTGTATCTGGCCGCCCGCCAACGCGTGCGCCTTGCCCTGCTGCCGGTTGTCAGCGGCAGCCCGCTCGATGCCGACACCATCCACCAACTGCGCGTGTGCTGCAAACGGCTGCGCGCCCTGCTGCAGCTCTATCGGCCGTACACTGGCCATCAACGCCTGCGTCAGCTGGATCAGCAGATTAGACTGATCGCCAAATCACTGGCCGGGCGCCGCGACCTGCATGTGCAACAGCAGTTGATCAGCCAGCTGGCCCGGGACCTCGAACGCCCGCTCAGCCCGGCGCTGAACAGCCAGCTGCTGCAATCATCAGGCAACCACAGCCTCGTCGCTGCCGACAACGAGCGCATCATCGCCGCCTTTGCGGCTATCCTGAGCGACTGGCCCCACTGCGACAGCGGCAGGCGCGACGCCTGGGCAGCCGGGCTGGCACGCACCCGTAAACGCGCACGCTCGCTGGCGCGCCGCGCCTGCAATAGTGACCAGGACGCGCTCTTTCACCGTTGCCGCAAATGGACCAAGTACTACCTCTACCAGCTGGAGCAGTTGCACGACAGCAGACTGCCCGCGAGCAGCGAGATGCAGACGCTGGCCCGGCTGGGCGAACAGCTGGGCCAGCTGCAGGACTTGTGCAACCTGGAGGCGCAGTTGCAAACACTGGCACCGGACCAGGAGAGCGAGGCGCTTGCCGAGCGGCTGGAAAAACGCAAAGGTCACTGCAAGCGGCGTATCATACGCTTGTTCATCAAGGTCTACGGCAGACGCCACCTGGACGTCTGACAGCACAACAAGGGAATTGAAATGGACTGGCGAGGCAGACGGCGCAGCAGCAATATCGAGGATCGTCGCGGCGACAACATCGCCAGTGCCGGCGCAGGCGGTGCTCTGTTGCTGCGCTTTATTCCCATGCTGCTGGGTACGCGCACCGGGCGCTGGATACTGGGTATCGGCGTGCTCGTGGTGCTGGGCGGCAAGATGCTCGGGATAGATTTATTGCCGTTGCTGCTGGGCGGCGGACAAACCGTGAGCCAGCAAAGTCAGCGCCCACTGTCGCCCGCCGAGCAGGAGCTGAGCGAGTTTGTCAGCGTGGTTCTGGCCGACACCGAAACCACCTGGCACCAGATATTCCAGAGCATCGGCCGGCAGTATCAGGAACCCACGCTGGTACTGTTCTCCAACCGCGTGCAATCTGCCTGTGGTACCGCCAGCTCCGCAGTCGGCCCGTTCTACTGCCCGGGCGACCAGCAGGTCTACCTGGACCTGTCCTTTTTCAATGACATGAAACAGCAGCTGGGTGCCCCCGGGGACTTCGCTCAGGCCTACGTGGTGGCCCATGAGGTCGGCCACCATGTACAAACGCTGCTGGGTATCAGCCAGAAGGTACGTCAGGCCGGCGCCGGCCGCAGCCAGGCCGAGGTAAACGCACTGTCGGTACGCCAGGAACTGCAGGCAGACTGCTTTGCCGGGCTCTGGGGCCACGCCGCCAATACCCAGCGGCAGATGCTCGACCCGGACGATCTGGATGAGGCGCTTACCGCCGCCAGCGCAATCGGTGATGACCGTCTGCAGCGCCGCGCCGGGCAGGATGTGGTGCCCGACAGCTTCACCCACGGCACCTCGGCGCAGCGGGTGAAGTGGTTCAAGCGCGGCTTCGACAGCGGCGACATCACCGCCTGCGACACCTTCGCCGGGCCGCTCTGATCAGCTCTGTGCCGGCCGCGCGAACCAGTGCGGCCAGCGCGCGTTGACCCAGAGAGACAGGCCAAGCACCACCGAGCCGGCAGCCAGACGCAGCAAGTCCGCCTCACGGTTCCAGATCAGCAGGTTGACCAAAAGGCCCGCCGGCACCAGCGCGTTGTTCATGATGCCAAGGGTGCCGGCGTCCACCTGCGCGGCGCCGCGATTCCAGAACAGAAAGCCCAATCCAGAGGCGACCAGCCCGAGCCAGGCCAGCACCGACCACTGCAGCGTGGTGTGCGGCAGCCGTTCCGGATTGCCCAGCAGCAGCCAGGCCGGCAGCATCACCAGCAGTGCGCCGATGAAAAACAAGCCGAAGCCGCGCCACTGCTGGGTCGAGGTTAGCTCATAACGACGCACCAGATGGGCGTAGCCGACCTGCCCGGCGGCGAAGGTGAAGTTGGCCAACTGCAGAATCAGAAAGCCGCGAATAAAGTTGTCGCTCAAACCGTCGTACCGAATGATGCCCGCGCCGACCACCGCAATCGCGGCCGCCACCAGCGGGCCCAGACTGAAACGCCGGTTCAACAGGTCATCAATCAGCGCAACGTGCAGCGGCGTAAAAATGGTGAACAGTAGCACCTCGGGCACAGAGATGTACTCGAAGGATTGATAAAGGCAGATGTAGGTAACGCCAAACTGCAAGGCCCCCACCACCAGCAGCCCCGGCACCACCGGGCGCGGCAGCAGACGCAGGCGCAACAGCGGCAGGAACAGCAATCCAGCCAGCATGGCGCGCGTCAGCACGGCAAAATAGCTGTCGACCTGCCCTGCCAGATACTCCCCGATCAGACTGAAAGACACAGCCCATAACAGCGTTACCGCAACAAGATAGGGCATTCGGACTCCTAGGGTCTGTCCCCGTTTCACTCACCCGCGTGCCCTGGGCCATTTCGATTGCACCAATCAAAGACGGAGTAACGGAACGGCAAGGGAAACTGGCGCGGCGGCGGGAGTATAACCCGAGAGCCGCCGCCCGGTGCTCCCCTACACAACCGGCGCAACCAGTTAAGCGACCATCGATCAGAATCAGCTAACGACACAACACCTGCAGCCATTACAGAGGTACAATCGCCACCCCGCAGGAGAGAGGGCTCAGCCCCGCCGAAGGCGCAAACTCCCATAAACGCTCAGGCACAAGCACTGTGGAAACGATTAACGCCGTCTGGAGAGAGGCTGCACAGCAGCCCACCGAAGGGGCAAGCAGGGCATGACCCTGTAAACTCTCAGGTATCAAGGACAGGGGGAGAGGCTACGCAAACGCAGGAGAACTGTGTGCTGACCTCTGTCTATATGATTGCCATTACCGCCGAAGCCATGTCCGGAGCACTTGCCGCGGGCAGACGCAACATGGACTTCTTCGGTGTCGCCGTCATCGCCTTTTTAACCGCCCTGGGCGGTGGCACCGTTCGGGACATTCTGCTCGGCAACTTCCCGATCACCTGGACTCAACATCCGCTTTACATCTACATCACCATTACCGGCGGCCTGGCAACCATCGTGCTGGCGCGCTTCATGCGCCACCTCCACCAGCTTTTCCTGGTACTGGATGCCATCGGCCTTGTCGCCTTCACCGTCATTGGCTGCAATGTCGCGCTCAGGCTGGGCTACGACACGGTTGTAGTGGTTATGGCCGGCATCATCACCGGCATTTTCGGCGGCATTATCCGCGACATCATGTGCAACCGAATGCCCCAGGTGTTGCGCCACGAACTCTACGCCAGCGTCTCCCTGGTTGTTGCGCTGCTCTATCTCGCCCTGCTGCATCAGGGTGCAAGCGAAAGCGTCACCCTACTGGCCGCCTTCAGCGTGGGCTTACTGCTGAGAATGGCGGCGATTCGCTGGAAACTGTCGCTACCGGTATTCAGCTATTCCAAATCCCAGTGGGACTGATTCGCCACCACCTAAGTCCAGCCGCGGTAACACCTATGCGCCGTTGACGGCCCGATCAGACACACAACAACAGCGCCCGTCGGCGCTGTTGTTGTGTGCAGCGTCGCCTCGCACAGCTTGCCCGCATGCTTCACGCCAGCACCGCTGAGATCGCTGACAAGCTGCCTCCCCCTGTCCGACTGAAATGCACCGCCCACAACAAGGCCGCCGCAGCTGGAGAGGGCACCCCTTGGCCAATGCCGGCACGGGGCTTCGCGTACCAAACGACCACCGCTCACCGCCTGAATTGCAAAATAGATTGCGCACAACTTAATTAGCACCTACAGTTAGCAACTAGATTGTGTGCAACTTAACTCTAAGCTGGAGAATCAATATGAGCATCGAAAACGTTGTGTACCGCGCCTATGCAGAAGCCACCGGCGGCCGTGACGGTCGCGCCATCTCCTCCGACGGTGTACTGGATGTTGAATTGACCACACCGAAGGAACTGGGCGGCGCCGGCGGCCAGGGCACCAACCCCGAACAGCTGTTTGCCGCAGGCTACTCAGCTTGCTTCATTGGTGCGATGAAGTTCGTCGCCGGTCGCGACAAACTGCCGATGCCGGCTGACACGTCGGTTGAAGGTGTGGTCGGCATTGGCCAGATTCCGCAGGGCTTCGGCATTGAAGTCGAACTGCGCATCAGCCTGCCCGGCATGAACGACGAGCAAGCCGAGCAGCTGATCGAGCGCGCCCACCAGGTCTGCCCCTACTCCAACGCCACCCGCGGCAACATTGATGTGACCCTGACCCGGGTCGAGTAAACACAAACAACAACGGCGCCCAAGGGCGCCGTTGTTGTGTCAGCAGCTCAGTTTAGAGCGGCTTGCCACGATTGCCGTGAGCGGCAACAAAGCCCTGCACATCAGCCAGGCTGTTCGCCAGCACGGTCATACGCTCTTCGCGCTCAAACAGATCGCTCAGGTGCGCAGGCAGATGCAGCGCCTCACCCACGCCCGCCTGGCGAACCGCATCCGGGAACTTGACCGGATGAGCGGTGCCCAGGGTAATCATCGGAGTCGACAACGAACGACGGCACTCGCGGGCTGCACGCACGCCAATGGCGGTGTGCGGGTCCAGTACTTCGCCACATTGCTCAAACACCTCGGCGATGGTCGCGCAGGTGCCTTCGTCGTCAACGGCCAGCGAATCGAACAGCTTGCGAGCCTCGGTCCAGCGGTCGTCTTCAACAGACAGCTTGCCGCTGACCTTGAAGGCGTCCATCAGCTCGGACACCAGACGACCGTTGCGACCGTGCAGGTCAAACAGCAGACGCTCGAAGTTGGACGACACCATAATGTCCATCGACGGCGACAGCGACGGGTGCAGGGTGTCCTTGTCGTACTGGTTGCCGCTCATGAAGCGGTGCAGGATGTCGTTGCGGTTGGTGGCAACAATCAGCTGACTGATCGGCAGGCCCATGTTGCGCGCCAGGTAACCGGCGAAGATGTCGCCGAAGTTGCCGGTGGGTACCGAGAACGCCATGGAGCGCGCCGGGCCGCCGAGCTGCAGGGCCGCGTGGAAGTAGTAGACGATCTGCGCCATGATGCGCGCCCAGTTGATCGAGTTGACCGCAACCAGACGGGTGCCCTTGAGGAAGCCCTGATCGGCGAAGCTGGCCTTGACCATCTCCTGGCAGTCGTCGAAGTTACCTTCGATGGCAATGTTATGGATGTTGTCGCCAAGGATGCTGGTCATCTGGCGACGCTGCACCTCGGACACCCGGTTGTGCGGGTGCATGATGAAGATGTCGACATTCTCGCAAGCCTTGCAGCCTTCAATAGCCGCCGAGCCGGTGTCACCGGAGGTCGCGCCCATGATGACCACGCGCTCGCCGCGCTTGACCAGGAAGTAGTCGAGCAGGCGACCCAGCAGCTGCAGGGCAAAGTCCTTGAACGCCAGGGTCGGGCCGTGGAACAGCTCCATCACCCACTCGTTGCTGTCCAGCTGACGCAACGGGGCAACCGCCTTGTGCTCAAAGACGCCGTAGGTGTCTTGCAGAATCTGTTTGAAGTCAGCATCCGGAATGCTACCGGTAACAAACGGACGCATGACGTTGAACGCCAGCTCGTGGTACGGCAGACCGGCCCAGGACGCAATCTGCTCTTGGGTAAAACGCGGCAGATTCTCAGGGACGTACAGACCACCGTCAGAAGCCAGACCGGCCAGCAGAACATCTTCAAAATTCAGGGCCGGAGCCTGGCCACGGGTACTGATATAGCGCATTACAAAACCCTTCAGGTTTTGGCTTGAAGCTTGAAGCTTGAAGCTTGAAGCGGACTGCTTTCAGCTTTCAGCTTTCAGCTTTCAGCTCGGTTTTAGTCCAGTTGTTCCACGCGAATCCGCATCAGCGGGCCGGCGATGTCGTCCAGTGCTTCCAGAGCGGCGATGGCGTCGTTCATGTCCTGTTCGCGCACGCGGTGGGTCAGCAGAATCATCGGCACCAGGCCGTCCTGCTCTTCCACATCCTTCTGCATGATGGATTCGATGTTGATGCCGCGCTCGGACAGGATGCTGGCAACCTTGGCCAGCACGCCGGGGCGATCCTGGGCGTGCAGGCGCAGGTAATAGGCGGTGTTGACCTCGTCGACCGGCAGCACCGGCAGATCAGACAGCGCGTCAGCCTGGAAGGCCAGGTGCGGCACGCGGTTGGTCGGGTCGGTGGTCAGAGTGCGGACCACGTCGATAACATCAGCTACAACGGCCGAAGCAGTCGGCTCCGAGCCGGCACCAGCGCCGTAATACAGGGTCGGACCAACAGCATCGCCCTGCACCATAACGGCGTTCATCACACCGTTAACGTTGGCAATCAGGCGGTCGGAGGGGATCAGCGTCGGGTGTACGCGCAGCTCTACGCCATTCTCGGTGCGGCGCGCCACGCCCAGATGCTTGATGCGGTAGCCCAGCGCCTCGGCGTAGTTCACGTCAGCAGTGGTCAGCTTGGTGATGCCTTCGGTGTAGGCCTTGTCGAATTGCAGCGGAATACCAAAAGCGATGGACGCCAGGATGGTCAGCTTGTGCGCCGCGTCGATACCTTCAACGTCAAAGGTCGGATCGGCTTCTGCGTAACCCAGCGCCTGCGCTTCGGCCAGCACGTCTTCAAAGGTACGGCCCTTGTCGCGCATCTCGGTCAGGATGAAGTTGCCGGTGCCGTTGATGATGCCCGCAACCCAGTCTATCTGGTTGGCTGCCAGGCCTTCACGCAGGGCCTTGATGATCGGGATACCGCCGGCAACTGACGCTTCGAACGCCACCATCACGCCCTTGGCGCTGGCTGCGGAGAAGATCTCGTTGCCGTGCACGGCAATCAGCGCCTTGTTGGCGGTAACCACGTGCTTGCCGTTCTCGATGGCCTTGAGGACTACATCCTTGGCCAGGGTGTAGCCGCCAATCAGCTCGACGATGATGTCGATTTCCGGGTTGTTGACCAGTTCGAATACATCGTCGGTCACCGGGGTCATGCCCAGGTTGCAGGCCGGGTTGGGGTGCCGGGTTGCAATCTGGGCTACCTCAATGCCACGCCCAGCACGCCGGGCAATCTCCGTCGCGTTGCGCTGCAGAACATTGAAGGTGCCACCGCCAACGGTGCCCAAACCACAAATACCTACTTTGACCGGTTTCAAACTTTGGTCCCTACCTGGTTGTTAATCGATTACATGAAAACGGTGGCGAGCGCGTCACCACCGGGTTTACTGCTGATTCTCCAGCGCAATGGCCGCCAGCTGCGCCGCAGGCTGATAGCCAGGGATCATCACGCCGTTGGCCAGAAAGATCGCCGGGGTACCCTGCACCCCGACCTGCTGCCCAAGGGCAAACTGACGTGCGACCGGGTTGGTACAGCTGGCGTCGTCCACATCCTTACCCTGCTTGGCAGCGGTGAGCGCGGCCTTCGGGTCTTCTGCGCACCAGACCGACTGCATAACGCTGGCAGCCCGTGACTGCATACCGCCCCGCGGGAAGGCAGCGTAGCGCACCTCAATGCCCAGCTCGTTCAGCTCGTCAATCTCGGCGTGCAGCTTGCGGCAATAGCCGCAATCCACGTCGGTGAATACAGTGATGTGCGTCTTCGGCTGCTCGGGAGCAAAGACGATCAGCTCCTGCTGCGGCAGATCGTTGATCACGGCGCCAATATTGCGTGCTTCAGCAATGGAGGTGAGGTTGCGCGGCTGACCGTCGTTCACCTCGATCAGTGCGCCCTGGACGAAATACTTGCCGTCAGCGGTGGCATACAGCACACGCCCGCTCTCCAGCTCGACCATGTACAGTCCTTCTATCGGCGAGGCGCTGACCGCCTTGACCGGCACATCGAAATTCAGTTGCGTGAGGGCATCCCGAATCGCCTGATCGGGGTTAGCCATGACCGGTGTCGCTGCCAGCGCCAGCATAGCGGCAAGGCCGAGTTTCAGTCGCATAGTCCGCTCCTTTTGAAGACCGCCAAGCTTACCACGAATAACGCGAGCACTGATTAAGGAAGCACTGATCAATTCCACACGCCCTCTGCGAGTGCTCAAGCGTGCAGATGCAAGGCGCGCTGTGCAGCCAATAGTGGTTCTATTGGCAAGCAGCGCAACGCAGCAGATGCATGCTTGAGTGCTCGCCCTGCGGGGCGTTCAGGCTGGGCCGCACTCTGCGTTGTGATTTCTCGACAGGTCCCGACATGCCTTCGAAATCACGCCTTGATTGCAGCCCAGCCTGAACGCCAGAGGGCATGCGGAATTAATCAGTGCTTCCTTAATACCGTCATCCACGGGGATGGTGCTGGGCGTGCAGGTCGTGCAGCCGCTGCCGGGCAATGTGGGTATAGATCTGTGTGGTCGATAGATCACTGTGCCCCAGCAGCATCTGCACCACCCGCAAATCGGCGCCATGGTTGAGCAAATGCGTGGCGAAGGCGTGACGCAGCGTGTGCGGCGAGAGGTTGCTGCGAATCCCCGCCGTCAGGGCATGCTGCTTGATACGGTGCCAGAAGGTCTGGCGCGTCATCATCTGGCCCAGCCGACTGGGAAACAACACATCGGCCGGCTTGCCGGCCAGCAACTGGACGCGGGCCGAATGCAGGTACTGCTCCAGCCAGTTCATCGCCTCCTCGCCAAGCGGCACCAGGCGCTCCTTGCTGCCCTTGCCGGTCACCCGCACCACGCCCTGACGCAAGTTAAGCTGATCCAGCCGCAAGCCGACCAGCTCGCTGACCCGCAGCCCGGTGGCGTACAGCACTTCCAGCATGCATCGGTCACGCAGCCCCAGACTGTCCTCGGTGTCCGGCGCGGCCAGCAGGCGTTCGACATCGGCTTCGCTCAGCGACTTGGGCAGCGGCCGGCCCAGCTTGGGCATGGCCACATCACGCGTAGGATCCTCGCTGATCAGCTGTTGGCGCAGCAGGTAGCGGTAGAAACTGCGCACACAGGACAGCATGCGGGCACTGGAGCGCGCCTGATAGCCCGCCGCCAGACGCCAGCCCAGATAGGCCATCAGGTCCGCGCGACTCGCTCGCTGCAAGCCGCCGCCACGGCCCTCGAGCCAGCCAGCCAGACTGCGCAAGTCGGTGCGATAGGCATTGCGGGTATGCTGCGACAGCCCCTTCTCCAGCCACAGGCTGTCGAGAAACTGGTCGATCAACTGCTGCTGCGCAGCACTGGGCGCCGGCGGTGCACCATCACTCATGGAGCTAACCTGTGATTTCAGAAGGTGCGCCCATTAAAAACACTCGGGCACAAAAAAGCAGCCCTGAGGCTGCTTTTTTGCTGGCAAGCGATCCGATCAGGACAGCTTTTCCTTGATGCGAGCTGCCTTACCAGACAGAGCACGCAGGTAGTACAGCTTGGCCTTGCGAACGTCACCGCGACGCTTGACAGAGATGCTGTCGATCAGCGGAGAGTAGGTCTGGAAAGTACGCTCAACGCCAACACCGCTGGAGATCTTGCGAACGGTGAAAGCGGAGTTCAGACCACGGTTACGCTTACCGATAACCACGCCTTCGAAGGCCTGCAGACGGGAGCGCTCACCTTCCTTAACCTTGACCTGGACAATAACGGTGTCGCCAGGGGCGAACGCCGGTACTTCCTTGGACATCTGTTCAGCTTCAAGCTGGGCAATAATATTGGACATCTTGCTTCTCCTGCACAGGCCGTCGGACCTGTTTCAATGGTTATCGGTTGCCTGCTCGCGGATGTATTCCGCCAACAGCTGTTGCTGTTCTTTGCTCAACTCCAGGTCTTCAAGCAACTCTGGCCGACGTTGCCAGGTTCGACCCAAAGACTGTTTGAGGCGCCAGCGCCGGATACGTTCATGGTTACCACTGAGCAGCACCTCCGGAACGCGCTGCCCATCAAATTCTTCCGGTCGGGTGTAATGTGGGCAATCGAGCCATCCCGCCGAAAAGGAATCTTCTACCGCAGAATCCGCATGCCCCAGTACGCCGGGAATCAGGCGGGTTACTGCGTCCAGGAGCACCATAGCTCCTAGCTCGCCACCGGACAGGACATAGTCCCCGATGGAGATTTCCTCATCTACGCAGCGATCGATGATGCGCTCGTCGATGCCCTCGTAGCGCCCGCATAACAGTACAAGACTGTCGAGCTGCGCCAGCTGTTCGACGCGTTTTTGCGTCAGAGGCTGCCCCTGCGGAGACAGGTAAATCACCCGCGGGGTGGAGGGAGCCTGCTGGCGGATGGCGTCAATCGCCTCCAACAGCGGCTCGACCTTCATCAGCATTCCGGGGCCACCACCAAAGGGGCGGTCATCCACCGTGCGATGCCGGTCATGTGCATGATCACGTGGGCTGCTGAAAGCGACTTCCAGCTGTCCCCGCTTGACCGCCCTGCCGGTAACACCGGACTCGGTCAGCGCCGTGAACATCTCGGGAAACAGGGTTACTACACCGGCCCACACCGGTCAGAACTCCGCATCCCAGTCTACCTGGATGACCTTGGTCTCCAGATCGACCTGAACTACAAACTGGCCGGGCAGGTAAGGCAACAAACGTTCACGCTGATCGATACTGCCCGCACAGGGCTTGACCACCATGACATCGTTGGAGCCGGTCTCGAGCAGGTGAGCCACCGCCCCGAGCACCTGACCTTGCAGATTGACGACCTTCAGGCCCTCAAGCTGATGCCAGTAAAAATCACCTTCGTCCAGCTCAGGCAGCGTATCGGCTGCAACGCTGATCTCGAAGTTGATCAGTTCCTCGGCCTTGTTACGGTCGTCAATCCCTTTCAGGTTGACCACCAGCACGCGCCCTTGGACGCGGCCACCGAGGACAGACACTGTGCGTTGCTCGGAACCCCGGTTCAGGGTCCACTCGGCGTAGTCCAGCACATTGTCCAGCGGGTCGGTATGGGAATACACCTTTACCGCCCCACGCACTCCATGAACCGATACGATCTTGCCGAGGACAACCCGAGGGGCCTCGGCCGGCCCTGGAGCATTAGCCATATCAGGCAGCAGCCTGAGCAGCTTCCTTCAGCAGGGCAGCAACGCGCTCGGACGGTTGTGCACCCTGGCTCAGCCAGTACTGAACGCGCTCTTCGTTGACCGACAGGCGTACTTCAGCGCCAGCAGCGATCGGGTTGAAGAAACCTACGCGCTCAACAAAACGGCCATCACGCGCATTGCGGCTGTTGGCAACGGTCAGATGATAGAAGGGGCGCTTCTTGGAGCCACCACGAGCAAGACGAATGGTTACCATGTCGACATCGTTTCCTGTGTTTGAGTATCGCTACTTGATCAGTTACGGGCATGCAGCGTACTGCACATACACCTAGGGCCCGAAAGGTCGCGTATTCTACGGAATATAACGACCAATGAAAACTCTTTTTTCAGCAGCGACCGACACCGCCGGTCGCCTGGGGGCTCTTACCATTTCGCGCGTCCACCTGCGAACGCACCAAACGGCGACAGACCTTACAAATCAAAAGCGTGGCATTCCGCCGCCCGGCGGCAACATACCACCGCCTCCGCCGCCGCCCATGCCACCCATACCGCGCATCAGCTTGGCCATGCCGCCCTTGCCGCTGACCTTCTTCATCATCTTCTGCATCTGCTTGTGCTGCTTGAGCAGACGACCGATATCCTGAATCTGGGTGCCGGAGCCGGCTGCAATACGGCGCTTGCGTGAGCCGCTGATAACATCGGGGTTGCGGCGCTCGGCCGGGGTCATCGAGTTGATGATCGCCTCCATGCGCTTGAACTGCTTGGCCGCCTCGGTCTGCGCGGTTTCCATCTGGGCCGCGTTGATCTTGCCGCCCATCATCGGCAGCTTTTCCATCATCGAGCCGAGACCGCCCATGGCGTTCATCTGCTGCAGCTGATCACGGAAGTCTTCCAGGTCGAAGCCCTTACCCTTCTTGAGCTTCTTGGCCAGCTTCTCGGCCTTGTCCTTGTCGATCTTCTGCTCGGCCTGCTCGATCAGGCTGAGCACGTCGCCCATACCCAGAATGCGCGAGGCAACCCGGTCAGGGTGGAAGACTTCGAGGGCGTCGATCTTCTCGCCCATACCGAGAAACTTGATCGGCTTGCCGGTGATATGACGTACCGACAGCGCCGCGCCACCACGGGCATCACCATCAACCTTGGTGAGAATCACACCGGTCAGCGGCAGTGCCTCGTTAAATGCCTGGGCGGTGTTGGCCGCATCCTGACCGGTCATGGCATCGACCACAAACAGGGTTTCTGCCGGCTTGGCTGCCGCATGCACCTGCTTGATCTCGGCCATCATCTCGTCATCGACGTGCAGACGACCGGCGGTATCGACAATCAGCACATCCATGAAGCGGTTCTTCGCCTCACGCATCGCTGCTTCAACAATGGCTACCGGCTTCTGCTCAACGGAAGACGGGAAGAACTCGACCTGCACGTCTGCCGCCAGGGTTTCGAGCTGCTTGATCGCCGCCGGACGGTAAACGTCGGCACTGACCACCATGACCTTTTTCTTCTCGCGCTCGCGCAGGGTCTTGGCCAGCTTGCCCACACTGGTGGTTTTACCGGCCCCCTGCAGGCCCGCCATCAGAATCACTGCCGGCGGACTGACCGCGAGGTTCAGCCCCTCGGACTGCCCCATGACCGCTTCGAGCTCGGACTTGACGATCTTGACGAAGACCTGGCCCGGCGACAGGCTGCGCGACACCTCGGTGCCCACAGCGCGCTCGCGCACCTGATCAACAAAGGTCTTGACCACCGGCAGCGCGACGTCGGCCTCCAGCAGCGCCATGCGCACTTCGCGCAGGGTGTCCTTGATGTTCTCTTCGGTCAGCTTGGCCTGTCCGGTCACGCCACGCAGGCTGTGTGACAGGCGTTCGGTAAGATTCTCGAACATGATGCTCTCTCCTGGGGGCCGGATCGGTTTGCCGTCCCCGCCGCGATTTCAGCCGCGCAGTATACCCCGCACATCCCACACAGGATAGGGAAGCGCCTGCAGACGCTTTCACCCGGACGCGGCTTATGCCACACTGCGACTTTGTTGAAAATCGCTCGCAAGGACGTATGACAGCCCTCGCCCCCAGTCTGCTGGCTGCTGGTTTCTATATCAGCGGCATCCTCTATCAGCTGCATTGCCTCGGCAAACGCCTGGCCGTCAATGCCAGCCTGTTGCGCGCCATTGGACTGGTCGCGCTGCTGGCCCACGCCGTTAGCCTTTACATCCAGTTGACTACCCCGCAAGGCTTTGCTTTGGGGCTGTTCAATATCGCCTCGCTGATTTCCTGGCTGGTCGTTGCCATGACGCTGGCCTCCAGCTTCCGGGCGCCGGTCACCAGTTTGCTGCTGGGCTTATACCCGCTGGCCCTGATTACCGGGCTGCTGGCCGGGCTGTTTCCGGAGAACGCCACTACCCTGCCCGCCGGGCAAGAGGGTCTGCTGGTGCACATCCTGCTGTCGGTACTGGCCTACGGCATTCTGACCATCGCCGCCTTTCAGGCGACGCTGCTGGCCATCCAGGACTACCAGCTCAAGCACAAGCACCCGACCCGCTTTATCCGTACCTTTCCGCCACTGCAGACCATGGAGCAACTCCTGTTCCAGTTTCTGCTGTGTGGCGAGGTACTGCTCACGCTGGCGCTGCTGTCGGGCTTTGTCTTTCTGGACAACATGTTTGCCCAGCATCTGGCGCACAAGACGCTGCTCTCCTGCCTGGCATGGATAGTATTCGGCATTCTGCTGTGGGGCCGTCACTTCCGCGGCTGGCGCGGCAGCAACGCCATTCGCTGGACGCTGGCAGGCTTTCTGCTGCTTATGCTGGCCTACTTCGGCAGCAAGCTGGTGCGCGCATTTCTGCTCGCCGCCTGACCTTTTCACGACCCGCCTGAGGCTCACCCCTTGAACGAATCCCACACCAGCCTGCTGCTCATTCTGCTGCTGGTTCTGATCGTGCTGTCGGCGTTTTTCTCCAGCTCCGAAACCAGCATGATGAGCCTCAACCGCTACCGGTTGAAGCACCTGAGTAAAGAGGGCCACCGCGCCGCCCGCCGCGCCTCGCGTCTGCTGGAGCGGCCGGACCGCCTGCTGGGCACCATCCTGGTCGGCAACAACATCGTCAATATTCTTGCCGCCTCCATTGCCACCGTGGTCGCTGTCGATCTGTGGGGCGAGGCCGGTATTGCCATCGCTACCATGATCCTGACCGTGGTGGTGCTGATCTTTGGCGAGATCACCCCCAAGACGCTGGCCGCCCTGCGCCCGGAGCTGATCGCCTTCCCTGCCAGCGTGATTCTGGCGGCGCTGCAGCGCTTGCTGTACCCGGTGGTCTGGGTTTGCAGCATGATCAGCAATCAGCTGCTGCGCCTGCTGGGCGTCAACCCGAATGACACCAACGGCGACCAGTTGACCACCGAGGAGCTGCGTACCGTGGTGCGCGAAGCGGGCCTGGGCATAACCCGCAGCCGCCAGAACATGCTGCTCGGCATCCTCGATCTGGAAAAGATGACGGTCAACGACATCATGATCCCGCGCAACGAGGCTGTCGGCATCGACCTGGATGACGACATGACCGCCATCATCCATCAACTGCGGACCTGCCACTACACCCGGCTGCCGCTCTATCAGGGCGACATCAACAATGTGACGGGCATCGTGCACATGCGCTCCATCGCCCGCCTTCTGAGCCGCGGCGAGCTAACCCGCGAAGCCTTGATCGGCGCCTGCAAGGAGCCGTATTTCATCCCCGAAAGCACGCCCCTCCACACCCAGCTGTTCAATTTTCAGAAGCAGAAGCGCCGCATCGCCATTGTGGTTGACGAGTATGGTGATGTGATCGGTCTGGTCACGCTGGAAGATATTCTCGAAGAGATCGTTGGCGACTTCACCACCGAGATGCTCAACCTGAGCCAGGACATCCACCCGCAGACCGACGGCACCTACGTCATCGACGGCAGCGCCGCGATCCGTGATATCAACCGTCACCTGCACTGGAAGCTGCCCGCCGACGGCCCCAAGACCCTCAACGGCCTGATCACCGAACAGCTGGAGAACATCCCGGAAACTGCCGTGTGCCTGACCACCGGCGGCTACCGGATGGAGATTCTGCAAACCAAGGACAACATGGTGAAGAGCGTGCGGGTGTGGGATCGCACCCTCAATCAGCCGGCGCCCAACACCGACGACGCTGCCGGCTCAGACAGCGCCAGCTGACGCACGATACCCGCCGCCCACAGGCGATACCCCTCGGCCGAGGGGTGGTAACCGTCACGTGCCAGATACGCCGCCTCAAACGGCATATCCAGTGACAGGTAGCCCGCCCCCTGCCCCGCAGCCACCTGCTGCACGTCCCGATTCATCAGCCCGGCGCGCAAGCCAAACCAGCCGCGCAGCGGCTGCGGCAAGGCACGAAAATGCCCCAGCGGCGGCACCTCGGTCAGCATGACCTGTCCCGTACAGTCCTTCAGTTGCTCAACAAGATACTGCAGATGACGCCGCCAACGCGGCCGTGAAGTCAGGTGGGTAGTGTCGTTGACGCCCAGCACAATCAGCGCCAGATCCCATTGCCGATCAACCACCTGCGGCAACAGGTCTCGGATACAGTCGGCCGCCACGGCGCCATTGCGCCCAGCTGCCTGCCACCGCACCGCGCGCCCCAAGTGCCGGGCCAGTTGCAAGGCCAGTTGCCCGCTGAGCGCCTGCTGCTGACAGTCGACGCCAACACCCGCGACAGTGGACTCACCGATCAGCAGCAAGCGCAGCGGCGCTTGTACCGAGCCATCGGGCGCCGGCACCAGCCCCTGCCAGGGCGTTGCCGCGTCCGGCAGGCGCAGCGCCGTGCGTTTGACCCAGATGGCTTGCGGCAGCAGCAGCGGCAGAGCCGGTGCTGCCAGGTACCACCAGTTACTCAGAGCTTGACCTCAACAGCGCCTGCGGCACGCACCGCCTTGGCCACCGCCGTATCAATTGACTCGTCAAGCGCCAGAGCCACGCCCATGCGCCGCTGACCGTCCACCTCCGGCTTGCCGAACAGGCGCAGCTGGGTATCCGGCTCAACCAGCGCCGCGCCCAGATTGCCGAAGCTGACATTGGCCGACTGCCCCTGTACCAGAATCACCGCCGAGGCCGAGGGTCCGTGCTGGCGAATCACCGGGATCGGCAAGCCCAGAATCGCGCGGGCGTGCAGGGCGAACTCCGACAGGTCCTGCGAGATCAGCGTCACCAGACCGGTGTCATGGGGGCGCGGTGACACTTCGCTAAACCAGACCTGATCCCCTTTGACGAACAGCTCAACGCCAAATACCCCATGCCCGCCCAGGGCTTCGGTAATGGTAGAGGCAACGCGCTTGGCCTCGGCCAGCGCCGCCTCGCTCATCGCCTGCGGCTGCCAGGACTCGCGATAGTCACCCGCCTCCTGCCGGTGACCAATGGGCTCACAGAACGACGTACCGTCGATGTGCCGTACCGTCAGCAGCGTGATTTCATAATCAAAGTCGACAAAACCCTCGACGATGACGCGTCCCTGACCAGCCCGGCCGCCGGACTGGGCGTACTCCCAGGCAGCGTCAATGTCAGCGCTCTCGCGTACCAGACTCTGGCCCTTGCCGGACGAACTCATCACCGGCTTGACCACACAGGGCGTGCCGATGGCAGCGACTGCAGCGCGGTAATCCTCCAGGGTGTCGGCAAAGCGATATGGCGAGGTTGGCAGCTCCAGTGTTTCGGCGGCCAGGCGGCGAATGCCCTCACGGTCCATGGTCAGGCGAGCGGCCTCGGCGGTGGGCACCACGGTGTAGCCCTCGGACTCCAGCTCGACCAGTGTCGGCGTAGCGATAGCTTCGATTTCCGGCACGATATAGTCAGGCTGCTCGGCCTCGATAACTTCGCGCAGGGCCTGGCCATCAAGCATGCTGATCACATGGCTGCGGTGCGCCACCTGCATGGCCGGGGCGTTGTCATAACGATCAACCGCGATAACCTCACAACCGAGCCGCTGCAGCTCGATGGCCACCTCCTTGCCCAGCTCACCCGAGCCCAACAGCAGTACCCGGGTTGCGTCGTCTGCGTAGGGAGTGCCAATTACCGTCATGCCTGTTTACCTTGCAAAGTTGAATGGGTGGCCGTGTCAATCCACAGCCCTTGAGCGCGCGCGCGGGTCTGGCAGCGCGCCAGCACCTCACGCCGCTGGTCATCGTTCATGCGGCCCCAGGTAGCGATCTCCATGCCGCTGCGCTGGCAGCCGGTGCAGATATCGTTGTCATCCAGCGCGCAGATACTCACGCACGGGGAGCGAACCGGGGTGTTCATCAGTCTTCCTGTACCTTGAGCTGGTCACGGAAGCGCTTGGCGTTCTGTACATAATGCGCCGCACTCAGCTCCAGCATTTTCTTCTGCTGATCGTTCAGGGTTTTCACCACCTTGCCCGGCGAGCCCATGACCAGAGAACCATCAGGGATTTCCTTGCCTTCGGGGATCAGGCTGTTGGCGCCAATGATGCAATGTTTGCCAATCTTCGCGCCGTTGAGCACCACCGCATTGATACCGATCAGGCTGTAATCACCCACCGTGCAGCCGTGCAGCATCGCGTTGTGGCCTACGGTAATGCCCTTGCCGAGGGTCAGCGGCACTCCGCTGTCGGCGTGCATCACGGCGCCGTCCTGCACGTTGCTGTGCTCACCCACGGTAATGCGCTCGACGTCACCACGGATCACCGCGCCAAACCAGACATTGGCACCGGCCTCCAGCGTCACCTTGCCGATCACCGCTGCGGTGTCTGCAATCCAGGCGTCATCCGCCATCTGCACGCGATCCTCACCCAGGCTGTACTTCATGTGCTGCTCCTAGTTTTTGTTATGCCCGTCAAAGGGGGTATGCAACTGAATGCCGGCCGAAAAGCCGGTATTCATGAATTCAACCAGCATCAGGGCGGTCAGGCCCCAGATCTTGAAACCCTCAAAGCGATAGCTTGGCACATACCAGCTGCGCCCTTCGTAATCGATCCGGTGGGTCATCTCGCGGCGGTCTTCCATGAAAAAGTCCACCGGCACGCGGAAAACCTCGGCAATCTCGCTGTCGTTGGGAATGATCTCGAACTGCTCGGGCACCAGCCCGACATAGGGGGTTACCTTGATGCCGAAACGCGAGACCAGCGAGTCCATCGGCCCGACCACATCGACCATCTGCGGCTGCAGGCCAATTTCCTCATGCGCTTCACGCAGGGCGGTAAAACACAGATCCACATCGCCGGGGTCACGGCGACCACCGGGAAAGGCCACCTCACCGGAATGGGTCGACATGCGCTGTGAGCGCAGGGTCAGAATGATTTCCGGGCGGTCATTTACGCGGGTGACCGGGATTAGCACTCCCGCCTCCGGCAGCCCCGGAGCCTCCACCTGTCGAGGGGTGTGGTTCTGCACCCGCATGCGCATCTCTTCAAGCATGCAAAAATCCTCGTTTATTTCCTCAATGATGGCATGATCACCAGGGCAGAACCAGCCGCACCACGGCGTGAATACCGGCCGATAGGCGGCTGGCGCTTGCCGTCTGCGCGCAGCATCAGCAAGATAGGGCCAGACCATTGCAGCCTGCCGGAATACCACCATGAAGTTTTGTAGCGAGTGCGGTCAGTCGGTTACCGCACGCGTCCCTGATGGAGATACCCGTTCGCGGTTCATTTGCGACCACTGCGAGACCATCCACTACCAGAACCCGCGCATCGTCGCCGGCTGCCTGGCGGTGCATGAACGGCAGGTATTGTTGTGTAAGCGCGCCATTGAGCCGCGTATGGGCTACTGGACGCTGCCGGCCGGTTTCATGGAAAACGGCGAAACAACAGAAGAAGCAGCGCTGCGCGAGACCTGGGAAGAAGCCCGCGCCCGGCTGCAATCGCAGCAGTTGTACATGCTGTTCAATCTGCCGCACATCAACCAGGTGTACATGTTCTTCCGTGGCGAGCTGGCCGATCTGGACTTTAGCGCCGGCGAAGAAAGCCTTGAAGTGCGCCTGTTCCATGAAGCCGATATCCCCTGGGATGAACTGGCCTTCCCGACCATCGGCAAAACGCTGAAACAGTACTTTATCGACCGCCAGCAGGAGCACTATCCGGTGCACATGCGCGACATTACCTATCGACCGGGGCAGACACGCCGATGAGGCTGTTAAGTCTGTTGTTCTGCTGCCTGCTCAGTGTGTCCGCGCTGGCGGCGCAACCGCCGATCGACCGCTTGCTGATCGACAAGTCGGAGCGCCGCCTGCAGATCATCAGCAATGGCGAGGTATTGCACCAATACCGCATCTCGCTCGGCCGCCAGCCGGTTGGCCCCAAGCGCCAGCAAGGTGATCAGCGCACCCCCGAGGGCATCTACAGCATCGACTGGCGCCACGAGAGCGCCCAGTACAACCTCAGCCTGCACCTGGACTACCCCAACCTCAAAGACCGCCAGGCCGCGTTCGAGGCCGGTATCGACGACCCGGGCGGCATGATCATGATCCACGGCACCCCAATCGATGAGGAATACCCGGAGTGGTACTTCAAGGGGCTGGACTGGACCAACGGCTGCATCGCGCTGGGCAACACTGAAATGCGTGAGCTGTGGGAGCTGGTTCCCGATGGCACCCTGGTAGAAATAGTGCCCTGACGCCGCCTGGGCCGATTGTGGCGGACGTAAACTGGCTTACATATTGCTTGACTACACTTGCGAGTGCGCCGCATCCGGGGCGGATGAGCGAACATATCGCCTCAAGGAGTCACCATGTTTTTCAGCAAAAAAGACAACGAAAAGATTGCCCAACTGGAAAAGAAACTGCTTCGCATGGAGCAGATCGCAAATAGCCTGAACAACGAAATGCTGGTGATGACGCTGAACGAGGCTGGCGTCATCACCGGGCAAAACAGCAACTCCGCCAACGAGCTTGGCTATTCCCGAGATCAGGTCCAGGGCAAGAAGCTGCTCGACTTCGTGCCTGAGAAGGCGCGCGGCAGCAAGCACTTCTCAAGTTTGAAGTCAGCCATCGAGAAAAGAGAGCACTGGGTGGGTGCGGTGCAGTTTAAGCGCGCCGATGGCAAACAGGCCTGGCTGCGCTCCATATTGCAACCGGTAATGGATGAGAACCAGCGCCTGCAGGAGTTTACCCTGCACAGCACCGTGCTTACGCGCACCATCGAGACCTCACGCGAATATGAGGACCTGATCCAGGCACTGAACCGCTCCATGGCACTGATCGAATTTGATCTCAAGGGCCACGTACTGCACGCCAATGACCGTTTTCTGACGGCCATGGGTTACAGCAAGGACGAGATCGTCGGCAAGCACCATCGTATTTTCTGCGACCCGGAAGAAGCCAGCTCCAGCGCCTATGCCGAGTTCTGGGCCAGCCTAGCCCGCGGTGAATGCGTGTCAGACCGCTTCCGGCGGCTGGACCGCTATGGCAACGTCGTATGGCTTGAAGCCTCCTACAACCCGATCTTCAGTCAGGACAACGAGCTGTACAAGGTCGTCAAATTTGCCACTGTGATCACCAAGGAGATCGAACGCGAGCAGGCGGTCGCCAACGCTGCCAGCGTCGCCTTTGAGACCTCCACACAAACCGATGGCATCGCCGATGAAGGCGCTCAGGTGGTCGAGAACACCCTGCAAGTCATCAGCGAACTGTCCGTGCAGATGGAGCGCGCCGGCGAGGAAATTTCGGCTCTGGACAAGCAGTCGCAGCTGATCGCCAGTATCGTCCAGAGCATCAGCAGCATCGCCGATCAGACCAACCTGCTGGCCCTCAACGCCGCCATCGAGGCGGCACGCGCAGGCGAGCAAGGCCGTGGTTTTGCCGTGGTGGCCGATGAAGTGCGCCAGTTGGCTCAGCGCACCAGCAAGGCCACAGTAGAAATCGTTGAGGTGGTGCAGAAGAACCAGAGCCTGACCCAGTCGACCGTCACGGCCATACGCCAGAGTCAGGAAAAGGCGCAGCAAGGCCTGGAGCTGTCCAACGAGTCGGGCCGGGTCATGCGTGAGATCAAGAAAGGCGCGCAGCAGGTAGTAGACGTGGTCGGCCGGTTTGCCAACCAGCTGAAGTAAGCACCGGTCAAGTCCCTAGACAATGTGAGTGCGCATGTAATCAAAGGCTGGCTCCTCGTAGGGGTGAGCCGCCCGCAGCGCGCAGATTACCTGCGCCATACAGTCCTCGGCGCAGAGCATTTCTACCCGGTACTCCTGTACCTGCTCCAGCTGATCCAGTACACCCAGGTGCGGTGTGCTGCCGGCCAGCGGGCGGAACTGGCCCTGCCCCGCCACCTGCCAGCAACACTGGTCATAGTCGCCAAGGCGCCCTGCCCCGGCAGCAAACACTGCCTGTTTGACCTGTTCGAGATGACTCTCCGGCACGTAAAAACACAGCTTGTACATTCGCAGCTCCCCCCACAATTATCCTGCCAGCACGTATTACAGTCCGGGCTAAACTGACAGCATAACAACCGCATGACCGGCCAGGAGACACCCATGACCATCGACAGCAACCGTCTGCTGCTGGAGCTCGAGAAGCTGCGAAAGAAATCAACCGCAACGTTATCAACCCGGCCATTCCCGCGCTCAGTATCGACGCACTCCAGCCCATGCTCAGCATGATCGCGCAATGCCGCAAGGACTACCTGTGCTGCCTGCTGGATATTGCCGAGCACAGCGATGGCAAGCCGCCCCGCTGAAGAACAGATTGCCCGCTTGCGAGCCTGCGGGGAGACCTACGACGAACTGGTCAGCGCCGCAAACGCGCTGAAAACCGCCATTCAGCGCGACTATCTCGACGTGCGCGTCAGCCGTCGCTGATTTCGCCTGGCCCCGCGAGCAAACGCAGGCAGCTGTCCAGCTGAGCCGCCACCACCGCCTGCAGCCGCTGCGGGGGCAGCTCGACCAGCAGGGCATAGCGGCGCGCGCCCCAGACCATCAGATGCAGTGCTTCTAGCTGCGCGTCGCTGGGCATGGCCGGCAAATCACTAGCCGCCTCCAGCACCCGGCGCCAGGCCTGCAACAGCTCGTTGTAGGCGCGTTGCTGATGCTTGGCCTCGGCAATCACCGGCTCCAGCTCCAGCATTTGCGGGTGAAACCAGGCCGCCTCCTCCGCCACACCGCCAAGCAGGTGGACCAGCCGTGTCACCCGCGCCTGCCAGCTCAAACCGGCCGGCTCTACCGCCTGTACCTGCACTGCGGCCAGCAAGCGCTCGATGCAATGACGCACATAGCCCGAGTGCAGTGCCTGCTTGCTGGGGAAGTAGTCATACAGGGTGCCAACCGCCACACCGGCCTCCAGCGCCACCGCCCGCGTGGTGACCCGCTCCCAGCCGTCGCGCTGCCAAATCCGAACATAGGTATCAAAAATAGCCTGAACGGTAACCTTGGCGCGCGCCTGGGTTGGGCGCTTGAGCGGCTTGTTACGTGGCTGCGGCGGTGTGGCTTTGCTACTCATGGAATTCCGAACCCGATGGCAAGACAGACAGGCTACAGTCATTGCACAACGGATTCACCCTCAATCGGAGCCACCCATGACCGTCATCAGTCAGTTGCAGAACAACAAGAAAGACCTCAACCAGACCCGCATCGCAACCCAGCCACTGCCCGCACTGCAGCCGGGCGAGGCGTTGCTGCGCATCGACCGCCTGGCTCTGACTACCAACAACATCACCTATGCAGCCTTTGGCGAAACACCGCACCTGCGCTACTGGGATTTCTTCCCCACCGGCGCGGCAGAGTGGTTCCACATGCCGGCCTGGGGCTTTGCCGAAGTCGTCGAAACCACCGTCGAGGGGCTGGCCATCGGTGAACGCTTCTATGGCTACTGGCCGATTGCATCGCACATCATCATGAACCCGGTGCGCATTTCCGAGCGCGGCTTCTACGACGGTATCCCGCACCGCCTGGAGCTGACCTCGGCCTACAACCAGTACCAGCGCATCAGCACCGACGCAGCCTACCGCGCCGAAGACGAGAACTATCAGATGCTGCTGCGTCCGCTGTTCATCACCTCATTCATGCTGGCCGACTTTCTTGAGGACAACGACTTCTTTGGCGCTCGCCGTATCGTCTTCTCCAGCGCCTCCAGCAAAACCGCCTACGGCACCGCGTTCTGCCTGGAAGACAACCCCAGCGTCGAGCTGGTTGGCCTGACCTCCAGCGGCAACACCGAGTTCGTCGAAAAACTGGGCTGCTACGCCCAGGCGCTGGCCTACGATGAGGTCGAAAAGCTGGATGCCAGTGTGCCGACCATCTACGTCGACTTCTCCGGCAACAACGACCTGCGCAACCGCGTGCATGGGCACTTCCGGGATAACCTGGTACACAGCTGCTTCGCTGGCTCCTCCCAGAACCACGAGCACCTCAGCGCCGCCGACGCCCCTGCCCACGGCCCGGCCCCGCAACCCTACTTTGCTCCTTACCAGATCAAAAAGCGCAACGCCGACTGGGGCGCCGCCGAGGTTACGCGCAAGTTCAACGAGGCTCAGCTGGCCTTTACCCAACGCATCAAGAACCCGCAGCAACCCTGGATGCTGGTCAATGAACACCACGGGCTGGAACAGGCGAAAGCCCTGGTCGAGGATCTGGTAGCCGGACGGATTGATCCCAAGGACGGACACGCAGTGCTGCTCGGCTAACCCACGCAACAAATCGGCTCTGGTCCAGCACCGGGGCCGATCCAACGCTATGCTGGGTTCAGCCAGAGACGCCGAGGAATCGGTCCCATGCACAGCACGCCTTCACTGCATCATCGCACAGCGCTTGCTGTCGCCCTCCCCCCTCTGCTTTACAGCCTGCCGACAGAGCCCGATCCTGCCTTCATGCAGCGCAGGGTAGCCGACTTTGCCAACAGTGAGATCGTGCTCCAGCGAGGCAGCATCAACGTGCCCTTCCAGCCGCGCGCCTTTGTAGATGCCACGCATTATGGAGAAAGCACGCTGGAACGCAGCGATGGCAGCTCGGTCAGCGCCAGACAGACAACCCTGTCGCAGGGTGCGGTACTGCCGTTTCTGATGTCACCGCGCAACGCCCTGTACCTGCCTTACCTGGGCGCGTCGTACGCACTCGACGAGCGCTGGCCCCTGAGCGCCGTCATGCCCTGACCCGCTGTGCTGTACGCGCCGGACAAGCAAACGCTCTATCGGCTGGGCGTGTCGCCCTCCGGCGCCAGCTGGTCTGCCGACACCGGCACCCGCGACATTCAGTATGAGCTGGACACCTGGGACTTCGGCTATTCGGCAGGTCGCAGACTGAATGGCAACGTCTGGCTGGAGGGCGAAGTGGGCGTCACCGGACTGACCGGCATGAGCTTGCGTGGCAGCAACTGGGAAGAACCGGAGTTTGTCGTCAGCAACAGCCCTTACGTCAGCATCGGCCTAAACTTCCGACCCAGCCTCTAAGACGTCTCAGGATCAACGCCCGGGCGCCGGGCGCTCTACCTCCAACGCCACGCGAAGCAATCCTGTGCGCAGCTCACCAATACGCGTGAAAGCCGACTTGGACAGATCAATCACCCGCCCACGTACAAAGGGGCCACGGTCATTGATACGCACGACCACGCTCTTGCCGTTATCCAGATTTGTGACTTTGACAAGGGTGTTAAACGGCAGCGTTTTATGGGCCGCGGTGAGCGTGTCGTGGGAGTAGCGCTCACCGTTAGCGGTGCGCAGGTTTTGGTGGTGATCGGCGTAATAAGATGCTTGCCCGGTTTCATGGTAACCAGCCTGCCCCGCGCCTTGAGGTATCGCGCTGCATCCAACCAACCACAGCATCAGGAAAATCAAACCGGCTCGCTTCACGTACACCTCGGGACAAGTCACGCCATGCAATCTGGCAATGGCCAGATAGACCGCGCCCAGCGCCAGTGGTTCGCCCTGTCGACCGCCCCCACGGCCCACTACTAGCGGGAACCCGCCTGAATGTAAAACACAGATTCTTCCGGACCTCGCGCCACATCAGCCCCATGCAGAACCCGTAACGCTCGGCTACCAGATAGCGAAAGCCGCCTCCCAGGTTACTCACCGAGCTGACTGCGCCCAGATCGGATTTGCCGCGACCCTGCGTAACGCAAATGGACCTCACGGTAGAACTGACGAGCACCGTAACACCAGTTGGAATCACCGTGGCGCTTCATCAGTTGCTGGAACAGCACAGGGCCGGACAGGTTGAACTCTACCGGCGATTCAGGCTGACCTGTCCAAGCGAGTAGAAATCCAGATTCAGATCGCTGAACAGCAGCGCCCCCTTGTAACGCAGCCGGTCATCCAGCCAGAAACCCAAATGGTCGATACCTGCGCCCTTACTGCCGTTGCTGGTTGCGCCCAGGCTGAGCAGCGAGATATAGCTGGCCGCGCTGCTACGGCGACTCATGGAAAAACAGGCCAGTCACTGCCAACCCGGCGCCCACCGCCGGCTCAGTAATGATGGTCAGCACCGGAATAAAGCCGTCCGGCAGACGGGCCAGGCCCCCTCGGACTCGTAACGTCCATCGTCAGGGTCAAAAATATAGTCCGTACTCAGCTCCACCCAGGCACTACCACACACCAGAAATGCCGCTGCTGCGATCAGGCGCATCCCGCGTCCTCGCTCAGACTGATCCAGGACACCTGAGAATAGTCGCCGGGTACCGGTTTTGCCTTGCAACAGCAGAGATCACACTTACTCAGGCCGCAGTCGCAGGTAACGGGCAAAGCGCGGCAAACCACTGGAAGTAAGGCCGTTATAGCGATAGGTGACCCGTGCACCCAGCGCTGGGGGCTGCTCGCGCTCGGCATCGCTCAGGCCACTGCCCAGACGAAAGCGTCGCCCCTGCTCGTTTTCCACCACGAGCGCGCCGACTAGGCCCTGATACTTGCCACGCCCTGCGGTGTAACCCACCACTACCGCCTCGGCATCGTCATAGGGTTTGAACTTGATCAGCGCGGCGTTGCGCCCGTCCTGATAACGCGCGGTCTGGTGGTGCAACATCAGGCCCTCGCCACCAGCGGCGACCACCTGCTCCAGTTCACGCTCTAGCGCTGCGGTGCTGGCAAGCCTGAACTGTGGCACCGGGGCCAGATAGTCACTGCCGTACTCGCCCAGCCGCGCCATAGCTGCCACCCGCTCGCTGAAGGCGCCCGTATGGGCTGGCAGGTCAAACACCATAAACCGCACCTGCAGCCAATCCTGTTCGGGGTCATCGCTAGTACGTACCAGCGCGCTGATCTGCTCAAATCGGCCGCGCCCCAGCCAAAGCTCACCGTCCATCGGCTGCGTTGGCCAACCCTGAGTAAACCAGGCGGGTGAGTGAATCGGGTAGCCACTGCGGGTCAGCAACTGTTGGCCGTCCCAGCGGCCACGCACGCCATCGAGCTTCTCGCTGATCCAGTATTGTTCAACCTGCACCTCGCCCTGATAGCTTTCAGCCAACTGCAGCGGCGCCTGCTGGGCACAGAGCCCCTGCACCAGCAGCAACATTGCCAAGCCCGTCCACATCCATGCACGCATCTCGTCATCCTTTGCCCTGACATCCCATTCGCCTGCTACACCAACGGCACAGGGCGTACGGGTCAAGCAAACAGCGTTGCAGATGCGGGCCAGCGCGCATTCGCCTGGAAAACAAGCACCTAAACGCACAACACCGGCTCAAGGCCGGTGCTGCAGGGCTAACAGACGGGGCGTTCAGGTGCTGGCGTCGTCATCACCGTAATACTGCACACCAATACGGATCAGATCCCGGCCCTGGGAGCGGCGATGCAGGTTGCTGTCGCGCAGCGAATAGATGCAGCCGCAGTACTCCTGCTGATAGAAGCGCTCGCGCTTGCTGATCTCGATCATGCGCGCGCTGCCACCGCCCTTGCGCCAGTTGTAATCCCAGTAACGCAGGGCCGGATAGGGCTTGGCGGCGCGATGACCGCAGTCGTTGATCTGCGCCATGTTCTTCCAGCGCGAGATGCCCAGCGAGCTGCTGATCAGCGAGTAGCCGTGCTCATGGGCATACAGCGCGGTACGTTCAAAGCGCATGTCAAAACACATGGTGCAGCGCACGCCGCGTTCGGGCTCGTGCTCCATGCCCTTGGCCCGCGCAAACCAGTTATCGGTGTCGTAGTCGGCATCGATAAAGGGCACACCGTGCTGCTCGGCAAAGCGAATATTTTCCTGCTTGCGGATTTCGTATTCCTTGGCCGGATGAATATTGGGGTTGTAAAAGAAGATCGCGTAGTCGATACCGGTGGCGTGGATCGCTTCCATCACCTCGCCTGAGCACGGCGCGCAGCACGAGTGCAGCAGCAACCGATCCTTCTGCGCGTCAAAGTCGCGCGGCAGCGGCAAGGGGATGCGTTCAAAGGTAGCGCTGGTCATGGCCGTCTCGGCAACAGAAAACAGGCCGGCCATTCTGGCAGAAGCTTAAGCCAGCGACCACCAACCCACCCGCCGCCCCCTTCATCCGCGCACCCAATTTTAGGGTTGCACCAGCACCCTCACCCCGCATGGTGGCCAGAAGACACTAACCAAGCGCTGCGACAATGCCCTCCCAGGGCACCGGCCAGGGCGGCCCGCACACGGGAGCACGCATGAAACGGACTTATCTGGCCGCCAGCGCCCTCATTGCCAGCCAGCTACTGCTCAGTGGCTGCGCCACAACAGCAATCGAATCCAATAATGACTACGCTGCAGACCTGCGCAACTACGGTCCCAACCCGTTGATCAAGGCGTCCATATTGCGCGACCTGGAAGCCCGCATGCGCGCCATGGCCATGGCCTCGGACTCGATAGAGCCGGAATGGGGCAAGCAATTCAACCTGCGCAATCAGGCAGCGGCCTTCTGCGAAAGCAGCTACAAAGCCGAAATTCGCTGGGGCGATCCAAGCTGCGAGGCATCAAGCAGCAGTGCAAACCAATACCTGTGCACTGTAGATGCCATGGTCAACTGCTACGTAAACCGGTGCGACCAAGCATTCTGCGGTACGCGCAACTGAGCAACCCAAAAGCCCGCGCACCGGCTCGCACAGGGCCGGTTGCTGAATACCGCGCTTCGGCACCCCGCCCTTGTGCTGCGGTCAAAGAACCGCCAGAGGGGCCCGCTGCATGCGTATCAGCATCCACGCCAGCGTACCCAGCCAGATGACCTATACGCCGTAGTTGATGCGCTGATACAGCCCAAACGCTTCACCCGACTCCACCGCCGCTGCCATCATCGGCATCACCGCCAGCGACACAATCAGGCAAACCAGCTAAAACCGGCAGACCCCAGGCGTTTGCGCGCCAGGTACACCCACAGCAAGTTGGCCAAGGTCAGCGAGGCGAACATCACGAGCCCCGACAGGTTATGCAGCACCTGATCGCGCGAGGGCTCAACCGGGTTGCAACCCGGGTCGCAGGCAAACAGGCCGGCGCCGATGCTTGCCAGACCATGCAGCATCAGCAACAGGCCGGAGAACTGAGCCAGACGCACGCCCCAGAACAGGCCGACCACCGCGCCGCCAAACAGCAGAAACAGCACGCCCAGCGGGACGTTATTGATGATGGGAGACAGCTGATGCGTTGGTGCCTCTAACGCCCCCAGCTCGCTCATGGTCTGGTCAACATGGCTATAGCCGGGGGTACAGGGAACCTGCGATCAGCACACCGCAGAACAGCTGGACGGGGATCAGCATCCCGGAGAACAACGCGTACTTCTTCATCACATCCTGTGCAGACAAAGAGGCGAGGCCGCAGCGAACATCATGCGGCCTTCGGCGGCGGCCAACACTATACCAAGCAAAAACAGAACCGGCAGCTCTGGCGCAAGCCTTCTGGCCAAGCCCTCCGCTCAGCAAGCGCAGCTCGTACCAACGCCCTGCGCTATACTGCGCCGAAATCACAGAATTGGGCTTTTTATGAAAGTGTGCGGTGTTGACCTCAACAGTAACGATGCAAATCTCTGCTTGCTGTCGCTGGAGGATGAGCTGTTTCAGCTGCCGGATTTTCGCTCGCGCCGCCTGACCTTGCCGGGCACCCACAGCGCCAGTGACCTGCGCTATTTCCAGCAGACCTTTGCCAAGCTGATGCAGGATTACAAGGTGAACAAGGTCGTGATTCGCCAGCGGCCGATGAAGGGCAAGTTTGCTGGCGGCGCGGTGGGCTTCAAACTGGAAGCGGCTATCGAGCTGATTGCGGGCCTTGATGTGATTATCCTGTCGCCAGCCGATATCAAGGAATCCATCAAGCGCAACCCGATTGCCGTCCCCTTCGCTGAGACCGGCCTCAAGGCCTATCAAGAAACCGCCTTCAATACCGCCTATGCCTATCTGATGCAGGCGAAATACGCAGACTGACCTCTGCTTGCTGGCGCCAGGCTACTTCCAGCCCTGGCGCCAGCGCTCGGTGTTTTTCAGCTCGCGCCAGTCAATCGGGTACTGACTCTTGGTGAGCACTGCCTCCAGCAGGCAAGACAGCACCGCGCCTTCCTCGTCGTACTCCACCTCAACCACCATAAAGTGCTTTTCCCGCTTTTGAGGGGCAACGGCCGTCCACTTGCTGTGCAGCAGTTTTGCCGGGTTGATTCGATTCATGCTCTTTCCTCATCTGGGCTGCGGCAGGCCCACCCCGTTACCAACGAATGTCGATAGGCGTACCCGGCGACACCAGCGACATAAACTCGTCCATCTCCGCGTTGGTGATCGCAATACTGCCATCAGTCCAGTCAAAGTGCTGCAGCACCGGCGCGAGCCAGCCAAAGCCGTTGCGCTGCCCGTGGACCATGATAAAACCGCCGGGGCTACTACAGTCGGCTTGAACGAGTTGTTAGACCACACCAGCCTGTTGTTGAAAGAACAAGTCAGCGCCCGCCAAAGTATGCCGGCGAAGCCCGACTGCACGCAGGCGCGTGGCGAACCGCAGGGCGGGGCGTGCGCGGCTGCGTGCGACTCCGCGGACCATTGCCAGATGCGCGTTGGCCGAAGGCGAGCGCGCAAGCCGATGAACTTGATGGAGAATCTTGGTGAACGCCGGAGCGCAGCGCGGCGTTCTAGCGAGAAGAGATCTGGAAGCTGGGCTTTGCCGAGAACACCAAGTGCATGGCAGCCCACGTTGTAGTTCAGGCTTCGGTCTAACACCTGAGTTAAGCCGGACCGCGCACTCGGCCAAGGCGTATGCAACGATACCACGGCACCAAGCCGAGGCCGCGAAGCGGTCTCGGCTTGAACGTATTGTTAGACTTGCTAGCCAGGTAGCTTTGCCGCAAGTACATCAACGTTTTCGATGGACGGGGGCTCGGAGAACAACTCACCTGCCTTTTCCATCAACGCGGCTGCGACCTTGCCGGAGAGATGGGCCTGCCGACCCGCTTCATCCGGGAAAGCATCAAAGATTCCGAAAGTGCTTGGTCCAAGGCGAATGCCAAACCACGCAGTGGTGGCAGGCTCCTCATTGACGATGGGAAGGCCACTCAGAAGGAAGCTCTCAACCTCTTTCTCTTTTCCGGGTTTAGCTTCAAGGCGAACGAACAAGGCTACTTTGACCATGGGATGCCTCCTGTTGTTAAGACGAAATCACGATACGCAATGTTCTCTTGCAAGTCTAACGCCGTGCACAGCGGCAGCAGGTCAGCTGACGTCCGGCGCCGCTGGGCGCGAACTGCTGCACTTTGTTATATGCTATCCAAAAAAGCATGCGTACTTGTCCTCAGCCACTACGTTGAGAAAGTCAGTAAGCGACTTTGCTTTGGGGGCTGGCTCGTACCCGTGCCACTTCAAATCCGACCGTTGCCAGAATATCTTCCAGCAGTTCTGCGCCTTGACGAAAGTAGCCTTTGCCACGGGGGTTTCCGTCTTCTGTGAAGGGTCTCGCCACTGTGGTCTTACTTCAAAGATTTCGACACTTTGACCTTCAATTCTGTAGCCGAGGTCCAGTTCATTTCGGATGTGCGCTGGTGGGCGCTGCACTTTCATGAAGGCCTCGAGTTCTTTCTCAATCTTCTTAATTTCAAATTCACTTATAGCCATACTATTTCACTGATGCCCGGCGGGCACATAACGGTCTGTTGTGCGGTGACCCCGCATTTGGCGGACTGCTTGCTTCGCAAGCAGGGTGACATCTGCGGAAGCATCCGACACTAACACCTTGTTACTTGCTGGCGAGCGAGGAAAGTAAGCAATTGCAGGGATCGGCTTTACCTTAAGACCAACTGGCCGTCCGGTATAGCAATTCATCCCCTTGCTTATCGGCGACCTGTTGGCCTTAAGGGTTGACGACGAGCAGAGGCCTGTCAATTTCATATTCTGCGCTTTCTCATCATAGTTGGGACTCGGCGGTCTCAATGACCAAGTGCAACATCTAGTGTAAGGTGTTGCCATGTCAAATCACATGCGAATTATTTTAATTCACCAATATCGAAATAGCAGCTTGCGACGATCCTATCTTAACGCAGCTCTCCCCCACCTTCTATACATGACTGCTTAAAGTAAAAACTGTCCGAGCTATAATTGTAAGAAATATTTAAACCCCAAGAAGTCCTATAGGAGCAACTTGGAGCACCTCCCCTACAGGATGCCTCTACATTACCAAATGACTGGAAACACAGTGTTTTCATATCATCCACCTGACTTTTATCATCCACTATGTACTCATCACACTGCTCTCTAGAGTAAAAAGCACACGCAAAATCAATACTAGGTGACGATGTGGCGACGTGTGTGGATATTTGTTTTTCGCTATCTTCTGTCTTGTTTTCTTCCAAAGAAACTGCTTGAGCGTTGCTCGCCGTATTACTCGACACAGACTCATCAGGCTTTTCTAATTTCGGGACCTGGTTCATGTCAGTTGCCAGTCCTTCTTGGAAAAGCTCTCTTGTTTCCGTTTCAGCCACAACAGATCCTGCATTTGCCTCAGGATCACTCATTGACTCTAACAATGCCAGCTTTAACTTAGCCTCAGCAGAGTGCATCGCGTTGGGGTATTGCTCTAGATATTCTTCGAAAGCATTTACCTCGCCTTCCGAATTAGCTTTCTGCCAATCTTCTTCATACGAATTAATCATTTTTTCAATTTTGTAATACCCTTCTTTTTCTGCTATACCTAAAGGCGTTTCGCCATCGTAATTTTCAACATTCGGGTCAGCGCCGTTTGCTAATAGAATGGATGCATTTTCAGTTGAGTTCCCTTTTACAGCCACATGCAGAGGGGTTGTGAAATAACCGCGTTCGCGGCAAGAAGTTACATCACCCCCAACTTTTATCAAGTACTCAATAATTTCAGTGGTGTTTTCTTCATCAGCGAATCCACAAATAGGAATTGTATAATGTGTGCTATCGTTCACCTGTGCTCTAAATTCAGGCGAGTCCATCAGAGCTTTCATCTCATTGAAGTCAGCACCCAAATCGTACTTCCAGTATAGGTCTCCTGTAGGGGTAGAAGCGCAGCCAGCTAAGGCTGCGGCCGAAATAAACGCTAAGCTAATGTTTTTTTTGATCATCGATTGAACTCCTTGTGACTTAAATATCCCTCTAAGAGAATTAATGTGCCTGGGCACTTAGCGAGGCTGTAGAAAATCCATTCCGGGCTCACTCCAGCCATCTCCTTGCTTATCTTTTAGCCCAAAGTCGCTCGGGTCAAACTGTATTCAAGTACGCTGGCGTGACCTGATATCCACCTAACACCTAAGCATTCGAACGGCATGCTGTGCACGCTGTTCAATGCTTAGGTGCTGGATCGCTCGCTGGGCGATATCGTCCGGGCCAAACGCCCTGCACGCATTCCGACAGTGCCGACGCACAGCGACGCAACCCAGATCATTGGATTGCTGCCTGAGCCTCACAAACTGGTTGCTTTGCTGATGTAGGGTACGGGGCTGGGTGTTGTGGAAACCTGTCGGCTGTGCCTCAAAGACATCGACCGCCAGATCATCACGGGGCGCAGCGGCAAGAGCCCTAGGGGCCGCGCCACGCTGCTGGGGCATGCTGATGTGCGTACTACGCAGATTTATACCCATGTCCTTGGTAACGCCTTTGCCGGGGTGCAAAGTCCGCTCGGCTGAATGTGCCCGCCGTGCCATCCCTGTGTGCGCTTAAACTGCGCGAACGCCTTGCTGACTATTCCAGCGAGCAAGGCGCTGTCCACCACCTTTAAACAACAACCCCGGCGCGTGGCCGGGGTTGTTGTGTGCTGCGCTGGCGTTTAGCCGACCCACACGCGGGCGTTACGGAACATGCGCATCCAGCCGCCGTCTTCGCTCCAGTCATCCGGGTGCCAGGAGTTCTGTACGGCGCGGAACACGCGCTCGGGGTGCGGCATCATGATGGTGACGCGACCGTCGCGGGTGGTCAGGCCGGTAATGCCGCGCGGCGAGCCGTTCGGGTTGGCCGGATAGCGTTCGGTCATGCGACCGCGGTTGTCGACATAACGCAGGGCAACGGCGTTGGCGGCCTCACAGGCGTCAACAGCGGCGCTGCTGGCAAACTCGGCGTGGCCTTCACCGTGGGCGATGGCAATCGGTAGACGGCTGCCAACCATGCCGCTGAGGAAGATCGACGGCGAAGGCTGCACTTCAACCATGGCAACACGCGCTTCGAACTGCTCGGAGCGGTTACGCACAAAGCGCGGCCAGTGGTCGCTGCCAGGAATCAGCTCACGCAGGTTGGAGAGCATCTGACAGCCATTACATACGCCAAGAGCGAAGGTATCAGGGCGAGCAAAGAAGGCTGTAAAGGCTTCACGGGCAACCTGGTTGAACAGGATCGATTTGGCCCACCCCTCACCAGCGCCCAGCACGTCACCGTAGGAGAAGCCGCCACAGGCGACCAGACCACGGAAGTCTTCCAGCTCAACGCGGCCACTGAGAATGTCGCTCATGTGTACGTCGACCGCGCTGAAGCCGGCGCGGTTGAAGGCGGCGGCCATTTCAACCTGACCATTGACGCCCTGCTCACGCAGAATGGCAACGCGTGGGCGCGAGCCCTTGCTGATGGCCGGTGCGGCAACGTCTTCGTTGATATCAAAGCTGAGCAGCGCGTGCAGGCCCGGGTTGGCGTCGTCGGCAATGCCTTCAAACTCCTGATCCGCGCATTCGGCGTTGTCGCGCAGGCGCTGAATCTGCCAGCTGGTTTCGCTCCAGGCTTGCTGCCAGATGGCGCGGGTGCTTCCCAGCACCGGCTTGCCGTTAAACTCGAAGCGAATCGCCTGCTCGCTGGCGGGCTGACCGATCACCGCGCTGCAATCACCCAGGCCAGCGGCAGACAGCTGTGCCAGCACTTCTTCGGTGTCGCTCTGGGCAACCTGAATAACCGCACCCAGCTCTTCGTTGAACAGTACGTCGGCCAGTGTGCTGGCGTCTTGCGCCAGTACGTCGAGGTTGATGTTCAGGCCGCAGCGGGCGGCAAAGGCCATCTCGGTCAGCGTGGTGAACAGGCCACCGTCGGAGCGGTCGTGATAGGCGAGCAGCAGCTCGTCCTGGTTCAGGCCCTGGATCACGGCGAAGAAGGCTTTGAGGTCTTCAGCGTCGTCCAGATCCGGCACCTGCTGGCCGATCTTGTTGTAGACCTGCGCCAGCGCCGAACCGCCCAGACGGTTCTGACCACGGCCCAGATCGATCAAGATCAGATCGGTTGAACCGTGATCCAGACGCAGCTGCGGGGTCAGGGTCGCGCGCACATCCTGTACCGGTGCAAAGCCAGTGACGATCAGCGACAGCGGCGAGGTAACCGACTTCTCTTTGCCGGACTCGTCCCAGCGGGTCTTCATGGACATGGAGTCCTTGCCGACCGGAATGGTGATGCCCAGCTCAGGACACAATTCCATGCCGACCGCCTTGACGGTGTCGTACAGGCGAGCGTCTTCACCCGGGTGACCGGCAGCCGACATCCAGTTGGCCGACAGCTTGATGTCCGACAGCTTGTCGATGCGGGCAGCAGCCAGGTTGGTCACGGTTTCTGCCACCGCCATGCGGCCGGAGGCCGGGGCGTTGAGCAGCGCCAGCGGCGTGCGCTCACCCATGGCCATGGCTTCACCGGTGTTAACGTCGAAGCTGGTAGAGGTGACGGCGCAGTCGGCAACCGGCACCTGCCATGGGCCAACCATCTGGTCACGGGTGACCATACCGGTGATGCTGCGGTCACCAATGGTGATCAGGAACTGTTTGCTGGCAACGGCCGGTAGGCGCAGTACGCGTTCGGCAGCGTCGCTCAGGTTCAGTTCATTGGCGCTGAAGTCGTCGCCCTGCTCGGCTTCGCGCTCGACACTGCGATGCATGCGCGGCGGCTTGCCGAGCAGAACCGACAGCGGCATGTCGACCGGCTGATTGTCGAAGTGCGTGTCGTTGAGTACCAGCAGTTGCTCTTCGGTGGCTTCACCCACCACAGCGAAGGGGCAACGCTCACGCTGGCAGATGGCTTCGAAACGCTCGAAATCGGCGTTCGGCACGGCCATGACGTAGCGTTCCTGGGATTCGTTGGACCAGATTTCCAGCGGGCTCATGCCCGGCTCGTCATTCGGCACGTTACGCAGCTCGAAACGACCGCCGCGGCCACCGTCGTTAACCAGCTCCGGGAAGGCGTTGGACAGACCGCCCGCGCCCACGTCGTGGATAAAGGCGATCGGGTTCTTGTCCCCCAGCTGCCAGCAGCGGTCGATGACCTCTTGGCAGCGGCGCTCCATTTCCGGGTTTTCACGCTGCACGGAGGCAAAGTCCAGGTCCTCGGCGCTGGCACCTGTGGCCATCGAGGACGCCGCGCCGCCGCCCAGACCGATCAGCATCGCCGGGCCACCCAGCACGATCAGCTTGGCGCCAACCGGGATGTCGGACTTCTCGACGTGGGTTGCACGGATGTTGCCCATGCCACCGGCGATCATGATCGGCTTGTGGTAACCACGGGTTTCCGGGCCACGGGGCGAGTCGATAGTAGTTTCGAAGGTACGGAAGTAACCGTTCAGGTTCGGACGACCAAACTCGTTGTTGAACGCGGCGCCGCCGAGCGGGCCTTCGATCATGATCTGCAGCGGGGTAACAATGCGCGACGGCTTGCCGTTGTCTTCTTCCCACGGTTGGACGAAGCCCGGAATGCGCAGGTTAGAGACGGTAAAACCGGTCAGGCCAGCCTTGGGCTTGCCGCCGATACCGGTTGCGCCTTCGTCACGAATTTCGCCACCGGAACCGGTAGACGCGCCCGGGAACGGCGCAATCGCGGTCGGGTGGTTGTGGGTTTCCACCTTCATCAGGATATGCACCGGCTCTTCATGGGCGCGGTACTCATTGCTGCCCGGCACCGGGAAGAAACGGCCTGCGGTGAAACCTTCGATCACAGCGGCGTTGTCTTTATAGGCAGACAGCACGCCATCGCTGTGCATCTGGTAGGTGTTCTTGATCATGCCGAACAGGCTTTTGTCCTGCGCTTGGCCGTCGATGTCCCAGCTGGCGTTGAAGATCTTGTGGCGGCAATGCTCGGAGTTGGCCTGGGCGAACATCATCAGTTCAACGTCGCTCGGGTTGCGGCCAAGGCCGGTGAAGCTTTCAACCAGATAGTCGATCTCGTCTTCGGCCAGCGCCAGACCCAGGCTGCTGTTGGCTTCAACCAGCGCATCACGGCCACCGGCCAGGATGTCGACACGCTGGAACGGCTTGGGCTCGGTATGCGCGAACAGCGCTGCTGCCGCATTCAGATCATCCAGCGCCAGCTCGGTCATGCGGTCGTGCAATTCGGCTTTCAGCATCGCGCGCTCATCTGCCGACAGCTCGCCACTGACGTAATAGACAATACCGCGCTCCAGGCGCAGCACCTGGCTCAAGCCACAGTTGCGGGCGATGTCGGTCGCCTTACTGGACCAGGGGGAAATGGTGCCAAACCGCGGCACAACCAGCACCAGTTCGCCAACGGGCTCCTCTACCGGCACGGACGGACCATAGCGCAGCAGGCGGTCAAGCACCTGCGCGGATTGCTCGTCCAGCTCGCTGCTCAGCTCGGCGAAATGCATGAACTCGGCGTACACCCCGGTCACTCCGGCAAGACGGCTTTGCAGCTTGGCGAGCAACTTGGTACGACGAAAATCAGAAAGGGCTGGGGCTCCACGCAGGATATGCATGTCGGTATCGGCCTCGGGATGCGAACAGTGGGAAAAAGAAGGCGCATAGGATACCCCAAGCGGGGCGTTGGAGCCATGCCGAGCTGGTCAGCGGCAACCCACTGTCATTGCGCCAGCGGCTATTGCCGCAGCGCGCTTTTGCCTATACTGGCGCCATGCATCGACCAGCCCCCCGCCTTCCCCGTTTCAAGGCTCTGGCCACCGCCCTGTGCGCCGTGTTGCTGGCAGCCTGTGAGCAAAGCACCCAACTGGAACAGATTCAGGAGGACGGCACCCTGCGCGTGATCACCCGCAACACGCCGACCACCTTCTATCAGGACCGCAACGGTGATACCGGGCTGGAATACGAGCTGGCCAAGCGCTTTGCCGACAGCCTGGGTGTGGGCCTGGACATGCAGGCCGCCGACACCGTCGACAGCCTCTACCACCAGCTTGGCGAAGCCGATGGTCCGCACGTGGCAGCGGCTGGCCTGACCGTCAACCCGGCGCGCAGCGAGCAGATTCGTTTTGCCGTGCCCTATCTCGACGTAATACCGCAGGTAGTCTATCGACGCGGCAGCCGCAAACCCCGCAGCATTGAAGACCTCTACGACCAGCGCCTGATGGTACTCAAGGGCAGCACCTTGGCTGACGAACTGCGCACCTTGCAGCAAAGCCACCCGGAGCTGACCTTTGAGGAGTCGGACAGCGTTGAGGTGGTTGACCTGCTGCGTCTGGTCAACGACGGCGAGATCGACAGCGCGGTGGTGTATTCCAACGAGCTGGTGGTCAACCAAGCGTTTTACCCGGCCGTGAGCGTTGCCTTTGACCTGGGCGACGGCCAGCCGATGGCGTGGGCGCTGCGCCAGTACGCCGACAGCACGCTGCTGGATGCGGTTAATGGCTTCTTCTCGCGCATCAAGGCCGACGGCACACTGGATCAGCTGATCGAGCGTTTTTACGGCCACTCCGACGTACTGGACTACGTGGGCGCCCGCGCCTTTGCTACCCATATGCAGAATCGCCTGCCGCGCTTTGAAACCTTTCTGCGCCAGGCCGGCGACCAGAACGGGCTGGACTGGCGCCTGCTGGCCGCCATGAGTTATCAGGAATCGCTCTGGGACCCGAACGCGCGCTCGGCCACCGGCGTACGCGGGCTGATGATGCTGACCCTGCCAACCGCCAAATTTGTCGGCGTAACCAACCGCGTTGACCCACAGCAGAGCATCAACGGCGGCGCGCGCTATCTGATCTGGGTGCGCGACCAGATCCCGACCGACATCCCCGAGCCCGACCGTACCTGGTTTGCGCTGGCGGCCTACAACGTAGGCCTGGGCCATTTGGACGACGCCCGCAAGCTGACCGCCGACGGCGGCCGCGACCCCAACCGCTGGGTCGACGTAAAGGATTTTCTGCCGCTTCTGCAGAAGAAGGAGTGGTACAGCAAAACACGCTACGGCTACGCCCGCGGCTCAGAGCCGGTGCACTACGTGCAGAACATCCGCCGTTACTACGACATCCTGCAATGGGTCACCCAACCCCAATCCGAATCCCGCCAGCAACCAGCCGAGCAGTACCACGCGCCGGGGATTCTGGAGCAGTTGCCGGATGGGGTTTAGCGCAGCGCATCGCGCTGCGCTAAACAGCCGCAAGCCGCAAGCTAAAACCAAAAGCAAAACCTCGCCCCAGCGAGCAGAGCCTTCTGGGCTTTATTTCGAAGACTTGATCTACCTCTCCGAGCCAATAAAAAACCCGCGCGATTCCACACCGCACGGGTTTTGCTTGCAGCTTGCCGCTACACTCAACGCCTCTCCCTAAAAAACCCAGATAACAACGCCCCACACTCCTCGGCCAATACCCCGCCCTCCACCTGCACCCGGTGATTCATCCAGGGCTGGTCCAGGACTTGGCTGCGGCTGGCGACGGCGCCGGAGCGGGGTTCGCTGGCGCCGTAGACCAGACGCCCGATACGGCTGTGGATCAGCAGGCCGGAGCACATGGTGCAGGGTTCAAGGGTGACGTACAGGGTGGTGCCGGGCAGGCGGTAGTTCTTCAAGGCCGTTGCGGCCTGGCGAATGGCGACCATCTCGGCATGGGCGCTGGGGTCGAGACTGGTGATCGGCTGGTTGAACCCTTCGCCAATCACCTTGCCATCTTGCACCAGCACGGCGCCCACCGGGACTTCGCCCCGCTCGGCCGCCAGCCGCGCCTGCGCCAGCGCCAGCCGCATGAAGTCGATGTCAGCTGGCGTCATGGCGTGTCCTTCTCAACAGGCAGGCAGATCAGATCAGCTTGCGCTCGCGCAGCAGACCAACCACTTTCTCGACGCAGCCTTCCAGATCCAGCTCGGCGGTGTTGAGCACCAGATCAGCATCGCTCGGCGCCTCATACGGGAACGAGATGCCCGGAATGGTGCCTTCGACATTGGCCGCGTAGATGCCAGAGGGGTCACGCTGCTGACAGACATCCAGCGGCGTATCCAGGTGCACCAGCAGGCAGCGGTTGCCGAGGATATGACGCGCAGTCGCGCGGCTTTCTTCGGTCGGTGCGACAAAGGCACCAATGGCAATCAGACCCGCTTCGTTCATCTGGCGAGCGATGCGCGCGCCCTTGTGCAGGTTCTCGGCACGGCCGGCGGCATCCATGGCCAGGCCTTTGCTCAGATCCTGACGCATGACCTTGCCATCCAGCACGTAGCAGGCACGGCCACCGTCGAACAGCTTGCGCTCCAGAGCGTAGGCGATGCTGCTCTTGCCGGAGCCGGACAGACCGGTGAACAGCAGGGTCACGGGCTCCTGACCAAAGCGCTCGGCGCGCTCCTGCGGCGTGACGTGAGCAAAACGGCCGTGCTGGCTGCCGCTGCTGTTCTGGTTGCCCTGGGCCTTGGCGACGATCATGCCTGCGCCTACGGTGCCGTTGGTCATGCGGTCGATGACGATAAAGGCGCCGGAGGTGTGGTTGCTCTGATAGTCATCAAAGGCAATCGGACGCTCCAGGGCGACCTGTACACGGCCGATTTCGTTCAGCGCCAGCTCGGCAGCAGGCTGCTGCTCCAGCGTGTTGACGTCGATACGGTGCTGAATACGGGTAAAGGATGCCGGGCTGTAGCTGGTGGCACGCTTGATGTCGTATTTGCGGCCAGGCTGCATCGGCTGCTCGGCCATCCACACCAAGGTCGCCTCAAACTGATCGCCGATCAGCGGCAGGTTATCGGCGTGGCACAGCATGTCGCCACGGGAGATATCGATCTCGTCTTCCAGCGTCAGGGTAACCGCCTGACCTGGGCCTGCCTCCTCCAGCTCGCCGTCAAAGGTGACGATGGATTTGACGCGACTGCCCTTGCCCGACGGCAGTACGGTCAGCTCGTCGCCCTTACGCACAACGCCAGAGGCGATGGTGCCGGCAAAGCCGCGGAAGTTCAGGTTGGGGCGGGTAACCAGCTGCACCGGGAAGCGCAGATCGGTGGTATTGCGGTCGCTGGCGATCTCGACGGTCTCGAGGATCTCCATCAGCGAGGGGCCGGTGTACCACGGGCTGCGCTCGCTGTGGTTGACCACGTTGTCGCCTTTCAGCGCCGACATGGGCACAAACTGCACCTTGTCGCCGTCCAGCAGATCCAGGCCCTTGGCAAACTGCAGGTAGTCCTCGCGGATCTTGTCAAAGACGGTCTGATCAAAGTCCATCAGGTCCATCTTGTTGACCGCAACCACGATGTGCTTGATGCCCAGCAGGGATGCAATAAAGCTGTGACGCTTGGTCTGGGTCTGCACGCCGTAACGGGCGTCAATCAGGATGATCGCCAGGTCACAGGTAGAAGCACCGGTCGCCATGTTACGGGTGTACTGCTCATGGCCGGGGGTATCGGCGATGATGAACTTGCGCTTGGCGGTCGAGAAGTAGCGGTAGGCTACGTCGATGGTAATACCCTGCTCACGCTCAGCCTGCAGGCCATCCACCAACAGCGCCAGATCCACCTCTTCGCCAGTGGTACCCGACTTCTTGGAGTCACGGGTGATGGCTTCCATGTGATCTTCATAGATCATCTTGGAGTCATGCAGCAAACGCCCGATCAAGGTGCTCTTGCCGTCATCGACGTTGCCGCAGGTCAGAAAGCGCAGCAGTTCCTTGCGTTCGTGCTGGGCCAGGTAAGCCAGGATGTCCTGGCTGATCAGATCGGATTGGTGAGACATAGCCTGTTCTCAACTTTGTAAGGCTGGAAGCTTGAAGCTTGAAGCTTGAAGCAAACCCAGTCGTTTATTTCGCTTTATCCACCGCAGCCTGAGCGCGGATAGTGTTAATCAAACTGGCGAGCATAGCGGCAATTTCGCGCGTCTCTTTGACTGCCGGCACGGCAAACGCCGCCTCGAGCAAATCAGCTTCTCGACCAATATAAAGCTGGGTGCGCAACTCTGCGCACGCCCCCTTGGCAATCAGCAAAAAGCGAACCTTGTCGCGAGCCCCGGTGCGGCTCATGCCTTCGGCGATATTGCTCGGGATCGACAGCCCTGAGCGCGTTATCTGGTCTCGAAAGCTCCAGTCCCTATGACCAGCCATCGCTTTATACAGATTGGCTGACAAGCGAGCTGAGCGGCGCCACACCTCAAGTTTTTCAAAGTCCACGCAACCTCCATGCTGCTTTCAGCTTAAAGCTTCCTGCTTCAAGCTAGGGTTACTTCTAGCCTGCGGCTAGAAATAACCTTGCCTCTTCTTCTCCTCCATCGACCCGGCCGAGTCGTGGTCGATGACGCGGCCCTGGCGCTCGGAGGTGCGGGTGAGCAGCATTTCCTGGATGATTTCCGGCAGGGTGGCGGCGCTGGATTCGACGGCGCCGGTCAGCGGGTAGCAGCCCAGGGTACGGAAGCGCACCATCTTCATTTCTGGCGTCTTGCCGTCCAGCGGCATACGGTCGTCGTCGACCATGATCTGCGAGCCGTTGTACTCGACTACCGGACGCTCAGCTGCGAAGTACAGCGGCACAATCGGGATGCTTTCCAGGTAGATGTATTGCCAGATGTCCAGCTCGGTCCAGTTGGACAACGGGAACACGCGGATGCTTTCGCCCTTGTGAACCTTGCCGTTGTAGATGTTCCACAGCTCCGGGCGCTGGTTTTTCGGGTCCCAGCGGTGGTGCTTGTCGCGGAAGGAGTAAACACGCTCTTTAGCGCGGGACTTCTCTTCGTCACGGCGGGCGCCGCCAAAGGCTGCGTCAAACCCGTACTTGTCCAGTGCCTGCTTCAGGCCCTGGGTTTTCATCACGTCGGTGTGCACCGCGCTGCCGTGGGTGAAGGGGTTGATACCCTGCGCCACGCCTTCCGGGTTCTTGTGTACCAGCAGATCAAGGTCCATCTCCTTGACCATCTTTTCGCGGAACTCGTACATCGCCTGAAACTTCCAGCCGGTGTCCACGTGCAGCACCGGGAACGGCAAACGGCCCGGGTAGAAGGCCTTGCGCGCCAGGTGCAGCATGACTGCGGAGTCTTTACCGATCGAATAGAGCATGACCGGGTTCTGGAACTCGGCCGCCACTTCACGAATGATGTGAATGCTTTCGGCTTCCAGTTGTTTCAGGTGAGTCAGTTTTTCCAGCATGGTGTACTCGCGTTGAATGGGTAACGGCCCTGCGGCCCAATTCGACTGCCGCGCATTGTATCAAAGGCTATTTTTTATAATAAGCAGCCGATCAAGAACCATCGGCTATAAGCATATAAAAAACAAGCTGGAAGCTGGAAGCTGGAAGCTGGAAGCTGGAAGCTGGAAGCTGGAAGCTGGAAGCTTAATCAGGATGAATCCGTCTCAATGCCTGTCAAGCTGAAGCTTCCGGAATATAAATAAAAAGCCAATACCCGCGACAGCTCGGACTGCTTCAAGCTTCCAGCTTCAGGCCTCCAGCCTATTTCACACCGGATTATCGATGTCGATAAACTGATGCTCGATGCCAAAGGTGGCCGCCAGGTGTTCGCCGAGCGCTTTGGCGCCGTAGCGTTCGGTGGCATGGTGGCCGGCGGCGTAGAAGTGGATGCCGTTTTCGCGGGCGGCGTGCACGGTGGGCTCGGACACTTCGCCGGTGATGAAGGCATCGACGCCCAGCGCAACAGCCTTGTCGATATAGCCCTGGGCGGCGCCGGTGCACCAGGCGATGCGTTTGACCGGGCGGTCGTGGCCGGCAATAAACAGCGGTTCGCGTTGCAGGCGCTCAGCTAGCTGCGCGGCCAGGGCTTCACCGTTGCAGGGCTCCGGCAGCTCGCCGCTGAGCCCCACGGAGCGCGGGTTGTGCGGCTCCAGGCCGCCGCTGATCTGCCAGCCCATCAGCTTTGCCAGCTGCACGTTATTGCCCAGCTCGGCGTGCACATCAAGCGGCAGGTGGTAGGCCATAAGGTTGATGTCGCTCTGCAGCAGGGCCTTCAAGCGGCGCTGCTTGATACCCACCACAGCCGCAGCCTCGCCGCGCCAGAAGTAACCATGATGCACCAGCAGCAGGTCAGCCTCGGCCGCTACCGCCGCGTCCACCAGCGTCTGACTGGCGGTCACGCCACTGACGATACGGCGTATCTCGCGGCTACCTTCTACCTGCAGGCCGTTGGGGCAATAGTCCTGAAAGCTGTCGCTGTCGAGCAGTTCATTGCAGTAGCGCAGCAGCGTGTCGCGTTCGACCATGGGGGCCTCCAGTTGGACGGGTAATGAGCGGCTCATTGTCCGGTGTCCGACGAGCGGTTACAAGGCGGGGGTGATCGACCACCGCAGTGCGTACCACAACCCTGCATTATCTGTCCCGAGTCCGTATAATGCCGCAGGATTCGGCCCTGAGCGGCCAGCACAGACGACGGGCAGGATTTTCATGAAAGAACTGTTACGCACTATGGGTTGGCCTGTGGTCTGCGGCATCCTGATGGCCGTATTGATCATTCAACAGTTCCCTGAATGGCTTGGCCTGCCGGCGCACGACATTGTGCTTCGCGAGGTATCAGAACCCCGCTCGAACATGGGCCTGGTGTCCTACAGCCGCGGCGTAGAGCGCGCCTCCCCCGCCGTTGCCAACATTTACACCAGCAAGGCTGCCGATGGTGCAATGCGCGACTACTCCGACAGCCTCAGCAGCCCCAACCCGACGCAGTCCAGCCTGGGCTCGGCGGTGATCCTCAACCCCGAAGGCTACCTACTGACCAACAACCACGTGATTGCCGGCGCGGATGAAATTCAGGTAGCACTCAAAGACGGCCGTGAAGCCCTGGCCACGGTGATTGGCGCCGACCCGGAAACCGATCTGGCGGTGCTCAAGATCGACCTGCCCAACCTGCCCTCCATCACCATCGACTCGCGCGACCAGCAGCGCATTGGTGACGTGGTTATGGCCATCGGTAACCCCTTTGGCCTTGGGCAAACCGTGACCATGGGCATTATCAGCGCCACTGGCCGCAACCAGTTGGGGCTCAATACCTATGAAGACTTTATTCAGACCGATGCGGCGATTAACCAGGGCAACTCCGGCGGCGCGCTGATTGACGCCGAGGGCAACCTGATCGGCATCAACACGGCCATCTTTTCCCAGGCTGGCGCTGCGCAAGGCATCGGCTTTGCGATTCCGGTGCAGCTGGCGGTTGAGGTGATGCAGGCGATCATTCAGCACGGCCATGTCATTCGCGGCTGGCTGGGTGTGGCGGTTCAACCGATGACGCCGGAGCTCGCGGAGTCTTTCGGGCTGGACGTCAGCCAGGGCATTGTGGTGACCAGCCTATACCGTAACGGCCCGGCCTGGAACGCGGGCCTGCTGCCCGGCGATGTGATCCTGCGTATCAATGACCAGCCGACCACCAGCGGCCGGCAAGCCATGAATCAGGTGGCGCGCGCCAAGCCGGGTGACAGCATTGAACTGGAGGTGCTGCGCAGCGGCCAGCCAGTCAACCTGAAGGCCGAAGTGGCCGTACGCCCGTCCTTCCAGAACTGACGGGCGCAGCAAAGCTGCTTAGAGCACCTCGTCCAGAGCCGCCAGTAATGCCTTGTTCTGCGCCTCGGTGCCAATGGTGATACGCAAAAACTGATCGATACGCGGCAGACGGAAGTGCCGCACGATGACCCGTCGCTCACGCAGCCCCTGGGCCAGTTCGGCAGCATCGCGCTGGGTGTGACGCGCGAACACGAAGTTGGCCTGCGACGGCAGCACCTCGAACCCACGCTCGGTGAGCGCCTCGGCCAGACTCTCGCGGCTGCGCATGACCGCCTGACGCGTCTGGTTGAACCAGCTCTGATCCTGAAACGCCGCAACCGCACCGACAATCGCCAGGCGATCCAGCGGGTAGGAGTTGAAGCTGTTCTTGATGCGCTCCAGCGCCTCGATCAGGTCCGCATGCCCGACTGCCAGCCCCACACGCAGGCCGGCCAGCGAGCGAGACTTGGACAGGGTCTGGGTGACCAGCAGGTTGGGATAACGGTCGACCAGGGTGATGGCCGTTTCGGCGCCAAAATCGACATAGGCCTCATCAACCACCACAACCGAATCCGGATTGGCATCGAGGATCTGCTCGATCTGCTCCAGCCCCAGCGCGACACCGGTCGGTGCGTTCGGGTTGGGGAAGATGATGCCGCCATTGGCCTTGCGGTAGTCCGCCGGGTCGATGCTGAAATCGTCACGCAGCGGCTGCGGAGCGGCCTCGATACCGTACAGGCCGCAGTACACCGGGTAGAAGCTGTAGGTAATGTCCGGGTACAGCACCGGCCGACCATGCTGGAACAACCCGTGAAAGATGTGCGCCAGCACCTCATCCGAGCCGTTACCAACAAAAACCTGCGCGGTGTCCACGCCGTAGTAACTGGCAATCTCGTCTTTCAGCGCATCGGCATTGGGCGCCGGATACAGACGCAGGCTGTCATTGAGTTCCGTCTGAATGGCATCCACCACCCGCGGCGACGGTCCATAGGGGTTCTCGTTGGTATTGAGCTTGACCAGGTTCTCGACCTTGGGCTGCTCACCCGGCACATAGGGCACCAGGTCGTTGACAAAGGGACTCCAGAAACGACTCACGGAAAATCCTCATAAATGAGGCTTGAAGCTTGAAGCTTGAAGCTTGAAGCTTGAAGCAGTCCCTGCGGTACGGGGCTGCACTAGCAACTTCCAGCTTCCAGCTTTCGACTTCCAGCTATCAGGGTTTGATTCGGTATTCCGCGCTGCGCGCGTGGGCAGTCAGGCTTTCGCCGCGGGCCAGCACTGATGCGGTTTTGCCCAGTTCGGACGCGCCGTCCGGTGAGCAGAAGATCAGCGATGAGCGCTTCTGGAAATCATAGACTCCCAGCGGCGACGAGAAGCGTGCGGTGCCGGAGGTCGGCAGTACGTGGTTGGGGCCTGCGCAGTAGTCGCCCAGCGCTTCCGGAGTATAGCGCCCCATGAAGATGGCGCCGGCGTGGCGTACCTGTGGCAGCAGGGCTTCCGGGTCTGCGACCGACAACTCCAGGTGCTCCGGGGCAATGCGGTTGGTCAGCACACAGGCCTGCTCCAGGTCGTCCACCTTGATCAGCGCGCCGCGGGTTTCCAGCGACACACGCACAATGGCGTCACGCTCAAGGTCGCCGATCAGACGATTGAGGCTGGCTTCCACAGCGTCGAGAAACGCGGCATCAGGCGAGAGCAGAATGGATTGGGCGTCTTCGTCGTGCTCGGCCTGGGAGAACAGGTCCATGGCAATCCAGTCCGGATCGGTCTGGCCGTCACACACCACCAGAATTTCGGACGGGCCGGCAATCATGTCGATGCCCACCTGACCGAACACCGCGCGCTTGGCGGTGGCAACATAGATGTTGCCGGGGCCGACGATTTTATCGACCTGCGGCACGCTTTCAGTGCCGTAGGCCAACGCCGCGACAGCCTGCGCGCCGCCGATGGTAAACACGTGGTCAACACCGGCCAGACAGGCCGCGGCCAACACCAGTTCGTTGATTTCACCACGCGGGGTCGGCACCACCATGACCACTTCCGGCACGCCTGCAACCTTGGCCGGAATCGCATTCATCAGTACCGAAGACGGGTAAGAGGCCTTGCCGCCCGGCACATACAAACCGACGCGATCCAGCGGCGTGATCTGCTGACCCAGCAAGGTGCCATCGGCCTCGGTGTAGCGCCAGGAGTCCTGACGCTGGTGTTCGTGGTAGCTGCGCACCCGTTCGGCGGCAACGGACAGAGCCTCGCGCTGCTCTGGGGTAATACGCTCGAGCGCCAGTTCGAGGCGCGCACGGTCGAGAATCAGGCCGGCCATGCTGTCCACAGACAGGCCGTCAAAACGCTCGGTGTACTCAACCAGCGCCGCGTCGCCGTTGGCGCGCACGGCGGCAATGATTTCTTCAACGCGGTCATTGACCGCCTTGTCGGACACGCCTTCCCAGGCCAGCAAGGCATCCAGATGCTCGGCAAAATCGCTCTGATTGGCGTTCAGACGGGCGATTTTCAACGGCGTACTCATAGGGATACCTTCACGGAAACAGGGAAACGGGGGTCGGATCAGACTCAAGCACTGCGGCGTTCAACAGCCTCGGCCAGCAGATCGATCAGGCTCTTGATACGCGCATGCTTCATCTTCATCGAAGCCTTGTTAACGATCAAGCGCGAACTGATGTGTGCGATCAGTTCCTGCGGCTCCAGACCATTGGCTTTGAGCGTATTGCCGGTGTCGACCACATCGATGATCTTGTCGGCCAGGCCCACCAGCGGAGCTAGCTCCATGGAGCCGTACAGCTTGATGACGTCGACCTGACGGCCCTGCTCGGCATAATAGCGGCGCGCAACGTTTACGAACTTGGTTGCCACTTTCAGGCGCCCAGCCGGCTCCGGCGCATCCACCGGGCCCGCAGTCATCAGCTTGCAGTTGGCAATTTTCAGGTCCAGCGGCTCGTACAGGCCCTGACTGCCATACTCCATCAGCACGTCCTTGCCGGCCACACCCAGATCGGCGGCGCCATGCTCGACATAGGTCGGCACATCGGTGGCGCGCACAATCAGCAGGCGGACGTTCGGGTCGGTGGTCGGAAAAATCAGCTTGCGGCTCTTTTCCAGATCCTCGGTCGGCTCGATCCCGGCCTCTTTGAGCAGCGGCAGGGTATCGTCAAGGATGCGCCCCTTGGACAGGGCAATGGTCAGGGTCTGGCTCATGAGAACTCTCTGTTAGGCCGGGACCCGGCGGATGATTCCACCCAGGGCCTGCAGCTTTTCTTCAATACATTCGTAACCGCGATCAATGTGGTAGATGCGATCCACCATGGTATCGCCTTCTGCCACCAGGCCGGCGATCACCAAGCTGGCCGAGGCACGCAGGTCGGTAGCCATTACCGGCGCGGCCTTCAGTTTCTCAACACCGGTCACCACCGCAGTGTTACCTTCCACCAGAATACGCGCGCCCATGCGGTTCATTTCCTGAACGTGCATAAAGCGGTTTTCAAAGATGGTTTCAATCACGGTACCGGTGCCTTCAGCAACCGCGTTCATGGCAACAAACTGCGCCTGCATGTCGGTCGGAAAGGCCGGATACGGAGCGGTTTTCAGGTTGACCGCACGCGGGCGGTTGCCCTTCATGTCCAGCTCGATCCAGTTTTTGCCAGCGTCGATGTACGCCCCCGCCTCTTCCAGCTTGAGCAGCACCGAGTCGAGAATACCGGCGTCGGTACCCTTGAGCTTGACGCGGCCACGGGTGGCGGCCGCAGCCACCAGGAAGGTACCGGTTTCGATGCGATCGGGCATGACCGAGTAGCGTGCCCCGTGCAGACGCTCAACACCGTGCACGGTGATGGTGTCGGTGCCGTGCCCGCTGATCTGCGCGCCCATGGCAATCAGGCATTCAGCCAGATCAACCACTTCAGGCTCACGCGCGGCGTTTTCAATGACAGATTTGCCCTTGGCCAGGGTGGCGGCCATCAGGATGTTCTCGGTACCGGTCACACTCACGGTATCGAACAGGAAGTGCGCACCGCGCAAACCGCCTTCCGGCGCCTTGGCCTTGATATAGCCGCCATCCACGGTGATGGTTGCACCCATGGCTTCAAGCCCGCGGATATGCAGATCAACCGGGCGCGAGCCGATGGCGCAGCCGCCGGGCAATGCCACTTCGGCTTCACCAAAATGCGCCACCATCGGACCCAGCACCAGAATCGAGGCGCGCATGGTCTTCACCAGCTCATAGGGTGCAACCAGGGTGGTGATGCGGGTGGGGTCTACCTCGACGCCCAGGCGCTCATCAATGACCGGCAACACGCCCATGCGACCGAACAGTTCGATCATGGTGGTGATGTCGTGCAGATGCGGCAGGTTGGAGATGGTGACAGGCTCATCCGCCAGCAGCGTGGCAGCGAGGATCGGCAGAGCCGAGTTCTTGGCTCCGGAAATCCAGATTTCCCCGTCCAGGCGATTGCCGCCGGTGATGATCAGTTTGTCCATTTGCGGTACGTACTCCAGACCTCAGGCGCGCGACGCCCAGGCCTCTTGGGTGTAGAACTTCATGGTAACGGCGTGGATACGACCGTCGGCAATGTAGGGGTTGAGCAGTGCATAGACCTGCTGCTGACGCTTGACCGGCGACAGTGCCGCCAGCGAGTCGCTGATCAGGTTGAGCTGAAAGTTGCAGCCCTCGCCTTCAACCTCGACCTGGGTATCGGTCAGGCTGGTTTCGATCAGCGTTTTGACTTCGGTAGATTGCATCTTACTAGGTACTCCTTGCGGCCTGGCGCGCATGCGCCAAGCCCTGTTCGATTAGGTTGGCGCCTGGGCGCCTTGCTGCAGCCAGTCTTCCAGGCCGCAGACCTGCGCCATGCTCTGCAAACCCGCCGGCAGCGAGCGTACCTGCAGCGAGCGCCCGGCGCGCTGCGCCTGCTCGGCGGCGCGCAACAGCAGCGACAACGCGACGCTGTTGGCCTGGGTTACCTGGGCAAAATCCAACACCAGCGGGCCCTGACCACGCCCGGCGGCGTCCAGCAGTTGCTCGCGCAGCGCCGGCGCGCTGGCAAAGTCCAGCTCACCGGACAGCAGTACAACGCCTTCGGCATCGACCTGCAGAGTCGCCTGGCTCACCGCTCGGTCTCTTGCTTGACGGTCTCACGGGACTGGGCAACAACGCTGCCCCAGTTGTCGATCACCGCATCCAGATCATTGCGATGGGTTTTCATCGCCTGGGCAAACTGGTCACGGAACAGCAGACCAATGTTGATACCTTCAACGATCACGTTGCGCACCTTCCACTGCTCGCCCACCAGCGACATGGTATAGGTAGCAGAATAGACCTGACCATCGCCGGCCTTGACCTGCATATCCACACTGGCGCGATCCGGGCGCGGCTCGCGGTTGTTGGCCGGCAGCACGGTGATTTCACCACTCTGGAAGTCCAGCAGGGCATTGCCGTAGAACTGCACCATACTGCGCTTGAAGGTGTCGATAAAACGCTGCATCTGCTCGTCGGTGGCGCTGCGGCTGTAGCGCACAGTCATCACGCTGCGCGCGATGCCATCAAAATCGACGACCGGCTCCAGCACCTCGTTCAGCCCCTGGGTGAAGGCTTCGACATCATTACGGTAGGTTTCACGGTTGGCGTCCAGCACCGCCATGACCTTGTTGGACGTATCCTCGACAATGTCCTGAGGGGTGGCATTGGCGTGCGCCAGCGCAGGCAGCAACAGGCCCATGGCAGCAATGAAACGGATAAATGAACGCATAACTTGTCTCTCCTGAAAGGCCGACCGGGATCAGTCGTCCTTGCTTACCGTATTGAGCAGGAACCGTCCGATCAGTTCCTCCAGCACCAATGCCGACTGGGTGTCGTAAAGCTCGCTGCCGTCAACCAGCAGGTCGTCATCGCCACCAACCGAGATGCCGACATACTTCTCGCCCAGCAACCCGGCGGTCAGGATTGAGGCGGTGCTGTCGGCCGGCAGGGTGTCGACCTTGCTGTCGATCGCCAGATCAACCCGCGCGCTGTAGCGGTTCTTGTCGAAACTGATGGCCGTCACCTGACCAATGGTCACGCCCGACATGGTGACCTTGGCACGCGGAGTGAGGCCTGCCACATTATCGAAGTAGGCATGCACGCTGTAGGTGCTGCCGGTGCTGGTGGCCGTCAGACCGCTGACACGCACCGCCAATACCGCCAGCGCAAGCAGGCCGGCAAGAATAAAGACGCCGACAATCAGTTCCAGGTTACGGGTACGCATGACAGGTTCCTTGGCTAATCAAAACATCAGTGCAGTCAGAATAAAGTCCAGCCCCAGCACGGCCAGCGAGGCATAGACCACGGTTCGCGTGGTAGCCCGGCTGATGCCCTCGGAGGTTGGCTCACAGTCGTAACCCTGGAACACGGCGATCCAGGTCACAACAAAGGCAAAGACCACGGCCTTGATCAGGCCGTTGAACACATCTTCAGAGAACTCGACGGAGTTCTGCATGTTCGACCAGTAGGAGCCGGAGTACACACCCAACCAGTCGACCGCGACCATCGCGCCGCCCCAGATGCCCACCACGCAGAACACCATGGCCAGCAGTGGCATGGAAATAAAGCCCGCCCACAGGCGCGGCGCAATCACGTATTTGAGGGGGTCGACGCCGATCATTTCCATGCTCGACAACTGCTCGGTGGCCTTCATCAGGCCGATCTCGGCAGTCAGCGCAGAACCGGCCCGACCGGCAAACAGCAGCGCGGTCACCACCGGCCCCAGCTCACGCAGCAGGGTCAGCGCCACCATCTGGCCAACCGCCTGCTCCGAGCCGTAGCCCACCAGAATGTTGTATCCCTGCAGCGCCAGCACCATGCCGATAAACAGGCCCGACACCACAATAATGGCCAACGACAGCACACCGACGGCGTGCAGCTGCTTGACCAGCAGCGCCCAGCCGTTGCCAAAGCGCGCACGCCCGAACAGCACATTGACCAGAAACAGGCCCGAACGGCCGAGCGCGGCCAGCGTATCCAGACCTGCCCGTCCGAGCAGTACCACCCTGTCGACCAGGCTCACGCGTCTTTCTCCGTCTGCATCAAATCCTGCACATAGTCCTGCGCCGGATAATGGAATGGCACCGGCCCGTCGGGCTCGCCCTGCATGAACTGGCGAATACGCGGGTTATCGGAGTTCATCAGTTCATCCGGCGTGCCCTGCCCCAACACCTGGCCGTCACCCACCACAAACAGGTAGTCGGCAATGCTGGCGGTCTCGGCCAGATCGTGGGATACCACGATACTGGTCAGCCCCATTGCGTCGTTGAGCAAGCGGATCAGGCGCACCAGCACGCCCATGGAAATCGGGTCCTGCCCGACGAAGGGCTCGTCGTACATCATCAGCGCCGGGTCCAGGGCGATGGCACGGGCCAGCGCCACGCGTCGTTTCATACCGCCGGACAGCTCATCCGGCATCAGCTTGCGCGCACCGCGCAGCCCAACGGCCTGCAGTTTCAGCAACACAATGTCACGAATCATGTCCTCGGGCAGGTCGGTGTGCACCCGCAGAGGGAAGGCAACGTTCTCGAAAACGTCCAGATCGGTAAACAGGGCACCACTTTGAAACAGCATGCCCATGTGCTGACGCGCGGCGAACAATTGCTCACGCCCCAGCTCGGGAATGTTCTGACCATTGACCCAGATCGACCCGCTGTCGGGGCGCAGCTGAGCGCCGATCAAACGCAACAAGGTGGTCTTGCCGCAGCCTGAAGGGCCCATGATACCGGTCACCTTGCCACGTGGAATGCGAATATCCACGTTATCGAAAATCACCCGGCTACCGCGCCGAAAGGTAATATTCCGCAGGTCAACTATATAATCGGACGCGTCATTCATGGGATGCCTGGGCCTTTAACGGTCATGCCCAGTCCTAGGGCAAAATCAAGCCGCGTAATATAGCAGAGCGCCGAGGGCAGCCCAAGCCACGAATAAGGTATGCACCTCCGCCATACCCTGAACCGGGGATAATCCCGCAACCTGTGTTGTCCATGGGTGAGTTGACGAGGACAAACCGCTATACTTGCCGGCTCAGCGATTAACGACAGACACCCCATGGCCGATTTTGACTACATAGCCTCCGCTCGCCGCACCATCAGCATGGAGCGCGACGCCGTCGACTCCCTGCTCCAGCGCCTGGCCGCCCCCTTCAGCATTGCCTGTGACACCCTGCTCGCCTGCCGCGGCCGCGTTGTGGTCACCGGCATGGGCAAATCCGGTCATGTCGGGCGCAAGCTGGCCGCCACACTCGCCAGCACCGGCACACCCGCCTTCTTTGTTCACCCGGGCGAAGCCAGCCATGGCGACATGGGCATGATCACCGCCGAAGACGTGGTAATCGCACTGTCCAACTCCGGCAACACCGCAGAAGTCGTCACCTTGCTGCCGCTGATCAAACGCCTTGGTGCGCCCCTGATCAGCTTGACCGGCAACGCCGAATCCACCCTGGCCCAGGCAGCGGTTGCCAATCTGGACACAGGTGTCGAGCAAGAAGCCTGCCCGCTCAATCTGGCCCCGACCTCCAGCACCACCACTGCTCTGGTGATGGGCGATGCCCTGGCAATTGCCCTGCTTGAGGCCCGCGGCTTCAGCGCCGAAGACTTTGCCTTCTCTCACCCGGGTGGCAGTCTGGGCCGCCGCCTGCTGCTGCTGGTCGACGACATCATGCACAGTGGCGACAGCATGCCGCTGGTCAAGCCCGAGGTACCGCTGCGCGATGCGCTGCTGGAAATGACCCGCAAGGGCCTGGGCCTGACCGGCATTCAGGACGAGCAGGGCGCACTGGTCGGCATCTTTACCGATGGCGACCTGCGCCGCACGCTGGACCAGAATCTCGACTTTCAGAGCGTGCGCATTGGCGAGCTCATGACCCGCGGCTGCAAGACCGCCCGCGCCGGCATGCTGGCCGCCGAAGCACTGAAGATAATGGAAGATGCGCGCATCAACGGCCTGTTCGTCGTCGACAGCACTGGCCGTCCGGTGGGCGCTCTCAACATGCATGACCTGCTGCGCGCGGGGGTAGTGTGAGCCAAACCATGGACAAGCTGCATGAACGTGCCCGGGCCATTCGCCTGGCAATCTTTGACGTTGATGGCGTACTGACCGACGGGCGCCTGTACTTCATGCCTGACGGCACCGAGTTCAAGTCCTTCAACACACTGGATGGCCATGGCATCAAGATGCTGATGGCCTCCGGCGTCGAAACCGCCATCATCAGCGGCCGCAAGTCACCACTGGTCGAGCGCCGCGCCGCCAACCTGGGTATCAAGCATCTGATCCAGGGCCGCGAGGACAAGCTGACGGCATTGAGCGAGCTGCGCCAGATCATCCCGGTCGAGATGCACGAAATTGCCCACCTGGGCGATGACCTGCCAGACCTGCCGGTAATGCGCCGGGTTGGCCTGGGTATGGCCGTTGCCAGTGCCGACGCCTTTGTCCGCGAGCACGCCCACGGCGTTACTCAGGCTGTGGGCGGCGCCGGTGCGGCGCGCGAGTTCTGCGAACTCATCATGCGCGCGCAGGGCACCCTCGAACAGGCACAGGCAGCCTACCTGTGAAACTCGGCCTGCCGCGCTACCTGACCCTGGGCCTGCTGTTGGCGGCCGGCGCCGCACTGGCATTGGCGGTCGGCTACTGGAACATCAGCCCGGGCAGTTTCGCCCCGGCGACCGTAGAGCGCGACAACGCCCGCCCCGACTTTTATATCGACAACGCGCGCATTCAGATGCTCGACGAGCAAGGCAAGGTTGCCTATCGCCTGACCGCAGAACATGCCGTGCACCAGATCGAAGATGGCAGCACCCGCCTTGAGCAACCCGAGCTGCTGTTCTTCCGCGGCGAAAACCCCACGCCCTGGCTGCTCAAAGCGAATCAGGGGCTGGTGACGGAAAAGGGCGACCGGGTCGACCTGCACACCGACGTACTGCTGCAGCAACAACCCGACGGCCAGCCCCAACGGCAGCTGACAACATCGGCGCTCACCCTTTATCCGCGTCGTGACTACGCCGAAACCGATCAAAGCGTTAGAATCGAGGCCGCTCGCAGTGTCACCACTGCCGAGGGCATGAAACTATTTCTCAATGACGGCCGCTTGCAGCTGCTGTCCACAGTAAGAGGCCAATATGAGGTGCGTTAACTCCCTCCTTGCCCTGACCCTGCTGGCTGGCTGCGCCACCCACGCCCTTGCACTGCCGAGCGACAGCAGCCAGCCGATCCGCATCCAGGCGGATTCCGCTACGCTGGATGACAAGCGCAACACCGCCGTGTACACCGGCAACGTGATCATCACCCAGGGCAGCATGCGCCTGACCGGTGGCCGCGTGACGCTGAGCACCAATGCCAACGGCGAGCTGAACACCATGGTGACCTATGGCAGCCCGGCTACCTACCAGCAAACACCGGAGGCCAACAAGGCGCCGGTCAAGGCGCGGGCGCAGACCATCGAGTATCACGCTGACCGCGAAACCATTGTGCTGATTCAGGAAGCCTTTCTGGAGCAGTCCGGCAACACCTTCCAGGGCGACTATGTCAGCTATGACATACCACGCCAGGTGGTTGATGCCGGCCGCGGCAGCGAAAGTGCCAACGGCGGCCAGAACGGTGGCGGCGGACGCATCGAGATCGTGATTCAGCCGCGCAGCCGCAGCAACGACAGCAGCAACGAAGAGCCAGCCACACCATGACCACCCTGCACGCCCAGCACCTGGCCAAGGCCTATAAGGCGCGCAAGGTTGTGCGCGACGTGTCGGTCTCTATCGACAGCGGCCAGGTAGTCGGCCTGCTTGGCCCCAACGGCGCCGGCAAGACCACCTGCTTTTACATGATTGTTGGCCTGGTCAAGGCCGATCAGGGCACGGTAACCGTCAACGGCAAGGACGTCACCCGCCTGCCCATGCACGGCCGCGCCCGCGAAGGTATCGGCTATCTGCCGCAGGAAGCATCGATTTTCCGCAAGCTGACGGTCGCCGAAAACATCATGGCGATTCTGGAAACCCGCAAGGATCTGAATCGCCAGGCCCGCGAAGGCAAACTGGAATCGCTGCTGCGCGAATTTCATATCCATCACCTGAGCGACAGCCTGGGCATGAGCCTGTCCGGCGGCGAGCGTCGCCGCGCCGAGATTGCCCGGGCACTGGCCACCGACCCCAGCTTCATTCTGCTGGACGAGCCCTTTGCCGGCGTCGACCCGATTTCGGTCGGCGACATCAAGCAGATCATCCAGCACCTGAAAGACAAGGGCATTGGCGTGCTGATCACCGATCACAACGTACGCGAAACCCTGGATATCTGTGACAAGGCCTATATCGTCAACGATGGCCACATCATTGCCGAAGGTGATGCCGACACCGTACTGGCAGACCAGACGGTGAAAGATGTATACCTGGGCCATGCCTTCCGGCTATAAAAGCACCCGTATTTCAGGCATGCTACCGGCAAATGGACATCAGCATGTCCAAACCAACGGTTTGAACCAGCGCACAAGGTATTTCGCAACACAATGAAACCCTCGCTCGTCCTCAAGATGGGGCAGCAGCTGACCATGACACCTCAGCTGCAGCAGGCCATCAGACTGCTTCAGCTGTCCAGTCTCGACCTCCAGCAGGAGGTGCAGGAGGCACTGGAGGCCAATCCCATGCTGGAAATGGCCGACGAGGGTGACGATGACTACAGCAGCAACGCCAGCCAGGACAGCGGCGATGACGACGCCCCGGCGGTAACCCTGCCCGAGCCGGTCTCCATGGACTCCATCGACCAGCACACCCAGGGTGATCAGGAAGGCAACTGGAACGAGGCGATCCCCAACGAGCTGCCGGTCGACACCCAGTGGGAAGACGTCTACCAGACCTCTGCCAGCTCCCTGCCCAGCCAGGATGACGAAGACTGGGACTACACCTCACGCACCGGCACCGGTGAAACGCTGCAAAGCCACCTGGAGTGGCAGCTCAACCTGCTGCCGATGTCCGAAACCGACTACCAGATCGCCACCGCTCTGATCGACGGCATCAACGCCGACGGCTACCTCGAAGAGTCGCTGGAAGACATCCTCGCGTCGCTGCCCGAAGAGCTGGAAGCCGAGCTCGACGAAGTGGAAATGGTGCTGCACCGCATCCAGCAATTCGAACCCGTGGGCGTAGGCGCACGTGACCTGCGCGAATGCCTTCTGTTGCAGATTCGCCAGTTGCCGGACGACACGCCGATGCTGGAGCAGGCAACCCGGGTAATTCGCGATCATCTGGAGCTGCTCGGCAACCGCGACTTCAGCCAGTTGATGCGCCGCAGCAAGCTGAAGGAAGACCAGCTGCGTGATGCGATCAGCCTGATCCAGACGCTCAACCCGCGCCCCGGCTCCGAGATCGCCTCAGGCGAAGCCGAGTACGTCATTCCCGACGTGATCGTGCGCCGCGACAGCCACCGCTGGATCGTCGAGCTGAATCAGGACGCTGTGCCCAAGGTGCGCGTCAACGGCCACTACGCCTCCATGGTCCGCCGCGCCGACTCCAGCGAAGACAACACCTACCTGCGCAACAACCTGCAGGAGGCCCGCTGGTTCATCAAGAGCCTGCAAAGCCGCAACGAAACACTGATGAAGGTAGCCACCCAGATCGTCGAGCATCAGCGCGGCTTTCTTGAGCATGGCGAAGAAGCCATGAAGCCACTGGTACTGCATGACATCGCCGAAGCCGTTGGCATGCACGAGTCGACCATCTCGCGGGTTACCACGCAAAAGTACATGCACACCCCGCGCGGCATTTTCGAGCTCAAGTACTTCTTCTCCAGTCACGTCGGGACCAGCGAGGGTGGAGAATTCTCATCTACCGCCATCCGCGCACTGATCAAAAAGCTGGTTGCAGCAGAAAACCCAAAGAAACCATTGAGTGACAGCAAGATCGCTGGTTTACTGGAAGAGCAGGGCATCGAAGTAGCCCGCCGGACCATCGCAAAGTATCGCGAGTCGCTCAATATCGCGCCATCGAGCGAACGCAAGAGACTGGTCTAGCGTCCTCTGGCCGATAGCGGTCAGGGCGAAGATCCAGTTCAGGGATCATGCAGTGGCACCACCGGGTGACGGAAGATCACCCTGCAACAACAAGCCAATCAGGAGACGCCGTATGCAACTGAACATTAGCGGTCACCAACTCGACATCACTGACGCACTGCGCGATTACGTCACTGAGAAAATGGCCCGTCTGGAGCGGCATTTCGACAAGATCACCAACGTACAAGTCACCCTTGAAGTTGAAAAGCTCCGGCAGAAGGCCGAAGCCACCCTGCACATCGCAGGGGGCGAAGTTGTTGCACTGGCCGAGCATACCGACATGTACGCCGCCATTGACATGCTGACCGACAAGCTTGATCGCCAACTGATCAAGCACAAGGAAAAGCACATTGACCGCCAGCAAGGCGCAAACGTCCGATAACATCGCGCCAACATGCAAATTGACCACATCCTGACCCCTGAACGCACTTTCTCCGGCGTTCAGGGGGGATCCAAAAAACGTGTGCTGGAGCTGATCGGCAAACTGGTTGCTCGGCACACCAACCTGGATCCCGACGCCATCTATGAAAACCTGATTGCCCGCGAAAAGCTCGGCTCAACCGGCTTTGGCAACGGTATCGCCATTCCTCACTGTCGTCTTGAAGACTGCCATCAGGCCATTGGCGCCCTGCTGCAGCTCGACGGCAAGATCGATTTTGATGCCCTTGATGGCCAGCCCGTAGACCTGATCTTCGTCCTGCTGGTCCCTCAGGAAGCCACCGAACAGCACCTGCAGATCCTCAAGATGCTGGCCGGCAAGCTGGACCGGGCAGACCTGCGCGACGCTCTACGCGCAGCACCAGACGCCGACGCCCTTTACCGCGTCATGGTCAACGACGGCGACGGAGGCTGACCATGCGTTTGATTGTCGTCAGCGGCCGTTCCGGCTCGGGCAAAAGTACCGCCCTGCATCTGCTGGAAGACAATGGCTTCTACTGCATCGACAATCTCCCCGCAGGCCTGTTGCCGGAATTGGCTCGCCAGGCCAGCCTGAACGATTTCAGCGTGCCGGATGTCGCCATCAGTATCGACGCCCGCAACCTGCCCAATGACCTCGCTCGCTTCCCCCAGTTGCTGAAAGAAGTCCGCGCCGCCGGTGTGCAGTGCGACATTCTGTTTCTCGCCGCCAGGGACGAGGTGCTGATCAAGCGTTTTTCCGAGACCCGCCGCAAACACCCGCTGACCGATGACCAACTGTCGCTGGGCGAGGCGCTGGCTCAGGAACTGAAGATCCTCGAGCCGATCATCGACCTGGCAACGCTCAAGGTCGATACCAGCCACCTGAATCTCTATCAGCTGCGCGATCAGCTGAAGCAACGCCTGCTCGGCGCCCAGGGCAGCCAGCCGTCGGTGCTGATCCAGTCTTTCGGCTTCAAGCGCGGCGTACCCACCGATGCCGATCTGGTGTTCGACGTGCGTTGCCTGCCCAACCCCTACTGGATGCCCGATCTGCGCGCCTACTCTGGCCGTGATGAGCCGGTACGCGACTATCTGGCCGCACAGCCAGAAGTCGAAGACATGTTTCAGGATATCGTCTACTATCTGCGCAAGTGGCTGCCGCGCTACGCTGCCAGCGAGCGTAGCTACATGACCATCGCCATTGGCTGCACCGGCGGTCATCACCGCTCGGTCTATATCGCCGAGCGCCTGGTCGAAGCCCTTAGCCGCACCACCCCCAACCTTCTGATCCGTCACCGCGACTTGCCCTGATGCCCAACACCCGCGTCCTCATCATCAACAAGCTCGGCTTGCACGCCCGCGCCGCCGCCAAATTTGTCAGCGTAGCCAATCAATACGGCTGCAAGGTGGGTGTCGGACTGGATGAAGAGAGTCAGGTAGACGGCAAAAGCATCATGCAAGTAATGATGCTGGCCGCCAGCAAAGGCACCGAAATCTGCATCAGCTGCGAAGGCGAGCAGGCCGACGACGCCATGAACGCGTTGCTTGAGCTGATTAACGATTATTTTGGGGAAGGGGAATAGCTGGAAGCTGGAAGCTGGAAGCTGGAAGCTGGAAGCTGGAAGCTGGAAGCTGGAAGCTGGAAGCTTAATCAGGATAAACCCGGATCAATACCCGTCAAGCCGGATTGGCGGGATATAAACAAAAAGCCAATACCCGCAACAACTCGGACTGCTTCAAGCTTCAAGCTTCCAGCCCTAGCGGCTTTCGCCGCTAGCTTCCCCCTACTGTCATCCCATCCACCAACCAACTACCGGTCAGATAGTTGCCGCGGCGCTCGATATCGGAGCCGACGCAGCGCAGGTTGGTGTACATGTCGCGCAGGTTGCCGGCGATGGTCACTTCGCTGACCGGGTACTGGATTTCGCCGTTCTCGACCCAGAAGCCACCGGCGCCCCGTGAGTAATCGCCGGTGACGCCATTCACGCCCTGCCCCATCAGCTCGGTCACCAGCAGGCCGGTGCCCATTTCCTTTAGCAGGGCCTGCAGGTCGCCCGCGTTGCTGCTGACTTGCAGGTTATGCACGCCGCCAGCGTTGGCGGTACTGGGCAAGCCCAGCTTGCGGCCCGAGTAGGTGCTGAGCAGCCAACTGGTCAGCCGCCCCTGATCGATAAATGCCTGCTCACGGGTTTGCAATCCGTCGCCGTCAAACGCCGAGCTGCCCAGACCCTGGCGCAGATAGGGCGTCTCGTGCATGCGCATCCACTCGGGAAATACCGGCTGTCCCATGGCGTCCAGCAGGAAGGTCGACTCGCGGTAGACCGCGCCGCCGGAAATAGCGCCAAACAGGTGTCCAACCAGACCGGCGGCCTGGTCCGCGGCGAACAGCACCGGCACCTTGGCGGTTTTCACCGAGCGTGGCTGCAGGCGTGCGAGTGTGCGCTGGGCCGCCTTGCGCCCCACCGACTCCTCGCTGGCCAGCCGCTCGGGCACCCGATCTACGGCGTACCAGTAATCGCGCTGCATGCCCTGCTCCGAGGAGGCAATAAGAATGGCTGCGCTACTGTGTCGGCTGCTCAACGCACTGCCGATAAAACCATGGCTGTTGCCGTACACCCGGCAGCCCTGCTGGGTGCTGATCTGCGCACTGTCGCTGACCAGACGCGGGTCGACATCCAGCGCGGAGGCCTCCAGCAGCAGCGCGCGCTCGATGGCATCATCAGCGCTCAACTGCCAGGGATGAAACAAATCCAGATCAGGCAGATCGGTGGCCATCAGCTGCGCATCCGCAAGGCCGGCGCACGGGTCTTCACTGGCGTGACGGGCAATCACCAGAGCGGTCTCTACCGCTTTGATGATGGCCTCATCAGAGGTGTCTGAGGTACTCACACTGCCCTTGCGCTGGCCGTCATACAGCGTGATGGCAAAACCCTGATCACGATTGAACTCGACCGTCTCCACCTCGCGGTTGCGCACGCTGACCGACAGCCCGGTGTTCTGGCTGACGCCGACCTCGCTGGCCGTCGCGCCCTGACGTCGGGCTTGCTCAACGATAAAGGCCACCCGCTGTTCCAGCATCTCGCGCAGCGCCTGCGGACTTTCGGCTACGCTGGTTGTATTCGCGCTCATCTCACCTCCAAAGCAGAGGGCCATTGTAGCGAGGTTACTGGCGGAAACCACCTCGCATTAGTCGCGCAACACCACAAAGGAGTATCATATGCGGCCCGACAGCCAGCTGTACGGCGCCGCCGACAGGAACACCATGACCGAATTTTACGAAGACGACGCGCTCGAACCCGAAGACGAGGGTAAAAGCAAAACCCAGATAAAACGGGAAATGGATGCCCTGCAGGATCTGGGCAAGCGCCTGATCGCCCTCAAGCCCGACCAGTTGGCCAAGCTGGAGCTGACCGACAAGCTGCGCCTGGCGCTGGCCGAAGCCCATCGCCACACCGCCCGCGGCGCGCTCAAGCGCCACATGAGCTATGTCGGCAAACTCATGCGCGATCAGGATGTAGAGCGCATTCAGCAGTACGTTGACCTGCTGGACAGCGGCAGCCAGGCCCACAACCAGCACTTCCACCAGATTGAGCGCTGGCGTGACCGCCTGCTGACCGGCCGCGCCGATGAGCTGGAACTGTTCATGCTCGCCTACCCCGACGCCGACCGTCAGCACCTGCGCCAACTGGTACGCCAGGCCAACCGCGAGACCGAGCAGAACAAGCCGCCAGCAGCCGCGCGCAAGCTGTTCAAGGCCATCCGCATCCTCGCCGACGACGCCAAGGGGCTCTGAGCGGGTCGGTACTGGGTCACAGCTCAGGCTCACATACAGCCGTCATCTTGGCGCTACGCGCCAACCGCTGCTAGGTTTTAACTTTAACCTGCAGAGGATGATGCTACGTGAGCCTTGCCCTTGATCTGCCTCGACTCGAAACCACCCTGCGCCTGCCGGCACAGGACGAGCTGCAACAACTTCTGCAGGGACTACTGCAGCCAAGTGCCCGCATCGACTCGAAGTACCTCTACGATGACCGAGGCTGCGAGCTGTTCACCGACATCTGTCGCCTCGACGAGTACTACCCCACACGTACCGAGGCGCACATATTCTCCGACCACCGCGACGCCATCGCCGCACAGCTGCCAGACACCCCACAATGGATCGACCTGGGCTGTGGTGATTGCAGCAAGACGCTGACCTGGCTGGATGCCGTGCAGCCGGCACGCGTGATCGGCGTGGATATCGCCGGGGAGTTTCTGCACAGCTCAATGGCCGCCGTCGCCCGAGCCAACCCGGAGCTTGAGTGTGTCGGCGTGGTTTGCGACTTCACCCAGCACCTTGAGCTGCAGGAGCTACTGGCAGAGCGCCCCACCAACCCGCCAGTGTTCTTTTACCCGGGCTCATCAATCGGCAACTTCGAGCCCCGCGACGCCATGCGCTTTCTAAGACGCATACGCGCACTTAGCGGCGAGCACGGGCGTCTGCTGATTGGCGCCGACCTGCTCAAGCCACGCGCCATCCTGGAGGCCGCTTATGACGATGCCAGCGGCGTCACCGCAGCGTTCAACCTGAACATCCTCAATGTCGTCAATCGCGAGCTGGGCGCCGAATTCCAGCCCGAGCTTTTTCGCCACCAGGCCCACTTTGATGAAGCGCATCGGCGTATCGAGATGCACCTGGTTGCCCGCGAGCGTCACAGTGTTCGTCTGGCCCGACACACCCACCGCTACTTTGGCGCCGGAGAGCGCATAGTGACGGAGTACTCGCACAAATACAGTGTGGATGAGTTCCGCGCCCTGCTCGCCGCCAGCGGCCTGCATTGCAGCCATTACTGGGCCGACCCGCAAGACTGGTTTGGCGTTTTTCTGGCAGAGCCGGTATGAGCCGGCCAGCCAATCAGCCAGCAGCCAGCCGTCTGCAGCTTGAGTACGCGCGGGTTCGCGCGTACTCACTGGAGCTGGTACGCGGACTCAGTGCCGAAGACTGCCAACTGCAGTCCATGCCAGACGCCAGCCCGCTGAAGTGGCACCTGGCGCACACCACCTGGTTCTTTGAAACCTTTGTACTCGCCGCATTGCCGCAGCCGCCCAAGGTGGTCGATCCAAGCTACAAGGTGCTGTTCAACTCCTACTACGTCGGCGTTGGCGAGCGCCACCTGCGAGCCGAGCGCGGCCTGCTGTCGCGCCCCACACTGGACGAGGTACTGCACTACCGCAAACAGGTCGACCAGTACATGCAACAGGCGTTGGCCGACATCCCCCAGGGCAGCACCCTTGCAACCTTGGTGACCCTTGGCCTGCAGCACGAACAACAGCATCAGGAATTGATGCTGACAGACCTGAAGCACCACTTTGCCTGCAACCCGCTGCTACCAGCCTGGCGAGCCGAGGCACCTGAGCAGCAGTCCAGCGCGAGCACAGCTCAGGTGTATGCCTACCGCCGCTTTGCAGGCGGCTTGTGCGACACCGGCGCAAGCGATGCCCCTTTCAGCTATGACAATGAGGGCCCACGCCACCGGGTCTGGCTGGAGCCCTTTCTGCTTGGTGAGCGCAACGTCAGCAATGGCGACTTTATTGCCTTCATCAACGACGGCGGATACCAGCGCCCCGAGCTGTGGCTATCCGACGGCTGGGACTGGGCAAGCCAACGGCAGGCGCAGGCACCGCTGTACTGGCAACAAGACCACGAGCAACGCTGGCACGCCTTCACCCTGGCGGGGCTGCAACCACTGAATCTGGACGCAGCGGTGTGCCATCTTAGCCTGTATGAGGCTGACGCCTATGCACGCTGGGCAGGAGCGCGGCTGCCGACCGAGGCAGAGTGGGAACACGCAGCGCGTACCGCACCGGATCTTCCCGGGCTGTTCAACCAGGTCTGGCAGTGGACCAACAGCGCCTATCTGCCCTACCCCGGTTACCAGCGGGCCGCGGGCGCCGTGGGCGAATACAACGGCAAATTCATGATCAACCAGATGGTCCTGCGCGGCAGTTCCTGTGCTACACCGGCGGGCCATAGCAGACCCTCATACCGCAACTTTTTTCCCCCGGCTGCACAGTGGCAATTCAGCGGACTGCGTCTGGCGCGCGACGTCTGAACAACGCGCTATTTAATTGAGCCTCGACGTATACAACACACATCAGGCTCCGGTGGCCAACGCTGCGCGATGACCACCCTGCAGCGCGCCCCGCCCTTGCAAGGTGGAGTAAGCCCCTTTTCTGCCTTGGCACACGACACCACAAAGGCGTGCGAGCAGACACAAAAAAGCCGCCCCGTTACCGGGGCGGCCTCGATACTGGCAACAACGCCAGACTACATCAGTAGCCCAGTGCGAAGTTGTCAGCGTCCATTTCCATCAGGTTGTCTGCGCCGGACAGGATCGCCTCAACGTGAGTGCGAACGCGCGGCAGAATACGCTGATAGTAGAAGCGGGCGGTCTGCAGCTTGGCCTTGTAGAAGCCCTCTTCCGCAGTACCAGCGGCCAGCTTCTCGGCAGCAAGACGTGCCATGTCAGCCCAGAAGTAAGCCAGGCAGGCGTAGCCGCTGTACATCAGATAGTCCACAGACGCGGCGCCGACCATTTCACGGTCCTTCATCGCGGCCATGCCGATCTTCATAGTCAGCTCGCCCCACTCCTTGTTCAGCGCAGCCAGCGGCGCGACGAACTCGGCGATGGCTTCGTTGCCTTCATTGTTCTGGCAGAACTTGTGGACGATCTTGGTGAAGCCTTTCAGCGCTTCGCCCTGAGTCATCAGAACCTTGCGACCCAGCAGGTCGAGTGCCTGAATACCGGTGGTGCCTTCGTACAGCATGGAGATACGGGCATCACGCACGTTCTGCTCCATACCCCACTCGGCGATAAAGCCGTGGCCGCCATAGATCTGTACGCCGTGGTTGGCTGCCTCAAAACCGACTTCGGTCATGAACGCCTTGGCGATCGGCGTCAGGAACGCCAGCATCGCATCAGCCTGCTTCTTCTGCTCGGCATCCTGGCTGTTCTTCAGGATATCGACCTGCTTGGCAGTGAAGTAGACCATGGCGCGGTTACCTTCGGTAAACGCCTTCATGGTCAGCAGCATACGACGCACGTCCGGATGGACGATGATCGGATCAGCCGGCTTCTCCGGCGCCTTGTTGCCGGTCAGCGAACGCATCTGCAGGCGCTCACGGGCGTACTGGATACCGCCCTGGAAAGCGATTTCACTGTGTGCCAGGCCCTGCAGTGCAGTACCCAGACGCGCGGTGTTCATAAAGGTGAACATGGCATTCAGGCCCTTGTTCGGCTCACCGATCAGGTAGCCAGTGGCGCCGTCGAAGTTCATCACGCAGGTAGCGTTGCCGTGGATGCCCATCTTGTGCTCGAGCGAACCACAGGTGACACCGTTGCGCTCACCCTTCTCGCCATCGGCGTTAACCAGGAACTTGGGCACGATGAACAGGGAGATGCCCTTGGTGCCGGCAGGTGCATCGGGCAGGCGCGCCAGCACGATGTGGATGATGTTCTCCGACATGTCGTGCTCGCCGGAAGAGATGAAAATCTTGGTGCCGGATACCTGGTAGGTGCCGTCCGCCTGCGGCTCAGCCTTGGTACGCAGCATGCCCAGGTCGGTACCGCAGTGCGGCTCAGTCAGGCACATGGTGCCAGTCCATTCGCCAGATACCAGCTTGGGCAGATAGGTGTGTTTCTGCTCATCGGTACCGTGGGCATCCAGGGTGTTCATGCAACCATGCGACAGACCCGGGTACATGCCCCAGGACCAGTTGGCCTGACCGACCATCTCGCTGATTGCCAGACCCAGCGACTCAGGCAGGCCTTGGCCGCCATGATCAACGCTGTGTGCCAGACTCGGCCAGCCACCTTCAACATACTGCTGGTAGGCTTCCTTGAAACCGGTCGGGGTCGTTACACCCTCTGGGCTCCAGGTGCAGCCTTCGGTATCACCAACGCGGTTCAGCGGGGCAATCACCTGCTCGCAGAATTTAGCGCCTTCTTCCAGGATGGCATTGACCATATCCGGCGTGGCTTCTTCGCAGCCGGGCAGGCTCTGATAGTGTTCTTCATAACCCAGAAGTTCATCGCGGACGAAGCGAATGTCACGCAGGGGAGCCTTGTATTCGGGCATGGTACTGGACCTCAAGTGTTTATCAGTATGCACGGGCAGCCGAGGCTGCGGTTGTGGTGGCTGCGCGGCAGCCGATTCAAACAGACGTTTGAAACATACGTTTACGCCGAGGCGTTGTCAACCCCGGCATGAATGCCAAGACATCATTGAAATTGAGAGTAGCAGGATGTGGTCAGGCAGAAGCCTGAAGCGACGGCGTGCCGGAATCAGCAGCAATATTGCGATACAAACTAAGGTCGGCGACGGCAACGCCCTCGCCCTCAGCACTGGACTGATCATCTACCGGGTCTTTATCGCCTGTCCGAGACGCAGCAGCAGGCCGCTCACCGTCTTCCGCCTCGGCGGTGGCCAGCTCTACCCGGGCCTGAGCAATCAACTGCGCTGCCTGGGCAGCAATTGAGCGATCAGCAGAGGATGGCTCAGCCGGCGCCAACGCGGCGCGGCGCACCTGTTCCATCTTGTTGATAGTCGCCTGCGGGTCACCGGCAACAGGCGATGTGGAGATAGGCACCTCGCCACCCACGGCATATTGCCGCCCGTCGGGCCCCCGCTCGTAGGTATAGCTGGCAGTGCCAGCATGCTGCCCACCGACGGCGGCATGCGCCTGCTCGTGCGCGCGCACCTCCCGGTCGCGAGCAGCCAACTCTGAAATCTCCTGCTGCTCGACCAGCGCCAGCTCGGCTTCTGCCTTGCTCAGCTGCTCACGCTTGCTTTGCTCGGCCGCGACAGCCGCCTGTTCGCCCTCGGTACCGGGGGCGACGGCGGAATCCGACTCGTCAACAGGTGGAAAACGGGTGGCCGACTGGCCGGGGGGCGTTTGCTCACTGATCGACATACTGCGGGCAGTGAACGTGGTCAGCGCCGAAGGCTGGTATGCGGGGGGCAGACTGCTACCGACACTGACCATGGCAGGTGTCCGGGGCTGGCCTAGACAGTAACGTCCAGCAGGGTGCCAAGCACCTCGTCAGCGGTGTCGATTACCGACGCGCCGACTTCTGCTTCCTGACGGCCTTGCTGCAGCTCAACCAGACTGTCGACCAGATTGACCGGGCGATTGGTTTCCACGGCGGTAGAGGAAGCAGCCTGACCGGTGGCCGGCTGGGCAGGTTGCGCCGCATTAAGTGCAGGATCGGCGGGCAGGCCGGCGCTGGCGATATCGGAAGCCGCTGCGTTGATGCGGTTCTGACCCTGGCGTACCGAGGTCAAACCGGATGAGATAAGGTCAAGGGTAGGCATGGGCACCACCTCTCACATTAGGTTCCCCGTCATTCAAGCACAAATGGGCAAACGGCCCAACACCGCTGGTCGCATCAGACCAGTGGCGACACCTCAAGATGGGCTGCCACGGCTGCTGCGTCAGCCTTTGCCAGCCGGGGCACCACGCCCAGGCAGGGCGCCTGGATAAGCTGCCGCAACGTGGCCAGGTTCTCGGCCTGCCGGCCCATGTCCGGGTCCACATGGTTGGCCACCCAGCCGGCCAGTTGCAGCCCGTCTGCTGCAATCGCGCGGCAGCTGAGCAGCGCGTGATTGATGCATCCCAGGCGCATGCCTACCACCAGCACCACCGGCAGTCTCAACGCGATTGCCACATCGCTGAGCAGTTCCTGGTGGTTGAGCGGCACGCACCAACCACCGGCCCCTTCGACCAGGGTCAGATCCGCCTGCCGGTCGAACACCTGCCGACAGGCGCCCGCCAGCGCCTGCGCCGTCAGCGGTACGTTTTCTTCGCGCGCAGCAATATGCGGCGCAATGGCGGCCTCCAGTGTCACCGGATTGATCAGGTCATAGGCCAGCGGTGGTTCGCATTCGGCCTGCAGCGCCAGCGCATCTTCATTGCGTAGCCCCTCGGGGGTGCGCTCGCAACCTGCGGCCACCGGCTTGACGCCCGCAGTGGTCAGTCCGCGCACGCGCGCGGCGCGCAGCAGGCCGGCGGCAACTGTGGTCTTGCCAATCTCGGTATCGGTACCGGTGATGAAGTAGCGCTTGCTCATGACAAATTACCTATTTGTACAGAATAATCTGAGCCACCTGATAGGTCGCCGGCAGGCCGGCGTCCTGGCGATAGCCTTCATAGGCGGCGGTCAGGGCTTTCAGGCGGGCGCGCCCGGTCAAGCCGCCCGGACGGCCTGCATTCAGGTTGTGGGCACCGAGCGCCTTGAGCTCATGGGTCAGGGCACTGAGCTGCGGGTAATGCAGCACATGGGCTTCCACCTCACAGTGCCAGCGCGCAAAGCCGGCGCCTGCCAGCACAGCCTGCAGTTGCGCAAGCGGCATGAAGCGATTGACGTGGATATAGCCGTCCACCTGCTCCCAGGCACCACGCAACTCGCCAAGCGTGCCTTCCACCAAGGTATTGAAGGCCATGCACCCGCCCGGCCTCAGCACCCGCCGGGCCTCGTTCAGGGCGCGACCAAGATCGGGGCACCACTGCAACGCCAGACTGGAGAACAGCAGGTCTTGGGAGCTATCTCGCAGTGGCAGCGCCTCTGCATCGGCGGTGATCCAGGCCGCCTGCTCAGGCCCCTGGGCACGCGCATAACGCAACATGCCCTCGGCGATATCAAGACCCAGCACCGCGCGCCCAAAGCGCGCGTTCAGCGCCCGCGTGAAGAAGCCGGTACCGCAGCCAAGATCAACCAGCGCGCGCGGCTGCAGCGACTCAGGCAGTCGCGCCAGGAGATTACTGCCAACCTGCCGCTGCAGCTCGGCCACCTGATCATAGGTGCTGGACGCTCGGCTGAACGACGCAGCAACCGCACGCTTGTCGATGGCAACAGCGCTCATTGCCGCTCCAGCCAGTCGCCGATCTCGCCAGCCAGCCAGATGGGCGCCTCCAGCGGCAGCGCGTGACTGGCCTGGGGCAGCACACACACCTCGGCCTGCTCGTTCAGCTGCGCCAGTGCCTGCGCCGCGCCAGCCGGCACCAGAGCATCGGCGCCAGCCAGGCAGTGCAGCACCGGCTGCTGACAGCGCTGCAACGCAACGCGGTTATCCAGCACGCCGAGCAGGGCAAGATGATTGAGCCGCTGCAGCGGGTCCAGATCGCTCCAGACCAGTTGCCGACTCAACTCGCGCGCACGCTCGGCGCCCTGGGTAACCAGCAGTCCAAAGCGCTTGAGTGCGCGTTCCGGCTGTTCGCGGGCGTCGCTGATAAAGCCCTTGAAGGTCTCCGGCGCCATCGCCTCAGGCCAACCCTCGCGCGCCGAGAAGCAGGCATTGCTGGCAATGGTCACTACGCCCGGAAACCGCTCGGGATAGCGTCGCTGCAGCTGCACCGCCAACACACCGCCCAGCGACCAGCCACCCAGCCAGCCCGCCGGCAGGGCATCGGCCAAGGCACTGAGGTTCGGCTCCAGCGTGGACATCTGCAAATCCGGCGGCAACTCTGCCACCTTGACGTTCAGCGCAGGCAAACGCTCCTGCAGGGCCTGCTGAAGCGGCAGCAGATTGCTCGCCGCCAGCGCCCAGCCAGACAGCAGGGTGAAATTACTCATGAATCAGCTCCTGTTGCGCCTGCGCCAATGCCTCAAGCAGACGGTCAACCTGTTGTTCGGTATGGGTGGCACTCAGCGTCACCCGCAGACGCGCGGTCCCCTTGGGCACCGTGGGCGGGCGAATCGCGGTGACCAGTATGCCGCGTTGACGCAGCGCAGCCGAGAGCGCCAGGGCTCGTTCACTGCTGCCGACCACAATCGGCTGGATCGGCGTTGGGCTGTCCATCAGTTCCAGCCCCAGCGCGTCGACGCCTGTGCGAAAGCGGCGTATCAGCGCAGCAAGGTGCTCCCGGCGCCAGCGCTCTTCACGCAGCAGATGCAGGCTGGTAAGCGTGGCATGGGCAACGGCAGGCGGCTGGCTGGTGGTATAGATGTAGGGCCGGGCAAACTGGATCAGGGTTTCGATCAGCTCCTCGCTGCCGGCGACAAAGGCCCCTGCCGTGCCAAATGCCTTGCCGAGAGTGCCCACCAGCACCGGCACCTGCTCCATGGACAGGCCATAGTGCTCGACGATGCCGCCGCCCTGATCACCCAGGCAACCAAAGCCATGGGCGTCATCAACCATGACCCAGGCTCCGGCACCGGACGCCTCGGCGCACACCGCCGGCAGGTCAGCCAGGTCGCCATCCATGCTGAACACGCCGTCCGTCACGACCAACGTATTGCCCTGCGCCTTGCCCAGCCGGCCGCGCAGGCTGTCTGCGTCGTTGTGCAGGTAGCGCGAGAAACGCGCACCGGCAAGCAGCCCTGCATCAAGCAGCGAGGCGTGATTGAGGCGGTCCTGCAGGACAGTGTCGCCCTGCCCCACCAGCGCGGTTACTGTTCCCATATTGGCCATGTAACCGCTGGACAACAGCAGCGCGCGAGGCCGGCCAGTGAACTCGGCCAACGCCTCTTCCAGCGCATGGTGAGCGCCGCTGTGACCGGTAACCAGGTGCGACGCACCACCGCCAGTGCCCCAACGCTGTACACCCTCGACAAAAGCGTCGTTGACACGCGGGTCGTTGGCCAACCCGAGGTAGTCGTTGCTGCAAAAACTCAGCAACCGCTCACCATCCACCTGCACCTCAACGCCCTGCGGCGTTTGCAGCAATGGACGCTGACGATACAGGTGCGCAGCACGGCGCTCGGCGAGGCGGGAGGAAAGGTTGAAGGACATCAGAAAGCTCCAAGCGACAAGCAGCAAGCGTCAAGCCACAGCAGGTCAACGTGCGGCTTGCAGCTTATGGCTTGAGGCTGCCGTCGTTAAACGGCCGAATAAAACAGTTTGCTATCGCGCTGCTCAATCAGCGCCTGCTCGATAGCCGCCTGGTGCACTTCGTCGGCGTGTTCTTCCCGGGCTTCGGGCTGAATGCCGAGGCGTGCAAAAAGGCGCATGTCCTTGTCCGCCTGCGGGTTGCCGGTGGTCAGCAGTTTTTCGCCGTAGAAGATGGAGTTGGCGCCGGCCAGAAAGGCCAGGGCCTGCATCTGTTCGTTCATCTGTTCGCGGCCGGCGGACAGGCGCACATGGGACTCGGGCATCATGATGCGCGCCACTGCGAGCATGCGAATAAAGTCGAAGGGGTCCACGTCCTCTTCTTCAGCCAGGGGCGTGCCCTTGACCTTGACCAGCATGTTGATCGGCACGCTCTCCGGGTGCTCCGGCAAGTTGGCCAGCTGAATCAGCAGGCCCGCACGGTCCTCAACGGACTCGCCCATGCCGAGAATGCCGCCGGAACAGATCTTCATACCGGCGTCGCGTACGTAGGCCAGCGTCTGCAGGCGCTCGCTGTAGGTGCGGGTGGTAATGATGTTGCCGTAGAACTCGGGCGAGGTATCCAGGTTGTGGTTGTAGTAATCCAGACCGGCCTGCGCCAGCGCCTCGGTCTGCTCCTGGGTCAGCTTGCCCAGGGTCATGCAGGTTTCCAGGCCGAGCGCCTTGACGCCCTCGACCATCTTCAGCACGTAAGGCATGTCCTTGGCAGAAGGGTGTTTCCAGGCTGCGCCCATGCAAAAGCGGGTAGAACCGATGGCTTTGGCGTCTGCTGCGGCCTGGAGCACCTTTTCAACTTCCATCAGTTTTTCTTTGTCCAGGCCGGTGTTGTAATGGCCCGATTGCGGACAGTACTTGCAGTCCTCCGGGCAGGCACCGGTCTTGATGGACAGCAGGGTGGAGACCTGCACACGGTTAGGTTCAAAGTACTGGCGATGCACGCTCTGGGCCTGAAACAGCAGGTCGTTGAACGGCAGCTTGAACAGCGCCAGCACCTCGGCCGGGGTCCAATCGTGGCGGGTCACGGAAGCGATCATGGGTATTGTCCCTGTTATCTGTCTGAAAACCGCGTAGCGGTCCTAGGGTCTGCAGGGAATCATAACGGCAGCACGGAGGCTGTCAACCATTGAAAATTACACCGGTTTACAACTGGATAAAAAACAACCTCTCGAATAGCTGCCTGCTTTGCCTGGCAGCGCCAGATGAAGCGCAGTCCAATATTTGTCACGCCTGCCTGGCTGATCTGCCCTGGCAGCAAGCCTGCTGCGCACGTTGCGCATTGCCGCTGCCACACGCCAGCACCCGCTGCGGTCGTTGCCTGGCAACACCGCCAGCCTTCTGTCATGCGGTGGTGCCGCTGCTCTACCGCTTTCCGTTAGATGCGCTGATTCCCGCCTTCAAATATCGCCGCCACAACCGTTATGGCTTGCTGCTGGCTCGATTGCTGGCAGACCACCTGCAGCAACACCTGGCAGAGCCCGAGGCCCTGATACCTGAACTACTGGTGCCAGTCCCCATGCACCCGAAAAGGCAGGCACAGCGCGGCTACAACCAGGCGTTCGAGCTGACACGTGATCTGGCCGGCGCGCTGCATCTGCCCTGTCGCGCCGGCCTGCTGCTGCGGGCACGTCAGACCGCAGCCCAGGAGGGGCTGGACGCCGCCGCCCGTCGGCGCAACCTGCGCGGTGCCTTCACCTGCCCGCACCCTGCGCAGTTGGAGGGCCTGCACCTGGCGCTGATTGACGATGTCATGACCACCGGCGCCACCCTGGACGAGGCCAGCCGCACCTTACTGGCAGCCGGCGCCGCCTCGGTACAGGTCTGGTGTGTGGCGCGCACGCCCTGATCGGCGCTACGCCGGCAGCCAACCTCCTGCTACCCTTGTCGGCTCAATCGTCAATATCGAGCCCGCACCATGTCCAGCCACCCGTTTGCCACCCTCACCCCCGACACCGTGCTGGACGCGGTAGAGTCGCTTGGCTACCTGTCCGATGCCCGCATCCTGACGCTGAACAGCTATGAAAACCGGGTCTTTCAGGTTGGTATCGAAGACGCCCAGCCGCTGATCGCCAAGTTCTATCGCCCGGGCCGCTGGAGCGACGCGGCCATCATTGAAGAGCACACCTTCAGCCTGGAGCTGGCAGAACGGGATATTCCGGTGATCGCCCCGGAACAGATCGACGGCCAGACCCTGTTCGAGCACGCCGGCTTTCGCTTCAGTCTGTTTCGTCGCTTTGGCGGCCATGCTCCGGAACTGGACGACCCGGACCACCTGCTGATGCTTGGCCGCCTGCTCGGCCGCCTGCACGCGGTCGGCTCCATGCATCCGTTCAAGCACCGCCCAACGCTGGACTGGCAGAGTTTCGGGCGTGACAGTGTGGATTACCTGCGCAGCGCCGAGGTGGTCCCCAGCAGTCTGCAACCGGCCTATTTCTCCGTTGCCGAAGACCTGCTGCAGGTCGTCAAGGAACGGCTGGAAGCCCATCCGGCCAAACAGATCCGCCTGCATGGAGACCTGCACGTCGGCAACCTGCTGTGGCGCGATGACAGCCTGTACATGGTGGACCTGGATGACTGCCGCATGGGCCCGGCAGTGCAGGATCTGTGGATGATGCTGTCCGGCGAGCGCGATCAGCGTCAGGCGCAGTTGTCCGAGCTGATCGACGGTTACAACGAGTTTCACGACTTCAACCCGACCGAACTCGCCCTGATCGAACCCCTGCGCAGCCTGCGTCTGGTGCACTACAGCGCCTGGCTGGCACGGCGCTGGGAAGACCCGGCGTTCCCGATGCACTTCCCCTGGTTTGCCCAGGAGCGCTACTGGGCGGATCAGATCCTGACCCTGCGCGAGCAACGCGCCGCATTGGATGAGCCGGCGCTTCGCCTGTTCTGATTTGCGCCTATCAAGGGCATCAATGGCCGTTCCCTGAGTGAAACCGACTCAATACACTGCCCGGCGATTACTTCTGAGGTGACCGACATGTCCGAACTGCTGATTGACCAACGTAACCTGGCGTTTGAACTGTATGAGGTGCTGGACGCCGAGGCGCTGACCCAGCGCCCGCGCTTTGCCGATCACAACCGCGAAACCTTTGACGCGGCCATCGGCACAGCCCGCACCATCGCCGAAAAACTGTTTGCCCCGCACAACCGCAAGAATGACGAGAACGAGCCCAAGTACGTCAACGGCGCGGCAGAGCTGATCCCGGAAGTCAAACCGGCGGTTGATGCTTTCCTTGAAGCCGGCTTTCTGAACGCAACCCGCAGCTTCGAGCAGGGCGGCATGCAGATGCCCAACCTGCTGTCGCAGGCCTGCTTTGCGCACTTCCAGTCTGCCAACGCCGGGACCTCGTCCTACGCGATGCTGACCATGGGCGCCGCCAACCTGATCGAAAGCTTCGGCACCGAAGAGCAGAAAGAGCGCTACCTGCAGCCGATGATCGACGGCCGCTTCTTCGGCACCATGGCGCTGACGGAACCGCATGCGGGCTCCTCGCTGTCCGACATCCGCACCAAGGCCGAACCGGCCGGTGACGGCACCTACCGCCTGAAGGGCAACAAGATTTTCATCTCCGCTGGCGATCACCCGCTGTCGGAGAACATCGTGCACATGGTGCTGGCCAAGCTGCCCGACGCGCCGCCCGGCGTCAAAGGCATCTCGCTGTTTATCGTGCCCAAGTTCCTGGTCAACGACGACGGCTCCCTCGGTGAGCGCAACGACGTGACTCTGGCCGGCCTGTTCCACAAGATGGGCTGGCGCGGCACTACCTCGACCGCACTGAACTTCGGCGACAAGGACAACTGCGTCGGCTATCTGGTCGGCAAGCCGCACCACGGCCTGTCGTACATGTTCCAGATGATGAACGAAGCACGTATCGGCGTTGGCATGGGCGCGGTCATGCTCGGCTACGCCGGCTACCTGTACTCACTGAACTACGCCCGCGAGCGTCCGCAGGGTCGTCTGCCCGACGGCAAGAACCCCAGCGCGCCGCAGGTCTCGATCATCGAGCACGCCGACGTCAAGCGCATGCTGCTGGCGCAGAAAGCGTATGTTGAGGGCGCGTTTGACTTGGGTCTGTACGCCTCTCGCCTGTTCGACGACACCGAGACGCTGGACACCGAAGAAGAGCGCAAGAGCGCACTGCAGCTGCTTGATCTGCTGACACCGATCGTTAAAGCCTGGCCGTCTGACTACTGCCTCAAGGCCAACGAACTGGCGATCCAGATCCTCGGCGGTCACGGCTATACCCGTGAGTACCCGGTCGAGCAGTTCTACCGCGACAACCGCCTGAACCCGATCCACGAAGGTACCAACGGCATTCAGTCGCTCGACCTGCTGGCCCGCAAGGTCACCATGAACGGTGGCGCGGCGCTCAAGCAGCTATCTGGCATCATTCAAAGCTGCTGCAAACGCGCAGCCGATTACAGCGAGCTGAACGAGCTGCGTGAGCCGCTGGAAAAGCTGCACGCGCACATCGGCAGCGTCACCATGGCCCTCTTGGGCGACATGGGTCAGGGCAGGGTCAACGAAGCACTGGCCAACTCCGCGCTGTATCTGAAGGCCTTCGGCCACATGGTGATCGGCTGGCGCTGGCTGGAGCAGGCTATCAAGGCGCAGCAGGGCCTGGCTGCCGGCAACCAAGCCGACACCGCGTTCTATCAGGGCAAGTTGCAGGCCGCCCGCTACTTCCTGCGCTGGGAAGTGCCGTCCTGCCACCACGACCTGAACGTGCTGGAAAACCGCGACCTGACCTGTTTCGACATGCAGGACAGCTGGTTCTGATCAGCGCGTGACCGCCCCGCCGCTTGCGGCATCTCAACAGGCCACCTTCGGGTGGCCTGTTGCGTTTATGGAACCCGCAACCGCCTGCGCGGTCGGCTTTCCAATCCCAGCCGGGAAAGCTAACCTTGGGAAGCGCTGATGTGCCGCGCCTTCTCTACCTTGTCAGGAACACCCATATGCTGCGTTTTTTTGTGCTGTTGTACTGGCTGCTGTTGTCCTCTTGGGCGCTGGCCCAGCAGGCGCCCTCAGCCGAGGACCTCGACAAGCGCATTGAAGATATCAACGCCAGCATTGAGAGCGTCAATAACAGCAGTCTGCCGGAGGCAGAAAAGCGCGAACTCAGTGAAACCTACCAGAACACCCTGAGCTTCATGCGGCAGACCCAGCAGACCGTGCAGGAGCAGGCCGACCTGCAGGAGCAGCTGGCCGATGCCCCGCGGCAAACGCAATCCATCCGCGCCGAATTCAATCGCCTGTCCAAGGCCGACGGCAATGCCAGCCGTGAGCAGCTGGAGCGCCTGGATCTGGGCCAGCTGGAAACCCGACTGAGCGAGCAGGTCAGTCAGATGTTTACCTGGCAAAATGAGCTGACCGCCGTTAACGGCCAACTCATCTCGGCGCAAACGCGTCCCGAGCGCACTCAGGCCAATGTCTCGGAAAACCAGCGCCGCAGCCAACAGCTCAACGAGCAACTGCGCAGCCTGCAACGCCAATCGCCAACCCAGCTAACCCGCGCGCGCATCGATCTAATACAAGCCGAGCTCGACTATCTGACGGCGGACAGCGAACTGATGCGACAGCGTCTGGCAGGCAACAGCGCACTGCAGGATCTGGCCAGCCAGCAAAAGAACCTGCTGAACCTGCAAATTCGCCGGATTGAGGACGAGATACGCCTGCTGCAAAGCGTGGTCAACGACAAACGTCAATCCGCGTCGGAGAAGGCAGTAAGCGAAGCCACCCTGCCCGAGGAGCTGGGGCAGAACAAGGTGTTGCAGGGCCAGAGCAGCATCAACCGCCAGTTGAGCGAGGAGCTGCTCGACGCTACCCGTCAGATCGGCATTCTGACGCGCGACAATATCGAGACCAAACAGCAGACCGAGCACCTGACTCAGATCGACAAGGCGCTGGAGCAGCAGATTGAAGTACTCGAAGGCAGCCTGCTGCTCTCACGTATTTTGCACCAGCAGAAAAGTGAGCTGCCCCGGGTAGAGACCGACAAGAACCTGGCCGATCAGATTGCCGACCTGCGGCTGCGTCAGTTTGAACTCAACCAGCTCACCCAAAGCCTGGCCAACCCTGACGCCTACCTAAATGAGTTGCTGCTGAAACTACCGGTACGTCAACGCGACACCCTGCGCCCGGCACTGGAGCAAATGGTCAACGCGCGAGTCAACCTGGTCGGGCAACTGGACAACAACATCAACACCCTGATCAATCTGGGCATCACCCTGCAGATAAACCAGCGCCAGCTGCAGCAGTTGAGCAGCGACCTGCGCCGTACCATCGACGATCAACTGTTCTGGGTTGCCAGCAGCCGCCCAATCGACAAGGCCTGGCTGCTGGAGCTGCCGGCCAGCGCCGCCGATCAGTTCAACCGGCTAGATCTGCCCCAACAAGCCCGCAACCTGCTCAATAATCTTAAGACCCACCTGATCTGGTGTCTGGTCGGGCTCGTCGCGCTGGCGATCCATCTCTGGCGCCGGCCCATGCTGTTGCAGCGTATCAACACGCTGCATGACGAGGTCGGTCATTTTCGCCGTGACACGCCCTGGCACACCCCGCTGGCACTGCTGTTGACCGCCATACGGGTATGCAACGTGCCACTGCTGCTGGCAGCCATTGCGCTGGTTATTCAGCTCGACAGCGAGCGTGGCATGCCGATCCTGAGTGGTGCCCTGTTCAACCTGTCATTGGCCTGGTTTGCCCTGCATCTGATGTACCGGGTATTTGACCCCCGCGGCATTGCAACGCGCCACTTCCACTGGGACGCCGATCTGGTGCACCGGCTGCGCCGGCTGGTACGCAACCTGGCCTGGGTGTTGTTGCCACTGGTGCTGGTCTTGGGCCTGCACGGCAGCATGCCGGAGTATGTCGGCAGTGACGCACTGGGGCGCTCGGGCATGCTGGTTGGCATGGCGGCGCTGGCCTTTCTGCTTGGCCGTTTCATGCTGCGCAGCCAACCGCTGTATAGCTCGCGCATTGTTCACTATCTGGCCAGTGCGCTGCTTATTCTCACCCCGCTGGCGCTAGCGGGCATGACGCTCTGGGGCTACCACTACACCGCCGTCAAGCTGGCCGAGCGCTTTATCGACAGCCTGTATCTGATCGTGCTGTGGATGCTGGTAGAAGGCACCGTGGTACGTAACCTGAACGTTGCCGGCCGGCGCCTGGCGTATCAGCGCGCCGTAGCCAAACGCGAAGCTGCCCAGGCGCGCGAGGGCCAGCAGGAGAGCGAAGTCGCGGTCGAGATTCCGGAAATGAACCTGCAACAGATCAACCAGCAGTCTCTGCGTCTGGCCAAACTGACGCTGCTGATCCTGTTTGTCATCGCGCTCTACTTCACCTGGGCTGACCTGATCAGCGCCACCTCCTATCTGGAATCCGTCACTCTCTGGCACTACGAGGGCTCAGGGCTGAACGCGGGCGAGGCGGTGCCTATCAGCGTGGGCGACATTCTTGGCGCGCTGGTGACGGTTATTCTGACGCTGACGCTGGCTCGCAACTTGCCGGGTCTGCTGGAGATTCTGGTGCTATCGCGCCTGGAGCTACGCCAGGGCAGCAGCTACGCCATTACCACCCTGCTCAGCTATGTGATCGTCGGCTTTGGCCTGGTGTCGTCACTGTCAACCCTTGGCGTCAGCTGGGACAAGCTGCAGTGGCTGGTCGCCGCGCTCGGTGTTGGTCTGGGTTTTGGCTTGCAGGAAATCTTCGCCAACTTCATCTCCGGCCTGATCATTCTGTTCGAGCGCCCGGTACGTATTGGTGACGTGGTCACCATTGGGCCGCTGTCGGGCACCATCAACCGCATCCGCATTCGCGCGACCACCATAACCGACTTTGACCGCAAGGAAATCATCGTCCCGAACAAGAACTTCGTGACCGAGCAGATCATCAACTGGTCACTGCAGGACACCATTACCCGCGTGATTATCAAGGTGGGCGTGGCTTACGGTTCGGATGTCGCCCTGGTGCGCAAGCTGTTGATGCAGATCGCCCAGAACAACCCCCGCGTACTCAAGGACCCGGAACCGCTGGTGTTCTTCCTAAACTTTGCCGAAAGCACGCTGGACCATGAGCTGCGCATTCACGTCAAGGAACTGGCCGACCGCAATATGGCAATTGACGAGATCAACCGCGAGATCGACCGCCTGTTCAAGGAAAACGGCATCGAGATCGCCTTCCGTCAGCTGGACGTCAACCTGCGTACCAGCAAGGGGCTTGAGAAGCTGGTGCAGAGCTATCGCATTGACGAAAAAGGCAGCGCCAACGTTGCCGCAGAACCGGCTCGCCCGGCAGCCGCACAGGACCCGATCACCCCCGGTGACCAGGGCGACGGCGCCGCTGGCCCGGACGATCTGTCACCGCGCTGAGCGCCGCGAGCCGGCGCTTGCCGGCCAATCGCGACGCCCGGCACAATAGCGCCTCTTCAACCCTGAGTGTGCTCTCATGCCCAAAGCCGCGGACCTGAAAAAAGGCCATATCGTCCAGATCAACAGCCAGCCCTATATCGTCAGTCAGATTGAGGTCAAAAGCCCCTCCTCGCGCAGCGGCACTACGCTGTACAAGGTGCGCTTCAATCACGTACAGACCAAGCAGAAGCTCGACCAGAGCTTTACCGGCGACGACGTGCTGACCTTTATCGACTTCCAGAAGCGCCCAGTGCAGTTTCTCTATCTGGACGCCGACGGCTACACCTTCATGGATAACGAAGACTTTGCTCAGTTCGCCCTGAACGCCGAGCAACTGGAAGAGCAGTTGCCCTACCTGCACGATGGCATCGAGGGCCTGTATGGCCTGCTGGTCGAAGGCAACCTGGTCGGCATCGAGCTGCCCGCGGTGGTAGAAATGGCCATCGAAGAAACCCCGCCCGCCATCAAGGGCTCCTCCGCCAGCGCCCGCACCAAGACCGCACGCTTTGCCACCGGCCTGGAAATCCAGATTCCCGAGTATCTGGAAACCGGCGAAGTGGTGCGCATCAACACCGAGTCCGGCAAATTCATGTCCCGCGCCTAATCGCCCCCAAACACCGCTGCATGAGCCTGCAGCGGTTGCGCTTGCCTGAACACTGAAACAGAATACGACGAATTTTCATTTTCACGCACCGCAAGCGCCGCGCCATGAACGTCAAACTCTGGTTTCTGATCCACAAGTGGACCAGCCTGGTCTGTACCCTGTTTCTGCTCATGCTCTGCATCACCGGGTTGCCGCTGATCTTCCACCATGAGCTGGAGCACCTGCTGGAGGATGAGGTAGCAGCCCCGGCCATGCCGGCCGACACGCCCATGGCCAGCCTCGATGCGCTCAGCCAGAGCGCGCTGGCCGCTCGGCCCGGCGAGGTTATTCGCTTCATGTTCTGGGACGAGGAAGACCACCCGCATCAGACCTTTGTGTCCCTGGCACCAGCTCAAGACGCCAAAGCCGAGGACGCCCGCACGCTGGTGCTGGACTCACGGACCGGCGACCTGCTGGACGAGCCCGGCCCGCCCGGCGGCTTTCTGTACATCATGTTCAAGTTGCACGTAGACCTGTTCGCCGGTCTGCCCGGCATGCTGTTTCTCGGGTTCATGGGGCTGCTGTTTGTCGTCGCCATTATCTCCGGCGTGGTGCTCTACGCTCCCTTTATGCGCAAACTGGACTTTGGCACCGTGCGCCGTGAGCGCAGCAGCCGCCTGAAGTGGCTCGACCTGCACAACCTGCTTGGCGTGGTCACGCTGGTCTGGGCCTTGGTTGTGGGGCTGACCGGCGCAATCAACACACTCAGCCCGATCGTGGTCGGGCTGTGGCAGCAGGGCCAGTTGGCGGCAATGACCGCCGACTACGCCGGGCGCCCGGCGCCAGAGCAAATCGGCTCGGTACAACAGGCGCTGGATACTGCCAGCGCCAACGCCGAAGGCATGCACCTGAGCCTGATCGCCTGGCCCGGCAGCCAGTTCAGCAGCCCGCACCACTACGGCGTGTTCTTTCGCGGCGATACCCCGTTGACCTCCAGACTGCTGCAGCCGGTGCTGGTGGACGCCAGCGCTGGCCACGCGCTGGAGCCTGAAGCCCTGCCCTGGTACGTGCAGACCCTGCTGCTGTCGCAACCGCTGCACTTTGGCGATTACGGCGGCATGCCGCTGAAAATCATCTGGGCGCTGCTGGACATCGTCACTATCGTGGTCCTGATCTCCGGCCTCTATCTGTGGCTGGGGCGTCGCACTAGCGCCGCCCGCCGGGTAGAGGAGATCAACAACGGCGGACAGGAGGCGCAACCATGAACCGCTCGCGCCGAACGCTCTGGCAGGTTTTTCGCGCCCCGCTGCTGCTGGCCCTGCTCAGCGTGGTTGGGCTGGTGGCCGCGCTGGTCGGCGACGGCCTGCTGAACCTGCTGTCCTGGCTTACCCTGGGCAGTACGCTGCTGGTGATTGCGTGGTACTGGAGCCGACGCAGCGGTTAAACTGCTCGCTTTGACCGCCAAGCAATCTGATCACCGACGAGGGAGCCGCCATGTCGCCGCATATCATCGAACCCGCCAGCCCTGCCAGCCGAGCCGTTATCTGGTTGCACGGCCTGGGCGCCGACTGCTACGACTTTGTCCCGGTGGTCGAGGCACTGCAACTGCCAGACAACCACGGCATTCGCTTTATCTTCCCGCAGGCACCGACGCGTCCGGTCACCATCAACGGTGGGTTTCCCATGCCCAGCTGGTACGACATCCTCGGCGTGTCGCCCGCCCGCGCCATCAACCAGGCGCAGCTGGATGAATCCATCGCCCTGGTACGCCAACTGATTGATGAGCAATGTGCCCAGGGCATCGCGCTGGAAAATATCGTGCTGGCGGGGTTCTCCCAGGGCGGCGCGGTCGTGCTGTGCACCGCCGTCAGCAGCCGGTTGCCGCTGGCCGGCGTCATGGCGCTGTCCACCTACGGGCCAGACCTCGACCAGTTGCTGCAACGTCACCCGGTAGAACACCCGCTGTCGCTGTTCCACGCCCACGGCCGCTTCGACGAGGTGCTGCCACTGACCATGGGCCGCGAAGCGCATGACCTGATGCAGGCCGCCGGGCACCAGACCAGCTGGCATGAGTATGCGATGGCGCACGAGGTCTGCATGCCGGAGATTACCGACATTCGCCAGTGGCTGGTCGCGCAGCTCGGTCTCTAGCGTCTTTTGCCGTTGGTCCGCCCACCGGCAACTGTTCAAAAAACAACCGCAAGGCTTCGCTATCGCACGGCCTTGCATTACACTGCCTGATCTTCAATTTCCATGTAGTCGAGACATGCCTGTGCTCAAAGCGCTGAAAAAGCTGATCAGCAAACCAGAAGAACCGGCCCAGAAGCCGGTCGAGCAGACACCCCGTCAGGCCCCCGCCACCGCCGCGGCAAAGCCGGACAACGCACCCTCACAAGCCCGCAAGCCGCGCCAGGCAGAGCGCCAGCGACCGGCCAAACCCAAGCCGGCGCCAGCCAAGCCATGGAGCATCAACGACTTTCAGGTGCCCGCCGCCGAAGGCAAGAGCCGCTTTCACGACTTTCCGCTGCCAGACAGCCTGATGCGCGCCATTCAGGATCAGGGCTTCAGCTACTGCACGCCGATTCAGGCTGCCGTGCTGGGCAGCACCCTGCGCGGCCACGACGCCATCGGCCGCGCCCAGACCGGCACCGGCAAGACGGCCGCCTTCTTGGTCTCGACCATCACCCAGCTGCTGGAAACACCACCGCCGGATGAGCGTTTCATGAGCGAGCCCCGCGCGCTGATTATCGCGCCCACGCGTGAACTGGTGATGCAGATCGCCAGTGACGCCGAAGGCCTCACCAAGCATTGCCCGCTGAACGTCATGACCTTTGTCGGCGGCATGGATCTGGACAAGCAGCTCAAGCAGCTCGAACAACGCTATTGCGATATTCTGGTCGCCACCCCGGGCCGCCTGCTGGACTTCTGCAACCGTGGCGAGGTGCACCTGGACCTGCTGGAAGTACTGGTACTGGACGAAGCCGACCGCATGCTCGATATGGGCTTTATCCCGCAGGTGCGTCAGATCATCCGCCAGACCCCGCGCAAGGGCGACCGCCAGACGCTGCTGTTCTCCGCCACCTTCAGCGACGACGTCATGAACCTGGCGCGCCAATGGACAGAGAATCCGGCCGTAGTCGAGATCGAGCCCGAGCGCCCGGCCTCCGAGAACGTTACCCAGAAGGTCTACGCCGTCAGCAGCGCCGACAAGTACAAGGTCCTCTACAACCTGGTTACCCAGCTGGAGCTGGACCGCGTGATGGTGTTTGCCAACCGCAAGGACGAAGTACGCCGCGTGCAGGAACGCCTGATGCGCGACGGCATCAACGCCGCGCAATTGTCCGGCGACGTACCCCAGCAAAAGCGCGTACGCACCCTGGAGAACTTCAAGAGCGGCAAGCTGCAGGTGCTGGTCGCCACCGATGTCGCCGGGCGTGGCATCCATATCGACGGCATCAGCCACGTGGTCAATTACACCCTGCCGGAAGACCCGGAAGACTACGTGCACCGTATCGGCCGTACCGGCCGCGCCGGCGCCAAGGGCACGTCCATCAGCCTGGCTGGTGAAGACGACGCCTTCCAGGTACCGCCGATCGAGGAGCTGCTAGGCAGCAAACTTGAGTGCATCCCGCCGGAGGAGCGCTTCCTCAAGCCGGTGCCGAAGCGCCAGCAAAGCGCCGAGGAAAAGGCCGCCACCGACGCCAATGAAGCCGAACAGGCCGCAGCCGCCGCTGCCGCCCGCCGCCGCTCCGCTGGCAGCAACAGCCGCCGCGGCGGTGGACGCCCGCAAGGTCGTCACTGAACCGGAGCACGTGTAAGGACACAGCCGTAGGGACACAGCATGCTGTGTCCGCAGCCCCCTTGCGGACGCGACATGTCGCGTCCCTGCGCATATCCGCATAGCGGCCACTGCCAGCCAGAAAGCTGACCATTCGGCCAAAAAAAGCGGCCACTTTTCAGTGACCGGGCCAATGACTATATCGCGCCCTTTTACCCCCTGCCCAGCCCCTTTGGTCAATTTCAGGCTTTTTTTATCACATGCGTTTTCCACGCTTGTGAAAGTCATTCTCTTTACGTTATACGTCGAACAACCGGCCCACGCTGCAGGGTGATCCCTTGATACCCGACGGTGCTGCGAGCCGGCCCAGTGGACTGCCAGGCGCAGCCAATGCTGCCTGATACAGTCGCGTCACCGGCACTGCGAGGTACAGCATATGGAAGCGTGCGGACCGACCGAGCACACCTTCTACGTTCTTGATACCAACGTCCTGATTCACGACCCCAACGCCCTGCTCAACTTCGAAGAGCACCACGTCATCATCCCGATGACCGTTCTGGAAGAACTCGACAAGCTAAAATCCGGCAAATCCAGCACCGCAGCAGACTGTCGTCAGGCCATTCGGCTGATCGACAAGACCCTCGGTGACGCACCACCCGACCAGGTAGAACAAGGCGTCCCCATCGAGCGTGGCAAGCTTGGCCCCAACGGCACCCTCGCCATCCTCATGGACAAAGCCCCCATCCCCGCCCACTGCCTGCCCAACGACCTCAACGACAACAAGATTATCAACCAGCTTTGCCAACTGCAGTCACGCTACCCCGACGGCCGTATCGTGCTGGTGTCCAAGGACATCAACATGCGCCTGAAGGCACGCGCCTGCGGTATCGATGCTGAGGACTACCACACCGACCAGTTGCTGGATGACATTTCCCTGCTGGCCCGTGGTTACCATGAAATCGAAGGCTCGTTCTGGGATCGCGTCGCCAAGGTCGAAACCCGCCAGTTGACCGGCCAGACCGTGCACGAAGTGCAACTGACCGACAACCTGCCGGCGCTGCACCTCAACGACTTCATCATTGATGACCAGGGCTTTATCGGCTGGGTCAAAGCTATCGAAGGCGACAAGCTGACGATCCGCGACCTGCACCAGGAGCCGATGCTGCATCAGGAGTGCTGGGGGCTGCGCCCACGCGACATCTTCCAGGCACTGGCGATGTACGCCCTGATGGACCCGGACATCCATCTGGTCAACCTCACCGGCGCCGCCGGCTCGGGCAAGACCATTCTGGCGCTGGCGGCCGCCATTGAGCAGACCATGGTCACCAAAACCTACCGCCGCATCATCGCCACCCGCAGCACCCAGGGGCTGGACGAGGACATTGGCTTTTTGCCCGGTACCGAAAAGGAGAAGATGGAGCCCTGGCTCGGCGCGATCACCGATAACCTTGAAGCCCTGCACATGGACGACGAGAGCACCCACGGCAGCGTGGAATACATCCTCGACCGCGTGCCGCTGCAGTTCAAATCCCTGAACTACATCCGCGGCCGCAGCTTCCAGCAGAGCTTCATCCTGATCGATGAAAGCCAGAACCTGACCCCGCACCAGATCAAGACCATCATTACCCGTGCCGGCAACGGCTCCAAGGTGATCTGCCTGGGCAACCTGGCGCAGATCGATACCCCGTACCTCAACGCCACCAGCTCAGGCCTGACCTATCTGACCGAATGCTTCAAAGACTTTCCCCACGGCGTACACATCCACCTGCAGGGCGTACCGCGCTCAGCACTGGCTGAATACGCAGAAACACACCTCTGACCGGAACGCCCCGGCCACCGGCCGGGGCGGGCTGGAAGCTGGAAGCTGGAAGCTGGAAGCTGGAAGCTGGAAGCTGGAAGCTGGAAGCTGGAAGCGCAATCAGATTGGGGCAGCTACATGCTCGTCAAGCCATAACTGCGGAGTACGACCAAAAGCCCAACTTCGGAAGCCCCCCGGACTACTTCAAGCTTCTACCTTCGAGCCTCCAGCCCAAAGCGCCAGCTTTGCACCGATAGCCCCTCTCTATACAACCCATTACCCATCGCGCCGTCACTTTCCGTCATAATGCGCGCTCCACGCTGACAGGAGTACGCCCATGCTGATGGTGATTTCCCCCGCCAAGACCCTTGATTACGACACCCCACCGGTGATCGAGCAGAGCACGCAACCGCGCTTTGTCGAGCACAGCGTTGAGCTGATCGAGGTGCTGCGTGAAAAGTCGCCACAGGATATCGCCAAGCTGATGTCGCTGTCGGACAAGCTGGCCAGCCTCAACGTGGCGCGCTACGGCAGCTGGGAGCGTGAGAGCACGCCGCAGAACGCCAAACAGGCGCTGCTGGCGTTCAAGGGCGATGTGTACACCGGCCTCAATGCCGAAGACTTCAGCACTGATGACTTTGCCTTTGCCCAGCAGCACCTGCGCATGCTGTCGGGCCTGTACGGCCTGCTGCGCCCGCTGGACCTGATGCAGCCCTACCGGCTGGAAATGGGCACCAAGCTGGCCAACCCGCGCGGCAAGGATCTGTACACCTTCTGGGGCGAGCGCATCAGCCAGTGGTTGAATGAAGACCTGGAAGCCCAGGGCGATCAGGTACTGCTCAACCTCGCCTCGCAGGAATACTTCGGCGCGGTCAAACCCAAGGCCCTGAACGCACGCGTTATTGATACCGTGTTCAAGGATCAGAAAAACGGGCAGTACAAGATCATCAGCTTCTACGCCAAGAAGGCCCGTGGCCTGATGGCGCGCTACGTGATCAAGGAACGGCTGCAGGACCCGGAAGGCCTGAAGGATTTCAATCTGGACGGTTATCGCTTTGACGCCGCCAGCAGCAGCGAGAACCAGCTGGTGTTCCTGCGCGACGAGCAGGCCTGAGCAGTCAATAAACAACAACCCCGGCTCAAGCCGGGGTTGTTGTTTCAGCCGGTTGGTCCACCCGCTGCTCGCGAAAAGCCAGGTAGTGCTCCAGCACCAGCTCCGGCGCCTCCACCTGCGGGTAATGGCCGATATGCGGCAACAACACCGTGTCCGGATCAGGGATCAACTGGCGGTAGCGCTCCACCATGTGTGCGCCAGACACCGGGTCCACCGCGCCATCAATCACCCGCAAGGGCAAGCGCGTCGCCTGCATAGCCGCTACCCAACGGTCACGGTGCACGCGACGATCGGCCATGTAACGAATCAGCAGGTACATGATCCTGGGCCCCTGATTGAACTCGATCATGCGCCAGAAGGCATCAAGCTCGTGCTCATCCGGTTGCGTCTGCGGGCCGAAGATATTGCCGAAGGTGCGTGCCATTCGCTCGCGGTTGTAGAGTCTGCCAATCAGCGACCCGATCGGGCTCATCAACAGCTTTTGCAGCAGCACCGGATGATGGGTTTCCGGAAACAGCCCGCCATTGAGGAAGCACATCGAGCGCAAAAAGCCCGCGCCGCCCTCATGTCGCGCCAGCAGCTCCTGCGCAACGCTGTCGCCGTAATCGTGCGCCAGCACGTGATAGTCAGCGATCTGCAGGTGCGCCATCAGCGCCTGCTGCAGGTCTGCCTGATCAATCAGGTCATAGGGGTAGCCGCGCGGCTTTTCAGAGAAGGCAAAGCCGATCATGTCCAGCGCTATCACCCGGTAGCGCTTGGCCAGCGCGTCCCAGAGGTAGTGCCAGTCCCATGACCCGGACGGGAAGCCGTGGATCAGCAGGAGCGGCTCACCCGCCCCTGCTTCCCACCAGCGGATCTGATGACCGCGGTAACGGAACATCCTTCCCTGGGCGAGCCAGTCGTCCAGGGAAATACCGTTAAGCGCCACGCCTCAGGCGTCGTAGCCCGGGTTTACCCGGTCCAGCTTGCGCAGCAGCGCCGGCCAAGCGATGCCGGCGCCGGCGCCGTTGGTTGCCTTCTTCATGGAGGCGGCCGCACCGTCCAGCACCGCCTGCGGAATCGGGATCAGCTCTGCGTTCTGGGCCTGTGCACGCACCTGGATTTCACAGCAGCGCTGCAGCGTGTACATGGTCAGGAAGGCGTCTGCTACGGATTTACCACAGGTCAGCAGACCGTGGTTGCGCAGCACCAGGTTGTTGGCGCGGCCCAGATCCGCCTGCAGGCGCGGCTTCTCTTCTTCGTTCAGCGCGACGCCTTCGTAGTCGTGGTAGGCCAGGCTGCTGAGGACGAAGATGGACTGCTGGGAGATCGGCAGAATGCCTTCTTTCTGGGTGGATACCGCAATACCAGCGGCGGTGTGCGTATGCATGACGCAGTTGGCGTCGTGACGCACTTCGTGAATCGCGCTGTGGATGGTGAAGCCAGCCGGGTTGACGTCGTAGGGAGACTCTTCAACCTTGTTGCCCTGCAGGTCGATCTTGACCAGGTTGGACGCGGTTACTTCTTCGAACATCAGGCCATAGGGGTTGATCAGGAAGTGCTCGGTACCCGGAATCTTGGCAGAGATATGGGTAAAGACCAGATCATCCCAGCCGTACATGGCGATCAGGCGGTAGGATGCGGCCAGCTCGACGCGGACTTTCCACTCTTCGGCACTAACCTTGTTCTTCAGGCTGATCTCGGACAGCGAGTGCACTGCGTTCATCGGGGTAACCCTCTATTGTTGGAATAATGTATTTGGCCCGGTGGGACCGCTAACGCTACAGGACATCCCCACTGTGCTGCGGCATACTGTGGAGCGTTCGGTATGAGGGGAGTCTAGACCGTGACGGCAAAGCGGACTGTCAAACAAATTACAGTGTCCGAGATGGGCAACAGCCCGATGTTGGCCAAGCTGCTGCAGAAGAACCGCTGGTTCGGTGAGCTGCCACAGGACGTGCTCGATGAGCTGCTGGCACTGGGCCGCGTGCGCTCACTGCAAGATGGCGAGTTTGTGTACGCCAAGGACGACCAGCCAGACGGCTTGTACGGTGTTATCAGCGGCAGCGCCCGCATCAGCAATATCGGCCAGGATGGGCGCGAGGCGGTCCTGGCGATCCTCAGCCCCGGCAGCTGGTTCGGTGAAATTTCACTCTTTGATGGTCTGCCGCGCTCGCACGATACCGTGGCCAGCGGGCCGACCGAGCTGCTGATGATTCCGCGTACCGGCTTTCACCAGATGCTGGAACGCCGTCCCGAGCTCTACCCGCTGTTCATGCGTCTGTTGTGCCGGCGTATTCGCATCTCCTTTGCCATGCTCGAAGACAGCGCCTTGCTACCCCTGTCCTCACGCCTGGCCAAGCGCCTGCTGATGCATGCACACAACTACGGTCAGACCGACGACGATGGTCGTCGCCCCTGTGTCCAGCTATCGCAGGAGTCACTCGGGCAGATGCTCAACAGCTCCCGCCAGAGCATCAACAAACTGCTGAAACAGCTCGAGGCACTCGGCTGGCTGCAGATTCAGTACGGGCAAATTCTACTGCTCGATGAGGACGCCCTGACCCAGCTGGCCAGCGGCGCCCCGCTACCGCGCGACAGCTGACGTGGCGAGGGTCAGCCGCGCAGGGCGGTAATAAACGCCTGCACCCAGGGCTCGGCGTCGGTGTCTGGCGTCACTGTCTCGCTGGCATCCAGACGCAGCATCGGTTGCGCCTCACGCCCCTGCAACTCCAGCAGCAACTCGCGCATCTGTTCGCCGCCCTGGCAGAAGGTGTCACCGTAGGCAGAGTCGCCCAGCGCGATCACCCCAAAGGGCACGCCGGTAAACAGCGGGAAGCGATCGCGCATGGTGTGAAACAGCGGCGCCAGACTATCCGGCAGCTCGCCCATACCGGTGGTCGAGCAGCACACCAGCAGCGCCTCTGGCGCCAGGGCCAGCAGCGCGTCGAGTTCCAGCGGACGCAGGCGCCTAACCTGCAAACCCGCTGCCTGACACAAGGCTTGCGCCTCGTCTGCAACCAGATCTGCCGTACCAAACACCGACCCACTGATGATCACCAGATGCATGCTTCCCCCCAAACTGTCATTTAACTGGCCGGCCATTATGCCGCAATGCCGGGGGCAAGGTCGCCTGATTGCTGGACAGTGAGCGGGGCTGCTATAGAATGTGGCCAGAATCCATTACGCGGGTGTCGAATGATCAACGCCAAGCTGCTGCAACTCGTCGTCAACGCATCCAACGACGGCATCGTAGTCGCCGAACAGGAAGGCGACGACAACATCCTCATTTACGTCAACCCGGCATTCGAGGCCCTGACCGGCTACTGCGCCGATGAAATCCTCTACCAGGACTGCCGTTTTCTGCAGGCTGACGACCGCGACCAGGAAGCCCTTCAGCAACTGCGCGACGCCATCAAGGCGCACCAGCCGTGCCGGGTAACCCTGCGCAACTACCGCAAGGACGGCAGCCTGTTCTGGAACGAACTGTCAGTCACCCCGGTACTCAACGACGCTGACCAGCTGACGTACTTCATTGGCATTCAAAAGGATGTCACTGCCGAGGTAGAAGCGCGCCAGCGGGCGCTGGCATTGGAAGAAGAGCTGACCGAGCTGCGCAACGCTCAGACCCTGGCACCTAACGCTCAAGCGTCAAAGCGCCCCGCCAGCAGCTGACGAGCCCGATCCATCAGGGCCTGGCCGACCTCGCCAAGTCGAGAAACTCCCAGCGCAGCAAGCTCCTCGTCCTGCAGCGCGCAGCAACTGCCGGCCATGGCGACCGGGCACGCTACACCCTGGTTCAGGCGCGGCAGGGACTGGGTCAGCAGGCGACGGTCCAGCGTCTGATCGCTGAACAGCACTACCGCCGCTGTGGTGCTGTGCTCGACCAGCGGCAACAAGCTGCCCACATCAGGCGCGTCACCGAGCATCAGCAGGTTGACGCCGATCTCGCGCAGCAACACGGCCACCATCAGCATATCCAGCTCGGCCTCACGCCCCTGCAGGTTGATCAGCAGCAAGGTCACGTGCCCCGGCTCCAGATACCCTGCTCGTTGCGCCAGGCGCCCTCGCAGGAAACTGTCGAGCAGCGACGCGGATGCCGACCCGCCACTCTGACGACGGTGCAGTGGCCGCAGCACAGAGACCAGGGCCGTCACCAGCGGCACCTCTGTCATCAGCTGCGCGTAGAGCCGATCCAGCAGCAACGGGTCGCCTTGCAACAGCGCCTGATCCAGACGTTGCTGCCAGACGTCGTAGCGTGAGAAAGCGCCGTCATCCAGCGGCGCCTGGGCCTCGTCCACATCTTCCCGATCCAGGATCCCCGCCACCTTGCTGACTGGGACACCGCGCGCAATCCACTGGGTAACACTGCGCACACGCTCAATGTCCTGCAACGAGTACAGCCGATGTCCGCCGTCGGTACGGTGCGGGACCAGCAAACCATAACGCCGCTCCCAGGCGCGCAGGGTGATCGGGTTCACGCCGGTCAGGCGCGATACCTCGCGAATAGGGTACAGCGTCTGACGCGCCGCTTCAGGAGTCTGGTTCATGATCTGGATCCATAGCAGGCCGTAGCCAACACTAAAAACCTGTACAGTGTACAACAATGTTATACATTAGTGGTCACAGCGGCCGACGCTCGGCGTGCTACCATTGCGCCCTTTTTATTCACAACCGACGATATTTCAGCGACACACAGCATGCAGGCAGTCAGTCAAGGCACATCGCACAGCAACCGGAGCGACACCACCATCGTCATCACCGGCGGTGCACAGCGCGTCGGATTGTACTGTGCCGAGCGCCTGGCCGCAGATGGTTTTCAGGTACTCATTACCTGCCGTCACCTGCGCGACGAATGGCAGCAACAGCCGCTTGCGCCAGGCATCGAACCGATGCTGGCCGATTTTTCGACCGTCGAAGGCATTGAGCAGTTCATCGACGAACTGAAAAGCCGTGCACCCAGGCTGCGCGCGATCATTCACAACGCCTCGCTCTGGCTGGACGACAGCAGCGGCGCCGATGCCCTGCAGCAGATGTTCATGGTGCACATGCAGGCGCCCTACCTGATTAACCAGCAATGCCATGAGCTCTTCCCCGCCGACGCGCCGGCCGACATCATCCACCTCACCGATGATGTCACCCGCAAGGGCAGCGCCAAGCACGTTGGCTACTGCGCCAGCAAGGCCGGCCTGGAGGCGCTGTCGCGCTCCTTCGCCGCGCGCCTGGCACCACAGATCAAGGTCAACGCCATTGCACCTGCGCTGATCATGTTTAACCCCGAGGACGATGCCGACTACCGCCGCCGCGCGCTAGCCAAGTCCGTGCTGGGCATGGAGCCCGGACCGGAAGTCGTCTACCAGTCCATTCGCTACCTGATGGACAACCCCTATATCACCGGAAGCTGCCTGCCATTGAACGGCGGCCGGCACCTCAAGTAAGCCGACGAGATACTGCCATGAGCCTGGAAAACCTCACCAACAACTACCGCGAGATTCTCACCAACCTGGGTGAGCAGCCGCAGCGCGACGGCCTCAAGGGCACACCGGAACGCGCCGCCAAAGCCATGCAGTTTCTCTGCCGCGGCTACACCCAGTCACTGGAAGAGATCGTCAACGGCGCACTGTTCGACTCCGACAATGACGAGATGGTGATCGTCAAGGACATCGAGCTGTACTCCCTCTGTGAGCACCACATGCTGCCGTTTATCGGCAAGGCGCACGTTGCCTACATTCCGACCGGCAAGGTCATCGGCCTGTCCAAGGTGGCGCGCATCGTCGACATGTTTGCCCGTCGCCTGCAGATCCAGGAAAACCTCACCCGCCAGATCGCCGAGGCGATTCAGCAGGTCACCAACGCTGCCGGGGTAGCTGTGGTGATCGAAGCCAAGCACATGTGCATGATGATGCGCGGCGTCGAGAAGCAGAATTCCTCCATGCACAGCTCGGTGATGCTTGGCGCCTTCCGTGAGTCGGTCAACACCCGCCAGGAATTCCTGCAACTGATCAGCCGGAGCAACTGACCATGAGCCAGCTCGCTCCAGGTTTGGCGCGCATCCGTATCAAAGACCTGCGCCTGCGCACCTACATCGGCATCAAGGAAGAGGAAATCCTCAACCAGCAGGACATCCTGATCAACGCCACCATTCTTTACCCGGCGGACGACGCGGTGAGCGTCAACCAGATTGAGCAGGCGCTGAACTACCGCACCATCACCAAAGCGATGATTCGCCATGTCGAAGAAAATCGCTTTGCCCTACTGGAGCGACTGACCCAGGAGTTGCTCGACATCGTCATGCAGCACACCCAGGTCTGCTACGCCGAGGTAGAGGTCGACAAGCCCCATGCCCTGCGCTTTGCCGAGTCGGTTTCCATCACTCTCAGCGCCGCGCGCAACTGAGGCTGATTGACAATACCCGGCAGCCAATTATCCTTGCGCTCAGAGTCGGCGCGCAGCAGCTGCGCGCCATGCCCCGCAACAGACGCATGAAGGAAAGCCGATCATGACCAAGCAGGAGCGTCTCGAACTGGAAGCAGCCGCCTTCCGCAACCTTGTCAGCCACCTGCGCAACCGCAAGGATGTGCAGAACATCGACCTGATGACCCTCGCCGGCTTTTGCCGCAACTGCCTGTCCAAATGGTACAAGGCAGCCGCCGACGACATGGACATCGAGCTGAGCATGGATGAAGCCCGCGAAGCGGTCTACGGCATGCCCTACGCCGAGTGGAAGGCAAAATATCAGACCGAAGCCACCCCGCAGCAGCAAGCCGCCTTTGATAAGGCACAGAAACAGGACAACGCATGACCCCCGAGCAGTTCATCGCCCGCCTGGGCACCCCGCAGCATCTGTTTGCCGACACTCTGGAGTTTATTGACGCCCACTACCAGCACCAGCCCACCGCCTTTGACAACGGCCCGGTGCATAACAGCGCCGAGCAGAATCAGGGCTCGTGCAAGGTGCTGGCAATGTCGCTGGACCTAGGGTTGAGTGATGAGCAGGCGCTGCAGTGCTTTGCCGAACACTACCGCTCGGTACTGGCAACGCCAGAGGGCAGTGATCACGGCAACATCCGCGCGCTGATGCAGGGCGGCCTGGCCAAGGTGAGCTTTGCCGGCACCCCGCTCACCCGTCGTCGGGGCTGAAGCGGTGGCCGTCAAACAGCTGCAACCGATCGGGGACTTCCCTCCTACCGGCATCTTCCGTCGCCTGTTTGCGGCCAGCTATGACCTGTTCCTGTTAATAGCCGCCTGGATGGTTACGACTCTGGCGTACCTGGGCGTGCACATTTTCATCTACGGAGAGCCAACCGCCCATGCTCAGGCAGAGGATCAAGCTTTCGTAGGAAATCCTTCACTAACTCTGATCCTCCTGCTGGTAATGCTTGCCTTCTACACCTGGTTCTGGACCAAGAAAGGCCAGTCCCTCGGCATGCAGGCGTGGCGTATTCGCCTGCAGCAGCCTGACGGGCGAACCATAACCGGACGCCAGGCGCTGATTCGTCTGGCCGTCGCGCAGGCCTCCTGGCTGTGCGCCGGGCTGGGCTTTTTCTGGCAGCTGTGGGATCGCCAGGCGCGCACCTGGCACGACATTGCCTCCGGCACCCAGCTGGTCACCCTGCCAAAAGGCACCTTTAAGGACTGACCACCCCATACCCAAAACAGGGTACTGCCTCAGCCAGTACCCTTTTCAGGGTACGACCCGCGTCAACAGGCCATCCAGAATCCCTTGGGCTACCACGCACATCAAGGGACTACCTGCATGCATACTCCAAGAAAATGGCCACTGGCCCTCGCAATCTCTTCCACCATGACGCTAACTGCCTGTCTGGGAGGCGGTGGCGGCGGAGGTGGTGGCGACAGTGCCGGCGGCGCGGCAACGACTCGCTACAGCCTGACGGTCGGCACACCGGCTACCACCACCGCGCTACCCACCACCGCCCAGGAGCGGATTGCCCAGGCTCTGCTGGACTTTCTGATCACCCCGGCGCTGGCAGACACGTTCGATGACCTGGACCCTGCGACTTTCCGCGTCATCACCATCAACGCCGACGGCAGCCTCGTCGAGCTGGGCGAAGACGAATTCACTGCCGAAGCCGACAGCGATGGCAGCGGCTACATACTTGAGTTGCCCTTCGGCTCGCGCATCAACAGCTATATCGAAATCCCGCTGCCGGCCGGCATCAGCTACACCACGCCGACCACGCGCAGCGACCTGTTCGCCAACCCGCTGACGACCTTTGTCACCCAGCAGATTGCCAGCCGTACCGCCCAGTTCGACGAGCTGAGCCTGGAGGAGGTCGACCAGATTATTGAGATCGTGCTGGAAATGGCCAACGACCCGGTGGTGCAAGCCGAGCTGGAGCAGGCCATCAACAGCAGCGCCAGCACCGAACAGTTGCTGGAGCAGGTCGGCGCCAAGCTGTCGGCAGCAATAGAACAACAGTTCGAGGACAAGGCCGCCCCTGCGCTCGACAGCAGCGCTGCCAACCAGGCATCCGGCGGCTACTACAGCGAGAGCGTGACCGTTGGCGGTTACGCTGACCGTGGCGCGGGCATTCTGCTTGGCGGCAACCGGAGCAGCGCGATTGAGCTGGATATCACCGGCGACACCGGCACGTTCAGCGTACCGGCCGGCACCTTCAAGGAAATGGAAATCGTCGTTGGCCTGGGCGCTTACAGCGGCGCATCGTCCCAGGCATGGATCGACGATGAGGACGATAGCGGCAGCTTCAGGGCCGATGCCCGCGGCATCCTGTTTGCTGAAAGCGAAGACCTCGAGGACTACGAAAAGGACAGTGGTGACGTAGAAGATTGCGAGACGCAAACCGCTGCCTGTACCGACCGCGAATACAGCGGCGCCACCCGTTTCACCGCAGCCGGTCCGGCCAACTCCCCGCTGGATGTCATGGTTGGCTCCCAGTTCTACACCCGAGAGGTGCGCGATGACACCAACACCCCGCAACTCCAGGTGCTTAACCACACCTTGGACGTGATGCTGCGACGTGCCAGCCAGATGCCCACGGTTGACGGTAAATACGGCGTTGTCGAGCTGTTGTTTGAAGCCGGCGACAGCGATTTGGATATCTACGTCTACAACAACCTGCTGGAAATCGATGGCGCACAGGGCAATTACTGCGAGCAGGGTCGCCGCAACCTGGAGATTTATCCGCAGAAAAGAAGATATGAGTTCGATCGCTTCAACTACCAGGCCTGTCAGGGCGATGAGGGATGGGATTGGGATGACCCGAATGTCGGCGAAAGTGGAAGCTTCCCGCTCAGCGTAGCCAGCGACGGCAAGCTGGTGCTGGATGACGAGCTGGAAGGATACGCGTCACCGGATGGCCGCACCCTGCTGCTGGGCGTTGAAGCCACCGAAGTGCTCGACGGCGCGATCGAAGAAAACGATGGGGAGCAACACTTCCGCCAGATGCTGTTGGCCGTCAAAACCGCTAGCACCAACAATCTGGCCAACCGCGAATATCGCTTGATGGCGATCGGCATGTACGCCGAAACAGGCCTGGTCGAGCCAACCCGTCTGAGCGCTGGAAGCCTGCGCTTTGACGCCGAGGGCAACGCTGAAATGAGCGCCGCCTGGCACTGGCAGCAGGTGACAGAGTCCGGCTTCAGCGACTCCAGCCTCAATGAGCAGTTCAACCTGGCGTTCGATACGGACTTCGATGAGGGCACTCTGCAGCTGCAAGCGGTGCAGGACAACAACGACGGTGGCCAACTGACGTTCACCGCCGACGGTTACGTCCAGGAAGGCGAGCGCCTGATCGTGCTCGGCGCCAGCGGCGAGAACTCCGACGGTGGCGACTTCAGCGGCATGATGATCGGGGTGTGTACGAACTGCGACGAGTAATCGCGCCCTCGCACGACCCAGAGCGCCCGGCACCCTGCCGGGCGCTTTGCTATTGGGCGAGCGTCAATAGCCCTCACGCCCTGCCAACACATATCCCCCGGCGCACAGGCGAGTAAAGCAGCCACAGCGACTGGCATACCGTTAGGGAAGCACTGATTAATTCCGCATGCTCTCTGGCGTTCAGTCTGGGCCGCATCCGGCCGGGCTGCAATCAAGGCGTGGTTTCGAAGGCATGTCTGGACCTGTCGAGAAATCACAACGCAGAGTGCGGCCCGGACTGAGCGCCCCGCAGGGCGAGCGCTCAAGCATGCATCTGACTGCGTTTCGCTGCTTGCCAATAGAACCATTATTGGCTGCACGTCGCGCCTTGCATCTACACGCTTGAGCACTCGCAGAGTGCGTGTGGAATTAATCAGTGCTTCCTTAGTTGATCAGCCCCATACGGATGGCTTCCTGCACCGCCTGGGCACGGCTGCTGATGCCCAGCTTGGCGTAGATATTCTTGATGTGCTTGGCGGCCGTGTGATAACTCACGCCCAGCATGTCTGCCGCTTCCGCCGTCTTGTAGCCATTGCCGATCACCAGCAAAAACTCCTGCTCACGCGCACTCAGGCGCTCGACATTGTCCACCTCGGGTAACCCGCGACGGTGCAGCTCGGGTGCAGCGCCCTGCGGCGCCTGCTGAAAGTAGCCCAGCATGCGCTGAGCAATCTGCGGTGATAACGGCGGCACGCCCTTGACGATCCCCAGCAGCGCACTGGCAATCTGCTCCTGCGGGTCTTCCTTCAGCAGGTAGCCGTTGGCCCCCGCCTGCAGCGCAGGAAACAGGTGCATATCGTCGTCGTACATGGTGGCGACCACCAGCTGCGCATCCGGGTGCTGCTGGCGACATTGGCGAATAAAGTCCACTCCTGAGCCGTCCGGCAATTGCAGGTCAACCAGGCACAGCTGCGGCGCTCGCTCATCCAGCGCCTGGCAGGCACTGCGCAACGTGCTGTAGAACTGAACTTCCGCGTCCGGCCAGGCCCGACGCGCTGCATCGGCCAGCCAGCGCTGGGCATCCTTGAGGTCTTCCAGAATCACTATGTTTTTCATGTCTGCTGTCCGCCTCCCAACGGAATCTCACAGCGCATGGCCAGCCCGCCCTCCAGCGGACTCCACCAGACGATCTCCCCTCCGAGCTCTTCACTGCGTTGTCGCATACCACTTAAACCAACCCCGTCACCCTCCAGGCGATCAGCCAGCAAACCACCACCATCGTCCTGGTACTCCAGAATCAGGCGCTCGTCGGCCAGCCTGAGGCGCACATGCACCCTTGAAGCCGCTCCGTGCTTGAAGGTGTTGGAACAGGCCTCACGCAGGATGCGCGACAGGTTACGCTCGATACGCGGGCTCAACAGCCAGCTGCGCGCCGCCGGGTCCAGCTGCATGTCTAGCGCAAGACCAAACAGACGACAACGCTCACGCGCCTCGGCCTGCCATCGCGCATAGCTTTGCTGCAGTTGCACCGCGCCCTTCTGCAACCCCTGAATCACCTCGCGCAACTCGCGCAGACAGTCACGTGCCAGTTGCTGCAGCTCGTCACTGCCCTGCGCCCGATAAACCACAGAGAGCAGACGCGCACCGACATCGTCATGCAGGTCACGCGCGACCCGCTGGCGCTCGCTGATCACCCCGGTTTGATAGGAATGGTGGTACTGCTGGGCATAGCTGAACAGGGTCAATGCCTGCTGACAGAAATCCAGGTCCTTGCGATCAAACAGGCGCCGCCCGCCGGCGGCGTAACTGAGCACCTGCGCCGGCCCCTCGTCGACCGCCGGCACAGCAAGACGCAAGCCGTTGTCCCGGATTTCTGGCTGTCTGACCACCTCGTCGGTCTGTTCGATGCGCAGCGGGTCATATATCTCCTGCAGCGCCTTGCACCACTGCGCCGGGATCGGCCGCTGATACTCGAACGCCTGCTGCAGGATGCGCGGCAGGCGCTGATGCAGAGCGCCACGCGGGTTGTCAGGCGCCAGCCAGAGCAAAAAGCCCTGGCGAATCGGCAAATACACCCAGCCGACCACCGCCAGCGAGACCAGCAGGCCCATGCTGGTTTCCAGGTCCAGCAGCAAAATCAGAAAGGCGTCCAGTACGATGAACAGCACGCCGAAGGCAAACCAGAACCAAGCCAGCAGAATCCAGCGATCCAGGTCGAACAACCTGTAGCGCACGATGCCCAGGGCAATGCCCAGGTAGGTCAGTACAAAAAAGGCCCAGGCATGGGTTTGGTGGGCAACCGAGGGATAACCGATCACCTGCGGAAAGATGACCAGCAACAGGTAACCGAAGGCACCGGCAAACCAGGCGGCCAGCAGCCACTTCAGCCGCGCGCGCGCCACCGGCTCATAACGGGTCCAGCGCCACTGGATACAGGCGAACAGAATGTCCACCGCAAACCACGCCAGCAACGGATAGCGCACCGCCATATCCAGATCGGGGAACCACTGCAGCCAGTTGCCGGCGAGCGTGGCCAGCACCACCGGCACCATCACGCGCTCGATCGGGAAGCGCCCCAACGGCAACGGGTAATACCAGAACAGGGCCGTACCGGTGCCGGCGAACAGCATCGCGCCGGCCTGATTGGCTCGCGAGAGCAGCAGGAACCAGTCTGGTGCCAGCGTCAGCTCCCGTGTGGTGTAGACGGCGCTGGCGATAATTGCCACCGCAATGGCCAGCCCCGCCAGCGCATAAAGCAAAGGGCCCCGCTCGGTCTGCACAAACGCCCAGGCGGCCACGCCCATCAGCAGCACGGCAAGGCCGCAGCCCACCTGATACCAGAACAACAACGGCAATTGAGTCAGGCCCCGCTGGGCCTCGGGCTGCAGGTCAACCCAGCGGGTGACGGAGGGTGCAGCAGCGTCGGCAGACGGCGTCTGTATCTGCAATTGCAGACCGTCGCCATGCAGGATGGCCCAGAGCTGGGCATGACGCTCAAAGAAGCGGTTATAGACGGCGTACTCGCGGGCGTCATCCGGTTCGGCCACGGCATCCCAGGATTCCAGCACCAGTGAGCCGGCACCGCTGCGCACCGCCAGCAGCAGCTCACCTTCGTGCAGCAAGCCTGCGGCCGGCCCATCACTGTCGATACGAACAACACGCACACCCTCGGCCGAGCGCTCAGCGCTGAACCCCAGCCAAGGCTGGTCAGAGGCCACCTGCAGGGCCAGAAAGAACAACAGCAGCGCTATCGCCAGGCCGGCGGACAGCACGCTGAAGGGCGGTGTTTCCTTGAGCATCGGACGGAGCAATCCTGCTTACCTGTCGAACATCAGCAAGGCAAGCATGCCCTAGCAGGGGCGACGGGTCACCCCTTCAAACGGAAAATGCTGGCAAAAAGCCTTATCAGCCGGCGCGACGCATCAGCCAGGCGCCCAGCGCCAGCAACAGACCAATGGGCAGCAGCACCGCGATCAACGGCGAAAAGCCAAACACCAGACTGGACGGGCCCAGCAGATCCTGAACAATCTGGAACACAAAGCCGACCAGCACCCCGGTGAACAGTCGCTGCCCCATGGTGACCGAGCGCAGCGGGCCAAAGATAAAGGACACCGCCACAAACACCAGCACGGCGGTAGCCAGCGGCTGGAAGAGCTTTTTCCAGAAGGCCAGCCAGTAACTCTGGTTGTTCAGGCCCTGCTCTGCCAGGTACTTCTGATAGCGCCAGATACCCGTTAACGGCAGCGCATCGGCCTCCAGCAGCACCACCTGCAGCAGCTCCGGTGACAGGTGCACGTCCCAGCGCTCCTGCAGATTGACGGTCACCGAGCTTTCGCCGGTATCGGCAAAATGCGTCGAGCGCACATCCTCCATCAGCCAATCGTCCTGCTGCACGGCTGCGCGGCTGGCAAAGCTGGCTTCCAGCAGGCGCCGCTGGTCATCAAAGCGGTAGCGGGTAATACCGTAGAGCACACCATTAGGCTGCACCGCATTGATATGCAGAAAGTCATTACCCTCGCGGTGCCACAAGCCCTTGGACTTCAATGCCTCGTCGCTGCCCTCGGCAATCGCCTTGCGGCTTTCCGCCAGGTTGGCGGTATAGGGCGCGACGTACTCGCCAATCGCAACGCCCAGCACCATCAACAGCAACAAGGGCTTCATGACCGCCAGCGTGATCCGCGCGATGGACACGCCCGAGGCGCGCATGATGGTCAGTTCGGAGTTACTGGCCAGCGTGCCCAGCCCAACCAGACAACCGACCAGCGCAGCCAGCGGCAGCAGCTCGTGCACGCGCCCCGGCAGGGACAACAGCGTGTAGACCAGCGCCTGCGCTGGGCCATAGCCGCCGTCGACATCGTCCAGCTCGTTGATATAGGAGAACAGCAGATCCAGGCCCAGGATCACCGCCAGCACCGCCAGAATCCCCAGCAGCACCGCACTGCCAATGTGTCGATCAAGCCGCCGCATGCTGACCTCCCTTGGCCTGACGCGGCGCAAACAGCGCGTCGCGATTGAGTACCACACCAATCAGCAGGAACAGCCCGTGCACCCACCACAGCCCCAGCGCTGGCGGCAGTTTGCCCGACTCAATCCAGCCGCGCGCACTGATCAGCAGCGCCAGATAGGCCATGTACAGCAAAATGGCCGGCAGCAGCTTGAGAAAGCGCCCCTGACGCGGATTGACTCGCGCCAGCGGCACGGCAAAGAAGGCAACAATCGGCACCAGCAGCGGAATCGCGATGCGCCACTGCAGCTCGGCGCGCTCATCCAGCCCGCGCTCACTCAGCAGCTGAGTGGTCGACATAGCCTCGCGATCGCTGACCTCGGTCTGCACTTCCGGCTTGGGCAACAGCACACCGTAGGTGTCGTAAGAAATGGTTCTGAAGGCCGGCGAGCCAGGCTGGCCCTCGTAGCGGAAACCCTGATTCAGCACCAGATAACGGCTGCCGTCCGGGTTCAGCTCCTGGGTACCGGATTCAGCCACCAACACGCCCAGCACGGCATCTTCGCCGTCGCCACGGCGTTCGGTAATAAACACGTCCTGCAACTCGGTGCGGTCTTCAGACAGGCCACCGGCGTAGGTCACCCGCTGACCACTGCCCAGCGCCTGAAAGCGCCCGGCAGCCAGGGTGTCAAACTCGGTCAGCGCATCCTGCTGGTTCAGCAGCTGCTGGGTTTTCAACACGCCACCCGGTGCCACCCAAAAGCTCAAAAGCGCCACCAGCAGAGCAATCAGCAGCGCCGGCCCCTGGGTGTAAGCGATCAACTTGCGGTCGCTCATGCCGGTTGCCGACAGCACCGTCATCTCGCTGTCGAGATACAGCCGCCCGTAGGCCAGCAAAATGCCGAGAAACAGCCCCAGCGGCAGAATCAGCACCATGAACCCCGGCAGCCGGTAGGCCATGATGACAAAGAGTACCGACGCGTCCAGCTGACCAGCAGCGGCCTGCGCCAGGTATTTGATAAAGCGGCCACTCATGATGATCAGCAGCAGCACACCGCTGACCGCAGTCAGCGTCCACAGCACTTCGCGGCTGAGATAACGGAAAACAATCACGAAACAGGTCCTTGGCTCCGGGGTCTTTAAGGGCCGGCGCGAATAGGCCAGAATGCTGGCAGACATGTCTGCCAGCAGCAGCCCGACAGACACCCGCGGGAATTTGCCCGTATTATCAGTCAATCATCTCGATTTGTCTTGGGGAGCACCATGGAGTTCAACGTTAAGCACGGCGCACTGGAAACCATCAAATGCGGCTGGCTGGTCGTCACCGTCAGCGAAGGCAAGACCCTGACCGGCCCGGCCGCCGATCTGGACAAGGCCAGCGGCGGCCAGCTGGCAACCGCTCTGAAGAACGGTGACCTCTCCGGCAAGAGCGGCAGCAGCCTGGCCCTGTTTGCCCTGCCCGGTGTTGCCGCCCAACGTGTTCTGCTGCTCGGTAGCGGCAAGGACGAGCCCCTGAGTGACCGCGCCTGGCGCAAACTGGCGCAACAGGCGCTGAGAACCATCAAGGCAGGCCCGGCTGGCGATGCGGTGTTCGCGCTGTCTGGCACAGTGAAGAGTCGCGACCTGGCCAGCCAGACACGTCTGCTGGTCGAAGCCTGCCACGACGTGCTCTACACCTTTGATCAGTTCAAGAGCAAAAAGGCCGACAAACCCAAACTGAAGAAGCTCTCCCTGTGGAGCGCCGACAAGGCTGACGCCGCCGCGCTAAAGCGCGCCATTGCCGAAGGCAACGCCATCAGCGAAGGCATGGCCCTGACCCGTGACCTGGGCAACCTGCCCGGCAACGTCTGCACACCAACCTACCTTGCCAACCAGGCCAAGGCACTGGCCAAGGCGCACAAAGGGCTGGAAGTCGAAGTGCTCGACGAGAAAGCCATGAAAGCACTCGGCATGGGCGCCCTGCTGGCCGTCAGCGCCGGCAGCGTCGAACCGGCCAAGCTGATCCGCATCAGCTACAACGGCGGCAAAGCCAAGGACAAACCGCACGTGCTGGTCGGCAAGGGCATTACCTTTGACACCGGCGGCATCAGCATCAAGCCGGCGGCCACCATGGACGAAATGAAGTACGACATGTGCGGTGCGGCCACCGTCTTCGGTGTTCTCAAAGCGGCGGTCAGCCTGGAGCTGCCGATCAACCTGGTGGGCCTGATTGCCTCGGCCGAGAACATGCCCAGCGGCACCGCGACCCGCCCCGGCGATATCGTCACCAGCATGTCCGGCCAGACCATCGAAATCCTCAACACCGACGCCGAAGGCCGTCTGGTGCTGTGCGATGCGCTGACCTACGCCGAACGCTTCAAACCGGCCAGCGTGGTCGACATCGCCACCCTGACCGGTGCCTGCATCGTCGCCCTTGGCAGCAATGCCTCCGGCCTGATGGGCAATAACGACGAACTGATCGGTCAACTGCTGGACGCCGGCACCCGCGCCGGTGATCGCGCCTGGCAACTGCCGCTGTTCGAGGAGTATCAGGAGCAGCTCGACAGCCCGTTCGCCGACATGGCCAATATCGGTGGCCCCAAGGCCGGCACCATCACTGCCGGCTGCTTCCTGTCGCGCTACACCAAGGCCTATCCCTGGGCACACCTGGATATCGCCGGCACCGCCTGGATCAGCGGCGGCAAGGACAAAGGCGCCACCGGCCGCCCGGTGCCGCTGCTGATGCAATACCTGCTTGATCAGGCCAAGGCCTGATCAAGCAGCCACAAGCTGCAAGCGACAAGCCTCAAGCCTGACCGGTGCGATGGTTTTAACTTGCAGCTTGCGGCTTGAAGCTTGAAGCTACCCCCATGACCCGCATCGATTTTTACCTGCTTTCCAGTGACCAGCCGCAGACGCGGCTGGCGTATGCCTGTCGGCTCGCGCACAAGGCCTGGCAGAAGGGCCACCGTGTGTACCTGCACTGCGCCTCTGAACAGATGTGTCAGGAGCTGGACGCGCTCTTGTGGTCGTTCCGCCGTGATGCCTTTGTGCCCCATGTCATTTTGGGCGAGGGGCCGGAGGAGGCGGTAAGTTGCGGCAATGGCGAGCAGCCGGGTACCCACGCTGACCTGCTGATCAACCTGTCGGACCAGACGCCGAGTTTTTTCAGCCGCTTTCAGCGACTGGCAGAAATCGTGGTGGAACACGATGGTGTGCGTCTGCCGGCGCGTGAGCGCTTCCGTTTCTACCGGGAGCGGGGCTATCCTCTACATTCCCATCAAATACGGACAGCGGGATGACCCATGAAGCAGCGCGACCCCTCGGAGCCTTCACGACTGCTGGAGGACCTGGAATCCATCCGCACCCTGCTTGATGAGCATCCCGAGCCGGAGATCGGCGACGACGGCCAGCTCGACATTCCCCTGCTGCAGGACGTTATCCTCAACCCTGACGAGCCGCCCTTGAGCGCCGTCGAGCACCCCGCCCCACCGCTGACCAGCGGCATGGCCAACAGATCACCCAATCCGTTTTTGCCCTACGCTTCCCTGGCCAAACTGGCTGAAGAGCGCATGCAGCTGGACCAGATCATGGCCCAGCAGAGCCCCTTCTCCGCAGTGCCCAGCTCAGCACGTGAAGCACGGCTGGAAGCACGCCTTCAGGCCGAGGCACAACTGCTGCTGCAGGAGGTCATCGACGACCTGCTGCCGACCATCGAAGACGAGCTGCGCAAGCGCATGCAGGGCAAGTTGCAGCAACTGGTACGCGAACAGCTGAAATAACCCTCAGCGGGCTGGGCCTCCCCGCCCCGCGACCGCTATAATGGCGGTTTTTCCTGCGCGCTCGACGCCTGCCGCGTCCCAAGCGCCTGCCATTCCTGAATAGCCGGATAGCCAAGACACCCATGGACAAGACTTACCAGCCCCACGCCATTGAAACTTCCTGGTACCAGACCTGGGAGCAGAACAACTACTTTGCCCCCCAGGGCTCGGGCGAGTCCTACACCATTGCCCTGCCGCCGCCGAACGTGACCGGCAGCCTGCACATGGGTCATGGCTTCAACAACGCCATCATGGATGCGCTGATTCGCTTCCGCCGCATGCAGGGCCGCAACACCCTGTGGCAACCGGGCACCGACCACGCCGGTATCGCCACCCAGATGGTGGTCGAGCGTCAGCTGGCCGCACAGGGCGTCAACCGCCACGACCTGGGCCGCGAGAAGTTTCTGGAAAAGGTCTGGGAGTGGAAGGAAGAGTCCGGCGGCAACATTACCCGCCAGATTCGCCGTCTGGGTAGCTCGGTCGACTGGAGCCGCGAGCGCTTCACCATGGATGACGGCCTGTCCGAAGCGGTCAAGGAAGCCTTCGTGCGCCTGCATGAGGACGGCCTGATCTACCGCGGCAAGCGCCTGGTCAACTGGGACCCGAAACTGCACACCGCGATCTCCGACCTGGAAGTAGAAAACCACGACGAGCAGGGCTCACTGTGGAACCTGCGCTACCCGCTGGCCGACGGTGCCACCACCGCCGACGGCAAGACTTACCTGATCGTTGCCACCACCCGTCCGGAAACCATGCTGGGTGACAGCGCGGTTGCCGTGAACCCGGAAGATGAGCGCTATCAGGCGCTGATCGGCAAGTTCGTCGAACTGCCACTGGTGGGCCGCCGTATCCCGATCATCGCCGACGACTACTGCGATCCGGAGTTCGGTACCGGTTGCGTGAAGATGACCCCGGCCCACGACTTCAACGACTATGAAGTCGGCAAGCGCCACAGCCTGCCGCTGATCAACGTGCTGGACAAGAACGCCGCCATACTGGCGCGTGCTCAGGTGTTCAACATCGACGGTAGCGTCAACGACGAGATCGACGCCACCCTGCCGGACGCTTACGCGGGCATGGACCGCTTCGACGCGCGCAAGAAAATCGTCGACGACTTCGACGCCCTTGGCCTGCTTGAGAAGATTGAACCGCACGCCCTCAAGGTGCCCAAAGGTGACCGCTCCGGCGTGGTCATCGAGCCCTGGCTGACCGACCAGTGGTACGTCTCCACCAAGCCGCTGGCCGAGCCGGCGATTGCTGCGGTCGAAGACGGCCGCATCCAGTTCGTGCCCAAGCAGTACGAGAACATGTACTTCAGCTGGATGCGCGACATCCAGGACTGGTGTATCTCCCGTCAGCTGTGGTGGGGTCACCGCATCCCGGCCTGGTACGACGAAGCTGGTAACGTCTACGTTGGTCGCGATGAAGAGGAAGCCTATCGCAAGGCGCTGGAAAGCAACGACCGCGAAGCGGAAGCAGAGCTGCCTACCCTGGACGAACTCAAGAATGCCGCCATCGCCTGCGGCCTGGGTGTGCTGCGCCAGGATGAAGACGTACTGGATACCTGGTTCAGCTCGGGCCTGTGGACCTTCTCTACCCTCGGCTGGCCGGAGCAGACCGAAGCACTGAAGACCTTCCACCCGACCGACGTACTGGTGACCGGCTTCGACATCATCTTCTTCTGGGTCGCGCGCATGATCATGCTGACCATGCACCTGATGAATCATGATGACGGCAGCGCGCAAATCCCGTTCAAGACTGTCTACGTGCATGGTCTGGTACGCGATGGTCAGGGCCAGAAGATGTCCAAGTCCAAGGGTAACGTGCTCGACCCGCTGGACATCATCGACGGCATCGACCTCGAATCGCTGGTGCAGAAACGCACCAGCGGCATGATGCAGCCCAAACTGGCCGCCAAGATCGAAAAGCAGACCCGCGCCGAATTCCCCGATGGCATCGCCGCCTACGGTACCGACGCGCTGCGTTTCACTAACTGCTCGCTGGCCTCCACCGGCCGCGACATCAAGTTCGACATGGGCCGCGTCGAAGGCTATCGCAACTTCTGCAACAAGATCTGGAACGCCGCGCGTTACGTCATGATGCAGTGCGAAGACAAGGACTGTGGAGCGGATGGCGCAGAAGTAGAGCTGACCCTGGCCGACCGCTGGATCATCTCCCAGCTGCAACGCACCGAGGCCGAAGTAACCCGCCAGCTGGATCAGTTCCGCTTTGACCTGGCCTCCAACGCGCTCTACGAGTTCATCTGGAACCAGTACTGCGACTGGTATCTGGAGCTGTCCAAGCCGGTTCTGTGGGACGAAAATGCCCCAGCCGAGCGCCAGCGCGGCACCCGTCGCACCCTGGTGCGCGTACTGGAAACCGCGCTGCGTCTGGCCCATCCGTTCATGCCCTTCATCACCGAAGAAATCTGGCAGCGCATCGCGCCCATGGCCGGCAAGCAGGGTGACACCATCATGCTGCAACCCTGGCCGGTTGCCGCCGAAGACCGCATCGACAGCGCCGCTGAAGGCGACATCGAGTGGCTCAAGGCGCTGATTCTCGGCGTACGTAATATCCGCGGCGAAATGAACGTGGCTCCGGGCAAGGCACTCGACGTGCTGCTGCGCAAGACCACCGCCGAAGACCTGCGCCGCCTGGGCGACAACGAAACCTTCCTGAAGAAACTGGCCAAGCTGGAGTCGATCCGCGTCCTCGGCGACGACGAGGACGCGCCCCTGGCCGCTACCGCGCTGGTCGGTGAGCTGGAAGTGCTGGTACCCATGGCCGGGCTGATCGACAAGACCGCCGAACTGGCGCGTCTGGACAAGGAAATCGGCCGTCTGGAAGGCGAAGTCAAGCGCGTGGGCGGCAAGCTGTCCAACCCGGGCTTTGTCGACAAGGCGCCCGCCGCCGTGATCGACAAGGAACGCGCCAAGCTGGCCGAAGCAGAGAAGGCGCTGGCCCAGCTGAGCGAGCAGCGCGCTCATATCGCCAGCCTGTAAGCGCGGGGCAAGCGCATGGGCGTGGACCTGGGGGTAGTACTCGCACTGCTGCTGGCCAGCGTGCTGCTGTTTATCCTCAACAAGCCACGCATGGATGTGGTTGCCCTGCTGGTCATCCTCGCCCTGCCGCTCAGTGGCATCCTCACCCTGGAGGAAACCCTGAGCGGCTTCAGCGACCCCAGCGTACTGCTGATTGCGGCCCTGTTCGTCATCGGTCAGGGTCTGGTCAGCACCGGCATCGCCTACAAATTTGGCGACTGGATCATCCAGCGCTCCGGTAACAGCGAAACCCGTTTGTTGATCCTGCTGATGCTGACGGTCGCCGGCCTTGGCGCGGTGATGAGTTCCACCGGCGTGGTCGCCATTTTCATTCCCATCGTGCTCAGCATTGCCAACCGTCTGGGCAGCTCGCCCGCGCGCCTGCTGATGCCCATGAGCGTCGCCGGCCTGACCAGCGGCATGCTGACGCTGGTCGCCACCGCGCCCAACATGGTGGTGCACAGTGAACTGGTACGCAGCGGCAATGACGGCTTCGGCTTCTTCAGCATTACCCCGATCGGACTGGCGGTACTGGTTCTGGGCATCGGCTACATGCTGCTGACACGCCGCTGGCTGGAGCGCAAACCAGCCGGCAATCCGGCGCACCCGCGCCAGACACTGGCCAGCCTGGCCGCGCGCTATCGCCTGACCGACCGCGAACGACGCCTGCGCGTGCTGCCCGACTCGCCGCTGGCCAACCAGCCACTCAACGCCCTGGCCCTGCGCTCGGAATACGGCATCAACGTGATTGCGCTGGAGCGCCCGCAACGGCTTCGCACCCTGCTGCTGGTCGCCACCGGCAACAACATGGTGCAGGCCGGAGATATTCTGCTGGTCGATCTGGCCAGCCCGGCCATCGCGCTGGTTGGCGTCTACCAGCAGCTGGGCCTGCAGGCAGGGCCCCTGAGTGACTCCTACTACAACCGCCACGCACACCAGCTGGGGCTGGCCGAGGTGGCGCTGCCACCGGAGTCTGCGCTGCTGGGCAAGACGGTGCAGGGTCTGGGTTTTCGCAGCGAATACCAGCTCAACGTGGTCGGCCTGCGCCGTCAGGGTCAGGCGCTGGATGGCCTGCTGATCGACGAGCGCCTCAAATCCAGCGATACCCTGCTGGTGGCCGGCACCTGGAAAGCCATCAACCGGCTGCACGGCCTGAGCCGCGACGTGCTGTTGCTGAGTGTGCCCGCAGAGGTCGACGAGGTAGCCCCCACCAAACGCAAGGCGCCCTACGCACTGCTCAGTCTCGCGGTGATGATCGCGCTGATGGTCAGCGGCGTGGTGCCGAATCTGCTCGCGGCGCTGATCGGGTGTCTGCTGATGGGGGCGTTTCGCTGCATCGACATGGATAGCGCCTGGCGCTCCATCCACTGGCCCAGCCTGCTGCTGATCGTCGGTATGCTGCCTTTTGCCCTCGCGCTGCAAAAAACCGGCGGCATCGATCTGGCGGTCAATGGCCTGTTGCAGCTGCTGGGAGACGCGGGCCCGCGCGCACTGATCGCCGCGCTATTCGCCCTCACTGCGGTGATCGGCCTGTTTATCTCCAACACTGCCACCGCCGTGCTGATGGCCCCGGTTGCCATCGCCACAGCGCAGGCGCTGGGCGTATCGCCCATGCCCTTTGCCATCACCGTTGCCGTGGCCGCCTCGGCGGCCTTTATGACGCCGGTGTCCTCGCCGGTCAACACACTGGTACTCGCCCCCGGCGGCTACCGTTTCATCGATTTTGTGCGCATCGGCGTGCCGCTGACCCTGCTGGTCATGCTCGCCAGTACGCTGCTGATACCCTTGCTGTTTCCGCTCTAGCGAGTCAGCCTGTGTTAACGTTCGGCCTCTGACGCCGGCAAGCCTGGAACCTCCCTCATGCCCATCGATAACAGCATCGTTCACCAGATTCACAAGAAGCCCGACGGCCAACCGGCCACGCTCACCCTGCGCGAGGCCGAGCTGGCCAGCTCGCAGGCGCTGGAGCAGCTGCTGGCCGGCCTGATCGAGGCGTACAACAGCAAGCCGAACAAGGCCTGGGGCTACTTCCATGAAGAGAGTGGCGCCTACCCCTTCAGCGGCTGGCTGCAGCAGCTGATCGACCAGGAACTGGACTTTGTACGGTTTTCCAGCCAGGCAACCGAGCACCTGAAAACTCTGATGGAAGGCTCCAACCTGGCGCTTGGCGGGCATGTGCTGTACATCCGCTACCGCCAGGGCATGACCGCCTTTCTGGTCATCGCGTTGCTGCACCACACCGAAGGCGTCACCGTGACCGACGAGCTGGATGTGGCCGCCGCCCGCCACCTGGACCTATCCAGCCTGAACATGGCGGCGCGCATCAACCTGACCGAGTGGAAACAAAACGCCAGCGCGAAGAACTACATCTCGTTTATTCGCGGGCGCAGCGGCAAGCGGGTATCGGACTACTTCCGCGACTTTATCGGTTGTGTGGAGGGAGCCAATCCTGAGGAAGAAACCAACACGCTGCTGCAGGCCTTCAGCGACTACGTGGGTGAGGCGTCGCTGGAGCCTGAGCTGGTCAAGGACAAGGCCAAGGCCATGAGCAGCTACGTCAACAGCCAGACCCGTGCTGGTGAGCAGGTGGCACTGGAGGAGTTGTCAGGGGTGCTGGACGAGGAGCATCCGCGCGCCTTCTACGACTACATCCGCAACAAGGATTACGGCCTCAACCCGGAGATGCCGGCTGACAAGCGCGCGATCAACAACTTCCTGCGCTACTACGGCAAAGCCGACGGCCTGTCGATCAGCTTTGAGTCGCACCTGCTTGGCGAGCGCGTGGAATACGACGAGAGCGAAGACGCACTGGTCATCCGCCACCCGCCCAAGGGGCTGGTACAGCAACTGCGCAACAAGCGGCGCTGAGCGCGCGCCACAAATGCAGTGGCCCACACTGAATGCGGGCCGCTCAGTGCTCCAGCATGAAGGTGCTGTATTCCAGCTTCTGCAGTGCGCCGTTCAGGCGCACCAGACCAGCCAGTACACAGACGATCAACGACACGGTAAAGCCGTAGCCGAAGAAGGTCGGCCCGAGATAGAGGGTTACCAGGGTCAGTACCGTGTTCAGCAGTACAAACAGCAGGCACAGTTCCAGGGCGATGCGGCGCTTGTCCAGATAGAAGAACACGTTCAGCAGCGCCATAAACACCACCTGCACGCTCACCCCGATCAAATCCACATAGAACAGCGGCAGGTAGTGCTGGGAAATCCCCAACCGGTCAAGCAGCATGGGCGCACCCAGAAACAGCAGCAGCACGGTCAGCCCTTGCACCTTGCAGATCTCCTGCAGGCCCTGGCGAATCGACAGGGTCATCTCGTTCTTCAGCTGGCGGATGTGCTGCAGCGTCTCGCCCTCGCGCACGGCGCGGAACAGGCGGTCGTACCACTCGGCAAAGTCGGTTTCGATACGCACCAGAAACACGGCCATACCCGGGATGATCGACAGGTAGGCAAGAAAGATCGGCAGGTCATAGATCAGTGAAGCGCGCAGCGGACCGATGACCTGCTCGGAGGTGCCGGGGTTGGCCCAGAACAGGAACTTGTCGATCCAGATGCCCAGGTTGTAGAACAGGCCGGTCAGCAGCAGGCTGACGAACACCTTGCGGCGCTCGAAGAACTCAAAGGCCACCAGGCGCTCGGACGGATACTGGCGCAGCACGTCGAACAGAAAGATGAACAGCAGCAGCGCGTGCCCCACCAGCAACGCCAGCAGCAGCCCCTCCATGCCGACATTACGCAAGAAGAAGGCACTGATGATCATGCCCGCATAGCCCAGCAACATCACCACCAGGATGCGGTTGTAGGCCTTCATGCCGGAAAGAAAGACGATGACCAGCCAGAGATTGCACAGGGTGACGAAGTTGGCCAGCATCAGCACCCGATAGACGAAGGACTGGTCGAACAACACCACCAGCACGAGCGTGCCCAGCAGGCCCGAAAACAGCGTCACTACCAACAAGATACCCAGCAGGTTTGGTGTAATCGCGTCCATTCGCTGCTCAAACAGACGGTCGGAGACAAACCGGGTAAAGAACAATTGCAAGCCGCCGGTGACAATGAGTGAGGTCGCCATCAGATAGGTGACGCTGACCAGAAACTGCCGCACCAGCAGATCCGGCACGACAAAACCGATACTCATGACGCCGATCAGCATCACGCTGATGATCGACAGCACCCAGGGCCCCGAGCTGATCAGCCCGGCGTAGAGATAGGCACGCAGCGTGGCGCTATAGCTGTCCTTGGCGAGAATCCGCCGCAGTTCAAATCCGATACCGGCCATCTGCTCTTAACCCTCTCCCATCGCGTCGCGATACAGCCGCGAGTAGCGCGCAAACATCAATTCATCACTGTAGCGCTCTTGCACCCGCTGCTCGCCTGTCCGTTGCGCGGCATGCCAACGCTCGGGGTTCTGCAGTAGACGCTGGATTGCCCTGGCAGTCGCCTGGGGATCGGCAATCGGTACCACTTCACCTGCCGAGCCAAGGGCACGATCCTGCTCGCCAACGCCTTCGATCAGCTCGCGGCAGGAGCCTACATCCGTACTGACCACCGGCGTGCCGGCGCACCAGGCCTCCAGAATCACCAGCGGCTGGGCCTCGCTGATCGAGGTCAGCACCATCACACCCAACTGCGGCATGATTTCGCGAATATTACGAAAGCCCAGAAAGTGCACCTGACCGGTCAAACCCAGACTGCTGACCAGGCTGTGACACTCCTGCGCGTACCCCGGATCTTCGTCCTCCGGACCAACGATCCAGGCTTCAAACTCGGGGATCTCACTGACCACCGAGCGCACCGCCCGCAGGAAGGTCTTGACGTCCTTGATGGGCACCACACGGCCAATCAGGCCGGCGACCGGGGCAATGCCCTCGCCGCGCTGCGCCCTCACCCGCTGCCAGTCGCTCAGGGCAATACCGTTGGGAATGACCTGCGTCAGCGCCGCATCGGCGCCATCGCGAATCTGACGGGCGCGATTACCCTCGTACAGCGAGATGATCGGGTCGGCGTTTTGATAGGCCAACAGCCCGGCGCGCTCGAAGTAGCGAATCCACAGGGTACGGATATAACCACTGCTGGCCGCCAGGCCGCTGATTTCGGCTTCTTCGCTCTTGCCCGCGACCCAGGCTGCCTGCGCCAGGTCGATCTTGCGCTCTTTGGTGTAGATACCGTGCTCGGTCAGGATGAAGGGACACTGCCAGTAGCCCTTGAGTAGCGCCCCGAGCAAGCCGGCATAACCGGTCGACACGGCATGCACGGCGCGCGCGCGCGGCAAGCTGGCCAGCAGCTCGGTCAACATGATCAAGGGCGCCTGCATGGTGCGCAGAGTCCAGAAATAATCGATGAACGACGGGTCGCTGCAATGCTCCAGATAGCCCTGGCTCAGCACCTGCCAACTGGCTTCACTGCGCAACATCTGAGCACTGGTGATACGGCCCGCGGCCAGTTGCTGCAGCAACTGTTGACCCTGCTCCGGGCCGGGCGCGTCCGGATGCTGAAAATAGCGATACAGGCTCTGCAACGCGTCGCGGTCGCCGACCGGCGGCGTGTCATCCGGCCGCGCCTGGTAGCGCCAGGCGTCGGATACGAAAACTTCCTGCAGGTGCACCACATTGGGCGGCACTTCGTAGTGACGCTTTGGGTAGGAGCTGCGCTCGCCGCCGATAAACACCACGGAAAAGCGCACATCCGGCAGCCCCAGCAGCATCTGGTGTACCCAGCTGGAGACGCCACCGCGCACGTATGGCCAGGTTCCTTCCAGCAGCAGACAAATGTCTGCCTGTGGTGCGCTCATAACCAATACCCCACCGTCGCTGCCAAGGGCGGTTTGGCCTGCAACGCAGGGGGAATACGCTGCAGTTGCACGGCCACCTCGCGGTAGCGATGTTCAAGAAATGCGACCTCTGCCAGCAACGGTGCCAGCCGTGACGGCCCAACGCCCAGGTCAGCAGCCTGCTGCAGATACCGCCTTGCCTCCAGGCTCTGGCGACGCGCAATCTGAATCCGCCCGGCCAGCACGGCGAGCTCACCGCTAGGCTCGCTTTCCAGAGCGGCTGCAGCGTGTTCAAGCGCCTGCGTCAGCACGTGGCGCAGCACCCCGCCCTGCGCCAGCCCCAGATAGGCCAGCTCCCAATACCAGCTCGCCAGCGTCGCTCGGGTGCCCGCCGACGGGCTCTCGGCCTGCAGCTCAAGAAGTCGTTCAATGTGCTGGTTGATACGGTTTTCGCGCTGATCCAGCATCGAATAGGCCAGCAGGCGCACATCGTCCTCAGGGTCACGCAGGGCCAGCTTGAGTACCGGAATGCCCTCGTTGCCCGGCATGGTGCGGGTTGCCAGCAGCGCCGCCAAGCGGCGCTCGGAATCGCCGGCCAACTGCAGCACGTCCTGCAGGCCGCCATCGTTGAACAGCGGCGACTGCCATTGATCTACAGCGCGGTAGGGCAAGCTCGGCATACGCGTCAACTGCCAGCCCTGCTCACGCTCGCGGCGTGGCAGATAGAGACCGAGGAACACTCCGGCGATGGTACCGACGGCGCCGACCACCGGGATAAAGAAGATCAGGCTGAACAGCAGCAGCGGCGACCAGGGCAAGGGGAATCGGTAACGCCGGGGCAACACCAGCCATAGTGCAGCCGCCAGCATCAGCGACGCGATGGCGTGGGGCACGACATACAGATACAGCCCCTCGATCAGCGACGGGTTGCTCAGCAGTCCTCCCCAGCTCCCCAGCTCGAAGGCCAGGGCGCCGCTAAATAGCCACTTGCTGGTCATTCAGACCACACTCCTTGTAGAGGAAGTCGGCCAGCGCGCTGTCACTCTGCTGCTGGCGAATCTCGAAGTTGTGGATGACCACACCCAGCTCATCGAGCGTGGACGCGTCTTCAAAGCGCTCCTGCACCATGCGGTCGAGCCGCTGGCGGTAACCGCGGCTGCCATCCTGATCGGTCAGCGGCATCAGTACCAACAGCCCTTCGCCGCCGTTGGCACGCGACACCAGCACCTGCAGATCCAGACCACGCTGGCTTTCCACCAGCAGTTTCTGCAGTTTCTCGCTGTCGGCCGGCAACTCGACAAAGGCCAGGCTGCCCGGCAGATCGTGCTCGGCGGCATCTCGGCGGGCGCGGCGCAGCTGCTGGGAGAAACGGCGCGCTTCGGCATCATCCGGGCGCAACAGCTGTCGCGGGGTCTGCAGCAGGTCCGCCATATGGCCACCCAGCAGCGCCAGCAACGTAAAGGTGCGCTCGTTAAAGGCAAAGAACGGCATGCTGTGCACAGCCACCACGGCGAGCACCTGCCCGTCGACCGACAGCAGCGGGATACAGGCCTGCAGGGCAGAGACCTGCTCCTCGCGCCCGGTTTCCAGATAGCTGTCGCGCACGCTGACCACCTCGCCACGCTGCAGGCACAGAGTCAGCAGCAGATCGTCAGCGGGCACCTTGCCGGGCTCGCCCACCTCGGCCAGCGGCCGCTGCAGCTGTGCTTCGCCATCCTGCACGGCAAACAATGCGGCCGCGTTAAACGAGCCATACTGCCCCAGCACGCCCAACAGCGAGGGCGCCATCTGGGCCAGGGCGTCACCCTCGGGTTTGTCCTGCAACTGGCGACGCAACAGCAACAGCGTGCTGCGCAAGCTGGTATCGCTGCCGGCGACGCGCTGCTCCAGACGCTCATGGGAGCTGCGCAGGACATGGTAGGCACGGGTAAATTCGTCAAGACGGTACTGGCGGTATTCGTTGGCCGTTTGCAGACGCTCCAGACGGCGCCCCCAAAGGTCACGAAACTCCCCCACCACCATGCTGGAAACCAGCACGCCGACGATAAAGGAGCCAGGCAACTGCACGTAGCCGGGCATGCCCAATCGGTGCAGCACAAGGGCAGCCAGCACCAGCAGAGCCGCACTGCAGGCGCCCTGCAGGAAGCCATAGCGCACAGCCAGCAGCAGGGGCGCCAGAATCGGCCAGGGGAAGCCCTGCAGAAACAGCGGGTCCGCCGGGTGCAGCCAATAGCAAAGCCCCAGCACCAGCGCCGTCAGCAACGGCGTTTCCAGCCACGCCCAGCGGCGATTGCCGATGGCGACGAGGCTGTAGTCCTTGTGCACCGAGTTCTTGAACATTAGTCGATCCGCAGGTCACCGATCAGGGTATTGAGTACCTTCTGTGCCGAGCCGGCCAGGCTTTCACGGGACCAGCCGGCGCGAGCGCCGCTGTTGCTCCACAGCACCTGCCCGGTGCGCGCATCCAGCACTCGCAGACTCAGGCCCACGGCGGGCTCACCGTCCAGACCATTCTTGTACTGCCACTCCTCAACGCTGCCGCTGACGAGGTAGTCAAAGCTCTGGCCCTGGGCCCACTGCAGGGCCTGCTCGTAGCGCTTGCGGTCATCCAGCACCAGCAGATCCTGGTCCTCTACGTGGGGGTAAACCCGCGGCTGGATGCCCTCTTCCGAGAGCACGCTGAGCAGGATCTGCTCGCTACGCTCGCCGGCCTGCGGCGTCTGTGAATAGTTGACCATCGGCAGCAAACCCCAGCTGGCAGACGCCGGAAAACTCGGGCCGTTATTGCCGGAGAAGGTGCTGCAGGCGGAGACGGTCAGCAAGGTCGCCGCCAGTGTCATACCCTTGAGAATGCGCATGTTGTGCTCCTTTGTTGTGCCTTCAGCGACCGAAGCGGCTGCTGTAGGAAATCGTTGCGGTACCGCCCGCCTCGCCGTCGCCGCCCACCGGCTCCGACTGGTAGCCTGCGGTAAACGACAGTTCATCATCACCAAACACCTCAATACCAATACCGGCATTGATGGCAAAGTTCATGCTCTGGTCTTCCCAGTCCCAACCGGTCGAGGTATCCAGCAGCCAGGTGTACTGGCCCCGATTGCGGTTGATCAGCCCCGGCATGCCACGGCGCAGCTGGCTGCCGATGTAGATACGGCCAACGCGCTCAGGCAGCAGTTGATCGACGGTGACATCGTCCTGCCGCACCGCACCGCCGTTGGTCGCCAGCAGCGAGTCCAACGGCTCGCCGCTGAGGCTGTTACGCTGGTACTCGATGCCGCTGCGCAGAATCCAGGTCGGCCCTTCAAAGAACTGGATCTGGCTGAACTCCAAGTTCAGCTGCTGCCCGGAGCCGATATCCACGCCCGAACGGGTCTCGAACTCACGCTGGGAGATCTGCCAGCTCAACTGGTCCCGCGCACTGAAGGCATGGCTGGCGCGCAACCAGATCCCGCTTTCCTGACCGAGCGCGCGCATCAGACCGGTCTCGCGGCTTTCCCGCTGCCAGTCGGCGCCCACTTCAACCTCGTTGCCGCCCTCACTCCAGCGCCGCGCGATGCCGACGCCGGAGCGGTTATCGTCCTGACGGTCGCTGTGATCCAGCGTCACCGAGAGGTCGCCGTTGGGTAACTGGCGCTCGGCGCGCAGCAGCATGTTCTGCTCGGACCCGAGCACACTGCTGTCGAGCAGAGAGGAGTCATAGCGCACGCGGCCGCCATCAGCGCGCAGGTACCAGTTATCGCCGATAAAACGCGCGATGCTGAGCTGCGGCCCCAGGGTTTTCAAACCGCCAAAGTCTTCCTGCCCCCAGCTGATACGCACGCCCTGCGGGTAGCGCTCAAGGAACGCAACCGACTGCCGCCACAACTGCCGGCGTACCGACAACGGCTGTTCATCACCGAGCGAGGACAGCGCCTGGGCCATGGCCTGGTTGTCGTCACCCAGACGCTCCTGCGCGGCAACCCGGTGGGCGTCATCGACCTGCGGGTTGACCAGCAGCGCGGCCAGCGCCTCGCGGTTGTTGGTGCGCAGTGCCTCCTGGATACGCTGATAGCCCTCTTCACGCAGCCCGCGTGCGCGGCCCCAGGCCAGCCAGGCATCCTTTCGCGCTTCCTGATTGATGCTGTCCAGTCGCGCCAGCTGCGCGGCGTACCAGAGTTGCAGCATGCTGACCGAGCCGTCATGCCAACGCTGCAGCCCCGCCAGCGCCTGCCGGGGTGAACCACCGGCGGTCATCAGACGCGTCCAGATCTGGCGTTCGGTAAATGGCGCACGTTCGGTTTCGGCAAAACGCAGGCGGTTGAGCAGACGTGAGCGCAGCTGCAGGGCGGCCGCCTCTCTGCCGCTCGCCTCAAGCGCGTCGGCGTAGGCCGCCAGCGCCAGGGTGTCTTCGGGTTGTTCGCGCAGATGCCGATTGAACCATTGCAGCGCCTGGGTATTGCGCGAGAGCAGTTGATTGGCCGCGCCCATGGGCATCCACAGGACGGGTACCGACTGGGCCTCGCCTTCCCACTGCCGCAGGGCACGGGCCAGCTTGGTACGGTCAGCGGCGTCGACAAACAGCCAGAGAATCCGCGCGCGCAGCAAGCTGTTACGCGGCTGGCGCGACAGTCCCTGCAGGTACAAACGCTCCGCCTCGGCAAACTGCCCGGCACGTTCGGCCAGCAGGCCGCGTGCCAGCAGCACCGGCATAAGGTTGGCGCTTGCCGGCTGCTGCTTCGCCTCGGCCACCAAGGATTCCATCAGCGTCCAGTTCTGCTGCTCCTCGGCCAGTTGCAGTGCATCGGTCAGGAAACGGGTGTCCCCCGTGCGCCGCCAGCTGGCGACCTGCATGCGCAGTGCCAGCGCCGGATCGCGTTGCCGGTACATCTCAACCAGTTGCGCCTGTTCGCTCTGCAGCAGAACGGCGCCCTGCGCCAGCAAGGCTTCATAGCTGCTCAGCACCGCATCATCGCGCTCCAGCTCCCAGGCCAGGGCCGCGCGCAGACGCCAGTAGTCGGGGCTGAGTTCATCCAGCGGCGCCACGTCGAGCACCTGCCAGGCCTGCTCGGGCTGGTACAGATTCCACAGCACCTCGGCCCAGCTCATCCGCTCAGCGATCGTCAGCTGATAACGCCCGGCAAACTGCGGCCAGGTATCAGCCTCGCGTTGCAGCAATTGGCGGTTTTGCAGGTTCTGCACCAGGCGGGTCCAGGCCAGACGCTGGCTGGAAGCACGCTGCAGATAGCCGCGCAGCCAGTTCTCGGCCATGGCGGGCGTGCCGCGCTGTTCATGGGCATAGACCAGTGCGTCCAGCTCTTCATCGCTGAGCCGGCGCGAGGCTGCCGTTGCGCCGAGCAGCTGGATACCACGGTTGTAATCGAACAGCTGGAACGCCAGACGCCACGCCTTGTCACGCGCTTCGGCATCCGCCGCCATATCCAGATAGGCGACCCAATAATCCAGCGCCGCTTCAGGCTGTCCGCGCCACTGCCCCAACTGGGCCATCTGCCGCAGCAGCTCGGCACTGGGCGGCGACTGCTCCAGCAGGTCTTTGCCGACCTCCCAGGCCGTGGCCGTGTCGCCCGCCGCCAGCGCCATGTCGAATCGCGCTTGCAGGGCAGCCACACTGTCGGGCTCGGCCCGGCGCCAGTGCTCGGCCAGACGAGTGGCCAGATCAAAGCGCATGGCACCTTGCGCCGTCTGTACGCTGCGCAGCCACCAATCGTCGCCGAGAGTCTCCAGGCTGCCGCTATCAAGTAGTTGCACCGCATATTCACTGGCAACCGATGCCTGATCGGCAGCCAAGAAACCGTTGTAAGCCAGCAATGCAAACTGCCGGCGCCCCTCAACGGTACGCGCCTGCTCGGCCAACTGCTGATATATAACAGCGGCATCGGCCGGCTGCTCCGCAGCCAGATACCAGCGTGCGGCAGCCAGCTGATGCGCCTGTTGATCAGGCCCTTCGACCTGCGCCATCGCCAGATGCAGATCTGCTGCGCGTGCCGGCAAGCCAAGCGCCAGCGCCAGGTCGGCCAGCTGGGTCTGCTGTGCTGGGGTCAGGCCGGTCAGGTCGAATTCGGCAAGGCGCTGACGAGCAGCCAGAATCGCCTGCTCGTCACGGCGTACCGTTGCCATCCGGCCATCGAGCACCAGATTGTAGAAGCGTCGGGCCTGCTCATCGCCGCCCTGCCAATCAGCCAGGTGCTTGAGCGCACGCGAGAACTCGCCACGCTCAATCAGCATCTCAACCAGCTCCGAGCGCAGCTCGATGTTCTCCGGGTCAGCCGCCAGCAGCAGCTCGGCGTAACCTGCCGACACGGCATCATTCTGGCCCTGCGGCATGAAGGCGTCCTTGTTCTGGTAGGTCAGCACCAGAACCACCAGCACCAGCAAAACGGCCACGCCCATGGCCCATGGCCGAAATAGCGGGGTCGACTCAGCGGCAGGCGAGTACTGCATCGCTCACCTCCTGACGCTCAAGGTTGAATTCCAGCAGTTCGCCACGGCGCTGCCCTTCGTATCGCCGCCCGCCAACCGACAGACTGCAATTGCCGGCGTAGCGCACGGCAAAGCGCAGGGCAAATTGCCCGGCCATGGATACCCGCACCTCGCGCTCGCCGCGATATTCCCAGGCCTGCAACGGCACATTGGCGTACTCCAGCGCAGGCGCCGTGTCGCGCGCCGGCTGCAGCGCCAGCACCGCGCGGTCGCGGCTCAAATGCACGTAGCGCCCCTGCGGCAGATCACGAACACCGGCGACACCCTCGGAGTGCAGCAGGTCCGGCCAGCCCAGTTGCGGATCCAGTCGCACGGTGCGCAGCCCTTGCAATGCACGCAGCTGCCAGCGCCCATCGGCCCGACGCGCCATGCCGCCTTCGTACAGACCACGCACACGCCGCAGATAATCGCCCATCCACAGGGAGATCGGCTGCTGACGCTGCATCGCAGCGTAGACATCGCCCATTGCCTTGATGGAGGCCTGCTTGGTGCCGGAGTAGAAGTGGTAGTACAGATTCAGACCGCGCAGGCGCCGGGGCGAATCGGTCAGCTCGAAGGTATCCAGCACCCGCTCAAAGCCGTAGAAGGGCCCGGTCCAGAGGTTGGTGTACAGGTTTTCGTTGATGATCGGTGCGTATATCTGCAAACCGCCGGAGGTCGGTCGCAGCAAGGGGTAAAGGCCACTCAGCGAGGGGTTGGCACGGGTGATATAGGTCTCCGCACCGTTGACGTTAGCCATGCCTGCCGCGTACGCCATACCAATCGCCTCGGCACTGGGCAAGGCTTCACCCGACCAGAAGATCAAGCGTACCTGTTTGTCTGCCGGCAGCAGTTCGCGCTGGATGTAGTCGCGCGAGCCGATAATTTCCCGCTCAAGGTTCATGGCCGGGTAATTGGGGATAGCCAAATTCATGCCGTACTCGGCAGTGAAACCTTCGCGCTGGCTAGCCTTTTCCGGCTCCCAGAAGAACGGATGACTGAAGGTATGGGTTGCCGGCTCGACCTTGGGGTCAGCAAAGATGCGCCGGGCGATCGGCTCAAGGCGCTTGGTCAGGTAGGGATACATGCCCTGCGGCCCCACCTCGCCCTCGATCACCGAGACCGAGGTCAGAAAGTCATGGGCGCGAATATAGTCTTGCAGCACTACCTCGCCGGAATAGGGTGTGCCCGGCACCTCGGCGCGGGAGGCAAAGCCGTCGCCGTCGATATGCACAGTAGCGATACGGCGGCCGTTTTCAGTGGTCACGTCCAGCGCCGGCAGTGGCGGTAGTTGCAGGCTGGCCTGCAGAAAGCTGAACGGGTCCAGCATCCAGCGACGCCCGGAGGCCGACTCCTGAAACAGGTATGGAGCCAGCGCATAGCCGCCCCAGTCTGCCGTCGCCACTGGCGTCAGCAGATTGCTCTGCTCGTCCTGCAACTGCAGCGCCGGCTTCAGCAGCTTGTCATCGGCGGACAAGGCCAACAGATCACGTGCGCGCAGCCGCAGCGGCGCCTCGAAACTGCCAACCAGTGCGGCATCCACCTGCTTGAGGCTGACCTCGCGCGGCTCGTAAGGCAGGCGGCGCAGCCCCAGGCGGGCAAGCAGGCGCGCGTCGTCTACCGGCATACCGCCAAAGAATGCGATGCGCGTGCCCTCGTTCAGGCGCGCCTGCAAAAAGCGCCGAAACTGACCGGCCTGGGCTGGAGCACCGCTGGTCATCCACACCACCACGCCGGCATAGAGCTCGTCAAAGCGACGCTCGGGCAAGTGGCCGTCAACGGCAAAGTAGTCGACCCGGTAACCCAGGTATTCAAGCAAGCCGCCCAGCAGCACATGACCGGGGGAGCGGGTCAACTCACCTTCACGCGGGTCATACAAAAGCGCAATGCGGCGCGGCACCACTTCCAGCGTGCCGACACCCAGAGAGTCCAGCTCCGGCGTAGTGATAACCGGCAGGTAGCCCTGCTGCTGCAGCCGCTGACTCAGCTCGCGCGCTTGTTCACGCTGCTCCGGCGGCAGATATTCGATCGCCACAACCGGCGTGCCGGCATCGAGCAACGGCTTGAGTTGCCCATCAAGCCAGGCACGATCACTCTCCGAGACCAGGCCGTACTGGCCCTGGGCCTGATCCCAGCTGGCCTCGAGCGATTCCACCGCAACCGCGGCCGGCGCAAAGCCCAGCTCCGGCAGCGCCTCAAAGCCACGATTGAAGAACAGCTGAAGGTCCGGATACTCGGCGTGCAGGCGCTGCAGCAGCGCAACCAGCCCCTGCAGCTGCGCCGGGCGACGCTCCTCCGGCAGGCGCATGAAGCTGTCCAGCGTATCCAAAAACAGGCCGCGATAACCCTGACTGCGCAGGCGTGCGGCGCGCTCAAGCAGGTGCTGCTGCCACTGGGGGCCGGCCAGGTCTGCTATATCGCTTTGCCACTCGTGATTACGCTCGCCGCTCGACCGCTGCGCAGCATCGGCCGAGGCTTCATCCTCGGGAGACAGTTCACCAACGGACAGATAGGCAAAGGGGACGGCGCCCTGGGCTTGCAGAAAGGCAACCTGGTCGGGCTGAACATGCCCAGATTCGAGCACAACCCAGTCGTGCTGGGCCAACTCGGGCAGCGGCGGCTCGGCGGCATACCAGAAGGCTACCGACGCGGGCCCGGTAGAAGCCTGGGCCGATGCCATGCAGAACAGACCAGAGAGGGTGAGCATCAGCGAACAGGCCAGCGTTCGCAGACGCAGAATTCCACGCGACAACAGCACCAAATTGTCTCCTAACCTGACGTCACTGTATGAGTTTGGGAGTCAGCCTGGCTGCAACAAAGAACACGTCCGTGGTAGGTGTCGCACAGAGAATTCGGCTGATATCAAAGCGACACCATAGCAAATGATTGGCATATTCTCAACGCGCAACCCGCCAAAGTCAATTAAATGGCTCGATTAGGCACTAATCAATCCTACCCCTCTAGCTCGGGCGCTGCCGGGACAGGTCTGTCAGGGTTTGATGCGGTACCCGGTGCGGAATATCCAGCTGATCACCAGCAAACACAGGGTCAGGAACACCAGGGTCATGCCGACGCTGACGCCGATGTGCACATCCGCCGCACCATAGAAGCTCCAGCGGAACCCGCTGATCAGGTAGACCACCGGATTGAACAGCGTAACGGTCTGCCAAAACGGCGGCAGCATGGTGATGGAGTAGAAACTGCCGCCCAGAAAGGCCAGCGGGGTAACAATCATCAGCGGAATGATCTGCAGCTTCTCGAAGCCGTCCGCCCAGACCCCGATGATGAAGCCGAACAGGCTGAAGGTGATGGCGGTCAGCAGCAGAAAGCCCAGCATCCAGACCGGGTGCTGAATCTCGTAGTCGACAAAGATCCGCGCCGTCAGCAATACCAGCAGACCGAGCAGCACCGACTTGGTAGCCGCCGCGCCCACATAACCGACCACAATCTCGAACGGCGACACCGGTGCCGACAGGATTTCGTAGATAGTGCCGGTAAAACGCGGCATGTAGATGCCAAACGAGGCGTTGGAAATACTCTCGTTCAGCAGCATCAGCATGATCAGCCCGGGGATGATGAACGCCCCGTAGCTGACGCCGTCCACCTCGGTCATACGGGTACCGATGGCGGCACCGAAGACGATGAAGTACAGCGAGGTAGAAATCACCGGCGAGGCGATACTCTGCAGCCGGGTGCGCAGCATGCGCGCCATTTCAGCCAGATAGATTGCCTTAACCCCTTGCAGGTTCATGCGGCACCTCCAAGGCTTGCAGCCGATTCCGACTGTTCCCGACTGTGTACCAGCCCCACAAATATGTCCTCCAGCGAGCTCTGGCTTGAGCGCAGGTCCCGCACTTCGATCCCCAGCTGATCAACACTGCGCAGCAGCTCGGCGATACCACTCTGCTCGGCCTTGGCGTCAAAGGTGTACACCAGCGCGTAGCCCTGCTCCTCCAGCGTCAGCGGATAGCCGGCCAGCCCATCAGGCACGGCGTTCAGCGGCTGTTGCAGCTGCAGGGTCAGTTGCCGGGTGCCCAGTTGCTGCATCAGGCTGTGCTTGTCTTCGGTGAGGATCAGCTCGCCCTGACGGATCACGCCAATGCGATCCGCCATTTCTTCGGCTTCCTCGATGTAATGCGTGGTGAGAATAATGGTAACTCCGCGCTGCTGCAGCCGGCGCACCATATTCCACATATCCCGGCGCAGCGCCACATCGACCCCGGCGGTGGGCTCGTCGAGGAACAGCACCTCCGGCTCATGCGCCAGCGCCTTGGCGATCAGCACCCGCCGTTTCATACCGCCGGACAGATCCATGATCCGCTCGTTGCGCTTGTCCCACAGCGACAGCTCGCGCAGGATCTGCTCCAGCAGCGCATCATTGCGCGGCTTGCCAAACAACCCGCGGCTGAGACGCACGGTCGCCCAGACGCTGTCGAACATGTTGTTAGTCAGCTCCTGCGGCACCAGCCCAATGCGCTTGCGGGCCTGACGATACTCGCGGCGGTTATCGAACCCATCGACCAGTACCCGCCCGCCGGTCGGGTTAACCAGGCCACAGACAATACTGATCAGCGTGGTCTTGCCGGCCCCGTTAGGGCCCAGCAGCGCGAAGATTTCGCCACGCCGAATCTGCAGACTCACGTCCTTGAGCGCCTGAAAACCACTGGCGTAGGTCTTGGTCAGGTTGTCCACTGCAATAATGCTGTCCACGCCGTCTCTGCCCCTGTCTACGTGCGGCGGCACCATTGACCGCCCTTGAATGGCAATAGCGACCCTACACCAGATTGACGACAAGGCGAAGCCAGACGACAGTTAGCCACTACCCTTGCGAGCACAACAGATGAAAATCTACGGTAATCACCGCTCCGGCAACTGCTACAAACTGGAGCTGCTGTGCGCTCTGCTTGACCTGAACTATGAATGGCAATCGGTGGACATCATGCGTGGCGAGACTCGCACGCCCGATTTCCTGGCCCGCAACCCCAACGCCAAAGTGCCGCTGCTGAAGCTCAGCGACGGCCGCTGCCTGGCCGACATTGCGCTCTATGCCTACACCCGCGTTGCCGCCGACGGCGGCTTTGAGCTGACAGGGTACGCCGCCATCACCGCCTGGTTGCGGCGCATCGAAAGCCTGCCTGGCTATCAGCCCATGCAGAACTGACCCTCAACTATCCTGCTGCGCCCTGTTGCGGCGCACCCTGATATTGAGCAACTCAACCACAACAGAAAATGCCATCGCAAAGTAGATATAGCCCTTGGGTACGTGCACATCGAACCCCTCGGCCATCAGGGTCAGGCCGATCATCATCAGGAACGACAGCGCCAGCATCTTGATGCTGGGGTGGCGGTCAACAAAGTCGCCGATGGACCTGGCTGCGAACAGCATCACGGCAACCGCACCAAGGATGGCAATCACCATCACCGAGAGGTGATCGACCAGCCCGACCGCCGTAATCACCGAATCAAGCGAAAACACGATATCCAGCAGCGCAATCTGTACCACGATGCCGACCATGCCGTTGCGCGCAGCCGCCGCCATAGAGGCCTCGGCCTCCTGCGGCGCTTCCAGGCTCAGGTGTATCTCGTGGGTTGCCTTAGCCAACAGGAACAGACCACCGAGGACCAGTACCAGATCGCGCCCGGAAATGTCCTGTCCCAGCACGCTGAACCAGGGCTCGACCAGCCCGATAATCCAGGCCAGCGAGAATAACAGGGCCAGCCGGGTCAGCATGGCAAAGCCAATACCCAGCCGGCGCGCCAGTTCACGCTGCTGCGGCGGCAAGCGGCCTACCAGAATAGAAATGAAAATGATGTTATCGATGCCGAGCACAATTTCGAGCGCCAGCAAGGTCGCCAACGCTACCCAGGCTTCGGGCAGGAAGATCCAGTCAAACATGGCAAGGGGGTCCTGAGGGAGAAACGGTCGAGCTGACCGCTTGCGCAGATTAGCGCAGCGCCATCAGGCTGGCGAGAGGGACGCGCCCAGATAGAGTGTTGCAAGACGCGTCAGTGACCAACGCCGGTCACTGACGCGGCCAGGGTCATGCAGCGCGAATGCGGAAGCCAAAGCGCGGGAAGTGCACGTGCACCAGGCCGGCACGCTCATCCTCACGGGCGATGATGATTTCCTCCGCTCCTTCGTACAGCAGCGTACCTGCGACCTCATCAGTGCCGTAGTCAACCGCACTGACGGTCACCGACTGCCCGGCAGTCAGGCCGGTCGGGATGGCGATAGCATCGGCTGGCAGGGCAGCCGGCGTGGCGTCGCGTGCGATCGTAATGGCCTGCTCGGCGCTCAGCTCGGTGTGCGAGCCATGGCCGATATCCCGTACGCGCTGCATCCAGGCCCGCACCGCCGGATAGGGCTCAAGCGCATCGGCAACCGCACGGTTGGAGGCGACAAACCACAGCGCATGATAGTGGGCAAAGTCGGCAATGCTTGGCTGGCTACCCAGCAGGAAGTCGCCATCGCGCTCCAGTTGGGTTTCCAGACGTGACAGCAGCGCCGGCCACTGACCCAGCGCCACCTCGGTATCCAGGCGACTGGCAGTACCGCCGCTGAACAGCTTCTGGCGGTCTGCCACAAAGCCCTTGACCACTTGTTCGGGCATGCCGGCAAAGCGCTCGGCCAGTCCCTTGGGCTGGAAGTTGATGGCTACCGCGTGCTGGAACAACACCTGATCGGCGAACTGCGCCAGGCTGGCTGCTGCGGCCTCTTGGCCTTCGGGGAACAGTGCCGGCGCGGACTTTTCCTGCTCCAGACGACGGGCGATAAGCGCGGTGTCGCAGTAAATGTCGGCCCCCACCTGCAGCACCGGCGTACGGCGGTAGCCACCGGTCAGGGCGGTCAGGTCAGGCTTGGGCATCACCGGCGGAATCATCACCGAATGCCAGGACAGGCCCTTGAAGCCCAACAGCAGGCGGGCCTTTTCGGCAAAGGGGGATTGCGGATAGTGATGCAAAATCAGGTCGGTCATGACAGCTCTCCGGCGAAATGAACCGCCACTGTAGACCGCCCATAGGGAGGCTGGCTAGCCCTTCGGGCGGCCTGATAAGTCGCCATCGGGCTGATTTATCAGGCACTCCTTGGCTTTGCGCGTCAGCGCCTTGATCGCCCGCTCCTGCCGCAAGGCATCGCCGTGATCAAGGCAACTGCGACGCCAGACCAGCGCCGCCGCCGGACTGCGATTGAAAAAGCGCGCACCCTTGCCGCTCTGATGCTGAACAAAGCGCCGCTCAGGGTCCACGCTGATGCCGGTATACAAGTGACCATTCTCGGCACGCACCATGTAAACCCACCAGGTACGCTCCAGCGCAGACAGGGTAGACTCTTCAACAGACATACGCAGACAGACTCCGCGAGAAGGAATACAGGATGTTCATTCAGATTTTCAGTACTGGCGGCACTATAGACAAAGTGTATTTCGACGCGCTCAGCGAGTTCCAGATCGGCGAGCCCATGGCTGCAGACATCCTGCAGCAAGCGCGTGTCGGGTTTGAGTACAAAATCGAGTCGCTGACCCGCAAAGACAGCCTGGAGCTGACCGACGAAGACCGCGACCTGATTCATGCCAAGGTTGCTGCCTGCCCGTATGAACACGTTCTGATCACCCACGGCACCGACACCATGACGGTGACCGGCGCAGCGCTGGCCGATATCGAGGGCAAGGTTATCGTACTCACCGGCGCGATGCAGCCAGCACGCTTTCGCGACACCGACGCCAGCTTCAACCTCGGCCTGGCCATCGGCGCCCTCAACTGCCTGCCCCACGGCGTCTACGTCGCCATGAGCGGCAAGGTGTTTCCGGTCGATCAGGTACGCAAGAATCGGCTGGCGGGGAGGTTTGAGGGGAGGTAAAAGCGGCTGGAAGCTGGAAGCTGGAAGCTGGAAGCTTAATCAGGGTAGGGCCGGCACAAGCCAGTCAAGCGGAATCTGCCGAAAAACCCAACGCCCGCAACACCTCGGACTGCTTCAAGCTTCCAGCTTCAAGCCTCCAGCCGCGCGGCTCGCCGCGCCGGGCATCAGCCGGTGCCGCCGACTGTAATCTGGTCAATCTTCAACGTCGGCTGCCCAACACCAACCGGCACCGACTGCCCGTCCTTGCCGCACACGCCCACGCCGGTATCGAGTTTCAGGTCGTGGCCGACCATGGAGACCCGGTTCATGACTTCGGGGCCGTTGCCGATCAGGGTGGCGCCCTTGACCGGGGCGGTGATCTTGCCGTCTTCGATCAGGTAGGCCTCGCTGGTGGAGAAGACAAACTTGCCGCTGGTGATGTCGACCTGACCACCGCCCAGATTGGCGCAGTAGATGCCCTTTTTCACCGAACGGATAATCTCCTCCGGATCGCTCTCGCCCGCCAGCATGTAGGTGTTGGTCATGCGCGGCATCGGCAGGAGCGCATAGGACTCACGGCGACCGTTGCCAGTGGCCGGCACGCCCATCAGGCGGGCATTCAATTTGTCCTGCATATAGCCCTTGAGCACGCCATTCTCGATCAGGGTGGTGCAGTGACTGGGCACGCCCTCGTCATCCACGCTGAGCGAGCCGCGACGGCCCGGCAGAGTGCCGTCATCGACGATGGTGCACAGGCTGGAGGCAACCTTTTCGCCCACTCGCCCGCTGTAGGCAGAGCTGCCCTTGCGGTTGAAATCGCCCTCAAGGCCGTGGCCAACCGCCTCATGCAGCAGCACGCCGGACCAGCCCGGCCCCATGACGACCGGCATGCTGCCGGCGGGGGCGGCAATCGCCTCCAGATTGACCGAGGCCTGACGCACCGCTTCGCGGGCGTAGCCCAAAGCGCGCTCCTCGGCCTCAAAATACAGGTAGTCGGTACGGCCGCCGCCGCCACTGCTGCCGCGTTCGCGGCGCCCGTTCTGCTCCATGATCACGCTGACGTTCATACGTACCAGCGGGCGAATATCGCCGGCCCAGGTACCGTCACTGGCAGCCACCATCACGGTATCGTGCACCCCGGCCAGGCTGACCGTGACCTGACTGATGCGCGGGTCGAGACTGCGGGTAAAGGCATCGATACGCTGCAAAAAGGCCACCTTGTCGGCCTGCGGCAGTACATCCAGCGGGTTTTCGGTAGCATACAGGGCAACAGCCTGCGGACGTTGCCATGCCTGTACGCTGCCGGCCTGGCCAGCCCGGGCGATGGAGCGCGCCGCGCCAGCCGCCTGACTCAATGCGCCCAGACGAATGTCGTTGCTGTAGGCAAAGCCGGTCTTCTCTCCGGACAGGGCACGTACGCCAACGCCCTGATCGACATGAAAGCTGCCGTCTTTGACGATACCGTCCTCCAGCACCCAGGACTCACTGATCTGATGCTGAAAATACAGGTCGGCGGCGTCCACCCCCGGCGCCTGTACCAGCGAGCCCAACACGCCGGCTACGGCGTCTACGCTCAACTCGGCGGGCTGCAGCAGCGCCTGCTCGGCGCGGGCGACGATATCACTCATGTTCACTAAACTCCTTTGCCCGGCGGCACTGGTTCGGCCGGCAGGGCGAAACGACGATGTCGGGTTATCGGCATGCGCTCACGCACGCTTTGCAACTGCTCAGGCACCAGCGTACCGGTCACCACGCCCTCACCCGCAGCCAGACACTGCTGAACGGCGCCCCAGGGATCAATCAGGCAACTGTGACCATAGGTCTGGCGCCCATTCGGATGCTCGCCCACCTGGTTAGCTGCCAGCACCCAGCACTGGGTTTCAATGGCCCGCGAGCGCAACAGCACCTCCCAGTGCGCGGCACCGGTCACGGCGGTAAAGGCGGCCGGCACCACAATCAGTTCGGCGCCCTGGGCGCGCAACGCCTGGTAGAGCTCGGGAAAGCGCACATCGTAACAGATACTCAGACCCAGCCGCCCGACCGGGCTGTCGATGCACACCACCTGATCGCCAAAGTCATAGTCCCGCGACTCGCGATAACTGCCATGACTATCGGCAACATCGACATCAAACAGGTGCAGCTTGTCGTAGCGCGCTACTTCCTGACCACGCTCATCGACCACCAGCTGGCAGGCCATTGGCTTGCCGCCGGCCTTGGCCGGCAGGGGCAGGCTGCCACCGACCAGCCAGATGCCGTGCTGGCGCGCCTGCGCGGCGAGAAAACGGCGAATCGGGCGGGCCTCGCCCCACTCGGCCTCGGCAATTGCGGCCAGCGACGAGGTGCCCATGGCAGCGAAGCACTCTGGCAGCAGCACCAGTTCGGCGCCCTGCCCGGCTGCCTCGGCGATCAGCCGTGCAGCCACCTGCAGGTTTGCCGCCGGCTCCGGGCCACTGGTCATCTGTACGGCAGCCACCATTGCCATCTCAATCCTCCTCGAGCGCAGCCTTGTCATCAAAGGCGCGATCAAATTCGACATTGGGGTTTTGCCACTCACCGCTTATACGGTATTTCACCGACGCAAAGCGCGCGACCTTGTCACCCAAAATCTTGTCAGCCAGAAACAATACGCCACCGATCTGCGGCGCGCCGGCAATAATGGCCGCCAGCGGCAGGTTGTTGGTCACCGGCAGCGTTACCAGCAGCCCCATGTCGGCCTGGTTACTGCGCAGATTAAGGCTGCCTTCAAGTTGCAGTTTCACACCGGGGCCCTCCAGCACAACCGGCTGCTCGCTGTGCAGCACGCCATTTTCCACATACAGGCCGGCGTCCAGGCTGTCGTAGGCTGTCCCCTTGCTGAACAGGTCGGAAAAGTCGAGCCGCAGGCGCCGGGTCAGCGCGTTGAAGTTGAGCAGGCCGAAGACGCGTAGCGCCTCGGCGCTGCCCTCGCCGCTCTGCAGCATGCCGTCGCGGGCCTCAATACCCAGCGTACCGGAGGAGGTGCGCAAGGCGAACGCGGCGGGAGAGCCCGGCCAGTTCAGCGCCGCGTTGGTGACAAAGCTGTCGCTGGTGATGGTCGGCGCATAACGCCAGTTTTTCAGCACCTCACCAATGTCATCGGCTTCCAGGCTACCCTCGAAGACCGTGTGCGCCGGTGCCTCGCGCCAATCCATGCTGCCCTTGATACGCAACCCGCGCAGGTCGACATCCAGCTCCGGTAGATGGGCACCGGTAGCGTCAGGACGCAGCGCAAAGCGGGCGGCGCCAATCGGGTCCGCGCCCCAGGACAGCTGGTCGATGTTCACATCCAGCGACGGCAGCGAGGAGGGTTTGATCCCCGCCAGGCGGTCCACTGGCGCGGCGTCGGTAACCACCGGCTGCGCCAGCGGCGGCGCGTCAGCAGGCTCGGTACGCGGCAGTCGCAAGCGACTGAGGGCTACCCGGATAGGCTCGCCAGTGGCGTCAGGGACTTGTACCTGCCCCGCCACATCGCTCTGCTCTACATCAACCTGCCAGCCGGCACTGCTGTGACCGACGCGCGCATACAAATTGTCCAGCTCCAGCCCCATACCGGTGAACCGGTCAGCCCGCACCTGCAGTTGCCCCAACGAGCCGGAAAGCTGCCGCGGCTTGGCCGTACCGGAAGACTGTAACCCCGAAAGCCATTGCCGCCACTGGTCCCAGTCCAGTACCGGCAGACTGGCCTGCAGGTTGATGCCCGAGCTCTGCGGCAGGCTGGGCGCGCCGCTGGCGTAGCGCACGTCCCCTGACAGCTCGCCATCACGGTAGTGCAGCAGGGCTTGCAGGCCGTCGTCGCTTTGGATCTGCCAGCGCTGCTGGCCGTTCGAGAGCGTCAGATCAGCCTGCACCGGGCGCGGCGTCTTCGCATCCTTGGCAAAGGGTTCCGGCATCTGCAACGCCAGCCCCACCAGGTCACTGCGCAAACGGATTTGCTGACGGCCAGCCTGCAGATCAACCTGGGCCTGCCAGCCCAGCTCGCCGCTGAGCAGCGAGGCCGGAATTGTCTCAAGCAGGGCCCAGCGCCGCAGTTGCTCGACACTGTGCCGCCCTTGCAGCTGCAGGCGTTGCCCACGCTCGCCCAACGGCGTCAGCTGCCCCTCAACGGGCGCACCAAGAAAACGGGCAGACAGCGTGTCTGCAGTCAGCCCTTCACCCCGGGCAAAACGAAACCGCCCGTCAATCGCCTCCAGCGGGGCCTGCAACACGGGGATAGTCACTTGCGCATTGGCCAACTGCCACTCGACCAGCGCCTGTGTCTGCGCGGCCTGATCACCACTGCGGCGCAGCGGGATGGTCAACTGCAGCTCACCACTGACCGCCCCCTCACCGCTCCAGCCGGCCAGCGGGTTACCGGTCAACTCGGCCAGGGGGCTGTCCTGCATCAGCTTGAGCGCATCACTCACCGAGCCATCAAAGGCTGACTCAACCTGCAGCTGCAGGGGCCCGGTGGTATTCATCAACTGGCCATGAACCCGCGCGCCGCTGGCCTGAGCGTTCAGCAGTCGGGCATTGCTGGCCCGTATATCCAGCGCCCCGCCGCGCAGGAGCAGGTCGGCATCCAGCTCGGTCAGCGGCGGCCACCCGGTCTGGAACACCAGCTCACCGCCACGCAGCTGCGCATACAGGGCGATCTCCCGCTCCTCGGGGCTGGCGCCCTTGAGCAGCGAGCCGTGGTATTCAAAGATTGCCAGCGGCACCTCACCCTGCACGCCACTGGCGGCCATCCAGGTCGCCAGTGCCGGACTGAACCCCTTCGAACGCACCGGCAGATAGGCACGGTGTACCGGGGCCTGACTGTTGCGCAGGGCGACCTGCAGGTCCATCGTCGGAGTCTGCCCTTTGGGCGGCAAATGCAACGACAACGTCGCACTGGCGTCCCCATCTTCGCCGCTGACGGCCATGCCCGGCGAGTTCAGCTGCAACCCCTGCTCTTTGGACCAGCGCCAGTTCAGCAGGCCCTGAGCACGCTGATATTGCCAGGGCTCGGGAAACAGGTTGGGCAATTGCATGCTCCACTGCTGCGCATCCACGCGCAGCTCGCCCTGCTGCGGGCTACCCTGCACCGTGCCACTGACACCGGTGAATGACGGCGCGTTATGGAACGCGGCCATGCCGACCTCTTCCAGCCGGCCGCTGAACTCCAGCGACGTCAGATCACCGGCAGGGTCGATGCCGTTCACGCGGACCTGGCGCAAGGTGCCCTCGGGCGCCAACTCATTGACCAGATCTGCTACCGGCTGGTCCGGCGCCAGCAACGTCAGCCAGGTGCCAAGCTTGGACAGGCGCAGGCGATCAAGGGCAACAGACCAATGCCCTTCAGCGCTGTCGCGCTCCAGTTGCAAGCGGGTGGTGGGCCAGACTTCCTCGCCCAGGTGCAGACTCAGGTCCTGCACCTGAAGCTGCTGGGTCTCACTGTCGTCGACGTATTCAAAGCGGGTAAAGAGGTCATGCAGCACCGGCTCGCGCTCACCGCTCTGCAGGCGAATCTGCGGGGCGATCAAGGTCCCTTGCAGGCGCTGCAGACGCTGATCCTGCCAACTGCCCCAGAAGCGCCCGCCGGCGGTCAATTCTCTCAGGTGCGAGCGCTCCAGCCACTCCAGGGGCAGCCAGCGGCTCCAGTCACTGGCCGGCAGTTCAACAAAGAAGCCAAGCGACGCCTCGGACAATTGCTCGCCAGGCATCAGGGCGCTGACCTGCCAGCGCAGGCGCTCGCCATCGGGCAGGCTCAGGTGCCCATCCAGCCGATGCCAACCATCGCCATTGAGCAGGGTGACGTCGCCATGCTCGAACTGCCACTGCGGCTCCTCATAGGGGCTGACCTCAATGCGCGTATCAAGCAGCGTAATGCGCCGTTGCTGCTTGAGCGTGCCGATGGCCTGCTCCAGCGCGCCGAGGCGCCGCGTGCGCTCGCCTACCCCCTGCATATGCCATTGGCCCTGCTCGTCCTCACTGAGCGTCAGCGCCAGCCCGCGAATTTGCAGCGCGTCCATCACCGGCCGCCCCAACCAGAGGCTACGCCAGACATCCAGCCGCGCCGTCACATCGTCCAGATCGAACAACACCTCGCTGTGTGGCTGCAGACTTTCGTGCACCCGCAGACCACGCAGCGTCAGCACCGGCTGAGCGCCCTGCATCTGCCCCTGCAAGGAGCGCAGCTCGATGTGCCGGCCGGTCAGTTGCTCAACCTGGGCAACCAGCTGCTCTTGATAGTTCTCGACCGTCGGCACCAGCAGGCGGCCGAGGCTGACATAGGCCGCCGCCAACAGCAGCCAGCCGACCAGCAGCAGGATCAGCCCGTTCAGTCCTCGTATCAGCCAGCGTCGCCTGCGCATTGCTCAGTCCGCCATCACATCAGCACCACGTCGTACTGTTCCTGGGTGTACATGGTTTCCACCTGAAACTTGATCGGACGCTCAATGAACAGCTCCAGATCCGCGACGTTGCCGGACTCTTCGTCCAGCAGGCGATCGATCACCGCCTGCGACGCCAGCACCGTGTAGGAGCCGGCCTGATAGGCACGTGCCTCGCGCAAAATCTCACGAAAAATTTCGTAGCAGACCGTCTCCGGCGTTTTCTGAATGCCACGGCCGTGGCAGCTCGGACAGGGTTCGCAAAGCACCTGCTCAAGACTCTCGCGGGTACGCTTGCGGGTCATCTGCACCAGACCCAGCTCGGTGATGCCGATGATGTTGGTCTTGGCGTGATCGCGCTCCAGCTGTTTTTCCAGCGTGCGCTGTACCTGACGCTGGTGTTCCTCATCTTCCATGTCGATAAAGTCGATGATGATAATGCCGCCAAGGTTGCGCAGGCGCAGCTGGCGGGCAATCGCGGTCGCCGCTTCGAGGTTGGTTTTGAAGATGGTCTCTTCAAGATTGCGGTGGCCGACAAAGGCGCCGGTATTGACGTCGATGGTGGTCATGGCCTCGGTCTGGTCGATCACCAGATGGCCGCCGGACTTGAGCATCACACGCCGGTCCATGGCCTTCTGAATCTCGTCTTCGACGCTGTACAGGTCAAAGATGGGGCGCTCACCCGGGTAATGCTCCAGCAGCTCCTCGACCCCCGGCATCAGCTCGTGCACAAACTGCTCGACCTTCTGAAAGGTCTCACGCGAGTCGATACGCACCTTCTCCAGCCTGGGGTTGGCCAGGTCACGCAGGGTCCGCAGGGCCAGCGGCAGGTCTTCGTAGATCACCGAGGGCGCCGGCGCGGTGCCCATCTGCTGGGCAATCTGCTGCCACAAGCGGCGCACATAGCGGATGTCGACCAGAATATCCTCGGGCCGGGCGCCTTCGGCTGCGGTGCGCAGAATATAACCGCCCGCTTCATCGATAGCTTCACTTTCCTGGCAGTCGGCGACGACCTGTTTCAGGCGCTCGCGCTCGGCTTCGTCTTCGATTTTCAGCGAGATGCCCACATGCGGTGTGCGCGGCATGTACACCAGATAACGGGATGGGACCGAGAGATGCGTGGTCAGGCGCGCGCCCTTGGTGCCAATCGGGTCTTTGGTGACCTGCACCACCAGCGCCTTACCCTCGTGCACCAGCGCGCTGATCGGCTCTACCGCCTGGCCCTCGCGCTGGGAGATTTCGGAGGCGTGAATAAAGGCCGCACGTTCCAGTCCGATATCGACAAAGGCCGCCTGCATGCCAGGCAACACGCGCACGACCTTGCCCTTGTAGATATTGCCGACGATGCCACGGCGCTGGGTGCGCTCGATGTGCACTTCCTGCAGTACGCCGTTCTCGACCAGCGCAACGCGGGTTTCCATCGGCGTGATATTGATGAGAATTTCTTCGCTCATGGGCTCTCTCGCTTCTTGTCTGTCACCACAATACCGGTGATTGGAGCCCCGGAATAGCCGCGTCAGGGCCGTTGCCAGCAGGAAATGCCAAAGCCCTCAAGCAAACTGGCGGTCTCGCGCAGCGGCAACCCGACCACCGCGCTGTAGCTGCCTTCGATACGATCAACAAAGACTGCGCCCAGCCCCTGAATACCGTAGGCGCCAGCCTTATCTGCCGGCTCGCCGGTGTCCCAGTAATCCGCCAGCTCCTGTGCACTCAGCCGGCGGAAGCAGACCCGGCTATCGACCCGCTGCAGCGCGATACGTTCATCCCGGGCCACCGCGACTGCCGTCATTACCCAATGCTCGCTGGCGGACAAGCGGCCCAGCATGTCAAGCGCATGCGCGCGGTCGCGCGGTTTGCCGAGAATCTGCCCGCCATGCACCACGGCGGTGTCCGCTGCCAACACCACCCGACCCGGGCAGGCGGCAACGGCAGCGAGCGCCTTGTCCCGCGTCACCCGCTCGACGTAGGCCTCGGGCGACTCGCCCGGCAGCACCCGCTCATCCACCTCGCTGGGGCGCTGGGTGCAAGGCACACCGATCTGCGCCAGCAACTCACGCCGCCGGGGCGAGGCCGAGGCCAGCAGCAGCTCAGTTGACATGAAAACGCCGGCGTACGCCGCGCAGCAACGAGAAGACCCAGGGCCAAAGCACCGCACTAACTACCGCCGGCAGCAGGAACAGCAAGGTCGGCGGCCGGTTACCGCTCAGGCTGTTGAGCCAGAGTGCGACCATCTGGGCAATCCCGAAGACCGGCAGCATTACCAGGCTCTGCTGCCACAGCGGGAAGCGGCGAATACGCTGATACAGCAAGAGCACCATCCAGACCACCAGTGTCATCACCAGCGCGTTCTGACCAAACAGCTGGCCGAACAGCACGTCCGACAGCAGCCCCGCCAGCCAGGCGGTCAGCAGGCCGACCCGATGCGGCAGCGCCATGACCCAGCACGAGAGCACCAGCGCCAGCCACATCGGGCGGGCCAGGCTGACCGGTTCGGGCAGCGGCATGACACTGAGCAGCAGCGCCACCAGAATGCTCAGGATAATCGCCAGACTAGTCTGCATCGGCTGCCTCCCCGGCCGGCTCGGCCTCGCTGCCGGCAGCAGCCGTCTCTGCCGCCGCCTCGTCAGTCGGAGCGGTGTCGCCTTCCTGCTCGTTGGCGCCCTCGGTGCCCAGCTCCAGCGCCGGCAATACATCGCCGTAACCGCTTTCAGGGCTGAATACCAACAGCAGGTAACGACTGCGATTGAGCTGCGCCGAGGGCGTTACCCGCACTTCGGCAAAGGACTGCGCCGGATGCCGCGTTACCGTCTGCACCCGACCGACCGGGTAACCGGCCGGAAAGCGCTGACCAAGCCCCGAGCTGACCACAATGTCGCCTTCGCGCACATCGGCGGTGTCGCCGACGTAGCGCAGCTCCAGCCACTCGTTGCGGCCAGTACCGCTGGCGATGGCGCGCAGGCCGTTACGATTGATCTGCACCGGCAGGCTGTGGGATGCATCGGTCACCAGCAGCACCCGGGCGCTGTGCGGCAGCACTTCGACCACCTGGCCCATCAAACCGCTGGCATCAAGAACCGGCTGGCCCAGAAACACGCCATCAGCCTCGCCCTTGTCGAGCAGGATGCGTTGGGTAAAGGGGTTGGGGTCCACACCGATCAGCTCTGCCACCAGCACCCGCTCATCGACCAACGAGGAGGAGTTGAGCAGCTCGCGCAGGCGCACGTTCTGTTCGGTCAGGGTGGCGAGTTTCTGCAGCTTGCGCTGCGTCAGCAGCGCTTCGGCGCGCAGTCGCTCATTGTCGGCTATCAGCTCGGCCCGGCTGGTGGTCAACTCAGAGACCGACTCCCAGGCCCGCACCGGCATTTCAGCAGCCGAATACAACGGCGCCACCAGCAAGCCGAGCTGGTGGCGCAGGGGTTTGAGGGCGTCAAAACGGGCGTCAACCACCATGAGCACGATGGACAACACCGTGAGCACGATCAGGCGGACACCGAGTGACGGCCCCTTGATAAATAGCGGTTTGATGGCAGGCTCCTCGCAGCCACTGGCGTGTTGCCGTCAAAGGCCCGCCGTGCAGTGGCGGGCCAGCAGCCGACTCACTCGGTCGACAGCAGATCCATGGTGTGCTGGTCCATCATTTCCAGCGCACGGCCACCGCCGCGAGCAACGCAGGTCAGCGGCTCCTCGGCAACAATTACCGGCAGGCCGGTTTCCTGGGTCAGCAGCTTGTCCAGATCACGCAGCAGCGCACCACCACCGGTCAGAATCAGGCCACGCTCAGCGATGTCGGAGGCCAGCTCCGGCGGCGACTGCTCCAGCGCACTCTTGACCGCCTGAACGATGGTAGCCAGCGATTCCTGCAGTGCTTCCAGCACCTCGTTGGAATTGAGAGTAAAGCTGCGCGGCACACCCTCGGCCAGGTTACGACCGCGAACATCGACTTCCAGCGTTTCGCCACCTGGGAAGGCAACGCCGATTTCCTGCTTAATGCGCTCGGCGGTGGACTCGCCGATCAGGCTACCGTAGTTACGGCGCACATAGGTCACAATCGCCTCATCGAAACGGTCACCGCCAACCCGGACAGATTCAGCGTACACCACGCCATTAAGGGAGATCAGCGCGATTTCAGTGGTACCGCCACCGATATCCACGACCATGGAGCCGCGCGCCTCTTCAACCGGCAGGCCGGCACCAATGGCAGCAGCCATCGGTTCTTCAATCAGGTACACCTCGCGGGCGCCAGCACCCAGGGCAGACTCACGGATCGCACGACGCTCAACCTGAGTAGACTTGCACGGCACGCAGATCAGCACACGCGGGCTCGGCTGGATAAAGCTATTTTCATGCACCTTGTTGATGAAGTACTGCAGCATCTTTTCGCAGACGCTGAAGTCGGCGATAACGCCGTCTTTCATCGGACGAATGGCCTGGATGTTGCCGGGCGTGCGTCCCAGCATGCGCTTGGCATCAGTACCAACGGCAACAACACTTTTCTGATTGCCGGCGGTGGTGCGAATGGCAACCACCGACGGTTCGTCCAGCACAATGCCACGATCGCGGACGTAAATGAGGGTGTTGGCAGTGCCCAGGTCGATGGACAAATCACTGGAAAACATGCCACGAATTTTTTTGAACATGCGTTGACTAGACCCCGAGGACGCGTGGGTTAATGGTAAAAAAATAAAGAAAGCACTGATAAGCCACCTGTCCGCTGCATTGCCGCAGGGATGGATAGCGGCAAAAGGCCTTTAGAAAACAGGGCAAACAGGTAGCTGATCGGTACTTCCGGAAGTGTCGCAACTCTAACAATGGCGGGGTTTTTGGGCAAGGCGCGCTGTGGTAAATTCCCGCCTTTGCCCGCATTTCCCGTGGCGAACCACCCAACGGCGCCTGTCGCCAGCAGCCAACCGGAATTCTTCCGGCTACATGGAGCTTTACACATGTCCCTGGACCGCACCGATGTGGAAAAGATCGCGCATCTGGCCCGTATCGCCATCAGCGAGGATGAAATCCCCGCTACTACCGCCAAACTGTCCGGCATTCTGGACCTGATCGATCGCATGCAAGCGGTGGACACCAGCAACGTCACACCGCTCGCCCACCCGCTGGAAACCACCCAGCGCCTGCGCACCGACGAAGTGACCGAAAGCAACCAGCGCGACGCCTATCAGGCCATCGCACCGGCCACCGAAGAAGGCCTGTACCTGGTTCCCAAGGTCATCGAATAACCCTGCCGCGCCGACAAGAGACTACCCCCATGCACGAAAAAACGCTGGCCGAACTGTCCCAGGCCCTGCAGAGCAAGGCGCTGTCCAGCGTCGAGCTGACCCAGCACTACCTCAAGCGCATCGAGCAGCTTGATGGCAGCCTCAATAGCTATATCACCGTTACCGCCGAGTCCGCATTGGAGCAGGCCAAGGCCGCCGATGCGCGCATTGCCGCCGGCAACGCCAGCGCCCTGACCGGCATCCCGCTGGCGCACAAGGACCTGTTCTGTACCCAGGGCCAGCGCACCAGCTGCGGCTCGAAGATGCTCGACAACTTCATCTCGCCGTACGAGTCCACCGTTACCCAGCGTTTTCTGGATGCCGGCTCGGTCAGCCTCGGCAAGACTAACCTCGACGAATTCGCCATGGGCTCCTCTACCGAGTCCAGCTTCTATGGCCCGACTCGCAACCCGTGGGATACCGACCGCGTACCCGGCGGCTCCTCCGGCGGTTCAGCCTCTGCCGTTGCCGCACGCCTGTGCGCGGCTGCCACTGGCACCGATACCGGCGGCTCCATCCGCCAACCGGCGGGCTTCACCGCACTGACTGGCCTGAAGCCGACTTACGGTCGCGTCTCGCGCTGGGGCATGGTTGCCTACGCATCCAGCCTGGATCAGGGCGGCCCGATGGCCCGCACCGCCGAAGACTGCGCGCTGATGATGCAGGTCATGGCCGGGTTTGACGCCAAGGACTCCACCAGTGTCGACCAGCCCGTACCGGACTACAGCGCCGCCCTGAACGACTCGCTCAAGGGCTTGCGTATCGGTCTGCCGAAGGAATACTTCGCCGCCGGTCTGGATGCCGCCACCGCCGATGCCATCAGTGCTGCGGTCAAGCAGTTCCAGGCGCTCGGCGCCGAGGTCAAGGAAATCAGCCTGCCAAATGCCGAGCTGGCGATCCCGGCTTACTACGTCATCGCGCCAGCTGAAGCCTCCTCCAACCTGTCACGCTTTGACGGTGTACGCTTTGGCTACCGCTGTGAAAACCCGGCCGATCTCACCGACCTGTACAAGCGCTCACGCGCCGAAGGCTTTGGCGCCGAAGTGAAACGCCGCATCATGGTTGGCGCCTATGCGCTGTCCGCCGGCTACTACGACGCCTACTACCTGCAGGCGCAGAAGATTCGCCGCCTGATCAAGAACGACTTCATGGCCGCCTATGAGCAGGTCGACGTCATCCTCTGCCCGACTTCGCCGACCCCGGCGTTCAAGATCGGCGAGAAGATCGACGACCCGGTCAGCCTCTACCTGACCGACATCTACACCATTACCGCCAACCTGGCCGGCGTACCGGGCGTTGCCCTGCCGGCCGGGTTTGCCAACGGCCTGCCGCTGGGCATGCAACTGCTGGGGCCCTACTTCAGCGAAGCCCGTCTGCTCAACATCGCGCACCAGTACCAGCAGGTTACCGACTGGCACCAGCGCGCTCCGGCCGGCTACTGAGAGGATTGACAGCAATGCAATGGGAAATCGTCATCGGGCTGGAAATCCACGCCCAGCTCACCACCGCGTCGAAGATCTTCTCCGGCAGCGCCACCACCTTCGGCGCCGAAGCCAACACCCAGGCAAGTCTGGTTGACCTGGGCATGCCGGGCACCCTGCCGGTGCTCAATGCCCAGGCCGTGCGTAACGCGGTCAAGTTTGGTCTGGCGATCGACGCCGAGATCGGCATGACCAACGTCTTTGCCCGCAAAAACTACTTCTATCCGGACCTGCCCAAGGGCTACCAAACCAGCCAGATGGATCACCCGATCGTCGGCAAGGGGCACCTGGACATCACCCTGGAAGACGGCACCGTCAAGCGCGTCGGCGTGACCCGCGCACACCTGGAAGAGGACGCCGGCAAGAGCCTGCACGAAGACTTCCACGGCATGAGCGGCATCGACCTCAACCGAGCTGGCACCCCGCTGCTGGAGATCGTCTCCGAGCCGGATATGCGCAGCGCCAAGGAGGCGGTCGCCTACGCCAAGACCATTCATTCGCTGGTGCGCTATCTGGGCATCTGCGACGGCAACATGGCCGAAGGTTCGCTGCGCTGCGACTGCAACGTCTCCGTGCGCCCCAAGGGTCAGACCGAATTCGGTACCCGCTGTGAGATCAAGAACGTCAACTCGTTCCGTTTTATCGAGAAGGCGATCAACACCGAAGTCCAGCGTCAGATCGAGCTGATCGAAGACGGCGGCAAAGTGGTACAAGAAACCCGCCTGTACGATCCGAACAAGGACGAAACCCGCTCCATGCGCAGCAAGGAAGAAGCCAACGATTACCGCTACTTCCCCTGCCCGGATCTGCTGCCGGTAGTTCTTGAGCAGCGCTTCCTGGATGAGGTGCGAGGCGAGCTGCCGGAGCTGCCACAACAGAAGCGCGAGCGCTTCGAAAGCCAGTTTGGCCTGTCGACCTACGACGCCAGCGTCTTGAGCGCCAGCCGCGAACTGGCCGATTACTTCGAACAGGTCCAAAAAACCTGCGGTGACGCCAAGCTGGCCGCCAACTGGGTGATGGGCGAGCTGTCCAGCCTGCTCAACAAGGAAGGTTTGGATATCGAGCAGTCGCCGGTCAGCGCCGATCAGCTGGGCGGCATGATCCTGCGCATCAAGGACAACACCATCAGCGGCAAGATCGCCAAGATGGTGTTCGAGGCACTGGCAGCGGGCGAAGGCGACTCCGCCGATGCCATCATCGAAGCCAAAGGGCTGAAGCAGGTCACCGACAGTGGCGCGATCGAGGCCATGCTGGATGAGGTCCTGGCGGCCAACGCCGAGCAGCTCGAGCAGTACCGCGCCAGCGACGAAGCCAAGCGCGGCAAGATGTTTGGCTTCTTTGTCGGCCAGGCTATGAAAGCCTCCAAGGGCAAGGCCAACCCGCAGCAGGTTAACGAACTGCTGCGCAAGAAGCTGGAAGGCTGAACCGGCGGGCGGCGGCGTGGTCTCAGATCGCGCCTCCGCCACCCGGGACTCTCCCCATGCTTCGCGCGCTACTGATCGTCATCGCTACCCTGCTGGCCAGCAGCGTCATGGCCGACGATCTCTCGCTGGGCGACCCCGGCTGGACCCAGACCGGCAAAGCCTCCTACTACTCCTCCCGCCTGCACGGTCGGCGCACCGCCAGCGGCGAGCCTTATGATGAAACCGACCTCACCGCAGCTCATCCGCAGCTGCCCTTCGGCACCCTGGTTGAGGTGACCAACCTGTACAACAACCGTTCGGTTGTTCTGCGCATCAACGACCGCGGCCCCTTTGTCGGCCACCGAATCATCGACGTGTCACAGAGCGCCGCGGAGCTGCTCGGCATGATTCGCGCCGGCAGCGCACGGGTGCGTATCGAGGTGCTGGACCCGGACCAGCAAAGCGAATAAACGGAACCTTTGCTCCTGCGGGCTATCCTCTATCAGGTAACGAGTGGAAACAAAGCGGACATCGGCGCCCTGTGGGTCGACTGTCGGCCGCGTGCTGCTCGCCCACCGAGCCGGTCACCTGACCGGCATACGCAGGACAAGGAGATCTGCATGACTGACGCCAAGCGTGGCTGGCAATCAACCGTACTGGTTCCCGTGTTTGCCCCTGCCGTGATTGTCACCCTGCTGCTGGTCATCGGCACCATCAGCAACCCTGAGCTGGCCGGCTCACTGTTCTCCAGTACGCTGGCCTACATCACCGAAACCTTTGGCTGGTTCTACATGCTGGCGGTCGCCAGCTTTTTGCTGTTCGTGGTGCTGGTCGCCTGCAGCAGCTGGGGCAATATCCGCCTAGGGCCGGATCACTCGGAGCCGCAGTACAGCTTCCCGGCCTGGTTCGCCATGCTGTTCTCTGCCGGCTACGGCATCGCCCTGCTGTTCTTTGGCGTGGCCGAACCGGTCACCCACTTTGCCAGCCCGCCCGCAGGCGCCCCGGAGACGCTGGACGCCGCCAAGCAGGCGATGCAGATCGCCTTCTTTCATTGGGGCTTTCATATCTGGGCGATCTACGGGCTGGTCGGCCTGGTGCTGGCCTACTTTGCCTTTCGCCACGGTCTGCCGCTGTCGATGCGCTCAGCCCTCTATCCGCTGATTGGTGAGCGCATTCACGGCCCCATCGGGCACACCGTGGACGTGGTCGCCATTCTCGGCACCCTGTTCGGTATCGCCACCACCCTGGGCCTCTCGGTGGCGCAGATCAATGCGGGGCTGAACTACCTCTGGCCGAGCATTCCAGTGGCCAGCAACGTGCAGGTCACCGCCATTGCGGTGGTCACCGGCCTGGCGCTGTTCTCGGTGGTGGCCGGCCTGGACAAGGGGGTCAAGAACCTCTCCATCCTCAACATGGTGCTGGCAGTATCGCTGATGCTGTTCGTGTTTCTGGTTGGCCCGTCGATCTTTATCCTCGAGGCATTCTTGCAGAATACCGGCAGCTATCTGAATAACATTGTCGAGCGCACCTTCAACCTGCAGGCCTACACCCATAGCGACTGGATCGGCAACTGGACGCTGTTCATCTTCGGCTGGACCATCGCCTGGGCGCCCTTTGTCGGGCTGTTTATCGCCAAAATCAGCCGTGGGCGCACCATTCGCCAGTTCGTTTTTGGCGTGATGCTGGTGCCGACTATGTTCACCTTCCTGTGGTTCTCGGTCTTTGGTGACACGGCCCTGCACCTGATCATGAACGAGGGTTACACCACCTTGATCAGCGAAGTGCAGGCAGACAAGGCCATCGCCCTGTTCAAGCTGTTCGAACACTTGCCGCTGACCTCGACCGTGTCCTTCATCACGGTGGTGCTGATCGTAACCTTCTTCGTGACCTCCTCTGACTCGGGCTCGCTGGTGATCGACTCGCTGGCCTCCGGCGGTGTGATGCAGACGCCGGTCTGGCAGCGCGCGTTCTGGGCCATTCTGGAGGGCGTTGTAGCGGCAGTATTGTTGATTGCCGGCGGCCTGAGCGCCCTGCAAACCATGACCATCGTCACCGCCCTGCCCTTTGCCATCATCATGATCATTGCCATGCTCGGCATGTGGCGGGCACTGGTGATCGAAGGGCACCGCGACGTCAGTCTGCAGCACCAGATGCAAGTCAGTCGCTACAGCGACAACAGCCTGGCTACCAACTGGAAAAAGCGCCTGGCCGGTATCGTCAACTTTCCTGACCGCACGGCGGTGGAAGGCTTTATCAACAAGACCGTCATGCCAGCGATGCAGCGCCTGAGCGATGCGCTGGTTGAGCAGGGTTGGCCAACCAAGGCAGAGCGCGACCCGGAGAACGGTCGGGTGTATCTGGAAATCCACAAGCCGGATCAGCTCGACTTCATCTACGAGGTGCGTCTGCGTGAGTATCTGCGCCCCGACTTTGCCTACCCCGAAATGCGCCGCACCGACAACAACGAGCAGCAGCATTACTACCGGGCAGAAGTCTTCCTGCGTCGCGGCGGCCAGACCTACGATGTCTACGGCTACGACGAGCAGGAAATCATCGGCGACATTCTGGATCACTTCGAGAAGTACCTGCACTTCCTGCACATTTCCCCGGGCGTACTGCCGTGGAATATGGCCGAGCACGACGAAATGCTTCAGCCTCCTACCACCTGACACCAACAGCTGTCAGGCACAAAAAAACCGGCGCATGGGCCGGTTTTTTTTGTGCCAGGACCTTACTGCTGCAGGATCTGAATGATCGCCGGATCCTGGAATACGCGGGTCAGGGCGTCGCTCATGACATCAGTCACCAGCTGGGTATTGGTCTGCTCGTTCGGCGCATAACCAAAGCGCTGCTGCAGCGAGGAGCTGTAACGGCCCTGGTAGTTCTTGTTCATGTTGCGCGCCTCGGCAACAAAGGTGGCGCTGATATCGGCCTGGGTCACGTAGACAGAGCTCTTGGGCGACTGGTAGCTCAAGTCAGACAGGTTAAGGGTCAGGCTGTTGGCATTCGGCGTGCCCTGCGGCACAACGTTAAAGCCCAGCTGGCGCAGCGCGTTCTCGACCTGCTGACGGACCGCCGGCAGGGTACTGTCGCTGATGGTGATATTGCTGGAATCGGGATAGATACCGCCGCGGGTGCCCAGAATCTTGCTCTGGCGCGTGTCCTGCACCTGCACGGTCACCGGCTGCTGTTGGGCAACCGGGTTGAGCGGCTTGTTGATCTGCGGTTGTACTGTCAGTTGCTGCGGGCTGTGCGCGCAACCCACCAGGGCCGCCGTCAGCGCTGCCAGCAACACCATGCCTGAACGCTTGAGCATAAGTAGCTTACTCCTGCCATCTATCGAAAAAGTCGGTTTGTCACCGGATTGCTGCCGGTTTGGACAGGCGCAGCATACTCCGGTTCCGAGGCCGCTGACAGAGGGCCTGCACTGTCATCATCCTGCAATGCAGATAGGCCAAGCTGGCGGCCAGAATGACTGAGGAGTCTACCCCCATGCTCAACGCTCTGCTCAAGCGTCGCCGCTGCTATGCACAGCTCAGCCCCCAAGGGCTGTGTCTCGCCCTGTGGGAACTCAAGGACGCTCCACGTCAGGGACACTGGGTCGAGGTGTGCGAGATGGAACCGCGCTGGATCGGCAAGCCGTTGCCGGCAAGCGCCCGCGTTATCCGCAACGCCCGCCGCAACCAGTGGCGCCTGCTGCCGGCCTGAGCCGGCGGCAAACAACCCTCAACGCGCGCCGGCAGCTTCCAGCACGGCGACGTACTCTTCGCCCTGGGCGTGTTCACGCACAGTCTCGGCAAAGGTGCGGCCTTCACCGTTCACGGCATTCAGGTCAAAGCCTTCGGCCTTGAACATCACCAGAAAACGCTCAAAGTCCTCGATACGCAGACCACGGTAGGCGCGCACCAGCAGGTGATAGTCGGCTGATTCGTCACTGTTATAAGGACGCGCATTGAGAAATACCGCGACCTGCTCGTCGGTCATCGGCTCGCCGATCACCTTTTCTTTATCTTTACGCATGATGCTTCCTCACTGGCTCAGGGCGGGCATTGTAACCATCCGCCGCACGCCCCACCAGCTCAGCGGGCGCCAGACTGCGGTGCCGAGTGCAGGTCCGCCCAGATCAGCCCGTTGCCGTAAAAGCGCCCCTGCACATAATCGGCACCAGGCGCATCCAGCTGCTGGCGAATGACCGGCAGCAGGCTCAGCGGGTAGGTGATGACCAGCGTGTTGGCGTCATCCTCCAGCCGGGCCGCGCGCAAACCGGCGCCGCCCTCGACAAAGTGCAGGCGCGCTCGCTCTACCGGACTGCCGGCAAGCAAGGAGCGCCCTTCCAGCAGCAGCCAGACCCCGGCTTCAGCCTGATTAGGGCGTCCGCCGGGGCGTAGCTCGCTGCCCACGGTCAGACTGTAGCGCTGCACTTCAAACAGCACCTGCTCGGGCTTGTCCTGCCGTTGGCCAAAGGGATCGGCCGGCAGGTACTCGTCGTGCGGCAAACTGACCTGGGCCGCCAGCAATGGCGCCAACAGACTCAAGCCCACTCCCAGCAGCCAGGCGCGCATCGCTTAGTGCCCCTTGAGCGCAAAGATACCGGCGGCGTTGCGCCAGTAGCCCTTGTAGTCGAGCCCGTAACCGAAGATGTAGCGGTCTTCGACATCCATCCCGGTAAAGTCGGCGCGCATACCGGGATAGGCCTTGCGATCATGCTGCTTATCCAGCAGCACTGCGGTGTAGACGTGCTCGGCACCCGCGTCACGGCAATACTCGACGATCGCAGCCAGGGTATGGCCCTCGTCCAGAATGTCATCGATGATCAGCACAGTGCGACCTGCCAGCGAGTGCTCGGCGCGCGCCTTCCAGAACAGCTCGCCGCCCGACAGCTTGTTGCGGTAACGCGTGGCGTGCAGGTAGCCCACTTCCATCGGAAAGGGCAGCTTGGGCAGCAACTTGCCACTGATGATCAGGCCGCCGTTCATCACGCTGTAGACGATCGGGTTGCTGTCACTCAACCGGGTGTTGATGTCATCGGCCATGCGCTGCAGCGCTGCCTCGACGTCTGCCTCGGTGAAGAGACAGTCCGCCTCCGCCATCACTTCTTTAATATGCTGCAGCTCTACCGCCATGACTGACCTCCGCGGGTGCCGGAAAAAGGGGCGAAAAATACCCCTGTCGTCGCGAAAGCACAAGTATAGGGCCCATTGATCGATTCCACACGCCCTTGCGGCATGTTGACACTGGCCCGGCTGTGCCATAATTGCCGCGCCCTTCTCGCAACAGAGTACCTTTCCGATGAACGTCAAAGAAATCCGCCACCCCCTGATCCGACACAAGCTGGGGCTGATGCGCCGCAACGACATCAGCACCAAGAACTTTCGCGAACTGGCCCAGGAAGTTGCCGCCCTGCTGACCTACGAGGCAACGCAGGACATGGCGGTTGAGGCCCATACCATCAAAGGCTGGTGCGGCGATGTGCAGGTCGAGAAGCTCAGCGGCAAGAAAGTTACCGTGGTGCCCATCCTGCGTGCCGGTCTGGGCATGCTTGATGGCGTCCTCAGCCTGGTGCCGAGTGCCAAGGTCAGCGTGATCGGTCTGGCACGCAACGAGGAAACGCTGGAAGCAGACACCTATCTGGAAAAGCTGGTCGGCGAACTAAACCAGCGCATGGCCCTGATCATCGACCCGATGCTGGCCACCGGCGGCTCCATGGTCGCCACCATCGACATGCTGAAAAAGGCCGGCGCCCGCGAGATTCGCGCGCTGGTGCTGGTCGCCGCGCCCGAGGGCATCAAACGCGTCAACGATGCCCACCCCGACGTGCAGATCTACACCGCCTCGGTTGACCAGCGCCTGAACGAACAGGGCTACATCATTCCGGGCCTGGGCGACGCCGGCGACAAGATCTTCGGCACCAAGCAGAAGGATATCGTCTGATGGAAGGCGTACAGACCCAGGGCTGGCGCACCGCGCTGGCCGGCTCACAGATGCTGTTCGTCGCCTTTGGCGCACTGGTGCTGATGCCGCTGATTACCGGCATGAACCCAAGCGTCGCACTGTTTACCGCAGGTATCGGCACACTGCTGTTCCAGTTCACTACCCGTCGCCAGATCCCGATTTTTCTGGCTTCAAGCTTCGCCTTTATCGCCCCCATCATGTACAGCAACCAGACCTGGGGCCTGCCGGCCACGCTGGGTGGTCTGGTCGCCGCCGGGGTAATGTATATCCTGCTCAGCCTGATCATTCGCTGGCGTGGCCCGGGCTTTATCCAGCGCCTGCTGCCGCCGGTAGTGGTTGGCCCGGTGATCATGGTCATTGGTCTGGGCCTGGCCTCCACCGCCGTCAACATGGCGATGGGCAAGTCCGGTGACGGCAGCCAGCAACTGGTGGATTACAACACGGCCATTCTGATTGCTGCAGCGTCATTGGCTACCACCATTGTGGTGGCGGTCTATGCCAAAGGCCTGTTCCGTCTGGTGCCGATTCTGGCCGGCGTGCTGGTAGGTTATGTGCTGTCCTGGCTGCTGGGTGTGGTCGACTTCAGCCAAGTTGCAGACTCACCCTGGCTTGCAGTGCCGGCTTTTGTTGCGCCGGAGTTTCACATGGCGGCCATCCTGTTCATGATTCCGGTTGCCATTGCGCCGGCCATCGAACACATCGGCGACGTGCTGGCCATTGGCGGCGTCACCGGCAAGAACTACCTGGAGAAACCCGGCCTGCAAAACACCCTGCTGGGTGACGGCATCGCTACCTCGGCAGCAGCGTTCCTGGGCGGCCCGCCAAACACCACCTACTCGGAAGTGACCGGTGCGGTGATGCTGACCCGCAACTTCAACCCCAATGTGATGATTTGGGCAGCCGTGTTTGCCATTGGCCTGGCCTTTGTCGATAAGTTTGGTGCGGTGCTGCTGGGTATGCCGGTACCGGTCATGGGCGGCATTCTTTGCCTGCTGTTCGGCTCAATCGCTGTTGTCGGCCTGAACACCCTGGTACGCAATCAGGTTGACCTGGCACAGGCACGCAACCTGTGCATCGTCTCGGTCACCTTGGTATTTGGCATCGGCGGCATGGTTATCGGCAATGACAGCTTCAGCCTGCAGGGCATCAGCCTGTGCGGCGTGGTCGCCATTGTGCTTAACCTGATCCTGCCCAAGGGCGAGGACGAGAACGCCCTGCCGCATCAATAACGCACGACAGGCGCTGAACCCGCAGCCTGCGGGTCAGCGCCGCCAGCAGCGCACGTCGGCCGGCGTACGCTGCCCCAACTGATTGAGCGCCAGCACGGCGCAGACATCACCGGCCATCAACCCTCCCGGCACCGCCTGGGCACGCAGCACAAAGCGCTCCTCATAACGCTCCACACTCAGCTGAAAAACCGCAGCCCCCTGCGCCGGACTCTGCTGCCACAAGCCGTCGACTGTCCCCTCGTCGTAGCTGCCGGTGCTCGCATAGTGATGCTCAAGGCGTTGGGCATTATCCAGCAGCAAACCACTGACCTCAGCCCGCTGCCCCTTGCGAACATGCTCCTGGTAACCGGGGTAGGCAATAGCCGCCAGCAGGCCAACAATCGCGACTACCACCATCAGCTCCAGCAAGGTAAAGCCGCACGCGCGTTTCATAGCAATTGCCGCCAGTGAATCCGCGCAAACACGCAGCGCCCGCCGCCGGCCAGCAGCGTGCTGCCTTCACTGCCCTGCAGCAGGTAGTGCTCGCTCTCGCAGCCGGGCAGCGCCACCTCCGGGTCTGCCTCCGCGCGCAGTACCTGCGGCAGACCAGGCAAGCCGATATCCAGCTCGATGCCGACCACGCCAATGTCTGCGTCATTAACCTGCAGATCAGCGTTGCCATCCAGACTGGCGAAAGGCGGCGCCAAACCGGTATCCAGCGCCAGTGACAGCAGCCAGCCGCTGCTCTGATGGCGACAGGGGTCTGCGGCGCTGCGGCGCGGGATCAGCGTGCTGAACAGCACCCGGCTACCCACGACCGTTGCCGCCTCGACCACCCGCTCGGCGCTGACCGGGTGAACCGGCAGCGGCACATACCAGCCCGCCTGCTGCTGCCAGTCCAGCGCAGCACCATCCACTCTCCGGACATTGACCGTATCGCCCTGCTGCAGATTGCGCTGCGCCAGATCAGCCACGCCCAGCGTTCGCCCTGAGGGCGCAAGGCGCAGCGCATAGATTGCCTGCTGCTCACGGCTTTGCGCATCGCCCTGGGCCAGCAGGCGGCCACTGCCAAATAGCAACAGTGGCGCTCTGGCCGGCGTACTGAGGTGCAGCAGCGGCGCAGCCGTCAGTGGCTGGCCAAGCGGGGCGGCAAACAACGGCGCGCTGCGGTTGATCACCTGCCAGTGCTGCGGATCATCCGCGCTCAGATCAAAGCCCCACAGCTGCCCATGCAGGTCACCGGCGTACGCTGCCACTACGTTTTCACCGGCATCACGCTGCAGGGTCACGGCAGACAAGCCGTTGGCCTCGGGCGTGCCCGCTCTGGAAGGCAGGTCCAGCTGCCTGAGCAGTTCGCCGGTTTCGGCATCCAGCACCAGCAAACTGGCCAGGCCCGTAGCGCTGCCGTAGCCGTTGCCGGTGATCAGCAGCGCTCGCCCGGCCTTGTTGAATACCTGCGGGGCGGCGTAGACATGGCCAAGCGCTTGCCAGTCCGGCAGCGCGGCGTCCACTTCCCAGAGCGCGCCAAGGGCGTTGCCGGCATCAGTCTGGTCATACAGCCGCACGGCAAACAGCCCTTTGCCGCCGGCACCCAATCCGGCCACGGCCAGCGTGCTCCAGCCTGCCGACAGGCGCGCATCAGTCAGCGCGATCTGGCCGTCCACCCCGGAGTGATGCCCGTACCCTGCACCGTAGGCCGGGGCGGCCCAATGCTCCAGGTTGCCCTGCACGGCCGCAGGCAAGTAGGCGTAGCGGTGCAGACCGCCCGCCTCGAACAAATGCAGGAAGCCGTCATTGGCGCCCACCAAGAGCAGATCACCCAAAGCCCGGCGTTGCTGCAGATAGGCGTGGTAGTCCGCCTCCTCGCTGGCCAACAGGGGCGCCCCGGCCATCAAAAGCCTAGGCGCGCTGCGCACGCTGTCGCCCAGCAGGCGGGTGCGTTCGCGCAGCCCCTGCACCGGCACGCCACGCGCCCAATCGAGCAACTGTTGTCCGGCGTTGGCGCCATGCAAGCCAAGCCCCGTGGCCATCGCCAGTAGCTGCTGTTGCTGGGCAAGCGCCAGCGCGGTAAACCCTGCGCCACGCAAGGTCACCGGGCCTGCTGGCTGCAGCCCATCAGCCTGGCGCCAGCTCTGGTATCGACCGCGCAGCCCGCCCGGTACAAACTGGCTGTCGCTGCGCCAGATCACGCCCTGCTCTGCCCCACTTTTGTCCAGCGCCAGCAGCTCCAGCTCCCCGCTCCAGTCGCGGGCATGGTATTGCGAGCGCACGCGCAGGCGGCCAGCGCTCAAGGTCTGGCCGTCCAGCGTCGCTGCCGAAACAAAGCCGCTATGCGCGCCAACCTCCCCCACAATGCGCCCCAGCGCATCGGACAACCCGCCGGCGTCGGCAACGCTCAGGTAGCGGCCACCGCCAGCCCGCGCCGCAGCGCGCAAACGCGGGTCATCAATGGCAAAGCCAAGGGTGTAGGTGCGCAGGTTTTGCGCTGGATAGGCCGGGTCGTCCCAGCTCTGCCCGGCCGCATCCACGCCGCCCTGACGCAGGTCGAGCGCCCGGGCAAAGGCCGCCATATCATCCAGATAAAAGGTGCTTCCCGGGTCCTGCAGGCTTGCACCGGACGTATCATTGCTGGCGTCGCCATCCCAGTCCGGCAGGTGCCAGTTGCCGGGCACATGCGGGTTCTGACCAGCCGGTTCCTGCTGCGACGAGGCGGGGAAGTCACTGTCGTGGGTTGGCAGTCCGTCGGTCAGCACAACTGCCGCATTGGCCTGACAGCGCCACTGCAAAGGGCTCTGGTAACGGGGTGCGGAGGGCTCGTAGAAGGACGACATGCCGCGCAGGTAGCGGCTGATTTCATAGTGGGTTTCGGCCAGCGGCGTCCAGGTGTACAGGTCCGGGTCATTGCCGGCTGCGGGGTTCAGGTTGGCAATGGCCTGCTCCAGCCGTTGCAGGTGCTGCAGGCCGGCTGCGTCATGCCCAATCCCGTCAACGGGCATCAGCAGTCGTCCGCCGGCCGTGTCACGCTGCGCCCCCGCCCCCGAGGCCGGGTTGAAGGCAAACAGGCCAAACCGCAGATCCCGATGCTGGTGCAGCAGCTGAGTGGCGGCCTCCTGCATCACTGCCAACCGGGTTCGCCCGCCTGCGCTGTTGAGCACCATGCTGGAGGAGTTATCCAGCAGCAGGACCACATTGGCCGGTGCGGCGCTACGCGAGCTCACCGGGCCGCTGATCGGCTGAAAGGCCAGTGCCGCAGCGGGCACAGCGCTCAGTAGCAACGTTGCCAGCTTATTGGTAGGCCAGTGCATACACAGCCTCCAGTTCGGTGCGACGCCGCCCGGTTTCACTGCGCACGCTAAGCCGGTACACCTGCGACTCAGCGCTGCTGTGCAGGTGGGCCGGTATCGCACTGGCGCCCAACCAGTCGACTCGATAGGCCACCGTCACCTCGGTCGCGGCCGAGGCAAGGCTTTGCCAACCCGCATCGGCCAGATTGCAATCAGCTGCGCTACAGGGCTGACCGGGCAGGTCCAGCTCCTGCGCGCGAATCTGCGCCTCCAGCGTGCGCAATGCGCTTTCGGCAGCTTGAAAGCCGAGTTGGCGCTGCGCCAGATTGGCAACCTGCCGCTGCTGATGAGTAGCGCCGCGCACTGCAGCATGCGCGCCCACCACCATCAGCAGCAGAAACACCAGGCTGATCAGCAACGCGGCGCCCTGCTGTCGCCGTAACGAAAGTGGCCTGCTCATATCTCTCCCTTATTGATCAGGTCGGTTGCGCAGGCGCGTAACCTGCGTAAAGCGCTGCGTGAGAAGGCGCCCGGCCTGCGGGCTGCCCGGATTGTCACTGAGCGCCAGGCTTACCCGCACACTGCGCAGCCGGGGCTGCTCCCCGGGCGTGAGCATTGGCTGGTAGCGGCCGCCGGCATCAGGCAGGGCTGCATCGCTCGCCAGGGCAAACTGCACGCGAAAATCCACCACCTGCTCAATCAGCGTTTCAAAGTTGCCGCTGCCATTGAGGCGTACCTGCACCCGATCATCCTGCTGGCGGTATTCCAGCTGACGCAGCGCCAGCAGCCAGTCACCGGGCTGCAACTGCACCGTGTCTTCGGTGATGCTTACCCGGTCCCGGCAATTACCGGCCACCAGCCAGCGCGCGCCAAAGGTGCCGGGGCGATAGGTGGTGGCTGCGTCAGCCTGAACCCTGACCGGCAAGGCGGTAACGATCTGCAGTACACCGCCCTGATAGCTGACGGGTTGGGCCAGCGGCTCCGGCAACGCCAGACCAGAGCCGAGCTGCAGGTCGAGACAGCCCTCACTGCCTGCTGCGCGCAGATCAGTAGCCAAACGCCCCATCAGATAGCGCGCATCCTCCTGCAACTGATTACCGTGGCGTAGCAACAGCAGACTGTCGCGACTACCCAGCAAGGTCTGCATCAGCGCCATGGTCAGCAGCAGCCCAAGCGCCATGGACACCAGCAGTTCGACCAGACCAAAGCCGCTCAGCCGGCCCCTCACGGCAGCTCCCCGATATGCACATCAAGCTGCAGGCTGGCAGGCCCCTGCTCGCTGATACGCGCCTGCGACCAGCGCACCAGTACCCGCGCCACGCCCTGCTCTACCGTTACCCGCGCCTCGCCGCCGGGCAGTTGGCAGGTCACGGCGCTGGCAAAGTCGGCGCGGTCCTGTTGCAGCAAGGGCAGGTTTTCTGCGGCCTGCTCCGGGCAGTCACCGCTAGCCGTCATGGCATACAGCGGCAAGGCGCCACGATTGGCGCGCATGCGCTCTAGCAGATCGTTGGTAATCAGCAGCGCTTGGGCACGGTGCGCGCTATCGGCGCTGAAGCGCAGGGCATTGAGCTGCAAGCCAATGGCGCCTAACACGCCCAAGGTGGTGAGCAGCAACGCCACCAGCACTTCAAGCAGCGAAAAACCGCGCTGGGCCGGCGGGTCGCAGGCGGTGGAGGAGTGATTGGCCGGCATAAGGCAGGTCCTGTGCCAAAGGACCTGCGCAGCAATGCCTGCAGGCCCGGTTCCGTGGCGGATCAGCCGGACTGCAGGTACCCGGCGAACGTCATCCGATGACGCTGTTCACCGTAAAAGGCAGCACCCACGCGACCACCACCCTTCTGGGTGAGGGCCGCTGCCAAGGTGTGAGGAAGTTATCAGATGCCGACTTGGCGCGGGGCTTGGCCGCTGACAAAGCCGAGCAGATTGTCAAGCAGTTGCCCAACAATGCGCTGGCGCGCTTCGCGACTGCCCCAGGCGCTGTGCGGCGTAATCACCAGATTCGGCACATCAGTATCAAGCAACGGATTGCCATCGACCGGCGGCTCAACCGTCAGCACATCACAGGCCGCGCCACCCAGGTGCCCGGAGCGCAGCGCCGCCGCCAGCGCCGCCTCATTGACCAGCCCGCCGCGCCCGGCGTTGATCACCAGGCTGCCCGGCTTCATCAACGCCAGCTCAGGCGCGCCGATCAGATCCCGCGTTGCCTCGGTCAACGGGCAATGCAGGCTGAGCACATCAATCTCTGGCAGAAACTGCTCAAGTGCCGGGCGCCCTTCACGCTCACGCCCAGGCAGCGCGCCCACCAGCACACGCATGCCAAAGGCCTCGGCCAGCCGGCCCACTGCCTGCCCCAGCTCGCCGTAGCCAAGAATACCCAGGGTGCGGCCAGACAGTTCGCCGATCGGGTAGTCCAGCAGACAGAACTGCTCGCTGCGCTGCCAGGCGCCGTCGCGCACCGCCTGACGGTAGGATTCGAAGCGGGTAATCAGCACCAGCATCAACATCAGGGTGTGCTGCGCCACCGCCGGGGTACCGTAGGCCTGACAGTTGCACACCACGATCCCCTGCTCTCGCGCGGCCTGGAGGTCGACATTATTGGTGCCGGTTGCGGCAATCAGGATCAGCTTGAGCTGCGGATTGGCCTGCATCAGCGCGCGGTCAATCACCACCTTGTTGGTAATCACCACCTGCTGGCCCTGCAAGCGCTCGCTGACCTCGCTGGCAGCGGTGCGTGGATAACTGGTGAAAACGCCTGCGGCACCTTCCAGCGCACTCAGGTCCAGGTCGCCCTGGTCGAGGCTGGCGCGATCGAGAAAAACAGTGGAGAGAGCTTCTTGCATGCTGGCTGTACCTGTATTGCAGGGAGACGGCGCAGTATAATCGCCCGCCCTCAGGAGGACCTGCAATGTATTGGAATGAATTTGCGCTGGTGGCATTGGTCCACCTGCTCGCGGTGGTCAGCCCCGGACCGGATTTTGCAGTGGTTATTCGCAACAGCGTCAGCGCCGGGCACCGCGCCGGCCTGTACACCGCAATCGGCGTTGGCAGCGCCATTTTCCTGCACGTGACCTACTCGTTGCTGGGCATTGGCCTGATTGTGTCGCAGTCGGTCTGGCTGTTCAATCTGCTGAAGCTGGTCGCCGGCGCCTATCTGCTCTATATCGGTTTTCGCGCCTTGCGCGCCCAGCCGGCCTCAGCCGACCAGCAGGTCAGCAAGCAACGCAGCATGAGCGCCGCGCAAGCGTTTCGTCAGGGCTTTATCACCAACGGCCTGAACCCCAAGGCGACGCTGTTCTTTCTGTCACTGTTCACCGTGGTCATCAGCCATGACACACCGCTGCTGGTGCAAGCTGGCTATGGCGTCTATACGGCGGTAGCAACAGGCGCATGGTTCTGCCTGGTGGCTCTGCTGTTCAGCCGCGATGCGGTGCGTCGCGGCTTTCATCGCATGGGTCACTGGTTCGACCGGATGATGGGCGGCGTGCTGATCGCACTGGGGCTGCATCTGGCCCTGTCACAGTGGTTCAAGCGCGGCTGAGCCGCGCCAACCTCAGGCTTGCACGGGCGTGTTGCGCGCCCAGTCGGCAAGCACCTTGACCCATTGAGGGTCATCATTCAGACAGGGGATCAGCACCAGCTCTTCCCCGCCGGCCGCGACAAACTGCTCGCGAGCACGGTCACCAATCTCCTCCAGCGTCTCGATGCAGTCGGCCACAAAGGCCGGGCACGCTACCAGCAACCGTTTGACGCCCTGGGCTGCCAGCTCATCGATGCGATTTTCAGTGTAGGGTTCGATCCACTTGTCACGCCCCAGGCGAGACTGAAAAGCCATTGAACATTGCTCTGGCGCCAGCTCCAGGCGGGCCGCAAGTTCGCGGCTGACGTAGCTGCAGTGCGCGCGATAGCAGGTGGCGTGGGCAGCAGAAGCGCGTTCGCAGCAGTCGCCGGACGCCAGACAGTGTGCCCCCGTCGGGTCGGCCTTGCGCAGGTGTCGCTCGGGCAAGCCGTGGTAGCTCAGCAGCAGGTGATCAAACCCCTGCGCCAGATAGGGCCGCATGCTGTCGGCCAGCGCTGCGAGATAATCAGGTCGGTCATAAAACGCCGGTACGACGTTCAAGCGAATGTCCAGACCATGCTGTTTGATCACCCGCTGCGCCTCGTGCACCGAGGTGGTGATGGTGCTGTCAGCATGCTGCGGGTACTGCGGCATGAACAACACCTCGCGTATCCCCGGCCGGGCCGCCAGCGCCAGCAGCCCCTGCTCGATGGACGGCTCGCCGTAGCGCATCGCCAGCTCCACCGGCATATCCAGTTGTTGCTGCAGCGCCTGCTGCACCCGCCGGCTGATCACCAGCAAGGGCGAGCCGTCCTCCCACCAGATTGAGGCGTAGGCATGCGCCGAGGCCTTGGGACGCGTGAGCAATATCAGGCTGACCAGCAGCCGGCGCGCCGGCCAGGGCAGATCTACCACATAGGGGTCCATCAGAAACTGATTCAGATAGCGCCGCACATCGGCAACCTGAGTGCTCTTTGGCGAGCCCAGATTAACCAGCAAAACCCCACGTTCAGACATTCACTCACTCCAACGGATCAACAACCATCATTTTTGCTTTTGCAGCACTTGAGCCAGTGCGGTCTCAAGATGCGGGTAACGAAACACAAATCCTTCCTGCTCTGCCTTGGCCGGCAGCGCCCGCTGCCCGGTCAGCAGCAACCGCGACATCTCGCCCAACGCCAGCTTCAGCACCGGAGCCGGTGCCGGCAACACCGCTGGCCGGCCAAGCGCCTTGCCCAGCTCACGGCTGAACTCCCGGTTGGTCACCGGCGTCGGCGCGGTACCGTTATACACCCCGCGACAATCGGGGCGCTCTACCAGCCATTGCAACAGCGCCTCCACATCACTGTGGTGCACCCAGGGCATGTACTGCCGCCCGGAACCCAGCGGGCCGCCCAGCCCGAGGCTAAAGGGCAGACGCATACGCTGCAAAAAGCCGCCATCAGGCGCCAGCACCAAGCCAATACGCAACACGCAAACCCGCATACCATAAGACGCCGCGCGCCGCGCCGCCGCCTCCCAGGCATCGCACAGGGTGTGGGTGTATTCTACCTTCGCCGGGCTGGCCTCGGTCAGCGGCGTATCGCCGCCATCACCGTACCAACCCACCGCCGACGCCGTAACCAGCACCTCGGGGCGCTGCGCGCGCTGGCCAAGCCATTGCACCAATTGCTCGGTCAGCGTCACCCGGCTCTGCCATAGCAGCGCTTTGCGCTCGGCGCTCCAGCGCCGATCCGCCACAGGGGCACCAGCCAGGTTGATAACGCCATCCAGCGGGCTGTCATCCAGTTGCTCCAGGCTGGCCACACCGCGCACCTGTGCGCCGCACAGGGCCGCAACCTCACCGGGGCGACGGCTCCAGACCGACACCTGATGCCCTGCCGCTACCAGTTGGCGGCACAGCTGCCGCCCGATCAGACCGGTACCGCCGGTCAGCAATAGATTCATATGGACTCCCTGTCGTCAGTACTTCGAGCCGCCACACTATGACCTGACAGGCCACGGGGCAAGCACGGGCACGCCAAACTGCCAAATGGACAACATGCGAGACAGCGGCGACACCAACGACGTATAAATTTTTATACAAACAACCTATCAATGTATAGCTTTTCCTGTTCCGCCGGGGTAAAACGGCCCCATACAGCGACCCTGAACAGGACAAAATCACATTATGAGCGTAGCCGTAATTGGCGCCGGCATCGCCGGTATCAGTGCCGCCCGACACCTACACGAGGCCGGCATCAGTGTCGACATCTTCGACAAGAGCCGGGGCAGCGGCGGCCGCATGAGCAGCAAGCGCACCGAGCAGGGTGAATTTGATGTCGGCACCCAGTACTTCACCGCTCGAAACAGCGCCTTCCGCGCTGCCGTCGAACACTGGCAGGAGCAAGGCTGGGTTGCCACCTGGCAGCCGCGCTTGTATCGGATTGATGAGCAGGGCCTGCACCGCTCGGACGATGACCAGCCGCGCTATGTCGGCACCCCGCGTATGACCGCGCTAAGTCGCGGCCTGATCGGGGATATACCGCTACACAGCGCCACCCGTATCGCTGAGCTGCAGCAGGTAGAGGCTGGCTGGCTGCTGGTGGACACCGACGCGCAAACCTATGGCCCCTATCAGCAGGTCATCGTTGCCACCCCCGCCCCTCAGGCAGTGCCTTTACTGGAGTCCGCGCCGGCGCTGGCCAATGCTGCCAGGCAGGCGCAGATGGAGCCGGGCTGGGCCGTCTCGGTCGGCTTTGACGTTCCACTGGCCATCGATCTGGACGCTGCCTTCGTGCGCTGCGGCCCGCTCGACTGGGTCTGTGCCAACCACAGCAAGCCCGGGCGCAGTGAGGCAGCAAACTGGGTACTGCAATCCACGCCCGCGTGGGCGAATGATCACCTGGATACCCCGGCGCAGGAGGTTGCAGAGCACCTGGTCGACGCCCTGGCAAAGGCGCTTGGCATTACACTGCCGGCCACCCGCTTCCTGCACGCCCACCGCTGGCTCTACGCCCGCCCCGGCGAAGACCGCGAGTGGGGCGCACTGGCAGCCCCCGAGCTGAACCTGTACGCCTGCGGTGACTGGTGCCAGTCCGGCCGTCTTGAAGGCGCCTGGCTGAGCGGCCGCGAGGCCGCACAGGTACTGCTCGGCAAGCGCTGAGCAGTCAGCTTTGCAGCACCAAATCAGTACAACTGGTATCAACTGACAGACGAAAGGCGAAAAAACTTATACAAAAATAACCAAATCAGTCTTATCCTTGTACAAAAGCGATTCAAGCTGTACAGGAGATAAGCCATGCGATCTACCAATTCTGCGCGCATCCCCGTCGGCATCAGCCAATGCCTGATTGGCGACCCGGTCCGTTTCAACGCTGGCCACAAGCATTCGCGCCTGTGCACCGAGCAACTGGGCGCGCTGTTTGAGCTGCGCCCCTTCTGCCCTGAAGTTGCCATTGGCCTGGGTACGCCGCGCAAGCCAATCCGCCTTGCCGGCGACCCGGCAGCCCCCCGCGCCGTTGGCACGGTGGATCACACCCTCGACGTGACCGACGCCCTGCAGCAATACGCCGACGATGTATCGGTTTTGTGCGAGGAGCTGTGCGGCTTTATCTTCATGCAGAAATCACCCAGCTGCGGTATGGAGCGGGTCAAGGTTTACGAGCCCAACGGCCACCCTGCGCCGGCAACCGGCCAGGGCATCTTCGCCGCTCGCCTGATGCAGACCAATCCGCTGCTGCCCGTTGAAGAAGAGGGTCGCCTGAATGATCCGGTGCTGCGCGAGAACTTCGTCAACCGCGTCATCGTTTACTCGCACTGGCAGCAACTGCTGCGCGAGGAGCTCAGCCCCAGCCGTCTGCTGGCGTTTCACGCACGCCACAAGTATCTGCTGATGGCGCACCAGTCACCCAGCTACCGCAAAATGGGGCAGATGCTGGCCAACCCGGGTCGCGGCGCCGCCTTGCGCGACACCGCCGATGCCTACTTCGCTGAACTGATGGCCGCACTGCGGCGTCCCGCCAGTCGCCGCGGGCACAGCAACGTACTGCAACACGTGGCCGGACACTTCAAGAAGGTACTCAACCCGCCGGAAAAGGCAGAGCTGCAGCAACTGATCAACCACTACCGCAGCGGTATCGTGCCGCTTGTTGTGCCGGTCACCCTGCTGCAGCATCACCTGCTGCGTCACCCCGACCCTTACCTGCAGCAACAGGCCTATCTGCAACCGCATCCGCCCGAACTCAGCCTGCGCAACGCGATATGAAGATGAATAACCTGACCTGTCAGCGCCGCCATACCGGAGCTCGCCCATGAGCCGCCCCCTGCATCTGTGCTGGCTGCGCTGCGACCTGCGGCTGCACGACAACAACGCACTCTGGCATGCCAGCCAGCAAGGCGAGGTGGTTGCTGTGTTTATCACCACGCCGAACGACTGGCGTGCGCACGACGATGCACCCATCAAGATCGACTTCTGGCGCCGCAACCTGATCGCGCTGCAAGCCCAGCTCGCTGAACGCAACATTGCCCTGCGCCTGTTGCAGGCAGAGGCATGGGCTGACTGCCCCGAGCTGCTCGTGAACCTGGCGCAGCAACTGAACGCCGAGGCGCTGCACTTTAATAACGAGTACGGTTTGCACGAGCAGGCGCGCGATGAAGCTGTTGCCGCGGCCTTCGGCGAGGCCGGTCTGGCGTGCCGGCGCTACACCGACCAGCTGTTTTTCGAGCCAGGCAGCCTGACCACTCAGAACGGCACCATGTACAAGGTCTACAGCCAGTTCCGCAAACAGGCCTACGCCAGCCTGCATCGCCGCTTGCCGGACTGCCTGCCAGCACCCGAGCGTCAGCAGGCTCATGACATCGAGAGCGACCAGCCAACGGCAGGCTTTGATCAGTTTGAGCGCCCGACCGACGACCAGCAGGCGCTCTGGCCTGCCGGCGAAGAGGCCGCGCTGGAGCGGCTCGAGCACTTTTGCACCGAGCTGCTGGAAGATTACGCCGAAGACCGCGACCGCCCGGACCTTGATGCCACCAGCCGCCTGTCGGCCTATCTGGCTGCCGGCGTGCTGTCGCCCCGCCAGTGCCTGCATGCAGCGCTACGCATCAATCAGGGCGAATTTGACGGTGGCAACCCCGGCGTCGTGAGCTGGATAAACGAGCTGCTCTGGCGCGAGTTCTACAAGCACATTCTGGTCTGCTACCCGCGCGTTTCAAGACACCGCGCCTTCCGCCCGGAAACCGAGTCGGTGCGCTGGCGCAACGACCCAAAGGGCCTGGCTGCCTGGAAAGAGGGCCGCACGGGCATTCCGCTGGTCGATGCCGCCATGCGTCAGCTGCTTGCCACCGGCTGGATGCACAACCGGCTGCGCATGGTCAGCGCCATGTTCCTGACCAAGAACCTGTTGATCGACTGGCGCGAAGGCGAGCGCTGGTTCATGCAGCACCTGATTGACGGTGATCTGGCTGCCAACAACGGCGGCTGGCAGTGGAGCGCCTCGACCGGCACCGATGCCGCGCCCTACTTCCGTGTATTCAACCCGGTCAGCCAGTCCGAGAAATGCGACCCGGACGGCAGCTTTATTCGCCAGTGGCTGCCGGAACTCGCCGAGCTGCCTGCGCGCGACATCCATCTGCCGCGCCAGGCAGACCTGTTTGCCGAGCAGCCAGCCTACCCTGCCCCCATCGTTGACCTGCGCAGCAGCCGCCAACGCGCCATCGACGCCTTCCGCGAGGCAGGAGACACAGCATGATCAGCCAACAGCAGATCGATGCCTTCGCCCAGGGGTTCGCCAGCCTCAACAGCGACAACCTTGATCGGCTGGCCGAGCTGTATCACCCCGAGGTGCAGTTCACCGACCCACTGCATCAGGTGCATGGTTTGGCCGCGCTGGAGGCCTATTGCAGCAACCTCTACAGCAACCTGAAATCCGTACGTGTTGAATTCAGCCAGTGCTCGCCGGTAGATGACGAGCAGGCGCTGCTGTGCTGGACCCTGTACTACCGCCACCCCCGACTGGCCGGCGGACGCGAAGTCAGCGTTCCGGGCGTAAGCCAGGTGTGGTTCCGCGACGCCAAGGTGTACCGACACCGGGATCACTACGACGCGGGCGCACTGCTGTACGAACACATACCGCTGCTCGGCAGCGTCATACGCTTACTCAAGAGACGACTGACATGAACCATCAACGCAGAATCTGGCTGACCGGCGCTTCCAGCGGCATCGGCCTGGCATTGGCTGAGCAGTTGGCTGAACAAGGCCACCGGGTAGCATTGACCGCACGCCGCCGCGAACCACTGCTGGCGCTGGCCGAACGCTACCCCGATCAGCTCCTGGTGGTCACCGCCGATCTGACCGACGTTCACGCCGTACGCGAGGCCGCCGAGCGTATCGATGCTGCTTGGGGTGGGCTGGATTGGGCCGTCCTCAACGCGGGCACCTGCGAGTACATGGAGCTGCCGCACTTCTCCGCCGCCCTGCTCGAACGCGTGATGCGCGTCAACGTGCTGGGTACCGCCAACTGCATTGAAGCGGCCCTGCCACTACTGCGGCGCAGCAGCGCGCCACGCCTGGCAGCCGTCGGCAGCAGCGTGACCTACCTGCCACTGCCGCGCGCCGAAGCCTACGGCGCCTCCAAGGCCGCCGTGCGCTACCTGATGCAGTCGCTGGAACTGGATCTGGCCGACGAGGGCGTGGCAGTCACCTTGATCAGCCCCGGCTTTGTCGACACCCCGCTCACCGCCAACAACGACTTCGCCATGCCTATGCGCGTCAGCGCAGAAGACGCCGCCCGCCGCATAGTGCGTGGACTGGAACGCGGGCAACGGGAGATCCGCTTCCCCGGCCGTTTCATCAGCGTACTGCGCCTGATTGCAGCGCTGCCGGCCGGGCTGCGCGTGGCCCTGACCCGACGCCGCCGCAAATCTGAAATCACGGCACAACAGGAGGCTAACTGATGCGAATTGCTATTGTCGGCAGTGGTATTGCCGGCCTGGTGGCGGCGCACCTGTTGGCGCGTCGCCATGAAATAACCGTGTTCGAAGCCAACGACTGGGTCGGCGGGCACACCCACACCGTGGATGTCGAGGTGGCGCAACAGCAGTACGCCATCGATACCGGGTTTATTGTTTTCAACGACTGGACCTACCCCAACTTCATTCGCCTGCTCGACAAACTCGGCGTGGCCTCGCAGCCCACCGAGATGAGCTTCTCAGTATGTGATCCAGCCAGCGGCCTGGAATACAACGGCAACAACCTCAACAGCCTGTTTGCCCAGCGCAGCAACCTGCTGTCGCCCAGCTTCTTGCGCATGCTGTTCGATATTCTGCGCTTCAACCGCGAAGCGCTAACCGACCTGGAAAAACCCGAGGCCAACACCCAGACCACTCTTGGCGACTACCTGCGCGAGCGCCGCTACAGCCGCTGCTTTATCGACCACTACATCGTGCCGATGGGGTCAGCCATCTGGTCTATGTCCCTGCGCGACATGCTGGACTTTCCGCTGGCCTTTTTTGTCCGCTTCTTTCATAACCACGGCCTGCTGTCGGTCAGCAACCGGCCACAGTGGCGGGTTATCCAGGGCGGCTCGCGCAGCTACGTACCAGCGCTGACCGCGCCCTTTGCCCGCAACATACGCCTGAACTGCCCGGTCCAGCGCATTCGCCGCGATGCCCAGGGCGTAAGCATCGTCAGCCGGCAGGGCGAAGAGCGCTTTGACAAGGTGATACTCGCCTGTCACAGCGACCAGGCGCTGAACCTGCTGGAGCAGCCCAGCGACGCGGAGCAGGCCATTCTTGGCGCCATCCGCTATGCCGACAACGACGTGGTGCTGCATACCGACACCAGCCTGCTGCCAAGCCGGCGGCTAGCTTGGGCCAGCTGGAACTACCGCCTCGGCGGCGACCAGAATAACCCCGCCGCGCTGACCTACAACATGAACATCTTGCAGGGCATACAGGCCCCGGAAACCTTCTGCGTCAGCCTCAACCAGACCGAGCACATTGATCCGTCGCGCATACTCGCGCGCTTCAACTACGCCCACCCCCAGTTCAGCCAGGCCGCGAGCGCCGCCCAGCAGCAATGGGAAGCACTGCTCGGCCAGCAGCACACCTTCTTCTGCGGTGCCTGGTGGGCCAACGGCTTCCATGAAGACGGCGTAGTCAGTGCACTGCGCGTTGCCGCGCACTTCGGGGAGCGCCTCTGATGAGCCTCGCCAGCGCACTCTACAGCGGCCAACTGCAGCACCGCCGGCATCAGCCGCGCTGGCATCAGTTCCGCTACCGGATTACCCTGCTGCTGCTCGATCTGGATGAGCAGCGTGAGGTATTCGGCCTGAGTGCGCTCTGGGGCGGCCGCTGGTGGTCGCCGATGCGCTTTGCCGAGGGCGACTACCTGCGCGCCGAGCGCCAGCCGCACGAAAGCCTGAAAGCCTGCGCCCAGCGCCTGGTGTACGAGCAACTGGGCCTGACGCTGGACGGTCCGGTCCGCTTGCTGACGCAAATTCGCAGCTTCGGCATGCTGTTCAACCCGGTCTCGTTCTTCTATTGCCATGACCTGCGCGGTCAACTGCGCGCGATCATCTGCGAGGTCACCAATACCCCCTGGGGCGAACGCTTCAGCTACCTGCTGGAAGCGGACCCCGGGCAGCAGCGCCAGCACTTCAGCCTGGCCAAGCGTTTTCACGTTTCCCCCTTTCTGCCCTGCGACGCCGAGTACCAAATGCACTTCAGTACGCCGGCCGAGCGCCTGCAAGTGCGTATAGAACACCACCAGGACGGCCGGCGACTGTTCGACGCCAGCATGGGCCTGCAGCGCCAGCCGCTCAGCGCCGCGCTACTGCGCCGCGAGGCCGTCCGCTTCCCCTTTATGGTGCTGCGCACCGTCAGCGGCATCTACTGGCAGGCCCTGCGTCTGCTGCTCAAAGGCATACCGTTGTTTGACCATGCGCCCGCCGCGCAATCGGTGGCGGCGCATTCGCGCAAGGAGTCCGGACATGAAACCGAGCAGACCTGAACTCACCTGCAGCACCGCGCCAGAACGCGAGGGCTGGCTGCAGCGCCTGTTTCGCCAGGCTGTGCTGTCTCGCCTGCAACTGCTGCAGCGCGGCACCCTGCGGCTGCACCTGGAAGGCGAAGCGCTAGACTTTGGCCAGCCCGATCAAGACGGCCTGCACGCTGAAATTCGTCTGCACGATGCGGCCGCCTGGGGGCAAATTGCCTGCAATGGCAGCGTCGGTGCCGGCGAGTCCTACTTTCAGGGCATGTGGAGCACGCCAGATCTGACCGCCGTTACCCGCCTGTTTGTACGCAACCTGGATGTGCTCGACGCCATGGAGACCGGCCTGGCCCGGCTCGGGCAACCGGCGCTGCAGTGGCTGCACCGCCTCAACCGCAACAGCCTGAGCGGCTCGCGGCGTAATATCAGCGCGCACTATGATCTGGGCAACGACCTGTTCGAACGGCTGCTGGACCCGAGCATGATGTACTCGGCGGCGATCTTTGCGCCTGGGAGCGACGACCTGCACGCCGCCCAGATAAATAAACTGGAGCACATCTGCCGCAAGCTGGAGCTGACTGCAGATGATCACCTGCTGGAAATTGGCACCGGCTGGGGCAGCATGGCTATCTATGCCGCCCAGCATTACGGCTGCAAGGTGACCACCACAACCCTGTCGCAGGAGCAATATCGCCTGGCCGGGGAGCGCATTGCACAAGCCGGCCTGCAGGACCGCATCACCCTGCTGCTCAAGGACTACCGCGAGCTGGAAGGTCAATACGACAAGCTGGTCTCCATCGAGATGGTCGAGGCCGTCGGGCATGCCTACTTTGCCACCTACTTCAAGGCCTGTGCAGCCCTGCTCAAGCCCGATGGCCTCATGCTTCTGCAGGCCATCACTATTCGCGATCAACGCTATGAACAGGCCCGCCGCAGCGTGGATTTCATCCAGCGCTATATCTTCCCCGGCGGCTCGCTGCCGTCGGTCAGCATCATCGGCGAGCTGACCCGCAAGCACACCGACCTGGCCATGCTGCATATGGAAGATATCGGCCTGCATTACGCCCGCACCTTGCGCCACTGGTACCACAACCTGCAGCGCTACCGTGGTGAGCTGGCGCAACTCGGGTATGATGACGCCTTTTTCCGGCTGTGGGAGTTCTACCTCTGCTACTGCGAGGGGGGCTTTCGAGAGCGCGGTATCGGCACCGCACAGATTCTGCTCGGCAAACCCGATGCCCGCCCTGGAGACACCATCTTGGGGGAGTGACATGCCTGACCGGCGACTGATCGCCAATGCTGTGCTGTTCCAGCTTGGCTGGCTGGCCTGCGTACTGGGCGGCAACAGCTATTGGCTAGCGGTACCGCTGGTGGCGTTGCTGGTGCACTTTTTCTGGACCAGCAGTTGGGCTGCCGAAGGCAAGTTGGTGGCCTCGGTGATGCTGGCCGGCGCCGCACTGGACTCGTTTCTGCTGCAGTTGGGTGTATTGGAGTTTCGCGAGCAGGACACCCTGATACCGCTGTGGCTGGCCGTGCTCTGGGCGCTGCTGGGGACAACCTTGAACCACTGCCTGGGCTGGACCGCAAAACCTATCTGGCGGGCAGTGATACTGGGCGCAATCGGTGGGCCGCTGAGTTATCTGGCCGGCGCCCGCCTGGCTGATGTCGGTTTGCCGCTGGGCACCACCAGCACCCTGGTGTTGCTCGGCTGCATCTGGGCACTGGTGATGCCAGTGCTGCACGGCTTTGCTCACCTGTACCGCGAGCAATACCGCATGCAGCAACTGGCCAGGAAGCATCGGGGCGATGCTTCCTGACGCCCGTCAGATGGGGTGGCGATAGTAAACAGCCGCCTTGTTGATACCCTGGTTGGGCTGTTTGATGCCGGCGTTGGAGTAGTGGTAGTAGCGCAGACCCAGTTCGGCACCGGAGGTAAAGCGCATGCCTGCGCCGATACGGTCTTCAAACTGGAACTTGGAACCCAGATCGCGGCGATCATCCAGGTTGGTTTCGGTAAACACTGCCGCACCGATGCCTCCCTCGATAAAGGGCGTTACGCCACCATTACCGGGAAAGCTCAGGGTAAATACCGGCGTCAGGGTGACACTCTCGGTATCCAGCCCACTCCAGTGAGTGTAACCGGCATCCCAATAGCCACTCAGTACCGCGCCGCCGCCGTCGCTTTGCCACAGGGTGCGGCCAAAGTCGAACTGCAGCCCCAGGCGCAGCGTATCAGTCGATTCGTTGGTGTGACCGCCTTCCAGGGTAATACCATCCAGGGCGTATACGGATGAACTGCAAACCATAATCGACAGCATGCTACCGATTATCAATGAACGTCTCATGGCGTCTTCCTCCTTATTTATCGACAAATCACGCTGAATAGACCGCGAATTTACGCAAAGTTCTCCCAACGACTGTTTTAAAATCACAACCCGGTTCACACCGGCAAGGCGGACACCGGGCCAGAGTGCCCCCACAAGGCTGGCAGCACCGCCTGCATCTGCTCCGGGCTGCCACTACTCCAGAAGTGCACTGTCGCAGCACCGGGCGCGGACAGCAAGCCGCTGTCGGTCAAGCGCGCCAGCACCTGACGCGCCACCGCTTCCCCGGTATCCACAACCTGGATACCGGCGGGCAGCAGCTCGCCGAGCAGGGGTTTGAGAAAGGGATAATGCGTGCAGCCGAGTATCAGCGTATCGCAGCCGGCAGCCAGCAGCGGTTGCACATACTGCTGCAGCAACGCGCGCACCTGCGGGCCCTCCAAATCGCCGCGCTCAACGCATTCAACCAGCCCCGGACAAGGCTGCGACACCACCTGCACGTCGCGCGCAAAACGGTCCAGTAACGCGGCAAAGGTCGCACTCTGCAGGGTGCCCGTGGTGGCAAGCACGCCCACCCGGCCGTTGCCGGTGGCGCGCGCAGCCGGTTTGACGGCGGGCTCCATGCCAATGATCGGCATATCAAAGGTGCCACGCAGCTCATCGACCGCCGCCACAGTGGCGGTATTGCAGGCCAGCACCAGCGAGCGCGCGCCCTGACCAATCAGAAACTCGGCAATCAGCCGGCTACGCTCGCGAATCACCTCGGGCGGCTTTTCGCCATAGGGCACATGGCCGCTATCGGCCACATACAGCAGGTCGGCGTCGGGCAACAGGCGGCGAATTTCACGCAGTACCGAGAGCCCACCCACGCCGGAGTCGAACACCCCGATTGGCGCACTCATGCGCCAGCTCCGCAGCACCGACAACCCGGATCACGCCGCACCCGCAGCTCACGAAAGCGAGTATCCAGCGCATCAATCAGCAACAGGCGGCCAACCAGCGGCTCACCAAAGCCTGCCAGCAACTTGAGCGCTTCCAGTGCCTGCAGGCTGCCGACCAGACCCACCAGCGGCCCGGCTACACCCGCCTCGCTGCAACTGAGGGCCTGCTCGTCGCCCTCACCGTACAGGCACTGGTAGCACGGGCTGTCGTCACGGCGCGGATCAAACACACTGAGCTGCCCTTCGAGACGAATGGCTGCGCCCGACACCAGCGGCTTGCCCAGTTGCACGCAGGCGGCGTTGACGGCGTGACGGGTGGCAAAGTTGTCGGAGCAGTCGAGCACCAGATCGACCTCACCCACCGCGTGCAGCAGGGCCTCGCCTGCCAGCGCGGTAGGCAGCTGCCGGCAGCTGATCTGCGGGTTGATGGCCGCTACGCGCTCGGCAGCGGAGGCCACCTTGTCGCGATCAATATCGGCTGCGTGATGAATGATCTGCCGCTGCAGGTTGGTCAGATCCACCTGATCCGGGTCCGCCAGCAGCAGCTCGCCGACGCCGGCCGCAGCCAGATACAACGCCACCGGCGAGCCCAGCCCGCCAAGGCCGACAATCAGTACCCGACTGTCCAGCAGCCGCTGCTGGCCCTGGATATCGATTTGCGGCAACAGAATCTGCCTGCTGTAACGCAGCAACTGCTGGTCATCCACGCCATTGCCCTCCGGTTACCCGTTGCTGGCCACCGAGATCACGCCAGCTCTGAACCTGCTCAAACCCACGCGTGCCCAGCAATTCGGCCACGGCGTCGGCCTGTTGCCAGCCGTGCTCAAACAGCAGCCAACCGTCCGATTGCAGGTGGTCAGGCGCCAGTTGCACGAGCCGGCGAATATCATCCAGACCGTCAGTGCCACTGACCAGCGCACTGCCCGGTTCAAAGCGCACATCGCCCTGCTGCAGATGCGGGTCATCGGCAGCAATATAGGGCGGGTTGGAGACGATAAGATCAAACTGTCGGCCGGCCAACGCACTGAACCAGTCGCTCTGCTCAAAGGCTGCATTACGAATCTGCAGGCGCTCGGCATTACCGCGCGCCAGTGCCACCGCCTCGGCCACCCGATCCACCCCGGTCAGTTGCCAGTCAGGGCGTTCAACCGCCAGCGCCAGCGCGATGGCCCCCGTGCCGGTGCCCAGATCAAGCACCTTGGCAGGCTCCGAGGGGCCCAGCTCCAGCGCCACCTCGACCAGGCGCTCGGTATCCGGGCGAGGAATCAGGGTGCTTTCACTGACATCCAGCTGCAGGCTCCAGAAGCCCTGCGACCCAAGCAGATAAGCCACCGGCACGCCACGACGGCGCTGACTCATGAGCTGCTCAAAACGACGCAGCTGCTCGGCATCGGGCTGGCGCTCAGGCCAGGTACGCAGATAGGTACGGGGTTTGCCGATGGCATGACACAACAGCAGCTCGGCATCCAGCCGCGCGGAGTCCGAGTCAGGCAGCTCGGCGCTGGCCAGCAACTCGGCCAGGGTCGGCGTCATGCCGACTCCAGCGCTGCCAGCTGATCGGCCTGGTATTCACGCAGCAGCGGCTCGATCACGTTATCGAGGTTGCCGGCAATGACTTCATCCAGACTATAGAGGGTCAGGTTGATGCGGTGATCGGTCACCCGGCCCTGCGGAAAGTTGTAGGTACGGATGCGTTCAGAGCGGTCGCCCGAGCCAACCAGCGAACGGCGGGTGTCGGACAGCTCCTTCTCCTGCGCTTCGCGCTGCTGATTCACCAGCTTGGCCTGCAGCAGGCTCATGGCACGGGCGCGGTTCTTGTGCTGCGAGCGCTCGTCCTGACACTCGACCACAATGCCGGTCGGCAAGTGGGTCAGGCGAATCGCCGAATCGGTCTTGTTGACGTGCTGACCACCGGCGCCGGAGGCGCGATAGGTATCAACGCGCAGGTCAGCCGGGTTGATCTCGATCTCGGCCTGCTCGTCCATCTCGGGCAGAATCGCCACGGTGCAGGCGGAGGTGTGAATACGGCCCTGCGACTCGGTCTCCGGCACCCGCTGCACGCGGTGCGCGCCGGACTCGAACTTGAGCTTGGCGTACACCGACTGGCCCTCAACCCGGGCAATGACCTCCTTGTAGCCACCGTGCTCGCCGGGGTTTTCCGACAGCACCTCAACGCGCCAGCCCTGACGTTCGGCGTAACGGCTGTACATGCGAAACAGGTCGCCGGAGAAGATAGCGGCTTCATCGCCACCGGTGCCGGCGCGGATTTCCAGAAACACGTTGCGGTCGTCGTTCGGGTCCTTGGGCAGCAGCAAGCGGTTCAGCTCTTCTTCCAGCTCAGCCAGCTGCGCGGTATTGGCCTCCAGGTCTTCCTCGGCCATCTCCCGCAGGTCCGGATCGCTATCCTTGAGCAGGCTGCGCGCCTCCTCGATATCGTCCTGCACACGGCGCCACTGCTCATAGCATTTAACCGTGCCTTCCAGCTCGGCGTACTCCTTGGAGTAACTGCGAAAGCGCGGCTGATCGCTGATCACCTCGGCGTCGCTGAGCAGCGCGGCCAATTCTTCGAATCGCTCGCCAAGGGCGTCCAGCCGGTTCAACAGGGATGCTTTCATGAGTCGCCTTGTGCGGAGTTGTTACGGTTGCCCGGCGCAGAATCGCCCAGGGCAAAGAGTTCCTGCGCCAGCGCCAGCGCTTCGACCCGCCCCTGCGCTGTCATCTGCTTGAGCTGCACACTGGGGTCGTGCAGCAGCTTGTTGGTCAGCATGCGCGCCATTTCGGCCATCACCAGCGCCGGATCGGCGCCGCGTTGCAGTTTGGCCAGCGCCTTCTGCAGCTCCTGGTCGCGGGCCTGCTCGGCCTTTTGCCGATAGCTGCGCAGCACATCTACCGCCGCCAGCGCCCGCAAGCGCTGCATGAAGTCACCAGTCCCCAGCTCGATCAGGCGCTCGGCAGCCTCGGCGGCGCCCTGACGCGAGCGCAGGTTTTCCTCGATCACCTCGTGCAGGTCATCAACGGTATACAGATAAACGTCTGACAGGCTGCCAACCTCCGGCTCGATATCCCGGGGAACGGCAATATCGACCATGAACATCGGCTTGTGCCGGCGCTGCTTGAGCGCACGCTCTACCGCCCCCTTGCCAAGGATCGGCAGCGGACTGGCGGTCGAGCTGATAACCACATCGCACTCGGCCAGAATGTCCGGGATTTGCGTCAACACGATGGCCTGACCGCCCAGCGGCTCGCTCAGCAGCTCGGCGCGCTGCAAGGTGCGGTTGGCGACGATAATGCGCCCCACGCCCTGCTCGAACAGATGCCGGGCCACCAGCCCGATCGTTTCACCTGCCCCAATCAAGAGCGCAGTGCTGCGGCGCAAGTCAGCAAAGATCTGACGCGCCAAACTGACCGCCGCAAAGGCCACCGAAACCGGGTTTTCACCAATCGCGGTGTCGGTGCGCACCTGCTTGGCCATACTGAAGGTGCTCTGAAACAGCCGATCCAGATAGGGCCCCAGCGTGCCGGCGGTGCGCGCGGCCTGCCAAGCATCCTTCATCTGCCCGAGAATCTGCGGCTCACCCAACACCAGCGAGTCCAGCCCGGCGGCGACGCGCATCATGTGATTTACCGCGCCTGCATCCTGATGCAGGTAACTTGAACGGCGAATCTCATCTGCGGTCATACCGTGAAAGCGGGCTACCCATTCCACCAGCCGCTCGGCGTCAAGCCGATCCTGAGCGCAGTACAGCTCGGTGCGGTTACAGGTAGAAAGGATGGCTACTTCATCGGCCCCCGCTTCGGCGCGCAGGCGCTGCAGGGCATCGGGCAGCTGTTCGGGCGAGAAGGATACGCGCTCGCGCACCTCCACCCCTGCGGTCCGATGATTGATGCCCAGTGCAATAAAACCCATGATGCCTCGTATTGCGAGAACGGAGCTGCTGCCAAAAACGTGCAATTGTCCTATGTTAGTTCAAGCCAATCAATCGCCAGATGCCCAACAGCACCTCCGGGCATGGCGACAGATCGCCGCGCAGGCCGCTGGCAGCCGCTGGGTTTGCCCGCACGCCTGTGTCATGATGCCACCTGCTTTGCTGCGCTTGCGCGCGCCCAAAAGGCAGGCCAACCGTTTTGCATGAGACTTCCTATTCTATGAAGGTGTTTTCCGCGTCTACCCTGCCCGCCCTGCTCGCAGCCGGCCTGCTGCTCAGTGGCTGCAGCAGCCTGTCACAACCGGACGCGCCAGCCGCACCGGCCCAGCCGCCAAGCACCAGCGAAACCGAGACGGCAGCCGACACCCCGGTCACCTACGGCAACTTTCAGCAGGACACGCTCTATGAGCTGCTGAGCGCCGAAATTGCCGGCCAGCGCAACCGCTTTGACCTGGCACTGGACAACTACCTGCGCCAGGCACGCCGCACCCGTGATGCCGGCATCAGCGAGCGCGCCCTGCGCGTTGCCGAGTTTCTGGGCAACGAGCCAGCCGCCCTGGAAATGGCGCGCCTGTGGGTAGAGGTTGCGCCGCAAGACCCGGAAGCCCTGCGCTCGGCCGCCATTCATCTGGCGCGCACCGGTCGCCACGAGCAGGCCATGGATATGATGCAGCGCGCGCTGGAGCAGCATGGCGAAACCCATTTCGACTTTCTTGCCCTGGCCGCAGCCGATACCGATGCGACCACGCGCAACGCCCTGCTCGACAGCCTTGAACGCATGACCGAGCGCTTCCCGGATAACACCCAGCTGGTCTTTGCTCGCGCCCTGCTGCTGCAACAGGCCAATCGCAATGACGAAGCGCTGGCGCTACTGGAAGATCACCCGCACACGGATGAAGCCCCACCCGCGATCCTGCTGCACAGCCGCCTGGTGGCCGAGCACGACACGGAAGAAGCCACCGAGATTCTGTATCGGGGGCTGCAACGCTTTCCGGATGACACCCGCCTGCGCCTGATGCTCGCGCGCACGCTGGTCAGCGAAGGCAACTTTGCCGATGCTCGTACGCAGTACGCCAAACTGGCCCGCGACAACCCGGACGAGGCTGACCTGCAGCTCTCGCTCGGCCTGATCGAACTGGAACTGGGCGAAGCCAGCGACGCCGTCATCCACCTGCAAAACACGCTGCAGCTGGCTCCGGGCAACAACACCGCCCGCTACCACCTGGGCAATGCCTACCTGGCCGCCGACCGCCCGGACGACGCGCTGCTGACCTGGCAGAGCATCGACAGCGGCACCGAGCTACTCACCTCGCGCGTACAAATGGCGCGCCTGCTGCTGGAGCAAAACCGCATCGCCGCCCTGCAGGCCCAGTTGCAACAGGATCGCGACCAGCATCCGCAGCACGGCCTGGCCCTGTTCCAGATCGAAATAGAAGCCCTGCTCCCGAACCACCCGGAGCTGGCCATCCAGCAGGCCAACACCGCCCTGCAGGCCTACCCAAACGACAGCAACCTGCTTTACAGCCGCGCCATGCTGCATGAGATGCTGGGCAACCCGCGCGGACTGGAAGAAGACCTCGGCGCCATCATCGCCCGCGAGCCGGACAACGCCATGGCGCTCAACGCGCTGGGCTATACACTGGCCGACCGCAATCAGCGGCTGGAAGAGGCACTGGCGCTGATCAAGCGCGCCGCCGCCCTGGACCCGAGCGACCCCGCGATTCAGGACAGCCTTGGCTGGGTCTACTACCGCCTGGGCGATCTGGACCGCGCCGAGGCCCTGCTGCGCGACGCCTACGCCGCCTACCCGGATCAGGAGGTAGCCGCCCACCTGGGCGAGGTGCTCTGGCGCCAGGGCAAGGAGCGCGAAGCCCGCCGGGTCTGGCGTGAAGCGCTGGAGCACAGCCCCGATAGCCAATTGATACCCGCCACCCGTGACCGCCTGGAAGCCGAATAAGCCATGCCCCTGTTGCACCGTACCCTGCTGGCCTGCCTGCTGCTGACCCTGACTGCCTGCAGCAGCCTGCATCAGCGCGAAACCCTTGAACTCGGCGGCGACGAAGCCGCCTGGAAAACCCACCGCAGCGCTGTCGAGCCCATCGACAGCTGGATCCTGCAAGGCAAGCTGGGCATTCGTAGCCCACAGGAGTCCGGCAGCGGCACCCTGTTCTGGCTGCAGCGCCAGCACTACTACGACATTCGCCTGTCCGGCCCGCTGGGCCGCGGCGCCACACGCATCCAGGGCGACCGCCAGCAGACCACGCTGGAAATCGCCGGGCGCGCCCCGGTTACCGCTGACTCGGCCGAACAACTGGTAGAAGAGCAGATTGGCTGGCGCCTGCCGGTGGACCACCTGCTTTGGTGGGTACGCGGCCTGCCGGCCCCGGATTCGCCCAGCAACCTGCAACTGGACAGCAGCAGCCGCCTTGGGCGCCTGAGCCAAAGCGGCTGGACCGTCGAATACAGCCGCTACCAGGAGGTTGACGGCGTCGAGCTGCCGCAGCGCCTGCAAATCTCCGGTCACGACCTGCTACTGACCCTGGTGGTCACCGAATGGAAGCCAGGCCTCAGCGAATGAACAGCACCACACTCAGTCTGCCTGCTCCTGCCAAACTCAATCTGTTTCTGCACATCACCGGCCGCCGCGCCAATGGCTACCATGAACTGCAGACTCTGTTTCAGTTTCTCGATTACGGCGACACCCTGCACTTCAGCCTGAGGGACGACGGCCAGTTGAACCTGCTGACCGAGCTCGCCGGCGTAGACGCCGAAGACAACCTGATCATCCGCGCCGCGCGTTTGCTGCGCGAAGCCAGCGGCTGCCAGCTCGGCGCCGATATTCGGCTGGACAAGATACTGCCCATGGGCGGCGGTATTGGCGGCGGCAGCTCCGACGCGGCCACCACCCTGCTCGGCCTCAACCAGCTGTGGCAAACCGGCCTCAGCCTTGAACAACTGGCCGAGCTGGGCATCCGCCTGGGCGCCGACGTGCCGGTATTCGTGCACGGCAAGGCCGCCTGGGCCGAAGGCGTGGGTGAAAAACTGACCCCTGTCGAACTGGATGAACCCTGGTTTCTGGTGGTTGCACCGGCCTGTCACGTCAGCACCGCAGAAATTTTTTCCGACCAGAGGTTGACGCGCGATACATCGCCCATTACATTATCGGCCTTCCATGAGGTCGGTGGTCGGAATGACTGCTTACCGGTTGTCACAACGCGTTACCCTGAAATTCGTAACACGTTGATCTTGCTAAACAAATATTGTGAGGCTAAGATGACCGGGACTGGCAGTTGCTTGTTTGGGGCCTTCCCAAACGAACGCGAAGCTGATAAAGTTCGCGCCCGGTTGCCAGCCACACTGCGAAGTTTTGTAGCAAGAGGTTGTAACGTTTCACCGTTACACCGCGAACTGCAAAAGCAAGCATGACGGATGCAGCCGTGCATCCGGACAGATACAGGGGCGTCGCCAAGCGGTAAGGCAGCAGGTTTTGATCCTGCCATGCGTTGGTTCGAATCCAGCCGCCCCTGCCATTTTTCTCTCCGGCAGCAATCACGTACAGAACAGATTCATGTCTGACTGGTTGAGGCCTCCCCCGGCATTCCCGCAGATCTGAATCTTCCGCCCAGACCGCTACCCAAAAAGGTAATGCTGCGTGTCCAAGATGATGGTTTTTACGGGGAACGCCAACCCCGATCTGGCACGGCGCGTCGTGCGTCAACTGCACATTCCGCTCGGCGACGCTACTGTCGGCCGGTTCAGCGACGGTGAAGTCAACGTTGAACTGAACGAAAATGTACGCGGCAAGGACGTCTTCATTCTTCAGCCCACCTGCGCGCCGACCAACGACAACCTGATGGAACTGGTGGTCATGGCCGATGCCCTGCGTCGCTCCTCTGCCTCGCGCGTTACCGCAGTGGTGCCCTACTTCGGCTACGCCCGTCAGGACCGTCGCCCGCGCTCGGCCCGTGTAGCTATCAGCGCCAAGGTAGTAGCCGACATGCTCGACACCGTCGGTGTTGACCGTCTGCTCACCGTTGACCTGCACGCCGACCAGATCCAGGGCTTCTTTGATATCCCGGTCGACAACATCTACGGCTCGCCCGTACTGATCGACGACATTCAGGATCAACGTTTTGACAACCTGATGATTGTCTCGCCGGATATCGGTGGCGTGGTTCGCGCCCGTGCCGTGGCCAAGAGCCTCGGCGTTGACCTGGCGATCATCGACAAGCGTCGCCCCAAGGCCAACCAGTCTGAAGTGATGCACATCATCGGTGACGTCGAAGGCCGCACCTGTGTACTGGTTGATGACATGGTCGACACCGCCGGCACCCTGTGCCACGCGGCCAAGGCCCTGAAAGACCACGGCGCCGCCCAGGTCTACGCCTACTGCACACACCCGATCCTGTCGGGCAAGGCGATCGAGAACATTACCAATTCCGTGCTGGACGAGCTGGTGGTGACCAACACCATCCCGCTGAGCCCGGCCGCTGAAGCCTGCGAGCGCATCCGCCAGCTGGACATGGCCCCGATTGTGGCCGAAGCCATGCGCCGCATCAGCAACGAAGAATCCATCAGCGCGATGTTCCGTTAAGGAACCCGCGCTGGTTTACGCCCAACAAGGGCACAACCCTTCGCTCGACGCACTGGTCGCAAGTGCCCGGGTGAATAAGCAAGGAGACTACAATGGTCGACTTCTCTCTGAATGCGAATGCGCGTAACGACCTGGGGAAAGGTGCGAGCCGCCGCCTGCGTCGTAACGCTGACCTGGTTCCGGCAATCGTTTACGGTGGCGACAAGGCCCCGCAAAACATCGCTCTGGAAGCTCGTGAACTGAAAAAAGCACTGGAAAACGAAGCTTTCTACTCCCACGTCATCAAGCTGTCCATCGACGGCAAAAAAGAAGACGTGCTGCTGAAAGCCCTGCAGCGTCACCCGGCCAAGCCGGTGATCATGCACGCTGACTTCCTGCGCGTTGTTGCTGGCCACGAAGTAACCGTCCACGTTCCGCTGCACTTCATCAACGAAGACAGCTGCGTTGGCGTCAAGAAAAGCGGTGGCGTGATCTCCCACACCATGACCGAAGTTGAAGTGAACTGCCTGCCGAAAGACCTGCCGGAGTTCATCGAAGTCGACATGGCTGGCGTTGATCTGAACCAGATCGTTCACCTGTCCGATCTGAAACTGCCGAAAGGCGTTAGCATCCCGTTCCTGGCTCAGGGTCCTGACCACGATCTGCCGGTTGCCAACGTTCACGCTGCTCGCGTTGCCGCTGCTGACGACGCGCCGGCTGCCGAAGGCGAGGAGTCCGCGGAGTAATCTCCCGTACGACTTCTGAAGAGGGGCGCCCGTTGTGACGCAGGGAATCAAGTTGATTGCAGGATTGGGAAACCCCGGTCCGGAATACGAACTGACCCGCCACAACGCTGGCGCCCTTTTTGTTGAGCGCCTGGCCGCACGGCACAACACCAGCCTGCGACCAGAGAGCAAATTTTTTGGCCTGACTGCACGCATCAGCGTGGCCGGTCAGGATGTTCGCCTGATTGTCCCCACCACCTTTATGAACCGCAGCGGGCAGGCTGTTGCCGCGCTGGCGAGCTTCTATCGCATTGCACCCGAAGAAATTCTGATTGCCCACGACGAGCTGGATTTGCCGCCGGGCGTGGTCAAGTGCAAGAAAGGTGGCGGACACGGCGGGCACAACGGTTTGCGCGACATTATCGCCAAACTGGGTAACAACAACGCATTTCACCGCCTGCGTCTCGGTATTGGCCACCCCGGCCACAGCTCGCAGGTGACCGGCTTTGTGTTGGGGCGAGCGCCCCGCGCCGAGCAGGACGCACTGGATGCCTGCATCGACGAAGCCATTGGCGAACTGCCCGGCATGATCGAAGGCAACTGGACCGCCGTCATGCAACGCCTGCACAGCTTCAAGGCCTGAATCTCATTGCGCCGAACCATCGGCAGAGGACAACACCATGGGTTTTAACTGCGGCATCGTCGGCCTGCCCAACGTCGGCAAATCCACTCTGTTCAATGCCCTGACCAAGGCCGGCATTGGCGCCGAGAACTTCCCCTTCTGCACCATCGAGCCCAACAGCGGCGTGGTGCCCATGCCCGATGCCCGCCTGGACGCTCTGGCCGCCATCGTCAAACCCGAGCGCGTGATTCCGACCAGCATGGAGTTCGTCGATATAGCCGGCCTGGTGGAAGGCGCCTCCAAGGGTGAAGGCCTGGGCAACAAGTTCCTGGCCAACATCCGCGAAACCGATGCGATTGCTCACGTGGTTCGCTGCTTTGAAGACGACAATGTCATCCACGTTTCCAACAGCGTCAACCCGCGCCGCGATATCGAAACCATTGATCTGGAACTGATCTTTGCCGACCTAGAAAGCTGCGAGAAGCAACTGCAGCGCGTCGCCCGCAACGCCAAGGGTGGCGACAAGGAAGCAGTGGCACAGAAGGCGCTACTGGAACAGCTGATCCCGCACTTTGAAGACGGCAAGCCCGCCCGCTCCCTGCTGAAAGACCTCAGCCCGGAAGAGCGCCAGCTGGCCAAGGGTTTCCATCTGCTGACCAACAAGCCGGTCATGTACATTGCCAACGTCTCCGAGGAAGGCTTCGAAGACAACCCGCACCTGGACGTGGTGCGCGAAATCGCGGCCGAAGAAGGCGCCGTGGTTGTACCGGTGTGCAATAAGATCGAAGCAGAAATCGCCGAGCTGGATGACGACGAGGAAAAACAGATGTTCCTCGAAACCATGGGCATGGAAGAGCCGGGCCTGAACCGGGTGATCCGCGGAGGCTACGAGCTGCTGGGCCTGCAGACCTACTTCACCGCCGGCGTGAAAGAAGTACGCGCCTGGACCGTGAAGATTGGCGCAACCGCCCCGCAAGCGGCCGCCGTGATTCACACAGACTTTGAAAAGGGCTTCATCCGCGCCGAAGTAGTCGCCTATAACGACTTCATTCAGTACAACGGCGAAAGCGGTGCCAAGGAAGCCGGCAAATGGCGTCTGGAAGGCAAGGAATACATCGTCAAGGATGGCGACGTGATGCACTTCCGCTTCAACGTCTGACGATCTTGTCTGATCTCGGGGGCGTTCAGCAGGCTAGCCTGTTGAACGCCCTTGCTGTTTGTAGAGCCCCAAAAAACGCATTGACCGGGTGGCGCAGTGTGCACTCGCCATGCTTTGAGCCTACTTCTGTAAGCCCCTTCTGCGCTGACCTGACAGGGCTCAACCCTATCTTGTGCGAAGAAAACCACACCGCAACATCATGGCCACCTCCTACAAGTCGGCCATATCAAGATGATTCAAATTGAGAATCCCGTGCTGGACGGCAAACAACGTCGCCATGGTGCGGTTTCTGATGCCGAGCTTTCGATAAATCTCTTTCACGTAGCCATCAACGGTATACATGCTGATGGACAAGATGTGCGCGATCATCTTGTTGCTCTTACCCATGGCAAGCTCCTGCAGCACTTGCCGCTCACGCGGCGTCAGCGGCAGCTGGCTTGAGTGGGAGAGTCCGCTAGCGAGGTTATCCAGGGGCATGTTGGCGATCACTTTTCCGTTGCGATTGCCGTGTATCTTCCCCAGTGAACACGGGGGTGACAAATGAATAATTCAGCGCATTCGGGTTAGATAATCTTATCCGACCATTCTTTGGCGATCACGCCGACCACCCAATCATGAAAGGCCCGGATGACGTCATCATCCTTGTTGCTGTTGCTATAGGCCAGAAAGCACTCACCGTGCCGGGTTACTTTTTCTGCCAGTGGCAACACCAGGTCATCGTCGCTACGCATGAACTGATAGGACGTTGGCAGGTAGCCCATGGCAACGCCCACATTGCTCTTCACCGCCTCGATGCTCGACTGCACCGTACTGACAACCAACTCGTTCGCGATCTCGGGCAGCAACTCCCACTGCGTTTGCCAACGGGGCCACTGGTAGGTGTCGCTGGCTATCTTGATGATCCGGCAGCCGCTGAAATCACCCGTACTCAAGCCCGGATGCTCGGCGAGATAGCTACGGGTACAGATTGGTGTGAGTGAGATTTCCACCAAGGGGTGGTAGGTCAACCCAGGCTCGTTGCCGCATTCGTGGCGGATGGCCACCGTAGCTTCCGAGCGCTCCAGATCGATTCTGGAAATATCTGAATCAATCTGAATATTCAGCTCCGGGAACGCAGCCTGAAACTCGTGAATATTGGGGAAAAGCAACAAACTGGCGATATTTGGCAGCGTATTGATCACAAAGTACTGCTTCTTCCTCTCCTTGCGTACGGCCAACGTAGCGCTGTCAATCAGGTCCAGGCCGCGCTTTACATGCAGGTAATAGCGCTTGCCTTCAGAGGTCAGGGATATTTTCCGGTTCTCGCGCTTGAACAGCGCGACGCCGAGGCTTTCTTCCAGCGCCTTGATCTGATGGCTGACCGCTGGCGGCGATACGAACAACTCGTTTGCGGCGTCCTTGAAACTCAGTCGGCGCGCGGCCACTTCAAAAACACGAATCAAGTTAAGCGAAGGCAAATGCGGAGTGGGCATGACGTGGCTGCTCAGCTGTACAAAGGCATGTCAGTACGGGCGAATAAGGATGCAGCAAGAGTATCGCAATGTTGCATAGCATTTCACCGGCTGCGCTCATGTGCCGTCAGCTACCGGTTGGCTTCTTCCGCCGCCCGCACCCTCCTCGCTACCCGCCCTTCATGCGCCTTTGGAATCGCGCCGCCTCTCTGTCAGCCTCGCTAAAGCAACACATGAAAATGACTAATGCTGGATTGAAATAAGTTCATTTTTACTCATCAGGCGACACCCATAGAATGCTTGCCATCGACAAGGCGTACTGCCCCAGCAGCGCCGGAGCATGCACTGCTCCCCCTGAGGCGCCACGGCGTTCAGGTTTACTTCGGATATCAGGACAGCAGACGATCATGAGTACCGACTTCAGCTTTTCCATCAAGACCCTGCGTTTCGACGAGCAATATGAGCCGTCCGAAAGCACCCGCATCACCACCAACTTTGCCAACCTGGCCCGTGGCGCTGATCGTGAGAATAACCTGCGCAACGCCCTGACCATGATCAACAACCGCTTCAACAATCTGGCCAAATGGGATAACCCCACAGCCGATCGTTACGCCGTGGAGCTGGATATCATCTCGGTTGAGATGCACGTGGGAGCAGCCGCCAACGACGCTACCTTTCCGGCCATCGAAATCCTGAAAACCAATATCCTCGACAAGAAAACCAACACCCGCATCGAAGGCATCGTGGGTAACAACTTCTCGTCTTACGTGCGTGACTACGACTTCAGTGTGCTGCTGCTGGATCACAACAAGGGCCAGCCCTCGTTCAGCGTGCCAGAGAACTTTGGCGACCTGCACGGCAAGCTGTTCCAGTACTTCATCAACTCCGAAACCTACAAGCAGCACTTCACCAAGCTGCCGGTCATCTGCCTGAGCGTATCGGACAACAAGGTCTATCACCGCACCGACAACCAGCACCCCATCCTCGGCTTTGAGTACACGCCTAACGAGTCCTCGCTGACCGAGCAGTACTTCAAGAAGATGGGCCTGCAGGTGCGTTATTTCATGCCGCCGAACAGCGTTGCCCCGCTGGCGTTCTACTTCTTCGGAGACCTGTTGAACGACTACACCAACCTGGAGCTGATCAGCACCATCAGCACCATGGAGTCGTTCCAGCGCATCTACCGTCCGGAGATCTACAACGCCAATGCGGCCGCCGGTGCCTGCTATCAGCCAAACCTGAAAAACCAGGACCACTCGCTGACCCAGATCGTGTACGACCGCAAGGAGCGCAGCCAACTCGCCATCGAGCAAGGCAAGTTCACTGAAGAGCACTTCATCAAGCCCTACCAGACCGTGCTTGAGCAGTGGTCTGCCAGCTACGCCCTTTAAATCACCGCACAGACGACAGCATTGATCATGAAAAAGTTACTACCCACCTCGACCGCAGGCAGCCTGCCAAAACCCTCCTGGCTGGCCGAGCCGGAAAAGCTGTGGTCGCCCTGGAAGCTCGCGGGCCGGGAACTGACTGACGGCAAACAGGACGCGCTGCGCGTAGCGCTGCAGGAGCAGCTGCACGCCGGCATCGATATCGTCAGTGACGGTGAGCAGACCCGTCAGCACTTTGTCACCACCTTTATCGAGCACCTGGACGGCGTTGATTTTGAGCAGCGCGAGACGGTCAGAATCCGTGACCGCTACGATGCCAGCGTGCCATCTGTGGTCGGCGCGGTCAGCCGCCCAAAATCCGTGTTTGTTGAGGATGCACGCTTTCTGCGCCAGCAAACCAGCCAGCCGATCAAATGGGCCCTGCCCGGCCCCATGACCATGATCGACACCCTGTACGACGGCCACTACAAAAGCCGCGAAAAGCTCGCATGGGAATTTGCCAAGATCCTCAACCAGGAAGCCCGCGAGCTGGAAGCCGCCGGCGTGGACATCATCCAGTTTGACGAGCCCGCCTTTAACGTTTTCTTTGACGAGGTTAATGACTGGGGCGTTGCCACACTGGAGCGCGCCATCGAAGGCCTGAAATGCGAAACAGCGGTGCACATCTGCTATGGCTACGGCATTCAAGCCAATACCGACTGGAAGAAAACGCTGGGCTCGGAGTGGCGCCAGTACGAAGAGGCCTTCCCCAAGCTGCAGAAGTCGACCATCGACATGATTTCACTGGAGTGCCACAACTCCCACGTGCCGATGGATCTGATCGAGCTGGTACGCGGCAAGAAGGTCATGGTTGGCGCCATCGATGTTGCCAGCAACACCATCGAAACACCGGAAGAAGTCGCCAACACCCTGCGCAAGGCGCTGGAGTTTGTTGACGCCGACAAACTCTACCCCTGCACCAATTGCGGCATGGCTCCGCTGTCCCGCGAAGTTGCCCGGGGCAAGTTGCAGGCGCTCAGCGCCGGTGCCGCCATCGTTCGCGGCGAGCTCTAAACAGCTGTCGGGGCGCGCGGTATTGAGCAAGCGCGCCCCGATCAGCCGCGCCGCGCGGACCTCTTATTCAGGATTTACCATGTCAGTTTCCTCTCCCGCCATCGAGCCGCTGCGTTTTCGCGACGCGCTCGGACACTACGCCTCCGGCATCACCATCATTACCGCGCAGGACCAGGACGAGCCCATCGGCTTTACCTGCCAGTCGTTCTACAGCGTGTCGATGAGTCCGCCACTGGTGTCGTTCAGCGTTATGGCCAACTCCTTCAGCTATCCCAAGATTCGTCGCGCAGGCCGTTTTGCCGTGAACATCCTGGCCGATGAGCAGGCCGCGGTTTCCAATGCCTTCGCCCGCCAGGGTGCAGACAAATGGCGTGAAGTTGATTGGGAGCAATCGCCGCTGGGCAGCCCCATCATCAAGGGCAGCCTGCATTGGCTGGACTGCGAGATCCACGCAGAACACGCCGCCGGCGATCACCTGATCGTCATTGGCGAAGTGAAAGGGCTGAGCCTGCAACAAGCGCCAGCCAGCGAGCCTTTGCTGTACTTCAAGGGCCAATACCGCAGCCTGGCCGAGCACAGCGCCGCCTGAACCGATGCGGGCGGTTTGCAGCATGCAGGGCCAAGTCGGGAGATCGCCCCGGCTACTGCTGACGGATAACCCATTAACGCTGCGGATCAGCCCCCTCTCATGCTCAGCACCAGGCTGCTGGTGATACGCCTGAAGCGCAGCCTCGCCCCGAGCGCGCGCCCACTCCCTCCCCTGACCCAGCCCCAAAGCAGCGATCACCTGCGCCAGCTATCCAACATCCCGCCCAAATCACAATTGGTTAAGATTCTCATTCGCACTACATTTAGCAATCAAACTATAAATCTGCCAATTACCTCAGGGATCACACAATGAAAATCAACAAGGCTCACCGTCTGGGCGGCGCCCTGCTCGCCTCTCTCAGCCCCGGCCTCGCGCTGGCCGCTGAGCCGACAAACGACAGCCGCACACTGGCGCTGCCGGAAATTCTCATCACCGGCCAGAAGATTGAGCGCACCCAGCTGGAAACCGTTGCCAGCGCACAGGTTGTCGATGGGGATGAGATCGACAACGGCACGCGCATGGACAACCTTTACGACCTGATCGAGAGCGTGCCCAACGTCGGCAATACCAGTGGCTTCAATAGCCTGTCGATTCGCGGCATCGCCAACGCCGGCCCAACCGGCGCAGACAACGGCGCCGGCACCATCGGCGTGTACCTGGACAACGGCCTGCTGACCAGCCGCAGCATTCAGGACAACGCCATCAGCACCTGGGACCTGGAAAGCGTCGAAGTACTGCGCGGCCCGCAATCCACCACCTCCGGCCGCAACTCGCTGGCCGGTCAGATTACCCTCAAGACCCGCGATCCCGAGTTCGCCAGCAACGGCGCGGCCAAGCTGGTCTACGATGAAGACCACACCTACCAGACCGCGATCATGCAAACCGGCCCGCTGACCGACAACCTGGCCTACCGCATCACCGGTGATTACCAGCGTACCGACGGCTTTGTGAACAATGACTTTCTCAACCAGAGCGACTTCAACAGCAGCTACAACGGCAACCTGCGCGGCAAGCTGCTGTACCTGCTGCCAAGCGACGGCGAGATTCTCCTGACGCTGAGCCACAACCGCTTTCGCGAAGATGGCGACGCCGCAGTGGATGACCGCCAGAGTGGCCGCGAAAGCCGCCTGAATTACCCCAGCAGTTGGGAAACCATGAGCGACAGCCTGTCTCTGAGCTTCAAGCAACCGCTGAGCGAGCGCTTGAGTTTTGAGGCCAACACCGGCTTTGTACAGAGCGACTTTGAGCGCGACAACGACTTTGACGGCAGCCCGGGCGAAGCCACCCTGCAACAGCAAACCGACGACTACACCTTCAACCAGGAGTTTCTGCTGCGTTATAACGGCGATCGGCGCCGCTCGGTAACCGGCCTGTATCTATCCACCGGCACACTGGATGACGGCTATACCACCAGCAACGTCGAGCTGGATACTGGCGGACTGCTGCCCATCCCCATCGCGCTCAACTCCTCCAACTACACCGAAGAGAGCTACAAGAACGCCGCTCTGTTCGCCGACATCGACTACCACCTGACCGACAAACTGGTACTGCTGGCCGGTCTGCGCGCCGACTACGAGGAGCGTGAGAGTGACGTGCGCACTACTATTGAGCGCGCCGTCTCCTACGGCCCAGGCTTCGACCCGCTGATCGACGGTTTCCTCGCCGGATTGATGGGCCCCGGTCAGCAAGACGGCAAAACCGACGCCTTTAACCTGTTGCCCAAGATCGGCTTCAACTACCTGTGGAGCGACACCCTGTCGACCGGCTTCCTGGTCCAGCGCGGCTATCGCTCGGGCGGGGTATCCACCAACCCGATCCGCGGCCAGGTGCAGGAATACGACGAAGAATTCACCACCCACTACGAATCGTCCCTGCGCGCCCTGCTGCTGGACCAGCGACTAGCAGTCAACTTCAACCTGTTCTTCACCGACTGGACCGACCAGCAAGTGACCATCGCGCCCGCTGGCGCCATCCACCCACTGGACCGATTTGTCGTCAACGCAGGCGAGTCGCACGTGTACGGCTTTGAGCTGGAGGGCAAATACGCCGTCAACCACAACTGGGATCTGTCAGCCGGTGTGGGTTACAGCAAGACCGAGTTCGACAAGCTTGAGAACAACGGCGTTGACTATTCCGGTGAAGAGTTCCAGTTTGCCCGCAACTGGACCGGTAATGTGGCCAGCACCTGGCGCTTTGCCAACGGCTGTTTCCTCAACGGTAACGTCTCCTACGCCAGCGAGGGTGCCACATTGCTGAACACCCCGGACACCGAAACCGACGCCTACGCGCTGGTCAACATGAAAGCCGGCTACGAGCAGGACAACTGGGGCGCTTATCTGTACGCCAACAACCTGTTCGATCGCGAGTACCGTACCGAGCGCTTCCGCGAAGACTCCACCTACGGCAACGCTGTCTACGGCGATCCACGCGCCCTGGGCGTAGTCGGCACCCTGTCCTGGTAACCTCCTTTTGCGGCGCGCAACGCCTGGCGCCGCACACCAACCTCGCCCGCGCAATGCGCGGGCGACGCCCCTTACTCCCGGCGATACTGCAGTGCGCCAGCCAGATAGACCTCGTCCACCTTTAGTGCGCTCAGCCTCTGGGCCGGCACCGCGTAAGGGCTTTGGTCCACAATCTGCAGATCAGCCCACTTGCCGACCTCCAGACTCCCTGCCTGCTGCTCGATGTCCAGTTGCCAGGCCGCGTTGATGGTCATCGCCCGCAATGCCTGCCGCACACTGATTGCCTGCGCCGCATTCAGCACCTGACCACTGGCTGTCTGGTAACGGCGGTCTGCATTTGGTTCTCCTCTATTGTGTGTCCCTTCACCGCTCAAAACAGGGCATTTACGCCGATATTGAGGCACACGGCCTGACTTCCCGTGCCATACTTGATTGGTGACCTCTGTTGCGACGATCCCCATGCGCCTACGCAAAAAAACCGTACTGGTATCACTGTTGGTTGCCGTCTTTGCCTACAGCCTGATCGGCATACTGCTGCTGCCCGCTATCGTCTTACATGTTGCCAACCAGCAGTTGACTGCCTTGAGCAACGCGCCTGCCCGCCTGGAACGTGTGGAGTTCAACCCATTCAGCTTTGAAGCGACCCTGTGGAACCTGCACATCGGTGAGCCCGACGCCCCACAAATCGCCTTCCGCCGCCTGTACGCTAACCTATCGCTGGACAGCCTGTGGCGCGGCGCACTGCACCTGACCGACATAGAGCTGGAGCGCGCGCACGGCGACGTGCGCTTCAACCAGGACGGCGAGCTAAACCTGCTGCAGCTGTTCAACCTACCCGAGCGCACCGAGCCAGAGCCGCCCGCAACGGATTCGCAACCCTTTCCCGTTGAGCTGGACCGCATCGCGCTGATCAAGAACAGCCTGTACTTTGAAGATCAGCGCACCAGCGAGCCGGTGGTCTTCGCCTACGACGACCTGTCGCTGGAGCTGCACAATCTCAGCACCCTGCCCGACAACAGTAGCGATATGACCCTCAGCGCCAGCGGCCCCTACGGTGCCCGCCTGGACTGGCAAGGTACGCTCAGCCTGCTGCCGCTACGCTCCAGCGGCCATGTCAGCGTTAATGCCGCCCAACTGCAAACGATCTGGCCGTACGTGCGCGACCGCGTAGCCATCACCCTGCAAAGCGGGGCGCTAAGTGCCAGCACCGACTATCGGATCGACCTGTCCGAGCGCACAGACGTGACACTGAGCAACGCGCAGTTGAACCTGCAGGACCTCAACCTTGATGCCGAGGACCGCCCGCTACTGCGTATCCCCTCGCTATCCCTCAGCGACGGGTCGATGGACCTGGCCCAACGCCAGGCGCGCCTGGGCGCCCTGCAAAGCGAAGGACTGGAAGCCTGGGCTGCACGCACCGAACAGGGCGACATTGACCTGCTGGCGCTGCTGCCCGCCACCGACCCGGACGCAAACAACAGCGACAGTGCTGACACCGACGCCGTCGACGCCCGCGCCCCTGCACCCGTTGAAGCTGAGCCCAACACCGACACAGCCATCGAACCCACAGCTCCGCCGCCGCCCTGGCAGCTCAAGGTCAGCGCCGTTGATCTGAACAACTACCGCCTGCACCTGGAAGACCGTCAACCCGCGCAAGACGTCAAACTGGAACTGGCTCCACTCAACCTCAGCCTGCGCGACTTTGACAGCAGCGGGCAAGCGCCCTTCCAGCTGTCACTGGATACCGGCGTTAACACCACCGGCCAGCTGCAGGCCAGCGGCGACGTCTCGCTCACGCCGTTGAGCGCCAACCTGCAGGTCAGCAGTAGTGATCTGAACCTGCAGCTGGTACGTGCCTACGTCGAACCCCTGGTGCGCATCCAACTGCGTAGCGGCCTGCTGGGCAGTCAACTGCAAGTGCAACTGCGCGGAGTGCAACCTCTGGATATCGGCGTTAGTGGCGACGCCGACGTCACGCAGCTGCACATCGTCGACAGCGCCCGCAAACGCGACCTGCTGAAATGGCAACGTCTGGAGCTCAACGGCATCGACTACCAGACAGATCGCCTGTCCATTGATGGCGTCGCGCTGCAACAACCGTATGTGCGCTTTATCATCAATGAAAACCTGACCACCAACTTCAGTGGCCTGCTGGTCGAGCAACCCGCTGCATCAACGCCCGCAAGCCAGCCGCAAGCTAGCAGCAAGCCCCTGGCTCTGCGCATAGGCGGCATCCGAATCAACGACGGCTCCGCCAACTTCGCCGACTTCAGCCTGACGCCCAACTTCGCCACCGCCCTGGGTCAACTCAACGGCAGCATCGGCACCATCGACAACCAGCGCCCGCTGGTAGCCAGCGTGGATATCGAGGGCCGAGTTGATCGCTACGCCCCGGTGACCATCAAAGGCGGCCTCACCCCCTTTGACCCGCTCAACAGCCTCGACATCGCCACGCGTTTTCGCAACGTTGAACTGACAACGCTCACACCCTACTCCGGCAAGTTTGCCGGCTACCGCATCCGCAAGGGGCGCCTGAATCTCGACCTGCGCTACCGCATTGAGCAGGGCCAGCTGAACGCGGAAAACAAGCTACTGCTTGAAGGCCTGCAACTGGGCGAGAAGGTCGACAGCCCCGACGCCGTCGACCTGCCCGTGCGCCTGGCCGTGGCACTGCTCAAGGACACCAACGGCAATATCGACCTGTCGCTGCCGGTCTCCGGCAACCTGGAAGACCCGCAGTTCAGCGTCATGCCGATTGTCTGGCAGACGCTGCGCAATCTGCTGCTGCGCGCCACCCAGGCGCCGTTCAAATTCATCGCAGGCTTAGTCTCAGGGGACGATCAGGACCTCAGCCAGGTCAGCTTTGCCCCCGGACAGAAAGAACTGGACGGCAGCGCCCAAAGCGCCCTCGACACGCTGGCCAGCGCCCTGCAGGAGCGCCCTGCCCTGGCACTGGAAATCGAAGGCCTGAGCACCCTGAACGAAGACGGCCCGCCGCTCGCCGCAGCCCGCTTGGAAGAAGAATACCAACAGCTACTATTTCAGTCCCTGCAACGCAGCGGAGCGAAAGTCCCCGCCAGCCCAAATGAGCTGACAGTAGAAGAGGACGACAAACCCGCCCTGCTGGAAGGCATCTACCGCAGTAGACTGAAGCACCAACCACCGCCCGAATGGGCAGAGCTGGAACCAGAAGAACGCGCCTCCCAACTCGAACAGGCCGTGCTCGCCTACTGGAGCACCAACGAACTGGTGCTGCGCCGCCTGGCCCAGGCCCGCGCAGCCGAGATCAAGGCCTACCTGGTAGAGCGCGGCGGTCTGGACGCCCAACGCCTTTATCTGATCGACGTGTCCACACCGCAAACCAGCGATAGCGAACGCGTCAGCGTGCCACTGCACCTCGATAGCCAGTAGCCCAACAGCGCCACCGGTTAAGCGATTGAAATGGCAGCCAAAAAAATGAGTGCAACAGGCTTGACAAGGTATCCGCCAAAATGAATAATGCGCGCCTCGGATGGCTACATAGCTCAGTTGGTTAGAGCACAGCATTCATAATGCTGGTGTCCCAGGTTCAAGTCCCGGTGTAGCCACCAACCTTTTCAAAGGCTTAGCTTCGGCTAAGCCTTTTTTTATGCCCTTTTGGCTGAGCCCAGCTGCCCCGCTAAGGCCCTACCCCAGACGCGCCAAAACCCCATCGGCAATGACACGGGTTGTGCGGTCGGCGAAATCGACGGTGCCTGCGTCCTTCAGAAAGTCACTTACCGCCACTTCCAACTGATCCGCCAGTGATGGCAGCTGCCAGTGATAACGCAGTAGCAGAGCGGCGCTAAGTAGCGCGGCCAGGGGGTTAGCACGGCCGGTACCGGCGATGTCGGGAGCGCTGCCGTGCACGGGTTCGGCCAGCGCGATGCCGTCGCCCCAGTTGAGCGACGGCGCGGTGCCCAGGCCGCCAGACCAGTGACAGGCCAGGTCGGAGAGGATGTCACCAAACAGGTTGGTGGTGGCGATCAGGTCAAACTGCTCCGGCGAGGCGACCAATTGCAGGGCGGCGACATCCACCAGGCGCTCGTCAACACGTGCATCCCACCCCGCCTGGGCCAACACCTGCCGGGCGCTGTCGCGAAACAGGCCGCAGGTCAGCGGCAGCACATTGGCTTTGTGTACCAGAGTAATGCGCCGTGCGTTACGCAAGGCGGCGACCTCAGCCGTGCGCTGCGCCAGTTGCTCGCTGGCCCGACGCGTGATCTGGCGCTCGGCCAGGGCGCGCCCCTCTCCGTCCATGCGCTCACGTCCGACATAAAGCCCTTCGCTGTTTTCCCGCAGGATGAGCATGTCGATATTCGGCTGGGGGGAGATTACGGGCCAACTGCGTACCGGGCGCAGGTTGCAGTTCAGGGCGAGCGCCTGACGTAAGGTCAGAATGGCGCTACGGTAACCAGCAACTGCGTGGGAAGGCGAAGACACGGCGCCAAAGATACCGGCCCCGCAATCCTTCATGAGATCCAGCGTCGCCTGCGGCACTGATGTGCCCATGCGTTCAAAACAGCCCCAACCTGCATCAGCCTCACAGGTGCGCAAACCCGGCAGCAGACGCTCGAGCGCATCCACGGCGACCGGTACTACCTCAGGGCCAATACCATCTCCAGCAATCACGCACAGGCTCTTCATGCCTTGCGCCCCTGCGACGTGGCCAGCAACAGACCGGCAAAGGTCAGGCTACCGCCAAGCAGGTGGTAGCCATGCAGCTGCTCGCCAAGCAGCAGCACACCAAACAGCGACGTAAATACCGGCATCAGGTAGCTAAACAGAGACGCAGTGGCCGGGCCCAGTACCCGTACGCCGTTATTCCACGCAGAGTAGGCAACCAGCGAGGCCATGATCGCCGTATACAGCACGGCGCCAACTGAGACAGTGGAGAGCGGCATGCTAGCCCCCTGCGACACTTCCCAGAGATAAACCGGCAACAATATCGGTACCCCAAACAGCAACATGGCCGCCAGCAATGTGAAGCCCGGAAGAGGCACCGGCCAGCGCTGCAGCAGCACCGAGTAAAGCCCCCAGGCCAGCACCGCCAGCACCATGATCAGATCACCCTTATTCATTCCTTGAGCCAATACCTGTGTCGGTTCGCCGCGTCCAAGAATGAATAGCAACCCACAGAAGGACAACAGCGTGCCGGCCAAGGTGAGCCGCGTGGGCCATTGCCGCAGCAGCAAGATGGACCAGATAAACGCGGCCACCGGCAGCCCGGTGTTGACAAGCGTAATATTGATGGCGGTGGTGCTTTGCGCTGCCTGATACATCAGCGTGTTGTAAGAGGCGATGCTCAACGCGGCAAGCAGGGCAATACGCGGCCAGTGCGCGGCGAGTACATGGCGGTGACGTATCAGGCTGGGCAGCGTGAACGGCAGTATTAGGGCCAGGGCCGTCAGCCAGCGCCAGAATGACAACCCCACCGGAGGCAGCAGGCCAGCACTGGCACGCGCGACCAAGGCGTTGCCGGCCCAAGCCAGGGCGCCGATAACCAGTCCGCAGATAGCGCCATGGCGCGTGGAAAAAAACATGTGGCCTCCCGTATGCGTGCGCTCAGTCAATCAGCGAGCAGGCCATCACCAGCGCGTCTTCGCGTCCGCCAACGGCCGGGTAATAATTGCGGCGCCGGCCAATCTCGTTGAAACCATAGCGCTCGTATAGCCGTGCAGCGGTCTGATTTGAGGCCCGCACTTCCAGGAAGGCTTCCTCCGCATCCCGCACGCGCGCCTGCGCCATAAGATGATCGAGCAACGCATAGCCATAACCATTGCCCTGGCTCTCGGGCTTGACGGTCAGATTCAGCAGATGCGACTCGCTTGCGGCAGCCGATAGCACGCCGTGGCCAACCTGCTGGCGGCCACTGAACGCCAGCCAGCACTCATGCCCGGACTGGATGCAGTCGAGAAAGATGCCACGCGTCCAGGGGTGACTGAAGGCAGCAAACTCGACCGCCAGCACCGCATCCAGATCCGACTCCTGCATGCGGCGAAAACTCAATTCGCTCATTGTGTCCCCTGCCAGCGAGAACGCACACGGCGTAACAACGCCCACAACTCGGCCTTACGCGCCGGCTGCCGCAATAGCGACTCAAGATCAGGGGCAAACCAGGCCGGGGGCAAGTCATCCAGCGCCTCTTCGCAGCCCAGCAGGGTGTCGGCCTGGGCGAGATCGGCGTCGACCAGCAAGGTGGTGGCAGAGCCAAAGCAGCCCAGCGACACCAGCTCGCGCCCTTCTACCCGCCCGCGCATGAATGCCTGCAAGCCGAGGCTGGCGGCGCCGGCGCTGCGGTCGAGTTGCGGATTGCGGTTCAGCGGCCAGCGGAAGTCGCCGAGCAGCGCCGGGCGATCCGGCAGCTGTACGGCGCGCAGAATGTCCTGCAGCAGGATGAACCCCGGCATAGCGCTTTCCAGACCTGGCTCGGGCACTTCGACTAGCAGCATACAGGGGCCCGCTTGCCAGAGCTGCAGGTAGAAAGGCGCAACCGGCTCGGCGGCCGGGCCGGAGGGTTGTGGCACGGGCTCCACAACCGGCTCGGGAGCGGCGACCGGCGCAGCAACGCTGGGTTTACCGGGGCGAGGTATCTCAATACGCGGGGCAGCGCTTGGCATTTCAGCAGGCGCCGCCTGGGGCGGCTGCGGCGCTTGCGGCTCGGCCTCGGGCAACAGCAACGCAGGCGGGCGCGCCGGCACGCCGCTCAGCGGATCACGCGGTATCCAGTTGGTGACCCCAAGCGCCTCCAGATAGGCAAGACGGGTTGCCTCGTACATCAGACCCCCGCCGTCTGTGGGTGCGCACGATAGGCGCCTTCACGCATCAGGTTCAGCGCATTGATATACGCCTTGGCAGAGGCAACGACGATATCGGTATCAGCACCATTCCCGTTGACGATTCGCCCAGCCTTCTCCAGTCGCACCGTCACCTCGCCCTGCGAGTCGGTGCCCTGGGTGATGGCATTGACCGAGTACAGCTGCAGGCTGGCGGCCGAACCAATCAATTGTTCTATCGCCTTAAAGGTGGCATCAACCGGACCGGAACCTTCGGCCCGAGCGGTCTGCTCCTTACCGTCAACATTCAGTTGCACCGACGCCACCGGCACCTGACCCATGCAGGAGGTCACCTCCAGATGGATCAAGCGGATATGCTCCTCCACCTCGGTCAGGGTGTCGGTCACCAGCGCCTGCAGGTCTTCGTCAAAGATCTCGTGCTTGCGGTCAGCCAGTTGCTTGAAGCGCGCAAAGGCGGCGTTAAGCGCCTCGCCGGACAGCTCGATACCCAGCTCCTCAAGGCGCGAGCGAAAAGCGTTACGGCCAGACAGCTTACCCAGGGAGAGCTTGTTGGTGTGCCAGCCTACTGACTGCGCGCTCATGATCTCGTAGGTTTCACGGTGCTTGATCACGCCGTCCTGATGGATACCCGACTCATGGGCAAAGGCATTGGCGCCAACAATGGCCTTGTTTGGCTGAACCGGGAAACCGGTAATGCCCGACACCAGGCGCGAGGCTGCCAGAATATTCTCGGTTTCAATGCGCGTGTGCACATCAAGCAGATCCTTGCGGGTCTTGATCGCCATCACAATCTCTTCGAGCGCAGCATTGCCTGCACGCTCGCCCAGACCGTTGATGGTGCACTCGACTTGCCGCGCACCGGCGGTCACCGCGGCCAGTGAGTTGGCGACCGCCAGCCCCAGGTCGTTGTGACAATGCACCGAGAAGATCGCCTTATCGGCATTCGGTACCCGCTGGATGATCTGACCGATGGTGTCGGCAAACTGGTGCGGAATGGCGTAGCCCACAGTATCCGGGATATTGATGGTGCGGGCACCTGCATCGATGGCCGCCTCGATGATGCGACAGAGAAAATCGATCTCTGACCGGCCCGCGTCTTCACAGGAGAACTCCACGTCCGCGCACAGGTTACGGGCTCGCTTGACCGCACGCACCGCTTGCTCCACCACCTGATCCGGCGGCAGCCGCAGCTTGTGCTGCATATGGATGGCGCTGGTGGCGATGAAGGTATGAATGCGGCCCGCGTTGGCACCGGCCAGCGCTTCGGCGGCGCGGTCGATGTCCGCATCCACTGCGCGCGACAGGCTGCAAATGATGCTGTCCTGAATGGTGTCGGCAATCAGCTTGACCGCCTCGAAGTCGCCGGGGCTGGCAATCGCAAAGCCGGCCTCAATGACATCCACACGCAGCTTTTCAAGTGCGCGAGCGATTCGCAGCTTCTCGTCCTTGGTCATGGATGCACCGGGGCTCTGCTCCCCGTCGCGCAAGGTAGTATCGAAGATGATGACCTGATTCTGTGACATGTCCGCAGCCCTCCGCGACGCGTTTTCCCAAGAGCACAATGATACCCGATCCAGACACGCGAGCGGCACGCACACTAAGCGCTGTTTATTGGCTACCAACACGGCAAGGCAGTTTGATTCATCAACGCGCTCGCCTGCCCTATGCTGTCGGAATACTCACTACAACAGTCTGACGAGCCAGCGCATCGCCAGACAACAACAGGAGACTGGATGCATGTTTGAGCGTCATTTTGCAGTATGGCCGGAGCAGGTTCCCCGTGAGCTGGAACTGCCAGCAACCAACCTGTACCACAACATCACCGTCTCCGCGCTGCGATACCCGGAGCATCCTGCCATTCATTACTATGGCACCGATATCAGCTACCGCGAGCTGCAAGATCAGACCGAGCGTCTGGCCGGCTATCTTCAGCAGGCCGGCGTACAGGCCGGCGACCGGGTACTGCTCTACATGCAGAACAGCCCGCAGTACATCATCGGCTACTTTGCCATTCTGCGCGCCAACGCTGTTGTCGTTCCGGTAAACCCAATGAACCGAACAGCCGAACTCGCCTACCTGATCGAGGACACACAGGCCCCTGTCGCCCTGTGCGGCCAGGAGCTGAGTGAGTTCGTCGCGCCCCATATCGGCGAGGGTTGCCTGCGTGAAGTGATCGTCTCGGCGTATAACGAATATGTGCAGCAACCCACCGACCTCACGCTGCCCGATGTCGTCTCCGAGGCTGCGAACATCGCCACCGCGACCGGTGTGAGCCGCTGGCAGGACGCGCTCAAAGCCAACCTGCGCCCCGGCCCGTTGACTGCAGGTCCCAGCGACCTCTGCGTCATCCCCTACAGTTCAGGCACAACAGGCAACCCCAAGGGCTGCGTTCACACCCACCACAGTGTCATGGCCACGACGGTGTACGGCGCCGCTTGGGTCAACACCCAGCACAGCTGTATCCATCTGGTATCGGTGCCCATGTTCCATGTCACCGGCATGCAGTCCTGCATGAACTCCACTCTGTACGCAGGTGGCACCCTGGTGGTCATGACGCGCTGGGACCGCAAGGTCGCGGCCACCCTGATCGAGAAACTGAAGATCAACACCTGGCGTAACATCTCCACGATGGTGGTCGACATGCTGTCCGACCCGGATATCGACAGCTACGACATCAGCTCGCTGACCGGCATCGGCGGCGGCGGCGCAGCCATGCCGGCAGCCGTAGCGGCGAAGCTCAAAGACAAGACCGGTCTGATCTATATGGAAGGGTACGGCCTGTCGGAAACCATCGCGGCAACCCACGTCAACCCGCCCCAGGCTTGCAAGGCACAATGCCTTGGCATTCCCTTTATCGGCGTGGATTCACGTGTGATCGACGTCGAGACACTGAAAGAAGTCGAACCTGGCGTCACCGGCGAAATCATCATGCGCGGCGAGCAGATCTTCCAGGGATACTGGAACAAGCCAGAGGCAACCGAAGAGGCCTTCGTTGAACTCGACGGCGAGCGCTTCTTCCGCTCGGGCGACCTGGGTTACTACGATGAAGAAGGCTATTTCTTCCTGGTCGACCGCGTAAAACGCATGATCAACGCCTCGGGCTTCAAGGTCTGGCCGGCGGAGGTCGAGTCGCTAATGTATGCGCATCCGGCCATTCAGGAAGTCTGCATCATCTCCGCACCGCACGAACGTCGTGGCGAAACAGTAAAAGCCGTTGTCGTGCTGGCCAAGGGGCAGGAAGCAACCACCGAACAGGACATCATCAGCTGGTGCCATGAGAATATGGCCGCCTACAAATGCCCGCAGATCGTCGCCTTCAGCGACAGCATCCCCAAGTCGCCCACCGGCAAGCTGATGTGGAGACACCTGCAGGATATGGAGTGGGGCCGCGCCTGATCAAGGCACAACGCCCAAACAACAAGAGCGCCTGAGGGCGATCTCAGACTGCTGACAAAGCCCCTAGCCGAAAGGCGGGGGCTTTTGTTTAATGGGTTGTCGTTTATCGCAGGCCAACCCGATGCTCAAACCCCCTTCACCCAAACAACACGCGCTGGAGATGGTCACCCTCGAAGAACTGGTGCCAGCTGTAGTGGTCTACTAATCCCGGACACCAAGTTAGGCGGTAGAATCGCCATCAGCGAGGTGTTCAATGAGCAAACAACGTCGATCCTTTTCGGTCGAGTTCAAACATGATGCAGCGGCCTTGGTCGTCGACCAAGGCTATAGCGTGGTAGAAGCCTGCAAGTCGATGGGTGTAGGAGAAACCGCTCTCCGGCGCTGGGTCGATCAACTGCGCGAGGAGCGTGGTGGAGTGACGCCGAACAGCAAGGCGCTCACGGCTGAACAGCAGGAAATCCAAGCCCTGAAAGCCCGTATCAATCGCCTGGAGCTGGAGAAGAAGATTTTAAAGGAGGCCACTGCGCTCTTGATGGCCGAGGAGCACGGGCGCAGACGTTGAGGTCGATTCGGCAACTGGCCAAGCGCTACCCCGTCCAACTGTTGTGTGCTGTTTTTGACGTATCGCGTTCTAGCTATTACACCTACCTGGCCAGATGCAGGCGCGTTAATGTTCAACGGCTGCTGCTGCGTCGCCGAGTGAGTGAGCTGTTTACTCAAATTCGTAGTGCCGCTGGAAGCCGCAGCATAGCCGCCATGCTCCAAGCAGAAGGCACAGTGATCGGTCGCTTTAAGGTAAGAGCGCTGATGAAAGAGCAGAGCCTGACCAGCAAGCAACCAGGGGCGCACGCCTAAAAGAAGACGACAGTCGAGCGGCCTGACATACCGAACATTCTGGATCGGCAGTTCACTGTCGAAGCCCCCAATAGAGTTTGGTGCGGGGACATTACCTATATCTGGGCGCAGGGAAAATGGCATTACCTTGCCCCAGTATTGGGGTGTTCAGTCGCCGAGTGGTGGGCTGGGCGATGTCTGCCAAGCCGGATGCTGACCTGGTCGCTAAGGCTCTCGACAGAGCCTACGAGATGCGCGGGCGCCCAGGTGGTGTCTTGTTCCACAACGATCAGGGCAGCCAATACGGCAGTCGCCATTTCCGCCAGAGACTATGGCGATACCGGATGACCCAGAGCATGAGTCGGCGCGGAAACTGTTGGGATAATGCACCGATGGAGCGCCTGTTCCGTAGCCTGAAAACGGAGTGGGT
>NZ_FOUD01000021.1 GCF_900114765.1 Halopseudomonas pachastrellae
CAAGGAAACCGTCGAGCGCAGCTTTGCGGACGCCAAGGAGCTGCACGGGCACCGTTATGCCCGATTCCGTGGACTGCGCAAGGTAATGAAACAGTGCCTGCTGGCAGCCGCCTGCCAAAACATGAAGAAGATTGCCCGCCTGCTGGCGATACTTTTACGCCTGCAATCCGGGATAAGACGCGGCACTTGCCTGCCAGGCTGGAAATGGAGCTGCTCGGACGGTTTTTAGCGGTTAGCAGGCTAAATTACCCGACACCTGCAAAATCATTACAAACACCCCAGAAAAACGAAACCCCGCGAAAACGCGGGGTTCGTCAGCAGTCTGACCCGCTCATGTGAGCGGGTTCTTCTTGGTCGCCAAGCGATCAGCGGGGCATGTAGCGGCCCAGCTCGTGCTTGCCGATAGCGGCACGGTGCACTTCGTCCGGACCGTCAGCCAGGCGCAGAGTACGCTGCATGGCGTACATGTGAGCCAGCGGGTAGTCATCGGATACACCGGCACCACCGTGCATCTGAATTGCGCGATCCAGCACGTTCAGAGCAACGTTAGGTGCGACAACCTTGATCTGTGCAATCTCGCTCTTGGCGACCTTGTTGCCCACGGTGTCCATCATGTAGGCGGCGTTCAGGGTCAGCAGGCGAGCCTGGTTGATCTCGATGCGCGACTGAGCGATCAGGTCGATGTTGCCACCCAGCTGAGCCAGGCGCTTGCCGAAGGCTTCACGCTCAACAGAACGTTTGCACATCAGTTCCAGTGCGCGCTCGGCGGCACCGATGGAGCGCATGCAGTGGTGGATGCGGCCCGGGCCAAGGCGACCTTGAGCGATTTCGAAACCACGACCTTCGCCTAGCAGAACGTTGGAGTAAGGAACGCGTACGTTTTCCAGCAGTACTTCGGCGTGGCCGTGCGGCGCATCGTCATAACCAAAGACCGGCAGCGGGCGGATGACTTTGACGCCGGGGGTGTCCATCGGCACCAGAATCATCGAGTGTTGCTGGTGACGCGGCGCGTCGGGGTTGGTCAGGCCCATGAAGATCATGATTTTGCAGCGCGGGTCGCAAGCACCGGAAGTCCACCACTTGCGGCCGTTGATCACCCACTCATCACCTTCACGGCGGGCGTTGGCCTGCATGTTGGTAGCATCAGAGGAAGCAACGCCCGGCTCGGTCATACCAAAGCAGGAGCGAATCTCGCCAGCCAGCAGCGGCTTGAGCCATTTTTCTTTGTGTTCGTCGTTGCCGTAGCGAACGATGGTTTCCATGTTGCCGGTGTCTGGCGCGCTGCAGTTGAACGCCTCGGACGCCAGGCCGGAGCGGCCCATCAGCTCGGCCAGCGGAGCGTATTCCAGGTTGGTCAGGCCAGCACCCAGGTCGGATTCGGGCAGAAACAGGTTCCACAGGCCGGCAGCGCGGGCCTTGACCTTGAGCTCTTCGACGATGGCGGTGGGCTGCCACCGATCCCCTTCGGCTACTTGCTGGTGAAAGGTGGCTTCAGCCGGGAAAACATGTTCCTGCATGAACGCATCAACGCGCTCGCGTAGTTCTTTAACCTTGGGGGAGTATCCGAAATCCATAGTGGTTGCCTTCGTTTAGTGAGTTCGACGAGGAAAATGCTAGATGACCAACTTGGATTTATCTAACCTATTTTTGCCGTGTATTAACATTCATAAGCGATATATACTTGCCGACTCCGCTGAACTGCATGTCTCGATATGAGCCATTTGACGAAAGGATGATGCGATGAACCTCAGTAAGGTAGATCTGAACCTGTTCATTGTCTTTGATGCCATCTATACAGAGGCAAACCTGACCCGCGCAGGCCAGATTGTCGGCATCACTCAGCCCGCCGTTAGCAACGCCCTCGCCCGCCTGCGCGAGACGTTCAACGACCCGCTGTTTGTGCGCACCGCCCAAGGCATGGTGCCCACCCCCATGGCGCAGAACATCATTACGCCGGTGCGTTCTGCCCTGCAGCTGCTGCGCGTCTCGGTGCAGGAGAGCCGCAGCTTTGTACCCGAGCAGGCGACCAAGACCTACCGTATCAGCATGACCGACCTCACAGAAGCGGTCATTCTGCCGCACCTGGCGTCGCGCATCCGCCGCATGGCGCCGAACATCAACATCGACAGCTTCCTGATCAAGCGCCGCGAAACAACCAAAGAGCTGGCTGCCGGACGCCTGGACTTTGCCATTGACGCGCCATTGAACACCGATACCCAGGTGCGTCACGTCAAATTGTTCGAAGACCACCACGTCTGCGTCATGCGCCCGGGCCACCCGCTGGCGAAAAAAGAGCGCATCACGCTGGATGATTATCTGGCCCAGTCGCACATCCATATCTCGAGCCGCCGCAACGGCCTTGGCCACGTTGACCTGGCGCTCGGCAAGATGGGGCTGCAGCGCCGGGTGGTACTGCGTTCACAGCACTACCAGATGGCGCCACTGGTGATGGAGTCCACCGACATGGTGATGACCGTGCATGAGCGCTTTGCCCAGCGCCATAACCTGCATGCCGTTGCCCTGCCGATTGACGATGTGCCGCCGATCGAAACCCACCTGTTCTGGCACGAGAGTACCGACCAGGACCCGGCCAACCGCTGGATGCGCGAGCAGATCATCGAGCTGTCGCAGAAACTGGTACGTGACTACCAGAAGAGCAAGGATGCAGCCGCCAGCTGATAGCGCTGCAGTTCAAACAAAAGGCCCGCACACAGTGCGGGCCTTTTGTTTTGCTTTAAATAATTGGCTTAACTTGCTGATTCATAAGCCATCTCAATTTTCAGTCCGTCCGCATTGCGGGCCGACTCTGCGACCAGTTGCCGGGCCAACACGCCCAGCGTCATGACTGCCTGCTCGGTTGCACGGTTCCAGGGAATACCGCAGTTCAGACGCAAGCAATGGTTGAACTGGTCAGAGTTGCTGAACACGATACCCGGCGCGATGCTGATGTTTTGCGCCAGTGCCCAGTTGAACAGCGTCAGCGTATCTGCACCGCCAGGCAGGCTGATCCAGAGGATGTAGCCGCCGCGTGGCCGGGATATTTGCGTGCCCTCAGGAAAGTACTGCTGCACCGCCAACTGAAACTGGCTGAGGTTTTTGCAGTACTCCTGGCGGATATGGCGCAAGTGCCGATCGTAACCGCCGTTCTCCAGGTAGGCTGCCACGGCCATCTGGCTGACACTGCAGGCCGACAGCGTGGTGAAAGTCTGCAGCTGCTCAATGGTCTCCTGATACCGCCGCGTGATCAGCCAGCCGGTGCGCACACCGGGTGAGATGGTCTTGGAGAAGCTGGAGCAGTAGATCACGGTATCGGAGCAGTCAAAGGCCTTGAGCGCGCGCGACTGGCCCTGGTCAAACACCAGCTCGCCATAGATGTCGTCTTCGATGATCGTCAGCTTGCGCTGCGCCATCATGCTGACCAGCTTGCGCTGCCGCGCCTCTGGCATGGTCGCCCCCATCGGGTTGCCGGCTCGTGCCGTCAGCACCAGGGCCTTGATGGGCCACTTGTCCAGCGCACGCTGAAGCGCCTCCAGGCTGAGACCGGTATCCGGGTCGGTGGGGATTTCAATCACCTGCAGATCCAGCAACTGGCACAACTGTACCGTGCCGTAATAGCTCGGTGACTCGGTCGCAATCAGGTCGCCAGGCCGGGTTACCGCGCGCAGAGCCAGCTGCAACGCTTCCACGCAGCCATTGGTGATGACTACGTTGCTCGGGTCTACCGCGGCGCCCGCGTCGCGCATGCGAATGGCCACCTGACGGCGCAGCGGCTCATAGCCGGGGCTAAAGGTGTAGCTGAACGCTTTGTGGCTATGGAAGCGGGTAACCTTGCTCATCTGTTGATGCAGGGCGCGCAGCGGCAAGTATTCGCTGGCAGGCACCGCAGCGCCCAACGGGATCACGCCTTCGCGCCGCGCCTGGGAGAGAATCTCGCTGATGATGCTGCTGCGAGTAACCGCACAGGGCGCCTCAACCTTGGCGATCTGCGGCTTGGGTGCGGTCAGTGCCGGGGTTTGATGGACATAGTAGCCAGACTGCGGACGCGCATGAATCAGCCCCTGATCCTCAAGCGTGGCGTAGGCCTGCAGCACGGTTGCATGGCTAACGCCCTTTTGGGTGCTTAGCTTGCGTACCGAGGGTACCCGCTCGCCCGGGCGATAGACGCCGTTCTGAATATCTTCCGCCAATTGCTGGGCAATACGCTGGTACAGCAGACTGGTCATGACAAACCTCCTGGAGCAGACCGACCACAGAGCCTACCCGGTACAGTTGCAGCAGCACAGTGACAGATGCATCACAGTTAACCAGTACAGTTTATGCTGCGGCCAGTTGTCCAGTTGGCTGCCGACCAGTGGCGGCTATTCTGCCAGCGGCACATCCGCCGCCGGCTCACTGACCGGGCGGAAAGGCGCGGCCCAGATACCGCGATACTTGTCGAGCAGGCGCGAGCCCTCATTGCGCTGCTGTTGTTCGAGCATGCCCAGAGCCAGGGCAGACCGCAGTGCGGGCGTGTTGCACACCGAATCGTGTGAAATGGCCAGATACAGCGGTGCGTTGATGAACGAGCCTTCCAGGGTGTCGAGCTGCGCATCAACGCCCATTTGCTCGGCCAGGGCCAGCCCCTGATAACGCTCCAGCACGACGTAATCCAGCTCACCTGCCAGCAGCTTGCGCAGAGCGCGCTCGCCGGAGTCTTCACGCTGCAGGTCCAGATGGTCTGCAGCGTAGGTATCGAACGACAGGCCAAAGCGGCTGCCCTGCTGCGCTGCGCCCCGCTTGCCGCGCAGATCCTGCCAGCCGGTATAGGGGAAGGCGGCGCCGCGGCGGACGAAGAACACACTGGGCACATCCACCACTGGCGGATAGACAAAATCGAGCGAGCCCAGCAGCTCGCGGGTCAGGAACAGGCCCGCCATGATGTCCACCTGCCCGGCCTCAACCGCTTCCAGGGCCTTGGCGCGGGAGCCGAGGTTCAGCACTTCTACCTCGATGCCCGAGCCCTGCAGTGCATTGCTCAGCATCTCGATGGTTACACCGGTCAGCGCCGCCTCGCCATCTTCCGGCGCCCAGGTCAGTGGCGGGTATGCCGGGTTGCCGGTGACCACCACCCGTTCACAGTTGGTGAGTTCCGCTCTGGCCGGTGCTGCGGTAAACGCACCACCCAAGGCCAGCGCAGCTGTCAGGGCAAGAAGTCGATTGGAGCCTGGTGTGAACATGATCAATCCCTGGTTGGTGGGCTATAGCGCAAACAGACCTCGGGCAGCGTGACGGGTTCAGTGTTCAGGCCGCAACGCCGCTATGAAAACGAAACTCCGCATCGTCGGCCACAATGGCCTGCTGCTCTGCCTCGGCAAAACGGGCAATGTGCTCGTCGATGGGCGCCTCGGCGTACGCCTTGGCCAGCCGCAGGTAGTCCTGGTAATGCCGCGCCTCGGATTTGAGCAGCGAACGGTAGAAGTCGCCCAGCTCCTCATCCAGGTGCGGTGCCAGTTTGGCAAAACGCTCGCATGAGCGCGCTTCGATGAACGCCCCGACGATCAGCGTGTCGACCAGCCGACCCGGTTCTGTGGTGCGCACATGCTGACGCAGGCGCTGTGCATATTGACTGGCAGACAGCCCGCGATAGGTGATGCCGCGCTTTTGCATTATCGCGGTGACCTGCTCGAAATGCCTGAGCTCCTCGCGTGCCAGGCGCGACATCTTTTGCAGTAGATCTGGCTTATCAACGTAGCGAAACATCAGCATGAGCGCGGTTGAAGCGGCTTTCTTTTCGCAGTTGGCGTGATCTATCAGCAGCTCTTGCGGGTGCGCCATTGCCTGTTCAATCCAGGCATCAGGGGTGCGGCAAGGCAGAAAGGCGAGGAGTTCGTCGGGCAGCATGGGTCTTTTCACAGGTGGTAACAGCAACGCCGCAGAGTATACCTGCTGAACCCTCCATCCACAGCCCGAATAGACGTGGATCAACACAAAGTGGGTAAAAAACAACTACATTGAAGTCATCGGGCGAGATTGCCTTTTGCACAACAGGGAGAAAGCCATGCAAGCCGTGAAACGCATTCTAGTTGTTATCGATCCCAGCCAGGAGGAGCAGGTTGCGCTGAATCGTGCCAGCCTCATCGCGGGCTTTATCGAATGCGAACTGCACCTGCTGGTGTGTGAGAACCGCGAAGACTACAGCGACCTGCTGGCACGTCTGCGTGTCGAACAAGACGCCAAGGGTATCCGCTGCAGCGTGACCCAGGACTGGCACCATAACGCCACCGACACCATTTGCCGCGCCGTGGCCCGTGAAGGCTGCGACCTGGTCATCAAGCAGCACCGCCCCGATAACCCGCTGCGCAAGGCATTACTCACCCCTGATGACTGGAAACTGCTGCGCTACTGCCCGGCGCCGGTGCTGATGGTCAAGAACAGCGACAGCTGGATCAAGGGCTCTGTCGTGGCGGCTGTGGACGTGGGCAACCACGACGATCAGCACCATGTGCTGCACGACACCATTGTCAGCCACGCCGCCGACATCGTTGAAATGATCGATGGCGACCTGCACTTGGTCTCGGCCCACCCTGCCCCCATGCTGTCAGCAGCCGATCCGGCCTTTCAGCTCAAGGACAGCATCGCTGCCGAGTACCGCGCCCGCGCCGAGCCTTACGTCAAACTGTACGGCATCGACGCGCAGCGCCTGCATATCGATGAAGGCCCGGCGGACACCCTGGTGCCGCAGGTTGCCAACCGCATCGGTGCCAGCGTCACCATCATCGGGACTGTGGGCCGCAAGGGCATCGCCGGCGCGCTGATCGGCAACACCGCCGAGGTGGTGCTGGATCAGGTCAACAGCGACATTCTGGTGCTCAAGCCGGAAGACACCCTCGCGCACCTTGAAGCGCTGTTGGAAAAATAGGCGTGACAGGCCGGCGAGCTCCCTGAACTCAGGGCACTCGTCGGTCGTAATAGGCAGTAGAAAGGTCAAAGAAGGCCTGATCCAGGTTGTCCCTTACCTGTTTCAAGGTTGAGCCATGCCAGAGCGGCTGCAGGCGCAACCCGGCGCTGGCCAGGCCACCCTCGGCCAGACGCGGCAGCAGACGCCAGACCTTGATACACACCGGCATGTTCGGGTCTGCCGGTACCTTCAGGCGTTTTAGTTCGCCCTCCAGCGCCCAGACCGACACCAGTTCAAAGCGGTTCCAGATCAGTTGTTCCAGCAACTGCTCCAGGCGACTCCAGACCGCCGCACGCTGGCCGTTGTCGTAGCGGTTCCAGTCAATGATTTCGTGACTGAAACGCTTGCAACCACGGCACACCAGGTCGCCAAATACGGTGGAGCACAGGCCGATACAGGGCGTTTTACTGGTGTAGGCGTCGGAATCGGGGGGCATGCGGCGGTGCTCAACGGAAAATGCACCATGATAGACCAGTCGCGGCCTTATCCCAAGACGACCAACGCACACCTGCCTCATCGGGGATACAGCTTAACTTTGGGTTCACCATCCTGTAGAATCAGCCCGCCGTTAGGGCTGTGCTTCAGGCGTTTGCCCGCAACCCGTTACGTATCTGCCAACACCAGTTACCCAGGTTGCCCCCCACCAGAACGGGTCTGCGCTTGCACACAGTCTTATTGCCGGCACGCCAGGGAAGCACTGAATAGCTCCCTTATCCAAGATGATTATTCAGTGCTTCCCGGAGTCCGAGAGGATTACCGTTCCGCCATGAGCGGAACAGACTGATGAGGGTAATAACTGTGCTTGAAGCCTATCGCAAACACGTTGAAGAGCGCGCCGCTCAGGGCGTCGTGCCCCAGCCGCTGAACGCCGAACAAACTGCAGGTCTGGTTGATCTGCTGAAAAACCCGCCGGCAGGTGAAGAAGAGTTTCTGCTCGACCTGCTCACCAATCGCGTCCCGCCGGGCGTTGACGAAGCGGCCTACGTCAAGGCTGGTTTCCTTTCCGCTGTCGCCAAGGGCGAAGCAACCTCCCCGCTGCTGACCAAAGAGCGCGCTGTTGAGCTGCTGGGCACCATGCAGGGCGGCTACAACATCGCCACTCTGGTTGAGCTGCTGGACGACGCTGCGCTGGCTGCCACCGCTGCCGAGCAACTGAAGCACACCCTGCTGATGTTTGACGCCTTCCACGACGTTGCCGAGAAAGCCAAGGCCGGCAACGCCCACGCCAAAGCAGTCCTGCAGTCCTGGGCTGACGGCGAATGGTTCGTCAACAAGCCTGCTGTTGCTGAAAAAATCTCCCTGACCGTATTCAAGGTTCCTGGTGAGACCAACACCGACGACCTGTCTCCGGCACCTGATGCCTGGTCCCGCCCGGACATCCCGCTGCACGCTCAGGCCATGCTGAAAATGGCCCGTGACGGCATCGAGCCGTCCGAGCCGGGCGTCGTTGGCCCGCTGAAGCAAATCGAAGACGTCAAGAGCCAGGGCTTCCCGGTTGCCTACGTTGGTGACGTTGTCGGTACCGGTTCTTCCCGTAAGTCTGCTACCAACTCCGTTCTGTGGTTCTTCGGCGACGACATTCCTTACGTCCCGAACAAGCGTGGCGGTGGCTTCTGTTTCGGCACCAAGATCGCTCCTATCTTCTACAACACCATGGAAGACGCTGGCGCGCTGCCGATCGAATTCGACTGCACCGACCTGAACATGGGCGACGTCATCGACGTTTACCCCTACGAAGGCAAAGTCTGCAAGCACGGTACTGACGACGTCATCACCACCTTCGAGCTGAAAACTCAGGTGCTGCTGGACGAAGTACGCGCCGGAGGCCGTATTCCGCTGATCATCGGTCGTGGCCTGACCGAGAAGGCCCGTGCTGAACTGGGTCTGGGCGCTTCCGACCTGTTCCGCAAGCCCGAGCAACCGGCTGATACTGGCAAGGGTTATACCCTGGCCCAGAAGATGGTTGGTAAAGCCTGTGGCGTCGAAGGTATTCGCCCCGGCACCTACTGCGAGCCGAAAATGACCACCGTCGGCTCTCAGGACACCACTGGCCCAATGACCCGCGACGAGCTGAAAGACCTGGCGTGCCTGGGCTTCTCCGCTGATCTGGTCATGCAGTCCTTCTGTCACACTGCAGCGTATCCGAAGCCGATCGACGTGACCACTCACCACACCCTGCCCGACTTCATCCACAACCGTGGTGGTGTTGCGCTGCGTCCGGGTGACGGCATCATCCACAGCTGGCTGAACCGCATGCTGCTGCCTGATACCGTGGGTACCGGTGGTGACTCGCACACCCGTTTCCCGATGGGCATCTCCTTCCCGGCCGGTTCTGGCCTGGTTGCCTTCGCAGCAGCCACCGGCGTTATGCCGCTGGACATGCCGGAATCCGTTCTGGTTCGCTTCAAAGGCAAGATGCAGCCCGGTATCACCCTGCGTGACCTGGTACATGCCATCCCCTACTACGCCATTCAGCAAGGCCTGCTGACTGTCGAGAAGAAAGGCAAGAAGAACATCTTCTCCGGCCGTATTCTCGAGATCGAAGGTCTGGATCACCTGACTGCCGAGCAAGCGTTCGAGCTGTCCGATGCTTCTGCTGAGCGTTCCGCTGCCGGCTGTACCATCAAGCTGAGCGAAGAGTCTGTTGCTGAATACCTGAAGTCCAACATCGTCCTGCTGCGCTGGATGATCGCCAACGGCTACCAGGATCCGCGCACTCTGGAGCGCCGCGCCAAGGCCATGGAAGAGTGGCTGGCCAACCCGAGCCTGATGGCTGCCGATGCTGACGCCGAGTACGCTGCTGTGATCGAAATCGATCTGGCTGACGTCAAGGAGCCGGTACTGTGTGCGCCGAACGACCCGGATGATGCTCGCCTGCTGTCTGCTGTTGCTGGTCAGACCATCGATGAAGTCTTCATCGGTTCCTGCATGACCAACATCGGCCACTTCCGCGCTGCCGGTAAGCTGCTCGAGAAGAACAAAGGCGCTATCCCGACCCGTCTGTGGCTGGCTCCGCCGACCAAGATGGACCAGTACCAGCTGACCGAAGAAGGCTACTACGGCATCTACGGCAAAGCCGGTGCGCGCATGGAAATGCCGGGCTGCTCCCTGTGCATGGGTAACCAGGCACGTGTTGCTGCCAAGTCGACCGTTGTCTCCACCTCCACCCGGAACTTCCCGAACCGTCTGGGTGATGGCGCTGACGTCTTCCTGGCTTCCGCTGAGCTGGCCTCGGTTGCGTCCATCCTGGGCAAGCTGCCGACCGTTGACGAGTACATGGAATACGCCGCGCAGATCGACAGCATGGCGAGCGATGTCTATCGCTACATGAACTTCAACGAAATCGAGTCCTACCAGAAAGCCGCTGCGTCCATCCCGGTCGCACAGCTCTGATAGCTGACCCGAAAAAAGCCCCGCATTAGCGGGGTTTTTTTTGGCTTTTTGTCAGCGCGCCATTGTCAGGCAAGGGCTAAGCCCTTACTCCAGCAGCGAAGCGCCAAGCTTGAGCGCCGTTTCGGTCACCGTCTCCACCGAATGCACATATCCGCTCGCCATCCAGTGCAGGGCGATATGGATAACCCCGCCAAGAATGCCGGCTTGGAGCATTTCGTCGAAGTGCTCGCCCGGATGCGCAAGCGCGCGGGTCATGTCCTCACTGCTTGCCTTCAGTGCCTGGTCGATCGCCTCGTCGACCGCAGGGCTGATACCCCGAATGTCGACAAACAACAGTCGAGCCAGCTTGGGGTTGTCACGCAGGTAGCTGAAATACGCATGCAGCATCGCCCTGCTGCGCTCCATCCGGTCCTCACCCGCAGCCTGGGCCGCAGCCATATTGCGTTCGCGCACCTTGCGAGCGGCCTGCTCGTAGCACGCAATCAGCAACTCGTCGCTGTGGCCGAAGGATTCGTAGAAGTAGCGCTGAGTTAGCCCTGCCGCATCGCAGACCTGCTTCACTCCCGAATGACGGTAACCGTATTCGCCGTAAACCTGGATTGCAGCATCGATAAGCTGCTGGCGGCGCACAGCACGGCGCTCTTCGGTTGAGGAGCCGCGATAGCGACGTTTGACTGAGGTGGCTGTATTCATGCAATGAATTCTGACAACAGGAATTGCCAAAGAGTATATGACAATCTAGATTGTCACCACTGCCCACGTGACGGGAAACCACAATGACACAAGAACAACAAGCATTTGAACCTGTACCACTGGACGTACTGATCATCGGTGCGGGCCTTTCCGGCATCGGTGCCGCACACGCGCTGAGCGACAAGTGTCCGGACAAGCGCTACCTCATTTTGGAGCGCCGGCAAGCCATTGGCGGCACCTGGGACCTGTTTCGCTATCCCGGTATTCGCTCAGATTCTGACATGTATACCCTCAGCTACAGCTACAAACCCTGGAGCAACCGCAAGGCGATTGCGGACGGGCCGGACATCAAACGCTATATCGAAGAAATTGCCGAAGACTCCGGCGCGATTCACAACATTCGCTTCCAGCGACGAGTAGTGTCTGCCAACTGGTCGAGTCAGCGCTCGCGCTGGGAAGTTGTTGCCAAGGCGACCGACGGCTCTGGGGCCGAGCACGAAGAGCACTACGAGGCGCGTTTTCTGTTCTCCTGCTCTGGTTATTACAGTTACGACGAAGGCTACCGCCCGGACTTCCCCAACGAGCAAAACTTCAAGGGGCAAATCATTCACCCGCAATTCTGGCCAGAAGATCTGGATTACGCGGGCAAGCGTGTCGTAGTGATCGGCAGTGGTGCCACCGCTGTGACGCTGATTCCAGCCATGGCCAAGACGGCGGCCCACGTGACTATGCTGCAACGTTCACCCAGCTACGTGGTCGCCCGGCCCCAGCGAGATGGTATAGCTCAGTCGCTGCAGAAGTGGCTGCCACTGCAAGCGGCACACTCGCTGACGCGCTGGAAAAACATCTTTCTCACCCAGTTCTTCTACAAAATCGCACGCAACCGGCCGGACCAGTTCAAGCAGCGTGTTTTGCACATGGTCAAAACTCAAGTCGGCGACGTTGACATGAAACACTTCACCCCGGACTACAAGCCGTGGGACCAGCGCGTATGCGCTGTTCCGGATGGCGACCTGTTCAGGGATGTGCGGGCCGGCCGTGCCAGCGTCGTGACCGATACCATTGAGACGTTTATTGAAAATGGAATTCGCCTGAACTCAGGCCAAGAGCTGGAAGCCGATATCATCGTCACGGCGACAGGCTTGAAAGTAAACGCACTGGGCGATGTTGTCCTGACCGTCGATGGCACGCCGATGCTGTTCAATGAGCGCATGTCCTACAAGGGCATGATGCTCAGTGATGTGCCCAACATGCTCGTCACCTTCGGCTATACCAACGCGTCCTGGACGCTCAAGGCCGAGCTGACTGCCGACTACGCCTGCCGCCTGCTGCGCTACATGGACAAGCACAACTACCGCGAGGCAGTAGTCAGACGCGACGCGTCCGTTCAGGAGCAGCCCTTCCTAGACTTTACCTCTGGCTACGTTCAGCGCGCGGCGAATGTATTGCCCAAGCAAGGCGACCGCGCGCCGTGGCAGGTTCATCAGAACTACCTGAAGGACAAGCTGGCCATTCAGTATGGCCGTATCGATGACGGCGTCATGCAGTTTCAATAACAAGGATAAGAATCCATGCAGACCAAAGAGTGTGTAGCAGTACTGACAGGGGCAGGGAGCGGTATTGGTCGTGCGTTGGCGAGCGCGCTGGCGCAATCGGGATGTCACCTGGCGCTGGCGGACGTGAATGCCGTCGCGCTGGCTGAAACGGCAGCACAAGTAAGGGCGCTGGGCGTCAGAGTCAGCGAGCATACTCTCGACGTTGCCGACCGCAGCGCTGTAGCCGCCCTGCCCGACGCTGTCATCGCAGCCCACGGTCAGGTCGATCTCTTGATCAATAATGCAGGCGTTGCCTTGGGCGGCACGTTCGACCAGGTCAGCGTTGAGAACTTTGACTGGCTGATGCGTATCAACTTTGACGCCGTTGTAACCATGTGCCGGGCTTTTCTACCGCTGCTGCGTCAGCGCCCGGAAGCTCGTATCGTGAACCTGTCCAGCCTGTTTGGCTTGATCACGCCTGCAGGCCAGACGGCCTACTGTGCGAGCAAATTCGCCGTGCGGGGCTTTTCGAATGCCTTGCGCCTTGAACTCAACGACAGCAATGTTGGCGTTACCGTGGTGCACCCCGGCGGTGTCGCCACAGCCATTGCAACCAGCGCGCGTCCTGCCGAAGGCAGCAGCGAGGCCGGCCAGGCCCGCAAGCTGGCACGAGCCAAACGCCTGTTGCGTATGCCACCGGCCCGTGCAGCCGAGATTATTCTCAGGGGCATTGAGCGTAACAAATCCCGAGTGATCGTGGGCAACGACGCACTGATTCTGTCCTGGCTAGAACGGCTGATGCCGGTGAGCTACTGGCGTTTGCTGCCCGGCCTGGCTTCAAACAACGACTAACGGCTCCACGCAAAAGGCAACTGAACGTGAACACTCTGTTTATGACACTGTTGGTGCTGATCGGGCTCACGCTGCTTGGTCTGTTTCTCTACACCCTTTTCGTCGCCAAGCGGATTGAATTGGGCATGCCCCCTGAGGGCAGCTTCATCACCATCATGGGCAACCGTATCCACTACGTGGAGCAAGGTTCTGGGCCGGATACGATACTACTGATTCATGGTCTGACCGGCGTTGTGCAGAATTTTGGCTACGGCCTGATCGACGAGCTGGCCAAAACTCACCGGGTAATTGCTATCGACCGGCCGGGCAGCGGCTACTCGGTACGACCTGACTCCGCATCTGCATCCCTGACCGTCCAGGCAGACGTGGTTGCCGGTGTCATTGATGCCTTGCATCTTGGCAAGCCTCTGCTGGTTGGGCACTCGCTGGGCGGAGCCGTGTCCCTGGCCACAGGGCTACGGCACCCTGACAAGGTGCGTGGCCTGGCGCTCATTGCACCGCTGACACATATGCCCTCGCACGTATCCGACGCCTTCGCCGCGCTGACCATTCGCTACAACTGGCTGCGCAAACTGGTTGGCTGGACACTGGCAGTGCCGCTGTCCATCCGCAAACGCGAACAGGTGCTCGGGGTAGTCTTTGGCCCGGAGCAGGCGCCCAAGGACTTCCCCATTCGCGGTGGCGGGCTGTTGGGCTTGCGTCCAAGCCACTTCATTGCTGCCTCTCGGGATCTCACCGCTCTGGAGGAGGTGCTGCCACAGATGCAACAGCGCTACGACGATCTGCAGTTGCCCATTGGTATTCTGTATGGGCGTGACGACCGTATCCTCGACCCGCAGGAACAAGGCCAGACGCTGGCAGACCGCCTGGACAATGTGGAGCTGACGCTGATCGAGGGTGGGCATATGCTGCCGATTACCCAGCCAGAGGCGTGTCTGACGTTTATCCGTGCGCGCCTGCAAGCCATCCCCGCCGCGGCTTGAGGCTCTTGGCGAGTGTGATGCAGATCACGCTCGCCGCCCCGTCAGTGAACCTTTGGCGACATACTTCTGTCACAAGCTGTGTATTTGGTAAACACAACTATGTGCAAGGAGTAGTCACATGAAACAGTTGAAACTGATCTCTATCGCCATTCTCGCCCTGTTTGCCCTTACCGCGTGCGGCAACGACTATCTGGTTCGCACCACTGATGGTCAGATCATGGAGGCCGAGGACAAGCCGGAAATTGATGAGGAAACCGGCATGATGGAATACGAGGACGCGACAGATCGCGACCGTCAGATTCCGCAGGATGAGGTTAAGGAAATCATTGAGCGTTAATCAAACAAGAAAAGGCCGCCAACGCGGCCTTTTTTACGGCTGAGGCCTGAGTTCAGGCTTACCAGTTATAGGTCACCGAGCCGGTCACGCTACGCCCCTCCCCCCAATAACAGCCCAACGCCGAGATGCAGGTTGAGATGTATTCCCGGTCAGTCAGGTTGTTGGCGCTCAGCTGCAGTGTCACGCCATTGTCTGAGCCCATCGCTTTGGCCACATCGTAGCTCACACTGGCATCAAACAGCGTCACGCTGTCGGTCTCATAGAGATTGGCGGTTTCGCCGTAAGACTCGCCGATGTAACGCGCGCCGCCACCCAGGCCAAGGCCACGCAGCAGACCCTGCTCTACGCCGTAGGCCAACCAGAGGCTGCCTTGCTTGTTGGGCACGAAGGGTTGCTCGTTACCTTTAATGGCGGGGTTGCCGTCACGGGTGATCTCGCTGTCGGCAAGGGTATAGGAGGCCAACGCCTGCAAACCCTGGGTCAGCTCCACCTTGGCCTCCAGCTCCACGCCGCGCATGCGTACCTCGCCGGTCTGTGAGCGCTCGTTGGTCAGCAGGTCGCGGGTCAACACATTCTGCTGGGTCAGCTCATAGGCAGAGAGTGTCCACAGACTGTTGCCATCCAGCGGCTGAAAGCGCAGGCCAAGCTCATACTGTTTGCCCTCGGTCGGCTCCAGTGCGTTGCCGCCGGCATCGGTGCCACTGGTTGGCAGAAATGACTCGCTGTAGCTGACGTAGGGTGCCAGCCCGTTATCAAACTCGTACACCAGACCAATACGCCCGCTGAACGCTTCGTCGCGCTGATCAACACTGGTTTTGCTGCCGGCAACGATATTGCGGGTTGTATTGTCGGCGTCCGCCAGGTCATAGCGGCCGGCCAGGTGCAGGGTAAAGCCGTTGATGGCAATCTCATCCTGCAGGTAGGCGCCGACCTGGTAGCGGTCCTGTTCGCGCCGTGTGGTTAGCGGCGGTTTTACCGCATCGCCGGTATAGGCAAGCGTGCCGAGATCGATGGGGCTGACGTTGAGTCCATCAAAGTGCTCATCATAGGTGCCCCGCTCCAGTTGGTAGTCCAGCCCCAGCAGTACCTTGTGGTCGGCCTGCCCCAGCCTGAAGCTGGCCAGCGCCTGGTTATCCAGTGTCAGCGAGTCAGAGTCTTCCGGGAAGGCCCAGGCATAGCGCACCAAGTCGTTGCCCGCCAGCGCGGCGCCCTGCACCCGCTGAGTGTCGGTATCGACCCGGGCCAGACGCAGATTCTGCCGCAGCGTCCACACCTCGTTCAGGCGGTGTTCAAGTTCATAGCCCAGAAACATCTGTTCGTTGGTGAATTGGTCGTAACCGGGCTCGCCGATAAAGGTATCAGGGCCCAGCTTGCCCCAGGGCGCGCCGCCGTAGAGGGTGCCTTGGGCCGGCAACGCGGGCGGTGCTCCACCACCGTCGGCATCGATCTTTTGATAGTGCGCCAGCAGGGTCAGCTCGGTATTCTCACCCAGCTGCAGGGATAGCGAGGGAGCCAGCAGCTGACGTTCTTCACCGACATGGTCGACCTGAGAGTCGGCATTACGCAGCAGCGCGACCATGCGATAGCGCACCCGCCCCTGCTCATCCAGTGGGCCGCCCAGGTCCAGTCCAGCCTCGCGGTGCTCATGACTGCCGTACTCAACGTGCACTTCGCCTTGCGTGCGCTCGGTCGGGCGTTTACTGACCATGTTCAGCAGGCCGCCCGGCGTGGACTGGCCATAAAGCACCGAGCCCGGCCCCTTGAGCACCTCTACCCGCTCAAGCAGAAAAGGGTCGATACGAGGCTGAGCGTAGCCCAGCACACCAAAGGGCAGGCGCAGGCCGTCCATGAAACGCCCCGGGTTGAAGCCACGCACCATAAACCAGTCGTGGCGCATGTCGGTATTGCCATACTGGCTGACCACTCCCGGCGTGTATTGCAGGGCTTGGGCCAGATCACCGGCGCCGCGCGCCTCAATCTCTTCGCGGGTCACCACACTGACAGCCTGCGGCGTGGCCAGCAGGTCGGTTCCGGTTTTGGTCGCGCTCAGGCTGCTGCGCGCCACTACGCCACCGACCGGGGCGGTGGGGTCTGCAGCTACCCGTTCACCCGTCACCAGCAGTACGCCAAGCATGGCGCTGTCAGCGCCGCTATCAGCCGGAACAACGATATACACACCCTGCCCCTGCTCGACGGCCTGCAGGCCGGTGCCGCTAAGTAGCAGGGCAAAACCAGCGGCAACGCTGTACTCGCCGGCAATCTGCGGCGCGCGCAGATTGGCCAGTTGCGCGGCATCAAACTGCACGCTGACGCCGGCCTGGCGGGCGAAGCCGGTCAACGCGCCAGCGAGATCACCGGCTGGCACCTGGTAATGCTGTGTAATCGGTGCACCAGCGTCAGCCGCCTGTACCAGAGGCGCAGCGACGCTGCTCAGGCCAATGGCCAGAGCCAGCGGTGCAATTCGGGCGCGCTGCATGCGAGCGGCGGATAAGGAAAAGCCTGCCATCTCAAGGACTCCTTTCAAGCGAAGCGAATGATTGTCCCTGTAGAAGACACGCGAGCCGCCCAAAGGGGACAGCCCGGATGAAAAAACTCAGACCGCGGTGACGGACACCCAGTAACGCGTGCGATAGACCACCTTGACCGGCAGGCTGTAAGCAAGGCTGGCCAGGACCTGATCGGTGTTGTTCAGCTGGAAGGCACCACTGACCGGCAGGCTCGCAATATGCTCGTCGCAGCGCACCAGCCCTGTGCGATAGCGCCCCAACTCCGCCAGAAAGCGACCAAGCGGCAAACGATCTGCCACCAGCACACCGTCTGCCCAGTCAGCGCCGCGTGGATCCACCGGTTGTGGCAAGCCCGCTCCATGGCTGTCGAAGCGCAATTGCTGACCAGCCTGGATCAGCGGCCTGCGCGCACTGCTGCGCGGCTCGATCTCGACCGCGCCGGCAAATACCTGCACCAGCGTGTGCTCGCGTTGCTGGCGTACGACAAAGCGGGTGCCCGGGGCCTGAACGCCACCGTGCCGAGTCAGTACCCGCAGCGGCCGGTGCTGACCGGGAGACTGCGCCGGATCGGCGCCGGTATCGATCAGCAATTCGCCGCGATGCAGACGAATCAGCCGCTGGCTACGGTCGTATCGCACATCCAGTGCGGTATCGGTATTGAGGGTCAGTTCAGTGCCGTCGTTCAGGGTCAGGCTGCGTTGCTGGCCGGTGCGGGTGGCGTAATCGGCCTGCCATTCGCGCCAGGGCATCACCTGGTAACCCGCCACGCCGGCCGGTATTACTGTCATCAGCAGTACAAGCGACTTGATCGCACGGCGGCGCGACAGCTCGGTACGCTCGTTCAGCACCGACATCCCTAACTGCGGCGGCACGAGGCCAAACTTGTCGTTCACCTGCAACGCGCGGCGCCAGGCCTGTTCGTGTTGCTCGCTGCGAGCCCGCCAGTGGGCCAGTTGTTCGGCCAAGTGCGGGTCCTGTGCGGACTCATGCCAGCGCACCAGCCATTGGGCCGCTTCGCGAATAACAGCGCGGTCCAGTGTCTCGCGCTGGTGGACGGATGTCAGGGGGTCAGCAGTATGCATTGCTCAAAGGCCTCCGCCATGTCGCGTTTGATGGTGCGCACACTGACGCCGAATTGCTCGGCGATCTGTGCATAGGTCAATCCTTCGAGTTGGGCGAGCAGGAACACCCGGCGCGCGCGGGCAGGCAACCCGTCCAGCAGCGCATCAATTTCATGCAGGGTTTGCAGCAGCACCGCCTGTACTTCCGGTGACGGCACCTCTGGCTCGGGCAGGTTCGCCAGGGTTTGCTGCCAGGCCAGCTCAAGGGATCGCCGGCGCAAGTGATTGGACAGCAAGCGCCCGGCTACGGTACGCAAAAACGCTCTGGGCTCGTGAATCGGCTCAACACTGACGGCGTCACGCGCGGTTAGCACGCGGATAAAGGTATCCTGTGCCAGGTCCGCCGCATCATGCAGGCAACCCAGGCGCTGACGCAGCCAGCCGAGCAGCCAGCGGTGGTGCTCTGCGTAGAGTGCGCCGCACTCCTCCCTTGCCTGATCTCCCACCGTCATGCCACTTCATCCCTTTGGTATAGATGCGAATAATTCTCATTGTAGGGGTGCTTGCAAACGGATGCAACGGCTGGTTGTGCAATCCGTCGGTTACTACGGCTGATACGCTGCGCAGAGCTGGCAGCTCGCCCGGCTGGCGGATAAAATACGCGGCTTCCAAAGAATGGCAGTCCATGCCACCGCTCTCCGTGAGGTTCCTGATGTCCACCCCGTCCAACGCCCCAAAAGTTGGCTTTGTTTCACTCGGCTGCCCGAAGGCATTGGTCGATTCCGAGCGCATTCTGACTCAGCTGCGCACCGAAGGTTATCAGGTGGTACCCACCTACGAAGACGCTGACGTGGTGGTGGTCAATACCTGCGGTTTTATCGATACCGCCAAGGCTGAATCGCTGGACGCCATTGGCGAAGCCATCGCCGAGAACGGCCGCGTCATCGTCACCGGCTGCATGGGCGTTGAAGAAAGCGCGATCCGTGACGTACACCCAAGCGTGTTGGCCGTGACCGGTCCGCAGCAGTACGAGCAGGTGGTTAACGCAGTGCACGAAGTTGTCCCGCCGAAGCAGGACCACAACCCGCTTATCGATCTGGTGCCGCCGCAGGGCGTCAAGCTCACGCCGCGCCACTACGCTTACCTGAAGATTTCCGAAGGCTGCAACCACAGCTGCAGCTTCTGCATCATTCCGTCCATGCGCGGCAAGCTGGTCAGCCGCCCGGTCGGTGACGTGCTGAGCGAAGCCGAGCGCCTGGCCAAGGCTGGCGTGAAGGAAGTACTGGTCATCTCCCAGGACACCAGCGCCTACGGCGTCGACATCAAGTACCGCACTGGCTTCTGGAACGGCCGTCCGGTGAAGTCGCGCATGACCGAAATGTGCGAGGCACTGAGCGAGCTGGGCGTGTGGGTTCGCCTGCACTACGTCTACCCCTACCCGCACGTGGACCAACTCATCCCGCTGATGGCCGAAGGCAAAATCCTGCCGTACCTGGATATCCCCTTCCAGCACGCCAGCCCGACCGTGCTCAAGGCCATGAAGCGCCCGGCGTTTGAAGACAAGACCCTCGCACGCATCAAGAAGTGGCGCGAGATCTGCCCAGAGCTGACCATTCGCTCGACCTTTATCGTCGGCTTCCCGGGCGAAACCGAAGAAGACTTCCAGTACCTGCTCGATTGGCTGACTGAAGCGCAGCTCGACCGCGTGGGCTGCTTCAAGTACTCGCCAGTCGAGGGCGCGCCTGCCAACGATCTCGGTCTTGAGCCGATTCCGGAAGACGTCCAGCAGGACCGTTGGGAGCGCTTTATGGCGCACCAGCAAGCGATTTCCACTGCGCGCCTGCAGCAGAAAATCGGCAAGACCATCCAGGTCATCATCGACGAAGTGGACGAAGAAGGCCCGATCGGCCGCTCAATGGCCGACGCGCCGGAAATCGACGGCAACGTCTACCTCGATACCGACGAAGACCTCAAACCGGGCGATATCGTCACCGTCGTCGTGACCGACGCCGACGAGTACGACCTCTGGGCCCAGCTGGCCTGAGCCGGCCCTGAACGATCACCTCGCGCTGCGCGGTGACCGTTTCTCCCTCTTTTCTCCCTTCTCATGCCGACACGGAGGCAGTCATGAGCACGACACCCGGAAAACTCGGTTTCAACGCAACCTGGGCAATGGCGGTCGGCGGCATGATTGGCGGGGGTATTTTCTCAACGCTGGGTGTTGTGGTCGGCATCGCCGGATCGTTGGCGTGGTTGAGTTTTGTCGCTGCCGGGCTGATCGCCCTGGCCGCCGGGTACAGCTACGTCAAACTGGCTGCCCATTGCAATCGCGGTGGCGGCGCGTTTACCTTCCTGTTAGCAGTAAACCAGCGCAACTTTGCCGGTACCCTGGCGTGGGTGTTGATCGTTGGCTACGTGCTGACCAATGCCGTGTACGCGGTGACCTTTGGCGAATACCTCGGCCACGTCATCGGGCTTGGCCCGTGGGTGCCGCGTGTCACCGGCATCGCCATTATCGCGCTGTTCATCCTGCCTAATCTGCGTGGCGTTGGGGTGACTGGTGGCGTCGAGATTTTGCTGGTGTGGTTCAAGGTTGTGGCGTTGCTTGGGCTGGCTAGTTGGGGGCTGATTCACTGGAACCCACCTGCCTTGAGTCAAGGCGTACCCGACGCCAGTCTAATTGCGGCCCTGTTCGGCGCGGCCTCGGTGTTCATGGCGTACGAGGGGTTTCAGCTGCTCACCTACGACTACGAAGACATCGACAACCCCAAACGCACCCTGCCACGTGCGGTGCTGTCGGCGATCATCGTGGTTATTCTGATTTACGTGATGGTGGCGCTCGGCACCACCATGCTGATTGGTGCAGATCATGTCATCCTGCACAAAGAAGTCGCGTTGGCCATCGCCGGTGAAAAGGCCTTTGGCACCGTCGGGCTCGTGCTAGTTACCATTGCGGCTGCCTTCTCGACCGGGTCGGCGATCAACGCCACGCTATTTGCCACTGCGCGGTTAACACACCGCGTCGCGCTGGATGGCGAACTCCCTGCTGCGGTTGATCATCACAACCGGCAAGGCGCGCCGGATCGAGCCGTTATCGGTTTGGGCGTGATCGCCGCCGTGCTGGTCGCCACCGGCTCGCTGATTGCGCTGGTTGAAGCGGCCAGCCTGACCTTCCTGTTTACCTTCGCCGTCGTCTGCACCTTGGCATTTCGCCTGCGTGCAGGACACCGATTGATCACTGGTTTCGGCGCAGCGACGGGCGCCCTCGCCTGCGTTGCGCTGGTCGTTCAACTACTGCAAAGCGACCCGCTGGCACTAGTGTTTCTGGGCGTACTGGTACTGATCGCGCTGTTCGGGCGCCCGTTGCTGCTACGCAAACTGGGTACCCGTCAGCCCTGATCAGCCTCAATCCAGCAAATGCCGCTGTTCATACAGTTGCTGCCAGTGCGCGCCCTGCTTGCCGCTGACTTCGGTATCGAAGTAATGACGTACCCGGCGGCGGTCTTGCGGGTTGTCTTTCAGCGCTGCGCCGATGATGAAATGCAGCAGGTCCTCCGGCGCCATCTTGCCGCCGCGGTAATACCAGGCGTACACCATCAGCGCATGAGCCACCGCGACCGCTTCTGCAGTCGACATCACGGCGGCGGCCAGCCGGTCGGTGCTGCGGCCGCTGAGCGTTTGGCCGTTACGCAATTCGTGAAACACCGTCACCAGCATGTCCAGAATCACCGGATCAGCCGCCATCTCCACACCTGACTGCTGCGCCAACAGGCTGGATTCGCGCAGCACAATGTCCAGTTCGGCATCCAGATCGTCGATAGGCTCGATGGTTTCAAAGTTAAGCCGGCGTTTCAGCGCCGCGCTCATGTCGAACAGGCCACGGTCGAGCGAGTTGGACGTAGCGATGACGTTGAAGCCTTCGCGGGCATAGAGCACGCCGTCCTCGCCCTGCAGTTCAGGTATCTGCAGTTGACGCTCGGACAGAATCGACAACAGCGCGTCCTGTACCAGCTGCGGGCAGCGGGCCAGTTCCTCGAAGCGTACCAGCTTGCCCAGCTCCATCCCGATGAACAACGCTCCCGGAATCAGCGCCTCGCGGCATGGTCCCAGTTTTTCGAGCAGGCTGGTGTTCCAGTCATAGATCAGTTGGCGGTAGTGCGAAATGGTTCCGCCCTGAATGGTCAGCCGCGATTGCCCTGACACACCACAGGCAATCAGCTCGGATAACCACGACTTGGCGGTACCGGGCTCGCCGATGAGCATGGCACCACGGTTGGTCGCCAATGAAACGATGACCCGGCTGACCAGCTCACGCGGCGCGACAAACTTGCGTTCGATACCGAGCGCCTCGTTACCCAGCACAAAGTGCTCGATGGCCGTGGGTGACAGCAGCCAACCCGGTGGCACCGGCCCCTCATCCCACTGTTGAAGTTTTACCAACTGCTCGTGAAAGCGATCTTCTGCGGCTGGCCGCTGGATGGCCTTGTCTTTCATGTCCATGCTCCTCAAGCCTTCCATTGACCGCGTTTCTCCGGCGCCATGCGTTCTTGCGGCAGAATCCGCGGCAGCTCGCTGAGCGGGATATTGCCCTGAATGACATGATCCAACGCGCTGTCGCGCATGGTGTACAGGCCCGAATCCAATGCCAACGCCCGCAGCTCACCGACCGGGGTATGGCGCGACACTGCGTTGCGCAGCTCTCCGTTGAACTGCAGATACTCGATAACCCCGACTCGGCCTTTGGTGCCGGTGCCGTTGCACTGGGCGCAGCCTTTGCCGCGGAAACAGCGAAAGCCCTTTGGAAGCGCCTTGGGAAATACCTCTTTGAGTATCTCCGGATCGGGCTCGTCTTCGACCTTGCAGTGCTCACAAATGCGCTTGGCCAGGCGCTGGGCGATCACGGCCAGCAGCTCGCTGGCCAACGAATTGGGGTGAACGTTGAGGTCGAACAGGCGCTGCACCGCATCAACCGCATCGTTGCAGTGCAAGGTGGACAGCACCACATGACCAGTCTGGGAAGCACGGATCGCTTCCTGCGCGGTTTCGTGATCGCGGATCTCGCCAACCAGAATCACATCCGGATCCTGGCGCACAAACGAGCGCATGGCATCGGCAAAGCTGAAGCCGATGTCGGGTCGTACGCGGGTCTGTTGGATGTTGTCGATGGAGTATTCGATCGGATCTTCGACCGTGATCACCTTACGCGTGGTGTCTTCGGCCAGCAGCTGCAGCCCGGCATTCAGCGTGGTGGTTTTGCCAGAGCCCGTTGGCCCGACCACCAACACCAACCCCGCCGGGTTGCGCAGCAAACGGCGATAGGCGCTGGCAATGTGATCCTGCATGCCGAGCTTTTTGATACTGATCAGCGACGAGTTTTGCGGCAGCAGGCGGATGACCACGTGCTCGCCATGCAGCGAGGGCTGTACCTGAACGCGCAGGTCATAGCGGGTGTTACCCACGCGGGCCTGCGAGCGGCCGCCCTGGGGCAGGCGACGTTCGGCGATATTCAGCTCGGAACGCAGCTTAACGACGTTGATCAGGCCGGCGTATTCGGCCGGCGTGATGTAGTAATGATCAAGGTCGCGCAGTTCGCCATCCACCCGCAGCCGCACGCGAACATTGGCCCCGTAGCGCTCCAGGTGAATATCACTGGCGCGATCGGCCACGGCATCCAGCAGCAAGGCTTCATACAGGTTGACCAGCCGCGCATCACTGTGCGGCGCTTCAGACGACAGCAGATCCGCAGCCTTGGCGTTCGTTTTCTCGTCGGCGCTCTGCAGGCCCTTTTCACCCCGCTCCAGCGCACCCCAGATGCGCCGATAATCAACCGGCGTGACCAGTACACGGTTGATCTTCAGGCCCGGAAACAACTGCTGCACCTCATCCATCGGGGCGTTCGGGTCCCGGCAGGCGACGGTGACGCTGGTTTTATCGGCATGGATGGGGATGATGTGCTCGTGACTCAGATAAGCGCGAGACAGATTGCCGTGCAGCGTCGGGTCAATCTGCGCCATGACCTCGTTGGCGCTGAGCAGCGGCAAACCGTATTGGTCTGCCAGCGCGCGATACAGCTTTTGTGCATCGATGTTCTGCAGTCGCGCGATTTCATCGACCACCAGGGTACGGTTGCGGCCTGCTCTGGCGCGGGCCTCCGTTAGCATATCTGGCGAGACAAAGCCCAGCTCAACGTAGATCTCATCGCCAGCCGGAACAAACTCGATATACCCGTGCTCGCTGCGCGCAATGCGTTTGTTGCCCCGGTTGATGTACTTGACCAGCAATTGGCGCGACGCCTCGCCAATGTCGACGCACAGAAACTCCCCGCGCAGGACCAGTTGATCCCACAGCGGCTCGCGCGTCTTGATCTTGGGGGTGGACACCACAATCAGGTCAAAGGGTGCCAGGTCGGCGGCGCCCGCTGCAGCATCACCGCAGCGCACCGTCACGTTGTGCAGCCCCTGCGCAGCCAGCGCGGTACGCGAGAATTCGGCCAGTGGCTGCAGACGCTCCACGGCGATGACCTCTTTGGCCAGCACCGCCAATACCGCGGTCAAATAGCCCGACCCCGAGCCCAGGTGTAACACCCGTGATTCGGGACCGATCCGGCAGGCTTGCAGAATCTGCTCTACCGTCTTGCGCGGAGGGATACCGCGACCGGCCACGCGCCGTTGTCCGTGACTGAGAATAAAAGCCTTGCGATCAATAGTCGCCAGCGCATGGGCGCAGCGATTCTGCCAGTCCTTGTTCTGCAATATAGCCCCCTGCCAGCAGCATCATGTTCTTCTCTCAGCATACCTCAGCGCCGACTTGTGCCTAATCAAAAATTAGCCTGCCTGAAACACCCAGCGCGCACCATCTAATGACATTTACTGCCCATTGAGTGCGTGAATTAAACGGTATCATTGCAGTCGGCTTTGCTCGCGCAGCCGATCTTTGTCATATTCCATAAGTTAATCCGCGGCCCAGGCAATTGTAGGGAACAGCCAATGGCGGTAGACCGCAGTATCACCGAATCAACCAGCACCACCCTGCGATCCCTGTTTGACTCAGTAGGAGCCTATGTTTACGCAAAGGATCGCAACGGGGCCTACCTGTATGCCAACAAGGCAATATGTGAGCTCTATAGCCGCCCGCTCGACTATATCCTCGGCAAGACTGACGCCGACTTCATGGATATGGCCCATTCGGACTCGCTGATTCGCAACGACCGCGAAGTGCTTGAGCATGGCGCCGAGCTGCACGAAGAAGAGCAGATTCTGTTGCTGCACGAGAGTGAGCCCCGTCTGTTCTGGACCATCAAGGTGCCGATCCTGGGACCACATAACGAAATCATCGGCTTAACCGGCATTTCCTCCCAGCTTGGTGACGACTTTCGCCACACCTCGGACGCGATCCGTCACAACCAGTTGCTCAACACCATTCTGGCTAACGTTGATGCTTACATTTATGTGAAAGACTTCGACGGCACCTACCTCTATGCCAACCAGCAGGTGATATCCCTTTTTGGGCGCACCCAGGATGACGTTGTCGGCTTAACTGACCTTGATGTGCATGGCCCTGACGTCTCACGGCGGATTATGACGCTGGACCGGGACGTACTCGATTCTCAGCAGCGCCGCGCGTGCGAAGAGCTTCTGGTGGACAGCTCGGGTGCGCAGCGCCACTTTTGGTCAATCAAGATGCCTATTCGACTGCCGGGCCACCCCCGCGCGCTGATCGGTTTTTCGTCTGACATAACCGAGCTGCTTGCCTTGCGCCGCGACGCAGAGCAGGCGCGCACTGTGGACGTGCTTACCGGTTTGCTCAATCGCACCGGGCTCGAAGAGGCGCTTTCCAGGTACATAGCGACGAACACGGAGCACCAGGCTGCACTTGTCACTATTAACCTGGATCAGTTCAAGTACCTGAACAACAGCCTGGGCCAAAGCGCAGGTGATGACGTACTGCGCCAGGCGGCTCAGCGCCTGGAGACGGCCAGTTGGCTGCAAGGACAGCTGGCACGGGTCGGCGGCAATACCTTCGTGGTGCTGCTCACGCAAATCAAAGAGCCGGAGGAAGCGGCGGTTTTCGCCGAGCGTATCAGGCTGTTGCTCAACGAGCCGTATCGACTGAATGACCAGCCCTTTCATCTTACCGCCAGCCTGGGTATCGGACTGTATTCCGATAACGGGTGCACGGCGCAGACCCTGCTCGCCAATGCCGAATCGGCCATGTATCACGCCAAGGAGCAGGGACGAAATCGTTGGAGTTTTTATTCCCACTCGCTTAGTAAGGCGGCCACGGAGCGACTCGATTTGGAGCACGACCTGCGTGCCGCATTAACGGCGCAGCAGTTCGAGCTTTACTACCAACCCAAGGTCGCCGCCAGTGACGGGCGCATCACCGGTGTCGAGGCCCTGATTCGTTGGAACCGGCCGGATCACGGCCTGATACCGCCTGACCGCTTTATTCCGCTCGCCGAGCAGCTGGGGCTGATTGTGGAGATGGGCGACTGGGTCATTGAACAGGCCTGCCGGCAGATGGCGGCCTGGGCCAGTGAAGGCATGCTGGTCTCGATTGCCGTAAATCTCTCGCCGGCGCAGCTATCTCATCCATCGCTGATAGATCGGGTTGCTACGCTGATCAAGGCGTACAGCATACGTCCGGGCATGCTGCACATGGAGGTGACCGAGTCGATGATGCTTAACGATCCGGAAGAGGCAATCAAGCATCTGCAGGCGCTGCGAGACTTAGGCGTAACACTGTCGATTGATGACTTTGGTACCGGTTATTCATCAATGGCCTACCTCAAGCGCTTGCCGGTCAACAAAATCAAGCTGGACCGCAGCTTCATTCAGCAGATTGCCAGCGATCCGCGCGAAGCGGACCTCTGTGCGGGCATCATTGCATTGGCCCACAAGCTGGGTTTGGGGGTCGTGGCCGAGGGTGTAGAAACGCAAGAACAGCAGCAGATTCTGACCGGCATGGAGTGCGACGTGTTTCAAGGGTACCTGTTCAGCAAGCCGATGCAGGTTGCTGCGGCTACCGAGTACCTCAGCGCTCCGCGCGGCGCTGCAATCAGCTGACAATCAACCGGGGGCCACCCGACATAGCGCTGCGGGGGCACCTACTGCGCTAGCGGCGCTGGAGAGATAAACATGGACAATCTGGCTCTGGCCTGTCGCTGCGGCACCATCAGCGGCCGTGCAATCAAGGTTTACCCTCATCACGGCACCCGCGTTGTGTGCTACTGCAAGGACTGCCAAGCTTTTGCGCAGGCCCTTGGGGTTGCGGAGACCACGCTCGACGCCTATGGCGGTACAGACATATACCAGCTGCCGGCAGCACGAGTGCAGATTCACCGTGGTCAGGAGCAGGTTCGCTGCCTGCGACTCAGTGAAAAGGGGCTGTATCGCTGGTACGCGGGCTGCTGCAACACGCCCATCGCCAATACGCTCGCGCCACGCATGCCCCTGATCGGGCTGATCCACACTTTCATCAGTGACCCCGGCGCGGAGGGCAAGACCGGGCCGATACGTGCCAGGGTAAACTTGGGAGGCGCAACCGGAGAGATTCCCCGCGAGCTGGTGCGCTCTGCACCCGCCAAGGGCTATGTGCGCAAGCTGCTGTTCAAGATCCTGCAATGGAAGCTAACCGGCCAGTCCCGGCCCAACCCCTTCTTTACCGGAAACCAGCCGATCTGCACACCAGAGATTCACGCTCAGAGTGGTGGCGAGCATTGAAGCAAGTGTGCTCGAACCTGTGGCTGGCAGACGGCGACACTGTGTTCTTTTTTACGCTGCCCTACAGCACCCGAATGACCATCATTCGTCTGGCAAATTGCGACCTCTGGGTGCATAGCCCGGTTAGGCTGACCGCTGACCTGCGCACACAGGTCAACGCCCTGGGGAATGTTCGCTGGCTGATCGCGCCCAACCATCTGCACCACCTCTTTGTTGCCGACTGGCAGCAGGCCTGGCCGGAGGCTGATCTTTGGGGCACCCAGGAGGTGCAGAACAAACGCCCCGACCTGCATTTCCGCGGCACTCTGGACGACACCGCAGGTCCATGGCGCGAAGAGATTGACCAATGCCTGTTCAGTGGCTCACCTGCCATGACAGAGTGCGTGTTTTTCCATCGCCGTTCAGCAACCCTGATTGTCACTGACCTGATCGAGAATTTTGATCCGGCGCAGCTCACACCGATAAAGCGCGTGATGGCGCGTCTGGCCGGGATTGTTGCGCCCAAGGGTGGCATGCCGCTGGATTGGCGCCTCAGTTTTCGCCGTCACCGTGCGCAAGCCAGGGCCAACCTGGAGCAGATTCTTTGCTGGCGACCGGAGCGAATCGTCATGGCGCACGGCATGCTGGTCGCGGCGGGCTGCGATGCCTTTTTGCGACGCGCGTTTGCGTGGCTGGGGCCCAGTCCGGACATCCCGCACAGGCAGGATACCGATAAAAACTGAACATTTGGTCCAGATTTTCAGCTACATTAAACTGGTCTGTGAAACGCCCATGAAGGGCTACCCGGACAGACAGGGATGATCACCAATGGGGCTAAGCCGTACCTTGCCGATATTCATGTTTGTGCTGCTCTTGTTCAGCGGTGCGACCCTGGCCGAACCGCGCATCGCGCTGCAGTCGCCAGTGGTCAATCTAACCTCTTTCCAGGTCGGCTATTACATCGACGACAGCCAAACGCTTGGCTTTGACGACGTACGCCAGCAATCCTTCAAAGAGACTAGCAGTACCACGACACTGGGCACCAACGCCCGGGTCACCTGGTTTCGCATCCCGCTGGACAATCAAACTGACCAGGAGCTGGCGCTCAATGTCCACCTGCCCCATGCCTATCACGTACGCTCAGTCGCGTTTTACCAGGAGCGTGACGGCCAACTGGTGCACAGCGACATCCTGGACCTGGAGGACGTGGACGCCAGCGGCCTGATGTTCCGTGGCAGTGCGGTTTACCCCATCACCCTGCCCGCCCAGTCCAGCACCACACTGTACGTGCGCAGTGACGCCTACTCGCACCAATGGTTCGCGCTGGAGATTTTTGATCAGGAGCATTCAAGGCAAGCCCTGGTTGGGGTTGCCAACGACATAGCGCTGCTGGTCGGCATGATGGTCGCACTGGTGTTCTATAACCTGCTGCTGTATCTGGCGACCAGCAAGATCGAGAACATCTATTACTCGTTCTACCTGATCTCCGGGCTGGTCTGGATTGCCCTGTCCTACGGGCTGGTGGCAAGCCTGTTCGATGCCTATGGGCACGAGCTATTCATGCTGAATATCTCGCTGATTACCATGCCTATATTCCTGCTGCTGTTCATGATGGCGATTTTCGAGACCCGTCAGCACTATCCGATTGAGCATCGTTTTCTGCAGGCAGTCTTGATCCCCTTGTGTGCAATGTTCGTGTGGGGGCTGTTCGATATATCCGCCGCGCTCAAGCCTGCCAGCAGCATGGCCCTTATCATGATGACGGTTACCCTGTCGGTCAGCGTATCGCTGCTGCGCAAAGGGCACCCGCTGGCCAAGTATTTTCTGGTTGGCCATACCCTTTTCGTTATTTTCAATGCGTTGGCAGTGCTGTTTTACAAGGGACTGATCGAGCCCAGCTATCTCGCCAGCCATGGCACCGGGCTGGGCATCATGCTGGAAGCATTGATGCTGGCCTTTATCATCTCCCACCGCATCAAGATTCTGGAGGACATCAGGGCGTCGCAGGAGGAGCTGAAGGAGCAGGCCTCCACTGATCCACTGACAAGTCTGCACAACCGGCGTTACTTCTCTACCGAGGCGGAGTTTCTCCTCGCCTTGTGCCGTGAGCAAAAGCGCCCCATGGCCGTCATGATCGCGGATATCGATCACTTCAAACGCGTCAACGACACCTGGGGACATCCGGTTGGTGACAGAGTCATTGTGCGTATCGCGCAAACCCTGAAAAGCTGTTGCCGCAGTCGCGATCTGCTCGCGCGCTTCGGCGGCGAAGAGTTCGTTATCCTCTTGCCCGATGCAGATCTGCAGCAGGCGGCGCTCTGTGCGGAACGGATTCGTGCGACAGTGGCGACAACCGCCTTTCAGATGGGCGACGGCGACACGGCGCATGTGTCCCTGAGCATCGGTGTCGCACTGGTCGACGTTGAGCACGACAGCATTCAATCTGCATTGGACCGTGCCGATCAGGCGCTCTACACAGCCAAGCAAGACGGGCGTAATCGGGTTGCCATCTCCGAGGCGGCTGCGGCGGCTTGACGCGCAGTCGGTGCAACCGTCCAAGATCTGCTGCGTGAGATCATCGCGCAGCATCAACTGCCCTATCTCAGGCCCTCAGGGCCATGCGCTCTACAGGATGTAAACGAGTTCCCATGAATCGCATCAAGCTTGCACTTTGGCTGCTGCTTCTGGTGGTGACCGCTGCCTGGCTGGCAGCCGACACCCTGCTGCCGCAGCCGCTGACGTATTTCGCCTTCCGTACGGTATTTGTCCAATACTCGGGGGTCATTGCCATGGCAATGATGAGCGCCGCGATGATCCTGGCAACGCGGCCACTCTGGCTGGAGGGGCACCTCGACGGGCTGGATAAGATGTACCGTCTGCACAAATGGCTGGGTATCGGTGCGCTGATTGTCAGCACACTGCCCTGGTGGTTTGCCCAAGGCACTAAATGGATGGTTGGCTGGGGCTGGCTGAGCCGCCCGGAGCGGCGCCAGGGCGGCAGCGAACAGGTGCTCCCAGTCATTGAACAGTGGTTTCGCAGTCAACGCGGCCTTGCCGAATCCATGGGCGAATGGGCGTTTTACGCTGCCGCCGCGATGATCGTATTAGCCTTGGTCAAGGCTGTCCCCTACCGCTGGTTCCGCAAAACCCATAACTGGCTGGCCATCGCCTATCTGGTACTTGCCTGGCACAGCCTGATCCTCATCAAGTACGAGTACTGGATCCAACCCATCGCTTGGCTGATGGCCGTATTGGTAGTGGCAGGCAGCGCCTCGGCGGTACTGGTGCTGCTTGGCCGCGTTGGGCGCCGTCGCCGTCATCCAGGCCAGATTGAAGAGCTAACCCACTACCCCGGTATAAATGTCGTCGAAGCCCGTATCGCGATGGACGCTCGCTGGCCCGGCCATGCGCCGGGGCAATTTGCCTTTGTCACCTCCAAGCCGGGCGAAGGTGCTCACCCCTACACCATTGCCTCTGCCTGGTCTGCCGACAACCCGGAGATCACCTTCGTTGTCAAAGCCTTGGGTGACTGGACGCGTCAGCTAAAGGATTGGCTCAAGGTCGGCATGCAGGTGCAGGTTGAGGGGCCTTACGGCCGCTTCGACTTCTCTGACCCGACACCTCAGCAGATCTGGGTTGGCGCAGGCATCGGTGTCACACCCTTTATCGCGCGGATGAAGCACCTCGCCCAGCAGGGTGGTGAGCATAATGTCGACTTTTTCCATATCACGACCGAGGTTGATCAGGCCGCGATCGACAAGTTGAGCGCTGATGCCGCAGCAGCGGGGATTCGTCTGCACATCCGCGTCTCCCCGCGCGACGGTCGCCTTACGCCCGAACTGATTCGCAGCACCGTGCCCGGCTGGCAGCAGGCGAGCATCTGGTTTTGCGGGCCCACCCCGTTCGGGCAGGCTATCCGGGCAGATTTTGTTCAGCAGGGTTTGCCTGCGCAGCGGGTGCATCAGGAGTTGTTCGAAATGCGCTGAGGCGTGCGGCGACAACCAGACCGCAGTGCATGGCCGGCTCAACCGGCATGGCGCGTTGCTCCCTGTCAGTGGGGATAGCGCAGGCATATTAAGCTGGCCACGATAAATCATTGAGCCAAATGATGCTTGAGCTCCCCTCGCCTTTGCTGGTATCCCATCACTCGGCGCGGCCTGCTGCCCTGCCCGCTGTACCGGCAGCATTATGTCCCCGCGCCCGATACCACCCAAATGGGAGACATCACCATGACGCTGCACGAAGCTGATTTTCTTGCCCGCAAAGGCAAAAAGCCAATCACCATGCTGACCGCCTACACCTGCCCGGTCGCCCGTGGCATCGAGGCCGCTGGCGTTCCGGTGATTCTCGTCGGCGATACCGTGGGTATGGTCGAGATGGGGTTTGAAAGCACCCGTGATGTGACCCTGGAGCACATGGAGTATCACATTGGCGCGGTTCGCCGAGGTGCGCCCAACACGCACATCATTGGCGACTTACCCTATCTGACGGACGCCGAACCGCATATCGCCCTGACCAGCGCCCGACGCCTGATCGCGGCCGGCGCCAACAGCATCAAGCTGGAAGGCCCGAAGGACGAGGTCATTCGCCACCTGGTCGCCAATGGCATCCCTGTTGTCGGCCACACCGGCCTGACGCCGCAGACCGCGACATCGTTCAAGAAGGTCGGCACCAACGACGCCGACGCCCAGCGTATTCTCGAAGAAGCCAAACGCATTGAGAGCGCAGGCGCGTTTATGGTCGTGCTGGAGCATATCCCCTATGCCCTTGCCGATGTGATTACCCGGGCGCTGAGCATTCCCACCATCGGCATTGGTGCCGGCCCCGACTGCGACGGCCAGGTGCTGGTCATCAATGACGCGCTCGGACTAGGCGACTACTGGCCGCCCTTCTCCAAGCAATATGCGCACGTCAGCGACACCATCCTCAAGGTGGCTCGCGACTTCACTGCAGAGGTCGAATCGCTGGAATTCCCCAACAACATCATTCAACTGACCGGGACGGGCCGACGCTAAGGCCCACAGGCGGCGCTAGCGCGCCGCCTGTTTCAATACCTGGCAGCGCGCAACCTGCTGGACATTCTCACGTCTCACACGCAAAATCTCGCCGCCGCCATGGAAGGCACGGTGCCATCACGTATGCCTTCCTGTCGGGCGAAATAAGGCTTGAAGGAAGCCGCACTACAATAAGGATACATACGTGAAGAAATACGGAAAGATTGCGGCAGCTGCCGCCGCACTATCACTGATGACTGGCTGCGCCACCGGTCTCAGCTCCATCCAGGAGCGTGAATACAACGCCATGCAGGCACAAGGCGTATTGGTTGAAGAGAAGAATCCGACGACGGGAGCTGTTCTGGGGATTCTGCCGGGCTTCGGTTCGTTTTACGCCCGTGAGCCGGGTTACGGCTTCGTCAATCTGCTGTTCTGGCCCCTCTCTATTCTTTGGGACCCGGTCAGCGGCTACGATGGCTCCAAAACGATCAACTACGACATCACCAAGCACAAGCTGAAAAGAGAGATGGATGCCGAACTCTCAGCGCTCGACGACAAGCTCACCGTCGGCGAAATAGACAGCGCTGCCTACATCCTCAGCAAGCGCGAGATTGAGCAGAAATACGATTTCTACTGACCGCGCGTTGGTGGGCAGTCGTATGCACCGCGACTGCCCTCAGCTACACCGGCCGGTTAATACTGCTTTGCAAAATCCTCCTTGGGCACGACGCCCGCGAATGTCATGATGCGCCCTCCTGTTCCGGGAGGGTTCCATGCTCACACTTTTTCTCACCGCCGCCGCCCTTGGCCTGATCTTCAACGCAGCGCCCGGCGCCGTCTTTGCCGAAACCGTACGCGAAGGCGTTCGTGGTGGCTTTCGCTCGGCGCTGGCTGTTCAGATTGGCTCTTTGGTGGGGGATGCAACCTGAGCCATATTGGGCCTGGCAGGTGTTGGCCTGTTGCTGCAGATGCAGGCGCTGCAACTGCCCATCGGTATAGCCGGTGTCGCCTATCTGCTCTGGCTATCCTGGGACTCATGGTCCGCGGCCAGCCAAGAATTCACAGTGAGCGCCACTGACGGCGCGACCGATACGCATCGTGCCTTGCGCGCCGGCGTGCTGCTGTCCATTACCAACCCGCAAAACGTCGCTTACTGGGCTGCGCTCGGCAGTGCGATGGGCGCCGTTGGCGTGGCAGAACCGAGTCTCACTGATTACGGGATGTTCTTTGCTGGCTTCATGGCCTCTTCCCTGCTCTGGTCAGTTATCTGCGCAGCCATTGTGGACCGGGTATTCCGCAATGCGGGTCAGCGTTGGACAAAGCTGACGTATCGCCTTTGCGCCATCGCGTTCCTGTTGCTGGCCTTGTCGTCACTGAAAAACCTGATGCAGATGACCACCAGCTCCGCAGGCAGGGTCGCGACGCAAAGCACACTCGTTGACCTGCAGCACTGCCCAACAGCACAGCTGCACACAACGTGGCCGGCTGCGGTCTGAGTCATGTTTCAGGACCTCGGCGCTTAACCTGAAGGCACTGGTAGCCTATGGTTAGCCTTTCCCTTCAGCACGCACGGAGCATTTATGCTGATTCCCTTGCTGGTCAATTTGTTCATGCTGTTCGGCTGTATGGTGCTGTTTTTCGCCGCGTGCGGCATCGCCAATAATTGCGACAACCTCACCGCGCTGGAAAATCGCATTATCAACAGCAGCCTGTTCGTACCCGGGCCGCTGCATCTGGTCACGCTTATTGCGATGGCGCTTGATGTGCTGTCTCTGCTGCATATCAACGACGTACGCTGGTTCTATCTGCCTGCCGGTTTAACGACGCTGTATTGGGTTGCGTTGGTGACAATCAATGCGCGCAAAAATCGCTATCTGCACACTGACTGAGGCTACCGGATCATTAAGGCATGATGCCGACAGCTCAAAACCGACCCTCCAATCCGCCTGAAGGATAAGACCATGGCTGACGTTAAATACCCCATTTCCGGCTCCTGCCAGTGTGGCGGCGTAAGCTATCAGCTTCTTGCTGCTCCAAAGGCGGTTGTTGCCTGTCACTGCCGCGAATGTCAGAAACTCTCCACCAGCGCATTCAGCATCACCGCGTTCGTAGAAGAAGAGAACATCCGTTTCAACGGCCCGTTGGCAAGCTGGAGTCGTGTCGCGGACAGCGGAAACGTCAATGACGCCGCGTTCTGCCCGACCTGTGGCAATCGAATCTACCATTACAGTAAAGCCCAGCCCGGCATCATCAAACTCAAACCATCCAACCTGGATGACACCCGCATCATTAATCCCACGCGGCACGTCTGGGTGAGTTAAAAGCAGGAGTGGTACCCGATCCCCGAGGGCGTAGAAGTCTTCCAGCATCAGCCCTGAGTGGCAGGCAAGTTTCGAATGCCAGGCTGAATTTTGGCGTGGTATGCAATCATCCGTTGCAATGATAATAATTCTCGTTTAATTTCTGACACCGCACTGTTCCACTCAGCAAGCGGTTGCCATGTCATACCCCGATTCCTCATCGTTCGTCAGCGTTGAAGCGCTCTACACTCGCCATAACAACTGGCTGCGGACCTGGCTGCGCCAGAAGCTGGGCTGCCCTCAGCAAGCTGCGGATTTGGCGCAGGACACCTTCGTGCGGGTTCTGCTGCGCCGGGATCCGATTACGAACTCGGCACCCCGCGCCCTGCTGTCCACCATCGCTCGCGGACTGGTCATCGACCACTGGCGCCGCAGCGCACTGGAACGAGCATGGCTGGAAGCGCTGGCGCAAATCCCTGAGGCGTACTATCCATCGGCAGAGCAACAGCAGATCACGATGCAGAGTCTTGAACGCATCGCTCGCTTGCTCGACGGTCTCAAGCCGCGTAGCCGTAATGCCTTCTTGCTGCACCAACTGGCAGGGCTCAGTTATCCGGAGATCGCAGCGCGCCTGCAGGTGTCTACTCGCACCATTGAACGTGATGTCGCGGCCGCCCTATTGCAGTGTTACCGCGCCTGCTACGAGGAACGCTGACCATGCGCCCGCTCGGCGATGAGACGGTAAAACACGCCATTGCCTGGCATTTGCAGCTGAGCGCCGCCGCCGAGCCGCGCAAGTTGGCCGAACGCATAGATCAATGGTGCGCTGAACACCCGGACCACGCGCTCGCCTGGCAACGCTTGTGCCGAATGCAACAGGAACTCGGAGGATTGCGCCAGCACCTGCCCTCTGCAGACGTCAGCATCTCGTTGCTGCACGACGCCCATTGCGATGTCGATCGCAGGCGCACCATCAAGATGCTGGCAGTTGCAATCGCGGTTGGCACCCCTGCCAGTTGGCTCGCCAGCCAGCACCTAGGTAAGCAAGCGGATATGACGACGGCCACTGGCGAGCAGGCCGAGCAACTGCTTACAGACGGCACACGGGTAAAGCTCAACACCGATTCAGCGCTCGACGTCGAGCAGCTTCAGGGGATGACCAATCTATACCTGCGTCGCGGAGAGGTACTCATAGACAGCCTGCAAAGTCGCCAGCCACTGCGGTTGTACTGCGCACTTGGAGTCTGTCAAAGCGAGGGCGCCCGTTTCAGCGTCCGCGAGCAGCAAGGCGGCACCCTGGTCAGCGTACTGCAGGGTGATGTCGAGATAGCTGCGGTAAACCAGCAACGTCGTGCCAGCGCTGGGGAAACGGTGTTGTTGAGCGCAAAAGGCATTCACGAAGTGCACTCAGCGATTAGCCCGGACAGCTGGACCCGAGGCATGTTGGTAGTCGACAACATTGCGCTGAGCGACTTCGTTGACGAGCTGGCACGTTATCGCCAAGGCCTGCTGGGCTGCGATCCTGCGATCGCGTCGCTGCGGTTATCCGCCGTGTTCCAGCTCGACCAGCCAGAGCTGCTGCTCGATGACCTTACCGGAATACTTCCCGTGCGCGTCATCCGTCGCGCCCGCTGGTGGGTCCGTGTGGTGCCTGCGTAAGAGAGCGGCCGTCATCAAATTTTTTTGTCGGGGTTTGGAGTCTCGTTCGGTATCCAGTAAAACAACCCTGCACTGGAGCCCTTACCATGCAACAACGCCCCTCTTCCCTTCGCTGCGCAACAGCACTGTGCCTTGCGATCGCCAGCGCCAGCCTCGCGCTGCCAACCAGTGCGGCGGAGCCCACCAGCACCGTTCTCTCCGGACTGAATATTCCTGCCGGCCCCTTGAGTCAAAGCCTGAGCGCATTTGCTCAGGCCAGCGGCATTACGCTGTCTTATTCGCCGCAACTGGTGCAAGGGCTGCGCAGCAATGGGTTGCAAGGCGCCATTAGCGTAGAAGCGGCGTTGGACAGCCTGCTTGGCGGTACTGGGCTCACCGCCCGTCGTGGTAACGCAGGCTACGTAATCGTCGATGCGACCGACGATGGCAGCGCCCTGCTAGCCCCGATTGACGTTGAGGGTGTTGCGCCAAATCAGACCGGGGTGGCGCCGGTTGCTGGCTACCACGCCAGCGTCAGCCGCACCGCGACCAAAACCGATACGCCGCTGCTGGAGACCGCGCAAGGCGTGAGCGTGGTCACCGCCGAGCAGATATCGGACCGAAAACCAGTCAGCATCGAAGAAGCAGTCGCTTACACCGCGGGCGTCAGCGTTGGCGCTGCCGGGCTTGACCCTCGCTTTGATCAGGTCCGGATTCGGGGCTATGCCGCGACCACCAACGCGGACTATCTGGACGGACTGCGTCAGGCCAACAGCGGCTGGCTCTCCTACTTCAGCAGCGAGCCATTCAGCCTTGAGCGAATCGAAATCCTCAAAGGCCCAGCATCGGTACTGTATGGCCAAATCAGCCCCGGCGGCATGGTCAACCGGGTAAGCAAACGCCCCAGTGAAGACGCGGTTCAGCAAGTTGAATTACAGGCCGGCAGCAACAGTCACCTGCAAGGCCAGTTCGACATCGGCGGCCGGCTGGACGCAGAAGGCAACGTACTCTATCGACTGGTTGGCGTCGCCCGCGAAGCCGACACCGATATTGAACAAGTGCCGAACGACATCGCCCTGCTGGCACCCTCGCTCACCTGGCGTATAAACGAGCAGACTGACCTGACTCTGCTCGCCCAATATCAAGACCGCGAAACCGCAGGCTCACCGCGGCCCTATCAAAATGGTGACGTGCTCACTGACTTCTGGCCCGGCGACGAGGACTTCGACAAACTGGAGCAGGAGCAGGCGCAACTGGGCTACGAGTTCGAGCACCGCTTCAACGAGACGTTCAGCGTGCAGCAGAATGTCCGTTACGGGCATACCGACACCACCAATCAGTACACCGGCTCCAGCCTGCAATCGGGCAGTACCACGATACTGGATCGCACTGCGTACGGCGTGTACGAGCAAATGAATACGGTGACCACCGACACTCGCCTCACCTCTCGCTTCAGCACCGGCGCAATGGATCACACCTTGCTGACCGGGCTGGACTACGCCTGGCTGGACTTCGACGTTGAATACACTTTGGGCAGTGCCCCAAGCATCGACATGAGCAATCCGGATCACAGCCAATCCATCCCACGCCCAAGCACGGTTCTGGTAGACCAGAGCGGCACCAGCCATCGGAGCGGCGTATACGTGCAGGATCAGATCGCACTCGACAACTGGCGTCTGTCCGCAGGTCTACGGCAGGACTGGGCCAATACGGAGAAGACCAACAATCTGACGGGAGTCAAAACCAAGACCCACGATGATCAAACGACAGGTCAAATTGGCGTGCTCTACCTGTTTGACTCCGGTATCGCTCCCTACTTCAGCTACGCCCAATCGTTCCTGCCACAAACCGGCAGCGACCGTTTTGGTAATGATTTCAAACCAACCGAAGGTGAACAGTTCGAGCTGGGGGTGAAGTACCAGCCACCGGGCACCAGTACCTTGCTAACCGCCTCACTCTACCATCTGGTCCAGAGCAACAGCCTGACCCGCGACCTGACCGACAGCACCGGGAGCTTCAGCACACAGAGCGGTGAAGAAACCTCTCAGGGTCTTGAACTCGAAGCGGTGTCTGATCTGACCAACGATCTGCGGATGCTCGCCAGCTATAGCTACAACCGAGCTGAGGTCACCGAAAGCAACGACGGCGACGAAGGCAATACCCCAATCCTGACACCGGAGCACCTCGCCAGCTTGTGGCTCGACTACACCCTGCCCTCGGGTATGTTGCAAGGCCTCGGGGTTTCCGGCGGTGTGCGCTACTCCGGCAGCAGTTACGCCGATGCAGCCAACACCAGCAAGAACGAGGCTTACACGCTGGTAGATCTGGGCGCCCACTACGACCTGCGCGGATCGCTGGATGGCATTCGGTTGGCGGTCAACGCCAAGAACCTCACCGACAAAAAGTATCTGTCCTGTGAGGGGAGCTACTGCTATCGGGGCGCCGGCCGCTCGCTGATCGGCAGCGTCAGCTACCGCTGGTAACTAAACCTGCCCCCGTCGAAAGCGGGGGCAGTTGGAGAATACGATGCCCTTCCTTCACCTACGCTCCAGGACGAAGGCGCTGCTTGGCGCCCTGTGCCTCACCTTTACATCTGTTTGCCTCGCGTCCGAGACGCCGGTCACCTTGACCGGTACCGTAGAGTGGCAAATGAACAGCGAACGCGGCCAGCCCTACCGGATTCTGATCAGCCTGCCAGAGGGCGACGTGCCCTACACCGGCGGCTACCCAGTACTCTACGTGTTGGACGCCAACGCGTATTTCGCCAGCTTCCACGAAGCCAAACGCGCCCAACGTGCTTATCGCCACGCCATCGTTGTTGGGCTCGCCTACCCCGGCGAAGAGCCCCTGAACTTTTTACGCAGGGCCTGGGACTTTTCGCCCCCCGTGCCTGAAGAGCGCAACACCCCGCCGCAGGGCGGCCAGGATGAGTTAATCAATTTTCTGGCTGACAAACTCATGCCAGCGATAGCCGAACGTTTTCCGGTCGATGCTGATCAGCAGAGCCTTTTTGGCCACTCCTTTGGCGGCATGTTTGCCATCCATACGCTGTACCAACGGCCTGAGCTGTTCAATCACTTGGTGGCCGCCAGCCCCAGCATCTGGTGGAACGATCGCTTCCTGTTGGTAGAAGAACGAGCATTTGTGGAACAGGCAAACAGCGGCGACCTCAACCTGACTCACACCAGCCTTGCGCTGATGCTTGGCGAACGAGATTCGCCACAGGAGATTCAAGACAGCCAGGCATTGCAGCAGCGTCTCGCCCCACTCTCGTCGCACGGGCTACGCACCAGCTTTTACGTCGAACCCGGCGAAGACCACATGTCGGTCCCGTTCAAACTGGTCAACCGTGTATTAAGGGAGGTTCTCACCGCTCGCCAACGATGATCTTTAATATACCTCGGGGTTTACACTGTATTTTCATACAGTATTATAGCTGCAGCTGAGCGCCTCTAGCGCTCGTTCTTCAAAGCCAACAAGCCAGAGGTGCGCATGGCCGTTGAAATTGTTTACCGCAGCAGCAGAGACCCGGAGCAACTGTTCATGGATAAAGCCCAAGCCGACCGTCATGACAAGATGCTGGAGCTGGCCGAAGGCCTGGGTGAGGTGCTGCAAAAAGCGGTGCCGCAACTCGGAGAGCAGCTGGCAGAGGAAGTCAGTATCTATATGGCTCGCAATCGAGAGATTTTTGCCAAAGCGTTCAAGAGCAATGCAGAGGCGCTCGCCGAGCTCGAAGAGCCCGGCGAGGCCTGATCGCCATTACTCGTACATCCAGAAGTTAGGGTGCGCCTGGATCGGCTGCTCGCTCGCTTCCTGATGTTTACGACGAATAATGCGTTTGATCATGCTCATGGTGATACTCCCTGTGGTGGTGTTTGGCACAGGGAGATAATCACCCGCTCAGATGCTGGCGTGAAATCGAATGCGCTTATCGTTGCGATTGGCAAAAACTTGCATCGTGAATCGCGAGCAACATCGCCTCATTACTGCAATGCTGGCGGATATAGCGCTTCGTCATACCGGCGCCAGTACTCCGCCTGCATCGTTGCTGGCACCAGCCAGCGTGACACTGCTCGCAAATACTCCTCGCTTCGCATCAGCGGCGGCAGAGCCTCATTTATTGCAGCCAGGACCTCATGACCTGCCGGACTATTGCTGCAGCCAACGGCGCCCAGGATAACTTGGCCGCGTGTCTCGCTGATCGGCACGAAGGTCAGTGGCGGCTGATTCACCATCTCTGTCGGCATATGGTTTAAGACAAAGCCGTACTCGATGATCACGTCAAACCGACGGTGCTGGAGCATCGCCAACGCGCCAGTGGTTTCGTTTGCGCCCACCCGCTGCACAACATCCAACTGGTCTCGATTGGCGTTCAAGATGCCATCCAACGCGCTGCCGTAGGTACGCCCGGCTATGTGGCCCAGGCTGACAACCTGCTGATCCAGCAATGTGCTAAGCGACACAGCACCGTCAGATTCCATTTGCAGGGTACGAGCGAAAGCGCGGGTAGTGATCAGTCCATGCGGCAGATACATCACGTACGGAGCTGACAACTGGTAGTGATGATTTAAAGGAGGCTCATGAATCATGGTTGCGAAACACAACGGAGCATAGCGCCCCCAACTCTGCTCAAGCCGACTGAGCGGCATTTGTACCGTGCGATGGCGGTATTGAGGCAATGCGCGTTCAAGCATGCTCTGAATACGATCACCGAAGCCCGTCTCGCCATCCGGCGCATCAATCAGATAGAACGGCGGCGCGTTATTCTTTAGCCAGGTAACCTCGCGCTCAGGCTCAGCTGCTGATGCAGCAACAGCACAGATCAAACCCATGATCAGCCCCAGCGACCTTACCGTCACACAGTTACTCCCTGCCTCCTATTTGAATCAGGACACAGTATAGCCATGACTTTGCCACTACAGGCAAGGTGCCCGGCCGCAAAGACCGGGCGGATATATCAGCGTATTCCCATACAGTTGGCATACCAGGTGACCGTAGCCGGCCAGTCGGAAAAAATACCAATCACGCCGACATCACGGGCCAGCACATCAACCACCTCATACATGTCGCCGTCGTTGTTGATGGCCTCAGTGATGCTTTGGTAGTACCAGCCACCGCCGTTGGCCAGGGGCCCGGAGCGCTCCAGCGACCAGGCGATCATGTCGAGACCGGCAGCGCGTGCATTCTCGGCGTAGTCCGAGGGCACAATGTCCCCGCGCCCGTTCAGGGTCAGCATTTTCCAGATCGCCGGCGCCAGCACCTTCACGCCCTGCGCCCGGAGCGACTCCATATAGGCCAGCGAGGCGGTGTCCGGAGTAATGGGGGATTCATCGAGAAAGACCGCCTGATCGGCAAAGTCCGGCATGTCGTTAATCCAGAACAGCACATCATCCAGCTGAAAGGATTGCGGCCAGACTTTCCGTGGGTTGACCCCTGCATCCAGGTATTCCTGCAGCATCTGACGCGCGTAATCCTGCTGGCTGTAATCGCCCTCAAAAGGCATCTCTACTACCGGCGTCTTCAACTCAGGCGTCATCTGAACGCCAAGGCTTTTGAACAGGTCGATGCTTTCCTGTTGGGTCATTAGCGTGCCGCGGCTGGCGTACAGGTCCGTGCGCCAATCAGCCGTGCCCTGTACATATTGTTCAGGGGTTGTCGCATCCGGGTTGAAAGCATCCATCTTGCCTTCCAGTTGTTTGAATTCGGCCAGAGTGATGTCACTGGTCCGGCATTCGGCCTGCGCCTGGGTGCCGGCCGCCGGGTCAGCCGGCACGAAAGGCTGGGTGCACTTGGCGTTGAGCTCAGGGATGGTCACGATATTGGTGGTGGTGTGCAGATCGTTCTGGGCATGACGGCACACCAGTTGCCGATCCTTGGTAAAGGCGACGTCACACTCCAGGATCCCGGCCCCCATACGCGCCGCTGCGACGTAGGACTCACGGGTGTGTTCCGGAAACTGCAGCGGTGCACCACGATGGCCGATGGAGAAGCGCGAAGAACGTGGCTTTTGTACCTCACAGCGCTGCAGGCGGCGTTTGAGGGGGCTGTCGTCCATGTCATCAACCAGCCACTGCGGCCGCGGGCCAAGCTGAACCGGTTGGTGTCCTCGCTCATGGCGATGTTCGCCGCGACGCTCATCGCCCTCATATCCGCGCTCGGGCCCACCAGCAAAGGCAGGAAGAGTCAGGGCGCTCGCCGCCCCGGCGAGTAACAACGACAAGGTCAATGCAGAAGGTGTCATGTCAGGCTCCATCTGAGTAATGAGAGTACCACCCAGCAAGCCTCACCCAGCGCCCGTGACAGTCTGGTGAAGCGCAGGCGACTAGCCCCATGCGTGTGACAAAGGTCGCACATTGGCACATTTAACGTAACTTTTTGTACTCGACTCACGGCAATTCGCCGAATGGCGATACAATCCGCGCGCCCGTTTATCCGGGTTTCGCTCACTCATATCCCTGCCGCAATCCGGTCCGACGCTGTAGCGCTCCGACCCGCTTGCAAGGAGTCAGTTCATGTACAGGATGTTTGCCACCGTTGCACTTGCCCTCGCTGCGACCCAGGCGCAGGCCAAGGTCGATGCCGCTCAAGCCGAGCGCCTCGGGCGCGATCTCACCCCACTCGGCGCAGAACAGGCAGCCAACGCCGACGGCAGTATTCCGGCATGGACCGGCGGCGTTACCCCGCCTGCGGGCTATCAGCCTGGCATGCATCACCCAGACCCCTACGCTCAGGACCGGGAACTCTACCGCGTTGATGCGAGCAACCTGGCGCAATATCAGGACCAGCTGCCCGCAGGTCTGGCCGACCTGCTGACCCGTCATGCCGACTACCATATGCGCGTTTTCCCAAGCCGCCGCAGTGCCGCCGTGCCTGAACGCATTTATCGCGCCACCCGCGAGAACGCCACCCGCGCCGAATTGATCGCCAACGGCAACGGTATTCGCGGTGCTGCAGCGGGCATCCCCTTCCCTATCCCGCAGGAAGGCATGGAAGCCATCTGGAACCACATTCTGCATTACAAGGGTGAGCAGAATCACTTCATCAATAATCAGGCCGTGGTCATCAACGGCAACAGCAACCTGATCAAGCGAGATCGCGCGATCTACTACGTCTACAACCGCGAAGGCATGACCACCGCAGGGCTCGACAACACGCTGCTCTATTACAAGTACGTGGTGACTGCGCCTGCCAAACTGGCCGGCACCGCTCTGGTAGTGCAGGACCCGCTGGACCAGGTGCTGACCACTCGCCGCGCCTGGCGTTACAGCCCCGACAGCCGCCGCGTGCGTCGTCTGCCGCTGTTGGCCTATGACTCGGTACAACCAGATACCAGCGACCTGGCTACCGCCGATGTGCTGGACTCGTTCAACGGCGCACCCGACCGCTATGAGTGGGATCTGGTCGGCAAGCAGGAAATGCTGGTGCCTTACAACAGCTACGCCGTTCATCAAAAGGGCATTGCCTACGAGCGCATCGTATTGCCGCGCACGCTCAACCCTGAGCTACTGCGCTACGAGCGTCATCGCGTCTGGGTGGTCGATGCAACCTTGCGCACCGGCTACAACCATCCCTACGCCGCGCGTCGTTTCTACGTGGATGAGGACAGCTGGCAGATTCTGGCTGTTGACCTGCGAGACAAGAACGGCGAGCTGATTGGCCTGCAGGAGAGCCACCCGATCAGCTACTACGAGGTGCCCATGTTCAGCAGCACGCTGGAAACGCTGTATCACCTGCAGGACAACAACTACTTTGTCGACGGGCTGGATAACAACGAGCCGATGTACAACTTCGACGCCAACCTTACCCCGCGGGACTTCTCCCCACAGGCGCTGCGCCGCGCTGGCAACTGATGCAGTAAAACAGCCGGCAGCCTGACAAGGGCTGCCGGCCTGCGGGTTACCTGGCGTTTAGCAGCCCGGACGTGGTTCGGCACAGGTTCTCGGCCCGCTGATGAATCTCTTCCATGATCGAGCTGACCTGCCGCGTGCGCTCGCTGCCTTCCTCTGCCGTGACGCTGACCGAGTCAATGGTCTCGGTTACTTTGCGCGTCAACTCGCGATTGCGCTGCACGACCTCGGCAATCTGTGAGGTCGATTTGCTGGTACGCGCCGCCAGGTGACCTACCTCATCCGCCACCACGGCAAAGCCTCAGCCCTGATCGCCGGCCCGCGCCGCCTCGATAGCCGCGTTGAGAGCCCGCAGGTTGGTAGCGCGCTCACTAGTAGTGATGAAGACACGGCGCCACCATACGGCCGCCATATTTCACCGGATACAGTACTAAAGGCGTATTTGTTTCCAATCCTGGGGCGCACAACCTGCTTTATCTCAAAGCGCGATCACAGTGCTTAACCCCTATAAAAATGGCAATTACGGACAGCCGTCAGGACCGCTTGGGGGCCGACATGCACCCCGGCAGTTACGCCGTTGTGGCTGCAAGCTCATAAGTAATAGCAGATTGCTCGCCAGAGCGTCCCCTTGAGCCGCGCTTGCAAAAGCCTGAGCGACCTGCCGGCAGATTGCGGAGCAGAGTACGCCCCCCGGCCACCGCCGGAGGGCGTGAGGGAATGATCAGTGCGCTGCCAAGTGCGGCTTGAGGATCTCGTACAGCGCCGGGCGGTTGGCCTTGATCTCTTCAGCGCTGAGGCCTTCTAGGGAGTGAGGGTATTTGAGCCAGGCATCGGTGCTGTGCAGATAGAAGTGCGGCTCCCAGTCCAGCTCGTTACGGCTGGGCTTGTAGTACGGCACGGCGACACGAATGTCGTGCGGCGTGTTCAGGCGGGCCTTGTTCTTCAATTCCTGGATGATCGCTTCCACCGAGCGGCCGGTGTCGAACACATCATCAACAATCAGCAGCGAGTCTTCATGGGTGATGTGCTTGACCAGGTAGTTAAGGCCGTGTACCCGCACTTCCTTTTCCTGCTGGTCGATACCATGGTACGACGAGGTGCGAATGGCTATGTTGTCGGTGTGCACGCCGTGGTAATCGAGAAATTCCTGCACGGCGATACCCATGGGTACACCGCCCCGCCACACCGCGATCATGAAGGTCGGGCGAAAGTCGGAATTTAGTATTTGTGCGGCCAGCTTGAAAGCATCTTCCAGCAAGCTTTGTGCACTCAGGTATTGTTTCTCAGCCATAAGCCCGTAAGCTTCTCCAGATGCGTTACCAAAGCACGCAATGATCACACCAGACGGAGTAGCCTGGCAACCCATGACCCAAGCAGACACATCCCAGCAACGCCCGCGCAATCGCCGCTTCCTGGACGAGAACCAGCTGATCGAAGACGCCTTCCGGCTCGGCGTGCAGATTTTCGAAAGCGGCTTTCGCCCTAATTTCATTGTTGGCCTGTGGCGCGGCGGCAGCACTATCGGCATTTACGTGCAGGAATGCCTGCAAACCCTTGGCGTCAAGACCGACCATATTGCCCTGCGGACCTCTTACCGCGGCATGGAGCACTATGATGCGATGGTCGCAGCTCCAGAGGCTGAAATCCGTGTACACGGCACCCACTACCTGCTGGACAACCTCAACCAGGATGATCGTCTGCTGATCGTTGACGATGCCTTTGGTACCGGCCATAGCGTGCAGGCGGTGCTCGGCAAGCTGAATGCACAGCTCAAGCGCAACATGCCGCTCGATACCCGTATCGCCACCCTGTACAAGCGCGCGGGGGCCGCCAAAACGGCACTGCAGCCTGACTTCTGCCTGCATACCACCGAAGACTGGCTGGTCTTTCCCTATGAAATGAACGGCCTCACCCGCAGCGAAATCGACAGCCACAAGCCCTATCTCAGCCCGATACTGGATTCGGTCGTAACGCCAAAATAGCCAGCGGCCACCCATATGGGTGGCCACGCTCGACGCCAGTCGCTGGCAGGGCTACTCTAAGCGAGCAACCTGTAATCATAAAGAAAAATAAAAATGATACGTCGACGGCTACTGCGCCAGCGCCGGCTTTGGCCAGCGCTCTGCGCTGCGATCACCCTGCTGGCTGCGCCTGTTGTCTGTGCGGAACAGACATCGCGGGAGCTGCGCGCCGGATATATCCACTTCCCGCCCATGGCCTACACCGATGAAAACGGCAAGGCGCAGGGTACAATCATCGACCTGACCAACGAACTGGCGGCTATGAACGGTTACCGCGTCAAGTGGGTCAACTATCCGATCAATCGTATCTACCGCACGCTGAACACTGGCGATATCGACTTCTGGCCCGGCTCACCCAATGTGCCTGCGCTCGAAGGCTTCACGGTGGAAAGCCAGCCGCTCGGTATCAGCGTCAAACTCTGCGCCTTTGCGCTCAATAGCTCGCCTGCGGTTCATTCTCTGGCCGACCTGCAGGACCGTTCGCTCATCACCATACGCGGCTACACCTACCGTGAGCAGCTCAGAGCCTTGTTCTCGAGCAACACTCGAGCCCCCATCGTCGCGCCCAACAACCAGGCAGCCATGCAATTAATGCTGCGTGGACGCGCCGACTATCTGATCAGCTACGGCCACCCCATGCAGGAAGCCATGGGCGACTACGCCTTGCACGGTACGCGCTGTCACAAGCTGGATGAGTGGCCACTGGTGTACGTGTTCTCACGCAAGAACCCGCACGCCCGCCAGATTGCCGAGCAGTTTGATCAGGCATTTCAGGTCTACCGTCAGCCTGATGCAGCACCGCAGCCGCTGCGCGGCAATCCGCAGAGCTTCGCCATTACACCTTGAGCCAGCACTCCAGGTTATCGCGCCGGCCTACTCGATAGGCGCCTGGCTTAGGCAGGGCATCAGCCAAACCAAGGCGCGCGAGCCTGGCACTCAGAGCTTGCTGACGTTCAGCGGGCTGTGCCTGCATTACCGCGCTGGCGCGCTGCAGCACGTACAGCAGATAGGGTTCAACGCCCACCTCAATATCAGCACCGCGAAACTGGGTCTGCACCATGCCGACCTGCCGTATCTGCGGCCGCTCACTGACGGGCGCCCTATCTGCAGGCTGATGCTCATCAAGCCAGCTCTGCAGAAACGCCAGCTTGTCGGTCAGTTCCGGGAAAATCTCGCCAGCGATGTGCTGCAACACCGCTTCCAGCGTTGCTGGTAGCGCGTCATCGGCAACAAAGCCAGGGTCGTGCTGCGGATATTCGACAACATCCAGCCCCGGAGCAGTCATGCGCTCAACCCAACGGTGCACCCGGGGAGCCCGTTGCTGCATGACTGCCAGCGGAACCGGGTCGCGCCCCAGGTGCGCAAACATCGGCGCGATCAGGCCGTAATCGGCAATCGATGGCCGCCAGCCCAGCAGGTACGGCATCTCCCTAAAGTGTGCTTCGAGCAAGGCGAGCAACTCGTGGTAGGAGCTTTCAATCAAGGGAATGCTCGCCTGATTAACCCCCAGGCGTGGCAAGTAGCTGCTCATACGCCCCATGATCTTGTCGGCCATCTCAGCGCCAGAACCTAACGTAAAGGCGCAGCGCAAAAACGCCTCCTGCTCGGCCCGGTAGGACCAACGATAATGCATGGCATGCTTGAGCATCGCCTGACAGCCGTAGTATTCGATAATGACCGCAACAATGCGCTGCAGCGGCGTTGATGGATACACCGGCCAGCGCACACCCTGCGCTTCGAGATGGTCGATGATATCGATGCTGTCCTGGATTACCTGCCCTTCAGGCGTTTCCAGTACCGGGATGATTCCGCGGCCGATTTGCGGCAGGATGCGCTCGGCAAAATCAGGGTGCCAGGTGGGCACTTCTACATAGTCGATGCCCTGGTTACGCAGGTAGCAGCGAACCTTGCCGGTATACAGGGAGTGGGAGGCGCCATACAGGCAATAGGGTGTAGCGGTCATCAAGAGCCCCGGCGTTATTGTTATCGAGGGGCTAGATACTGCCAGCCGCGCGGCTGCCTAGACAAGCTTCACTCCTGTCTCGGTTGCAGCATCCCAGGCGGTGCCCGGGATGCCGCACGCCTAATCAGGCGGCAATCGGGCTGCGCCAGTCGTCGGAGCCGGAGGTGCCCGAAACCTCATGGGTCCAGACAATCTTGCGGTAGGTAAAGTACACGTCTTCCAGGTGGGTGAAGTGCGCCATGCCCGGGTCCTGACAGTTGGGCATGTGCGATTGCACATCCACGATGATGGCGTCCTGCAGCTCAATGGTGAAGTAGTGCTCCTGGGTGCCCGTGGCCGAGGTGCGATACCACTCCAGGCGGCAACGTGACAGCCGCTCGCCCGAGGTCAAGGCGTTGAAGATCAGCGGAGAGGATTTGTCGAATACCTTGGTAATCATTAACGGCTTGTGAACGCGCTGACCGGTCGGCTGACCGGATTGCGGGTCACGGGGAATGATCACCTGATGATCAAAGCCCTGCACCAGTACCTGATCTTCGTGACCTTCCTGAAAGATGTTGCCGACCGAGTCCTCGGTGAAGGTGCCGGCGGTAATCAGGCCCTGTTTGGTGCCCTCAATGGTGAGATAGGCGGGAGTTGGCATGCTTGCTCCTTGCTAGCGTGGGTTGCCGGGTAAGTCCGGTCCCCAGCTGTTACAAGGCCCATGCCAAAAAACCATTTTTCTTTTAAAACAATCAAGTAGAAACAATACCTGGAAAAAAAGCCAGCATTACTCAACCTGCAGCACGCGCAAATAGCGCAGCTTTCACCGGTCTTTGCGCAAGTCTTTGCCGCCGGAGCGCTGCCTCAGTGCCCACCACCGACGCTGCGCACCTGCCGCAGGCAGAGCGCCACCAGCAAGGCTGCGCCCAGCATGATCACCACGCCAATCAGAGCGTTGGCGTGCAGCGCCAGCGTAAAGCTGCTGTTAACCGCCGCATGGACCTGCTGCAGCTGCGCCTGCGGCAGATGCGACAGCACGCCCATGGCACCGCCAATGGTATCGCTGGCCACAGCCAGCTGATGACTGTCGAGCACGCCGCTTAACTGTTGCTCCATGCTGCTGCGGTACAGGGTGGCACCGACGCTGCCGATCACCGCGATACCCATCGCCATACCCAGTTCGGTGGCGGTTTCAGAGGTGGCGGCGGCGGCGCCGGTTTTCTCTGGTGGCGCGGACCCGATCACCAGATCGGTACCCAAGATCATCATCGGCATGATGCCAACCCCCAGCAGCACACTGGCTGCCACCATCAGCGCCAGATTGCTGTCGGCGTGAATGAGCAGCATCAATGCCAGCCCGCCCGCCGCCAGCACCAGTCCACCGCTGATCAGCTTTGTCGGCGCCAGCCAGCGCGAGAATCTCGGCACCAGCAATGACGCCGCCGTTTGCAACAGCGCCGCTGGCACCATCACCAGCCCGGCATGCAAGGCGCTGAGGCCGGACACGCCCTGCAAAAACTGGAAAATCATCAACCAGCTGCCGGAAAGCGTCAGGATGCACAGCATCATCGCCGCCACCGAGACGCTGAAGCTGGGCTTGTTAAACAGGGTCAGGTCAAACATCGGTTCGGCCAGGCGCCGCTGTCGGCGAACAAACAGCGCACCGGTAACCAGCGCCGCAATCAGGCTGACCACCGCGAGTGCGTTGATGCCATCCCGCGCGCCGTCTTTGATCGCGAAAATCAGCAGCAGCACAGCGCTGATACACAACAGCGCACTGGCCATATCGAGTTTGCCGGCATTCGAGTCACGGGATTCAGGCAACAGCCACGGCCCCACTAGCAACAGCAATACCATGACCGGCACCGCCAGCAGAAATACCGAGCCCCACCAGAACAGCTCAAGCATCACACCACCAACCAGCGGGCCAATGGCGCTGCCGACGATAAACCCGGTCATCCAGATGGTGATGGCGAGCGTGCGCTCATGCTCGACGTGGAACAGGTTGCGAATCAGCGCCAGGGTCGAGGGCATCAGGGTTGCGCCGGCTATCCCAAGCAACGCCCGGGTAAAAATCAACATGAGAGCCGAGTTGGCAAACGCCGCCGCGAAAGAGGCCAGGCCAAAGGCGCAGGCACCGATCAGCAGCAGGCGCCGGCGACCAATACGGTCACCCAGAGTGCCCATGGTGATGAGAAAGCCCGCGACCATAAACCCGTAGATATCCAGTATCCACAACAGCTCTGCACTGGATGGCTCAAGGTCGGCGCTCAGGCGCGGCGCCGCCAGGTGCAGCACTGTCATGTCCAGCGCGAGCAGCAATGTCGGCAGCACCAGAACGGCCAGGCCGAGCCATTCGCGGCGGCCGGAACGGGGAGTCAAAGTGGCGGTTGAAGTGGCGTGATCAGACATGAAGGCTCCTTGGGCAGGCTCTTATACGCCCGGCACCAAGCCCCGGCAAGGTACAGTTGTGACCGCGAATGTCGGTACAGCCGCCAGCCCAGGCGTGTTCAAGCCTCCCCCCAACGCGCCCCATCTGCTATCATCCCTGCCCTTTCACGTTCAACCGCAAAGTACCCCGGAAGCCCATGTCCGATATAGCCGCGACTCGCCAGATCCTCGTTACCAGCGCCCTGCCCTATGCCAACGGTTCAATCCACCTTGGGCACATGCTGGAGTACATCCAGACCGATATCTGGGTCCGCTTTCAACAGCTGCGCGGCCATCAGGCCGTGTATGTCTGCGCTGACGACGCCCATGGCTCAGCCATCATGCTGCGCGCCGAGAAGGAAGGCCTCACCTCGGAACAGCTGATTGCCAACGTGCATGCCGAGCATTCCAGCGATTTTGCCGATTTTCTTGTCAACTTCGACAACTTCTACTCCACGCACTCGGAAGAAAACCGTGAGCTCTCCGAGCTGATCTACACCCGTCTGAAAGACGCGGGTCACATCAGCACCCGCTCGGTTACCCAGTACTTTGACCCGGAAAAGGGCATGTTCCTGGCCGACCGTTTCATCAAGGGCACCTGCCCGAAGTGCGCAGCTGAAGATCAGTACGGCGACAACTGCGAAAAATGCGGCGCCACCTACGAGCCCACCGAGCTGAAAGACCCGCGCTCGGCCATTTCCGGCGCCACACCGGTGCTCAAGGACTCCAAGCACTTCTTCTTCCGTCTGCAGGATTTTGCCGACATGCTGCAGCAGTGGACCCGCAGCGGCGCCCTGCAGGACGCCGTGGCCAACAAGATTGCCGAATGGCTGGACAGCGGCCTGCAGGAGTGGGACATCAGCCGTGATGCGCCCTACTTCGGCTTTGAGATTCCAGGCGAGCCCGGCAAGTACTTCTACGTCTGGCTGGACGCGCCTATCGGCTACATGGCCAGCTTCAAGAACCTCTGCAGCCGCCGCCCCGAACTGAGCTTTGACGCCTTCTGGAACGCGGACTCCAGCGCCGAGCTGTATCACTTCATCGGCAAGGATATCGTCAACTTCCACACCCTGTTCTGGCCGGCCATGCTCGAAGGTGCAGGCTTCCGCAAGCCGACTGCGGTCAACGTGCATGGCTACCTGACCGTCAACGGCCAGAAGATGTCCAAGTCACGCGGCACCTTCATCAAGGCGCGTACCTACCTGGATCACCTCAACCCCGAGTACCTGCGCTACTACTACGCAGCCAAGCTGGGCCGTGGCGTGGAAGATCTGGACCTGAACCTCGAAGACTTCGTGCAGAAGGTCAACTCCGACCTGGTCGGCAAGGTGGTCAATATCGCCAGCCGCTGCGCGGGCTTTATTCACAAGGGCAACGGCGGCGTCATGGTCGAGGCCAACCCGGCGCCGGAGCTTAGCAGCGCCTTCACCGCCGCAGCCCCGAGCATTGCCGACGCCTACGAGAAGCGCGACTTCTCCCGCGCCATGCGTGAAATCATGGCGCTGGCCGACAAGGCCAATGCCTGGATCGCCGACAAGGCACCCTGGGCGCTGAACAAGCAGGAAGGCAAGCAGGACGAAGTTCAGGCGATCTGCGCACTGGGCGTGAACCTGTTCCGTCAGCTGGTAATTTTCCTCAAGCCGGTGCTGCCAACGCTGGCCGCCGACGCCGAGGCCTTTCTGAACGTTGCGCCGCTGCGCTGGAACGACCACACCCAGCTGCTGGCCAACCACCAGCTCAACGCCTTCAAACCGCTGCTCGCACGCATCGAGCCGGCCAAGATCGACGCCATGGTCGAAGCATCCAAGGAAGATCTGGCCGCCGCCAACAGCACCGCGCCCACAGGCAACGGTGAGCTGGTCAAGGAGCCGCTGGCCGATGAGATCAACTTTGATGCCTTTGCCGCCGTTGACCTGCGTGTCGCGCTGATCGAGAAATGTGAATTTGTTGAAGGTGCCGACAAGCTGCTGCGCCTGAGCCTGGATATTGGCGACGCCAAGCGTAACGTCTTTTCCGGCATCAAGAGCGCCTACCCGGACCCGAGCAAGCTCGAAGGCCGACTGACCTTGTACGTTGCCAACCTGGCGCCGCGCAAGATGAAGTTCGGCGTATCCGAAGGCATGGTGCTGGCAGCCGGCCCCGGTGGCGAAGATATTTTCCTGCTGAGCCCGGATCAGGGTGCCAAGCCGGGCCAGCGCGTCAAATAACGACAGAAGTGCAGTGATGGGGCGGCGCGGGCCGCCCTGATTAGCCGGACCGGGCGCAGCGACCGCAAGAGTCGCGCTGCCCGGCCACACATGGGGTTGGGTCAATGGCTGAATTTGCCCTTATTCTGGTCAGTACCATACTGGTCAACAATTTCGTATTGGTGCAGTTTCTCGGGTTGTGTCCCTTCATGGGCGTGTCCGGCAAGCTGGAAACCGCCATTGGCATGTCTGCCGCTACCACCTTTGTGCTGACGCTGGCGTCTATCCTCAGCTACCTGACTTTTCAATACATCCTGGTGCCGCTGGACCTCGAGTTCCTGCGTACCATTTCCTTCATTCTGGTCATCGCGGTTGTGGTGCAGTTCACCGAGATGGTGGTGCACAAAACCAGCCCGCTGCTCTACCGGGTACTGGGTATCTTTCTGCCGCTGATCACCACCAACTGCGCGGTGCTGGGTGTGGCGCTGCTGAACACCAACCGCGCCGAGCAGACCTTCATGAAGTCCGCCACCTATGGCCTTGGTGCCGCGATTGGCTTCTCGATGATCCTGATCCTGTTTGCCGGCCTGCGTGAGCGTATCGCCATTGCCGACGTACCCACACCGTTCCGTGGCGCGGCCATCGGCATGATCACGGCAGGCCTGATGTCGCTGGCCTTTATGGGCTTCACCGGCCTGATAAGGTTGTAAGCATGTCGATGATCATTACTGCCGTACTCGTTCTGCTGGGGCTGGCGCTGATCTTTGGCGCAGTACTCGGCTTTGCCGCCGTTCGCTTCAAGGTTGATGGCGACCCCATCGTCGACCAGATCAACGACCTGCTGCCGCAAACCCAGTGCGGTCAATGCGGCCACCCCGGCTGCCGCCCCTACGCCGAAGGCATCGCCAACGGCGAGCCGATCAATAAATGCCCGCCCGGTGGTGAATCCACCATTCAGGCGCTGGCTGACCTGCTGGACGTTGAAGCGCTGCCGCTGGATGCCGAGCACGGCGAAGAAAAGCCGCGCATGGTTGCCTACATTCGCGAGGCCGAATGCATCGGCTGCACCAAATGCATCCAGGCCTGCCCGGTTGACGCCATCCTGGGCGCAGCCAAGCAAATGCACACGGTCATCACCGACGAGTGCACCGGCTGTGACCTGTGCGTCGAGCCCTGCCCGGTCGACTGTATCGACATGCTGCCGCTACCCACAACGCCGCAAAGCTGGAAGTGGGATTTCCCGCTGCCCAACGCTGCCCTGATCGCCACTGACGCCAGCCGGGGAGCCGCCTGATGACTGCCGCTACCCCTATCCGCATCTGGGACATTCCCGGTGGCATTCACCCGGCCGAGAACAAGGCCCAGTCCCTTGGCCACGGCATTGAGTCTGTGCCGATTCCTAGCCGCTTGATCGTGCCACTGCAGCAACACCTGGGCGGTCGTGCCGAGCCCTGCGTGGCAGTTGGCGACGCGGTACTCAAAGGCCAGATGATCGCCGAGGCCAGCAGCATGGTCAGTTGCCCCGTGCACGCGCCAACGTCCGGCACGGTCACGGCCATTGGCCCTGCGCCCTACCCGCACGCATCGGGTCTTGAGGAGTGGGCTATCCACATCGAGGCTGACGGCCAGGACCGCTGGTGCGATCTGCAGCCCGTTTCCGATTTCCGCGCACTGGAGCCGGTCACCCTGCTGGAGCTGATCCGCCAGGCCGGTATCAGCGGGCTCGGCGGCGCCGGATTCCCGACCGCGGTCAAGCTCAAGGCACGGCCGGAGCAGAAGCTGCACACGCTGATCATAAACGGTACCGAGTGCGAGCCCTATATCACCGCCGACGACAGTGCCATGCGCTACCGCGCGCCCGAGATCATCACCGGCATCGAAATTTTGATGCATGTGCTGCAGCCCGAGCGGGTGCTGATCGGCATTGAGGACAACAAGCCCGAAGCCATCGCCGCCATGCGCGCTGCGGTTGGCGAGCGCGCCATGCAGGTTGTTGCCTTTCCGACCAAGTACCCCTCCGGCGGTGAAAAGCAGCTGATCCAGATTCTGACCGGCAAGGAAGTGCCCAGCGGCGGCCTGCCCGCCGACCTTGGCATGGTCTGCCAGAACGTCGGCACACTGCTGGCGATTCACGATGCCGTTGTGCTCGGCCAGCCGCTGATCAAGCGCATCACCACCCTGACCGGCGAAGCCCTGAGCCATCCGACCAACGTGGAGGCACTGATCGGCACGCCGATTCGCGAGCTGCTTGCCTTCGCCGGCCTGCAGCCCGACAAGCTGTTCCGCCTGGTCATGGGCGGGCCAATGATGGGCTTTACCCTGCAGAGCCTGGATGCGCCCATCGTCAAGACCACCAACTGCCTGCTCGCCGGCACCCGTGATGAGCTGCCGCCACCACCACCGGCGCAGCCGTGCATCCGCTGCGGCCTGTGCGCAGAAGCCTGCCCGGCCAGCCTCTTGCCGCAGCAGCTGCACTTCTTTGCGCTGGGCAAAGACTACGATCAGCTCAAGCGTCAGCACCTGTTCGACTGCATCGAGTGCGGCGCCTGCTCCTACGTCTGCCCCAGCAGCATCCCGCTGGTGCAGTACTACCGCGCCGCCAAGTCCGAGATACGCGCGCTGGATCTGCAGCAACACAAGGCCGACCACTCCCGCCAGCGCTTTGAGCACCGTCAGGAGCGCCTGCAGCGTGAAGCCGAACAGAAAGAGCGCGATCGCATAGCCCGCGCCGAAAAGGCGGCGCGTATCAAAGCTGCCAAAGAGGCAGAGGCCGCCAAGCAAAGCGAATCCGGTGCCAGTGCGCCGGCGAGCGATGCTCCAGCGCCAAAGGCAGGTGCCCTGTCGCCCGAACAGAAGCAGCTGAAGATCGCCGCAGCCACCGCGCAGATGGCACTGAAAAAGGCCCAGAAGCAGCTCGTTGCCAACCCGGATAACGCCGACCTGCAGGCGCAGATCCCGCAGCTTGAACAAGCCGCCCGTGAGGCGCAGGACGCCTTCGACCAGGCCCAGGGCGATACCAGCAGCCAACCCGCTGCACCCGCGCCCCAGGCCGGCGGCGACGATGAGGCCAAAAAGCTGAAGATAGAGGCAGCCATGCTGCGTGCTGCCCTGAAAAAAGCAGAACGCAACGCCGCCGACAGCCCAAGCGAAGAGCAACAGGCCGAAATCGCCAAGCTGCGCGAGCAGGTCGAGGCCGCCGACGCCCGCATCCCGGCCAGCGCCACAGCCAAGAAGCCGGTTGATGAGAAGCTCAAGCAGGCCAAGCTGGACCTGGCCATGGCCCGCGCGGCCCTGAAGAAAACCGAACGCGCCCTGGGTGAAAACCCGGACGATGCCGACCTGCAGGCCCAACTGGCAACTCAGCAACAGACCTATCAGAGCGCTGAAAAGGCCCTGCATGAAGCAGAAAACAGCAGCCCGATTCCGCCGCCGCAGCGCCAACTCGTGGACAAGAAGCCGGTTGATGAGCAGCTGCGCGCCCTGAAGACCACCATGGCCACCTGCAAGGCTGACTTCAAACGGGCCGAACGGGAGTTGAAAGAAGCCAGCGAGGCCGGCGCGGATACCACCACCGCGCAACAGAACCTCGACACTGCCCGCGCCGCACTCGACGTTGCCGCCAAGGCCTTCGCCGACTACATGGCCAGCAAGGAGACCAACTGATGGCGCTGGTTCGCATGACCTCACCCCACGCCAAGGGAAACAACCATACCCAGACCATCATGCTTTGGGTGCTGGGCGCCACCCTGCCCGGCGTACTGACCCTGACCTGGTTCTTCGGCTTTGGCACCCTGATCAACATTCTCTACGCCAGCGCCGTCGCTCTGGCTGTCGAAGCGCTGATCCTGTGGGTTCGCAAACGCCCGATCGGCTTCTTCCTGCGTGATGGCAGCGCCTTGGTTACCGCCTGGCTGCTGGCCCTGGCGTTGCCGCCCTACGCGCCCTGGTGGCTGACCCTGGTTGCGGTCAGCTTCGCGATTGTCTTCGGCAAGCAGTTATATGGTGGCCTGGGTCAGAACCCGTTCAACCCGGCGATGCTGGGCTACGTAGTGGTACTGATTTCCTTCCCGGTGGAAATGACCAGCTGGCCAGCCTGGCGCGGCATTGAAGCCGTTGTACCGGATGTGCAGGCCACACTGGGCCTGATGGATGGCCTGAGTCGCATCTTCATGCCCAGCGGCGGCGCGATAGATGGCTGGACCCAGGCGACTCCGCTGGATGTGGTCAAGACCAACAGCAGCCTGACCATGGCTGAGCTGCACGCCAGCAGCCCGGTATTCGGCAACTTTGCCGGCTACGGCTGGGAGTGGGTCAGCCTGGCCTACCTGCTGGGTGGTGCCGCGCTCCTGTACAAGCGCATCTACAGCTGGCACGCCCCCGTCGGCATGCTTGGCGCCCTGGCACTGATGAGCCTGCTGTTCTGGAATGGCAGCGGCTCGGACTCCAACGGCTCACCGCTGTTTCATCTATTCAGCGGCGCCACCATGCTGGGCGCGTTCTTTATCGTCACCGACCCGGTATCGGGCGCCACCAGCAAGCTGGGTCGGCTGATCTTTGGCGCCGGCGTCGGCATCCTGGTGTATGTAATCCGCGCCTGGGGTGGTTACCCTGACGCGGTGGCCTTTGCCGTACTGCTGATGAACCTCGCCGCCCCCACCATCGACTACTACAGCACACCGCGCACCTATGGCCACAGCAAAGCCAAGCGCGGCATGGGCAAGACGGACTGAGCCATGGATACGCCAACTACTACCAGTCGCTCGATCCTGCGCAACAGCATGATTCTCGGCCTGTTTGCCGTGGCCACCGTCGGTATGATCGCCGTGACCCAGCAGACCACCGCCGAGCGCATCAGCGAGGCCCAGCGTCGGGTCCAGCTAAGTGCACTGAATGAGATCGTGCCGCATGATCAGCACGACAACGACCTGCTGACCGACAGCTTTAGCGTGCAGGACCGTCAGTACCTCAGCCTCAGCGCGCCGGCCGACGCCTACCGCGCTCGCCAGGGCGAGCGGGTCAGCGCCGTGATCCTGCCGGTTGTCGCACCGGACGGCTACAGTGGCCGCATTGACCTGCTGGTGGGTATTCGCGCCGATGGCAGCATCGCCGGCGTGCGCAGCGTCAGCCACCGCGAGACGCCCGGTCTTGGCGACAAAATCGACGCAGGCAAAAGCCAGTGGATTCTGTCCTTTAACGGCAAAAGCCTGAGCATGCCGATCCCTGAGCAGTGGGCGGTTAAAAAGGACGGCGGCCAGTTTGACCAGTTTACCGGCGCGACCATCACCCCCCGCGCAGTGGTCAAGGCGGTCTATCAGGCCCTGACCTATTTCGATGAACACCGCACCGCCCTGCTGCAGCTGGACGAGGAGTAATCCATGGCCAACAAGACACTCTCCGAGATCACCGCAGACGGCCTGTGGCACAACAATGCCGGGCTGGTGCAACTGTTGGGGCTGTGCCCGTTGCTAGGCGTCAGCAGCTCGGTGGTCAACGCCCTTGGCCTGGGTTTGGCGACCATGCTGGTACTGACCGGCTCCAACCTGGCGGTATCGCTGATTCGCAGCGCCGTGACCGACGCCGTGCGGCTGCCGGCATTTGTCATGATCATTGCCGCGCTGACCACCTGCATCGAGCTGCTGATGCAGGCCTTCACCTACGAGCTGTACCAGATCCTCGGTATTTTCATCCCGCTGATTGTCACCAACTGCGTGATCCTCGGCCGCGCCGACGCCTTTGCGTCCAAGAACCCGATTCTGCCTTCAGTGGTCGACGGCTTCATGATGAGTCTGGGCTTTGCGCTGGTACTGGTGGTGCTCGGCGGCCTGCGCGAGCTGGTCGGGCACGGCACCCTGTTCGGCGGCATGGACCTGCTGCTGGGCCCCGTCGCGGCCGACTGGACGCTGGTGGTGTTCCCCAACTACAAGGATGTGCTGTTCGTCATCCTGCCGCCGGGGGCGTTTGTATTCATGGGGCTGCTGATTGCACTGAAAAACCTCATTGACGCCAAGGTCAAGGAGCGCGCCGCCGCCCGCGACGTCAAGCCTGCAGCGGCTGGCAGCAAGCGCGTACGCGTCACCGGGACTATCAACTGAGCGGGCACCATGAACAAGGAAAAGCGCTACGAGATCTTCCGCCGCCTGCGTGAGGACAACCCGCATCCAACTACCGAGCTGAACTTCAGCTCGCCGTTTGAGCTGCTGGTCGCCGTTACCCTGTCTGCCCAGGCGACCGACGTGGGCGTCAACAAGGCGACCGACAAGCTGTTCCCCGTGGCCAACACCCCGGAAGCGATTTACGCACTGGGCGTGGACGGCCTGAGCGAATACATCAAGACTATCGGGCTGTTCAACAGCAAGGCGCGCAATGTGATTGCCGCCTGCAAGATCCTTATCGAGCAGCACAACAGCCAGGTACCGGACAATCGCGAAGCGCTGGAAGCCCTGCCCGGGGTTGGCCGCAAAACAGCCAACGTGGTACTAAACACCGCGTTCGGGCAGCCGACCATGGCCGTCGACACGCACATCTTCCGTGTCAGCAACCGCACCGGCATCGCGCCAGGCAAAAACGTACTTGAAGTGGAAAAGAAGCTGCTCAAACACGTGCCCAAGGAATTTCTGGTCGACGCCCACCACTGGCTGATCCTGCACGGGCGCTATGTCTGCAAGGCACGCTCGCCGCAATGCGGCAGCTGCCGGATAGAAGACCTGTGCGACTACAAGCACAAAACCTCTGACTGAGCGCCCTGCAGGCCCCCAACAGAAAACGGCCTGCGTTTATTGAAACCTGTCGCCGTTTTCAATAAAAAAATTCTATTTCCGCAAATCCAACTTCGCGTTTATAAGGTGCGCAAATGGCATCTTCACTGTGGAGTTGAGTCATGGCCAAAGCAAAATCCGACATCGAGCTGGACGATGATGATGACTTCGTCGAGGACGACGACACCCCTGAAACCGATAACGCCCCCAATTCACGTAACAGCCTGACCAAACGCCGGCTGATCGACAGCTACCTCGAAGAACGTCGCCTGCAAAAGCAGCTGTCGGATTTCGACTTCGACTGATCAGGCCGCCCTCTCGCGTATAACTGCGCCCGGAGGGCAATTCCGGTGGGCGTCCTGCCCACCGCACACCGCTGATTAGTTCCCGCTATTACCGCCATTAAACAATCACGCTTCTCACTGGCTCGGCATTCGCCTACACTGACCTCATTCAGCAATGATTCTCATTTGAGTTACAGTCGAGGCAGTCATGATCAAGACCATCACCTTTGCCTGCATGCACTTTTCCATCGCCTTTGGCGTGGTGTATCTGATGACCGGCAGTGTGCTCGTTGGCGGCGCAGTGGCGCTGGTCGAGCCGGCGGTTAACACGGTCGCCTTCTACTTCCACGAGAAGCTCTGGAACCGTGCAGAACGCCGCCGCAAATCCCGTCCAGACGCCCTGGCCGCCTGACTCAAGGAGGCTGTGCAGGGAACTTTCCCGGCTGTGGCGGGTATTTGTAGGGACTTCACTATTTACGCCACCAGGAAGGTAACGCCTTGCCAACCTATCGAAAGACGCTCGGGATTTGCGCCGGATTGCTGGCAACCGTTGCACTCACGGCCAATGCCAGCGAGCCCTACGCTTATCCCATAACCAACCCCTTCATGGCTACCGTAGCCGGCACTCCGGAAAAGCTGCAAGCTCCCACGCCCAGTGATGTGGATGTGCAGCAAACCGACCTCAAGGTCCGCGTGCTGCCCGACCGCAAGCTGCCGCCGGCGCTGTCCCAGTACCGCGACTTGCACTACCGCGTTGCCTGGCATGACGAACCGGCTCCGCTGATCTTTCTGGTAGCCGGCACCGGCTCCGGATATGACAGCACCCGCATGGATTATCTCAAGCGCCTGTTTTGGCAGGCCGGCATGCACGTGATTGTGCTGTCCTCGCCCTCCAACCACGACTTTATTGCTGCCGCCTCCAACAGCGGTTTGCCCGGCATGGGCGCCGAGGATGCACGTGACCTGCACACTGCCATGACCCTGGCAGTCGAGAATGCGCGTCAGGAACTGGGCTTTGAAGTGACCTCTTACCGCCTGGCAGGCTTCAGTCTGGGCGCCCTGCACGCGGCGTTCGTCGCCGAGCTGGACACGCACCTTGGCCAGTTCGACTTTGAGCGGGTGTTGCTGATGAACCCGCCGGTGGATCTATATGCCTCAGTGGGGCGTCTGGACGCCCTGTCCTACACCCGGATTGAGGGCGTTGACGACAACGACAGCTTTTACGAACACATTTTCCAGAAGCTGTCCCGCCACTTTGCCAGCCGCGGCAACAGTGACATCCAGGAAAGCCTGTTCGAAGAGATTCAGAGCTCGCCCGATGCGTTGACCGATCCGGAGCTGGCCATGTTGATCGGTGCCGTTTTTCGTTTTTCCGCTGCGGACCTCAGCTTTATGAGCGACCTGGTTACCCACGGCGGGCGCTATGTGCCGGCGGACCAGCAACTCAAAGTCAGCACGTCACTGACGCCGTATTTACGCCGCGCGTTGTTCTGCGACTTCAGCTGCTACATCAACGAGCAGTTGCTGCCCGCCTGGCAACTGGAAAACGCCGACAAGACCATCGACGACATGGCCTGGGAGACCAGCCTGCGCAGTCTGCAGGACTTTCTGCAGAACAACCCTGACGTTGCCGCAGTCAGCAATGCCGACGACCTGATTCTGACCGAGTCCGATTACCGCTTTCTCGCCGATACCCTGGGCGAGCGGGCCTTCCTCTACCCCAGCGGTGGGCACGGGGGCAATCTGGACTACGCGCCGGTGACTGAGCGGTACCTGACCTTCCTGCAGGGAGGTGCCCAATGAAGCGCCTTTTACCCCTTGCCTTGCTGAGCACGGCGCTGTCTTTCAGTGCCGTGGCGCAGGAGTCCGGCCCGCAGGTGCCGACCTACAATGACCCCTTGCTGGAGCTGGATATCGACGAGCGGGACAATCGCTATCAGTTCGAGCGCTCCAGCCTGCGCGCCCTGAACGTACATGACCCGCTGGAGGGCGTTAACCGGCGTATTTACCGCTTCAACGCGCAATTTGACCGTTACGTCTACCTGCCGGTAGTACGCACTTACGTGTGGGCAACACCGAGCCCGGTGCGTACCGGCGTATCGAATGTGTTCGACAACCTGCGCGACATTCCCAACCTGGGCAATAGCCTGCTGCAGGGCAAGTTCCAGCGCAGCGGCGAAACCACCGCGCGCCTGCTGTTCAACAGCATCTTTGGCCTGGCCGGGATATTTGATGTGGCCGAGAAAATGGGGCTACCTCAGCAGGATGAGGACTTCGGCCAGACCCTGGGTGTCTGGGGTGTACCGGCCGGGCCTTATCTGGTGATCCCCTTTCTTGGCCCTTCGAGCTTGCGTGACGGCACCGGCCGCGTAGCCGACTGGGTGATTGAAGATTACGTCAACTACATGGACAACCGGGACTTCATGAACGACTACCAGGCAACCTGGGGTATCTGGGCCATCGACCTGCGGTACGGCATCCCCTTCCGCTATGGCGCCCTGGACAGCCCGTTCGAGTACGACCAGGTGCGCTATTTACACACCAAGCTGCGGGAGTTCGAGATTTCGCACTGAGTCATTGTTACGCCAACGGCCCGTCTACGCGGGCCTTTTAGCCAACGCGAAAGATGATGTGATCTTCCCAGTCTTCATCGGCCACGCTGCCTTCGGGCAGCATCTGGCCAGCCAGCGAGATGCCAGCCTTGTGCACCGCCTGTTCATCGCCACAGATCAGCGGGTGCCAGGGCGGCAGATCCTGTCCCTCGGCGACCAGGCGATAGCCGCAGGTGGGCGGTAACCAGGCAAAATCCTGCGCCTTGCCCGGTGTCAGCTGAATGCAGTCCGGCACAAAGCGCTGGCGATTGGGGTAATCGCTACAGCGACAGCTATCCAGATCCAGCAACTTGCAGGCAATGCGCGTGTAATAGATCGCCTGCGGATCATCCTCGTCCTCCAGTTTTTGCAGACAGCAAAGCCCGCAGCCGTCGCACAGCGACTCCCACTCGTCACGATCAAGCTCGGTCAGCGCCTTGCGCTTCCAGAATGGCACCACTCGCATCGCCACTGGTTAACCCTCTTCGCGCAGGTCATCGCCCAACCAGTCCATCACCTGGGCCAGGTCAAACGGAAAATCCAGCTCGGCGCCGCTGTCCGTGCGTTGAAGCACCGGAATACGCATCTGATAACGCTGCATCAGCTCGTCACTGTCGCTGATATCGACCTCGCTCACCCGCAAACCGTCGGCAATCAGCGGCTGCAGCACGTGCATGGCGTTCTCACACAGATGGCAGGCCAGCGTGCCATAGAGAGTGACAGGAGGGGTGTGCTTCATGGCGGGTCACGGCGAGTCGGGAAACAGGCCGCTATTGTAGCGCTATTTGGGCCGGGCTACCGACACTTGCCGCTAACCGGCCAAAGCCCGAAAGGATATAGCAATCTCCCTTCAGGCCATGGCGCGAACTAACTCAGTTGGCGGGCGTGTAGAACTGCGTGGAGTACTCCTCCTGCGCCGGCTTGCGTACAGTACCGACTTCCAGCATGTAGTCGACAAAGGACTGCGCATAATCGAGGAAGGTGTCTTCAGCGCGGCCGTCTTGGCTCACTGTGCCAAAGGTCACATAGCCATCCTGCCCCAAGGCGGTGAAGCTGTTGCTCACGACAGTAAGTACCATGGCATCGGTCAAAGGCTGCCACGCACCCTCATTGCGCACGCGATACTCGATATCGTACAACCGCTGACCTGCCGGGCGATTCATATCCACATACCAGCGCAGGCCGGCAGCATAGGGATAGGCGCCGCTAGAATTGCTGTGGGCGTAATCAACGGCCTCATTCAGTACCTGCCGAATTTCCGCACCGGTTATTTCGAGGTTGGTCAGCGTGTTGGCAAACGGCAGCAGCGTGTAGGCATCGCCAATGGTGATATCACCAGCAGGGATATCAATACGTACGCCACCCGCGTTCTGGATGGACACATCGGCGTTTTTGCTCAGAAACAGGAAGGCATTGGCCACCACATTGGGAATATCTCCGCCACGGTTGGGGTCTTCGCCGGTGCAGGTGGTATCGCCGTAGGGCACACCCGGAATACGCGCCAGGCACAGGTCTTCAGTGGCCATACCAACGACGTTATTGCGGAAGGTGTCGAGCTGCTGCGTGTAGCCGCTGAGCACAGCCTGGACCGCCGCATCCGGCGCGGTCAGACTGAGCTGGGGATCGGCATCAATAGCCGCCAGCACCTCAGCCTCGGCATCACCCGTCAGGGCAACGTCGTTACGGGTTGGCTGATCCAGCAACAGGTGCGGTACCCCTTCGCAGGAGACCACATTGCCTTCGCTGTCCCACTGTATATTCAGCTCGCCAACCACCTTGGCGTATTCCCAGGCTTGGGCCACACAGGCCGTGTTGCCATCGGCATTGGCGACCCTGGTTGGATACTCGCCACCGGCATTCATACCGTAAGCAGCAAAATCGCCGAGCAGGGTGTGAGAGTCGCCACCGATAATGACATCCACACCCGACAGGTTACGCGCCAGGTTCAGGTCATTCTCATACTGATAATGCGTCAGCAAGATGATCTTGTTGACGCCCTGCTCGGCCAGCTCGTTGATCATCGCCTGGGCCGTTTCCTGCTCATCCAGAAACTCGGTCGTTGCCAGCGGGCTGGAGCTGCCTTGAGTCTTGCCGCTGATATCGATGCCGATCACCCCGACCTGTTGGCCGTCCACCTCGTGAATGTAGTACGGCTTGATGTAGTCGTCTTCAGCAGCGGGCGCCAGCGGCGTGCCTACCTGTGGTTTGACGTTGGCAGCCAGCACTGCGGTGTCACAGCTATCTGCCGCGAGGTAATCGAGGAAATTAACCAGCCCCGCATCGCCCCGGTCAAACTCGTGGTTACCCAGGGCAAAGGCATCGAAGCAGACCTCGTTCATCAAGGCGGCGTCGGCCTCACCCTCAAAACTGGAGAAGTACAGCGTACCGGTGATCGCATCGCCGGCGTGCAGTTTCAGCACGTTGTCCAGCTCGGCTTCACGCTCTGCCATTTTGGCTGCCACACGCGGAAATCCGCCCAGCGCAAAACTGGTTTCGGTGCCAGCGATATCAAGATCGATGCTGCTTTCTTCCAGATTGGAATGGTGATCGTTGATATGCAGAATATTCAGCGTCAAAGGCTGAGCCGCCGCATTATCGTCAGCATTGCTGTCGCTATCACTATTACAACCGCTCAACACCAACGTTGAGATGACTGAAGTCAGGGCCAGTAAGGCTTGAGGTCTCACGAATACGCTCCTTTGTAATGAGTACTTCGAGCGCAAGCCTGCCAGTTGATTATGTCAGTCCAGTGATGCCTGGATGCCGACTTGGTGGCAGCCAACCCAACCCTCGACAGCCCTTAATACCTGCCGCATACTCGGCCCAACCACAGGAGCCATGCATGGATTGGGAAACACTGCTGTGCCGCGAACGATTGGGCAAACCGGTCGCCAGCGACGACGAATTGGGGCGCACGCCCTTTCACAAGGATCACGACCGCGTCATTTTTTCCGGCGCCTTCCGCCGCCTGGGCAAGAAAACCCAGGTCCACCCGGTATCCAGCAACGATCACATTCACACCCGCCTGACCCATAGCCTGGAAGTTGGCTGTGTCGGGCGCTCGCTCGGTATGCGGGTGGGCGAAATGCTGCGCAGCGAGATGCCGGACTGGTGCCAGCCAGCCGATCTGGGGGTGATTGTCCAGGCTGCCTGCCTAGCCCACGACATCGGCAACCCGCCGTATGGACACTCCGGCGAGGATGCTATCCGCCACTGGTTCCGCCAGGCTGAGCAGCGCGGCATGCTTGATCAACTGAGTGACGCCGAGAAGCAGGATTTTCTGCATTTTGAAGGCAACGCGCAGGGCTTTCGCGTACTGACCCAGATTGAGTATCACCAGGCCGAAGGCGGCATGCGCCTGACCTATGCCACCCTGGGTGCCTACCTGAAATACCCCTGGACTGCTCAGCATGCCAACGACCTTGGCTACAAGAAGCACAAGTTCGGCTGCTATCAGGCCGAGTTTCCGCTGCTGCAGCAGATCGCAGACAAACTGGGCCTGCCGGCCCTGGGACCGCACCGCTGGGCACGGCACCCGCTGGTATATCTGGTCGAAGCGGCCGATGACATCTGCTACGGCTTGATTGATCTGGAAGACGGGCTGGAGATGGATCTGCTGGCTTACGCCGAGGTAGAGCGTGTGCTGCTGGATCTGGTGGGTGATGACCTGCCGGAGACATATCGCCAACTGGGCCCTAACGACTCACAACGGCGGCGCCTGGCCATTCTGCGTGGCAAGGCAATCGAGCACTTGGTCAACGCTGCGGCGCAGGCCTTTATTGATCAGCTGCCCGCCTTGCTCGCCGGTGAGCTGCAGGGCGACCTGGTCGAACACATGCCTGCCGCAGCGCGCAATTGCGTACTGACAGCCAAGGATATGGCGCGCAAGCGGATATTTCAGGACAAGCGCAAGACGCTGCATGAGATCGGCGCCTACAGCACGCTGGAAACCCTGCTGGACGCCTTTTGCAGTGCGGTCAACGAATTGCACGCCGGGCAAAACCTGAGTTTCAAGCACCAGCGTATTCTTGATCTGATTGGCCACACCATTCCGCAGGCAGACTGGCCGCCCTACCGCAGCTATCTGCGGGTGCTGGATTTCATCGCCGGCATGACCGACCTGTACGCCGCCGATATGGCCGCCCAGATTCGCGGCATCAACCCCGCCTGAGTCAGACTGGAGCGCTGGCCTGGCGGCGCTCCAGGCGCTGCAGCAGCAGGTCGACCAGCAACAGTTGGGCGCTGATGGCCTGGGTGGCGGTCTGAAAATAGTCTACCGAGTGGACCGCTGTGGACTGCTCCTTGAGCAATTCACAGATGGTCTCCAGCAGACTGTCCAGCGACTCTTCAGCGGCGCGTACCGGCTGGCTCAGCACGGGCCGCAGCTCCGGGTCCGAGACTAGGCGGGCCAGGGCCGCATAGCATTGTTCGTTGATCTGCTGGCTAAGCTGCCCCAGGCGCTCGCGCCACACCGTCAGGTTCTGACGGTTGGCAGCAATACCGGTGCCGATGGCACGGGACTGCCCAAGCAGCTCGATATTGTGCAGCAGCTCCAGCCACTGTCCCTCTGCCTGCGGCGCAAGACGGCCAAGGCACACCAGATCAAAGCGCTCGGCCAGCGCGCTGACGGTGTCCAGCAAGGCCTGAACAAGGTCTGTTTGAAGGCTCAACAAATGCTCGGGAGACTCGGCTGTGTCGGGCTGATTGACCCGCTCCCACAGCTGCAGCGCAAGGTGCCAGCTGGGCAGCCAGTGCAGCCTCGGCTGGTATACCCGGCAACGCTCGAACAACTGACGAACCTGCTGATTGACCGACCAGAGCCGTGCCTCCAGCGAACGCTCACCCGACTGCACGCCGTAGGACAGCCCGCGGTGGCGCTGAACCTGTTCGATCAATTGGCGCAGCAAGCGAATCTGCGCCAGGGCCACCTGCCGTTCTTCAGCGTAGCGCCAGCGCTTGCGCTGGCGTGCACGCAGCCAGGCACCGGCTACCAGCACCAGTACCAGCAGAAGAACCAACAGGGTCAATGCCATCTCTGCCCTCCCTTCCGTGCGAAGCAGAAACCCGGCTTACTCGCGGGCCGACAGTAGCTCGATACGATAGCCGTCCGGGTCTTCGACAAAGGCAAGGATGCGGCTGCCGTGCTTCATCGGGCCGGCCTCGCGTACCACCTTGCCCCCGGCCGCGCGAATCTGCTCGCAGGCGCGGTACACATCCAGCACTTCAATGGCGATGTGGCCGTATCCGCTGCCCAGATCATAGCTGCTGGTATCCCAATTCCAGGTCAGCTCCAGCACCGCGTGTTCGGCCTCGTTGCCATAACCGACAAAGGCATTGGTAAAGCGGCCGTCAGGGTAGTCCTTGCGGCGCAGCAGGGTCATGCCGAGCACTTCGGTGTAGAAGGCGATGGATTTTTCGAGGTCTCCAACACGGAGCATGGTGTGCAGAATTTGCATGATCGGCGCCCTTGCGAGGATGTATAGACAAAGCTACCGGTTTCCCCGCTCCGCCCGCAACTGTAAAACGAAAACGCCCGGTGAAATCGCTTTCACCGGGCGTTAGATCGAGCCTTAACTGACTTAGAGCAGCTTACGGCCTTTGCCGGCAGCAATGCGCATGCGCAGTGCATTCAGCTTGATGAAGCCAGCTGCATCGGCCTGATCGTAGGCGCCAGCGTCGTCTTCAAAGGTCGCGATGTTGGCGTCGAACAGCGAGTCGTCAGACTTGCGGCCAACCACAATGACGTTGCCCTTGTACAGTTTCAGGCGCACAACACCGTTCACGTTAACCTGAGAGGCGTCGATCATTTCCTGCAGCATGACGCGCTCGGGGCTCCACCAGAAACCGTTGTAGATCAGTTCGGCGTACTTCGGCATCAGGCTGTCTTTCAGGTGGGCTACTTCACGGTCCAGGGTGATGGACTCGATCGCGCGGTGGCCCTTGAGCATGATGGTGCCGCCGGGGGTTTCGTAGCAGCCGCGGGACTTCATGCCGACAAAGCGGTTCTCAACGATATCCAGACGACCGATACCGTTGGCACCGCCAACCTTGTTCAGGTAGGTCAGCACTTCAGCCGGGGTCATTTCTTTACCGTCGATGGCAACGATGTCGCCATTGCGGTAGCTCAGCTCAATGTAGGTGGCCTGGTCAGGTGCGCTTTCCGGCGAAACGGTCCAGCGCCACATGTCTTCTTCATGCTCGGTCCAGGTATCTTCCAGCACGCCACCTTCGTAGGAGATGTGCAGCAGGTTGGCGTCCATCGAGTAGGGAGACTTTTTCTTGCCGTGGCGCTCAATCGGAATGCCGTGCTTCTCGGCGTAGTCCATCAGCTTCTCGCGCGACAGCAGGTCCCATTCACGCCAGGGCGCAATCACTTTTACGCCTGGTTTCAGCGCGTAGGCACCCAGCTCAAAGCGAACCTGGTCGTTACCCTTGCCGGTAGCACCGTGGGAGATGGCGTCACCGCCGGTCTCGTTGGCAATTTCAATCAGGCGCTTGGCGATCAGCGGACGCGCGATGGAGGTACCCAGCAGGTACTCACCTTCATATACGGTGTTGGCGCGGAACATCGGGAACACAAAGTCGCGCACAAATTCTTCGCGCAGGTCGTCGATGTAGATTTCCTTGACGCCCATGGCCTGGGCCTTGGCGCGTGCCGGTTCTACTTCTTCACCCTGACCCAGGTCAGCGGTAAAGGTGACCACTTCACAGTCATAGGTTTCCTGCAGCCACTTGAGGATGACCGAGGTATCCAGACCGCCGGAATAGGCCAGGACGACTTTTTTGACTTCTGCCATTTCGTGCTCCCTTAAAAGCAAGACTGAACCGCCACCCCGAACGGAGCGGGCGAAAGGCGCCTATTCTAGCGCCACGCAGGCGGGAATCACAGGGGAGTCGGGGCAATCGAGGTGTAACAAGGCCTTCTAATTGTACTGCAGACGCAGCATCACCCGCCGGTTGGCCGCACGACCTTCAGCAGTGCGATTGCTGGCAATCGGATAGCGGTCGCCATGAAAGCGCATGCTAAACAAGGACTCATCCACCCCCTTTTCCATCAGATAATCACGAACCGCCAGCGCCCGTTGGCGCGACAGTTCCCGGTTATCCAGGCGGTTGCCCTGATTGTCCGAATGCCCGTCGAGCACAATCTCGTTGAGTTGATCCGCCGCCTGAATGTACTGCAGCACGGCATCCAGCATGCTCTTGGCGTCGTCACTCAGCAGGCTCCCACCTGAGCGAAAGCTGATGGTGCTCTGCTCGGCCTGCGCCGCACTGATCGGCAGCAGCTTGCTGACGCAAGCCTGATAGTCACTCCAGGCCTGCTGGTAGCCGACACTGGAAACCACCACCCGCACCGACTCGCCGCCAGCCAGGCTGCTGCGCATGATGGTCGGCTGCAGCCCGGAGGCCAGGCCTGCCAGCATGCGCCCGGCCTGCTCGTAGGGCAGCAACATCGCCTGGCTGCCATTGGCAACCACGCCCTGCCCCACAGGCTGTGTGGCCGTGCCAGGGCGCCACGGGGGCGGCTCGTTAAATACCTGTGCAGGCCCCGGACGCATCGGATTGTCCCAGGCCGTCAGTTCAAACGCCGGGCGCTCGCCGGCACGGCGCACAAAGGTCGCCTCACCGTAGCCCTCCACCGACTGCGACAAGCGGCAGGCAAACTGATCCCCCTCCACCTGCCATCGAACATCTTCCATACGGGTCTGGAAGGTCATCGCCTGGGCCGGCAGCGCCACGCTCAGCAAAACAGTCAGGTAGGCTCGTGTCACCGGGGTCTCCACGTTGATTCCACGCTCCGATACAGCTCGGGCGCCAATCTCTCTTGCCTGACTCATCGGCACGGGCATGAAAAACTTTAGGAAACACCGGGCAAGGTCATACACCTGAAAGCACATGCCTCTGACTCCCACGCCGGGGCGGCGGCGCCTCAGGCTGCGGAGTGTCAAATAAGGGCCGTTTGCGGTAGCATTGCGCCATTCTCAAGCACTGGATTTTCCCCATGACTGACCGCCTGACGCTCACCCGCCCGGATGACTGGCATATTCACCTGCGCGACGGCGCCATGCTGCAACACACGGTGCCCGATGCCGCCCGCAGCTTTGGCCGCGCCATCATCATGCCCAATCTGGTGCCGCCGGTACGCGACGCGGCCGAGGCGGCAGGCTACCGTGAGCGTATTCTCGCTGCCCGTCCAGCCGGTTCCCAGTTTGAGCCGCTTATGGTGCTGTACCTGACCGATCAGACCTCTCCTGAGGTCATTCGCCAGGCCAAGGCCAGCGGTCAGGTCGTCGCCGCCAAGCTCTACCCGGCAGGCGCCACCACCAATTCGCAGTCTGGCGTCACCGCGCTGGAAAACATCTACCCCGCGCTAGAAGCGATGGCCGAGGTCGGCATGCTGCTGCTGGTGCACGGCGAGGTCACCCACGCCGAGGTAGATATCTTTGATCGGGAAAAAGCCTTTATCGACCAGCAGCTGGTCAAGGTAGTAGAGCGCTTCCCTACCATCAAAGTGGTGTTTGAGCACATTACCACCGGCGATGCGGTCAGCTTTGTTCAGCAGGCGTCCGACAACGTTGCCGCGACCATCACCGCCCACCACCTGATGTTCAACCGCAACCACATGCTGGTAGGCGGCATTCGCCCGCACCTGTTCTGTCTGCCGGTGCTCAAGCGTCAGACGCACCAGCAGGCACTGCGCGAAGCGGCCATTTCCGGCTCAGGCAAGTTCTTCCTGGGTACCGACTCTGCGCCACACGCACGCCATGCCAAGGAAGCAGCCTGCGGCTGTGCCGGTTGCTACACCGCCCACGCGGCCATCGAGCTGTATGCCGAAACCTTTGATGAACTCGGCGCGCTGGACAAGCTCGAAGGCTTTGCCAGCCTCCACGGGCCGGACTTCTACGGCCTGCCACGCAACACCGATACCATCACCCTGGTGCGTGACAGCTGGGCGGTACCGGCAGAGCTGCCCTTCGGCGACCAAGCCGTGGTCCCGCTGCGTGCCGGCGAACACATCCACTGGCGTCTGGCCTGATAATCATCAACCGTTAAGGAAATACCGTGAGCGAGTTCGACTTTGACGATGAAGAACGCGATCCCGTGACCTCGGGCAAGGCCAAATCGCCTCTGGCATACCGTTTTCGGGGCTTCCTGCCGGTTGTGGTGGACGTGGAAACCGGTGGTTTCAACGCAGCCACCGACGCCCTGCTGGAAATTGCCGCTACCACCATCAACATGGACGACGACGGCCTGGTCTACCCGGACCAGACCAGTTTCTTCCGTATCGAGCCCTTTGAGGGCGCGAATATCGAAGCCGCCGCGCTGGAATTTACCGGCATCAAGCTCGATCACCCGCTGCGTCAGGCGGTGAGCGAAGAGCACGCGCTGGGCGAGATCTTCAAGCAGATCCGCAAGGCCATCAAATCGGCCGGCTGCAAGCGCGCGGTGCTGGTTGGCCACAACGCGTTCTTTGACCTCGGCTTTCTCAATGCGGCGGTCGCGCGTACCGACCTTAAACGCAACCCCTTCCACCCCTTCTCCTGCTTTGATACCGCCACACTCGGCGGCCTAGCGTACGGCCAGACCGTGCTGGCCAAGGCCTGCAGCGCAGCCGGCATCGATTTTGATGGCCGCGAAGCGCACTCGGCGCGCTACGACACGGAGAAAACCGCAGATCTGTTTTGCACCATCGTCAACCGCTGGCGCGAAATGGGTGGCTGGCCCCCAGTCGAGTAACCGGCAGACAGCCCACAGCCTGCCTGCGTAGCCCTGCACGCTTGCCCGCGTGGCAAGCTGGGGTTATGGTCACAATGACAGTGAAATCATCCACTACACTGCAACGGTAGTCCTGTTCGGCCGTGCGGCAGGACAAGGCCTATTTGTTAACACGTGCTGGTCAGTTCCCGTCCCGCTTGGGGCTTTGCGGAATTTATCTGCCTGTAGCGTGGTCTACGCCCAGAGGCCGGACCATTGATAATCAGAAAAAGGAGTCATTTCACATGCGCAAATCCCTTGCCCTGCTGTTCTCAGCCACCATCGGATACGCTTCCCTCAGCGCCACGCCAGTCGCCGCAGAAACCTTCGTGACCATCGGCACCGGTGGCCAGACCGGCGTTTATTACGTTGTCGGTCAGTCGGTCTGCCGGCTGCTCAACCGCAACAGCGCAGATCACGGCATTCGCTGCAACGCGCCCTCCAGCGGCGGCTCCGTGGCCAACGTCAACGCCATTCGCGGCGGCGAGATGAACATGGGTGTTGTGCAGTCGGACATCCAGTACAAGGCCTATGAAGGCGTTCAGAGCTTTGAAGCCGATGGCGCATTCAGCGACATGCGCGCCATGTTTGCACTGCACGGTGAACCGCTGACCGTGGTTGCACGTAAAGACGCCGACATTGCAAGCGTCACTGACCTCAAGGGCAAGCGCGTCAATATCGGTAACCCGGGTTCGGGCCAGCGTGACACCATGGATGTGGTGATGGGCGCGCTGGGCTGGACTGTCGATGATCTGGCACTGGCCTCCGAGCTGGGCGCCGCCGAACAGGCTGCGGCCCTGGGCGACAACAACATTGACGCCATGGTTTACGTAGTCGGTCACCCGAACGGTTCGATCCAGGAAGCAACCACCACCGTTGACTCCAACCTGGTATCGGTATCCGGCCCGGAAATTGATCAACTGATCAGCGAGCGCCCCTACTACGCCAAGGCCATCATTCCCGGCGGCCTGTACCGCGGCAACGATAACGACACCGAAACCTTTGGTGTGCGCGCCACCCTGGTTGCCTCCACTGCGACCGACGAAGAAACCGTGTACCAGACTGTGAAGGCGGTGTTCGAGAACTTCGACCGCTTCAAGCGCCTGCACCCGGCCTTCGCCACCCTCAAGGAAGAGGAAATGATCAAGGAAGGTCTGTCCGCACCGCTGCACGACGGCGCGATCCGCTACTACAAGGAACGCGGCTGGATGTAACAACCAAAAAGGGGCCTTTGAGGCCCCTTTTTGCTTTCGCTCTAGCGTCCCCTTTTTGCATTGCATCGCGGCTCCACAAGAGACGCTTGCACAGGCAGCACTATCAGCGCTGCCACAGGATAAAACACCAATAATCAGGAGAAGCGCGCAGCCATGAGCCAGACAAGCGACGCCAATGATCTGAATACCGAACTTGAAGACCTGGTAGCAACCAGCGATACCGGTGCGCGCAAGCCAACCGGCGCAGCGCGCAAGCTGCTGCTCAGCGTAGCTGCGGCCTGGTCGCTGTTTCAGTTGTGGATCGCCTCGCCCCTACCCTTCATGGTGGGCTTCGGCGTGTTCAACAGCACCGAGTCACGCTCGATCCACCTGGCATTCGCCGTGTTTCTGGGCTTTATGGCCTACCCCGCGTTCAAGCGCTCCCCGCGGGACTACATCCCCGTCATTGACTGGATTTTGGCCGTTGTAGCCGCGTTTTGCGCCGCGTACCTGTATATCTTTTACACCGATCTGGCTGCCCGACCCGGGCGTCCGATTACCCAGGATGTGATCGTCGCCGTCATCGGACTGGTGCTGCTGCTTGAGGCTACCCGCCGCGCCCTTGGGCCGCCGCTGATGATCGTGGCCCTGGTATTTATCGTCTATTCCATGGCCGGGCCCTGGATGCCCGGCATTTTGGCCCACCGGGGTGTCAGCCTTGAATCGCTGATCAACCATCAGTGGCTGACCACCCAGGGCGTATTTGGTATCGCCTTGGGCGTTTCTACCAGCTTCGTATTTCTGTTCGTGCTGTTCGGCTCGCTGCTCGACAAGGCCGGTGCCGGCAACTATTTCATCAAGGTGGCGTTTTCGCTGCTGGGCCACTACCGCGGCGGACCCGCCAAAGCTGCCGTAGTCGCCTCCGGCATGACCGGGCTTATTTCCGGCTCATCCATCGCTAACACGGTTACCACCGGCACCTTCACCATTCCGATGATGAAACGCGTTGGGTTCTCCGCCGAAAAGGCCGGCGCAGTAGAAGTCGCCTCCTCCGTCAACGGCCAGATCATGCCGCCAGTCATGGGTGCGGCAGCCTTTTTGATGGTTGAGTACGTAGGCATTTCCTACGTTGAGGTGATCAAGCATGCCTTTTTGCCTGCGCTGATTTCCTATATCGCGCTGGTCTACATCGTGCACCTGGAGGCGGTAAAGGCAGGCATGAAGGGCCTGCAAAGCAGCAACCCGCAACGTCCGCTCCTGCGTAAGGTGCTCGGTTTTATGACCGGGCTGATTCTGCTGATGGCGCTTTCCTTCGCGGTCTACTACGGCCTTGGCTGGCTAAAACCACTACTTGGTGACGCCGCCGGCTGGGTTATCGGCGCAGCGCTCGGTGCGGTGTATATCGGCCTGCTGAAGGTGGGGGCACGCTACCCCGAACTGGAGATGGATGACCCGGACGCACCGGTCGTCAGCCTGCCGCAGACCAAGCCCACCGTCATGTCAGGGCTACACTTTATTTTGCCGGTGATCGTGCTGATATGGTGTCTGATGGTAGAGCGCCTGTCGCCCGGCCTGTCGGCCTTTTGGGCCACGGTGCTAATGATCGTCATCATCATTACCCAGCGCCCGCTGATGGCGCTGTTCCGTGGTCAGGGTGAGGCCGGCGCCGCCGTCATTAAGGGCCTGGATGACCTTTGGCAGGGCCTGATCGCAGGCGCGCGCAACATGATCGGTATCGGCATCGCCACCGCGACGGCCGGCATCATCGTTGGCGCCGTCTCGCAGACCGGCGTGGGCCTGGTGCTGGCTGATCTGGTCGAAATCCTGTCGATGGGCAATCTGCTGCTGATGCTGGTACTGACCGCCGTGCTCAGCCTGATTCTGGGCATGGGCCTGCCGACCACCGCCAACTACATCGTGGTGTCGGCGCTGCTGGCACCGGTGATCGTCACTCTGGGCCAGCAAAGCGGCTTGCTGGTGCCGCTGATTGCCGTGCATCTGTTCGTATTCTATTTCGGCATCATGGCGGACGTTACCCCGCCCGTCGGCCTGGCTTCCTTCGCTGCGGCAGCGGTGTCAGGCGGCGATCCGATCCGCACCGGCTTTCAGGCGTTCTACTACAGCCTGCGGACAGCGGCTCTGCCCTTCCTGTTTATCTTCAACACCGATCTGCTGCTGATCGATGTCGACTTTATGCATGGCTTGCTGATCTTTGCCGTCGCGACCCTGGCCATGCTGATCTTTGCCGCCGCGACTCAGGGCTGGCTGGTCGTGAAAAGCCGCTGGTACGAGAGTCTGCTGCTGTTGCTGGTCGCGTTTACCCTGTTCCGCCCCGGTTTCTGGATGGATATGGTGCACGACCCCTATCGCAGCGTGCCACCAGCGCAAATTGAACAGGTACTGGAGCGGGTGGATGCCGGCAGCAATCTGCGTATCCAGGTCGACGGCGAAGACGATATCGGACAGCCGCGCACCTTCTTTGTACTGGTGCCGGTGCCCGAAGGCAGCTCCGGCAGCGAGCGTCTGGACAAACTCGGCCTGCTGCTGATGCAGGACGGTGATCGCACCCTTGTCGACATGGTGACCTACGGCAGCCCAGCGGCTGACCTGGGCTTTGACTTTGACCAGGAAATTGTCGAAATCCTGGCCCCGGTTGATCGCTGGGCCAAGGAATGGATGTGGATACCCGGCCTGGCGGTGCTGCTGCTGGTGATCGGACTGCAATGGCGTCGGCGGCCTGCCGATGGCGCACAAGCGAGGGCCTGAGCATGTACAACAAGATCCTGCTGCCAATTGATCTGAACCACAAACAGTCGTGGGACAAGGCACTGCCCACGGCGCTCAACTTTTGCCAAACCTACAACGCCTCTCTGCACATCATCACCGTGCTGCCGGACTTCGGGTTGCCGCTGGTGGGCGGATTCTTCCCCCGCGAGTACGCCGAGAAGGCAAAAAAAGCCATCAGCGGTGACCTCAAGGCCTTTGTGGCGGAGCAGGTACCCAAGGGCGTCAAGGTGCAGCGCATCGTGGCCGACGGTAAGGCCTACGAGGCCATCCTGCGTGTCGCCAAGAAGCTCGATGTTGACCTGATCGTCATGGCATCGCACAAACGCAAGCGGCTGGAAGACTATCTGCTGGGTACCAACGCGCTGCGCGTCGTGCAGCAGTCTCGGCGCTCGGTCATGATCGTTCGCTGATAAGCCAGGCAGCAATCTCCCGGATGGCTGGCATGTATCCTGCTTGCTCTCAGGCAGGCGGCCGCAGTGACAGGGCCGTTACATAGACAATGGCGTCTCCCCCAGCCCGACTCAGGTCGGTTGCCGGGGGCGGCGCTTTTTTTTATGCCTGAAACACAGCCTGGACGCGGCGCTGCGCCCCGTTCCGGCGAGCAAAGGACAACAGCATGCACAGCAGTTTCTGGAAAGCCGGCCACACACCAACCCTCTTTTCTGCCTTTTTGTACTTCGACCTGAGCTTCATGGTCTGGTACCTGCTTGGCCCTCTTGCGGTGCAGATTGCCACCGACTTGGACCTGAGCGCACAGGAACGGGGCATCATGGTGGCCACACCCATTCTTGCCGGCGCCCTGTTGCGCCTGCTGCTGGGGTTCATGGCGGATCGGCTCTCGCCCAAAACCGCAGGCATCATTGGCCAGACCGTTGTTATTGTCACCCTGCTTGCCGCCTGGCAGTTAGGGGTCACCAGCTACGAGTACACTCTGATGCTGGGGCTGGGCCTGGGCTTTGCCGGCGCCTCTTTTGCTGTTGCCTTGCCGCTTGCTTCCCAATGGTATCCACCGGAGCACCAGGGCAAGGCGATGGGTATCGCCGGTGCAGGTAATTCAGGCACCGTGCTGGCAGCCATTTTTGCCCCGGGGCTGGCCCACCTGTTTGGCTGGCAGAATGTGTTCGGCCTGGCGCTGATTCCACTCAGTATCACTCTGATCGTCTTTATGCTGCTGGCACGCAACGCGCCGAGTCGCCCTGCCCCCAAGGCGCTGGCGGACTATGCCCACGCGCTGCGCGACGTCGACAGCTGGTGGTTCATGTTTTTCTACAGTGTGACCTTTGGCGGGTTCATTGGTCTGGCCAGCGCATTGCCCGGCTACTTCAGTGACCAGTACGAGTTGAACCCGGTGACAGCTGGCTATTATACCGCCGCCTGCGTCATGGCTGGCAGCCTGATGCGCCCGCTTGGCGGTGCCCTGGCCGACCGCATTGGCGGTATCCGCGCACTGCTGTACATGTACGGTATTGCTGCTGTCTGCATTGCCGTGGTGGGTTTCAATCTGCCCAGCTCTTGGGCCGCCCTGGCGTTCTTCGTCGCGGCCATGCTGGGCTTGGGTACCGGCAATGGAGCCGTCTTTCAACTGGTTCCCCAGCGCTTCTTTCGCGAGATCGGCGTCATGACCGGGCTGATCGGCATGGCCGGCGGTGTTGGCGGATTTATCCTGGCCGCCGGACTCGGCACCATCAAGCAGCACACCGGCGACTATCAGCTCGGCCTGTGGTTGTTTGCCTTGCTGGGACTGCTGGCCTGGGTTGGGTTGTACAACGTCAAGCGCCGCTGGCGCACTACCTGGGGTTCCTCCAGCCTGTCCTCTGCCCGGATCTGAGCCATGGCGCTGCAACTGAGTATCAGCGAAGCCAGCGATACAGGGCCACGCCAGCACAATCAGGACGCCATCCGGGTGGTCACACCAGCCGCCCAGCTGGCTGCCAGCAAGGGGCATCTGCTGGCGCTGGCCGACGGCGTCAGCCAATGCGCCGACGGTGCACTGGCTGCCCAGGCCACGCTGCAGGCGCTGGCGCTGGACTACTACGCCACACCGGAAACCTGGGCGGTGCCTCAGGCGCTGGACAGGCTGCTGACGGCCCACAACCGCTGGCTGCGCGCCAATGGCGGTGGCCAACCCCTGCTGACCACGCTCACCGCGCTGGTGCTGCGCGGGCGTCGTTATTTCCTTGCCCATGTCGGTGACTGCCGGGCCTACCTGCTGCGCGACGGCCAGCTGCGCAAGCTGACCCAGGATCACGTCTGGGAGCATCCGGGCATGGACCATGTGCTCAAGCGGGCCATGGGCCTGGACGAACATCTGCTGATCGATTACAGCGACGGCGCCCTGCACCTGCACGATCAACTGCTGATTGTCAGCGACGGCGTCTGGGCGACGCTGAATGACGCAGACCTTCTTGCCTGCCTGCTGCAGGCGCCCTTTGAACAACGCTGCCAGCAGTTGCTCAAACTCGCCTTGCAACGGGGCAGCCAGGATAACGCGAGCGCCCTTCTGGTCAGAGTTGACGCACTGCCCGACGGCACGCTGGGCGAAGCCCTGGCCCCGCTGGATGAACGTGCGCTGCCGCCGCGTCTGCATGCAGGCAAGGCGTTCGAGGGCTGGGATCTGGTCGGCCTGCGCGCCGAATCGCGTCAATCGATGGTTTACCGGGTGCGCGACCCGCTGCAGCAAACCTGGCTGCTGAAAACCCTGCCACCGGCCTTGCAAAACGATGACGCTGCACGCCAGGCACTGGTGCTGGAGGAATGGTTCATGCGCCGCGTCGCGGGTGACTTTGTCCCTGAGCTCCATCCACTGCCGCAGCGTCGACACCTGTACTACGTGATGCGCGAGTACCCGGGGCAGACGCTTGAAGAGCACAAGCGTCAACACGGGCTGTTGAGCATCTCCGCCTGTCGCACCCTGGCCGCGCAGTTGCTGCGTGCGATAGGCAAGCTGCATCAGCGCAACCTGATTCACTGCGACATCAAACCGGATAATTTGCTGCTGGGCGACGATGAGCGCCTGCGCCTGCTCGACTTTGGCCTGTGCTATTGCCCCGGCCTGTCTACCGCCAGCCGAGTAAGCGCCGCTGGTACACCCAGCTATATGGCACCCGAAACCCTCGGCGGCGCTGCCCCCACCCCGGCGCAGGACATCTACGCCTGCGGCGTGACCCTCTACTATCTGCTGACCGGGCATTACCCCTACGGCGAAGTCGAGGCATTTCAACGGCCACAGTTCTACCAGCCGACGCCAGCCAGTCGCTATCGCCCCGATATACCACCCTGGCTGGATGATCTGCTGTTGCGCGCGGTGGCTGTCGACCCCGGCAAACGGCTGGAAACGGCAGAGCAATGGCTGCTGGAAATGGATGAGGGTGAGCAGCGCCCCTTGATCAGCCGTTCCCAACCCTTGCTGGAACGGCACCCCGTGCTCTTCTGGCGTTGGGTCGCCGCCGCCTCTCTGGTGGCCAACATGGTCCTGCTGGTGCAGTGGCTATCCTCGTAAAGCGCCCCAAGCCGGTGCGCTCACGCTGCATGCTTGTGCATCAATACCTATAATCGGGATTAAACAACAGCTTCATGGCACTGATTTAAAAGACAAACTAAAGATGGCATAAGATCTGCTTTAGAAGAGTCAACACAACAGGTCGTGCCTGACTGAGCGCCCGACCTTACATCGCACATTCGGACAAAGGCGTCCCTGCTGCTTACGCGGCCGGGACGCCTTTTTTGTTTTCCGCCCGGCAAAGAGCGTCACCATGCGAAAACTGAAACTGGTACTGATTGGCAACGGCATGGCCGGCATTCGCACCCTCGAAGAGCTGCTGAAGCTGACCCCTGATCTGTACGAGATCACTGTATTTGGGGCAGAACCGCACCCCAACTACAACCGCATCATGCTGTCACCCGTGCTCGCCGGCGAGCAGGCGTTTGACGATATCGTGCTCAACGACATGGACTGGTACCGCCAGCACGGCATCACGCTGCATCTTGGCAAGCGCGTCACACGCATCAATCGCGCCACCCGCCGCGTGGTCGCAGAAGACGGCACCCAAGCCGAATATGACCGCCTGCTGCTGGCAACGGGCTCCAACCCGTTCATGCTGCCGGTCCCGGGCAATGATCTACAGGGGGTTATCGGTTACCGCGACATCGGCCATACCCGGCAGATGATGCAGACCGCCCATACCCACCGCCATGCCGTGGTAATCGGTGGGGGGCTGCTGGGGCTGGAAGCGGCCAATGGCCTGCGCCAGCGTGGTATGGACGTTACCGTTGTGCACGTTGGCAAATGGCTGCTGGACCGCCAACTGGACGAAACCGCCGGCCAGCTGCTGCAGCAGGCGTTGGAAGCACGCGGCATACGCTTTGCCCTGCAGCACCAGACCGAACAGTTGCTCAGTGACAGCACCGGCCGTGTTTGCGCGGTGGCGTTCAAGCACGGCACGCAAATCCCGGCTGATCTGGTGGTCATGGCCGCAGGCATCCGGCCAGCCACCGATATCGCGGTCGAGGCCGGGCTGGCTTGTGATCGCGGCATTCTGGTCAACGATACCCTGCAAACCTTTGATCCGCGCATCTACGCCATTGGCGAATGTGCACAGCACCGCGGTATCGCCTACGGCTTGGTTGCACCGCTGTTCGAACAGGCAAAGGTTTGCGCCAACCACCTGGCAATGCTCGGCTACGGTCGCTATCTCGGTTCGGTCACCTCGACCAAACTCAAGGTAACCGGTATTGATCTGTTCTCCGCCGGGGACTTTATGGGTGACGACAGCTGCGACATCGTTACCCTGCGCGACCCGCAAAGCGGTAGCTACCGTAAATTGGTGATCCGCGATGACGTGTTGGTCGGTGCCTGCCTGTACGGAGACACCCGCGACAGCAGCTGGTACTTCGAGCTGGTGCGCAGCGGCCAACACCTCGCGGCACAGCGTGATCTGCTGATGTTTGGCCAGACGCTTGCCAGCAGCGCCATTGAAACCGCCGCAGGTCTCGAGCTGCCAGCGGTCGAACGGAGGCTGGCGTCATGAAGCAGACGGCCTCTACCTGCTGTTATTGCGGCGTTGGCTGCGGCGTGCTGATCGAGCACGACGGCCAGCACATCCACAACGTCAAGGGCGACCCGGCGCACCCGGCCAATCTCGGCCGCCTGTGCAGCAAAGGCTCCACGTTGCACCTGACCGGCGACCTGGCAGCCCGCGCCCTGCATCCGGAACTGCGTCTGGGCAAAAGTATGGCGCGCAACCGCACCGACTGGGACAGCGCCCTGGGTCACGCAGCGGAGGTTTTTGCCCGCACCATCGCCGAGCACGGCCCAGACAGCGTGGCTTTCTACATCTCCGGCCAGTTGCTGACTGAGGATTACTACAGCTTCAACAAATTGGCCCGGGCGCTGATCGGCACCAACAACATCGACAGCAACTCGCGCCTGTGCATGTCCAGCGCGGTAGTCGGCTACAAGCGCAGCCTGGGCGCCGACGCACCGCCCTGCTCTTACGAAGACATTGAGCAGAGCAACTGCCTGCTGATTGCCGGCAGCAACATGGCCTACGCCCACCCGGTCCTGTTCCGCCGCCTGGAGGCCGCCCGCGAGGCTAACCCGGCGCAGAAGGTCATCGTCATCGACCCTCGTCGTACCGACACCTGCGACGTCGCAGACCTGCACCTACCGCTGCGCCCCGGCAGCGATGTCGCCCTGTTTCACGGCCTGCTGCATCTGCTACTGGAAAACGACCACGTCGACCATGACTTCATCAACGCGCATACCGACGGCTTTGAAGCACTGCAGGCACTCGTGCAGGATTACCCGCCAGCGCGCGTCGCGACACTCTGCGATATCAGCGAGGCTGAGCTGCGCCAGGCAGCCGAGCTGATCGGCAAGGCCGACAGCTTTCTCTCGTTGTGGTGCATGGGGCTGAACCAGTCCAGCGCCGGTAGCGCCAAGAACAACGCCCTGATCAACCTGCACCTGGCCACCGGTCAGATCGGCAAGGTCGGCGCCGGCCCCTTCTCGCTGACCGGCCAGCCCAACGCCATGGGCGGCCGCGAAACCGGCAGCCTGTCCAACCTGCTGCCCGGCCACCGTGACGCCGCCAATGCCGAGCATCGCCGCGAGGTCGCTGACTATTGGGGCGTAGCCGGCCTGCCGGAGCAACCCGGCCTGAGCGCCATCGAGCTATTCGAGGCGGTCCGCGATGGTCGTATCAAGGCCCTGTGGATCGCCTGTACCAACCCGGCCCAATCCATGCCGGACCAACAGCTGATCCATCAGGCGCTCAGCCTGTGCCCCTTCGTCATCGTGCAGGAAGCCTTCAGCACCACCGAAACCTGTCACTATGCTGACCTGCTGCTGCCCGCCGCCAGCTGGGGCGAAAAGGAAGGTAGCGTGACCAATTCCGAGCGACGCATCAGTCACGTGCGCCCCGCCATTCCCGCGCCCGGCAGCGCCCGTGGCGACTGGGATATCGTCTGCGACTTCGCCCGCAGGCTGGAGCAAAAACTTCGCCCCGGCCAGCCCAGCCAGTTTGCCTTTGCCCGGCCAGCCGAGCTGTTCGACGAATACAAGGGCCTGACTGCCGGTCGCGACCTCGACTACAGCGGCCTCAGCCACGCCCTGATCGACGGGCTGGGCCCGCAACAATGGCCCTTCCCCGCTGGCAGCCGCCAGGGCACCCCGCGGCTGTATACCGACGGCCGCTTTGCCACCGCCGATGGCCGCGCGCACTTTGTCGCCGAAGCCCCTCGCCCGCTCAGCGAACCCGCCGACAGCAGCTACCCCCTGGTACTGAACACCGGACGCCTGCGCGATCAATGGCACGGCATGAGCCGCACCGGCACCGCCGCCCAGTTGTTCGGCCATGTGGAACGGGCGCAGCTCTCCATGCACCCGCAGGACATGCAGGCCCGTGCGCTTGAAGACGGCGACCTGGTTAGCCTCAGCAGCCGGCGCGGCACGCTGATACTGCCCGTGCAGGCCGACGCTCAGTTACGCCCGGGACAGAGCTTTTTGCCGATGCACTGGGGCAACCGTTTTCTCAAGGGCCTGGGCAGCAACCGCCTGACTCTCAGCAACCACGACCCGCTGTCCAAGCAGCCAGAACTCAAACAGGCCGCCGTAGAGGTCACTCGCGCAGTACTCCCCTGGCAGCTGTTTGTGCTGGTTGAAGGCGACGTACAGCAGCGCTTTGCCCAACTGCGCGAGCTAGCTGAAGTCTTTGATTATCTGAGCATGGGGCTGGTCGGCCGCGAGCGCCCGGCTGTGCTGCTGCGCGCCGCAGCGGGCCAGGCGCCCGACGCCGCCTTACTGCGCCAGCTGGATGCGGCCTGCGGACTGGACACCCCACAGGCGCTGAGCCTGGAAGACAGCGCGCGGCAGATCAGCAAACGCATCGCACTCGATGGCCAGCGCATCATTGCCCTGCGCCTCAGCGGCGAGACCCTGGCCCGCGACTGGCTGCGCAAACTCTGGCAAGACGCCGATGACATTACCGACCTGCGCCGCTGGCTGCTGGCCCCGGTCGCCACCCCGCCGGGTGTCAGCGCCGCCGCCACGGACAAAACCATTTGCAACTGCATGAACGTCAGCCAAAGCCGCATTTGCGCCGGCATCGAGCAAGGCATGCAGCTGGAGGATTTGAAGCGCGAACTCGGTTGCGGCACCCAGTGCGGCTCCTGCGTTCCGGAAATAAAACAACTGCTGGCCAAGACCGCAGTCCCCGCCTGATACAGGAGAAACTGATGAATACCACCCCGCCTGTCTGGCTGGTTGGCGCCGGCCCCGGCGACCCGGAACTGCTGACGCTCAAGGCCGCGCGCCTGTTGGCGCAAGCAGAGATCGTGATGGTGGACGATCTGGTCAACCCCGAGATTCTGCAGCATTGCCCGCAGGCGCGCCTGATTCGCGTCGGCAAGCGCGGCGGCTGCCGCTCCACCCCGCAGGCCTTCATCAATCGCCTGATGCTGCGCTACGGCCGCCAGGGCAAACGCCTAGTACGCCTGAAAGGCGGCGACCCCTGCATCTTCGGCCGTGCCGGTGAAGAGGCCCAGTGGCTGCGTGATCGTGGCGTCGAAGCCGGCATCGTCAACGGCATTACCGCCGGGCTGGCCGGTGCCACCCAATGTGATATTCCGCTCACGCTGCGCGGCGTGAGCCGAGGCGTCACGCTGGTTACCGCCCATACGCAGGATGACAGCGAACTCAACTGGGCCGCGCTGGCCGCGGGCGGCACCACGCTGGTGGTGTATATGGGCGTTGCCCGCCTGCAGCAGATTCAGCAAGGCCTGCTGGCCGGCGGCATGCCAGCCAACATGCCGGTCGCCATGATTGAAAACGCCAGCTCACCACTTCAACGCCAACTCGCCTGCCAGCTATCTCAACTCTGCACTGCCGCCATCGCCTTCAAACTAAAAAGCCCGGCGGTGCTGGTGATTGGTGAGGTGGTGAATGCGGCTGCGCTGGCTCACTCATACAGCGAAACCTCACAGCTGGCGGGATAAGGCGCGCCGGACGGCGCGCGCTTGGCGGGCGGCTCAGGCCTTGGCAGGCTTGAGCGCGTCGAGCATGCGGCCCATGGCGGCATGGATGGCGTTGACCGCTTTAAGCGGGCGTACCATGACCTTGAAGTCGACAATCTTGTCGTCGTCGTTCCACTGGATCATATCGATGCCGTTGATGGTGATACCGTCGATGACGGTCTGAAACTCCAGCACCGCATTATTGCCATCAACCAATTCACGCAGATAGGTGAAGTGCCCCGGCTCGTTCAGCGTCTTGAACGCCGCGGACAGATACAGCGTGGTAATTGCCTTGCCCACCTGCGGGGTGTGCACCACCGGGGAATGAAACACAACGTCATCTGCCAGCAGATCCGCCAGTCCGCTCGGGTCCTGCGCTTCGACAACCTTGTGCCACCGTTCGATCACACTGCTCATTGCTGCTCCTTATCGTTGGCAGGCTTGGTACCTGCTGCCGCGGCGCGGCAGCAAGCCTTATTCCAATGCCGCGTGGTTCAATCTTCGTGCGGAATGGGGTCAACGTTGCGATCCCAGCCCACCAGTACAACGGTCGCCAAAATACCAATCAACAGGCCCACCCACGGCTCGAAAAACGCCAGCGAGGCACCAATCAGCACCACCGCGCCGCGAGAGGTATTGTTTTTCGGGATGGCCATGGCGATATAGGCACAGGCAAACCCGGTCAGTACCAGCGTCAGTGACAAGGCAATGCCCAACAACGGCTTGAGCCCGGTCAGCAGCGGCAGCAGGAAGAACAGAATCGGCAGGCCCATCAGGTAATAGGACGCCAGGCCGCTGTGAATGCTATCCATCGCCTGTTTGCCCTGCTTCCAGCGCTGCATGATGATCACGTGCACACCGGTCCAGAGCGCGCCCTGGGTCGGGAAGAAGGGTGCACTGATACCCATCAGCGCATTACGGATGGCCAGCGAGATGTGTGAGCGGGTCGGGTTGATGTCGATGTGTTCGTCCTGGCGAGTCTCCAGTCCTTCGCGGATCACCTCGTTACCAGTGACCAGATCGCCAAATAGAATCACGTAGGTGATCAGCGCCAGCGGCATACCCTGAATAAACATCTCCATGCTCGGCCAGCCAATGGCAAAGGGCGAGACCTTGGCCCAGGCATCATCCAGCGGCGGGATCAGAATGCCCCACTGAATGTCGTAGCTCACCTCACCAACCATCGGGCCGATAATGCCGGCCAGCACAAAACCGGGCAGCAGGCCCAAGGCGCCGAGCAAGGCAAAGAAACGGTATTTTTCCTTCAGTTTGGCCATGGGAATGCTGAAAGCGAAGATCAGGCACACGGCGCAGGCAATGGTGGTGCTGATCGGCTGCTGCAGCAAAAAGCGTTCAGCATCGTCAACGAACACCCGTTTCAGCGCCGCAATCGCCGCACCTAGAATGATGCCCGCCTTGAGCGTGTCGGGTAGCCAGAGAATAAAGCGCTTACCCAGCCCGGTGATGCCCAGCAAAAACAGCAACAGGGCAAAATCGAGCGATATCGCCGCCATCGCCTGAAAGCGCTCATCGGGTGTCTCATACCCGCCAAGCACAAAGGCGAGTACCAATGGCAACGCGGGGGTAATCCAACCGGGGGCGTAGGGTTCGCCGAACACAATGATGGCCGAGGCAATCAGCGCCGAATGAATCATGGAGACGGCTACTGCCTCTTCAAAACTCAGGCCAAAGAAGCTGGTCATCAGCGGCACCAGTGACAGGCCGGTGGCGGCGGCGATCAGCAGCCCCTGAACCAGCTCGGGCCAGCAGAGTTTTGAATGGTAGAACGGTAAACGAAAGGTAAAGGGCCCCCAACGCCAGCCCGGTTGTTCAGGTTGCGACATAACCGTCTCCATCTTGTTTTGTTGTTATGTTCTCTCGCGTGGAGAGTTTCACCGCATTATGCCGAGCCGGCCTCTCTAGCGCGCCAACATCAGCGTTGTCGATGACGCGCTAGAGCCTGCCGTTATTCTGCCGCGCCCAACACCTCGCCAAAGAACTGATGCATGGCGGCAAAGCTACGCTTGGCCACGACTGGGTGATATTCGGCTTTGCCAGCCATGTTCGCGGAGGGATCAGAGAAGGAATGCACCGCGCCACCGTAGCTGATCAGTTGCCAGTCCACGCCTGCGTCGCGCATCTCGGCCTGAAAGTCAGCAACCTGTTGGTCTGGCACAAAGGGGTCGTCTGCTCCGTGCAGCACCAGGATCGGCGCCTTGATATTGGTAGCATCGGCTGGGTTGGGGGTGTCCAGATTACCGTGGAAAGACACCACGCCCTTGAGCTCGGTACCCGAGCGCGCCAGCTCCAGCACCGAACCGCCCCCAAAACAGAAACCGATGGCAACCAACTGGTCGCTGGCAACCGGCGCCTGGGTCTGGCTGGCCAACAGGTCCAGCCCGGCATTCACTCGCGTGCGCATCAGCGCGCGATCATCGCGCACGGTGCTGGCAGCCGCACCGGCCTCCTCTGCATTGGCCGGGCGAATGTCCCGGCCGTACATGTCCGCCACAAACACCACATAATCGGTGCCCGCCACCTTACTGGCCTTCTCGACGGCGGCGTCCGTCACCCCCATCCAGTTGGGCACCATCAGCACACCGGGCCGCGGCACCTGCACGCTGGCGTCGTACACCAGGCGGCCCTCAAAAGGCTTGCCGTCAATCTCGTAGTCGACCTGCTCTACCTTGATATCAGCCTGTGCCAGGCCTGCCAGCGTACTCATCAACACGCCCCCCAATATGCGCTTCATCGTTGCTTCCTCCATAAAATGTCTCTCCAGCATAGCGGCAGAAACAAAAATGCCTGCACAAGGCAGGCATTTTTGCTCACACTTCAAAGCAGACTGGCAGCTTAGCGGCTCAGTTCAACCAGCAGCGCATTAAGGCGGCGCACATAGGCACCGGGATCCTGCAGCGCCTCACCTGCAGCAAGGGCTGCCTGGTCAAACAGGATGTGACTCAGGTCGGCAAAGCGATCTTCATCCTGCTCACTGTCGAGCTTGTCCAGCAGCGGGTGGGCCGGGTTGATCTCCAGGATCGGCTTGCTTTCCGGTGCCTTCTGGCCGCTGGCCTCGAGGATACGGCGCATCTGCAGCCCCATGTCGTCCTCGTTGATCACCAGTACCGCCGGGGAGTCAGTCAGACGGTGCGACACGCGCACTTCCTGCAGTTGCTCCTTGAGTGCTTCCTGGATGCGCTTGACCAGGTCGGCCTTGGCTTCAGCGGCCTTTTCCTGCTCCTGCTTGTCCTCGTCGCCTTCGAGCTTGCCGAGATCCAGGTCGCCTCGGGCGATATCGACAAACTGCTTGCCCTGATATTCGGTCAGGTGGCTCATCAGCCACTCGTCGATACGGTCGGTCAGCAGCAGCACTTCGATACCCTTCTTGCGGAAGATTTCCAGGTGCGGGCTGTTCTTGACCTGCGCGTATCGCTCGCCGGTGAGGTAGTAGATCTTGTCCTGACCTTCGACCATGCGCTCCAGATAGGCGTCCAGGCTGACCACTTCGCTGTCATCGCTCTGCGCGGTGGAGGCAAAACGCAACAGGCCGGCAATTTTCTCGCGGTTGGAATAGTCCTCGGCCGGGCCTTCTTTCATAACGCTGCCAAAAGCCTTCCAGAAAGTCGCGTACTGCTCGGGCTCTTTCTTCGCCATTTTCTCCAGCATGTCCAGCACGCGTTTGGTCAACGCGGACTTCATGCTGTCGATCGCCGGGTCCTTCTGCAGGATTTCACGCGAGACGTTCAGCGACAGGTCATTCGAGTCCACCACGCCCTTGATAAAGCGCAGATACAGCGGCAGGAATTGCTCCGCGTCGTCCATGATGAACACGCGCTGCACATACAGCTTGAGCCCACGCGGCGCTTCGCGCTGGTACAGGTCAAACGGCGCGCGACCCGGCACATACAGCAGGCTGGTGTATTCCAGCTTGCCTTCGACCTTGTTGTGGCTCCAGCTCAGCGGGTCTTCAAAGTCGTGGGCAACGTGCTTGTAGAACTCCTTGTATTCCTCGTCCTTGACCTCGGTACGCGGGCGGGTCCAGAGCGCGCTGGCCCGGTTTACACTTTCCCACTCGGTCTCGGCAGCGGCCTCCTGCTCCTCACCTGACGGCTGCTTGGGCAGCTCGATGGGCAGGGAAATATGGTCGGAGTATTTGGTAATGACGTTGCGCAGACGGAAGGTATCGGCAAACTCGCTCTCTGCGGCCTTCAGGTGCAGGACGATACGGGTACCGCGCTCAGGCTTGTCGACGGTGGCGATAGTGAAGTCACCCTCACCGGCTGACTCCCAGTGCACACCCTCGGCGGCAGCGAGGCCCGCACGGCGGGTGAATACCTCAACCCGGTCAGCGACGATAAAGGCGCTGTAGAAGCCAACGCCAAACTGTCCAATCAGTTGGGAGTCCTTTTTCTGATCCCCAGTCAGTTGCTGCATGAAGGCGGCGGTGCCGGACTTGGCAATGGTACCCAGATGGTCGATGACCTCCTGGCGGGACATGCCGATACCGTTGTCCTCGATGGTCAGGGTGTTGGCCTTGCTGTCGGCGCTGACGCGGATACGCAGCTCGGGCTGGTCTTCCAGCAGCTGCGGCTGGGCGATGGCTTCGAAGCGCAGCTTGTCGGAGGCATCCGAGGCGTTGGAAATCAGTTCACGCAGAAAGATTTCCTTGTTCGAGTACATCGAGTGAATCATGAGGTGCAGCAGTTGCTTCACCTCTGTCTGGAATCCCAGGGTTTCCTTATGAGCGTCCACGGTCATAACGAAGCGTCTCCATTTGATGCTGTTCAGGGCAAGCCAGCAGATTCTGGCAATGCAGCAAAGATGGGGACATTTGAAATACTTTCAAGGGCCTGGCGTCAGATCCGCGGTCGAACCTCGATCAGGGCGATATCGACCGGGTGAAACTGAAAGTCGACCTGATTGGCACCCTGAGGCAGTGCCAGCACCAATCTGCGCTCGCTGGTAACCGCCTTGAGCACCCCTTCGTGCTCGCGACCGGCAACGGTAACCAGGCGCAACCGCTGGCCTACGAAATGTTCTGGCTCATCCAGCACGGCAAGCAGGCTAACCTCCTGCCAGTCGGCAGGTGATGGCGCAGGCGCAGCAGGCTCCGGCTGTGGTGCTGGGGGCTGGGCGCTGTTCAGTGAGCGGCCAAGCCAGCTTGGCCGCTCTGCCAGTGTCACTCGGCCGGTCAACCGCGTCTGATGCTCTGCGGGCAAACGCAGGTGTACAACCATCTCCGCGCCCTCTCTGCCCTGCGGCGCCAGAGACAGGCTGAGGCTGTAGCCGGAAGCAACCCGGCGCAGGCCAGGTGAAGCCAACGCACCGGTGTACCACTGCAGTACCATCTGCGGCCATGGGCCGTCGTCGCCCGGCAGCAGATCGATTGCTGTGCCTTGCAGCAGGCTGGTGGCGCCATCAAAGCGCACTACCAGAGAGCGGCGCACGCGCTCGCCGGCGGTCTCGGCAAAAATCAGCTGATCGCCACGCCAGTACACCTGGTCAGGCGCAAAAGACTGGCCCATCAGCGTGCCTTGCAGCTCACCGGCGGGCACCTCCTTTTGCCATTGCCCAGACAGTAAACGGGCAAAATGCTCTGGCTGATGCTGCTGCAGCAACCAGAAACCGGCACCAGCACACAGCAGCGATACAAGCAGCAAGATACGCGGTAAACGAGCGAAAGCGCTGTCGCGCAGAAAGGGCGTCACCAGTGGCAGCAGCGCAGCCAGTAGTACGGCTCGGCTACCCAGACGCAAGCTGCAAAAAACCAGCCAAACCCAGGCCACCGCAAAGCCGATCACACCACCCAGAATCAACAAGGCTTCCATCGCCGACTACACTCCTGTCGCGCTCGTATTCAATCCAGCTTGAAATGGGCCCGAGCCGTGGCAATAGGCTCGCTGGAACGGGTTTGCCAGGCGGTGATGGCAACGTTGCCAACACGCCGCCCCTGCCGCCAGACCTGGCAACTGGCATAGGTGTCACGGTACAGCCCGGCGCGCAGGTAATCCACTGAGAAATCGATGATTTTGGGGAACACCTCACTGTTCATGAACATCATCAGATGCAGCATCGCCGATTGCTCCATGAAACCGGCAATAACGCCGCCGTGCAGCGCCGGCAGTACCGGGTTACCAATGTTGTTCTGGGCGCTGGGTAGTCGAAAGAAAGCTTCGCTGCCCAGACGCGTCACTTGCATTCCAATCATCCGCGCATAGGGGATCGCCTCCACCAACGCACCGTAGTCCCCCGTCTCGTGGGAGCGGCTGATTATTTCCTGGACCTGCTGCTCGGTCAGGCTCATGCGCCCACCTCGTCGCCGTGTGCTTTCAGATTGTCCTGATCAACCGCCTTGCCCATGCGCATGAAGGTCCCCACAACATGGGCAATCGGCTCTGAGCGTTCGTCCTGATAAGCAATGCCGCGGGTAAAGATGACTGCCGGCGTAACGCGGTAACACTCGGCGAAGCCAAAGATGGCTTTGCCGGGCTCGGCCGGATGCATGTAATCAATGCGCAGATCCAGCGTCGGACAGATTTCAAACTCCGGCAGGTAGCAAACGGTAGAAATGCCGCAGCAGGTATCCATAAGAGTGGTGATGGCCCCACCGTGTATGACGCCGGTAACCGGGTTGCCAACGATGGCGTCGCTGTAGGGCAGCTTGATGATGAGCCCTTGCTCATCGGCGTGCTCTACGGTCATCTGCAGGTGCTGGCAATGTCGCAACGCAGACAGGAAATTCCGCGCCCGCAGTTCGATTTCGCTCATGAACAGTGCGCCTCTGGAGTGGTTTTGTAATAAGGCTGAGCATAGTACCCAGAACGTGAACTAGACTCCAGAAGTCGACCAGATGTTGAACTTTACGCACAAGGCGCAGCACTAAGGCAATGAATCAACTGCTTTGAAGGAGTGTTTGTATGTCCCGGAAAATGACTATCGCCGCCGCCCTGCTGCTGTCCACTGGTCTGCTTGCCGCTGCTGGTTGCCAGCAAGAGCCTGAAGACAAGCTGGAAAATGCCCAGGAGTCGATGTCCGACGCGGTCGACAACGTCGGTGATGCCGTAGAAGAAACCGGCGAAGCGATTGAGCAGAAAGCTGAAGAAGCGCAATAACAAGGCGACTGATCGCCGATTTTACTCTTCAAGGAGAGCACCATGAAAAAACTAGCTGCAGCGGTTGTCCTGATGGCCGGCGTAGGTCTGTTGGCTGGCTGCCAGGAAAGCCCGGAAGACAAGATGGAAGACGCACGTGAGTCCATGTCTGATGCCATGGACAACATGCAGGACGCCGCCCAGGATGTCGCCGACGCTACCGAACAGAAAGCCCGTGAGGTAACCGGCACCGAGCAGACCACTGGTGAGGTGTTGCAGGAAAAGGTTGATGCCGCAGGTGACAGCGTACAGGACGCCTACGATGCTACAACTGAGAACATCGAAGAGGCCTACGACGCGACCAAAGAAGGTGTCAGCGATGCCTACGACAGCTCGGTAGAGTACGTCGAAGAAAAAGGCGAAGCGGTGCGGGATGCTGCCGTCGAGTCCAAGGAATCCATGGAGCGCGCTGTGGAAGAGTAAGCGATCAGTAATGCAAAAAAGGGCATGCCGCGGCATGCCCTTTTTATTTGTCACCTCAGCGCAGCAGCGGCAATAGCATCAAACCGAGGCTTGAAACAAAACCTGCGCCCCATACCAGGCTGCGCAGCGTTGCCAAGTTGAGCAGATACAGCGCGGTGTAGCCAATTCGGCTCAACACAAAGATGATGCAGAGCACATTGGCCGCCGCACCTAGCGTCCCCGTCGCCAGCACCACCAACACTCCAGCAGCAAACACCGGAAACGCCTCGATCATGTTCTGGTGCGATGCCAGCGCACGTGCGCCCCACCCTTTCAACGCGGCCTGCTGGGCACGCGGATGAGCATTGTCATAGCCCCCCGAGCGGGATTGGGCAACAGCGACCGGCGCTTTGGTCAGCACCAGCATCAGCGCAGCGATAAACAGACTCCAGAGGGGGATACTCATTCCAGCTTCTCCATTTGCGGTGGCGGTATCGGTGCCGGACTGAACATCATGATGTGCAGTACGTCCGAGTGAAACTCACGCCGGTACAGTACCAGTACCACGCCCGCAGTGGTAAGAATGAACAGCAGCGGATTGATGAACCAGGTCAGCGTACCCAGCGCAAAATAATAGGAGCGCAGCCCCAGATTGAACTCGTTGCCTGCCATCGAGAGCACGCGCGCCATACGTTCGGCGTAAGCATTGCGCTCGGCTTCGGTGACATTTTTCTCACCCAGCAGTGGCGCAGAGCCCAGCAGCACAGAGGCAAAGTTGTACTGGCGCATCCCCCAGGAAAAGGTAAAGAACGCGTACACAAAGATGGCCATCAGCACGAGCAGCTTGAGTTCGAAAATCTCCCGACTGACCTTGGCAACAAAGGGCAACTCGTGCAGCAGCAGCTCTGCCTTGTCGGTTGCCCCCATCACGGTAATCAGACCGGCCAGAATCAGCAGCGTGCTGGAGGCGAAGAACGATGTGTTGCGCTCCAGGTTACCGATCACGCTGGCGTCTGACATGCGCTGCTCACGCATCAGCAGGCGGTTCATCCAGTCCCGTCGATACAGGTGCAATACACTGGCCAGGCAAGCCGTATCACGCCCCTTGCGTAACGCATAGTAGGTGTAGCCCATCCAGCAAAGCACCAGCCAGCCTACAGCCAGCGCGTTGATCCAAACACTTCCTGCATCCGGAATCGACAGCATTCACTCTCCCTACTCTGACCGGATTTTATTTATGGGGCGCACAGACGCCCCGCATCAACGCCGCAGGCTGCCATGGCGAAGATACTCAACCAGTATAGCCAGCAGCATGGTAACCAGAACCGGCAACAGCCAGCCCAGACTCTGATCCGACAACGGCAGCGCATCAAGCCAGGCACCAGCGCTGCTGATCAGGCCTGCGGCCTTGAGGCCATCGATCACGCCAAAAACCAGCGTCACCAGCATCACCGGGCGCATGATATTACCGGGCCGAGCCCAGCTCGCCCCCAGCAGGCTGATACACACCAGCACAATGGCCAGCGGGTACAGACCAACCAGCACCGGGATGGAAACGCTGATCAAGCTGTCCAGCCCCTGATTGGCCACCAACATGCTGAACAGACCAAAGAGCCAAACCACCGCGCTGTAGCTCAGCGGCAACAGCTTGCTGAAGTACTCGCCACAGGCGGTCAGCAAACCGACTGCTGTGGTCATGCACGCGAGGATAATGACCAGAGCCAGCAACGCGCTGCCTGCGGTGCCAAAGCGGTACTGCACATAGGCGGCGAGAATCTGTCCTCCATTGACGCCCGGTTCGACCAATGAGCCACTGGTTGAACCCAAATAAAACAGCGAAAGGTAAACCAGCGACAGCCCGGTCGCCGCAATCACAGCTGCCATAACGGTGTAGCGGGTAATCAACGGTGCGGAATTGACCTGCCGGTCGCGAATCGCAGTGGTGATTACGATGCCGTACACCAGTGCGCCCAGGGTATCCATGGTCAGATAGCCCTGCAGAAAACCCTGAATCATCGGTGCATCGCGGTACTGGCCGCTTGCCGCCTGCATATCGCCGGCGGGCAGAAACAGCGCCGCCAGCCCCAGCAGCACCAGCCCGGCCAGCAAGACCGGCGTAATGTACTTGCCGACCCGGTCCATCAACTGGCCCGGCTTCAGTGCCAGGAAGATTACCGCAGCAAAATAGATCAGCGAGTAGCCGAGCAGCGTCTGCCAACTGTCGCTGACAAACGGCAGCACGCCGATCTCGTAGGACACAACCGTGGTGCGCGGGGTTGCGAACAGCGGCCCGATGGCCAGGTAGACCAGCACGCTGAGCGTTACTCCCGCTGCCCCGCCAAGCGGCGCGGTCAACTGCGCCAGGCCGCCACCAACGCGAGCCAGTGCAATCAGCGTCAGCAGCGGCAGACCAACGGCGGTAATGAGAAAACCAAACGCGGTAGGCCAGATGTTGGCCCCGGCAGCCAGACCGGCGCCCGGCGGGAAGATCACATTGCCCGCGCCAAGAAAGAGCGCAAAGGTCATAAAACCAAGCGCAAAGATATCGATGGGTGTAAGTCGTTTGATCATAAAGCTGTTATCGTCGTCCGCAAAAAGCAGGGACATCCGTGTCGCCCGGCAACATCGCCCTCCCCCTTATCAGGGGCAAGTAGCGTTGCGCCAGAGGTTGGTTGGAATGCGCAGACCGTTAACCATCAGGTCCGGCTGCGGCTTGGCGGCGAATTCTACCCTGTTCTGCACGATGGCATCGAACAAAGCCGCCGGGCGGTGTTCCGCCGGGCATCCGCTCGCATCTTGAATACGCCCAAGGTCGCCCCAGGTGCTCCAGCTACCGTCCGTATCCGACAGCCAGATCCGCCCAAAGGGCATGTCGCCATCGCCGTCTCGACGCAGCACAACGTAAGCGGTCTGCTCACCAAAAAAGCCCGGCAGCGCCCAGATCAGGCAGGCGTTCGGCACATCCAACCGCTGGCTGTCACACGACAGCACGCCCGATTCACGGCCCAGCGCCTGGGCCAGCCCCGGGGGCAGCGCACTGCCGGATGGAAAACGCGGCAGCGCCTTAACCTGCTCCAGCAAGGTAGCAGTGTCTTCTCGCCGGCCGGCCAGCGCCTTGCGAGCCAGAAGCGCCAACAGCTGCGCCTGTTCATCGCCGCTGGTGTCGGTACGCGTGAGTTCGGTCAGCACTGTCAGCCCGTAGCCATCGCCTTTGGAGCGCAGAAAGTTGATGAAGGCATCCTCGCTGAGCCTGTTCGTCTCTAAGCGATTCAGCTGGCTATCGACACTGAGACGGCGCGGGTCGAGCGGCCCGCCAAGCAGCAGCACGATGCCAAGCACCGCAACCAGTGCCGCGGCCACATTACTGACGGGCAGCAAGCGGTTGGGTGTGCCACCACGTGCACTGCTGAGCGCATCCATGCCGGCCCCCAAGGCCATTACACTAAGCACCAGCCAGACCAGCAGCGCCCAAATACGCTCCGGCGTCAGGCCATACTGCTCAAGACGCAGCCATAGCGCATAACCGGCGACCGCCATCATGGGTAACAACGCCAGCTTGCCGGCGACCATGACCCAGCGCATCCAGGCGGCCTGCTCGCCCTGTTCGGCCCCGCCGCGCGAGGCCAGATTGATCAGTAACAGGTTCAGGGTGACAAACCAGAGCAGCAAGTTAGCCGCATGCCCGCTTTCAAACAGCCCCGCAAGTCCCTGCACGCCCCAGCTGAGGACAAAACCTACCGCCAGCAGCGCCGCCAGTGGATACAGCCAGCCGCACAGCTGGCGCGCCCGACCGGTAAGAAAGTCAGCCACGCCATGGGTTCGCACTGCGACCGACACCGCGTGGGAGAACACCAGCGTAACCAGGGGAATGCTGAACCACTTCTGATCAATCAGCTGGTGCAGCAGCTCCAGCCCCACCAGCTTGAAGAGCCCGGCAGCGCTGTACAGCAGCCCCCAGAAAAGCCCCAGCACCAGCCCTGCCTGTAGCAATACCAGAGCGTTGTGGTGCAGCGCATCGATCCAGCGCTGGTAGTCCCCCGGCTGCGGACGCCCGCGCACCAGCGCAACGGCGGGTGCCACCAGAAAAACCAGCAGCGCGAATATCAGCGCCGGCTGCAGGTAGTCGCCAACACGGCCAGGCGACCAGCCGCCCAGGTAGCCCTCGGGCTGCCACAGCGACACACCGGCGGTCAGGCCCTGATGCAGACCGACCAACGACGCCAGCAAACCCAGGCCGAGACTGAGCAACCAGCGGCGCACCGCTGCTGCCTCACTGGCGCAGTAAAACGCCAACGGCAGCGCCACCATAAGCATGAACAGCGGAATGTAGGCCGCAGCATGGGTAGCCGGCCACACCTCCAGCTCAGCCGACTGAAACAGACCGTACGCCAGTATCGCCTGCAGCGCACCGACCATCATGTGCAGACTGCTGATGCGGTCAAAGCTCTTCATTGGATAATTTCCTGACAAAAAACAAAACCCCGCCAAGGCGGGGTTTCAGACTGCTGACAAAGCCCCTAGCCGAAAGGCGGGGGCTTTTGTTTAATGGGTTGTCGTTTATCGCAGGCCAACCCGATGCTCAAACCCCCTTCACCCAAACAACACGCGCTGGAGATGGTCACCCTCGAAGAACTGGTGCCAGCTGACCATCTGCTGCGCAAGATCGCCCAGCACATTGATTTCGAGTTCATTCGTCCTGCCACCCAGCACCTGTATTGTGCTGACAACGGTCGCCCGGCGATTGACCCGGTCACTCTGTTCAAGATGCTGTTTATTGGCTACCTGTTCGGCGTGCGCAGCGAACGACAGTTAATGCGCGAGATTCAGGTTAACGTTGCCTATCG
>NZ_FOUD01000033.1 GCF_900114765.1 Halopseudomonas pachastrellae
CGCAAGATTGAAAAGGCCAAGGCTCAGGTGCGCGCCAAGGTCGAGCATCCGTTCCGGGTAATCAAGCGCCAGTTCGGTTACACCAAGGTGCGCTTTCGCGGCTTGGCCAAAAACACGGCGCAACTGGTGACACTGTTCGCTCTGTCGAACCTGTGGATGGCGCGCCGACATTTACTGGCGAATGCAGGAGAGGTGCGCCTGTAATGTGGAAAATGGCTGCCGCGAGGTGCTCGCGGCGGCTAAAAACACAGAAATAAGCGGGTGATCTGAGCGTTTTTGATCGATTTGCCGCTTTTAAAATCGGCAGGGGCTGAAGTCAGCCAGAAATACACAACTACTTCAGACCATCCCTAGCAGGGTGCCGGTGTAGCCGTTGGCGCCGTAGATCATCCATTGAGACATGCATATGCTCCTGAAACCTGGGGAGCAGTCAGAGTAATGGCGTCAGCGGATTTGTGCCAGGGAAGTTAACGACGCCTGCACGCTTGTGTGGTGCCAAAGATGGTGTGGCGTTAGCCTGTCGTTGTCGCGTTCGGTTCTCTCAGCCGCGAATTACCTGGCCGCGGTAGATGCGTACGCTACCTGAAGGCGCGCTGCCCTGGTCGGTGTCCGCTTCGAGGCGGGCGATGTTCTCCTGGCGGTGCGAGAACTGTCTGGAGGCGATCGCACCCTGGGCCAGTGGCGATGGCTGGGCGACCGGGTCGGGCGCCTGCACCAGGTCAGCCAGACGTGTCCCCAGCTCGCGAATCTCTTGCAGCTGGCTGTCACGGCTGAGGTCAATCATGTGTTCGACCGCATCCGGATCACCCAGACGGACGGTGACGCCGAGCGAGCGCTTGAGCTGACGGCGCAGCGCTGTCATGCAGTCGAGAGTGGCGCGGTTGAACTGTGCCTCTGCGATCATGTTCATACCCCCGTAGGTCATTGGCAATGAGAAGGTGTTATAGCCAAGCGGGATATCGGCAAGCAGAATGTGTACCAATACACAGTTCTGCGCGGAAAATGCGGCCTTGCGGGGTCATCGAAGTGGCGTCAGGTGATTGGCGTGCAGCTTGCTGGTGCAGGCTTGCACCGCTCTGGCGCAAGGGTTTGAGTTTGTTCACGTGGGTAGGGTAGAGCAATGAAAGAGCCAGAATTGGGCGAACTGCCGAGCATCAGTGCAACGCGGGAGCGGTCCTCGGAAAGCGCCGCCGACGGTCAGACCACTCGGACAGTCGGTGAGCTGCGGGCCGAGCCGCCATCGCGCCCCAGCGCCGGCGGCAGCGGCGCGTTGTGGGCATTGTGCGCGGCCTTGAGTCTGGCCCTGTTGGGGTTGGGATATTGGACTCACCAGCAGCAGAGTGCGTTGCGTCAGCAACTGGTCTCGACGCAGAACAGCTTTGCCCGCATCAGCGAGGAGGCGTCCGGGCGGATTCAGGATATTACCGGCCAGGTGTCGGCCAGTCAGGACAGCTTCGGTGCCGCCGAACAGGCCCGTCAGGCCGAGGTGACGCGTCTGAAAGAGCAGTTGGCCGCCTTGAACAAGCGCCAGACTGAACAGCAGCAGGTGCTCGAACAGGTGCAGCAGGCCGGTGTGCGCCGTGGCGAGCAACTGGTGGCGCAGCAACAGGCGTTGCAGACCCTGCGCGATGATAGCGAGCAACAGCTGATAGAGGCGCAGACGCGCGCCGAGCAACTGGCGGCGTTGCAGAGGCAGGTCGCTGAGGCGGAGCAGGCACTGGAGCAGGTGCGGGGCGAGCTGGCCGGACTGGCGGCACTGGAGTTGCAGCTGGGGCAGCAGAGCGAGCAGTTGGCAGCCCAACAGCAGGCGCTGAAGGCCTTGGAGGGCAAGGATTCCTCCGCCGAGGTTGATCAGGCCATGCTGGTGCTGCGCAGCGAGCTGGATCAGCGTCTGGCGGCAACCGATCAGGCCTTGCAGGCGATCGACAACTTCCGTCTGCAAACCAACCGCAGCCTGAGCACCCTGCAAAGCCAGCTGAGCGCACTGCACAGCCGGGTTGAAGGTAACTGATGAACTTTCTTGCGCACCTGCTGCTGGGCTCGGCCTCGGCTGAGCAGGCGCTGGGCAGCATGCTGGGCGACTTCGTCAAGGGCCCGGTGCACCAGCTCGACCTGCCAGAAGCCGTACGCGGCGGGGTCTGGCTGCATAGGCGCATCGACAGTTACACCGATGCGCATCCGCTGGTGCTGCAGAGCAAGGCGCGCATCAGCCTGGAACGCCGGCGTTTCGCCGGCATTCTGGTCGACATGTTCTACGACCACCTGCTGGCACGCCACTGGGCAAGCTTCACCGATCGGCCGCTTGATGATTTCAGTCGGGATGTTTATTGCCAGTTGCGGGCCCAGCGGGCATTGATGCCCGAGCGTGCCTGGACGGTGGTGAGCTACATGAGTGAGCAGGATTGGCTGGGCAGTTACGCCGAGCTGAAGCACCTGCACAGGGCGGTCGACAACATGGCCCGCCGCTTTCGCCGCGAAACAGCCATGCCGGGCGGGGTTGCCGAGCTGGAAGCCGCCTACCATGGTTTTGAAAGCGACTTTCTCGCCTTTATGCCCGAGCTGCAGCGCTTTGCCGAGGCTCAGGCTGCGGCCTTGACCTCGGCTGACTCACTGCTCGATTTGCCGCCGTCCAACCCTAGCGCCTGAGCAACGGCGGCATGCGCGCTGCGCGCCAGCTGGTTGCGGTTCATCGCTGTGCTGTCGAGAACCGGCAGGAAGTGAATCTCCACATCGATATCCCGTGAACTCAGCAGGCGCCACAGGTGCCCAGAGAACTCGTCGTCATCGATAAAGGGGGCAAAGGTATCGCGCTCGCCCGCATGGCGGTAAGCGACTGCGATGGGCTGGGTGGGTACCTGCGCCTCGATGGCTGCCGCCAGCAGGCGACCATGAAAGGTGCGTACCTTGTCGCCGGCAGTGGTCGTGCCTTCGGCAAATATCACCAGGCTGCGATCTGCTGCCAGCACGTCGGTCAGTTGGTCCTGCACGGTGCTGGATGTGCCTTGGCCGCGCTGAATGAAGCACGTCCCGGCTGCGCCGGCAAGCCAGCCGATGACGGGCCAGTCGCGCACCTCGGCCTTGGACAGAAAGTGCACCGGGGCTTGTGCGCCCAGCACCACAATATCCAGCCAGGAAATGTGGTTGCTTACCCACAGGGCGGTCTGCGCGGGCGGCGCGCCCGTCACGCGAACCTGTAGCGGCAAAATGCGAATCAGGTTGCGCATCCACCAGCGCGTCAGCTTTTGGCGTTGCCGATCGACCGCAGCGGGTTGCAGTCGCTGCATCAGCTGCACCCAGCAGACCAGCAACAGCCCGCAACTGATCCAGCCAATCACGGCGACAAGACGTGCTACCCGCCGAGGCGTGCTTACCAGACGATCCGCCATGCTCAGCTGGCCTTGAAGTGCCGGGCGTAGCGCGGGCACAGCTGCTCGCGGCGCAGCAGAATGAAGACGTCGGCGCAGTTGAATTCCGGATCCCAGCAGGGCTCGCCGCAGACTTTGGCGCCCAGGCGCATGTAGGCCTTGAGCAGTGGCGGCAACTGCGCGGTCACGTTGTCCGGCAGGGTGCGCTCGGGCAGTGGCAGGCGCGGGATCGCGTTGAGATAGTCGCGGTTCAGGTAGCGTCCGCGCAGGCGCTGCATGATGGCGTGCGCCTGTATGCCGCCGTCATTCATGTCGATGCTGGCGCATCCCATCAGGTAGCCGTACTGACGCTCGTTCATCAGTTGCGCCAGGCCTGACCAGAGCACCGAGATGGTCGCGCCGTTGCGGTAGTCGGCGTGGACGCAGGTGCGGCCGATCTCCATGATGTCGCCGCGCAGGTCGGCCAGACCCACCAGCTGGAACTCGCTCTCGCTGTAGAAGCCACCGGCAGCGCCGGCGCGGCTGCTATCGAGGATGCGGGTGGTGGCCACTACCTGACCGCTACGGTGATCGCGCACGATCAGGTGTTCGCAGTGCAGGTCATAGTGATCCTGATCCAGCCCGGGCTCGGTGCTGTGCAGCTGGGCGCCGCACTCCTGTCCAAATACCTGATAGCGCAAGGCCTGTGCCGCTTGAAGCGTGGCGGCGTCGCTCGCCAGTTCTACGGTCAGGTGACGGTTGCCGGATTCTTCGAGGGCGAAAGCTGCTTGGGTCATGGACACCTCCATCTGGGCATCAGCTGCTGTTGTTCAGGCTGAGCCTATGGCGTTGCGGTGTCAGGTACGTGAATCTGGCGTGACGATCCTGTGACGTCGCCTTCGTTGATGCATGTCAGTGGCCCTCGGCGCGTAATCGTCTATAAAGCCAGTATTTCCTGCGTCGAGGTGGCAGTAATGGCGAATTCACCCAGAGTTTTGTTTGATAACGGCGTGCACAAGGTGCTCTGCTTTGACCAGTTGGTCAGCGGCGACGGTGTGCAGTCAAACCAGTTTTTGATCATCGACCACGATCAGCACGCGCTGCTCGATCCGGGCGGTGACCTGACCTATACCCCCCTGTCGATGGCCGTCAGTCGGCACATTCCCCTGCGCGAGCTGACCTATGTGTTTGCCTCGCACCAGGACCCGGACATCATTGCCTCGCTTGACAAGTGGTTCCTGCACACCGGGTGTCGGGTGGTGTGCTCCAAGTTGTGGGCGCGTTTTCTGCCGCACCTGAGCGCTGGCTTTCTGACCAAGCACACCGGGCTGAGCACCACTGACCGCATGATTGCGGTGCCGGACCGGGGCATGGACATTCCGCTGGGGCAGACCCGGATCAAGGTCCTGCCCGCGCATTTTCTCCACTCGGTGGGCAATCTGCACTTCTATGATCCGATCAGCGGCATCCTGTTTTCTGGCGATATGGGCGCATCCATGGTTGATGATGCGGAACCGGTGACCGACTTTGCTGCTCACAAGAGCAGTATGGAAGGTTTTCATCGGCGCTATATGGCCGGCAACAAGGCCTGTCGCCTGTGGGCGAACATGGTCCGCCGGCTGCAGCCGAAAATGATTGTGCCCCAGCACGGCAGCCCCTTTGCCGACGCCGAGACCATCAATGCCTTCCTGGATTGGATCAGCGAGCTGGAGTGCGGGCTGGACCTGCTGACGCAGGAGGATTACCGCATTCCGGTGTAACGGCGGCCGCCTCTGGTGATGCAAGGGGTGGTGGAGCCTAAGGACAGATTATGCAGGCACCGGTTTACCCCTGGCGTGGGGGCAATCGCTTCACGTTGCGCGTGGATGGCGAGTCGTTCTTCCCGCACATGTTGTCGTGTTTCGAACAGGCGCAAAAAAGCATTGATATCGAGCTGTACCTGGTGGAGTCCGGGCGCAGTACCCGACAGTGGATCGACGCATTGCTGGCCGCTCGTGAGCGCGGCGTGCAGGTGCGTTGTTTGCTCGACGGTGTCGGCACTGACGGCCTCCGGGCGAGCGAGCGTAAGGAGCTTGAGCAGGGCGGGGTGGTTTTGCGCTTCTACAACCCGCCCCGGCTACTTAGCGGCTCGCGCCTGTTTCACCGCGATCATCGCAAGCTGTTTGTGATTGATCGCAGGCTTGTGCTGGTGGGCGGCACGGGTATCACCGATGAGTTCTGCCAGCCCGATCCGCAGACCGGTACGGCCCGCTGGCATGAGCAGATGCTGGAGGTCGAAGGCCCGGTGGTAGAGGACTGGATAACGTTATTCGAATACGAATGGGAGCGCGTTGAGGAGCGAGCCAGGCCAGGCTTGGCTGCAGTGCGTCGTGGCCAGGTGCCGCCGTTACCGGAAGGTAAAGATGGCCAGGGTCGGGTTGCCTACATCGGCGCCAGGGAGCAGAAAGAGGTGGTGGCCTCACTGCTGGCGGCGGTCAAGCGTTCAGAACGGCGGGTCTGGTTGGCTACCCCTTACTTCTTGCCGTCGCGGCGGATTCGCTGGGCCTTGTCTCGCGCGGCGCGGCGCGGCGTTGATGTGCGGCTGCTGCTATGCGGCATGACTATTGACCACCCACCGGTGCGTTACGCCGGTCAGCGCTATTACACGCGTCTGCTCAAGGCCGGCGTAAAAATCTACGAGTATCAGCCACGCTTTACCCACCTGAAAACGGCCCTGGTAGACGACTGGGTGTCACTGGGCTCTTGCAACTTTGATCACTGGACGTTGCACTGGAACCTTGAGGCCAATCAGCAGGCCGTGGACTCCGAGCTGGCGGCGGCGGTGGCCGATAGCTTCGAGAACGACTTTGAGCAAAGCCATTTGTGGACGTTGGCTGAATGGAAGGAGCTGCCCCGCTCGCACCGCTTCAAGATTCGCTTCTGGGGGCAGATCAACCGCTGGGTGATGTGGATTTTCGGTATTCCGCGCTGATCAAGGGTGTCAGCCGGACCGCCTCGCCTGCACCGAAACGCTGGGTGCGGGCGAGAGCTCAGAGCAGGTGAGGCTGGCTCAGTTGAAGACCGGTTTACGCTTTTCCATGAAGGCGGTAAGTGCCTCTTTGGCCTCCGCTCCGCTCAGCAGCTTCGCGAAGTGATCGCCCTCGGTCTCCATGACTTCGTCAGCAGTGCGGCTGACGCCGCTGCGGATCAGTCGCTTGGTCAACTGGACTGAGCTGGGCGGCAGCTCGGCAATGCGCAGGGCTGCAGCGCGCGCGGCATCCAGTACCGCTTGGCCTGCAGGCAACGCCTGATTGGCCAGGCCGATTTCGCAGGCCCGTGTGCCGCTGATTTCTTCGCCCAGCAACAGCAGTTCGGCGGCGCGTGGGTGGCCCAGCAGGCGCGGCAGCAGGAAGCTGGAGCCAGCCTCCGGGCACAGGCCCAGATTGACGAAGGGCATTTTCAGGCGCGCATTCTGCGCCACATAAATCAGGTCGCAATGCAGCAGCATGGTGGTGCCAATGCCAACGGCGGGGCCGTTGACCGCGGCGATCAGCGGTTTGCTGGCATGGCACACGGCCTTGAGAAAACGGTAGACCGGGCTGTCAGTACCGGTGCGCTCATTCTTGATGAAGTCGCTGACATCGTTGCCGCTGGTAAAGCAGTCCGCGCTACCCTGGATGATGATGGCGCGGATGCTCTGGTCGCTCTCGGCAGCAGCGATGGCATCGCCCATGTCGCCATACATCTCGCGGGTCAGTGCGTTCTTCTTGTCGGCGCGGTTGAGGGTCAGGGTCAGTACGCCCTGGCTACGTTCAATCAGCAGATGATCGCTCACGGTCACTCCAGTGTCTGTTGTTATTCGCTCAGCATGCTCGCACGTCTGGCGGGGTGCCGCAGCAAAGCATGGCCTGTTGAATGGGGCAGCATAACAGGCCCGGATTCAGCGCCTGGTGAACACCTCATCCAAAACCTGTGCCCGCCCCAGTCCGGCCATGAACAGCGGTTTGCCCAGTTGCTCAACGAATGCGCTGGAGCCACAGAGCAGGGCCAGGGCGCGGCGGGAGGGGGCGCGCAAGCTGCGCACATCGCTCTCAAAGTGTTGCTGCTGGCGCAGCTGCAGTTGCATGCTGGGGTGGCTCTGGGCCAGCGCTTCGAGCTCGTCTTTCAGGTAGCAGGGCTCATCACCGCGCTGCCAGTGCCACAGGGTGATGCCAGCGGTATGTCCTTGCTGCAGGGCATCCCGGGCAATGGCCTGTAGTGGAGCCAGGCCGGTGCCGCGGGCCAGCAGCAGGAGCGGGCGGTCCTGCCAGTCCGGTTGGTAATGCAGGTGCCCGCTGGCGTTGCCCAGGTGGCATTGCCCGCCAACACCCATTTGCAGCAGGCGCTGACCGAACTGGCCGCCCGCGTGCTGCTGCAGGTGAAACTCGAGTGTCGGGCTGTCGGTTTGGCTGGCGATGGAGAAGGTCCTTGCCGTACCGCAGGGTAGCCAGATGACCAGGTGCTGACCGGGGTGAAAGCGCAGTGGCCTGGCAGGGCGCAGCCGCAGCCGCAGGACGCCGGCTGCGAGTTGGGTCAGCTCCTCAATCTGCGCAGGCAGGCCGTCGCTGGCCGGGTCGTACAGGCGCAGGTGCAGATCTTGCTCGACTGGGCATTGGCAGGCCAGCAGCCAGCCTTCGGCCTGCATCGGCGCAGGCAGCGGAGCCCGGGCCGCGTCTGGCAAAGTGCCGGGCTCGGCCTTGATCAGGCAGCTCTGACAATGCCCGCTGCGGCAGGAGTAGCTGATCGGTAGCCCTGCCTGAAGCAACTGGTCCAGTAGATTGCTGCCGGCCGGAGCATCAAGGCAGCGGTCGGCGATGTGTATCTCAAACATAGCTGGGTTGGTGAAGTTCGCAGCGATTGCGGCCGGCGTCCTTGGCCTGGTATAGCGCCTGATCGGCATCGTTCAAGCAGACCTCCAGGTCATCCTCTGGACAGATGCTGGCGAGGCCGGCCGAGAGGGTACAGTGAACCCCCTCGGGCAAGGAGTCAAAGTCGAGGGCGGCAAAGGCGATGCGCAAACGCTCAATGCAGTTGAACAGGGCTTCGGGATTGCTGTTGCCGAGCAGGATGACAAACTCTTCGCCGCCAAAGCGGGCAACCAGGTCGCCGTCGCGCAGACTGTTGCGAGCCAGGTTGGCGAAGCCCTGCAGCACCTCGTCGCCGGCGGCATGGCCGTACAGATCGTTGATACGCTTGAAGTGATCCAGGTCTATCAGCGCGATTCCCAACTGCTGGCTGGGCCGCATCAGGGTCATACGACGCTGGGCCTCGTTGAGAAAGTGACGGCGGTTGGCTAGCCCGGTCAGCGCATCGGTGGTGGCCAGGTTCTGTAGCTGTCCCATCATGCCGCGCAGGGTTTCCTGATGGGCTTGCAGGGTGTTGTGACGCTGCTGTAGGCGTTCGCGCAGCTCGCGTATGTAGCTGCCCGTCAGGCTCAGGCAGAACAGGAAGCAGGCCAACACAAACCACTCGACCAGGCTCAGAGTGAAGCTGCGTGCGCCAGGTTTGAGGTAGTGCTCAAGGGTGATCAGCAGGCCGAACAGCACCAACGCCAGGCCGGAGTGAATATGAAAGGCACGCCGCGAGAGCTGGAATATGCCAAACACCAGGATGTTGGCGTAGATCATGATGAGGGTGCCGCGCAGCGGCCCGGCAAACGCCAGCAGGTAGGTTATCAGCAGCATGGCCACGACAATCTGGGCGTTGGTCATGCTGGGGTCTTTCAGCCTGAGGTTCCAGTTGCTGCGAATCAGCAGCAGGAACACCAACTGGGTGCCGACGCCAAGCAGGATATGGCTGAGCATCAACCAGGCTGAGCCCTGATAGTGGCCAACAGCCCAGGCGACGCTGATCACCAGATAGGTAATCAGATAATTTACCTGGGCCAGGTAGAAGCGTTGCAGCCTTAATGCCTGAAACTTGGCTGTCTTGGAATCGATCGCCTCACTCACTCCATGTGTCTCCGAATGATGGCATTATGACGTCAATTTATCGATTATGCGCCTTTTTGCAACCGCTTTTCATGTTGAGTGCAGCAAATGTGATCAAGGCCCACACCCGAATCCGGCCGTATCTTGGCTAAATCGCCAGATGGCGCTGTCCAGCGCACCCCGCTCAGGTATACTTGTGCGCGCTTTTTTGGGCCAGTTGACCTGCAGAGTCGGCGGCCCCACCCCGTGAGTCTGGTTTGGCGCTCCCCGTGCCGCCAGCAGCCACAATGCAGAGGAGCTGTCCGAGATGGCCGTTATCAAGCAAGACGATCTGATCCAGAGCGTCGCCGACGCGTTGCAGTACATTTCCTACTACCACCCGGTGGACTTCATTCAGGCTGTGCACGAGGCCTATCAGCGCGAAGAGTCGCAGGCTGCCCGTGATGCCATGGCGCAGATCCTGATCAACTCGCGCATGTGCGCCACCGGCCACCGTCCGATCTGTCAGGACACCGGTATCGTTACCGTGTTTGCCCGCGTGGGCATGGACGTGCGCTGGGATGGCGCCACCATGAGCCTGGACGACATGATCAACGAAGGCGTTCGCCGTGCCTACAACCTGCCGGAGAACGTGCTGCGCGCCTCCATTCTGGCCGATCCGGCTGGCAAGCGTGCCAACACCAAGGACAACACGCCGGCTGTGATCCACTACCAGATCGTCCCGGGCGACAAGGTCGAGATCGACGTTGCGGCCAAGGGCGGCGGATCCGAGAACAAGTCCAAGATGGTCATGCTCAACCCGTCCGACTCCATCGTCGACTGGGTGATCAAGACTGTCCCGACCATGGGCGCTGGTTGGTGCCCGCCGGGCATGCTCGGTATCGGCATCGGCGGAACCGCCGAGAAGGCCGCGGTGCTGGCCAAAGAATCGCTGATGGACTCCATCGACATCCACGAACTGCGTGCCCGTGGCCCGCAGAACCGGGTCGAAGAGCTGCGTCTGGAGATCATGGACAAGGTCAACGCACTGGGCATTGGCGCTCAGGGTCTGGGTGGTCTGACTACCGTGCTCGACGTCAAGATCAAGGATTACCCGACCCACGCAGCCAGCCTGCCGGTCTGCATGATCCCCAACTGCGCTGCTACCCGTCACGCGCACTTCGTGCTCGACGGCAGCGGCCCGGCAGTGCTGGAAGCGCCGCCGATGGATGCCTACCCGGAAATCACCTGGGAAGTGGGCTCCAGCGTTCGCCGCGTCAACCTGGACACCGTGACGCCGGAAGACGTGCTGAGCTGGAAGAGCGGTGAAACCGTACTGCTGTCCGGCAAGATGCTGACCGGCCGTGATGCTGCGCACAAGCGCATGGTCGACATGCTCAACAAGGGTGAGCAACTGCCGGTTGATCTGAAAGGCCGCTTCATCTATTACGTGGGCCCGGTTGATCCGGTCCGTGACGAGGTCGTTGGACCGGCTGGCCCGACTACGGCAACCCGTATGGACAAGTTCACCCGTCAGATCCTTGACCAGACCGGCCTGCTGGGCATGATCGGCAAGTCCGAGCGTGGCCCGATCGCCATCGAGGCAATCAAGGATCACAAAGCGGTGTATCTGATGGCCGTAGGCGGTGCGGCGTACCTGGTTGCTCAGGCAATCAAGAAAGCCGACGTACTGGCCTTCCCGGAACTGGGCATGGAAGCGATCTACGAGTTCGAGGTCAAGGATATGCCGGTCACCGTGGCGGTGGACACCACCGGTGAGTCTGCGCACATCACAGGCCCGCAGATCTGGCAGAAGAAGATTGCCGAAAGCCTGGCGGTTGAAGTGGAGTAAGCGCTTCGCCGTATTAAGAAAGAGCCCCGCCGAGCGGGGCTCAGACTGCTGACAAAGCCCCTAGCCGAAAGGCGGGGGCTTTTGTTTAATGGGTTGTCGTTTATCGCAGGCCAACCCGATGCTCAAACCCCCTTCACCCAAACAACACGCGCTGGAGATGGTCACCCTCGAAGAACTGGTGCCAGCTGACCATCTGCTGCGCAAGATCGCCCAGCACATTGATTTCGAGTTCATTCGTCCTGCCACCCAGCACCTGTATTGTGCTGACAACGGTCGCCCGGCGATTGACCCGGTCACTCTGTTCAAGATGCTGTTTATTGGCTACCTGTTCGGCGTGCGCAGCGAACGACAGTTAATGCGCG
>NZ_FOUD01000005.1 GCF_900114765.1 Halopseudomonas pachastrellae
AACCAGCGATAGGCAACGTTAACCTGAATCTCGCGCATTAACTGTCGTTCGCTGCGCACGCCGAACAGGTAGCCAATAAACAGCATCTTGAACAGAGTGACCGGGTCAATCGCCGGGCGACCGTTGTCAGCACAATACAGGTGCTGGGTGGCAGGACGAATGAACTCGAAATCAATGTGCTGGGCGATCTTGCGCAGCAGATGGTCAGCTGGCACCAGTTCTTCGAGGGTGACCATCTCCAGCGCGTGTTGTTTGGGTGAAGGGGGGTTGAGCATCGGGTTGGCCTGCGATAAACGACAACCCATTAAACAAAAGCCCCCGCCTTTCGGCTAGGGGCTTTGTCAGCAGTCTGAGAGCCCCGGTACCGGGGCTCTGTGTCGTGCCTTCGAATGTCAGGCCGGTAGGGCCTGACGTAACTCCGTTGCACGTCGAGTCTGGGTTTGAGTCTGGCTTTGCTGTGGCTGAACCACTTCGTAAACGTGAAAGGCTTGGGGGCCAAAAGGGTCCAGAGCAGTGTCGATGTGGCGAAAGCTTACCGGCACCGGTGCGCCGGAACCGACCACCATGAACTGGCGTTTGATAACCGGCAGGTCGATGCTGAGCGGCTCTTCTACCCAGAGGTAGACTTGCTTTTGCGCCAACAGGTACTCGCAGCGCACGACCCGATAGCCCTCGCGCAGCGCGAGGGTAGTGATCTTCTGGTCGCTGTTCAGGGTGTACTGGTGAATAGTTTTCATGCCTGTTCTCCGAGCCGGGAATGACGTGGCTAGGATCGCGCGGTGAGAGGTCGCAATAAATAGAGTTATTTCTTATTTATTGCTCGGTTTTTTCGATGCTGTCATCCAGGTCCGGCCGTGTGTGCAGTAGCGCGGCCACACCCGGATTGCTGCTGGCGCGGGCGCGAGTGACCGCATACAGGGTTTCACGTACTTGTTCGATCGCGCCTATGCAGGTTACCTCGTACTGCCTGCATACCTCCTCGCGAATCACGGTTGGTGCAGCAAAGTAGCCGACCCCTTCGCGACCAAACACCTTGATCAGTGCGCTGTCATCGACTTCTGCAACCACGTTGATACGAATGCGCTGGGCGGCGAACCAGTTCATCAACTCGTTGATGTAGGGTGCGTTGAGTGAGGTGGTGAGAAAGGGCTCACGGTCCAGACTGGCGGGAAAGCCCGGCATCAGCCTGCTGCTCAGGGCGGGGGCTGCAAACAGCGAGATGGACGAGCTGGCGAGCTGGGTTGCCCGGAATTGGCCGGCATCCTTGAAGTCGGGCTGACGGTCGGTCAAGAGGATGTCCAGCTCGCGGCGCCCCAGCCGTTTCAGCAACTCACTGGTTTCGCCCGTCTGACAGCGCAAGTGGACCGGGCGCGGCAAAGCCAGTGCGGGCGCCGTCAGGTGATAGGCAATGAGTTTGTGAATAGAGGCTGCGATACCAACGGAGAGGTTGAGTGGCCTGGTTTCTGGCGGCTGCTGCAACAGATCGTCCAGCGCCTGGACGCTCTGGAAAATTTCTTCTGCGTAGCTGAAGACGGTTTGCCCGAAGTTGGTCAGTTGCAGCGAGCGGTTGCGGCGCAGAAACAGCGCGTTGCCCAGGTTTGCCTCCAGCGTCGCCAACTGACCGCTCAGCGTTTGTGGCGACAGCTTTAGAACATCTGCGGCGCGCACGATGGAGCCGTTGCGCGCGATCATCCAGAAATAATGCAGATGGCGAAGGTTGATATGGTCCACTAGTGTCTCCCGGTCGTGCGGGGAGGCCCGCCGGGTCATGGTAGCCTGTCGTTACCTACTCGCACAGCAGGGAAAGCGCGCGCTTACGCCGTGCTTTGGCTATCATGTGCGGCACTCTTGCGCCGTTGGGGATTGTTGTATGGTGCGCTTTCTGCGACCGGTACTCTTTGTCTGTGGCATTCTGACTCTTCTGATGGCGGGGCTGATGCTCGCGGTGGCCTGCTTTGCCTGGTTGCGGCAGGACCCGGAGATGGAAGTTTTCCTGATCTCCTTCGGTATCACCCTGGGTTGCGGTCTAGTGCTGGTGCTGGGATGTCATGATCGCGGCTTTCATCTGGTTGCTCGCCAGCTTTACCTGCTGACCAGCCTGAGCTGGGTGCTGATGTCGCTGTTCGGCGCGTTGCCGCTGTTCTTCAGTCATTTTCAGCTGAGCGCTGAGGATGCTGTCTTTGAGGCGGTGTCCGGTATCACCACCACCGGCTCGACCATTCTCAGTGGCATTGAGCACGTGGCGCCGAGCCTGCTGCTGTGGCGCTCGTTGCTGCAGTGGTTGGGCGGGTTGGGGGTGATCGGTATGGCGGTGTCCATCCTGCCGTTTTTGCGGGTTGGTGGCATGCGGCTGTTCCACACCGAGTCCTCCGACTGGTCGGAAAAGTCGATCCCGCGTGTGCAATCACTGGCGCGCCTGCTGGTGCTGACCTACCTGACCCTCTCGGTCTGCTGCGTACTGTCCTATTGGCTGGCGGGCATGACGCTGTTCGATGCGGTCAATCACGCCATGGCTACGGTGTCCACGGGCGGCTTTGCCACCGATGACCGATCCATGGGGCGGTTCTCGCTGGGGGTGCTCTGGGTGTCGATCCTGTTCATGATTCTGAGCGCCTTGCCCTTTACCCTGCTGATCGGCTTCTTCCGCAGGCCATCAATGGATCTGTTCAGAAACCAGCAGGTGCTTGGGTTCTTTGCGATTATCGTGGTGGTGTCGCTACTGCTGACGGCTGATCTGATTGACCTGCAGGTGTTTGCCCCCTTCGAGGCCTTTACCCAGGCGAGCTTCAACCTGGTATCGGTGATCACGACTACCGGTTTTGCCTCGGCCGACTACACCCAGTGGGGGACCTTCAGTATCGCGCTGTTCTTTGTCGTCATGTTTATTGGTGGTTGCTCGGGCTCCACCAGTGGCGGCATGAAGGTGTTTCGCTTTCAGCTCAGTTACCTGTTTCTGCGCAGCCAGATTCGCAAGCTGATTCACCCCAGCGGCGTATTTGTGACCCAGTACAATGGCCGGCCGGTGCAAGATGACATCGTTCTCTCGGCGGTGGCCTTTTCCTTTCTGTTCTTTGTCACGCTGGCAGTCATCACTCTGCTGCTGGCGCTGATGGGGCTGGAGCTGATGACCAGCCTTACCGCGGCTGCTACGGCGCTGACCAACGTCGGGCCGGGGCTGGGCGAGATTGTCGGGCCGGCGGGCAACTTTGCCAGCCTGCCGGTGGCGGCCAAGTGGCTGCTGTCCTTCGCCATGTTGATGGGGCGCTTGGAGTTGCTGACGCTGATGGTACTCTTTACCCCCATGTTCTGGCGTGGGTGAATACATGGGATCGGGGGAGACAGTCTGATGCGCATTATCATTCTTGGCGCCGGCCAGGTGGGCCGCAGTCTGGTCGAGCACCTGGTCAGCGAGAAAAACCACATAACCGTGGTGGATACCAATGCGGACCGCCTGCAGATGGTGCAGGAGCTGCACGACGTGAACATCCTCTGTGCCCACGGCGCCCATCCGGTGACCCTGTCCAAGGCGGGGGCCGACGATGCCGATATGCTGGTGGCGGTGACCAACAGCGACGAGGTGAACATGATTGCCTGCCAGGTCGGGCAGTCCCTGTTTCACGTACCGAACAAGGTGGCGCGTGTGCGCGAGCCGGGCTACATGGAGCAGAATCAGGCGCTGTTTGCCAAGGCGGCGGTGCCGGTGGATGTCCTGATCAACCCCGAGGCGCTGGTCACCCAGCATCTGAAAAAGCTGATTCGCTATCCGGGCGCCTTGCAGGTCATCAACTTTGCTGATGGCTTGGCGCAGCTGGTCGCGGTACGCGCCACCACTGGCGGGGCGCTGGTCGGCCAGCGCATTTCTGCGTTGCGTGAGCACTTGCCGGCGGTGGAGATTCGCGTTGCGGCCATCTTTCGCCAGAATCACTCGGTGGTGCCGGACGGCGATACCGTGATTCAGGATGGCGATGAGGTGTTCTTTGTCGCGGCCAGGCCGGATATCCGCCTGGTGCTCAACGAGCTGCGTCGCCGCGAAAAACCCTACAAACGGATCGTGATTGCCGGCGGCGGCAATATCGGCGCGCGGCTGGCTCGGGTGTTGGAGGACGATTATAGGGTCAAGGTGATCGAGCAGGACATGGGCCGTTGCCAATACCTGTCTGAGCGCCTGCGCAAGACAACCGTGCTCTATGGCAGCGCCTCGGACCGCGAGCTGTTGCTGGAAGAAAGCATCGAGTCGGCCGACGTCTTCCTGGCGCTGACCAACGACGACGAAGCCAACATCATGTCCTCCATGCTGGCCAAGCGCATGGGAGCCCGTACCGTGATTACCCTGATCAGCAACCCGGCCTACGCCGAGCTGGTGCAGGGCGGCAGTATCGATATCGCCATCTCGCCGCAGCAGGCAACCATTGGCGCGTTGCTGACCCACGTGCGGCGCGGCGATGTGGTGGCCGTGCACTCCCTGCGCCGAGGTACCGCCGAGGCGATGGAAGCGGTTGCCCACGGTGATCCGCAAAGTTCACAGGTCGTTGGTAAGCGCATTGACGAGTTGCCGCTGCCGCCCGGCGCGATGGTGGGCGCTGTGGTGCGCGGCGAGGATGTGATCATTGCCCATGACAGCACCCAGATCGAGGAGGGTGATCATGTCATTGTGCTGGTGCCGGATAAGCGCGACATGCAGGCGGTAGAGCGCCTGTTCCAGGTAGGGTTGACGTTTTTGCTGTGATGGGCTGGCGCGTTCAGGTGCTTTTCTGGCTACCTGAGTGCGCTGTCTAGCAGTTGCTGCGCAGTGCCTTATCAGTCTGCGCTGCGCAGCTCGACCATGAGGTCGTCGGTCAGATTCTCCAGTGCATCGCGCAGGGCATCCAGGTCGGTCTGCGGGTAGACGCCCAGGTGAGCTTCGGCCTTGAACAGCATGTCGGCACTCATCGGCGCGGGCACGCACTCGGTTTCCAGTGACTCGACATTGACACCGTGGCTGGCCAGTACTCGGGATACTTCGTGCACGATGCCGGCACGGTCGTTGCCCACCAGGTTCAGAATCAGCGCGCTTTGCACCGGCTCTTCAGCCTGGCCACTGATGGCGACCTGCACGTTGATGCCCAGGCTGGTCAAGCCCTCCAGGTCTATGCGCAGGGCTTCGAGCTGGTCGTTGCCAACATCAACCCGCAGAATGCCGGCGAACTGCCCAGCCATGCGCGCCATGCGGCTTTCCAGCCAGTTGCCGCCATGACGGCTGATGGTCTGGGCAAGGCTCTCTACCAGACCGGGCTTGTCGGCTGAAATCACGGTAATTACGAGCGGGGTGGTCATGGGTGTCTCCTATGGGCCGGTGGTTGGCCGTTATTAGTAGTAACGACCTTCGCCGGTGGCCGTCATTTCCTGACAGGTGGCCTCCAGGTTCTCAAAGTCGTAATCCGATAGGCCAACGTATTCGAGAATGGCTGCGCCCACGGCGTTCCATTCGTGATCAACCCGATGGTTGCCGAGGACCCGGTAGGATTGGCAGATATGCTCTGCCATCTTCAGAATCGCCAGCAGGTTCTTTTGTTCCACATCCTTGCCCAGCGGCGAGAGAAAGGTCTGCTCGGCGTTGTGGTGGCTGGCGATAGCCTCGCACAGGTGGGGCGGCAGGCGCCATGATTTGGCGGTGTAATAGCCGATCACCGCGTGGTTGGTGTTCATGCGCTGGTTTTCCACATCGACGATGCGCACGTCGTTCTGTGCGTAGGACTCTTCCATGACTTCGATGTAGTAGGGGAAGCGGCTAAGCATCAGCGGGATGCCGCAGTTGTGGAACAGCCCCAGCGCGTAGGCTTCGTCCGGCTCCACACAACCAATGCGCTTGGCCAGTGTCATGCACGTCACGGCGATATCCTGGGCGCTGTCCCAGAAGCGGTTCAGGTTGACGATGTTTTCATCGGTCAGCTCGCCACGAATGGACTGGGCGTTGACGATATTGACCACCCGCGACACGCCCAGCAGGTTGACCGCCTGCTGAATTGAGCTGATGCGGTTGGTCAGACCAAAAAAGGCCGAGTTGACCACCTTGAGCAGGCTGCCGGACAGGCCCGGGTCCTGGCTGATCAGCCGGGCGATGACCTTCAGGTCCGGGTCCGGCATCAGTTGCTCCATCTGCAGGTCGACCATGATCTGCGGCTGCGGCGGCACGCTGATGCCCTGCAGTGCGCTGCTGATCTGCTGGTCGGTAAGCTCGGCATTCATGGAGACGATCCGCTGGTGACTGAATCACCGAGTTTAGCGCCACTGGGGGGCGCTTGGGAAACCCCTGCGAGGCTCTGGCGCAAAGGCCCTTCGCGGGCGCGGCGCGAAGGGCCGGCAGTCTGTATAATCGACCGCTGTATTTCTACATCCCGCTTGTTCCCCAGGAGTTTCTCATGTCACTGCCCAGTCTGCGTCTCAAAGCCAATGCCGAACGGCGCATCCGCGCAGGGCACCTGTGGGTCTTCAGTAATGAAGTGGATACCGCGCAGACGCCGCTGACCGCCTTTGAGGCTGGCCAGCAGGCGCAGCTCGAAACCAGCAGCGGTAAGCCTCTGGGCCTGGTGTGCATCAGCCCCAACAACCTGATCTGTGCGCGCCTGTTTGGTCGCGATACCGGCCACCTGCTCGACAAGTCGCTGCTGGTGCACCGCTTCAAGGTGGCGCTGAGCCTGCGCGAGCGCCTGTTCGACAAGCCCTTCTATCGCCTGGTGTACGGCGAGTCCGACCTGTTGCCGGGCCTGGTAGTGGACCGCTTTGGCGACTACTTCGTGGTACAGATCGCCAACCCCGGCATGGAGCGTGTACGCGATGCCATCGTTGAAGCGCTGGTGCAGGTGTTCAAGCCGCAGGCGGTGCTGTTCAAGAACGACAGCGGCGCGCGCAAGCTTGAAGGGCTGGACTCCTACGTCGAGGATGCCTACGGCGTGATGCCGGAGACGGTGGCGCTGGAGGAAAACGGCGTGCGCTTTGAGGCGCCGGTACGCGAGGGCCAGAAGACTGGCTGGTTCTACGATCACCGCGCCAACCGCGCGCGCCTGGCGCCCTATGTGGCCGGCAAGCGGGTGCTCGACCTGTACAGTTACATTGGCGGCTGGGGCGTGCAGGCCGCCGCCTTTGGGGCCAGCGAGGTGATGTGTGTCGACAGCTCGGCACCGGCACTGGATTGCGTCGAGGCCAATGCCGAGCTCAACGGTGTGGCCGAGAAGATGGCCGTGGTCGAAGGCGACGTGATGGCGGCGCTGCGCGAACTCAAAGGCGCCAACGAGCGCTTTGACCTGGTGATCGCCGATCCGCCGGCGTTTATCAAAAAGCGCAAGGATATCCGCAACGGCGAAGCCGCCTACCGCCGGCTCAATGAGCAGGCCATGCGCCTGCTCAACAAGGACGGCATTCTGGTCTCTGCCTCCTGCTCCATGCACCTGGAGGAAGACCGCCTGCGCGACGCCCTGCTCGGCGCCAGCCGCCACCTGGATCGCAACCTGATCATCACCGAGCGCGGCTTCCAAGGCGCCGACCACCCGCTGCACCCGGCGATTCCGGAGACCGGGTATATCAAGGCGTTGTTTTGTAGGGTAACGCCGGCCTGACGCCGGCTTCGTGCCGGCGAGCTGCAAGCCGCAAGTTGCAAGCAAAACCCGCGTGGCTGCCAATCGCGCGGATTTTCTTGAAGTGGTGAGTGGTTGCACGGGTTTTAGAAAACACTTGACGGTTTTGCTGCCGAACTCACCCTGATTACGCTTGCAGCTTGCAGCTTGCAGCTTGCAGCTTGCAGCTTGCAGCTTGCAGCTTGCAGCTTGCAGCTTGCAGCTTGCAGCTTGCAGCTTGCAGCTTAGAACGGCTGCGCTTCAGCGCAGGCTGATAACCGGCCAACCCTGCGCCTGTGCATGGGCGCGCAGGGTGTCGTCGGGGTCGACGGCGACGGGGTGGTCGACCATGCCCAGCAGCGGCAGGTCGTTGTGCGAGTCGCTGTAGAAGTAGCTGCCTTCCAGCGTGCGGTTGTTTTCCAGTAGCCAGCGCTCCAGTCGGTTGACCTTGCCGTCGCGGAAGCAGGGGATGTCGGTGGTGCGGCCGGTGTACTGACCGTTGGCGCGCTCGCACTCGGTGGCCAGCAGCAGGTCGATGCCCAGGTGGCGGGCAATCGGGCCGGTGATAAAGCGGTTGGTGGCGGTGATGATTATCAGGGTGTCACCGGCTTGGCGGTGGCGTTCGATCAGCGCCTGTGCCTTGGGCAGGACGATGGGCAGGATCTTCTCCTGCATGAATTGCGCGTGCCAGGCATCCAGCTGGCCTTGCGGGTGCTCGCCCAGTAGTGCCAGACAGAAGTTCAGGTAGACCTGAATATCCAGCTTGCCGGCCAGGTAGTCGTTGAAAAACTGATCATTGCGCGCTTGATACTGCTCAGGGTCGACAATCCGGTGGGCGACGATGAATTCGCCCCAGGCGTGGTCGCTGTCCCCGCCAAGCAGGGTGTTGTCGAGGTCAAAGATGGCAAGTGGCAAGGCAGCTCTCCCGGGCTGTGTAACAGGCTGCATAGAATAAAGCAGTCTGCGCGCATTTGCCCACGCCGAGGAGGCGCTTCCAGAATTGCCGCCCCGGCGTCCTTTGTGGAACAATGCGGAGGTTACTGTAGAAGGATAGCGGCTGTGATTGACCCCGATGGTTTCAGACCCAATGTAGGCATTATCCTGACCAATGAGTTGGGGCAGGTGCTTTGGGCCAGGCGCATCGGTCAGGACTCCTGGCAGTTCCCGCAGGGCGGGATTCAGCGCAACGAGAGTCCAGAGCAGGCGCTTTACCGCGAGCTGCATGAAGAGGTTGGTCTGCTGCCTGCCGATGTCGAAATTCTGGCTTGCACCCGAGGCTGGCTGCGCTACCGATTGCCGCAGCGCCTTATCCGCAGCCATTCGCAGCCGGTCTGCGTTGGGCAAAAGCAGAAGTGGTTTCTGTTGCGGCTGAAAAGTGAAGATCAGCGCGTGTGCATGACGCGCAGCGCAAAACCGGAATTCGACGGTTGGCGTTGGGTCAGCTACTGGTATCCTCTGGGACAGGTTGTCCCGTTCAAACGTGATGTTTACCGCCGCGCCATGAAAGAATTGGCGCCCCGTCTGCTTTCCAGTTTACCGGGTAGTTGATGATGCTCAACACGCTCCGCCGTATTGTCCAGGAGGTCAACTCTGCCAGAGATCTGGCAGCGGCTCTGGACATTATTGTGCAGCGTGTGCGCGAGGCCATGGGCACCGAGGTGTGCTCGGTCTACCTGCTCAACCCGGAGATCGGCCGCTACGTGCTGATGGCCACCGAAGGTCTGAACAAGGACGCGGTGCGCGCCGTGACCTTGGGCACCAGCGAGGGTCTGATCGGCTATGTCGGCGCTCGCGAGGAGCCGCTCAACCTCGAAGACGCCGCTTCACACCCCCGTTTCCGTTACTTTGCCGAGACCGGCGAAGAGCGCTTTGCCTCCTTCCTTGGTGTACCCATCATCCACCACCGCCGGGTGATGGGCGTGCTGGTTGTGCAGCAGAAGGAGCGGCGCCAGTTTGATGAGGGCGAGGAAGCCTTCCTGGTCACCATGAGCGCGCAGCTCGCCGGTGTGATTGCCCATGCCGAGGCAACCGGTGCCATTGGCGGGCTCGGCTGGGGTGGTGAGGTGGTACAGGACACCCGCTTCGACGGTGTGGCCGGCGCCCCCGGCATTGCCATGGGGCACGCGGTGGTGATTCTGCCGCCGGCGGACCTCAAGTCCGTGCCGGACAAGCAGGTGCAGGATGTCGAGGCCGAGGTCGCCCTGTTCCGCCGGGCGCTGGACGCCGTGCGTGCCGATATGCAGCAGCTGTCCAGCAAGCTGTCGTCGCAGCTCAGGCCGGAAGAACTGGCGCTGTTCGACGTGTATCTGATGATGCTTGACGACGCGGCGCTGGGTAACGAAGTAACCAAGATCATTCGCTCCGGCCAGTGGGCCCAGGGCGCACTGCGCGAAGTAGTGCTGGCTCATGTGACGCGCTTTGAGCTGATGGACGACCCTTACTTGCGTGAGCGGGCGGCCGACGTCAAGGATTTGGGGCGTCGTATTCTGGCCTATCTGCAGGAAGTGGGTCGCCAGGAGCTGGTGTTCCCCGACCAGACCATTTTGGTCAGCGAAGAGCTGTCGCCGGTGATGCTGGGGCAGGTGCCCAAGGAGAAGCTGGTCGGTCTGGTCTCGGTGCTGGGCTCAGGTAGCTCGCACGTCGCCATTCTGGCCCGGGCGATGGGTATCCCGACGGTGATGGGCGCGCTGGACCTGCCCTACACCCGTCTCGACGGCATGGAGCTGATTGTCGACGGTAACCGGGGAGAGGGCTATTCCAACCCGTCACCCGAGCTGCGTCGCCATTTCCTGGAGCTGGTGCGCGAGGAGCGTGAGCTGGTTCAGGGGCTGGAGAAGCTGCGCGATGTGCCCTGTGTGACCCTTGACGGCTTCCGTATGCCGTTGATGGTCAACACCGGCCTGCAGGCCGATGTGGCGCGCTCGCTGGACCGTGGCGCCGAGGGCGTCGGGCTGTATCGCACCGAAGTGCCCTTCATGATTCAGGATCGTTTCCCGAGCGAGAAGGAGCAGCAGGCTACCTATCGGGAGCAGCTCGAAGCCTTCCATCCGCTGCCGGTGACCATGCGTTCGCTGGATATCGGTGGTGACAAGGCGCTGACCTACTTCCCCATCGATGAAGAAAACCCCTTCCTCGGCTGGCGCGGTATCCGCGTAACGCTGGATCACCCGGAAATCTTTCTGGTGCAGACCCGCGCCATGCTCAAGGCCAGTCAGGGCCTGAACAACCTGCGCATCATGCTGCCCATGGTCAGTAGCCTGTTTGAGGTGGAAGAGGCGCTGCACCTTATTCACCGAGCCTACAGCGAAGTGCTGGACGAGGGCGTTGATGTTCCCATGCCGCCGGTCGGGGTGATGATCGAGGTGCCTGCCGCGGTCTATCAGGCGCGCGAGCTGATCCAGATGGTGGATTTTCTCTCGGTGGGCACCAACGACCTGACCCAGTACCTGCTGGCGGTTGACCGCAACAACCCGCGTGTAGCAGACCTCTATCACTCGCTGCACCCGGCGGTGTTGCAGGCCTTGATCAAGGTGGCCACGGCCTGCCGGGAAGCGGGCAAGCCCATGAGCGTGTGCGGCGAGATGGCGGGTGACCCGGCAGCGGCGGTGCTGCTGATGGCGATGGGTTGCGACGCGCTGTCGATGAACGCCACCAACCTGCCGAAGGTGAAGTGGCTGCTGCGTCAGATCAAGCTGACCGACGCCAAGGCGCTGCTGGACGAGGTGATTGAGCTGGACAACCCGCATCTGGTGCTCAGCACCCTGCACCTTGCCCTGCGCCGCATGGGGCTGGGCAAGGTGCTTAGTCAGCCGCGTTAATATCTCCTAAGCCCACTCGCACAGGCGCTCGCCCTCGGGCTGACCGAGTGGACCAAAGCGTTTTTCAATTAGCTCAATCCCCCCGTCTTGTCCGATACGCAGCAGGTTGCTGGCGCGGGTGCCGTATTCGCGGTTGCCGGTGATAAAGGCCGGAGCCAGCATGCGCTCCCACTGCTGACTGATACCGGTGGCGGGTAGTTGCTCATCCGGATAGCTGCGACTGTTGGCCAGCAGGCCCAGCAGGTGTTCGCTGTCGGCGTCGGCCGCTTCGCAGAGCGCGTCGCGCAGGTAGCCGGTTTTTGGCCAGGGGCTGTCGAGGTCGGCGTTGGACAGACCGTAGACGCCGGGGCCAAGCTCGCGTGGCTGCCCGTCGAGGCTGTTGAGAAACCAGAGTGCATTGGCATCGCCGACCAGCAGGTTGAAACCGCTGTACTGTTCGCGCTGGGCGGCCAACTGCTGCATAAAGGCCTCGGGTGCTTGTCGGCCCTGCAGGTAGTCCAGTGGCAATTGGCCCCGCGACAGCGGCGCCTTGGCCGCGCCCGGTGCGCGAATGTTGGTGACGGCGGCAAAGCGCCCGTCACGGGTCACTCCAAGCCAGGTGCCGCCGGCTTCCAGGTCTCGGCCGGCGAGAAGTTCGGGCTGGTTCAGGTCATCCCACCAGTCCAGTGGGCGGGTGGGGCGGCGGTGGAATTCATCACGGTTACCGATCAGGGTCAGACGGTGGTGCTTGGACGTCTGCCAGGCAAAGGCAATCAAACACATATGGCTCTAGGCTCCTTGTTTGTTGTGCCTTGAGTGTACCTGCTGAGGTCTGCGGCCTGCACGTTTGCGGTGCGCTGACGGGGTGATTTCAGTAGACTAGCCGCTTTGCGCGTCAGGTCCGGCGGCTAGCCTGGGGGTGTTGTGGAGTTTCTGATCTATCTGGTACTGGGCGGCTTTGCCGGCACGCTGGCGGGGCTGTTCGGCGTGGGCGGCGGCATGATTATCGTGCCCGTGCTGGTCTACAGCTTCTCGCTGCAGGGCATGAACTCCGATGTGCTGACCCACATGGCGGTGGGTACATCGCTGGCGACCATCGTGTTTACCTCAATCAACGCGATCCGTGCTCACCATAAGAAAGGTGCCGTGCGTTGGCATTTGTTTGCTTGGCTGACTGTCGGCATCGTGCTGGGTACGGTGCTGGGCGCGCTGACAGCCGCGCAGATCAGCGGACCGCTGCTACAGAAGATCATTGGCGTATTCGCCATCTGTGTCGCTATTCAGATGGGCTTTAAGCTGCAGCCCAAGGCGAGCCTGGGGGAGCCGGGCAAGCCCGTTCTTGGCGTGGCTGGCGGGGTGATCGGCTGGGCATCTGCCATCTTCGGTATTGGCGGGGGCTCGCTGACGGTGCCCTTTCTGGTCTGGCGCAGCGTGCCTATGCAGCAGGCGGTTGCTACCTCGTCAGCCTGCGGGCTACCGATTGCAGTGGCTGGCGCGTTGTCATTTATTGTTACCGGCTGGCATGCAACCGCACTGCCGTCATGGAGTCTGGGGTATGTGTATTTGCCGGCGCTGATCGGCATTGCCGCCACCAGCATGTTGTTCGCCGGCTTTGGTGCGCGCCTGGCGCATCGGCTATCGCAGGATTTGCTAAAGCGGCTGTTCGCGTTGCTGTTGTTATGTGTTGGACTCAATTTTCTCGTCTAGGAATAGAGCATGCTGACCTACCCGCAGATTGATCCGGTTGCGCTGGCCATCGGCCCGCTGAAGATCCACTGGTACGGCCTGATGTACCTGATCGGCATTGGTGGCGCCTGGTGGCTGGCCAAGCGTCGGCTGGCCGACTTCGATCCGACCTGGAGTAAGGAGACCCTGTCCGACCTGGTGTTCTGGGTGGCGCTTGGGGTGATCGCCGGGGGGCGGCTGGGCTATGTGCTGTTCTACGATCTGCAGGCCTATATCAGCAATCCGCTGCTGATCCTGGAAATCTGGAAGGGCGGCATGTCCTTCCATGGAGGCCTGCTGGGCGTGCTGCTGGCGCTGCTGTGGTTCTCGCGCAAGCACAACAAGCGGTTCTTCGAGCTGGTCGACTTTGTCGCGCCACTGGTGCCGATTGGCCTGGGCGCCGGGCGCATCGGTAACTTCATCAATGCCGAGCTGTGGGGCAAGGCGACCGATCTGCCCTGGGCCATGGTATTCCCGACCGACCCCGCGCAGTTGGCACGCCACCCCTCGCAGCTGTATCAGTTTGCCCTGGAAGGGGTGGCGCTGTTCACCATCCTCTGGTTCTATTCGCGCAAGCCGCGGCCGACCATGGCCGTCAGCGGCCTGTTTGCCATCTGCTACGGCTGTTTCCGCTTTACCGTGGAGTTTGTCCGCGTGCCGGACGAGCAGCTTGGTTACCTGGCCTTCGATTGGCTGACCATGGGTCAGCTACTCTGTATTCCCATGATTGTATTTGGCGCCCTGCTAATGGGGCTGGCCTACCGGCGTGAGGGGCGCACCGCATGAAACAATACCTCGACCTGATGCGCCACGTGCGCGAGAACGGCACCTTCAAGAGCGATCGCACTGGTACCGGCACCTACAGTGTGTTCGGCCACCAGATGCGGTTTGACTTGGCCGAAGGCTTCCCGCTGGTCACCACCAAAAAGTGTCACCTCAAGTCGATCATCCATGAGCTGCTGTGGTTCCTGCAGGGCGATACGAACATTCGTTATCTGAAGGAAAATGGCGTTTCCATCTGGGATGAGTGGGCGGATGAAAAGGGTGACTTGGGCCCGGTGTATGGCTACCAGTGGCGCAGCTGGCCGGCGCCCAATGGCGAGTCGATTGACCAGATCAGCAAGCTGATTGCCATGATCAAGAGTAACCCGGATTCACGCCGCCTGATCGTGTCGGCCTGGAACCCGGCGCTGGTCGACCAGATGGCGCTGCCGCCCTGTCATGCACTGTTCCAGTTCTATGTGGCAGACGGCAAGCTGAGCTGCCAGCTCTATCAGCGCTCGGCCGATATCTTCCTCGGTGTGCCGTTCAACATTGCCAGCTATGCGCTGCTGACGCTGATGGTGGCCCAGGTCTGCGACCTGCAACCGGGCGAGTTCATCTGGACCGGTGGTGATTGCCACCTGTACGCTAACCACATCGAGCAGACCGACCTGCAGCTGACGCGCGAGCCGCTGCCGCTGCCGACCATGCAGCTCAACCCCGAGGTGCGTGACCTCTTTGCCTTCCGCTTTGAAGACTTTGAGTTGCAGGGCTATCAGGCGCACCCGCACATCAAGGCGCCGGTGGCGGTATGAGTGAGGTCAAACTGGCGCTGATCGCGGCCATGGCGCGCAACCGGGTGATCGGCCGTGACAACGCCATGCCCTGGCATCTGCCGGAGGATCTGCGCTACTTCAAGGCAGCGACCTTGGGCAAGCCGATTGTCATGGGCCGCAAAACCTTTGACTCGCTGGGTCGCCCGTTGCCCGGGCGCACCAACATTGTGGTCTCGCGTCAGGCGGATTTAACGCTTGATGGCGCGCAGGTGTTTGCGTCCATCGATGACGCACTGAACGCTGCCCGCCAGCAGGCACAGGCCGATGGGGTCGATGAGGTGATGGTTATTGGTGGCGATAACCTCTATCGCCAGACTCTGGAGCGTGCCGATCGCATCTATCTGACCCGCATTGAGTCGGAGCCTGAGGGCGATGCCTGGTTTCCGGCCTTTGACGAGCAAGCCTGGGCCGTGGTCAGCGAGCGTGCGGTGGCTGCCGGCGACGGCTATCCAGCGCATGTCTATCAGGTGCTTGAGCGGCGCTGACCGCGTCGCCACGCAGGCTGTCAGTGCAGGGCGTTCTGGCTGATCAGCTCATCCAGGGTGCGCGGGTGGCCGATCCAGAAGCCCTGTAGCAGGTTGCCGCCCCAGCGTGACAGCTGGTCGGCAACGCGGGCGTCTTCGACGTAGTTGGCCGCCACCTGCTTGTCCATCTGGCGCGACAGGGTGATCAGGCTCTGTAGGTAGGCGCCGTGTTCCTCTCCCTTGCTGCCGGTCAGCTCGCGGCTGTCCAGCTTCACCCCTGTGATTGGCAGGCGGCTCAGGTAGCCCAGCGCGCCGTATTCCGAACCGAAGTGATCCAGCCAGATTTCCACCCCCAGTGCATGCAGCGCCTGACACAGCTTGCTGGCCTGGTTGGCGTGCTTGAGCAGGGTGTCTTCGCGCAGCTCCAGCTGGATCATCTGCGGTGGCACCCGGCTGCGTTCCAGCAGTTGCTTCAGTTGCTCGGCAAAGCGCGGCTGCTTGAGCTCGCGATCGCTGAGGTTGATCGACAGGCGGCACTGAATGCCGGCGTCCAGCCATTGCCTGACGGCCTCCAGTGCCTGCCCAATCACCCAATGGCCCATCGGCAGGATCAGACCGCTGTGTTCGGCCAGCTTGAGAAAGGCGTCGGGTGTCAGCAGGCCGAGCTGTGGATGCTGCCAGCGCAGCAGCGCTTCCCAGGACACGGTGTCGCCGTTGCGGGTATCGACAATCGGCTGATAGTGCAGGCGGAACTGGCCCTCCAGCAGGCCGTGGCGCAGGCCCTGCTCGATGTCCAGATTGTGCCGGGTGGCGGCGTCTTTTTGCGGGTTGAAGAAGGCGTAGCCGTTGCGACCGTTGGCCTTGGCTCGGTACAGCGCCTGGTCGGCGTGCTGCAGCAATTCGGCGGCGGTGGCGCCGTGGCTGGGGTAGGTGGCAATGCCCACGCTGGCCGAGACCAGCAGGTGGTGGCCGCTGAGCGTGACCGGCTCGCTCAGGGCGTGAATGATCTTGCTGGCGATCAGCGCAGCGTCGTTCGGGTCGTGCAGGTCGTTGAGCAGCGCAACAAATTCGTCGCCGCCAATTCGCGCGATCAGGTCATCCTGGCGCATGGTCCGGCGCAGCCGGTTGGCGATTACGGCCAGCAGCAGGTCGCCCAGGCCGTGACCAAAGCTATCGTTAATCTGCTTGAAGTAATCCAGGTCGATATACAGCAGGGCAAAGCCGGTCGGGCTGCGCTGGCCGCGCATGATCATGCGGTCCAGTTCCGCTTCCAGCAGGGCACGGTTGCCGAGGCCGGTGAGCGGGTCCTGGCGCGCCATTTCCTGCAGCTTGCGGCCGCTGTCGCGGCGGCGCTCGGCATTGATCAGGGCACGCTGCAGGCCCTCGCTGCTCAGTGTCTCGCGCGCCAGGACATCGTCTGCGCCTTCGGCGATTGCGCCGGCGTCGCGCTCGGCGTTGCCATCGTCGCTGATCAGCAGGAACAGGGTGTTTTCGGCGGTGCGCCGTGCTTCGTTCAGCAGGCCAAGGTCGTTGGGCAGCAAGCAGGCGCTGTAGGGCTGTTGGCTCAGACGCGAGACGGCCTCGCGTGGGCTGGTGCAGATCTCGACCTGCGCCTGTGGCGAAGAGGAACGACAAAGCCCGAGCAGTTGCTCGCGCTTGGCGGGATTGCTTTCAACCAGCAGTATGGTGCGTGCGGGATCCATTAGGTGTGCTCTGTTGGGGGAGCTTGTTATCGTCCATGCACAAATTGTTGACGGCGGTATGTTAACGCCGTCACGGTTTTGTAGCACCTCTGCTGTTGAGTTAGTGGCCGAAATCTCCGACCAGCGGTATGGCTAAATGCCTTCAGTGTCAATGCGCCGGCTTAAAAAGTGTGCTACGCGCTGAAAGGGCGGAAAGTTGGCGCAGGGGCGGGCGCCCCTGCGCAGGCGGGATTAGCCTTCCAGCATCGCCTTGTCGCGCACGCCACCTTTGTCGGCGCTGGTAGCGAGCAGGGCGTAGGCCTTGAGCGCGGTGCTGACCTTGCGCGGGCGCGCCGCCGCGGGTTTCCAGCCCTTGGCGTCCTGTGCGGCGCGGCGAGCAGCCAGTTCCTCATCGGAGACCAGCAGGTTGATGCTGCGGTTGGGGATGTCGATCAGCACCTTGTCGCCGTCCTGGACCAGACCAATGGCGCCGCCCGCAGCCGCTTCCGGCGAGGCGTGGCCGATGGACAGACCCGAGGTGCCGCCGGAGAAGCGACCGTCCGTCAGCAGGGCGCATTCCTTGCCCAGCCCCTTGGACTTCAGGTAACTGGTCGGGTAGAGCATTTCCTGCATGCCGGGGCCGCCTTTCGGGCCTTCGTAGCGGATGATCACGATATCGCCAGCCTTGACCTCATCGTTGAGGATGCCTTTGACGGCGGTATCCTGGCTTTCGAAGATCTTGGCGTTGCCTTCGAAGACATGGATGGACTCGTCGACACCGGCGGTTTTTACCACGCAGCCATCCAGTGCGATATTGCCGTACAGCACGGCCAGGCCGCCCTCTTGCGAGTAGGCGTGCTCGACGCTGCGGATACAACCTTCGGCGCGGTCGTCATCCAGGGTGTCCCAGCGGGTGCTCTGGCTGAACGCGGTTTGCGTCGGGATACCGGCCGGGCCTGCGCGGAAGAAGGTGTGGACGGCTTCGTCGCTGGTCTGGGTGATGTCCCACTGGGCAATGGCATCGGCCATGCTGCGGCTGTGTACGGTGCTGACGTCGGTGTGCAGCAGGCCGCCGCGCGCCAGTGAACCGAGGATGGAGAAGATGCCGCCGGCGCGGTGCACGTCTTCCATGTGGTACTTCTGGATGTTCGGCGCAACCTTGCACAGCTGCGGCACCTTGCGGGACAGGCGGTCGATGTCGCGCAGGTCAAAGTCGACCTCGGCTTCCTGGGCGGCGGCCAGCAGGTGCAGGATGGTGTTGGTCGAGCCACCCATGGCAATGTCCAGCGTCATGGCGTTTTCAAACGCCTTGAAGTTGGCGATGTTGCGCGGCAGCACGCTGTCGTCGCCTTCGGCGTAGTAGCGCTTGCACAGCTCGACAACGGTGCGGCCGGCGCGTAGGAACAGTTGCTCGCGGTCGCTGTGGGTAGCCAGGGTCGAGCCGTTGCCCGGCAGTGACAAGCCGAGTGCTTCGGTCAGGCAGTTCATCGAGTTGGCGGTGAACATGCCGGAGCAGCTGCCGCAGGTCGGGCAGGCGCTGCGCTCGTACTCTGCGACCTTCTCGTCGGAGCAGCTGTCATCGGCGGCAACCACCATCGCATCAACCAGGTCCAGGCCGTGGCTGGCGAGTTTGGTCTTGCCGGCTTCCATCGGGCCGCCGGAAACGAAGACCACCGGGATGTTCAGGCGCAAAGCGGCCATCAGCATGCCGGGGGTGATCTTGTCGCAGTTGGAGATACAGACAATGGCGTCAGCGCAGTGGGCGTTGACCATGTACTCGACCGAGTCGGCGATGATTTCGCGGCTGGGCAGCGAATACAGCATGCCGTCGTGGCCCATGGCGATGCCGTCGTCTACTGCGATGGTGTTGAATTCCTTGGCGACACCGCCGGCCTTTTCAATTTCCCGTGCAACCAGCTGGCCCAGGTCCTTCAGGTGTACGTGCCCGGGCACGAATTGGGTGAAGGAGTTGGCGATGGCGATGATCGGCTTTTTGAAGTCTTCGTCCTTCATGCCGGTGGCGCGCCACAGGGCGCGTGCGCCGGCCATGTTGCGGCCGAAGGTGGAGGTTTTCGAGCGGTAATCAGGCATGACGAAGGATCTCGTGGTGTAGAGCTGACAGGCAAGCATACCAATTCGTGGCAGGGCATGCAGTATGCGGCGATACGCCGAACCACCCTTAGTGGTGGTGGATGCGTGTTTGAGGGAAAAGAGACTGGCGCTCGCCAGCCTCTTTTCGGCTCAGCGCAGCACGAAGCTGTAGCTGAGAATCGCGCGCACCTCATCGATGTCGCGCTGACCGGCAACCTCGCTGCGCAGGCTGGCGTGACGCAGGGAGATACCCAGATCCTTCAGGTAGCCGCTTTGCACCTTGTAGTCCACGCGCAGGTCGCGCTCCCACTCGCTGTCCACGTCGGTGCCGCGCAGATAGTTGGCGGTCGCCTTCAGACCAGGCACGCCGGCTGCGCCAAAATCGTAGCCGTAACGGGCCAGCCAGGTACGTTCACCGGCGCGCTGGAATTTGCCGATCTGCGAGTCGGTGATCAGTTACGCACTTGCGCCGTCACCGTTGTTGATGATCGGGAAGTTGCTCTTGCCGCTCAGGTGCTGGTAGCCCAGGCCCAGGCTATGACTGCTCTGGCTGAAGGTGAACAGAGAGCTGGCCGCGCGGTTGTCGACCTCGCCGTTGTTGTTGAAGCCGCTGGCAGCACAGCCGGCACGCTGGTCATCGTTGGTTCCGTGTGCGTTGCTGTCGAAGTAGCGCAGGTCAGTTGTCAGCTTGCCATCACCCTGCGCGAGATTGTGCACCGCGCCCAGGTAGTGCTGGCGGTAATAGTCCTTCAACTCGGCAAAGTAGTAGGAGGTGGTCAGGTTCTCGGTCAGCGCGTAGTCGTCACCGGCGTAGCGGAAGCGGTCAACCCGTTCGGTACCGCCGGCAATGCGCAGGTCGTTGTAGTTGCCGGAGATGCGGCCGCTGGCTTCGCGAATTTCACCGACAGTCAGCTTGAGGCCGTCGATGTCGCTGGAGGTAACCTGTCGCTTTTCCGGTCACAGGGCTTTTTCAAACACCTTGGAGTTGCGCTGGAAGTTGTAGAGCGCGGCGCGCTTGGCCGGCAGGCGTTCGACGCTGCTCGGCACAAAACCACGCTCGCGGAACCAGTGCGCGGTGCGGGTGGTGAGCACGAACAGGGTGTCGATTTTCAGGCTGCGTGCCTGGCTTTCGATGTGTTGCAGCAACTGATCCCCGCGGCCGCCCTGGCGGTAGGTCGGGTCGATGGCGACACAGGCCAACTCGGCAGCGCTGGAGCCTTCGAGTGGATAGAGCGCGGCGCAGCCGATGATGCGGCCATCGCGCTCAATCAGTGTGAACTGGCCGATCTCGGTCTCCAGTACCTCACGTGAGCGGCGCACCAGAATGCCGGCTTCTTCGAGCGGGCGCAGCAATTCGAGCAGGCCGCTGACGTCATCAATGGTGGCGCCGCGCACCTGCTCAAAGGCCTCCTGGCTGACCAGGGTACCGCCGCCGTCGCGTGTGAACAGCTCGGTCAGCAGGGCGCCGTCGTCGGCAAAGCTGACAATGTGGCTGCGCCGTACACCCGCGTTGCTGGCCTTGCAGGCGGCCTGCAGCAGGTTGCCCGGCAGGCTGGTGCCCAACTGCTGCAACAGCGGCGCGGCTCGTGTGGGCTTGAGCTCGCGCAGCAGCTCGCCTTGCTCGTTGCGAATGCCAGCGTCTTCGCCAAACAGAATCAGTTTGTCCGCGTTCAGCGCCACCGCCACGCTGGTGGCAACGTCTTCGCAGGCGAGGTTAAAGGCTTCGCCGGTTGGCGAGTAGCCGATGCTCGACAGCAGCACCACGTTCTGCTCGTCCAGGTGGCGGGCGATGGCCTTGCGGTCAATGCGCCGCACCTCGCCGGTGTGGTGAAAATCCACGCCATCGACCACGCCAATCGGTTTGGCGGTAACCAGGTTGCCGCCGACCACGCGCAGCCGGCTGCCGGATTGTTGGGTACACAGCTGCGCCTCGATGGCGATGCGCAGGCTGCCGACGGCGTCGATTACGCAGCCCAGGGTGTCCAGGTCGGTCACCCGCAGATCGTTGTGATAGCGCGACTGCACGCCGCGGGCCGCCAGCCGCTCTTCAATCTGCGGCCGCGAACCGTGCACCAGCACCAGACGCACGCCCAGGCTGCTGAGCAGCATGATGTCGTGGATGATGTTGTTGAAGTTGGCATGCACCATGGCTTCGCCCGGCAGCATCAGCACAAAGGTGCAGTCACGATGCTGGTTGATGTAGGGCGTGGAGTGGCGGAACCAGTTGACGTACTCGAGCATGCGCGGTGTTCCAGACAAAAAGAGTTATTTAACGGGTTTTGCGGCGCCGGCGGCAAGCCGTCATTGCAGGCAGAAGCGGCGGATCAGTCCCTGCAGCACGTCTATCGTGGGCTGCAAACGGTCCATGGCGAGATACTCGTCCGGCTGATGCGCCTGGGCGATATCGCCGGGGCCGAGAATCAGCGTCTGGGCGCCCAGCTGGTTGAGGTATGGACCTTCGGTGGCAAAGGCCACGGCCTCGGCACTGTAGCCGGTCAGCGCTTCACAGGCCTGCACGATAGGCGCGTTTTCCGGGGTTTCGAAGGCGGGTACGCCCGGGAACAGCGGGCGATAGTCGATCTGCACCTGGTGTTCGGCTGCAATGGGGGCAAGGCGTTCGCGGATGGCCTCGCGCAGGGCGTCGCCGGCCATGCCCGGCAGGGGGCGAATATCAAACTCCAGCGCACATTTGGCACAAATGCGGTTGGGGTTGTCGCCGCCGTGGATGCAGCCCAGGTTCAGTGTGGGCGTTGGCACGCCGAACAAGGGATTGTTCCAGCGCTTTTGCCAGTCGCTGCGCAGCTGCAGCAGATCGCCGATCACCGCGTGCATGGCCTCCATGGCACTGTGCCCCAGACTCGGGTCGGAGGAGTGACCGGCCTGCCCGACGATATCGATGCGCTCCATCAGAATGCCCTTGTGCATGCGGATCGGACGCATGCCGGTCGGCTCGCCGATGACCGCATGGCGGGCGCCCAGCAGGTCCGCCTCGACCAGTGCCCGAGCGCCGCTCATGGAGCATTCTTCGTCAGCCGTTGCGAGGATGATCAACGGCTGTTTGAAGGGCTGCTCGGCGTAGGCTTTTACCGCCTCGATAATCAGCGGGAAGAAGCCCTTCATGTCGCAACTGCCCAGGCCGTACCAGCGGTTGTCGGTCTCGGTCAGGGCAAAGGGGTCATGCTGCCAGCGTTCCGGGTTGCAGGGCACGGTATCGGTGTGGCCGGCCAACACCAGGCCGCCGGGGCCGCTGCCCAGCGTCGCGATCAGGTTGGCCTTGCCTTGTTGGCCGGCTATGGGCTGGATGCGGCAACTGAAGCCCAGCGTTTCGAACCAGCTGGCGAGCTGTTCGACGACGGCCAGATTGGACTGGTCCAGTGCTGGCTGGGTACAGCTGATGGAGGGTAGCTTGAGCAGCGCGTCGAATTGCGCCTTCAGCGTCGGCAGTGACATGGCAACTCCGTGGACCGGTGCCTGCCCGCTGTGAGCGGACAGGCAGTGAAGGTCCTCTGAGCTTACGCGTCGGGCGCTGCGCCGTCAGCCGAAAATGCTGGTAAGCGCGAAGAAGTAGATGATGGCCAGGAAGGCGCCGGCCGGCAGGGTGACCACCCAGGAGGTGAAGATGGTGCCGACCACGCGCAGGTTCAGTGCGCCGATACCGCGGGCCAGACCCACGCCCAGTACCGCGCCCACCAGGGTGTGGGTGGTGGAGATCGGCAGGCCGATGCTGGAGGCGCCGACCACGGTGGTAGCGGTGGCCAGTTCGGCGGCAAAGCCGCGGCTGGGGGTCAGCTCGGTGATGTGCTTGCCGATGGTGGCGATGACCCGGTAGCCGTAGGTTGCAAGGCCGACCACGATACCGACTGCGCCCAGCAGCAGTACCCAGCCCGGGACCACGGACTTGGCGACGATGTCTCCGCCCGAGTGCAGTACGCCGACAATGGCGGCCAGCGGGCCGACCGCGTTGGCGACGTCGTTGGAGCCGTGGGCAAAAGCCATGGCGCAGGCGGTGAAGATCATCAGTACCGCGAAGACCTTTTCCACGCTGGCAAAGTGGAAGCTGCGGTCGGCTTCAGGGTCGGCCTTGATGCGGCTCAAAAGGCCCACGCCCAGGGTGGAAACGGCGATACCGGCCAGCAGGGCCAGGCCCAGACTTTCCCAGCCGTTGAGTTCCAGGCCGATGTGCTTGAGGCCCTTGGTCAGGGTCAGAATGGTGACCACAAAACCGACGGCAAACATGTAGAAGGGCACGTAGCGCTTGGCGTTGGCGAACGGGTCATCGGTGTCGAGGATCAGCTTGTGTACGCTGATGAAGATCATGAAGGCGACGATACCGGACAGCAGCGGCGAGATGACCCAGCTGGCGGCAATCGGCACGACACCATCCCAGTGTACGGCGTCCATCGACACGCCAACCGCGCCGAAGCCGATGACCGCGCCGATGATCGAGTGGGTGGTGGAAACCGGCCAACCCTTGATCGAGGCCACCAGCAGCCAGGTGCCGGCTGCCAGCAGCGCGGCCAGCATGCCAAGGACCATCTGATCCGGGCTGATGGCTTCGGCATCGACGATGCCGCTGCGAATGGTCTGGGTTACCGAGCCGCCGGCCAGATAGGCGCCCAGAAACTCGAACACCATGGCGACGACGATCGCCTGCTTGATGGTCAGTGCGCGCGAGCCCACCGAGGTGCCCATGGCGTTGGCAACGTCATTGGCGCCGACGCCCCAGGCCATGAAAAAGCCAAAAAGGCAGGCAAGAATCAGCAGTATGGTGCCGTATTCCGCGATAAGGGTCATATGTCACATTCTCTATACGGGTGCATGGGCCGCCGGCGTTTATGGGTGTGCGCCGGCATGCGTACTGATGGCCAGGGGTTCGCTGTCCTAGCGAGCCATCAGCAGTTCCAGGCGGTTGCCCACGCGTTGTGCGCGGTCGGCAACATCGCCAATCCATTCGATGATCTGGTACAGGAACATCACGTCTACCGCCGGCAGACCCTTCTCCAGCAGATACAGCTCCGAGCGCAGGCTGATCTGCATGTTGTCGGTGTCGTGTTCGATGCGATCCAGCTCTTCGATCAGACGTTCGACCAGAGTCACTTCGCGGCCGGCAAAGCCGGTCTCCAGCAGCTCGTCCAGCTCGTTCATCGCCGTCAGCGCCTGGGCTGCAGCATCAATGGAACGGGAGACGAACGCCTTGAAAGCAGGGAATAGCGGCTCCGGAATGACCATGCGCCGACCCAGCATCAGGCCGGCGATATCCTTGGCGCGGTTGGCTACTTTGTCCTGTACACTGAGCAGCTCCAGCAGGTCCGAACGCGGCACAGGCAGGAACAGGCTCTTGGGCAGGTGCACGCGCACGTCTTTCTTGAGTTTGTCGGCATCGCGCTCAAGTTGGGCAATCTGCTGCTGCAGACGTGCAGCTTCGGCCCAGTCCTCGGCTTGCAGTGCTTCGATAAAGGGCAGCAACTGCGCTGCGCACTCGTGGGCCTTGGCGATGTGCTGCTGCATGGGGCCAATCGGCGAACGACCGAACAGGGTGAGGAACGGATTGTTGGGCATGACGCCTCCCGCTGGAATTGAGGCCGCAAAGTATAGGTGCTGAGTTTGCAGCCGTCATCAGATTGAAAAGAAATGAACATTTTTGCGCGCTGGCGTTGACTGCCACCGCGCTGTTAGAGAATCGCACATGGTCAAGGAAACCGAAATCAAACTGCGCGCCAGCGCCGATACTCTGGCTGCCCTGCAGCAACACCCGCTGCTGAATGAGCGCCGGGCCGGCGAGTGGCAGCGCAGCACCCTGTACAACCAGTATTTCGATACCGCCGCGCGGGATCTGAGCGCCGCGCGGGTGGCGTTGCGCCTGCGCCGCGACGGCGACACCTACATCCAGACGCTGAAAAGCCGCGGCCAGAGCGTAGCCGGGCTGTCCGAGCGTAATGAGTGGGACTGGTACCTGAAGACCGATGCGCTGGATCTGGCGCTGCTGGACGACAGCTGTTGGCCGGCCAGTCTGGCGGAGCTGGACAAGCAGCAGCTGCAGCCGCTGTTTACCACCGACTTTGAGCGCACCCGTGCCGTGCTGCGCTGGGAGCGCAACGGCGAACTGGTTGAGGTGGAAGCGGCGCTGGACAGCGGCGAGGTGCGCACCGATGCCGCCGCTGAGCCGATCAGCGAGCTGGAGCTCGAAATTCGTCAGGGGCCAGCGGTGGCGCTGCTGGAGCTGGCGCTGGAGCTGACCCGCGAGCTGCCGCTCATGCCCTGCGATATTTCCAAGGCCGAGCGCGGCTACCGCCTGTTCGATGCCGGCAGTTTCAGCCTGCGACTGGAGCAGCCAAGCTGGCAGGCCGACACTCCCGTCGATCAAGTCATTGCCGAACTGGTTGGCCAGCTGCTGGGCCGGGTGCAACGTCTGGCCGAGCAGTATCGGCACACCCGCCAATGGAAGCTGTTCCGCGAGCTGACAACCGCCATGGCGCAGTTGCGTGCCTGTTTTGGTGTGTTCGACCTGGCGCTGCCGCGCTCGGCGGCCAGTAGCTTTGTGGCGCCGCTGGATGCGCTGCTGGCGGCCTTTCAGCCGCTGGTGCTGGCTGGCTGGGCGGACGACGCCGACGGCGAAGCTGCGCGCCGTGAAGCCGAAGCGGTATTCGATCGTCAGCTGGAGGCTACCGCCTGGGGAACGCTGTTTGTCGACCTGGCGCTGTGGTTGCTGGAGCAGCGCTGGACGCAGAACCGTCCGCCGCGCGGTGGCAAGATTGCTGCCTTGCCGCTCGAGCGCTGGCTGCTCGCCGCCTGCGGCAAGGAGATTCAGGAGCTGCGGGTGCCGCACAACAATGATCCGGAGCATGCTGTCAGTGAATGGCTGGATCAGCTGCCACGCCTGGGGCGCCTGCAGCTGTTGCTGGGGCATTTCCGGGCCTTTTTGCAGGTGCCCGAGCCCGACCGCCTGTTTGGCGAGTTGAACAAACTGCAGGCGTTGCTGGAGCAATACCCGCAGGTGGCCGAAGAGCAGCGCGAGCTGCTGCTTGATGCGCTGCGCAAGCAGGGCGTGCGGCTACGTCGCCTCAACGGCTGGCGTGCGCTTAACGGCTGAGTGGTACCGGGCATCATCTGAGTAAAGGGAGAGACACATGAAAACACTGGCCGATCTGGCGATCCCGGGCAGTGATCGTCCACTGGATTTGGGCGATTTTTTACAGATGCTGGTGACCCAGGGGCGGCTGAGCCAGGACAGCGCCGACCACCTGGTCAGCCTGCGCCGCGCCGCCGTGGGCGATACTGCAAAGCTGCATCCGCTGCAGTTCATTGCCGCGCAGAACGTTGAAGATCAGGCGCGGCCGGGCAAAAAACTGGATTTGGATACCCTCACCCGCTGGCTGGCGAGTGAAAGTGGTCAGCCGTTTTTTCGCATTGATCCGCTGAAGATCAACGTCTCGGCGGTCACGCCGCTGATGTCCTTCGCCTTTGCCCAGCGCCACCGCATTCTGGCGGTCGAGGTCAATGATCGCGAGGTCACCATCGCCAGTGCCCAGCCCTTTGTTCAGGGCTGGGAAGCCAACCTGCAGCATGTGCTCAAGCGCGATATCCGCCGCGTGGTTGCCAACCCGGAAGATCTGCAGCGCTACTCGGTAGAGTTCTACCGCCTGGCCCGCTCGGTGACCGGTGCCAACGCCACTGACCAGAAGAGCAGCGGCGTCGGCAACTTCGAGCAGTTGCTGAATCTGGGCAGCATGAGTCAGGAGCCGGATGCCAACGACGCCCACGTGGTCAATATCGTTGACTGGCTGTTCCAGTACGCCTTTGAGCAGCGCGCCAGTGATATTCATATCGAGCCGCGCCGCGAAACCGGCAGCGTGCGCCTGCGCATTGATGGCGTGCTGCACACCGTGTATCAGTTCCCGTTGCAGGTGACTGTGGCTGTGGTCAGCCGGCTGAAAAGCCTGGGGCGCATGAACGTAGCGGAAAAGCGCAAGCCGCAGGATGGCCGTATCAAGACCCGCACGCCCAAGGGCAATGAGGTGGAGCTGCGCCTGTCGACGCTGCCTACGGCCTTTGGTGAGAAGATGGTGATGCGGATCTTTGACCCGGACGTGCTGCTGCGCACCTTTGATCAGCTCGGCTTTTCCGGCGAGGATCAGCGCCGTTGGCAGGAGATGGTCAGTCAGCCCAACGGCATTGTGCTGGTGACCGGGCCAACGGGCTCGGGCAAGACCACCACCCTGTACACCACGCTGAAGCAGCTGGCCACGCCCGAGGTGAACGTCTGCACCATTGAAGACCCGATCGAGATGGTCGAGGACAGCTTCAACCAGATGCAGGTGCAGCACAATATCGAGCTCAACTTTGCCAGTGGTGTACGTGCGCTTATGCGCCAAGATCCGGACATCATCATGGTGGGCGAGATCCGTGACCTGGAAACCGCCGAGATGGCGATTCAGGCCGCCCTGACTGGCCACCTGGTGCTTTCCACCCTGCACACCAATGATGCACCCAGCGCCATCAGTCGTCTGATTGAGCTGGGCGTGCCGCCCTACCTGATCAAGGCAACGGTGCTGGGTGTGATGGCCCAGCGCCTGGTGCGTACCCTGTGTCCGCATTGCCGGGCGCCGGCGCCGGTTGATGAAGAGGCCTGGGCGGCGCTGACCAAGCCCTGGAATGCGCCGCTGCCGACCCAATCGCGCCATGCCGAGGGCTGTCTGGAGTGCCGTGAAACCGGTTACCGTGGCCGGGCCGGGGTCTACGAGCTGATGCCCCTGAGCGATGGCATCAAGGGCTTGATTCACGGTGACACCGACCTGGGCCAGCTGCGTCGGCAGGCCTACAAGGAAGGCATGCACAGTCTGCGTCTGTCCGGGGCGCAGAAAGTCGGCGCCGGGCTGACCACCATCGAAGAGGTGTTGCGGGTGACGCCGCAAAGCCAGCAAACCTGAGTCACCTCATCTCCCGCCGCTAGCGCGGCGCAATAGATCGCAGCGCATCACCCTCGCCTGAGTATTCAGGGGGGGGGCGGCTGCTGCCCCCTATCCCTTCCATCTCGTCTCGGGCCCGCAGGGCGCAACCGCTCTTGATCGGGCGTTGCGTGATGCATGTCGCATCGGCAGCGAAACATTTGCTCACAAGTACCTTGATAGTGAGAATCTATCTCATTACTATCCGCATCTGACTATAAATCAGGAGCATGTTGACTCCTGAACATGCTAGAGGAAAGGGTAGCTAAGCCATGCAAAAAACAACGTCGCCGTTCATTCGCGCCAGAAAGCATCGTTTGCAGCAACCGGTCGCCACCGCGGTCTCGTCACTGTTGCTGTTGTCCGGTACTGCCATCGCGCAGGAAGCCGCTGATGTGGTTGAGCTGGACACCATCCAGATCGAGGGCGAAGCGTCCTCCTACCGGGCCGACTCGGTCAGCTCCGCCAAGTTTACCCAGCCGCTGCTGGATACCCCGCAGACCATTCAGGTCATCACCAATCAGGTCTTTACCGAGCAGGGCGCCACCACCCTGACCGAAGCCCTGCGCAACAGCGCCGGGGTGGGTACCTTCTACGCCGGTGAGAATGGCAACACCACCACCGGCGACTCCATCTATATGCGCGGCTTTGATACCTCCGGCAGCATTTTTGTCGATGGTGTGCGGGACATTGGTTCTATTTCACGCGATCTGTTCAATATCGAGCAGGTTGAGGTGCAGAAGGGGCCGGCCGGCACCGACAGCGGCCGCAGCTCGCCTTCGGGCTCGATCAACCTGAGCACCAAGCAGGCCAACCTGCGCGACACCAACCTGGCCAGCATGACCATGGGCACCGATGGTCAGAAGCGCGTCACGGCTGACCTGAACCGCACACTGGATACGCTGCCCGGCAGTGCGGTGCGTCTGAACCTGCTTTGGCAGGACAGCGACGTGGCTGGGCGTGACCACGTCAACAACAGTCGAAACGGCATCGCCGCCTCCTTTGGCTTCGGGCTGGATAGCGCTACGCGGGCCTACCTCAACCTGCTGTACGTAAAGCAGGACAATATTCCGGACGGTTACGTGCCGACGGTCGGCATTGACCACTGGACTCCGCAGCCAGGGCTGGAAAACCTGGTGGGCAACCCGGTCGACAGCGAAAACTTCTACGGCACGAAGCAGGATCACGACGATGTGACGGCCAAGATGGCCACCTTCCGCCTGGAGCATGACTTCTCCGACCAGGTGAAACTGACCAACGTGCTGCGCTGGGGCGAGACCAAGCAGGACTACCTGCTGACCGCCTTTATGAGCACCGGCACCAACATCACCTATACCGATGTCAACGACCTGTCGACCTACATGCTGGCGCGCAGCCTGCCGACCTTCAAGGACATCGAGAACACCATCTTCACCGACCAGCTGAACCTGCGGGTGGACTTTCATATCGGCAGCATCGAGCACAACCTGCTGACCGGTGTCGAGCTGACCCGGGAAGAGCAGACCAGCTATGGCGTCAGCTCCTCCGGCAGTCGTCCGGATGCCAGCCTGTTCAACCCGAACTGGAACGACACCGGCGACCTGACCTACGGGCGCAATGGCGCCAACAGCGAAGGCTCGACCGACACCTACTCGCTGTATGTGTTCGATACCCTGAAATTCGGTGAGCAGTTCCTGATCTCCGGCGGCGTGCGCGCCGACCACTACACCACCGAATACAGCAACGACGCCATCTGCGGCGGCACCGGGCGTCGCGCCGTGCCCTGTGGCGCGCTGCCGACCGGTAGTATCGTCAACACCATCGACACCGATGACAGCGACACCCTGATCAACTGGAAGCTGGGCGCGGTGTACAAGCCGGTGCCGCAGACCAGTCTGTACATCAACTACGCGCTGTCCCAGCAGCCGCCGGGCGGTCTCAATTTCCAGCTGAGTGACTCCGCCACCAGCGCCAACAACCCGAGCATGGACCCGCAGGAAGCGCGTACCTATGAGGTTGGCGTCAAGTGGGACGCGGTGCCCGATGCCCTGACCCTGAACGCAGCGGTGTTCCGCACCGATGTGCTCAACGAGGTGAGCGAGGATGACCTGGGTAACCCGACGCAGGATGGCGAAAAGCGCGTGCAGGGCATCGAGCTGTCGATGATCGGCAACATCACACCGGACTGGTCGGTCTCCGCCGGTTATACCTACCTGGATACCGAAGTGACCGAGGGCGATGCGATCACCGCCAGCGGCTCCAGCGATCTGACTTACACGCCGGACAGCGCCTTTACCAGCTGGACCACCTATCGCCTGCCGTCCGGGCTGACCATCGGCGGTGGCGCACGCTACACCGCTGGCTTGACCCGCGGCCGCGACGGCGCGGTGGGCACGCCCGATCACACCGATTCCTACACGGTGTTTGACGCGATGGTGTCTTACCCTGTGTCGGACAATTTGTCGCTGCGCCTTAATGCCTACAACCTGACGGACGAGGAGTACGTGGCGGCCATCAACAAGAGTGGTTACCGCTACACGCCGGGTGCGGCGCGTACCTACCTGCTAAGTGCCGACATGAGCTTCTGAGCCGGGCGCAGGCTTTGGCCTGCATACAGCTGCAGGCATTGCAGTTGAGGTTTACCGGCAACACCCGCACTCTGCGGGTGTTGCCGTTTTCAGTCATTGCTCAGACTGAATCCGCGCGTTGCCGACCCGCCGCGCGGGCGTCAGCCTGAGCCCATAGCAGGTGAGCAAGTTATGTTGGTGCATATCCCCGAGGTGCTCAGCAAGGCCGAGGTGGCAGACGTGCGCAAGCGCCTGGCCGCCGCCGACTGGGTGGATGGCCGCGCGACGGTCGGGCAGCAGGGCGCGGTGGTCAAGCGCAATCGCCAGTTGCCGGTCGACTCGCCGGTCGCCCGAGAGCTGGGCGAACTCATCCTCAAGCGGCTCTACGCCACCCCGTTGTTTATGGCGGCGGCGCTGCCGCTGCGCTCCGTGCCGCCCTTGTTCAGCACATACAGTGGCGGCGAGCACTACGGCTTTCATGTCGATGGCGCGGTGCGTCAGTTGCCGTTCAATCAGTTGAGTTTGCGCACCGACGTGTCCTCCACGCTGTTCCTGTCTGAGCCAGAGGAGTACGACGGCGGCGAGCTGGAGGTGCAGGACACCTACGGTATCCACGAGGTCAAGCTGCCGGCGGGCGACCTGATTCTGTATCCGTCCAGCAGCTTGCATCAGGTAACGCCGGTCACCCGGGGTGAGCGGGTGTGCAGCGTATTCTGGAGCCAGAGCATGGTGCGCTCTGATGCCCAGCGCTCGCAGCTGTATGAGTTGGATACCACTATTCAGCAATTGCGCGGCAAGCTGGGTGACTGCCCCGAGGTGCTCACCCTGACCGGTCACTACCATAACCTGCTGCGGCAGTGGGCTGAGGTGTAAGGCGCTTGCTCGCTGCTGTTAGAATGCCCGGCTTACGTCGAGCCAATCAGCAGAGCTGTCCATGAACTACCGCCACAGTTACCACGCCGGAAACCACGCCGATGTCTTCAAGCACGCCTTGCTGCGCCAGTTGTTAGTGCTGATGCAGCGCAAGGACACGCCGCTGTGCTGTCTGGACAGCCACGCCGGCACCGCCTTCTACGATTTGCAGGGCGAGGCGGCTGGCAAGACCGGCGAGTACGTTGAGGGCATTGGCCGCCTCTGGACGCGTGACGACCTGCCGCTGTGGCTGGCCGACTACCGCGATGCCGTGGCGCGCCACAACCCGGATGGGCAACTGCGCTGGTACCCGGGCTCGCCGCAGATCATGGCCGAGCTGTTGCGCGAGCAGGACCGCATGATTCTCAGCGAACTGCACCCCGAAGACGCCGACACCCTGCGCCAATACTTTGCGCCGCAGCCCGACATCGCGGTGCATCAGCGCGATGGTTATGAGCTGCCCAAAGCCTTTTTGCCGGTGGCTGAAAAGCGCGCGCTGTGGCTGCTGGACCCGCCCTTTGAAAAGACCGATGACCTGCAGCGCTGCGTGGCTGCGGTGCAGCAGGCGATTAGCCGCATGCGTCAGACGGTGATCGCAATCTGGTATCCGATCAAGGATCAACGGCTGCTCAAGGACTTCTACCAGGGCATCGCCGACAGCGGGGCGCCCAAGGCGTTGCGCGTGGAGCTGAACGTGCGTCCGGCCGACAACCAGCTGGGGCTGAACGGTTCAGGCATGATGCTGATCAATCCGCCTTGGCCGATCTGGGAAGAGCTGGAGCAGGTGTTGCTATGGCTGAGCCAGGAGTTGGCGCAGTCAGGTGGCGGGAGTTGGCGAATGGATTGGCTGGCTGGCGCGCCCTGAGGTCAGAGCGCACCGGAGCCGGCTTGGCGTGGGGCACGGCATGCCGTGCCCGCCAGGATTGCTGCGCGATCAACCCTCCAGCTTGAAGGTCAGCCCGGCGTGCCCCTGCAGGCGCTTGATCAGCTTGTCGCCCATGGCCGGTGCGGTCGTCCAGATGCCGCCCTGGGTATCGGTGGCGTCGCGTACCAGGCAAATGGCGCTTTCGGCAATCATGCGCGAGGTGGAGCCGTAGCCTGGGTCGCGTTTGCCTGCCACGCTCGCCATCAGCGTCTTGCCGTCGGCGCCTTCACCAATAAACAGCACGTCGTAGAAGCCGTTTTCACGCTCTTCCTTGGTGGGGCCTTCACCGGGCTTGGGCGCGTCGTCGCCGGCCAGTGACTTGTCGCCTGTTACTGCCTTGGCGATGGCTTCGCCCTGTTCGCCGGGGCCGGTCAAGATCATCTCGTCGTAGACAAAATCACTGCCGTAAGCATGCCCAAGCAGGGCATTGGAGCGGTGCACGTTGCGGGTGTTGATGGCCGCCATGACAAAGGGCGCGGCCCAGCTGCCGAGGGACTCGTCAAACTCCGGCTTGGCCGCCGGCGGTTGGGCCGGGCCGGTGAAACCGGGCGTCAGCGCAAAGGGGTTGCCCAGCAACTGGTAGACCTCCGGATTGGCCTTGGCGGCTGCCAGTGTCGCCTTCAGGCTGGCAGCGGTACCGCCCGAGAAGGTGCCCTTCATCTTGCGTACGCGGCCCTTGACCCGAGGCAGGGCAGCGCCGAATTTCTCTTTGGCGGCTTTTTGCAGGAAGTACACGCCCAGATCGAAGGGGATGGAATCAAAACCGCAGGAAAAGACGATCCGCGCGCCGCTTTGCTTGGCGGTTTCGCCATGGGCATCAATCATCTGGCGCATCCAGGCTGGCTCACCACACAGGTCGACGTAGTCGGTGCCGGTTTCCGCGCAGATGCGTACCAGGTCGGAGCCGTACAACTGGTAAGGGCCAACGGTGGTCAGCACCACCCGGGTACGCTCGGTCATCGCGCGCAGGCTGTCGGCGTCGCCGGTGTCAGCGACCACCAGCGGGGTGTCGGCAGGGGCATTGATCTCATCGCGAACGGCTTCCAGTTTGCTCTGGCTGCGGCCGGCCATGGCCCAGCGCAGGCCGCTGTCGTCGGCGTACTCCTGGCTCAGGTATTCTGCAACCAGACGGCCGGTGTAGCCGGTGGCGCCGTAGACGATGATGTCAAACTCTGGCGTACTGCTCATGCGGGGTGTCCTCCTGGTGGGCGGGGAACGGCGGCTGAACTTTGTGTCATGCGCGCCAGTCCCAGCCAGTGTGGGTGCTTGAGTTTCAAGCTAGTCTGGCACAGATTGCGGAGCAGGGTTGAGCGCTCGCACCGGTTTCTCCGGGGCGAATGGCGGTCGATAATCCGCAGCCATGACGGGCGGCACCTATAGTGGACTGATGGCCGGTCAACGGCCTGACAAACAACGAATGCAAGGAGATCGACATGGCTGCAGAGAAGACACCGCAAAGCGCCCCGACCAAACAGAGTGAGCTGGCTGCCAGCAAGGTAGCGGTTGGCGAGGCCTACGAAAAATTGCTGGAGGCGCGCGACCACTTTGCCTCCGCTGCCCAGGCCGCCGGACTGGAAGTACGACACGACGCCCTTGAACATCTGCTCAAGGGGCGCGAGAAGGCCGAAGAGCTGGGCGCTCAGGCCAACACCTATATTCGTGAGAAACCGCTGGCGACCATCAGCCTGGCCTTTGCCGCCGGCTTTGTACTGTCGCAACTGCTTTCGCGCAAATGATTGAGCCGACGCGCGATCAGCCGGAAGCGGAGCCCCAGGGCGCCGCTGCCGGCGAACAGCAAGCCGAGCAACCCGATCAGCAATCACAGCAGCAGCCAGAACAGGAGGCTGCCAGTGAAGCGCTGTTGCAGCAAACCGCCGCCTGGCTGGAGCAGATTGCCTCGGCCAGCGGTGAGTTGTTCCGTCTGTTCCGCCTGGAATGGAAGCTGACGCTGGGCGATGCCAAGCGTGTTCTGCTGCTGGGGGTGGCACTGATCCCGCTGCTGTTGTTCGCCTGGTTGTTGCTGAGCGCGCTGGTGGGCTGGTGGGTCTGGCAGGCCGCGCAGTCGGTCAGCCTTGCCCTGCTCGCCGCGCTGGCGCTGCAATTGCTGTGCGCCGGACTGCTGGTCAGGCAGATCGGCATTTATCAACGGTCCCATGGGTTCCGCCGTACGCGCGCACACCTGAAGCGACTCATGCAGGGAGCAGATGATGAAGCGAAAGCAACTGATCGACGAGATTGAACAGCTGGACAAGCAGCTGACGCTGCGCCTGGACATTGTCGAGCTGAGTGGTGCGCTGGTGCGCCATCAGTTGCGCCAGGTTAATCCGGCGTTGCTGGTTGGTGGTGGTGCTTTGGCTGGCGCGGCGACGCAGCGCTTGGGGCTGGGGCGCACCTGGGGCTTGGGTGTGACCGGGGTACGCCTGTTGCCGGTGGTACAGAGTGTGCTGCCGCTGCTGCGTAACCTGGGGTTGGCGCTGTGAACGAGCAGACGCCGCCAAGCGAGATTGAAGAAATTACCGGGCCCAGAGCCAAGATGCCGCCGGTACAGATGGCGCTCTACTGGTTGCTGGCGTTGGCTTGTTTGTACACCCTGTACCTGGCCAAGACCCTGTTGTTGCCGGTTGCGGTAGCGGCGCTCTTTGCCTTGCTGCTGAGCCCACTGGTTGGGCTGTTCAAGCGCTTCCACATTCCGCGAACGCTGTCGGCGCTGTTGCTGCTGGCGGCTATTGGCGGGCCGTTTACCTTGATGGGTATGCAGCTCTCCGAGCCGGCGGAGAAATGGTTTCAGCGCATTCCGGAGCTGTCGGCGCAGTTGACCGATGAGCTGGACGAATTCAGCCGCAAGCTATCTGTCAGCGAGTCGCCGGTCACGGTGACCGAGCCGGAGAAGGAAGAGGGCTTTCGGTTTTTTGGCTGGTTTCGTGATGACGAAGAGCCGCGTGCCGCGCCGTCTCCAGCGCCATCGCCGGTCGGCGACAGTGCGGTGTCGGACCGGGTGATGCAAGGCGGGGTTGAGCTGATGGTGCAGATGCTGGGCGCAACCCCAGCCGTGCTGGCGCAGTTCTTCACCTTTCTGGTGCTGGTGCTGTTTATGCTGATCTTCGGGCCGACGCTGTACAGCACCTTTATCCAGGTATTCCCGCAGATTCGTGACAAGCAGGCGGCGACTGACCTGCTGGAGCAGGTGCAGCATGAGCTGTCGCGTTACATTCTGACCGTCAGCGTGATCAATATCCTGCTGGGTGTGGTCACCGGCTGCGTGCTGTTTTTCATGGGCGTGGAAGATGCGCTGCTGTGGGGCGTGATGGTCGCCTTGCTCAACTTTGCCCCTTACGTGGGGCCGGTCATCGGCATGGGCGTGCTCTGCCTGGCAGGCGTGGTGCAGTACGGCCCGGTGCTGGCGGCGCTGCTGCCGGCGCTGATCTATTTCTGCATCAACCTGGTCGAGGCCCAGTTTGTCACGCCCACCGTGCTGGGCCACAACATGCGTCTGCACCCGCTGGTGCTGATGCTGTGGCTGATTCTCTGGGGCTGGATGTGGGGCGTGGTCGGCGTACTGATCGCCGTGCCGCTACTGGTGTGCCTGAAGCTGGCAGCCGCGCGGCTGCGGTTGTTCCCGCACTGGGTCAAACTGATCGAGAGCCCGATCTAGCCGCTATCAACCCCGCGCGCTGCGCTGCCGCTCAGGCCGGCTTGGGCGCGCGCTGTACCATCAGCACCGCACTGATGATCAGCGCGCCGCCCAACAGCATGCGCAGGGTTGGCTGTTCGGCAAACAGCCACCAGGCGATGAGAATGCCGTAGACCGGCTCCAGCGCGAAGAACAGCGAGGCCACCCGCGCCCTCAGCACGCTCAGGCTGGAAACAAAAAGCACGTGCGCCAGACCGGTACAGAGCACGCCCAGCAAGCCTATCCACAGCCAGTCCAGTGCCGGCATCTCCAGCATGGCGCCGGCGCCGAAGGGCAGCACGCACGCCATCACCACCAGGTTCTGCCAGCATGCGATTTGTACCGGATGCAGCTGGCCGCTGGTCAGGCGGTTGCCAACCGACACCGCAGCAAAGCAGAAGCCAGAGAGGATCGCCCACAACAGCCCTGTTGTGTTGCTGGCCGCCAGATCAAACTGCGGTGGAATCAGCAGCAGGCCGGCGCACACCAGGGCCACCTTCAGCAGGTCTGAGGCGCTGGGCTTTTCACGCCAGAACACCGCTTCCAGCACCACAACAAAGGCCGGAAAGCTGGCAAAGCCGAGGGTCGCGATGCCGACACCCGACAGCTTGATCGCGTGAAAAAACGTCAGCCAGTGAATCGCCAGAAACACCCCGCACAGCAACAGGCTCGCCAGCCGCTTGCCGGTCAGCCCGGCAGCCAGCGGGTTGCGCGCCCACAGAGCGAAAAGCACCAGCGCGGCTACCGCGAACACGGCGCGGCCCAGAACGATGGCATCGGTTGAGGTGCTGGCCAGCTTGCCAAAGATGCCGGTCAGGCCGAACAGCAGGGCGGCAACATGCATGAACAGCAGGGCGCGGTTGTGGGTCAGGTCAGTCATGACGCTCTCAGGGCAGGGTGAGGCGCCATCTTAGCGCTGCCGTCGAGCGCTTGCTGTTGCGCGCGTGTTGAATATTGTCGCGTTATTGCTGACGCCGCAGCGCACTGGGTGATATCTGCCAGTGCCGGCGAAAGGCCTGGCTGAAGGCGCTCTGGCTGCTATAGCCGCATTCGGCGGCAATGCGCGACAGCGGCAAGGCGCTGTGCTGCAGGCGTTGGCGAGCGTACTGCAGACGGCGCTGGCGTACGTATTCCAGCGGGGTGCAGCCCAGTTCCTGCAGGCACCAGTGGTTGAGGCGAGAGGCCGACAGGCCGGCGACGGTCGCCAGGTCCTGCACGCCCAGCGGGTGCGCCAGGTGCGCATCGATGTAGCGATTCAGTTGTGCCAGCGGTAGGCGAGTAGGCGTGGCAGGCTGACCCAGCAGGGCGCTGACCAGTAGCGCGGCGCTGGTGTCGGTCAGGTGGGGCTGGCTGCGGATCAGCCCGGCCAGGCTGCGCACCAGCGCGCCCTGTTCGCTGCTGAGGGTGAGCAGTTGGTTAGCCTCCAGTAGTCGTCGCTGGCGGCTGCGCTCATGCTCAAGGCCGGCCAGTGGCGAGTTGCTATCGATATCCAGCACCAGGCAGTTGCCCTGATCAGGGCTGAAGAAGGCATGGCGCTCGCCCGGCGCGATGATTGCCACGCTACCGTGTTGCACGCGTCCACCGCTCGCGCCGTACTCAAGCTCCAGACTGCCCTGCAGGCCAAATACCAGCTGCGCCTGCAGCTCGTGGCTGTGCGCCGCGCTGGCGTCAGGGTAGTGGTGAATGTCGAGTCGTGTCGTGGCCATGCGGCCATTGTATCTGCCGGGCGGAGATTTTTCAGCGGGCTGCAAGCTTGTCTCTGGCTGATGCTATAGTGCCATTAGATAAGTGGAGATAAGACGTTGGACAACAAGACCTTCGGGCTGCGGGCCTGGATGGAGCAGCTCAATCGATCCGAGCTGCCTGCCATGGCGGTGGTGGTGCATGACTTGCTGCGCCTGGCGCAGTCGGAAACCGCCTCGGTCGGGCAACTGACCGACGTGCTGATGCGCGATGCCGCATTGGCAACCAAGGTGCTGCGCGTCAGCAACAGTGTTTACTGCAACCCGGGTCGCGAGGTCATCAAGACCCTGTCGCGTGCGGTTGTGGTGGTGGGCTTTGATCAGGTGCGCATGATCGGGCTGTCGGTCAGCCTGCTTGATGGTTTGCTGACGCAGTCGCCGCGTGAGCAGTTGCAGGCGCTGCTGGCGCGCTCGTTTCATGGTGCGGTGCAGGCCCGCAACCTGGCCCAGTATTTGGACCAGCGGCAGCAGGAGGAGGTGTTTATCGCCACGTTGCTGAGCCATATCGGTGAGCTGGCGTTCTGGAGTCACGCGGGCAAGCAGGCCGATCGCCTGGCGGCCGCGTTGGCGGAACCTGGCGCCGAGCCGGACAAGGTCATGCGTCGCGAGTTGGGGGTCACCTTCGAGCAATTGACGGTGGGCCTTTTGAAAACCTGGAACATGGGCGAGATCGGCCAACTGGTGCAGGCCAGCCGCACCAGCGACGGGCCGGCAGCCAGAGCCGTTGCTCTAGGCAGCAACCTGGCCGGCCGGGTGGCCGCTGCCGGCTGGACCGACGCCTCGGTGCAGGCGTTGATTGAGCCGGTCGCCGAGTTGATCGGCACCGATGCAGAGCATGCCTGGCAGCAACTGGTCAGCAGTGGTCAGGAAGCGGTACGTGTGGCCGGCCATTGCTCCAATGCCGACCTGCAGCAGTGGATTCCGCGCGCCGATGACCTGCCTCTGGACCTGTCCGCACTGCTGCAGATGGAGGTGGTCCCTGAGGTTGAGCAAGCGCCGTCAGAGCGCGCCCCGGAGCTTGAGCCGGAAACCTTGCTGCAACCTAATCTGAAGCTGTTCAAGCTGTCGGTTGATCACCTGAAGCTGATGGTACGGGCGGCCATGGATGTCGACACTATCCTCAATACCCTCATGCAGGGGCTGCATAGGGGCGCCGGTATCGAGCGTGTGGCCCTGATGGTGCTGGCCGAGCAGAAAACCCAGGTTCGGGTGAGGGCTGCCATCGGCAAGGGGGCGCAGCGCTGGCGTGACACCTTTGTGCTGCCCTGCAGCGGTCAGCCACATGTGTTCTCCCACGCCCTTGAGCAGCGTGACTGCCTGCTGCTGGGGGGCGCGGAGCAGGGCGCGCTGAATACGCTGCTGACAACGGAGGTCGTGGCGCTGGTCGGCAGCGGCCCACTGGTTATCGCCCCAGTGGTGGCCGGTAGCCGCCGGGTGGGTGTGCTGTATGGTGATATGCGTCTGTCGGGCCGCGAACTGGCGCAGCCCCAAGTGACGGCGTTTGCCCGTATGGCCGAGTTGACCGGGCAGTGCCTGCAGCGCCTGAGCCAGCGTTAGGGAGCACTGGCTAAGTCTCGGTCAGTACTCCCTCGTCTCAGCCCGGCAGGCAAACGCCGGTGCCGCCCAGTCCGCAATAGCCGTTGGGGTTTTTGGCCAGGTACTGCTGGTGGTAGTCCTCGGCGTAATAGAACGTCGGCGCTGGCAGAATTTCGGTGGTGATGTCGGCCTTGCCTGCCTGTTGCAGGGCATCGGCAAAGGTCGCTCGACTGGTTTCGGCAAAGGCGCGCTGTGACAGGTCGGTGACGTAAATGCCGGAGCGGTACTGGGTGCCCTGATCGTTGCCCTGGCGCATGCCCTGAGTCGGGTCGTGGGACTCCCAGAACACCTTGAGCAACTGCTGCAGGGGCACTTCATCCGGGTCGAATACCACCAGCACCACCTCGTTGTGCCCGGTCATGCCGGTACACACTTCCTCGTAGGTCGGGTTGGGCGTTGAGCCCGCGCAGTAGCCGACGGCGGTGGTGTAGACGCCGGGCACCTGCCAGAAGCGCCGCTCGGCGCCCCAGAAACAGCCCATGCCAAAGATGATCTGCTGCGTGCCTTCGGGAAAGGGGCCGTGCAGCGGCGTTTTCAGTACGCTGTGGTGGGTTTGGCTGGTGGCAAGCGGCGTGTCTCGGCCGGGCAGGGCTTCTTCTGCCGTGGGCAGGCGCAGCTTGTGTTCGGGGATACGTTGGAAAAACATCAGAACCTCCAGTGGCTCAGCGTTGCAGCTCGCCGCGTTGTTCCAGCAGGTCGCGTACCAGATAGAGCGCTGCCAGCGCCCGGCCCTCGGTGAAGTTGGCGCGGGCGGTCAGCTCGCTGAGCTGATACAGGTCAACCTGATCGACGCGGATGGGCTCGGGCTCATCACCCGGCAGCCGCTTTTCATACAGGCCGCGGGCCAGTACCACGGCGATCTTCTGGCTCATGTAGCCGGGCGACAGCGACAGGTGGGTCAGAAACTCCAGCTGCTGCGCGCCAAAGCCGGCTTCTTCCATCAGCTCGCGGTTGGCTGCTTCGAGCACATCCTCGCCTGGCTCGACCAGCCCCTTGGGCAGCGACAGCTGATAGTCGTCGGTGCCGCCGCAATATTCCTCGATCAGCAGGGCGGTGCGTTCATCCTGCATGGCTACCACCATCACGGCGCCGTAGCCCTGTCCCTTGTTGACCAGGCGTTCGTAGGTGCGTTCAACACCATTGCTGAAGCGCAACTGCACCTGCTCGACGGTGAACAGGCGGCTCTTGGCAACGATTTTGGCTTCCAGCGTTTGCGGCTTTTGCGGCATGGAGACTCCGTGGTGATAGGCCGGGTGCTTGGGTATCATAGCCGCACCCAAAGCACATTCCCAAGCCCAAGTCCGAGGCGCAATGCTGAACTGGAACATGATCGATACCGTCCTGCTGGATATGGACGGAACCCTGCTGGATCTGCACTTTGACAACCACTTCTGGCTGGAACACATGCCCGCCTGCTACGCGCGGCACCACGGCCAGTCTGTCGACTGGGCCAAGGCCGAGCTGTACCCCATGATGCAGGCCATTCAGGGGCAGCTGGAGTGGTACTGTCTGGATTACTGGACCCGTGAGCTGGGCCTGCCGATTGTCGAGCTCAAGCGCGAGATCGCCCACCTGATCAGCCTGCGGCCGGATGCCGACCTGTTTCTGCAGACACTGCAGCAGACCGGGCGCGAGGTGGTGCTGATTACCAATGCCCACCGCGACTCGCTGTCGCTCAAGCTGGAGCGGGTAGAGCTGCGCACCTGGATTCAGCGCCTGATCAGCTCCCACGACTACGGTTATCCCAAGGAAACCCAGGCGTTCTGGCATGCCCTGCAGGCGGATATGCCCTTTGACCCGGAGCGTACGCTGTTTATCGACGACAGCCTGAGCGTACTGCGCTCAGCCCGCGACTACGGCATCGCCCACCTGCTCGCCGTACGCGAACCCGACAGCCGCGGCGCACGCCGGGACACGGAGGAGTTTGAGGCGGTGGAGGACTACGCAGAGCTTGCGCTGGCAGCGAGGCTGCTACCGGGAAGCTAGAAGCTGGAAGTTGGAAGCTGGAAGTAGTTTGGGGGCTCTTGCAGCTGGTGTGCCCGGTCCAGTATTAGCTTGACACCGTTTGGAGTAGGCTCATGCTATTGACGCTTCCAGCTTCCGCTAGCCCTTCCCCCTCGTCCGCGTCTGATTGGGCCGTGCGGTTTTCTCTATATAGTCGATGATCAGGCCGGCGACGTCCTTGCCGGTGGTGGCTTCGATGCCTTCGAGGCCGGGGGATGAGTTGACCTCCATCACCACCGGGCCGTGGTTGGAGCGCAGGATGTCCACGCCAGCAACATTCAGCCCCATGACCTTGGCGGCGCGTACGGCGGTCATGCGCTCCTCGGGGGTAATCTTGATCAGGCTGGCGCTGCCGCCTCGGTGCAGGTTGGAGCGGAACTCGCCGGGCTTGGCCTGGCGCTTCATGGCGGCAATCACCTTGTCGCCCACCACCAGGCAGCGGATGTCGGCACCACCGGCTTCGCGGATGTATTCCTGCACCATGATGTTGGCCTTCAGCCCCATAAAGGCTTCCAGTACCGATTCGGCTGCCTTCTCGGTCTCGCACAGCACCACGCCGATACCCTGGGTGCCTTCGAGCAGCTTGATGACCAGCGGCGCGCCACCGACCATGCTGATCAGGTCGGGGATGTCGTCGGGCGAGTGCGCAAAGCCGGTCACCGGCAGGCCAACGCCCTTGCGTGCCAGCAACTGCAGTGAACGCAGCTTGTCGCGTGAGCGGCTGATGGCGACCGACTCGTTGAGCGGAAATACGCCCATCATCTCGAACTGACGCAGCACAGCCGTACCGTAGAAGGTAATGGACGCGCCAATACGCGGGATGACCGCGTCAAAGCCCTCCAGCTCCTCGCCCTTGTAGTGGATCGACGGCTTGTGGCTGGCGATGTTCATGTAGGCGCGCAGGGTGTCGATCACGCGCACCTCGTGGCCGCGCTCGGTCGCAGCCTCGATCAGGCGACGGGTGGAATACAGCTTGGCGTTGCGCGACAGAATCGCAAGTTTCATGGTACTTCCCTTGGCGCGGCTATGGGCGGTGTGAGGGGTGATGGGTCAGCCGAGGGTATCGGTCTGTGGTTTGTCCTGAACGAAACGCAGGCCCGGATTGATTACCAGCTGGGCGTCCTGCATCGCGGTGCAGCCAAGCAGCATGCGGTAGCGCATTGCCTTGCGGCAGGTCAGGGTAAAGTCGACCAGCCAGCTGCGATCACCCAGCACCAGCGGTGTGCGGATGACAAAGCGTTCCTGCAACTGGCCGTTGGAGCTCTTGATGCGCTTGAGGTCGATCAGCCGGGCCTCGCAGGTGCGGGTCTTCTGCTTGCTGCGGCTGCCGACATGGGCGTCAAAGCGGACCCAGTCCTGCCCGTCGCGTTCAAAGGTGGATATGTTGCTGGCGTGCAGGGCCGAGGTTTTGGCGCCGCTATCGACCTTGGCAATCATCTGGCTGATGCCTAGGTCGGGCAACGCGACCCACTCGCGCAGGCCGATCACGCTCAGATGATCAAAGGTTTTCACGCTGGATTCTCCGGGCCAAAGGCCGTTGGGCGCGCATCATGCGGCAACTCTGAAAATTCGACAAGCCTGTTATAGTGACGCGGCAAGAGGAGTACAGACCCTATGCAGGATGTTGGCAAGTTACGCCTGGACAAGTGGCTCTGGGCGGCCCGTTTTTTCAAGACCCGCTCGCTGGCCAAAAGCGCCATCGAAGGGGGCAAGGTGCACTGTGGCGGCGAGCGTTGCAAGGCCAGCAGGGAAATACGTGTTGGCGATCAGTTGCAGATCCGGCAAGGCTTTGATCAGCGTAGCGTCGAAGTATTGCAGTTGTCCGACCAGCGGCGCGGTGCGCCTGAAGCGCAGTTGCTGTATCGCGAAAGCGAGGAGAGCATCGCTGCCCGTGAGGCCGCCGCAGCCCAGCGCAAGGCACAAGGCGCCGGTGGGCTGATCAGCGATGGGCGCCCGAGCAAGAAGCAGCGGCGACAGATCTTTCGCTTTCGCGATGAGCGTAATACACCGTCGGCGGACTGATTGGTTATAATTGCCGCTTTTTGAAGGTGCATCATGGCCGCTCAGGACATTACCCAGCGCTTTATCTTCGACAACGCCGATGTGCGCGGTGAGCTGGCGTCGCTCGATAGCAGCTATCGCGAAATTCTGGCAAAGCATGCCTATCCGCAGCCGGTACAGGCGTTGCTCGGCGAGATGCTCGCCGCTGCCGTGCTGCTGTCGACCACCATCAAGTTCGATGGTTTGCTGATTCTGCAGGCGCGCTCCAGCGGCCCTGTGTCTACCTTGATGGTGGAGTGCTCCAGCGACCAGGCGGTGCGCGGCATCGCCCGTTATGCCGATGACCTGCAGGGCGAAACGCTGGACGAGCTGATGCCCGACGGCGTGCTGGCTATCACCATCGATCCGACCAATGGTCAGCGTTACCAGGGCATCGTCTCGCTGGAAGGTGGCTCGCTGGCTGCCGCGCTGGACAGCTATTTTGCCAATTCCGAACAGTTGCCCACCCGTTTCCGTCTGCTGGCCGATGGCCGCGCGGCACGTGGCTTCCTGCTGCAGGCGCTGCCGGCCGGCCGCCAGCCTGATGCCCAGGAGCGCGAAGAGACCTGGCAGCGGCTGAACATTCTGGCCGACACCCTGAGCGCCGAAGAGTTGATCAGTCTGGACAACCAGACCCTGCTGCATCGCCTGTATCACGAGGAAGATGTGCGGCTGTTTGACGCACGTCCGGCCCGGTTTGAATGCAGCTGCTCGGCGGAGCGTTCCGGTAACGCGCTGGTCAGCCTGGGGCGCGAGGATGTGCTGCAGCTACTGCAGGAGCAGGGCGGAGAGATCACCGTCGACTGTCAGTTCTGCAACAGCCGTTATCAGTACGACGAGGCTGCCGTGCACGCGCTGTTTGATGCCGCCGCCGAGCACGCGCGCAGCCTGCATTGAGGCAGGCTGCGTCATTGTCTTTTTTTTGGCATAATGACGCGCCTGCGCGCTAGCCAGCGCTGTATTCCATGGATGAAACCTAATTGAACCCCACAGACTTAGACCGAACTGGTCGGTCTTAGCGCTATATTCGGTCAAAGTCGAAGAGGACCCTGTTTGATGACGCAAGCTACCAACACCGTGTACACCGACCTCAGCGTCGCACATTTGATCGAGCTGGCCATTCAGCGCAACGAAGGCCAACTGGCCGACACCGGCGCTCTGGTAGTCAAGACCGGTGAGCGCACTGGCCGCTCGCCGATGGACCGCTTCATCGTCGATGAGCCCTCCACCAGCTCTGCTATCGCCTGGGGCGCAGTCAACCGTCCTTTCCCGGCCGACAAGTTCGATGGTCTGTGGGCCCGCGTTGCCGATTACCTGGGCAGCAAGGAAAGCTTTGTTTCCCACGTTCACGTTGGTGCCGATCCGCAGCACTACCTGCCCGTCGTCATGGAAACCGAGACCGCCTGGCACAACGTGTTCGGCCGTACCCTGTTCATCAATCCCGAGGCTTATAACCCGGCTGGTCGTGATGCATGGCAGATCATGAACGCGCCGTACTTTGTCTGCGAGCCTGAGCGTGACGGCACCAACAGCGATGGTTGCGTGATCATCAACTTTGCTCAGCGCAAAGTCCTGCTTGCGGGCATGCAGTACGCCGGTGAAATGAAGAAGGCCATGTTCTCGGTACAGAACTTCCTGCTGCCGGCCAAGGACGTGCTGCCGATGCACTGCGCCGCCAACGTTGGTGATGACGGTGACACCACGCTGTTCTTCGGTCTGTCCGGCACCGGCAAGACCACTCTGTCCGCCGACGAAGCGCGTAACCTGATTGGCGACGACGAGCACGGCTGGGCCGAAGGCTCCGTGTTCAACATCGAAGGTGGCTGCTACGCCAAGTGCATCGACCTGTCGCAGAAGAACGAGCCGGTTATCTGGAATGCCATCAAGTTCGGCTCCATTGTCGAGAACGTCGTCATCGACGAAACCACTCGTCACGCCGACTACACCGATGTCAGCCTGACCCAGAACACCCGTGCAGCCTACCCGCTGGAGCACGTCGAGAAGCGCGTTGAAGCCAACCTGGCCGGTGAGCCGAACGCGATCATCTTCCTGACCTGCGACCTGGCTGGTGTTCTGCCGCCGGTGTCCATCCTCAACAACGAGCAGGCGGCCTACCACTTCCTGTCCGGTTACACCGCACTGGTCGGCTCTACCGAGATGGGTTCTGGCGGCGGCATCAAGTCCACCTTCTCTACCTGCTTCGGCGCGCCGTTCTTCCCGCGTCCGGCTGGTGAATACGCCGAGCTGCTGATCAAGCGCATCAACGCCTTCGGCAGCAAGGTCTATCTGGTCAACACCGGCTGGACCGGTGGCTCCTACGGTACTGGCAGCCGCTTCAGCATCCCGACTACCCGCGCGATTATCGCCGCGATCCAGTCTGGCGCGCTGATCGGTGCCGAGACCGAGCACCTGCCCGGTATCAACCTGGATGTGCCCAAGGCTGTTCCGGGCGTTGAAACCAAGCTGCTGAACCCGCGTAACACGTGGGCCAATGGCGCTGACTACGATCAGGCTGCCCAGGAACTGGCCAAGCTGTTCGTTGAAAACTTCAAGAAATTCGAGGTTTCCGACGCCATCGTTGCAGCAGGTCCGCAGCTGGGCTGAGTAGCCAGATTGGTGCTCTGACGAAACCCGCCTTCTGGCGGGTTTCGTGTTTCTGGGCGACAGGCATAGAACGTTGAAATAAAAGAGATAAAAAGGGTTGACACTCCTGCGCTGGTCGGTAAAATGGCGCGCCTCAGCAGGGGATATGTGTACCAACCACTACCCCTGTTGAGGTGTTTCAAGTCCGGTCCGCGATAGCTCAGTCGGTAGAGCAAATGACTGTTAATCATTGGGTCCCAGGTTCGAGTCCTGGTCGCGGAGCCAACTTGAAATAGTACGGGGTATAGCGCAGCCTGGTAGCGCGCCTGCTTTGGGAGCAGGATGTCGAGAGTTCGAATCCCTCTACCCCGACCAGTTTTTTTGAGCATGGGTCGTTAGCTCAGTTGGTAGAGCAGTTGGCTTTTAACCAATTGGTCGTAGGTTCGAATCCTACACGACCCACCACTCAAACCCTTCCTTGTAGTACCTCTTCTTTTTTATTTGAATATCTTTATCCGTCCTGCCTTGAGCGGGTTTTTGCGTTTGTGGTTGGCGTGGGCTAATGGCATGTGCTGTGCCTGTGGGTACGCTCAGAAAGCGGCCATTTCTTGCATTGTGCTGTTGCTTAGTCAGCCTTTCGCCTTCATGGCGAGCCAAGGGGGGCTGCTTGCCCAGCCCCCCTTAGCAATCCCCCGGGCACCCGACTACGCGGCCCTTCGGGTTCGCTGCGTTGCTTGGGCTGACGGGGAGTCGCAGAACTCGGGGCTGCGCCCCTCAAACATGCTGCGACTCTTTTTCCCGCCAGCCCTGCGCTACTCGCCCGCGTAAACGGGACGAACCCTGCGTGCACGCTGCGCCACCGAAGTATTGGCCAACCAGGAAAAGAGCTTTATCGCGTTACCTCAACGTGCCACGAAGGATTAAACAAAACCCCGCACGCGGCGGGGTTTGTTGGTGGCCTCAGAGGCGCTCAGTGCAGCTTCAGGCGCGGTTCAGTGGTTCGCCCGAACTGGTCGCTGAGCATCAGCATCAGCGTGCGTGGCACGCCGTACAGGGCCATCTGGTGCATGCGGTAGAGCGAGATGTAGAACATGCGTGCCAGACGCCCCTCCAGCATCACGTTGCCGGTCAGGTTGCCCATCAGATTCCCCACAGCGCTGAAGCTCGACAGCGAGATCAGCGAGCCGTAGTCACGGTAGCTGTATTCTTTTTCGGGTTTGCCGTCGAGCAGGTTGCGCAGGTTTTTCGCCAGCAGGCTAGCCTGCTGGTGAGCTGCTTGCGCCCGTGGCGGTACAAACTTGCCGGGCTCATCGGTAGGGCAGGCGGCGCAGTCGCCGAAGGCGTAAATGCGCTCTTCGCCGTTGACCTTCAGGGTGCGGTCGACTTCGAGCTGGTTGATGCGGTTGGTGGGCATGCCCAGGCCGGCGAGGAAGGCCGGGGCGCGAATGCCGGCTGCCCAGACTTTGAGGCTGGCGGGGATTTCCTCACCGTTGCCCAGGATCAGGCGGTCGGCCTTGACCTCTTTGACCGGCGAGCCGGTATGCAGGTGCACACCCAGGTCACGGAGGATTTCCGTTACCGGGCCACCAATGCGCTCGGGCAGGGCCGGGAGCAGCCGTGGGCTGGCTTCGATAATGTTGATGTTGAGGTCTTCCGGGCTGATGCGGTTGAAGCCGTAGGCGCGCAGCAGCTGGGCGGCATGGTGCAGCTCGGCGGCCAGCTCGACGCCGGTGGCGCCGGCGCCAATGATGGCGACGTTGATCGGCTCACGGGCGGCGCCGCGTTCGCTGGCCTGGGCCTTCATGTACTGGTTGAGCAGATGGCGGTGGAACCGCTCTGCCTGGGCGCGGGTATCGAGGAACAGGCAGTGTTCGGCGGCGCCCGGGGTGTTGAAGTCGTTGGTGGTACTGCCGACGGCGATGACCAGGTAGTCGTAGTCGAGTTCACGCGGGGCGATCAGCTCGACGCCTTTTTCATCCTGAATGGCAGCCAGCTGAATGGTACGGCGCTCGCGGTCCAGCCCGGTCATGGCGCCCAGCTGAAAGGCAAAGTGATTCCACTTGCCCTGGGCGACGTAGTTCAGCTCGTCCTCGGTCGAGTTGAGCGAGCCGGCGGCGACTTCGTGCAGCAGCGGCTTCCAGATGTGGGTCATGTTGGCGTCGACCAGAGTGATTCTGGCCTTGCCCTTGCGGCCGAGCTTGCGGCCCAGGCGGGTAACCAGTTCCAGGCCGCCGGCGCCACCGCCGACAACGACAATGCGCGGGGGCGCGCTGGGGTTTGATGAGTCTGACATCTTGGTTTCTCACGGATAATGGAAACGGGGCGTCAGTCTGCGCTCCGGTCGGCTGTCATCGGGCGGGCGGGAGCTGGCGTGGTCGAGTGATCAGACGGCGACGAGCTGGGCCAGCAGGCGTGACAGTAAACCCAGGCCAACTACCGAGCCGACTACCAGGGCGATGAGTATCCAGACCCGGAACGGGCGGCGCTCTACCTGGTGAACCGGTGAGGCGAGGTATTGGTCAACACGCTTCTGGTCTTCGGGGTGTAGACGACTGGGCATGGGGCGGCCTTTTTTGTGTGCATTGCAGTGCGTTGCTGCGCCAAGGCTTGACTGACTTTGCGGTCATTCTAGACCCTCGCTGGCCTGATTGCATTACTCCTTTGGAGCTGCCTGCTATCATCGCTGTCACCAATGGGAGGTTGTCATGTTGTCCGCCGCGCTGTTAACACCCGTTCAATCGGTTCTCTGCCTGCTGATCTATGCAGCGGCGACCCTGTGGGCCCTGACCCGGGTCAGCTGGGTTGAGCTGGTGGCCGACAGCCGCAGGCAGCACCTGTTTTACGGGTGTGCCTTTGCCCTGTTTGCGCTGTGGCTGGTGCGCCGTGGTTTCGATAGCGGGCTGACGGTGCATTTTCTCGGCCTGACTGCCGTAACGCTGATTCTTGATTGGCCATTGGCACTGGTTGCTGGCGCCATCGCGCAGTTGGCGCTGGTACTGCTGGGGCTGGACGATCTGGCTGCGTTGGGCGCCAACGGGTTGTTGCGGGTGCTGGTGCCGGTCGCCATTACCCTGGCGCTCAGCCGCGCGCTGGAAGCGCGCCAGCCGCGTAACCTGTTCCTCTATATCTTCATCAGCGCCTTTTTTGCTGCGGGCCTTAGCGCTGTGGGCACGGTGATGGCCGGCATGGGCCTGCTGCACTGGTCGGGGCAACTGGTGCCGCCGGGCAGTCTGGTCGAGCTGCTAGGTTATCTGCTGCTGGTGATGTTTCCCGAAGGCTTCGTCAATGGCACGGCAATCGCGGCGCTTATTGTCTTCCATCCGGACTGGGTTGAGACGTTCAATACCGACAGGTATCTGCAGGCGCCGCTGGATGATGACAAGCCCTGAGGCAGGTCAATGTCCGGTGCTGGCGCTTATGCTCAAATGCATCATCGAACAGGAGAGAAGCGATGTCTGCATACAAAATTGCTCAACAGGTAATGGTCGAGGCGATCGAGAAGGCTGCTGCCGCGGGACACGATGAACAGGCGCTGGCGCGCGCGTTGATGAGTGAAGTGATTGCGGTCTACAAGAAGGGGCGCTCGCAGGCGGATATCGCCAGCGAGCTGGATTTTCTGGCGAATAACCTGGATGACGATCAGGACTACGCCTTCATGCGCCCCTGAGGGGGCGCATTGCCTGACGGCTAGTTAGTCGCGTACTTCGATCACGCCATTGGCACTGACGCTGACGTCTGACTGACCGCCTTCGACCTGCGGCGCGCCGCCAGCGGCGTCGGAGGCCATCATCAGCTTCTCGGCGCGGTAGCGGACCGGTTGCATGTACTGGGTATTGAGGTTCAGGTTGACGATCTTGTAGTCGCTGCCGCCCAGGCTGCGTGTGGCGATATCGGCGCGTGCCTTGAACGCCTCGATGGCTTTGGCGATCAACTGGTCTTCGGTCTCGCGGCGGCTGTCAGCGGACAGGCTGAACTGCATGCTGCCAAGGCTCAGGTCGCCAAGCAGCTCGCCGGTCAGCGCAGATATGGCGGCAAAGTCGCTGCCCTCGATATTCAGTTCGCCGCGCTCGCGCCAGGCAATGATGTTTTCACCCTTCTCGTCATACACCGGGTGGCTGCTGCGGCTGCCGCTGCTGACGCGAATATTCTGGCTCTGGCGTGCGGTTTCCAGACCGGCATTGAGGCGCTGGGTAATGGCTGCGGCCAGTTTGGCCGGGTCGCGGTCCTGGTCCTCGGCGTAGAAGGTCACTTGCATGGTGTCATGATTGACCGCCTGCTCGACCTGGGTTTGCAGGGAAATCTGGTTGTAACGGGGCTCGTCGGCCTGGGCGGCGCTGGCCAGCAGGCTGCCACTGAGCAGCAGGCCGGTCAGGGGCAGAAACAGTGTACGCATGGTGTTCTCCTTTGCAGTGTTGAGTCAGACAGGTGCGGTGGCGGCGGGTTCCCGGCACCTGTGCTTGCGGCAGTTTTTCAGCAGCGCCCGGGCAGTTTATGCGACCCTGTGTCACATCGGCCCCTGCGGCGGGCGCCCTATACTGGAGTTTTTCGGCGTGCCCCATCGTACCCTCATGAGTCCCAACACGCTGGCCTTGTCCCCGTCCCGGCAGAACCTCTGGCGCCTGGTGCTGATTCGCCTGCTGGTGTTGCTGGCGCAGAGCGTGTCGGTGCTGGCTGCGTATCTCAGCGGCTGGTTTCCGCTGCCCTGGACGCCTTTGCTGGCGGCGCTGAGCGTCTCGGCGCTGGTCAGTATCCTGACCTTGCTGCGCTTGCGCTTCAGTTGGCCAGTGACCAGTCTGGAGTACGCGCTGCAGCTGCTGTTCGACATGGTCGTGCACAGCGTGTTGCTCTACTACTCGGGTGGCCCGACCAACCCCTTCGTATCCTATTACCTGGTGCCGCTGACCATCGCCGCGGCAACCTTGCCGTGGTTCTTCACTGCGGTGTTGGCCGTAGTAGCGGTTACCTCCTATAGCGCGCTGCTGGTGTGGTATCAGCCATTGACCGCGTTCGAAATTCCGCTGGGCGGCGGGCTGATCAACCTGCATGTGATCGGCATGTGGCTTAACTTTGCCATGAGCGCCGGGCTGATCAGCCTGTTTGTGGTACGCATGGCCGATGCCCTGCGTCAGCACGCCGAGCGCCTTGCCCAGCGCCGGGAGCAGAGCGCGCGCGACGCTCAGCTGCTGGGCATTGCCAGTGTTGCGGCTGGCGCGGCGCACGAGCTGTCTACGCCACTATCGACCATGAGCGTACTGCTCAAGGAAATCAGTAAGGATTATTCCGACCCGCAGCTGCAGGAAGACATGGCCGTGCTGCAGGAGCAGGTCAGGCTGTGCAAGGACAGTCTCCAGCATATGGTGCGCAGCGCCGAAAGCAGTCGCCTGCAGCCGGAAAAGAGCGAGTCCGCCGATGTCTGGCTGCGCGCCATGCTGGAGCGCTGGCAGCTGATGCGGCCCGAGGCTGCCTGGCAATTGCTGCCGTTGCAGGAGGGCACGCCGCCGGTGATGCGCGCCACGCCCGAGCTGGGCCAGGCGGTGTTGAACCTGCTGAACAATGCCGCCGATGCCTGTCCGGACAATATTCAGATCAGCCTGCAATGGGATGCCCAGCTGCTGACGCTGCGCATTCGTGATCATGGGCCGGGCGTGCCGCTGCATATCGCTGAGCAGCTGGGGACGGCCTTTGTCACAACCAAGGGCAAGAAGGGCTTTGGCCTGGGGCTGTTCCTCAGCCAGGCTGCGGTAGAGCGATTGGGGGGCAGTGTACGGCTGTTCAATCAGGACGGCGGTGGTACCCTGACCGAAGTACAGTTGCCGGTGGCGGCAGGAGAACGTTGATGACCGACGAGTTGAATCAGGAAGAGCAGCCCCGTGTGCTGCTGGTGGACGATGACCCTACCTTTACCCGCGTGATGGCGCGCGCCCTTAGCCGGCGCGGCCTGCAGGTGGATACAGCCGGTGGAGCAGAGGAGGCGATGGAGGTTGCCCGCGCCCAGCGTCCTGACTACGCCGTGCTCGATCTGAAGATGGAAGGGGATTCGGGCCTGGTATTGATGCCACGCCTGCTGGAGCTCTACCCGGACCTGCGCATCGTGATTCTGACCGGCTACTCCAGTATTGCCACGGCGGTAGAAGCCATCAAGCGTGGCGCCTGCAACTACCTGTGCAAACCGGCTGATGCCGACGATGTATTGACTGCCCTGCTGTCCGAGCAAGCCGACCCGGAAACGCTGGTGCCCGAGCACCCGATGTCGGTTGATCGCCTGCAGTGGGAGCACATTCAACGGGTGCTCGCCGAGCACGAAGGCAACATCTCCGCCACCGCCCGCGCCCTGGGCATGCACCGGCGGACATTGCAGCGGAAGTTGCAGAAGCGGCCAGTGCGCCGCTGAGGCGGCGCACTGGGCTGGAAGCTGGAGGCATGAAGCTGGAAGCAGTCCGAGTTGCCTCGGATCTTTTGCTTCTAGTTCGGCCTTGGCTTGAACGGGACTGCCGCTAATTCACACTGATTGGCTGCCAGCTTCCAGCTTCCAGCTTGCAGCTTAAGCGCGCCAGCGGCGCGCTTAAGCGTTCTGCCGTATTCCCACAATAACCCAAGGCTGGTTGTCGCCGTCGGCGCGTTCCAGGGCCCAGCTTTCGTCAAACCAGTGACCGGCGTCTTCGGCGCTGTCGCGGTCCAGGCCGCTGAAGCTGACGGTGACCAGGGTATGGCCGTCGCGCTGGGTGATGCCGTCCAGGCGTGCTTCCAGGTGATCAACAAAGCCATTGGCGGTCGGCGGCTGGTGGGCGCGTTCCTGCTGCAGTTGGCGCACCAGTTCGGGCGTCATGTACTCGCTCATGCCGGCAATGTCGTTGTCGCGCCAATGGCGCTGCAGGGTGTAGAAGTGCTCCTGCGCGCCGCGCAAAAATACCTCTGCGTCAAACCAGGCTGGTGCTTCGTATTGCGCTGCCGGTTGCGCGCGCGGGGCGGCGGAGGCGGGCGTGAACATCCCGGAGGCTTCGCGCTGCATGCCGGCCGGGCCGCCGGCTGATTGCAGCTGTGGCTGCGGGCGACGGGCGAACAGCTTGAACAGGACAAAGGCAATCCCACCCAGCAGCAGGATGTCGAACAGCTGGATCCCCTCAAAGCCGTCACCAAACAGCATGGCAGCCAACAGACCGCCAGCGGCGATACCGGCCAGCGGGCCCAGCCAGCGGCTTGCGCCGGAGTTGGCCGCAGCGCCCGGTTGCTGTTGGCGCGGTGCTGCTTGCTGATCACGCGGGGCTTGCTGGCGCTGGGCCGGCTGGCTTTGGTGCGTCGGTGAGCTGCCAAAGCTCTTGCCGCCACCCATGCGGCGCGCTTCGGCATCAGGAGTGCTGACTGCAACCATCAGCAGCACGGTGAAAAAAGGCAGTAACCAACGCATGTTCAACTCTCCATTAGGCAGGACCGCAAGTTTGCCAAAGCGTCACGGGCAATGGCGGGGAATAGTGTGTATGGTTATTTCACAGGCGATTGAAAACCCTGGCGCTGGCACGCAGGTCGCTTCGCAATTGCCTGTTCAGACACTCTGAAAGGTGGGAGAGCATACATGTTTGCAGCCATGCGGTCAGAGCGAATGGAAGCGCTGCACCTGTACAGCGACCCGGCAACCGGGCTGGAAGCGGTGGTCGCCATTCACAACACAAAGCTCGGCCCGGCGTTGGGCGGCTGTCGCTACCTGGCCTATAACTCGCTGGACGACGCCCTTGCCGATGCCATGCGTCTGGCCAGGGGCATGAGCTACAAGGCGGCGCTGGCCGGGCTGGAGCAGGGTGGTGGCAAGGCGGTTATTCTGCGGCAGCCTCACGTGGCTGACCGGGCCGCTCTGTTCGAGGCCTTTGGCCGCTGCATCGAGTCACTGCGCGGCGGCTATATCACCGCGGTCGACAGTGGCACCAGCAGCGCCGACATGGACTGCATTGCCCAGCACACCGCACACGTCACCAGTACCACCCACGCCGGCGATCCGTCCCCCCACACCGCCCTCGGCGTCTTGGCCGGCATGCGCTCAGCCGTCAACGCGCGCCTGGGACAGTCGTCGCTGGCCGGGGTCAGGGTTGTGCTGCAGGGTCTGGGTAATGTCGGCTATGCGCTGGCCGAGCTATTGCAGGCCGAAGGCGCCGAGTTGCTGGTGGCCGACCTGGATCAGGGCAAGGTGCGGCTGGCGGCAGAGGAGTTGGGCGCGCAACCCTTGGCGCCGGAGGCGGTGTATGAAACGCCGTGCGATCTGTTTGCGCCCTGTGGCCTGGGTGGCGCGATCAGTCAGCGCAGTGCGGCCTTGCTGCGCTGCGCCGTGATTGCTGGTGCCGCCAATAACCAGTTGGTGGAGCCGGAGCTGGCCGAGCAACTGGCGGCCCGCGGCATCCTGTACACCCCTGACTATGTGATCAATGCCGGCGGCTTGCTGCACGTGGCGCTGACCCACCGTGGTGTCGATGCCGGGGAGATTGCCGGGCGGGTAAAGGGCATCGGTGAGCGGCTCGATAGCATCTTTGCACAGAGCCGCGCCGAGGGCCGGTCGCCGGCCGAGGTCGCTGACCGGCAGGCAGAAGAGATCCTCTACGCCTAGCCACGCATACAAAAGCGCTGGAACAGCACCTGTTCCAGCGCTTTTGGTGCGTTGAGCGGGGCGCCGTCTGCTATTCGAGCTTGAAACGCTTGCGCAGGCGCTTGTCCAGAATCGAGGTGGGCAGCCAGCGCTTCAGGCGCACCATGCTGCGCGCGCCCGAGCCGATCAGCGCATTTTCCGGGCGCACCGGGTTGCGGATGTAGCCGAGTAGCTCGGTGGCAAAGTCGGTTGCGCTGGTTGAACGTGCATTTTGCGACGCTTTGGCGCGTGCCTGCACCGCCTTTTCCCAGGGTTTGAACCAGGATGTCTCTGCCATGGTGATGGCTGCGGTAGCGTTGTTGCCAAAATCCGAGGCGATGGCACCGGGCATGACGTTCAGCACCTGAATGCCGAAGGGGTGCAGCTCCAGGCGCAGAGCGTCGGAGATGGCGTGCAGCGCTGCCTTGGACGCGCAGTAGACGCCGGAGAAGGGCGTGGTAGTGACGCCCGAGACACTGCCGATGTTGACGATCAGTCCCTTGGCAGTGCGCAGCAGATCCGCGCTGTCGCGCACCAGTTGCAGCGGCGCAAAGACGTTGGTGTCGAACTGTTTCAGCAGGGTGTCGCGGTCGGCGTCCAGGAGGGGGCCCATGGCGCCGTAGCCGGCGTTATTGACCAGCAGATCCAGCCGACCTGCCTGGCTGCGAATCTGCTCGACGCACTGCTGGCGTTGTTGCGGGTCGTTGACGTCCAGGGCGATGGCGATCGCGCCCTTGGCGGTCAGTGGGTCCAGGGTTTCGATGCGGCGCGCCGCAGCAAATACCTGATAGTCGGCTTCTAGGCAGGCCAGGGCCAGCGCCTGGCCGATGCCGGATGAACAGCCGGTGATCAGTGCTACGGGCTTGGTCATGCTTTGCTCCTTGTTATTCTTTGATGAAGTCCGCGCGTACCGCGTCGGCCCGGTATTCCAGTTCGCTCTCGCGATAGCCGCGCCGCAGCCGCGGCAGGCTGTAGCACGCCTGGGTGTCGGCACCGGGTTGCAGCTCAATACCCAGGTTGAAACGTTGGTCGTTACTGGCCACATCGACCAGGTTCGAATTGTATCCGCTCTGGCTGGCCCACAGCTGCCAGCTGATATTGCGTGCGGTGCGCTCGCCGTGATTGCGGATGCTGACAAACAGCGGCTGACCGAACGGGCAGCTCTCGGGCTGGTACTGCAGCTCAAATGCCAGCTTCTCGATACGCTGGCCCTGTTGCCATTGCAGCACGCCCATCACCGCCGCAAGCAGCAGACCGAGGGCGGCGACAATACCGCTGACCGGCAGCATGACGCGGGGAAAGCGCAGCAGCAATACCAGCCAGATCAGAAACAGCGCAATGCCGTAGGGCATGAATAGCTCCTTGTTGCAGCGTCGGGACGCAGTAGCAGTGTACGACGTGTCGGGACTGTGAGGGCACCTGTATACCGCTTAGTGATCAGCCTATCAAACCTCGTCGGGTCAGGCGGACCATTGAAACAGCTCGCAACTGTTCTGCCAGCAGCGCGCGCTGAACTGCGCCACTGACTCGCCCCGCAATGCTGCCAGCTGCGCCGCGATCTGCGGCAGCAGGGCGGGGCTGTTGCGCTGGTGGGCGTGGAAGGCGGGGGCCATATCCGGGCTGTCTGTCTCCAGCACCAGTTGCTCACCGGGCAGCTGTGCAATGGTCTGGCGCAGTCGGGTTGCCTGCGGCCAGGTAGCTGCGCCGCCCAGGCCCAGCTTGAAGCCGAGTTTGTGGTACTCGCGTGCTTCCTCCGAGCTGCCGCTAAAGGCATGGATGATGCCACCACGCGCCGGGCGATAGCGCTTGAGTGTGGCGATCACGTCAGCATGGGCCTTGCGAACATGCAGCAAACTGGGCAACTGATACTCCACCGCCAGCTGCAACTGCGCCTCAAACAGCTGCTGCTGCGCCGCCCGGTCTGTGCCTTTGTGCCAGTAGTCCAGCCCAAATTCCCCCACCGCGCAGCAGCGCGCGTCCCCCAGCCGCTCGGCCAGGCACTGCTGCAACGCGGTCACGTGCTCAGCGGCATGCTCGGCCATGAACATGGGGTGCAGGCCAAAGGCGGCGTACAGGCTGGTATGTTGCTTGCACATCTGCCAGACCGCCTGCCAGTTACTGCGGGTGACACCCAGCACCACCAGCCGCTCCACACCCAGCCGCGCGCAATCACTCAGCACCTGATCACGATCAGGGTCAAAGGCGGCAAAGTCGAGGTGGGTGTGGGTGTCGATGTAGGGCATGGGGGGACGCTACGCCTGCTTGCCTTGATAGGCAAGCAGGCGTCCGGCTGGGCCGGACGCGGCTGGAAGCTGAAGGCTTGAAGCTTGAAGCAGTCCGAGGTGTTGGAGACTGCAGCTCTCAACCGGGCTTTACCTTGACGCGGTTTACGTCGAGCTCATGCTGAAGACGCTTCCAGCTTCCAGCTTCCAGCTTCCAGCTTCCAGCTTCCAGCTGAGCATCACTGCGCGGCTACGCCGCTCAGTGATGCTCTCGCGTCGCGCGGAAGCTGATTTCCGGCCAGCGTTCTTCGGTCAGGCTCAGGTTGACGCGCGTTGGAGCCAGATAGGTCAGGTGGCCGCCGCCGTCGACGGCGAGGTTATCGGTGGCCTTGTTGCTGAACTCGTCCAGTTTCTTGCGATCACTGGATTCGACCCAACGCGCTGACCAGACGTTGACCGGCTCGTAGATGCACTCGACCTTGTATTCCTGCTTCAGGCGCTCTGCCACCACGTCGAACTGCAGCACACCGACTGCACCCAGGATGATGTCGTTGTTGCGCTCGGGGAAGAACACCTGGGTGGCGCCTTCCTCGGCCAGTTCCTGCAGGCCCTGGCGCAGCTGCTTGGATTTCAGCGGGTCTTTCAGGCGTACGCGGCGGAACAGTTCCGGGGCAAAGTGCGGGATGCCGGTGAAGCCGATCTTCTCGCCTTCGGTGAAGGTGTCGCCGATCTGGATGGTGCCGTGGTTGTGCAGACCGATTATGTCGCCGGCCCAGGCTTCTTCCAGGTGCTCACGTTCGGCGGCGAAGAAGGTCAGCGCGTCGGCGATGCGCACTTCCTTGCCGGTGCGCACGTGGTGCAGCTTCATGCCCTTTTCGTAGCGGCCGGAGCAGATACGCACGAAGGCAATACGGTCGCGGTGTTTCGGGTCCATGTTCGCCTGAATCTTGAACACAAAACCGGTGAAGGGCGCTTCGGTCGGCTGCACGTCACGCTCGTGGCTGGCGCGCGGCTGCGGGCGCGGTGCCCAGTCGACGATAGCGTCCAGCACCTGATCAACACCGAAGTTACCCAGTGCGGTACCAAAGAATACCGGTGTCATCTCGCCCTTGATGAAGGCGTCCTGATCAAACTCGTGGCAGGCGCCCTGCACCAGTTCCAGCTCTTCAACGAAGTTGTCGTACAGGTCGCCCAGGTGCGCGCGGGCTTCGTCGGAGTCCAGGCCGTCGATGACCTGCTGCTCGGTGCGCTCGTGGCCGTGGCCCGGCACATAGACGATGATCTTGTCGTCAGCCAGGTGATACACGCCCTTGAAGTCGCGGTAGCAGCCAATCGGCCAGGTGATCGGCGCGGCCTTGATGTTCAGGACCGCTTCGATCTCGTCGAGCAGCTCGATCGGGTCGCGGATGTCGCGGTCGAGTTTGTTGACGAAGCTGACGATGGGCGTGTCGCGCAGACGGCACACGTCCATCAGCGCAATGGTACGCGGCTCAACACCCTTACCGCCGTCCAGCACCATCAGCGCCGAGTCCACCGCGGTCAGGGTGCGGTAGGTGTCTTCCGAGAAGTCTTCGTGGCCGGGGGTGTCGAGCAGGTTGACCATGGCGTCGCGATAGGGGAACTGCATCACCGAGGTGGTCACCGAAATGCCCCGCTCCTTTTCCATCGCCATCCAGTCGGAGGTGGCGTGGCGGTCGGATTTGCGCGACTTGACCGTACCGGCCACGCTGATCGCCTGGCCCATCAGCAGCAGGCGCTCGGTGATGGTGGTCTTACCCGCATCCGGGTGGGAGATGATGGCGAAGGTGCGCCGCTTGGCGACTTCTTTTTCAATGGCGTTGGACATGTCGGCTACTGAGCAGTTGGCGGGGCGCGATGGTGGCACGCTTAAGCGCGCTGCGGCCCGGCAAGAAAATTGGCTGCGTATTGTCGCCGATCAACCGGGGGATGACAAAGGGAAAAGCCGGCGGGTGGGGCCCGCCGGCGTGAGGGTCTGTTGCCTTATCGTTTAGCCGCCTGCCGGCAGCCATTCAGGGGTTACTGGAAGGCCTCGCAGTTGGCGGTGGCAATCTGCGTCGGGTCGGTGCTGGCCTGATCGCGGATGATGCCGCCGTTGAACTGCTGCAGCTCAACCTCGCCGTCGTCGCGCAGCAGGATCTGCAAACGCTCCAGGGCTGCACGTTCACCGTTGCTTTCAGCTGCGTAGTAGGCGTTGCGCAGGCTGAAGGTTTCAGTGCCTTTCTGGCCGTTGCTGATGCCGGGTGTGGTAACGCCCTTGGGGTTAAGGTCGTAGCGCCACGGATCGGCGATGCTGCCGTCGCCTTCGATGCTCAGGTCAACTTCTTCGCAGAGGGTAAAGCCTGATTGCAGTGTGCTGTCGACAAAACCGGTCAGGGTGATCGGGCTGCGCGCCTGCAGGGCCTGGAACAGGGTGGTGATTTCCGGTGCCAGCGGGCGGTCCTCCAGGTCCATGTAGCTGTTGCTGTAGGCGCCGGAGCCGATGCGGGTGGTCACGGCAACGCGCCAGGCGACCGGGGTTTTGCGCTGCTGGTCGAGTGTTGCGGTCAAGGTGTGGGTCACATCCTCGCTGGGCTTGACGGTGAGCTGGTACACCGGTGTGTTCTGGTAGGGCGAGTTGCTGCCGTCCCAGAAATTGAAGGTTGGGTCGCTCGGGTCAAACTCAAAGTCTTCAATGCTCACCACGCCGTTGCTCTGCACCAGTACCTGCGCCTGATCGCCCAGTGCCAGTGCGGTGGCGTCAAAGCGGGCGCTGCGGTTGACGAAGGTCGGTGTGTAGGTGCCTGCCAGCGCGCCAACAGCGGTAGCTGCGGGGTTGACCGGTTGCTCGACGCGTAGCTGACCGAGGAAGGCCGGGGTGTTGAACGGCCCGCTGCTATTGCTCAGATCACCCACGTTGATCTCGTTGAAATGCCCAACCTCGTTGTCGCTCAGGGCGTAGTCGATGTTGCCGTCCTGCCAGATGATTTCCGGCAGATGCGGGCTGTCGCCAAGAATGCGGTGGATCGGGTTGGTCAGGGTCTTGCCGTTGATGGTCAGGCTGTTGTCGGCGCCCAGTACCACGCTGACGGCCTGATCTTCGCTGAAGGCGCAGACGCTACCGCAGCCGGCACCGCTGCCTTGTTTGAAGACCAGATCCAGACTGCCGACCAGTGCGCTGTTCAAGGTTGCCGGAACGCTGCCGCCACCACTTTGCGAGCCGGGCGCTGCCGGCATGCTGGCGCCGCCGAGCAAGGAGCTGACCAGTGCGTTGTAGTCGCTCAGGTTGGGGTTATCGCTAATTGCCTGGGCCAGGGCCTCAAGCAACTGATCATAGGGGTCGCTGTTCGGGTCCGGTGTAAACGCGGTGCTGAACGGCGCGGTGGAGCCGGCGCCCCAACTGGCGGGCAGCGTGTAGCCGGCAGCGTCGAGCAGGGTGCGCAGGGCGTCGGCCGCAGCGCTGAGCTGAGCGCCCAGGGTTGCCAGGTCGGCGCTACCGTCATTGGGTGCACTGAACCAGTCTGCCAGGTTCTGCCCCGACAGATCGTTGACCTGCAGGGCCAGTGCCAGGTCGGTGAGCGGTGTGATGTTCACGTTGCCGGTCGCGGTGGCCAGGCTGTAGAGCGTAACGCTTGGCGTACCGCCGTTGATGCGCAGGGCGCAGGGCAGCACCTGTGCATTGCTGATCTCGCCGCGCCAGCTGCCGTCAGTGTCGGTGGTCACGGTATCGGTAAAGCCGGAGCCGTCTGCGCAGACCGCCGTGACCGTGCCGCTGACAATGGCTGCGCCGGTGGCGGCAGTGCCGCTCACGGTAGCGCTGGCGGCTGCGCCACCGCCGTCACTGCCACCGCCACCTCCGCCGCCACCACCCAGGCAGGCACTCAGCAGCGCTGCGCCAAGCAGGGTGCCTGGTAGTTTCAGGTAGCTCCATGGATGATTGGTCATGCCCCACTCCCTATTCATGTAGTTGTTCCGGTAGGCTAGCCATGTGCCTGCCTACCGGGCAGCCCGTAAACAGGGGGGTAGGGACGTGGCGACAGACCCTGAAGCGAGAAACCCTATGCACGACGATTTTGGCGACAATCTGCGGCTGCTGTGCAGCTACTACAAGTCCACCGCCGAGGTGTGCCGCCGGCTGGGTATCAATCGCCCGCAGTTCAATCGCTATCTCAACGGCGTCAACCGTCCATCCGACAGCACCATGCGGCGGCTGTGCGACTTCTTCGGCGTGGAGGTGCACGAGATACTGCTTCCCCACGGCCAGTTCCAGCGGCTTATTCAGGTGCGCCCGCACCAGACAGAGCGACCTGCCTTGGTACCGTCACAGCCCGATTCGCTGGAGCAGGAGTATCTGGCCAGACTCAGTCAGGTCGGTCAGAGCGGGCTGGACAAGTATCTGGGCTATTACTTCGAGTACTACCTGTCGATGGCCTATCCCGGCAGCATTCTGCGCACGTTGGTGTGTCTGGAAGAACATGAAGGCAAGACCTACTACCAGCGCACCGAGCGGATTCGCGAGCGGCCGGGCAGCAAGCCGTTTCACGGGGTGTATCGTGGCATGGTGCAATTTCTGTCGGACCGAATCTTTCTTGCCGACTATGAAACCCTGACCAATTTCGAGATGACCCAGACGGTGCTCTACCCGTCGTTCCGCAATCGGGTGGATCGGCTGACCGGGCTGCGCATCGGCGTCTCCGGCAGCGGCGAGCGGGTGCCGTGCTGCACCCGGGTGCTCTACGAGTATCTGGGCCGAGAGGTCGATCGCCAGCGGGTGCTGGCGCTGTGCGGGTTGTATGCCTGCGATGATCCGGTGCTGGATGCGGATATCCGGGCGGCTATCCGCAATGACATTGGCCCGGGCGAGTGGCACTTCCGGGCACGATTCTAACGTTTAGAGCTGAGTGCGTTCGTCGCTCAGGTTGAGTGCCCAGTCGCGGATCACGGCGGCGGTGTCGCGGCCGCCGGCCAGCAACCAGTGCAGTTTGCAGAACGCCGCTTCCGGCGTCATGTCGCCGCCGTCCAGCACGCCTTGCTCCTGTAGCCCTGCGCTCGCCGCGTAGGCACCGGGGCTGATGCCGCCTTGCAGGCATTGGGTCACGTTGACTACGACCTTATCGCGGGCTGCAGCGCGTTTGATGAACGCATTGAAGGCCGGATCGCGGCTCGGAATGTTGCCCGCGCCAAAGCTCTGCAGCACCACGGCTTTGCAGTTGTTGTCGGCCAGAACCGCGTCGTACAGCGCGGTCGGCATTGAGGGATGCAGACAGAGCATGGCAACCGCACCCGGCTGGAAGTTCAGCGCCGCGGCCTCGCGCGGATGGCGGCTGGCAACACGCTCACCAAGCAGTCTTTCGCGATGGAGCAGCGGGCGGATATTGAGTTCGGCCAGCGGCGCGGCGTTGGGCGTGTCGAAGGCTTGAAACTGTTGGCTGCTGACTTTGCGCAGGCGGCTGCCGTTGAGCAATCGGTTGTTGAACACCAATCCGACATTACCCAGACGCGGGCCTGCTGCCAGCTGCAGCGCTGCCTGCAGGTGCGCCACCGCGTCGCTGCGCGGCAGTCCAAGCGGAACTTGGGAGCCGGTGAGCAGCACGTTGCGCTCGCTGGCGCCAAGCATGAACGACAGCGCCGCGGCGCTGTAAGCCATGGTGTCGGTGCCGTGCAGAATGATGAAGCCGCGGTAGCCATCCCAGTGCTCGGCCAGCAGGGCGGCCAGTTGCTGCCAGTGGCCGGGCGTCAGGTCCGCGCTGTCGATCAGCGGACTGATTTCCAGCAGGTCAAAGCTGGGCAGCAGCGCAAGACTGCTACCCAGTTGCTGTTCGATGCGCTGCTGCAGGCCGGGGGCGGGTGCCAGCCCATTCGGGCCGGGCACCATGCCGATGGTGCCCCCGGTATGCAGGATCAGAACCTCGGCGGTCATGAGGCGCTCTTCTGGGGAGCCAGCATGGACTGCGGGCTCAGCAGGCGGTTGAGTTCTGACTCGCTCATCAGGCTTTCCTCGATGATCAGTGCCTTGACCGTGCTGCCGGTCATCAGCGCCGTGTGGGCGATACGGGAGGCGTTGCTGTAGCCGATATGGGGCACCAGCGCGGTAATGATACCGATGCTGTTGTCGACGTGGGCGGCGCACGCCTGCTCGTTGGCGATGATGCCACGAATGCAGCGGTGTTCGAGCATCTCGCAGGCTTCCTTGAGCATCTTCAACGAATTGAGCAGGTTGTAGATGATCATCGGCTCCATCGCGTTGAGCTGCAGTTGCCCGGCCTCGGCCGCCAGTGTCACCGCCAGATCTGACGCGATCACCTGATACGCGGTCTGGTTCATGGCTTCGGGAATCACCGGGTTGACCTTGCCCGGCATGATCGAGGAGCCGGGCTGCATCGGCGGCAGCTGGATCTCGCCCAGACCGGTACGCGGGCCGCTGGAGAGCAGGCGCAGGTCGTTGCTCATTTTGCTCAGCTTGATCGCCAGGCGCTTGAGGATGCCGGAGAAGAATACGAAAGCGCCCATGTCGGACGTCGCCTCGACCAGGTTGCAGGCCGGTACCAGCGGTTTGCCGGACACCTCGGCCAGCCGTGCGACGACCTTGGCGGAATACCCGTCGGGCGTGTTGATCCCGGTGCCGATGGCGGTGCCGCCGAGGTTGACCTCACAGAGCAGGGCGCAGGCTTCGCGGATGCGGTCGATGTCTTCACCCAGGTTCACCGCAAAGGCGTCGAACTCCTGGCCCAGGGTCATCGGTACCGCGTCCTGCAGCTGGGTGCGGCCCATCTTCAGGATGTGGGCGAATTCGCGGCCCTTGTCTTCCAGTGCTGCTTTCAATGAGGCCAGCGCCGGGACGAAGTTGTCAGCGGCAAACTGAATGCCGAGGCAGGCAGCGGTCGGGTAGGCGTCGTTGGTCGACTGCGACCGGTTGACGTCATCGTTGGGGTGCAGCTGAGCGTACTCGCCGCGGGCATGACCGAGCTTGGCCAGCGCAACGTTGGCGATCACCTCGTTGGCGTTCATGTTGGTCGAGGTGCCAGCGCCACCTTGAATGACATCAACGATGAACTGGTCCAGATATTGACCGGCGGCGATGTCTTCGCAGGCCGAGACAATCGCCTCGGTCTTGGTGGCGTTGAGCAGGCCGAAATCGTGGTTGGTCAGTGCTGCTGCCTGTTTGACCATGGCCAGTGCGCGGATCAGCTCCGGAAAATGGGAGATCGGCACGCCGGTAATGGCGAAGTTGTTGGCAGCGCGTTGGGTCTGGATGCCGTACCAGGCATCAGCGGGTACATCGAGATAACCGAGCAGATCGTATTCTGAGCGGGTGTTCATGGGGTGTGCTTCCGCAGGGAAACGGAGCGCCGGAGGACCCGGCGCTCTCAGGTGGTGTCAGGGTTGTTTGCGACTGTTGTCAGCGACCGGCCAGGACTCGGCGTCCAGGTTCAGATCGGTGAATTCTTCGGCGTGGAAGGTCGGGACCTTGTTGCCGCTCTTGAGCTGACGATCGTAGTCGCCGAGCACGCGCTTGCCGGTCTTGAACAGCAGCGCCAGAGCAATCAGGTTGACCAGCGCCAACAGGCCCATGGTCAGGTCGGCAAAGCCGAATACGGTGCCCAGATCCATGATCGCGCCCAGGCAGCACAGGCAGATCACCACCACGCGGAAACCGTTCATCACGAATTCGTTGCTGCGGCCGGTGGTCAGGTAGCTGACGCTGTTCTCGCCCAGGTAGTAGTTGTAGAGCACGGTGCTGAAACCGAACAGCAGCATGGCGATACTGACGAACACGCGGCCCCACTCACCGATATGAGTGGCCAGCGAGGCCTGGGTCAGGGCAACGCCCTGGCTGGAGTCGGTCAGGCTAGGATCGTAGGCCGTACCCATCAGGATGATCAGTGCGGTACAGGTGCACAGGATGATGGTGTCGATGAATACCGAGAACGACTGCACCACGCCCTGATTGGCCGGGTGCGGTACGTACGCGACTGCTGCCACGTTGGGCGCGCTGCCGAGACCCGCTTCGTTGGAGAACAGGCCGCGTTTGACGCCCATCAGGATCGCTGCGCCGATGCCGCCGCCGACCACCGGGCCAATACCAAAGGCGCTTTCCACGATCAGTTTGAGGGTGGCAGGAATCTCGGTGAAGTTCAGGCCCAGCACCACGATGGCGATCAGCAGGTAACCGCCCGCCATGATCGGCACCAGCACCTCGGCAACCTGCGCGATACGCTTAACGCCGCCGAAGATGATCAGGCCAACCACCAGCGCCAGACCAATGCCGCTGTAGTACAGCGGAATATCGAAGGCATCCTTAAGGGAGGTGGCGACCGCATAGGATTGCAGCGCGATAAAGCCGATACCAAAGGTCACCAGCAGCAGGATGGAATAGATCACCGCCAGCCACTTCCAGTTACTGCCCAGGCCGCGTTCGATGTAGTGGGCCGGGCCGCCACGGTAGGCGCCGTCTGGCTCGGCGGTCTTATAGACCTGCGCCAGGGTACATTCGATAAAGCTGGTCGCCATGCCCATCAGGCCGACAACCCACATCCAGAAGATGGCGCCGGGGCCACCCAGAGTGATAGCCACCGCGACGCCGGCGATGTTGCCGCCGCCCACGCGGCCAGCGACCGACAGGATCAGGGCTTGAAAGGAGCTGAGGTGGCGTCCGTCCGCCTCATGATGGTTGGCAGTGAGAATGCCGAACATCTTGCCGAAGTAACGAAACTGTACGAAGCGGGTAGCGAAGGTGAACCAGATACCGATGCCGACTAGCAGAGCAATGAGGACCTTGCTCCACAGCAGGTCGCTGAGGGCGGAAAGCATGACTAACTCCTTTCGGTGAGCCGAATTTTATTGTGGATTGGGCAGGCTCATTGAAGCGTGTGACACCACGCTTGGGGAGTTTGTAACTTGATACGACATGATGCTTTCTGATGCTTTAAAAGCACCAGAAAGCATCTTTTTTGCTCAGGCGACGGTGTCCAATGCTTCGTCGCGCAGCACCACCAGCGGCTGACCGGCCTGCACGCGGCCACCCGGCTGCTGCAGCACGTGGGTCACCACGCCGTCACACGGCGCCTGCAGCGGGATTTCCATTTTCATGGACTCCAGAATCAGCAGGGTCTGGCCGGCCTTGACCGTGTCGCCGACCTTGACCTCGGCCTGCCACAGGCTGCCGGATACCGGGCTGTCGACACCGACGCTGTCTTCCGGCCAGCTGACATCCTCGTCGCTGCTCTCCAGCTCCTCGCTCTCGAAGTTGAATTGGCCGTTGGCGTGCCACTGGCGCAGCTCTTCGGCGAAGGCCGCGTTGCGCTGCTGCTTGAAGGCTTCGATGTCGTCGGCGTTGTCGTTGATGAAGGCTTCGTGCTCGGCGAGGCTGAACTGGCTTTCTTCGATGCGCAGCGGATAGCGGCCCTGCGGGAAGTCGCGGCGAATCTGCTGCAGCTCCTCGTGGCTGACCTCATAAAAGCGGATCTGGTCAAAGAAGCGCAGCAGCCACGGCTTGCTGAATTCGCGGGTCTGGCGATAGCGGTTCCACATCTGCAGGGTACGACCGACAAACTGATAACCGCCGGGGCCTTCCATGCCGTAGACGCAGAGGTAGGAACCGCCGATACCGACCGAGTTTTCCGCGGTCCAGGTGCGCGCCGGGTTGTACTTGGTGGTCACCAGACGGTGGCGCGGGTCCGTCGGCGTGGCCACCGGCGCGCCGAGGTAGACGTCACCGAGGCCCATGACCAGATAGGACGCCTCGAACAGCACCTTCTTGACGTCGTCGATGCTGTCCAGCCCGTTGATACGGCGGATGAATTCCAGGTTGCTCGGGCACCAGGGCGCGTTCTTGCGCACCGACTGAGTGTATTTTTCGATCGCCAGCTGGCAGGCCTCGTCGTCCCAGGACAGCGGAATGTGCACGATGCGCGAGGGTACGGCCAGTTCGTTGAGGCGTTCCGACAGCGCCTGTTCAGCTTTGAACAGGTGATCGAGCAGGGCGCTGTGCGACAGCTGCTGGCTGTCGAAATGCACCTGCAGTGAGCGGATGCCCGGAGTCAGCTCACGCAGACCGACCACCGGGTTTTGCTGCAGCCACTGCATCAACGCATGGGCGCGGAAGCGCAGGCGTATATCCAGCATTTGCTCGCCGTACTCGACCAGCAGGAAGTGGTCGCCAGCGGCGCGGTAGACGATCTCGTCACCGAACTGCTCGGCGGGCAGGCGCTTGAGGATCGGGCTGTCGACCGGGACCGGCTGCCAGTCAATCGGTGCGGCTGCCAGCGCGTCGATCTGCTGAATCTGCGCCGCTTCCAGCGCGACCGCCTGCTCGATGCTGACCGGTACAAAACGCACCTTGTCGCCGGCGCGGAGTTGGCCGAGTTTCCACAGATCGGCGGTGATCACGGTTGCCGGGCAGACGAAGCCGCCGAGCGACGGGCCGTCCGGGCCGAGGATCACCGGCATGTCGCCGGTAAAGTCGACGGTGCCGAAGGCGTAGGCGTTGTCGTGGATGTTGGAGGGGTGCAGACCGGCTTCACCGCCGTCTTCACGCGCCCACTCCGGTTTCGGGCCGATCAGGCGCACGCCGGTGCGACTGGAGTTGTAGTGAATCTCCCAGTCGGTAGCGAAGAAGCTGTCGATGTCCTTGCTGGTGAAGAAATCCGGCGCGCCGTGCGGGCCGTAGATCACCCGCAGCTCCCACTGGTTGCTGATCGCCGGGCGCAGTTCGCCGGGTACTTCAGCAAGCGCAACCGGGCTGACGCCTGCGCTCAGGTGCAGCACATCACCGGTGCGCAGCGCGCGCCCGTTGTGGCCGCCAAACTGACCGAGGGTGAAGGTGGATTTGGAACCGAGGTAGTCCGGGCATTGCAGGCCGCCGAGCACCGCGAGATAGGCGCGGGCACCGGCTTCCTTGATACGGCCAAGGGTCAGGGTTTGACCGGCAGCGACGTCGATGACCTGCCAGGCGGCAATCGGTTGCTCATCCAGTTTGGCGTCAATCGCGGCGCCGCTCAGTACGATCTGGCTGGCGCTGGCAAAGCGCAGAGTCGGGCCTTGCAGGGTGATTTCCAGCCCGGCGGCGTCGGCCGGGTTGTTCAGCAGGCGGTTGCCGAGGCGGAAGGCATAGCTGTCGAACGGGCCGGACGGCGGCACGCCAACATCCCAACTGCCGGTGCGGCCCGGAAAGTCCTGAATGGTGGTCTGGGTGCCGCCAGCCAGTACGTCGATGCGCGCTGGCTGGAAGCGGAAGCTGTTGAGGTAGCGGGTGGTGACTTCACCAGCCAGCAGCGCCGGGTCGCGGGTCAGCGCGCGCAGGTAGTCGAGGTTGGTTTCGCTGCCGTACAGGCGGGTGGCGTCCAGCGTGTTCTGCAGTTTGCTCAGCGCGGCGGCGCGGTCTTCGGCGTGGACGATGACCTTGGCCAGCATCGGGTCGAAGTAGGGCGGGACTTCAAGCCCGGATTCGATCCAGTGGTCGATGCGGATGCCGTCACCGGAAGGGAAGGCCACTTCGCTCAGCAGGCCTGCGCAGGGCTGGAAGTCGCGGAACGGATCTTCGGCGTACAGGCGCACCTGAATGGAGTGGCCTTTGGGTACAAGGTTGGCGCGGCGAGCGTTCAGCTCCAGCTCTTCGTCAGCGGCCAGACGCACCATCCACTCGACCAGATCAACGCCGAACACCTCTTCGGTAACGCCGTGCTCCACCTGCAGGCGGGTGTTCACTTCCAGGAAGTAGAACTGATGGCTGTCGGCGTCGTAAATGAACTCGACGGTGCCGGCGTTGCGGTAGCTGACGCTGGACAGCAGCTTTTCAGCAGTGGCGTGCAGCTCGCTGCGTACCGCGTCGCTCAGGTTCGGTGCCGGGCACTCTTCCACTACTTTCTGGTTGCGGCGCTGGCTGGAGCAGTCGCGCTCACCGAGCGCCAGCGCGTTGCCTTTGCCGTCGGCAAACACTTGCACCTCGATATGCCGGGCGCGGGCGATGAATTTTTCCAGGAACACGCCGTCGTCGGCAAAGTTGCTGGCGCCGAGGCGCTTGACGCTGTCGAAGGCGCCGATCAGTTCATCTTCGCTGTGGCACAGCTGCATGCCGATACCGCCGCCGCCCGCCGTGCTTTTGAGCATCACCGGGTAGCCGATCCGCGCAGCCTCGGTTTTGGCAGCAGCCAGATCGGTCAGCAGATCGGTGCCCGGCAGCAGCGGCACATTGGCCTGCTCGGCCAGCTCACGGGCGCGGTGCTTGAGACCAAAGGCCAGCATCTGCTCGGGCGTCGGGCCGATAAAGGCGACACCGGCGGCCTCGCAGCGGCGCACGAAGTTGGCGTTCTCGCTGAGGAAACCGTAACCGGGGTGGATGGCCTGGGCGCCGGTGTCGGCGGCAATGGCCAGCAGCTTGTCGACCTGCAGGTAGGTATCGGCAGCAGCGCCTTCGCCGAGGCTGTAGGCCTCGTCGGCCAGCCGCACGTGCAGGCTGTCGGCGTCGCATTCGGCGTAAACGGCAACGGAGCCGATACCCAGGTTGCGCAGGGTGCGGATGATGCGGGTGGCGATGGCGCCACGGTTGGCGATCAGAACCTTGTTGAACATTTCGCTAGCCTTTGCCGGGCCGTCCCAGGCAGCTGATTACGACAGTGGCCGTCCACTGAAGATGTAATGTCACGTTTCACGGGGACCGCGGAGAAGCGTTGGCGAGGCAGCTGATGCGAGGCGAAACAGGCGAAAAAGCGCAGTTTACAAGTGGGTAAATGAGCATTTTGAGCCTGTTTCAACGCTGCAGCAGCAACGCAGGTAGCTTCTCCGTGGTTCCCTTAATCCCAGACGAGGAGCTCAACCGGCGTCGGGTTATAACCGTTGCAGGGATTGTTCAGCTGCGGGCAGTTGGAAATCAGGATCACCACGTCCATCAGGGCAGTCAGCTCGACGTACTTGCCAGCGCCGGAGATGCCGTCTTCAAAGGTCAGGCCGCCCTCGGCGGTCACCGGCACGTTCATGAAGAAGTTGATGTTGTGGGTGATGTCGCGCTTGCTGATGCCGTATTGCGGGTTCTCCGCCACGGCCAGCATCCAGCTGTCACGGCACGAGTGCATGCAGCGTTTTTCCAGGTCGTAGCGCACGGTGTTGCTTTCGCTGGCGCAGGCGCCGCCGAGGGTGTCGTGGCGGCCGCAGGTGTCGGCGACGATTTCCAGCATCGGGTTGTTTTCGTTCGAGCGAATCACCGAACCTGCGGTCAGGTAAACGTTGCCCTGTTCGCGGATGGTGTCGGTGGCGCTGTAGCGCTCAACCGGGTTGGCGGCGCTAAAGAACAGGGTGTCGGCGGCCTGATTGCCCTCCAGGTCCAGCAGGCGCAGGGTCTGGCCGGCCTTGACGATGCCGATGGAGTAATCGCCGGCGCCGATGGTGGTGCGCGAGGCGGCGTTTTCGGGGAGCAGGGAGCTGTGCTTGATCATGGTGTCCTCGCTTACTTGCCCAGGTGGTACAGGGCGTTGTTCTGGAAGCCGCGCTGGTTTTCCGGGCGGAAGTTGCGGCAGAAGTCGTCATCGCTGACCGGCGCGGCCTGGCTCAGCTCGATGCGGACCGGGTTGTAGGGGTAGCTGTCGGCGCTGCTGAGCGGATGCGGGCAGGTGTGCAGCACCACCAAGGTGTCCATTTCGAAGCGCAGGGCCACCTGGTTGCCGGCTTTGCTGTGGCCGGAGACCAGTTGCATGCGGCCTTCGTCGTCGGTGGCGACCTTGCTGAACAGGTTGAGATTGGCGGCCATGTCGGCGCGGCCCAGACCGTACTTGGCCAGCTCGACCAGAAAGGCGTCGTAGCCGTTCTGGTGCCATTCGTTGCGGGCGTTCTGATAGTCGCGTGCGCCCCAGCGCTCGGCTACTTGAGCGGCGTTGCTGTTGCCACAGACGCTTTCGTGCCAGCCCAGATCGTCTTCAACGATGGAGGCGAAGATGCGGCCCATGTCGGAGTACAGGCAATTGCCGCGGGTCAGTTTGAAGGTGTGTTGGCACTTCAGGGTGTCTGGCGCGTTGTAGCGCTCCAGCAGGTTTTCCGGGTTGTAGAACAGCATGCCGACGTTGGCATCGCCAGCCAGGTCGGTCAGGCGCATCAGGGTGCCCTTGCGCACGCGCAGGGACCAGTGGCTGGCGCCGGCGACTTCGGTGGTATAGGTGGTCAGTGTCATCTGCCTTGTCTCCGTGATTCGGTGGCTCAGCTGGCGGCTTCGGCCAGCAGCGGGGCAATGGTTTGTTCGGTGGTTTGCGGCGCAGGCTGCCGGGCGCGGTGGTCGATCGGCAGGTCATAGGTGATGGTTGCGCCGTAGGCTTGTGGTGCGTGCGGGTCGTGTCGCAGCTTGTCGAACACCCACAGGCGGGTGCCGAGATGAAAGCCTTCCTTGATGTCGTGGGTGACCATGAAGATGGTCAGCTTGTGTTCCTGCCACAGGCGCAGCACCAGCTCATGCATGTCGGCGCGGATGCCCGGGTCGAGTGCGCCGAAGGGTTCGTCCAGCAGCAGAATGCGCGGCTTGCCGAGCAGCGCCTGAGCAATCGCCAGACGCTGTTTCATGCCGCCAGACAGCTCGTGCGGGTACTTCTTCAGCGCGTGGCCAAGGCCGACCTCCTTGAGGATGGCTTCGGCATCCAGGCGGGCCTGCTTGCGCTTGCTGCCGAACAGGTAACCGGTCAGCCCGCGCTGGGCAAAGCCGACGGCCGCCATGACGTTCTCCAGCACGGTCATGTGCGGGAACACCGAGTACTGCTGGAAGACGATGCCGCGATCCGGGCCGGGCTCATCGGCGATCGGCTTGCCGTCGAGCAGCAGCTCGCCGCTGGTGGGTGATTCGGTGCCCAGCAGCATCTTCAGAAAGGTGCTCTTGCCGCAGCCGGAGGCACCGACCAGAGTGACAAACTCGCCCTCTTGAACGGTGACGTTCAGGCGTTCGAGCACCGGGTTGCCGTCGTAGCTCTTGCCGACGTTCTTTACTTCAATCATCAGTGGGCTCCTTGGGCGTTCCACGGGAACAGGCGGCGCGACAGGGTCGCCAGCAGCCAGTCGAACAGGAAGGCCAGCAGGGTGATCCAGGCGACATACGGCAGGATCACGTCCATCGACATGTAGCGGCGGACCAGAAAGATGCGGTAGCCGAGGCCGTCGGTTGCGGCGATGGCCTCGGCGGCGATCAGGAACAGCCAGCCGGCACCGAGCGACAGGCGCACAGCGTCGATGAGCTTGGGCATCAGCTGCGGCAGCAGCACGCGGACCATGATCTGGCTGGTGTTGGCGCCGAGGGTCTGCGCCTTGACCAGTTGCTCGCTGGGGATTTCCTGGGTGCGGCGCTGGATGTCGCGGGCAATGAACGGGGTGATGCCGATGGCAATCAGGATCACCTTGGAGGCTTCACCCAGCCCGAACAGGATGAACAGCACCGGCAAGATCGCCAGCGGAGGAATCAGCGACACGACGGTCAGCAGTGGGCTGAAACCGGCGTTGACCAGCGGCAGGGAGCCGGTAAACAACCCCAGCGCCAGACCGATGGCTGCGGCGATCAGCACACCCAGTCCGAGTCGCTTCATGCTGCTGGCGGTGTCCTGCCAGAACAGGTATTCACCGGTGCGCTTGCTCGGCTCCAGCGCCATGCGGTCAATGGCAGCGCCCATCTGGCTGAAGGCGGGCAGCAGCTTGTCGTTGGCGTTTTCGGCCAGCCGCGCGTCCGAGGCCACTACGTAAAGCAAGAGCAGCAGGGCGAACGGCAGCAAACCCAGAAACAGTTTGCTGGCCGGTGGCGGTGTGAGGTTGATCAGTCGCTTCATATGCATCCCGCTGGGCGCCAGTTCGCGCCCTGTCTGGTTCTGGGCTCAGAGCTGGTTGTCGGCAGCCATCTGCATGTAGGTCGGGTCAAAGCGCAGCTTCAGGTTGCTGCTGTCGCCGTAGTCGCCGGCGGGCATCTGCACGCCGATAAAGCCGGCATCCGGTGCGCCGTCGCCGAGCAGGCCGTGGTCGAAGGAAAATTCGGCAACGTACTGCATGGTTTGTTTGAGTTGCGGGCTGTTGGTCAGCTCCAGCGCGGCGGCCGGGGTGTAGAACATCTCGGTCGCGGCGAGCTGCGCTTCATAACCGGCCAGATCGGTGCCGGAGGCTTCGGCCATGTAGCTGCGTGCGGCCACGCCTTGCTCGCTGTCGATGCTCATGGTCGCCATGATTTCGTACCAGGCGCCGGTCAGCGCCTTGCCCAGTTCCGGGTGGGCGGCGAGAGTGTCGGTGTTGATTACCAGCAGGTCGATGATCTCGCCCGGAATCTGCGCCGAGTTGAACACCACGGTGCTGCTGGGCTGTTGGCTGATTTCGCTCAGCAGCGGGTTCCAGGTGGCGACCGAGGTGACGTCGTCGGTGCCGTAGACGGCGACCATGTCGGCGTCGGAGGTGTTGACCACCTGCACGTCGGCTTCGCTCAGGCCAACTGAGTCCAGTGCGCGGGCCAGCAGATAGTGGGACACGCTCAGCTCGACCAGATTGACGTTCTGGCCCTTGATGGCGGCCAGCTCGCTTTCGCCCTTGAGCACGATGCCGTCGTTGCCGTTGGAGAAGTCGCCGACGATCAGCGCAGTACTGTCGACGCCGCCAGCGGCCGGGATGGTCAGCGCGTCCATGTTGGTCATGGTGCAGGCGTCGAACTCGCCCACGGTGTACTGGTTGATGGACTCGATGTAATCGTTGATCTGCACCACATCAATGTTGATGTCGTACTTGTCGGCCCACTTTTTGACGATGCCGCTCTCGGCGCCGTAGGCCCAGGGCATCCAGCCAGCGTAGATAGACCAGCAGACCTTGAAGCTGTCCTGTGCCTGGGCGGCGGTCGACAGCAGCATGGAGCTGAGCAGCAGGGCGGAGAATCTTTTCATTTGAACCTCTCAGTCAATGTCACGTGGAGCACTCCTGGCAGGGTTGCCAATCGTCTCCCGGGCTTTTATCCCGCCGTGTAACCTTTGTCTGAAAGGTCGAGTGCTCTCGGACCAGTCACCGCTACCGCGGCCGGAACCCTAGCGCTCTATTTGCAAATTGTGTGTTGCGCAGTGGTACGGAGTGCGAACGCTTGTATCAAAGCAATATGCGGACCAAACATCGGGAATGCCGGTATGACGGGGGCTGGCTGCCGCTGTGGGGTCGGCGGCTTGGTGTGCGTCGCACCGAAATGGTGCGCTATGGGTTGGGCGCTCGATCCAGATTGGTGCGCTAGCGTGGGCGCAGGTCGAGGTTGTCGAGCATCTGCGGCTGGCCAAACAGGTAGCCCTGCGCGTAGTCCACGCCCAGTTCCGTGACGGTGTTGAGGGTGGCCTGGTTGCCAACGTATTCGGCGATAACCTTCTTGCGCAGGTAGTGCCCCATTTCGGTGATGGACTTGACCAGGGCAAAGTCGACGTCACTGTTGTTGATGTCGCGCACGAAGTTGCCGTCGATCTTGATGAAGTCGACCGGCAGTTGTTTGAGGTAGGAGTAGGAGGACTGGCCCACGCCAAAGTCGTCCAGCGAGAAGCGACAGCCGATGCCGCGCATTTCGCCAATGAAGTCCGCGGCGTCCTCCAGGTTGGTGATGGCCACCGTCTCGGTAATCTCGAACACCAGCTTCTCGCGCGGCACCGGGTAGCGCACCATGGCGTCGAAGATAAAGTCCAGAAAGGTGTCGTCGTTCAGACTTTGCCCCGACAGGTTGACCGAAAAACCACCAAACAGTGGCAACTGCTCGGGGTTCTCGTGCATCCACAGCAGCACGTGCTCGATAACCCAGCGATCCACCGCTGCCATGCGGTTGTATTCTTCGGCCACCTTGATGAACTCGGCCGGGGGCATGGCCTCGCCCTGTTCATCCAATACGCTCAGCAGAATCTCGTAGTGGGGCAGGCTCCTGTTGCCGCCAATCGGCGTGATCTGCTGGCAGCGCAGGGCCAGGTTGTCGTTGTCCAGTGCGCGGTTGATACGCGTGACCCAGACCATGACCTGATCCAACGCTTCGAGCTGACGGTCGCCGGGGCGCACCATCAGCACGTCCTTGTAGCCCTTTTTCTTCGACAGGCTGGCGGCGGCCTCGACCGAACGCAGGCGCTCCATGGCCTGATTGCTGCCGCGGGCGATACCGGCCACGGCCAGCGCGCAGTTGATTACAAAGCTGTGCTCTTCGTAATGAAAGCGCGCTTCCTCAATTACTGCCTTGAGCTGGCGGGCGCTGGCGTAGCCCTGGTTTTCCACCTCTTCGTCCAGCAGCAGGGCAAACTGGTCTGCGCCCAGGCGGCCAATCAGGGTGCCCGGCGGCAGGAAGTTGGTCAGACGGCGCGCCAGTTCGCTGAGAAACTGATCGCCGGCGTCGTAGCCGCAGGCGTTGTTGATCACCTTGAACTGCAGGATGTCGATAAACATCAGGCTGCAGTGGCTGGACTCCTCATCGGGTGCCGGCGCGGCTATCTGCTGGGCCAGCGAGCGGCAGAAGGCTTTGCGGTTGAGAAAGCCGGTGAGCGGGTCATGGCAGGAGTCAAAGGCCAGTTTGTCGTAGACCTTTTGTACCAGCGCATCAAGGCCCTGCTCCACGGCGGGCAGGGCGGCTTCGCTGAGCAGGCTCAGGCGCCCGTCGCGCAGGGCCATGGCAATTTGCTTTTGCCCCAGGTCGAGGCTGCGGGTGCCCTGGTGATTGGCAAAGACAAACAGCCCGTAATCGTCGGCTATCCACACCAGTTGCAGCAGGCTGTCGGGCTGTCCTTCCTGGCTGTACTGAAACCACTGGTTATTGCGCAGGGCGCGGGCGCGGCGAATCCAGCGTTGCAGCGCCGGGGTCGGGGTGGCCGGCGGCGGCTGGTCATCGGCCGGCAGCGGCGGTACCTCAACGCTGACCAGCGGCACGCCGGCCGGATCGCAGGCCAGCAGACTGGAGACCTGCTTGAGCTGCTGTTGCGGGCTGAAGTGCAGGGTAGGAATCTTGGCCAGCCCCTTTTCCACCAGTTGCAGCAACTCAGCGTCGTCCAGCACCCGCTCTAGCGTGTTCAGATACTGTGGCTGGCGATTGGCAGCGAGCTGTTCGATCACCTGCAGGGTCATCGCCCAGCTGCGGCTGGCCACACCTTCGCGCAGGTAGCTGAGCAGCAGCAGGCTGCGCCAGCCGTGCTCCAGCAGGTCAGGCACTGCCTGGGGCACCGGCTTGGACAGGATACGGCTCAGCTCCTGATGGATCTGCCGGTTGGCGTGGCGCAGACGCTGTTTGCCGTCGCAGCTCTGGCGCAGACGCAGCAGGTTGCGCTCGATCAGGCGCTTCTCGCGGGTTACCAGTTGGTCGAGCTGGGCCATGCCCTGGGTGAAGCCGGCGTTGCTGGAGCTGTCGCCGAGGATGCCGTTGATGGCCTCGAGAATGACCGGTGTGTTGGCCGCGAGGTTGCTGCTGCCGCGGTCGGCCAGCAGCGCGATATGGTTCAGTGCCTGACGCGCCGGGTGACTGTCTTCGGCAAACAGGTCGGGGTTGTCCAGCAGACTGCGCAACAACGGCACCTGCAGTTTGCGAAAGGCATCGGCCAGCTCACCGTCGATGCGCTCGCCCTGCATGATGTTGTCGAACAGGCTTTCTACTGTATCGGCGGCGTCCTGCTCCTGCTCTGACAGTAACTTGCCCAGTCCCTTGGCCTGCTGCAGCAATTGGCGCAGGCCACCGCTGCGTTGCAGGCGGTCGCCGTCGGTCATGAGCTGCTGCTGCAGCTCGGCCAGTTGTTCCAGCGTTGCCTGCTGCTGCTCGGGCGAGTTGATGGCGCCGGCGCGCTGGCCCTGGGCCTGACGGTGCAGGGCCATCAGCTGGCTGGCAGTACCGTACGCGGTGGCGGCGGTATTGCCGCGCCGCGCAGGCGTGGCAGCGTCGGGCTGAGCTTTGGGCGGTTCGTCAGCGGCTACTGGCTGGGCGGCCTGGGATTTGGGTGGCTGAGTGGCGGCAGGGCGCGCCTGATCGGCCAGATAGCGGGTTACGTCGATACCGGGCAGGATGTCTGCGTCGATAAACAGCTGGTTGAGTTGCCGGTAGAGTGGCTCCAGCCCGCCGAGCACGGTTTGCTGCAGTACCCCGTAGACGACTTCAAGCTGCGGGTTGCCCAGCTCCAGGTGACGAATCTGATCGAAGAATCCGTTGCACAGCGCTGCCGGTGAAAAGGGGTTGGTGTTGCGCTTGCCGCCGGGCCGGCCAAAGGCTGCGTCGAGTCGAATCTGCAGCTCGATCAACTCGTTGCGCAGGCGTAGCTCAAAGCGCGAGATGATCACCCGCACTAGCAGCCAGTCTTCAAAGTCGTTCTTGGTCACCAGCGCCAAGGGCGCGTTTTGTTGCGGGTCGGCAGGGGAGTCCGGTATCTCGCCACGGCTGAGTGCTAGGGCATTGGTCACCAGGCTACGGCTGAGCGACGTGAAGATCTTCTGGCGTTGCTGGCGAAAGGCGCGCTGGGCAATCAGGTAGTGCTGCTGCGCCTCATTGGTCAGCTCCTTGTCGGCCGCCGCCAGCAGGGCGTGGTCAAGCTGATAGCAGAAGCCGGAGTAGTGCTGGTGCAGATACTGATGAATACGGCTGCAGGCGGCCTGCATGAGGTGTTGTTTTTGCCGCGGTGCCAGCATCGGCTGACGACCCTGCAAGGCGCCTTGAGCTGGGCCCTGATCATCCTGCTGGGCGGCCTGCGCGGCAGCTAGGTGCTGCAGTACGTGGTAGATCGCCGGGTCTGGATGACGCAGGCTGAGGCCCACGTAGTTCTCGCCAATGTGCATCAGGATGACAGGTAGATGCAGTGGCTGACGGCCCTGCTGGAAACTGACCGTAGCGGTGCCGTGCAGGCCTGGGCGCAGTGACAGCTGGCGCAGCACTCGCGTGGCCTCGTTTGGGGCAAAGGTCAGGCGCAGCCCGTTGCGGCTGTACTCACTGATGATGCAGCGGTGGGTATCGCTATCCGTGATTGCCAGCACTGCCTCTACTGCACAGGCGTGACGTGGCTCTTTGCGTTGTTCCATGGTCCTGGCTCGAGATGACCGCGCATGCCTGATGTCTTGTTCGGGCGTTGTCGCCTTCGCGTTGTTGGCTTGGTGAATAGAATAACGGCTCGATGCCTGCCGCGTCTCGCCTTGGCGAAAAAAGCTGAGCAATAGACTCTGCCAGTCTAAGTGCTGCTTGGCAAAATATCTGCTCACCTGCGGTGCATGCGCTGGGGTTCTTGCACCGTGGTTACGCTTGTTCAGATAGCGGCCGGCTGGCCGGTCACGGATGTTGCATGTAAAAACAACGACTTGAAAAAACTGGCACAGGGCTTGCTCTGCGCCCTGGGTGTCGGGCATCCCAACGGCGGGAATCCCGACCACACATATTTTCCGGACAAAGGCGTCCACCAACATGTCTGCGCACAGCGGCCATGTTTGTGGGCGCCTTTTTTTGTGCGCGTTTTTTGGGGAGGCATGAACATGGGGCTGAAATGTCGGGCAGGGATTACCGGGGCATGGCTGATGGGAGCCGTTCTGGCGATGGGCAGCAGTATGGTGTTGGCCGAGGCTACCTCTATCAGTCAGGCAGTAACCGGCGGCAAGGCGGGGCTGGATCTGCGTTATCGCTACGAATATGTGGATCAGGACGGCATCGACAAGAGCGCCGGCGCCTCAACACTGCGCACCCGTATCAACTTTGCCACTGCGCCCTATCGCGGCTTTGGCGCCTTTGTTGAAGCAGACGATGTCACCGTTATTGGCAGTGAGCGCTACAACAACGCTACCGGCCTGCCGAGCGCCAAGACCCAATATCCGGTCGTCGCCGACCCGGATGGCACCGAGATCAACCAGGCCTGGCTGAGCTATGCCGGGCTGGACGCCACCACCCTGAAGTTTGGTCGCCAGCGCATCATCTACGACAACGCCCGCTTTATCGGCAACGTCGGCTGGCGTCAGAACGAGCAGACTTACGACGGCTTCAGCCTGAGCAACAGCAGCCTGGCTGACACCACCCTCAATTACGCCTACGTCTACAACGTGAACCGCATCTTTGGTGAAGACTCGCCCAACGGTGATCTGGATACCAAGGCTCACTTCGTCAACCTGGCGTACGGCGGTTTTGATCTGGTCAAGATCACCGGGTACGGCTATTTCCTCGATCTGGAAGATGCACCGGCCGCCTCGAATAAAACCCTCGGCCTGCGCCTGACCGGAGCGCCCACGCTGAGCGAAGGCACCAGCCTCAGCTACGCGCTGGAGTACGCCCGGCAGAGCGACTATGAGGATGGCAGCAACATCGGCGCCGATTACTGGTTGGCCGAGCTGGGCCTGAATCTGGGCGGGCTGCAGCTGCTTGGCGGTTATGAGCTGCTGGGTGCCGACGACTCCGCTTTCAGCACGCCGCTGGCGACCGGACACGCCTTTAACGGCTGGGCTGACAAGTTCCTCAATACCCCGGCCAACGGCCTGCAAGACCTGTATCTGCAACTCGGCGGCACGCTGGCCGGCTTCAAACTGCAGGCGGTTTATCACGACTTTTCTGCTGACAAGGGCGGCGATGACTACGGCAGCGAACTGGATCTGCTGGCTGCCCGCAAGTTTGGCGATGTCACGCTCCTCGCCAAGTACGCCAGTTACAACGCCGACGAATTTGCCACCGATACCGACAAGCTCTGGCTGATGGCGCAGGTCGCCTTCTGAGCCGCTGGCTTTCCTTTGATCACTGTTTAACGGAGTACGACCATGAACACGTTCAAGCGCAAGTCTCTCGCTGCCACCCTCTCGCTCGCGGTTTCTCTGGGCCTCGGCAGCCTGCTGTCGACCTCGGCGCTGGCGGTTGAGGATCTGGAAAAGGAAGACCTGAAATTTGGCTTCATCAAACTGACCGACATGGCGCCGCTGGCCATTGCCTACGAGAAGGGCTTTTTCGAGGACGAGGGGCTGTATGTCACCCTCGAAGCGCAGGCCAACTGGAAAGTGCTGCTCGATCGCGTTATTGACGGTGAGCTGGACGGCGCGCACATGCTGGCGGGTCAGCCGTTGGGCGCGACAATCGGTTTTGGCACCCAGGCCGACATCATCACGGCCTTCTCGATGGACCTCAACGGCAACGGCATTACCGTGTCCAACGACGTCTGGGAAGAGATGAAAAAGCACATCCCGCTAGGCGCCGACGGCAAGCCCCAGCACCCGATCAGTGCGGCAGCGCTGAAGCCGGTAATCGAGCAGTATCAGGCCGCCGGCAAGCCGTTCAACATGGGCATGGTATTCCCGGTGTCGACCCACAACTACGAGCTGCGCTACTGGTTGGCGGCTGGTGGCATTCACCCGGGCTATTACGCGCCGCACAAGGGCGATACCTCAGGGCAGATTGATGCCCAGGCGCTGCTGTCGGTTACGCCGCCGCCGCAGATGCCGGCCACGCTGGAGGCTGGCACCATCTATGGCTACTGCGTCGGTGAGCCGTGGAATCAGCAGGCGGTGTTCAAGGGTATCGGCGTGCCGGTGATCACCGATTACGAGATCTGGAAGAACAACCCGGAGAAGGTGTTTGGCGTCAGCCAGGCGTGGGCGGATGAGAACCCCAACACCCACATCGCGGTGGTCAAGGCGCTGATACGTGCGGCCGCCTGGCTGGATGCGGACAACAACGCCAACCGGGGTGAGGCCGTGCAGATCCTGTCACAGCCTGCCTATGTGGGCGCCGATGCCGAGGTGATCGCCAACTCGATGACCGGCACCTTTGAATACGAGAAGGGCGACGTGCGCGAGGTGCCGGACTTCAACGTGTTCTTCCGCTACAACGCGACCTATCCCTACTACTCCGATGCCATCTGGTACCTGACGCAGATGCGCCGCTGGGGCCAGGTTGGGCAGGCTCAGCCGGACAGCTGGTATATGGACGTGGCGAAAAAGGTATACCGCCCGGACATCTATGCGCTGGCCGCGCAGGAGCTGATCGACGAAGGCACGCTGCCAGCAGAGGCCTTCCCGGACTTTGCCAGCGAGACTGGCTTTAAGCCGGCGACCAGCGAGTTCATCGATGGCGTGACCTACGACGGCACCCAGCCCAACGCCTATCTGCAGCAGTTCGAGATTGGCCTGAAGGGCGACACCCAACCGTAACCACAACAGCGCCCTGGCCAGCTGGCCGGGGCATCCATCCCGTGATGGCAGAGGTATGAGGCTATGAGCAACAAGCTGATCAACTATCTGGAAACCGCCGGCCTGAACTGGGCCGTACCTGTGGTGCGGCTGTGCCGTGGCGAGGATGCCCGCGAGCAGGCCAGCGAACTCTTTACCAAGGTCGGCCTGCCGCTGATCGCCGTGCTGGTGTTTCTGCTAGTGTGGTCGGTGGGCGCCTCACAGGTGAAAACCAGTCTGGGCGTGCTGCCCGGCCCGACCGCGGTCTGGCACCAGGCCGTCAACCTGTACGACGAGCACCAGGTGCAGCGCGACAAGGCGGACGCCTTCTATCAGCGGCAGGAGGAGCGCAACGCCGCCAAGCTGGAGCGCAACCCCGACGCCGAGATCAAGTGGCGCGAGTACACCGGCAAGCCGACCTTTTTCGACCAGATCGGCACCAGCCTGCTGACGGTGTTTACCGGCTTTGTGCTGGCGAGCCTGATTGCCATTCCCGTTGGTGTGGCCTGTGGTCTGAGCCCCAAGCTGTACGGCGCGATCAGCCCGCTGGTGCAGATCTTCAAGCCGGTGTCGCCGCTGGCCTGGTTGCCGATCGTGACCATGGTGGTGAGCGCGGTGTACATCTCTGACGATCCGCTGTTTCAGAAGTCGTTCATTACCTCGGCGGTCACCGTGACCCTGTGCTCGCTGTGGCCAACGCTGATCAACACGGCGGTGGCGGTGGCCTCCATCGACAAGGACTGGATCAACGTTGGCCGGGTGATCCGTCTGAACTGGAGCACCCAGGTATTCAAGATCGCCATCCCGGCGGCACTGCCGATGATCTTCACCGGCCTGCGTCTGTCGCTCGGGGTTGGCTGGATGGTGCTGATTGCCGCCGAAATGCTGGCGCAGAACCCGGGGCTGGGTAAGTTCGTCTGGGATGAATTCCAGAACGGCAGCTCCGACTCGCTGGGCCGCATCATGGTTGCGGTTATCACCATCGGCATCATCGGCTTTTTGCTGGATTGGCTGATGCTGACCCTGCAAGGCTTGCTGTCCCACCAGAAAGTTGCCGGCAACTGATCATCAGGAGAATTCACCATGTCTGTTATTGCCATGCGTAAAGAACTGCCCGAGCCGCCGGTCGATATCGCCGGCGAAGCGCCAAGCCGCCCGCGTGCCTTCCTTGATCTGTCCGGTGTGTCCATTGACTTTCCGACCCGCAAGGGCCCGTTTCGCGCGCTCGACGACGTTAACCTGAAGATCGCCAAGGGCGAGTTTGTGTCCATCATCGGGCACTCCGGCTGCGGCAAGTCGACGGTGCTGAACATTGTTGCCGGCCTGTATCAGGCGACCGAGGGCGGTGCGATCCTCAACGGTCGCGAGGTCAATCAGCCCGGGCCGGAGCGCGCGGTGGTGTTCCAGAACCACGCGTTGCTGCCCTGGCTGACCTGCTATCAGAACGTCGAGCTGGCAGTAAAAACCGTGTTCAAGGGCCGCAAGAGCAAGGCCGAGATGCGCGAGTGGATTGAGCACAACCTCAAGCTCGTGCACATGGACCACGCCATTCACAAGTATCCCGCCGAGATATCCGGCGGGATGAAGCAACGGGTAGGGATAGCAAGGGCGTTGGCAATGGAGCCCTCAGTGCTGCTCATGGACGAGCCCTTCGGGGCGCTGGATGCGCTGACCCGCGCCCACCTGCAAGACTCGGTGATGGAGATTCAGGCCGATCTGAATAACACCGTGATCATGGTGACCCACGATGTAGACGAGGCGGTTTTGCTGTCGGACAAGATCGTGATGATGACCAACGGCCCGGCTGCGACTGTAGGCGAGGTGCTGGAGGTGGATTTGGCGCGTCCGCGTGACCGCCTGGCGTTGGCCAGTGACGAGCGCTACAACTACTTCCGGTCGCAGGTGCTGAGTTTTCTCTACGAGCGCCAGCGCCGGCCGGCGGAGTAACGGTACAAAACCAGAAAGGGCCCGATTGGGCCCTTTCTGGTTACGGCTCAGCGGCCGTTGACGACTTCAAAGTTGACCGGGATGGTCAGTGCCAGCTGCTGCTCGGGCATGTCGTCCGGGAAGGGCGGGAAGGGCGAGGCCCGTTCCAGCATCTGGATGACCGCACGGTCCAGGCGCGCATAGCCGGAGCTCTGCCTGATCTCCGCTCCGGTGACGCTACCGTCACGTTGGATAACGAAGCTCAGCGTGGCGACACCTTCCTCACGCCGGCGGCGCGAGGCCGAAGGATAGCGCTTGTGGCGTGCCAGCTGGGCGGCGATCTTCGACTTGTAGTCAGTCGAGGCGCCGCCGGCGCCACCGGTGGTCGGCGCGCTGCCAACACCGCTGGAGCGACTCAGCTGTGAGCGGTTTTCCGACTGGCCCGGCTCAACGGCTTCATTGGCTGTGGGTTGCTCGGGGGCCGGTTCAGGCGCTACCTCTTCCTCACGCGGCGGCTCCGGTTTGGGCTTGGGCTTTTCGCGTACCTGAGCCTGTGCCTGCTGGCGCGGTGGCTCTGGCGGTGGCGGCGGTGGGGGCGGCGGCGGAGGTGTCGGCTTGGGCGGCGCGACCTCTTCCGGCTGCTCGGTTTCTTCGGCTTCACCCAGATCGCCCAGCATGCCCAGGTCAATCTCCACACCCAGCGCACCTTCGGCGGCGGCAGTGGCCACCGGCGCGTTGAAGTTGACGTAGGCAAAGACGCCCAGGTGCAGCGCCAGGGCGATGACCAGCGCGACGATCCAGTGCTGAGGACGAATCATGGCTGCTCCTCACCGGGCTGGGTCAGCAGGGTGATACGGCGAAAGCCTGCCGCCTTGATGCGCTGCATCAGCGCCTGCAGGGCTTCGACCGGGACATCACCATCGGCCTTGATGGCCAGGCTGAAGCTGTCCGGATCTTCGACCTGCTCGAAGGCCGCGATCAGCGGCGCATCAATGTCATCGAGGGCAATCTGCTCATCGTTCAGCCACAGCTGCTTGTCTGCATCGAGCAGAATCTGCAGGGCTTCGTCATCAACATAGGCCTCGCTGATGGACTCTGGCGGCGACACGAACGCAGCGTCTGACTTGCTGATCTGGCCGGCGACCATGAAGAAGATCAGCATCAGAAACACGATGTTGATCAACGGGATCAGCGCATCGTCACCGTTATCCTTGCGGTGGGTGTTCTCGGCAACCAGCTTCACGGCAACACTCCCGTCATGGAGACCTTCTGGGCACCGGCACGGTGCAGCTGATCCAGCAGGCTGACCAGTGTCTGCGTTTTGACCTCGGGCGCGGCCTCAACCGCATAGACTGCCTCGGGTGCTTCGGCGACCAGCGTGCGCAGGCCGTCCAGGTCGCTCAGCTGATAGGTCTTGCCATCGTGGGTCACGCGGCCGGCATCGCTTTCCACGCGCACTACCAGAATCTCATCCGGCGTGTTCTCGGTCTGGTTGGCCGAGGACAGCGAGATTTGCCGCCAGTGCATGAAGTTGGACGAGAGCATGAAGAACAGCAGCAGAATGAACACCACATCAATCAGTGGTGTCAGGCTGATACCGCGTCGCTTCTTGCCCGGAAAGGCCTCAAGCTGCATTGGCCACCTTCCCGCTGGCGTTGGACTGCGACTTGGGCTGGTGGGTAAAGACCTGGGTGACCGCATCGTTGATGGCGGCGGCAACGCGCTCCACGCGGCGCTCCAGCCAGCTGTGTACGGCAACGGTGGGGATCGCAACGGCCAGACCGACAGCGGTGGTCAGCAGGGCTTGCCAGATACCGCCCGACAGCACCGACGGATCAACACGGCTACCAGCCGCTTCCATATTCTGGAAGGCCACGATCATACCCAGTACGGTACCCAGCAGACCCAGCAGCGGCGCCAGGTTGGCAATGACTTCGAGCGGGCGCAGGAGCATTTTCAGCTGGTTGAGGCGGAAGGTAGCAACGCGCTCCAGCTCCTCGCGCAGCAGCGCTTGATCGGTACCGCTGCGCTTGCCACGCATGGCCAGCAGCAGAATCGACGGCACGGTTTGGCGCGTGTTCAGCTGAGCGATGGCGTCATCGGTGTGACCCTGATGCCAGAGCGCCAGGCTGCGACGCACGGCGCGGCTGCCTTCCGGGGCCGGCACATAGAATTGCCACAGCTTGATCAGCAGGATGGTCAGTGCCACGACCGACATGCCCAGCAGAATCCAGACCACCGGGCCACCGACGACCAGCCAGTCCTGCAGGGTTTCGGCCAGCGTGCGAGCTGTCTCGGCATTGTCAACTGCAGCGGCCATACTGGGGTCCAGGGGCGCGCCGTTCAGTGCATCGGCTGCACCGCTCAGACCACCGTCGGGCAGAGCACCCTCGGTGCCCGGAGTCGTCGCATCAGCCGGAGTAGTGGAAGCGCCTGCTGCCGTGGTTTCAGTGGCGGCAGAGGTGGTTTCGGTTGCGTCTGGAGCGGCGGCTTCGGTGGTCACAGTGGCCTCCAAGAGGGAAAATTGAGGCGCAAATGATATGGGTTCTCATTTTCTAGTGCAAGCGCTAGTGGCCGGATGTTGCAGCCGAGGGAATTTGACCTGACCAACGGAGTCAATAAAGAAACAAGGGCCCACTTGGGAAGCACTGGTCAATCCCACACGCCAGAGGGCATGGGGCATTAATCAGTGCATCCCTATTGACCGCCGGATCGCTTGGTCTTAAGGTTCGCTCCGAACGTTGAGGCTGGCACGATCCATACGGCTCAAGTACTGACGACGAGACAGCAAGACCGTCTTTAATAAGAGGACGGACTTATTGCTTTCGGCGCACGCCTTGGGAAGTAGGCGAACCAAAGTGGGGATACTGATCAGACGTTCGCACCCCCGGGTTGTGTGTTGGCCGAAAACGTTCAGAGTCGCTTCCGTCGGAAGGCGTACTGCAGGTTCCTGCTCAGGCGAGCAGAGCGCACGCGTGCACCTCTGCCCTGCATATCTGATCCTCTATTCGTCTCACACGGTCCGTCACCAGAACTTAACGCTTTGGAGCCGACGCCATGTCCATCAAAATGGAAGATTATTTCGACCGCGACACTTTTGGTCGCATCAAGGCCTGTGCCGATCAACACGAAACGCCCTTTCTCGTCGTTGACCTGAAAACCATTGACCGTGCTTACGACGAGCTGGTCGACGGCTTCCCCTTTGCCAAGGTGTACTACGCGGTAAAGGCCAACCCTGCCAATGAAGTACTGTCGCTGCTGCGCGACAAAGGCTCCAACTTCGACATCGCCTCCATCTATGAGCTGGAGAAGGTGCTGGCGCTGGGCGTCAAACCCGAACAGATCAGCTTTGGCAACACCATCAAGAAAGCCCGTCACATCCGTGCTTTCTATGAAAAGGGTGTGCGCCTGTACGCCACCGACTCCGAAGCTGACCTGCGCAACATCGCCAAGGCCGCACCGGGTTCGAAAATCTATGTCCGCATCCTGACCGAAGGCTCCACCACCGCCGACTGGCCGCTGTCGCGCAAGTTCGGCTGCCAGACCGACATGGCGATGGACCTGCTGGTGCTGGCCAAAGAGCTGGGCCTGGAGCCCTACGGTATTTCTTTCCACGTCGGTTCGCAGCAGCGCGACATCGGCGCCTGGGATGCTGCCATTGCCAAGGTCAAGGTGATCTTCGAGCGCCTGAAAGAGGAAGACAACATCACCCTGAAGATGATCAACATGGGTGGCGGCTTCCCGGCCAACTACATCACCAAGACCAACACCCTGCAGACCTACGCGGAAGAGATCACCCGCTTCCTGCAGGAAGACTTTGGTGACGAGCTGCCGGAAATCATCCTCGAGCCAGGCCGCTCCTTGATCGCCAACGCCGGTATTCTGGTCAGTGAAGTGGTGCTGGTATCGCGCAAGTCGCACACCGCACTGGAGCGCTGGGTGTATACCGACGTGGGCAAGTTCTCCGGCCTGATCGAAACCATGGACGAGTCCATCAAGTTCCCGCTGTGGACCGAGAAGCAGGGTGAACTGGAAGAAGCCGTCATCGCCGGCCCGACCTGCGACAGCGCCGACATCATGTACGAGCACTACAAATACGGCCTGCCGCTGAACCTGGCCATCGGCGACCGTCTGTACTGGCTGTCCACCGGTGCCTACACCACCAGCTACAGCGCCATCGAGTTCAACGGCTTCCCGCCGCTGGAAGCGATCTATGTCTGACGCGCGCAGCGCGTCAGACAGCGGCAAGCGGTAAGCTTCAAGCTGCAAGAGAAAACCCCGCGTCGGAAATGGCGCGGGGTTTTTGTTTGTGGGGCACAGGTCGCAGTTTCAATGTGCCGGCAGATGGTGTGCCAAGCAGCGGGTCACGGGTTGCTCTCGGGTTTGTTACATTTCGGGCAGGACACACAGACCGCATATAGGGAGTCGTATGCTTGAGATTGCGTTTTGGGGACTGATCGGACTGGTGCTGATTGGGCCGCTGTTTATGAATCTGGTCGGCCCTTTCATCGTTTGGCGGACGCAAAAAATTCCAACCATCGTCCAGTTTGAACCACTGTCCGATGATGACTTTTTCGAGCGATGCACTGAGGGTGTCCCCTATTTTGACGAGCAAATGATGGATGCTGGGTTCGTTGTGGTAGGCAACTCGTCACTGCACGATAGTCACACCGATACTTGGTTCCGCGTCTACTGGCACGAGCACCTGAAGTTGGCAGGAACGGTCGTCGGCATCAGTGCGACCAATCAGCCTGATCTTACCTACTGCGAGTTCTCGCAGAAATTCGTGGATGGCCGTTGGTTGAATGTTCTCAATGGCAACCGGCCGGAAGCTTATCCGCCGCTACCCATCAAACAGAGCTTCCAGTTCCCCAAGGTGATGGTTGTCGAGCAGTTGCTGTCGCTGCACGCGCAGCTGCGTCAGTGCCTGAAGGGCGATTCACGGCCAGTTGATTACCAAGCGGAGCAAGGCTTCGCCGAGATCACCGCCTTTCTGCGCGAAGAGTCGGATGCGCTGTTGGCCAAAGGATTGGTGAAGCCGGAAATTGATCCAGACGGGAAGCGGTCACTCACGCTGTACGGGGCGTTTGTGATGACGTGGCGCTCGGTGTGGCCAGGGCGGGTGATCGTGCTGGCGTTGAAGCGGCGAGATGCTATGCGGGTTATAGCGGGTGGCTAATGATGGCTGTGTTTCAAAGTGGCTCACCTACGAAGCAATGTTCGCGATGCCACGCTAGTAGGGTCGCGTCGGGTGAGAACTTACTTGGAAGCTGCAAGACGGCTCCTTGGTGAGCGAAGAAGGTGGCTGCCATATACGTGTTGCGTTGTTGGTCACGCAGTTCATTCGATAGGACGAGTCGGTAGTCGTCGGAGAACGTGATAAGCCCGCTGTCGAAAGCCTTGTCGAACATCAGGCTTAAGCACAGCCCGTTACTTGGGTTGAGCCGGTTTTGGATGTCGATGCGCCATGGGCGAATATGGCTGGCGATTAGGAAACGGTCATCGCTCAGTCCAGTGATACAGCAGCTATTGTTGTAGGCCGATAGAACTGCAGCACGAAATAGCTGTTGGCCCTTGCGGACTTTGGTTTTAGCGAAATGATCAGACTCTTGGTAAGAGGATGGATCTTCAGGCTCTTTGGTTGTTTCTGTACCAAGCGCAAAAGCCAGGGCTTGTTCCGCTAGTGGCATTACCGTGGACGTGTCACTGGTAAAGGTTTGCCACATCTGACGGTCAAGCTCTGACGCTCCAGGTAGGCCCTTTCGGCCAGTGCCGGTTATTTGGGGGTCAAGACTAGCGAGATTGCTTAGCTTCATTGCCAGCGAGTCCGGCGTGCGTTGCAACGACTTGGCAGCCTGAATAATTAGCGGCTGGCGACGGTGAAACTGGCCAAATGGCAGTTGGCAATACAAGCCGAGCGCGACAAGTAACTCGTCCTGAGTCCAGCGCTTTGCCATACAACCTCCTTGTGTGTGGGGAGTGAGCATCCTACCGCAATACAAACAAAAAGCCCGCCCCTGAACCCAGGGGCGGGCTTTTTAACATCGGGCAGCGCTTTTGCCGTTAGCTTGCCGCTTGAGGCTTAAAGCTTGCCGCTCCAGAAGTGAGCCGTTAGGCGAACTTCTGGATGTTAGCCATCAGCTCGCGCAGGGCTTCGATGTTGTCTTTCGGGTGGACGGCGCCTTCGAAGCTGCACAGCTGTTCGAAGTTGGCTGCAACGTCTTCCGGGGTGAAGCCTTCGTCCGGGTTGAAGCCGATACCCAGGGAGCGTTCCCAGCGTACCTTGCCCATCCAGCCGCCGCCGACTTCGAACAGGCTGCCGGTTTCTTTGCACTCTTCGGAGCACAGGTAGGTAACCAGCGGGCTGACCAGTTCAGGCTTCAGCTTGTCGAATGCGCCTTCCGGGAACAGGCCTTCGGTCATGCGAGTGCCGCCGGTGGGGGCAATGGCGTTGACGAAGATGTTGTTCTTGCGGCCTTCGATAGCCAGGGTACGGGTGAAGCCGTACAGGCCCAGCTTGGCCATGCCGTAGTTGGCCTGACCGAAGTTGCCGTAGATGCCGGACGTGGAGGAGGTGAAGATCACACGACCGAAGTTGTTGTTCTTCATGTGGTCCCAGGCGGCCTTGGTGGTCTTGTAGGCGCCTTCGACGTGGACTTTGTAGATCAGGTCCCAGTCAGCGTCGGTCATCTTGGCGAAGCTCTTGTCGCGCAGGATGCCGGCGTTGTTGACGACGATGTCGATGCGACCGAAGTTGTCCATCGCGCACTCAACGATGCGGTCACCGTTGATGACGTTGTCGGGGTTGGCGATGGCGGTGCCGCCAGCGGCTTTGATTTCTTCCACAACCTTGAGCGCGGCTTCGCTGTTGGCGCCTTCGCCGTTGGTGCTGCCACCCAGGTCGTTGACCACAACTTTGGCACCGTGCTTGGCAAACAGCAGGGCGTGGGCGCGGCCAATGCCGCCACCGGCACCGGTTACGATGACGACTTTGTCGTCGAAACGGATATCGCTCATGGGTTGTCCCCTAAATTCGTGTACGGATGAAAAAACGCCGATCAGTGTCGAACACTTGTTTGAACATGGCAAGGGGGTGGGGCGGCGGTGAATACTGGCTCATAAATGGCGCGAGCGGCGACATTGGCGCTTTTGCCGGGGTTCGGCCACGACATGTCGTGGCGCTACGGGGTTGATAAGGCGCTGGTGCTGCGCAGGAGGTATGGGCCAGCAGGTGGTGTGCAGTCGGGGCGTAGGGGCGCGGCATGCCGCGCCCGCAATGTGGGTTAGTCCTTGAAGTCGGCCTTGTCCAGGCCGTGGCGTTTCATCTTGTCGTAGAGGGTTTTGCGCGCCAGGCCAAGCTGCATCATGACCTCCTTGATACTGCCGTTGCAGGCCTTGAGCGCGCTGGCCAGCAGGCTGTGCTCGTAGGCGTCCAGCATCTCAGCCAGGGTTTGCTGGCCGCCAGCAGCAGGCAATTGCGCTGTTTCCGGGCCACTCAGGGCGGCGGTGCCCATCAGAACGTAGCGCTCGGCCAGGTTGCGCAGTTCCCGCACGTTGCCGGGCCAGTCGTGCTGCATGAGGGCGGCAGCCTGGGCGGCGTCCAGCGGGATGATCTCGCGGTCGTAGCGGGAGGCTGCAATCAGGGCGAAGTGGTGAAACAGCAGTGGCACGTCCTGCTTGCGCTCGCGCAGCGGCGGAATCTTGATCTGCACGACGTTGAGGCGGTAGTAGAGGTCGGAGCGAAATTCGCCGGCGTCGCTCAGGGCTTTGAGGTCGGACTTGGTGGCGGCGACGATGCGCACATCAACGGCAATCGGCTGGTTGCTGCCAAGGCGTTCGACCTTACGCTCCTCCAGCACGCGCAGCAGTTTGACCTGCAGGTTCAGCGGCATGCTTTCCAGTTCATCAAGAAACAATGTGCCTTTGTTGGCGTGCTCGAATTTGCCGATGCGGCGCTTGTCGGCACCGGTAAAGGCGCCGGCCTCGTGGCCGAACAGTTCGCTCTCGATCAGGTTTTCCGGCACCGCGCCGCAGTTGATGGCGACAAAGTTGTGGTCGCTGCGGTTGCTGTTCTCGTGGATGTAACGCGCGATGGCGTCTTTGCCCGAGCCGGTTTCGCCGTGCAGCAGGATGTCGGCGCTGGTGTTGAGCAGGGGCTCGAGCAGGCCGATCACGGTTTGCATGCTGGCCGAGTCGCCCAGCAGGCGCGGGCCGGGGCGGGTCAGGCCGCGCACCTGGGCCTTGAGGTGGCGGTTCTCCAGCGCCAGGCGGCGCTTGTCGAGGGCGCGTTTGATGATTTCGATCAGCCCGTCGTGATGGAACGGCTTTTCGATAAAGTCGTAGGCACCGTTGCGCATGGCGGCCACTGCCGTACTGATGTCGCCCTGCCCGGTGAGGATGATCAGCGGAATGCTGTCGTCGCAGTCGCGCACCGCCTGCAGTACGGCCAGGCCGTCCATGCCGGGCATGTGGTAGTCACAGAGGATGATGCCGGGGAAGTCGGCAGTCAGCTCGGCCAGCGCGCTGGGACCATCGGCAAAGGCGCGCACGGGCAGGTCTTCCAGCGCCAGGGTCTGGGTGATGGCCTGGCGGATGTGGGCGTCGTCATCGATAAAGAAAATCACGGGCTCGCTCATGGCCTCTCCGCGGGGTGCGCTGCGCCGCGCGGCGGCTGAAAGCGCAGGATAAAGTCGGCGCCGCGTGCATCGCGGCGGTTCTGGCCGGTCAGGCTGCCGCCCAGGGCATCCATGATCTGCCGTGAAATCGACAGGCCAAGGCCAAGGCCCTGTTTCATCGACTTGGTGGTGTAGAACGGCTCGAACAGTTGCTCGCTGTCAGCCGGCAGGCCGTGGCCATTGTCGCGCACGTGGCAGGTGATCTGGTGGTCGCTGCGCTGAATCTCCAGGCTGATCTGGCCATCGGGTACGGCCTCCACGGCATGCACGGCATTGGCAATCAGGTTGACCAGCACCTGCTCGATGCGAATCAGCTCGCCGTGTACGGGCACCGGTTGGTCAGGGCGCTGCCACTGGATATCAATACCGCGGCTGCTCTCCTGGGCGTTGATGATCTTCAGGGCCGCGTCGATGGGCTGGCGCAGATCAACCTGAGAGGGCAGGTCGGCAGACTTGCGGGCAAACACTTTGAACTGCCGGGTCAGCTCGGCCATGGTGTCGCACAGGCTGATGATCTCCTGGAGATTGGCCGCTACTGTCTCCTGCTCGCCACGCTCCAGAAAGCGTTGGCTGTTGCGCGCGTAGGCCTGAATGGCGGTCAGCGGCTGGTTCATCTCATGGTTTAGCCCGGCGGACATCTGTCCGAGTACGGCCAGCTTGGCAGACTGGATCAGCTCCTGCTGGGCGGCTTTCAGTTCGGTTTCGGCGCGCTCGCGTTCGCTGATCTCGGCCAGCAACTGGCGGTTGGAGGTTTCCAGGTCGGCCGTGCGCTCGGCCACGCGTTGTTCCAGCAGGGTGCTGCGCTGGGCCAGCTCGCCCTCGCGGCGGTGACGTTCGCGCAGGTACAGCCAGGTCAGCAGCACACCGGAGACCAGCAGGCAGCTGCCCAGCAGGAACAGAGTGCGCGCCCAGAATACCGGGCGGGTGTCGCTCAGTACGCGCAGGGTCCAGTCTTCGCTGGGCAGCGGCATGCTGACGCTGAGGTAGCTGCGCTGGCGTTGCTGCTCAGCGATCATCAGATATTCCGCATCGATACCCCAGGGTGTTGGCAGGGTGGTGGTGACCAACGGTGCAATGGCCTGGCGGTCGTAGCGTTGCTCCTCAACCAGTTGACGCTCCAGCCAGCTGTCCAGTGGTTTGATGCTGCGATACAGCCAGTCGGGGCGGCTGGCGATAAAGCTGACGCCCTGGGCGTCGGTAATCAGCATTTCGCTGGTACGGGCGGCGTCGGGCCGCTGCCACTGCTGCTCCAGTGCGGTGACCTGCACTTTCATGGTGATTACGCCGATGGGCTGGTTGCTGCCATCGTTGGGCATCACCGCCTGGGCAAAATACAGGCCGCGCACCCGCGAGGTGGTGCCCTGGGCAAAGTAGAACGCCGGTGCGCCGGGGTCAGCCATGGCGCGGCGAAAATAGGGGCGAAAGGCGAAGTTGCGGCCAATGAAGCTGGCGCTTTGCTGATAGTTGCTGGCGGCGATGGTGTGACCGCCGGCGTCCATCAGGTAGACATCCGAGCTGGCAACGATGGTTGCCATGGTTTGCATGATGCTGTTGGCAGCGTCGATATGCTGCGCCTGCTCGGGGCTGTTCAGGGCCTGGCGTAGCTGCGGATGCTGGGCTGCCAGAGCCACAATGGGTTCGTAGCGCTTGATCTCGTTGCTGATCAGCTGGCTGTAGCGAAAGGCCTCATCGCGCCCGTGTTGTTCCAGCTGGCGATAACCAAAATGACCGCCAAGCTGCCATGCCAGCAGGGCGATCAGGCTGAAACACAGGGCGATGGGCAGATTTTTTTTCATGGTCTGGTGTTCGTGGGCTCCACGCGAGCGTAGCCCCAGCCAGCAGGCCGGACAACCCGCAATGTGCAGGTTGTCCGGTTTTGGCTCAGGCAGCCGGTGCCAGCTGACGCGCGCCGAGTTTCTTTTGCAGGCCAGCGGCAAGCACGGCAGTGGCGATGCCGACCAGGTCGGTCAGTCCGCCGCCCTCGATCATCAGGAAGGCCGCGACGATCAGCAGGCCGCGTACCAGCCAGTTGGTGCGCAGGTTCATGAACCAGCCCTGTACGCCGGCCGACAGCAGGTAGACGCCCGCGCTGGCGGTGATCAGTGCCTGGATGATGGCCGGGATGCTGTCGTTCATCAGCAGAGCGCTGTTGTAGAAGAACATGAACGGCACGATAAACGCGGCCAGACCAATCTTGAACGAGGCAACCGAGGTCTGCATCGGGTTGGCACCCGAGATGCCCGCTGCAGCGAACGAGGCCAGCGCGACCGGCGGGGTGATCGCCGAGACGACCGCAAAGTAGAACACAAAGAAGTGCGCAGTCAGCGGGTCGATGCCGAGCTGGATAAGACCGGGAGCCACGACCGAGGCGGCGACCGCGTAGGCGGCTGTGGTCGGCATCCCCATGCCCAGTACGATGGAGATCAGCATCGCGAAGACCAGGGCCAGCAGCTGGCTGGCGTCAGCCAGGCCCAGCAGCATGGAGGAGAAGCGCGCGCCGACACCGGTCAGGGCGATGACGCCTACGATCACACCGGCACAGGCACAGACGACGATGATCTGGATCGACATAATGCCGGCCAGCTCCAGTGCCTTGAGCATGCCGCGCAGGCCCATCTTGTTGGGCGACAGCCAGCTGACCACCGCAGCGGCAACGGTTGCCAGGGTGCCGGCACGGATGACCGAGTAGCCGAGGAACAGGGCCACCACCAGGATCAGAATCGGCACAAACAGATAGACCTGACGCAGCAGCGCCTTGAGCTGCGGCAGCTCGTCTTTGCGCATGCCGCGCATGCCGGTCTTCGCCGCTTCCAGATCGACCATGAAGTACACCGAGGCGAAGTACAGAATCGCCGGGATAACCGCGGCAATCGCGATCTCGGTGTAGGGGATACCGGTGATCTCGGCCATGATGAAGGCGCCTGCGCCCATGATCGGCGGCATGATCTGGCCACCGGTGGAGGCAGCGGCTTCAACCGCGCCGGCGGTCTTTTTGCTGTAGCCGACTTTCTTCATCAGCGGGATGGTCAGCGAGCCGGTGGAGACCACGTTCCCGGCGCTGGTGCCGTTGATCATGCCCATCAGGCCGGAAGCAAAAATCGACACCTTGGCCGGGCCGCCGCGTGAACGACCGGCGCAGGCAAAGGCGAAGTTGACGAAGTAGTCACCCACCTTCGAGGCCTGCAGGAACGCAGCGAAGATGATGAACAGAATGATGTAGGTCGAGGATACAGCGGTGGTCGGGCCCAGTACGCCGATGTCGGTGTAGACCTGACTGAAGAAGCGCTGAATGCTCAGGCCCGGATAGCCCAGGAAGCTCGGCAGGTGCGGGCCGGCGAACACGTAGGCAACAAACAGCAGGGCGATGACTACCAGCGCCAGACCAGCCACGCGGCGGGTCATTTCCATGATCAGCGCGGTACCGGCTACAGCGGCAAAGCTCATGCCGATGGGCGCGAACGGGGTGCCGGTGCTCATGCGCAGCGGTGAGTTGAAGATCACCAGAAAGTAACCGGCGCTGGCCAGCGAGCAGACAATCAGCACTAGGTCGGGCAGGTTGAAGCCGCTGCGCTGCTGGCGGTGCAGCCAGCTCAGCACAATGCCGACACCGGTGGCGGCCAGCAGCGGCCAGCCGTAGTGCAGAGTCTCGATCTCGACCGGCACGCGCATGGCGCCGCCCTTGAGCAGCAGGTACATCGAGACGGTTTGCCACAGGGCGTAGCCCGCCGGCAGCAGGGCGCCGACGGCGGCAACGTTCATCCAGCGTTGCAGGGTGCTGGGGACCTCGGTAAAACCGCGACCCGAGAACAGCAGGTAGCCCAGAATCAGCGCGCCGCACACGTGCACGATGCGGTAGCTCCAGGTCTCCATCGGAGAAATGTTCAGCACGTAAAGGTGAAATGCCGAGTACAGGATGGCCAGCACGGCCATGCCGTGCATGCGCCAACCTTGATACAGGCGGCGGTTGCCCTCAACGGGTTCGTCGTCCACGCCTTCTGCCATGACCGGAGCGGTGGGCGCGAGGGTGGCGTGCGGATCATCCGCATGGGAGTGAGTTTGCTGAGTCATGGTGCACCTGCAAGGGAACGGGCCGCCCAGCGTGGGCCGGGCGGCGGTGGACAGGGAGATAGAGCGTTACTTGACCAGTGCCGGGTCCAGCTCGTAGCCGTTTTCAGCAAACCAGCGCGCCGCACCCGGGTGCCACGGAATAAAGGTGTTCTTGTCGCGGTTTTCCGGAATGCTGGTCACCGCAGACTGGTGGATAGACACCATGCGCGGGTTGTTTTCCATGGTCAGGCGGGTGACTTCGTAGACGAAGCTCTCCGGCAGATCACAGTTGGCCACGGCGAAGTTCCACATCGCCACGGCGCGCACGTCTTCCTTGGCTGAGCCGTAGGTGCCGGCCGGGATGGTGAATTCGGAGACCGGGAAGTTGGCGACCAGTTTGTCGGCTTCTTCCTGGGTGAAGGAGATCACGTTGACGGCGGTCTGCACTTCCAATTGGCTGATGGTCGGCACCGGGATGCCGGCGGCAAAGCCGATCATGTCCAGCAGGCCGTCCTGCATCTGGCCGCCCAGGTCAGCCCAGCTGCCGTTGCGGGGTTCAAAGTCCACGCCCAGGGTTTCCATCATGCGCGGGAAGTAGCTGTCGGAGGTGGAACCAGACGGGCCAAAGCCGATGCGGGTGCCAGCCGGAATGTCGCTGATGGTTTTCACGCCGGAGCTGCCGAGGGCGGCCATGGAGAAGGGCGTTTCGAACATCGGGAACATGGCGCAGGTGTTATCCAGCGGCATGCCCGGGGCCAGCGGGCTCTTGCCCTCAATGGCGTCGCGGGCCGGGCCCATGGTGGTGAAACCGAAGGCCAAATCACCGGTGTGGACCAACGCCATGTTTTGCACCGGGCCGCCGGTTACTTCTGCGCCACCGGAAACACCGGTTTGCTCGGCGATAAAGTTGGCCCAGCCGGAACCGTAAGCGAAGTAGGTGCCGCCTTGGCTGGCTGTGCCGACGGTGAAGCTGGAGGGCCAGCCGTCGCGGTCCTGAGCGAAAGCCAGGGAGCTGGAGAGCAGGGTGGTGGCAGACAGGCCGGCAACGGCCAGGGTGCGTAAGGTTTTCATGGCATAACTCCGGTTCTTGTGTTTTTTTTGGCCCGAGTGGGTGGGCAATCACGCACAGACCAACGCAAGCGCTGTGCCACAAGAAGGAAGCTATTGTTTTATATGGATTTTGCTGGTTTTTGCTGAGGCGGTTTGGCGGGTTTTCACCCATTGTTTTTTGGTTAATGGGTGGGAAATGACCCATCGCCGCCGGAGGGCACCGAGGCGATGGGCAGGGTGGGTCAGACGGTCAGATAACGTTGGATCAGATCGTCATTCAGATCATCCATCGGGCCGCTGGCAACCATGCGCCCGCGTTCCATGATGAAGAAGCTTTCCGCCGCCCGGCGGGCGAACGGCAGCTTCTGCTCGACCAGCAGCACGGTCAGCCCCAGCTCGGTGTTGAGCTTGCGGATAACGTCGCTGATGTCGCGCACGATGTTGGGCTGAATGCCCTCGGTCGGCTCATCGAGAATCAGCAGCTTGGGGTCGAGCACCAGCGCGCGGCCAATCGCCAGTTGCTGCTGCTGACCACCGGACAGGTCGCCGCCGCGGCGGTGTTTCATTTCCTTGAGCACCGGGAACAGCTCATAGATGTGCGCGGGAATCTGCCGGGCGCGGTCGGGGCGGGCTCCGAGCGAGATTTTCAGGTTCTCTTCCACCGTCAGTAGCGGAAAGATCTCGCGCCCCTGCGGTACGTAGCCGATCCCGGAGCGGGCGCGGTTTTCGGTCGAGAGCTTGGTGATGTCGCGGCCCATCAGGCTGATCTGCCCGCTTTTCACTGGCAGCAGGCCGGTGATGCATTTGAGCAGGGTGGTCTTGCCGACGCCGTTACGGCCGAGCAGGCAGCTGCAGCTGCCTTCTTTCAGCTCCAGGTCGAGGTCCCAGAGAATGTGGCTCTGGCTGTAAAACTGGTTGATACCTTGAATGCTGAGCATGGTCATTCCCCCAAATAGACTTCGACCACACGCGGGTCATTCTGCACCTGATCCATGGTGCCTTCGGCCAGCACCGAGCCCTGGTGCAGCACGGTGACCTTGCGGGCGATGGAGCGCACGAACGCCATGTCGTGCTCGACCACGATGACCGAGTGCTTGCCCGCCAGCGAGGTCAGCAGCTCGGCGGTGTGTTCGACTTCTTCCCCGGTCATGCCGGCCACCGGCTCGTCGACCAGCAGCACGCGTGGGTTTTGCATCAGCAGCATGCCGATCTCCAGCCATTGCTTCTGGCCGTGGGAGAGGGCGCCGGCTTCCATGCGGAACTGCTCGGTGAGGCCGATCAGCTTGAGCACTTCGTCGATGCGATCGAGCTGTTCGCCGGTCAGGTTCTTGTTCAGCGTGTACCAGACGTGCTTGTTGGAGGCTGTGGCCAGCTCCAGGTTTTCGAATACCGAGAGTGCCTCGAAGATGGTCGGCTTCTGGAACTTGCGGCCGATGCCGCCCCGGGCAATCTCGTGCTCGGACAGTTTCAGCAGATTCATGCGCTGGCCGAACCAGACGCTGCCGGTATCCGGACGGGTCTTGCCGGTGATCACGTCCATCATGGTGGTCTTGCCGGCGCCGTTGGGGCCGATGATGCAGCGCAGTTCGCCGTCATCGATGTAAAGGTTCAGGTTGTTCAGCGCCTTGAAGCCGTCAAAGCTGACGCTGACGTCCTCTACATACAGGATCGGGCCGTGGGTGGTGTCGACCTTGGCGGAGAAGTCCGGCGCCGGCTGGACGAAGTCAAAGACCTGATCGCGGCGCCAGGTTTCGCGCAGTTGTTCAAGCGGGTTCATTGTTTGTCTCCCTTGCGGCTGAAGCGGTCGAACAGGCCCACGATGCCCTTGGGCAGTAGCAGGGTTACCAGTACGAACAGACCGCCGAGGATGAACAGCCAGGTTTCCGGTGAGAAGGTGGTGAAGAAGGTCTTGGCGTAGTTGACGCTGAACGCGCCGACAATGGCGCCGAACAGGGTGCCACGGCCGCCGGTTGCGACCCAGACCACCATTTCGATGGAGTTGAGCGGGGAGAACTCGCCCGGGTTGATGATGCCGACCTGCGGCACGTAAAGTGCGCCGGCCACTGCCGCCAGCATGGCGGAGAATACGAACAGCCAGAGCTTGTAGCTTTCTACCTGATAACCGCTGAAGCGGGTGCGGCTCTCGGCGTCGCGGATGGCGATGATCACCCGGCCCATGCGCGAGGTAACGATGTAGCGGCAGGCCATATAACCGATGATCAAGGCGAACGCCGAGGCCACGAACAGCCCGACCCGGGTAGTCTTGGCCGCCAGATCAAAGCCGAGGATTTCCTTGAAGTCGTTCAGGCCGTTGTTGCCGCCAAAGCCCATCTCGTTGCGGAAGAAGGCGAGCATCAGGGCGTAGGTCAGCGCCTGGGTGATGATGGCAAAGTAGACGCCGGTCACCCGCGAACGGAACGCCAGCCAGCCGAACACCAGAGCCAGCAGGCCCGGCACCAGCAGCACCATCAGCATGGCGAACCAGAACATGTCGAAGCCCTGCCAGTACCAGGGCAGCTTGTCCCAGTTGAGCACCACCATGAAGTCCATCAGCTCGGGGTGGCCGTAGACACCGCGATCGCCAATCTGGCGCATCAGGTACATGCCCATGGCGTAACCGCCCAGGCTGAAGAAGGCGCCGTGGCCAAGTGACAGGATGCCGGCGTAGCCCCAGATCAGGTCGACAGACAGGGCCAGCAGGGCAAAGCAGAGAAACTTGCCGAGCAGCGCCACGGTGTAGTTGGAAATGTACAGCGGTGAGTCAGACGGCACCGCCAGGTTGAGAATCGGCACGATGATGGCGGTGAGCAGCACCAGGCCCAGCACCAGCATCCCGCCTCGATCACTGAGTAACAGTCGTTGGGTAAGCATGCTTCCCTCGTAGAATACGTGTGGTAATGGATTGGAGGCAGTGAACTGCAGGCTGTTGAAAAACTACCTGCGTTGCCATCGCGGCGTTGAAAACAGTCTCAAAATGCTCATTTACTCTCGGTAAACTCCGCTTTTCACCTGTTTTCGCCTTGCGCTGGCTGCCTCGGCTACGTTTTTGAATAGCCTGCTAGTCAGCCGCCGCCCGTCCTTTCTGCGGGAAGAGTCCCTTGGGTTTCTTCTGGATAAACAGGATCAGCATGATCAGCACCAGTACCTTGGCGAGCATCGCGCCGGCCCAGGGCTCGAGGAAGTTGTTGATCAGACCCAGGCTCATGGCGCTGACCAGCGTGCCCCAGAGGTTACCCACGCCGCCGAATACCACGACCATGAACGAGTCGATGATGTAGGCCTGGCCGAGGTTGGGGCCGACGTTGGTGATCTGTGACAGGGCAACGCCTGCAACCCCGGCGATACCGGAACCCAGACCAAAGGTGAGTGCGTCGATCCAGTTGGAGCGCACGCCCACGGCGCGGGCCATAGCGCGGTTCTGCGAGACGGCACGGACCTTGAGGCCAAGGCTGGTGCGTTTCATCACCAGCATCAGCGCGAAGAACACCGCCAGCCCGAACAGCAGGATGTACAGGCGGGTGTAGGTGATCGACAGCACCGGATTGATGCTCAGGGTGCCGCTGATCCACTCCGGTGAGCTGACCGAGCGGTTGAGCGGGCTGAACAGGGTGCGGACGGCCTGCTGCAATACCAGGCTGAGGCCGAAGGTGGCCAGCAGGGTTTCCAGCGGGCGGCCATAAAGGAAGCGAATCACGCCGCGTTCGATGGCGATGCCGACCAGCGCGGTGATCAGAAATGCAGCCGGAATCGCAATCAGCAGGCTCCACTCGATCAGATCCGGGAACAGCACCTGAATACCCCAGGTGGTGTAGGCACCGATCATGATCAGCTCGCCGTGGGCCATGTTGATCACGCCCATTACCCCAAAGGTGATGGCCAGACCAATGGCGGCCAGCAGCAGGATGGAGCCCAGGCTGAGGCCAAAGAACACGTTTTCGATAAAGCGGTAAAAGCTGATGCGGCCCTGAATGGAGTCGATGGCCTTGGCGGCGGCGGCGCGCAGTTCAGCGTCTTCATCGTTTTCAGCGACGCTGCGCAGGGCGTTGCGGGCTTCCTGCTCCAGCGAGCCGCTGAGCGTGTCGATGGCCACGAGGCGCGCGTCACGGTTGCCGTCTTGCAGGGCAAAGAGGGCCAGGGCGGCGTCGATGGCGTCGTTGACGCGGCCGGACTCTTCATTGGGCTGATGCTGGGTCAGCAGAGCGGCCGTCTCGGCGTCTACGCCGTCACGGATAAAGCGCTGCACGGCGGCGTAGCGCTTGTCGCTGTCGGGGTGGCTGAGGTTGAGCTGGGCAACCATGCCGCGTAGTTGGGTGCGCAGGCTGTTGTTGACCGGGATGCGGCGCAGTCCACTGGTGCCGGTCAGGTCGGTGCCGTTCAGAGCATCGGTCAGGGTGTCGCCGCTGCGAATGGCAACAACCGGTGGTTTGTCCTTGTTGGCCAGCAGGTCGCCGGCGATCAGGGCGGTGAAAATGTCAGCCAGGCGTTCGTCCTGCTGGCTGGCGAGTTGTTCAACGGTGGTGGCGCGCTGACGCAGGTTGCCGGTAGGCAGCTGACGTACCAGCTCGTCAAAGGTGGGCTGTGCGGTGGCGGCCTCAGGGGTTTCCTGGGCGCTGACGTGCAGGGGCAGACTGCACAGACACAGCAGCAGCAAGCGACTAAGCCATTGCTGCACGGCATGCCGGGGTGTCAAACGGCAGGTCGGGATCATGGTCATGTCCTGATTGGGTGGCGGGTGGAACATCGCAACGGGGCGTCGCTGCGCCCCGCTGACAGTGGCGGGCAGTTATCTGTCCGCCGGGTGGGCTGCTTATTCGGCAGTGGCGCCAACGCAGCTCTTGGTTTCGGTGTTGTAGTTGCCGCAGCTGATCGGTGCGGTCCAGTCGGAGATCAGGTCCTTGCTGCCTTCCAGGTAGTCGGACCAGGCATCGCCCGGCACCAGCTCGTCAGTGCTGGAGACGGTCAGGAACTGGCCGTCGTCCTGGATTTCACCAATCAGAACCGGCTTGGTGATGTGGTGGTTGGCAAGCATGGTGCTGGTACCGCCGGTCAGGTTGGGTACTTCTACGCCAACCATGGCGTCGATGACCTTGTCGGTGTCGGTGGTGCCAGCCGCTTCGACCGCTTTGATCCACATGTTGAAGCCGATGTAGTGCGCTTCCATCGGGTCATTGGTGACGCGCTTGGTGTCGCCGATGTAGTTGTGCCAGGCCTGGATGAAGGCTTCGTTTTCCGGAGTCTCTTCGCTCATGAAGTAGTTCCAGGCAGCCATGTGGCCGACCAGCGGAGCGGTGTCGATACCGGAGAGCTCTTCTTCACCAACCGAGAAGGCAACAACCGGAATGTCTTCAGCGGAAACGCCCTGGTTACCCAGTTCGCGGTAGAAGGGCACGTTGGCGTCACCGTTGATGGTGGATACCACGGCGGTCTTCTTGCCGGCGCTGCCAAAACGTTTGATCTCGGCCACGATGTTCTGCCAGTCAGCATGGCCGAACGGGGTGTAGTTGATCATGATGTCTTCTTCCGCCACGCCGTTGGCCTTCAGGTAGGCTTCCAGAATGCGGTTGGTGGTACGCGGGTAAACGTAGTCGGTGCCGGCCAGAACCCAGCGCTCGATGCCCAGTTCGTCTTTCAGGTAATCAACCGCCGGAATGGCTTGCTGGTTAGGCGCAGCGCCGGTGTAGAACACGTTGCGGGAGGACTCTTCACCTTCGTACTGCACCGGGTAGAAGAGGATGCCGTTCAGCTCTTCAACCACCGGCAGAACGGATTTGCGGGAGACGGAGGTCCAGCAACCGAAGATCGCATCGACGCCGTGTTGCTCCAGCAGCTCGCGGGTGCGCTCTGCGAACAGCGGCCAGTTGGAGGCAGGGTCTACAACGACTGGCTCAAGCTGCTTGCCGAGCAGGCCGCCCTTTTTGTTCTGCTCTTCGATCAGCATCAGCATGGTGTCTTTGAGCGTGGTTTCCGAGATGGCCATGGTGCCGGACAGCGAGTGCAGCACGCCGACCTTGATGGTTTCCTCGGCCTGTGCGCTCATCGCCCCAAGAGCCATGCCACAGGCAACGCCCAGCGCGCCGACCTGTTTGACGATCTTCTTCAGAGTCATGTTCCTTTCCTTCTCTGTTGTTGTCTGGAGTGCCGGCAGGTGTTTCGCCGCCTGCAGAGTAGAGAGCAGGTAACGTGCCAATGTTTGACAATGCGTGACAATGTCAGCCGCAGAGCCTGTTTCAGAGGGTCTGCGCAGGTTTGTGGGGAGGCACTGCTGTCGGCTTCCCTGAATTGGCGTGCCCTTTTTTGGTGCAACGCCCTACTGCGGTGCGGTGGCGACGATTGGGCGTTCTCTGTCTGTTTGTATATGATGCGCATTCTTATTTGCATTGAGGGCGCAGCATGTCGGGGCCGCTGGGACATATCCTGATTGTCGAAGATGACCGGCAGCTGAGCGGGCAGCTGGGCCAGTTGCTGGAGCATGCCGGCTACGGTGTGCAGTGCTGCGGTGATGGCAGTGCGGGGCTTGAGCTGGCGCTGCGCGAGCAGCACGACCTGTTGCTGCTGGACGTCAAGTTGCCGGGCCTGAACGGCTTCAGTCTGCTCAAGCGCTTGCGTCAGCACAGCCGCATGCCGGTGATCATGGTCACCGCCTCCAACGCTGAAGAAGAGCGCATTCGCGGCTTGCGTCATGGCGCGGACGACTATCTGGCCAAGCCCTACAGCCTGGAAGAACTGCAACTGCGCATTGATGCGGTGCTGCGTCGCGTGCGCCCCGTTGGTGCGCGGCAGCCCGAGCCGGAGCAACTGGCGGTTGGCTCGCTGCGGCTGGACCGCGCCCAGCAATGGGCCGAGGCGGGCGGTATGCGCCTTGATCTGACGCCCCTGCAGTTTCGCCTGCTCTGGCAACTGGTCGCGCAGCGTGGCGAGGTGCTGTCCAAACCTTACCTTTACCGCGTGGTGCTGGATCGTGAGTTCAGCCGCTATGACCGCAGCCTGGACATGCATATCAGCCGTATCCGGCGACGCCTGATTGATGCCGGGCTGGGCGATGTGCTGCAAACCCAGCATGGCAGGGGATATCTGTTCGCATGAATCGGCGGCTGTGGTGGAAGCTGTGTCTGACCCTGGTGGTGGGTATGCTGGTGCTGTTCTGGGCTATCTCTCAACTGGCGCTGCAGACAGAAGAGGCGATGAGCTTTATAGATGAAGGCCACCAGCAAACCCTGCGCAGTTACGCGGCACAGGCAGAGGCGTTGCACAACGCCGGCGACGAGCAGGCACTGGCGCGCTGGCTGGAAACGGTGCAGCAGCAGGAGAACACCTGGGCCGGTGTGGTACGCACCCAACTGACGCCGCTGGGTGGCACGGTCGTGCCCGCCGGATATGACGATGGCATTGCGCTCGGGCGCGACCTGTCATGGAAGATCCACCTCTACTTTGCCGAAAATCCGGTGATGGATGTGCCCTTTGCCGATGGGCATACGCGCTTTCTAATAAAGTTGCCGCAGCGCATGCGCCCCGGCAACTACTGGACCCACTCGCGCGTGCTGCTGCAGGTGGTGCTGCCCTTTACCGTACTGTTGATCATTTGCCTGCTGCTCTATCGTCATTTGATGCACCCATTGCGTAGGCTGGAGCAGGCGACCCGGCGTTTTCGTGATGGTGACTACAGCGCTCGCGTGGGCAATGAGCTGCGCGGGCGCAAGGATGAACTGGCCGGTCTGGCCAAGGTTTTTGATGCGATGGCCGAGCGCACCGAAGAGCTGATTCTGCATCAACGCCAACGGCTGGCGGATATGTCCCACGAGCTGCGCACGCCGCTCACGCGGATTGAGATGGCCGTCAGCCTGGCGCGCCAGCAGGGCGGCGATGCGGTGTTGCTGGAGCGTATCCGCGGTGAATGCAATGGCATGCGCCAACTGGTAGAGGATGCCCTGACTCTGAGCTGGATTGAGCAGGAAGCGCCGGTGCTGCGTGATGAGTCGCTGGACCTGACCGAGCTGCTCGACAGCCTGATTGACGACGCCCGCTTCGAGTTCGCTGATCGCGAGCTGCAGGTCTCGCTGCCGCCGGTCGCGCCGCTGAGCCGCAGTAGCCATCGGGCACTGGGGCAGGCTATCGAAAATGTACTGCGCAATGCGCTGGACCACACGCCGGCAGGCGGTGTGGTGCGGTTGGCGCTGGTTGAGCTGAACGACAGCTGGCAGCTGACCGTCAGTGATCAGGGCAAGGGCGTTGCGGATGAGCTGCTGGAAGACATCTTCCAGCCGTTCTTCCGTGCTCCGCAAACGGCGCCCGGTGGGGCTGAGCGCGCAGGTTTTGGGCTGGGGCTGGCGCTGGCACGGCGGCAGATTATGGCAACCGGCGGCAGCATCGCGGCCTGTGCCGCGGATAACGGTGGCCTGTGCATGGTTATCCGCTTACCCAAGGGCTGAAAGGTAACAAATGTAAAAGCGGTTTGATTTTTGTCTCTGCTAAACAAGAATGTTGCGCAAATAAGAATATATGCCAACAAATATGCAGAGGATGCAGTATGCACCGTTACCCCACAGCAGGTCGCGCTGGCCTGCCATTTCGTCTTTGTACTCTGGCGCTCGCACTGGCGGCAGCCAGCGCCCAGGCCGAAGAGCCTGCCGAATTGCCCACCCTGGATGTGACCGGCCAGCACATCCAGGAAGCTGAAGTGACTAACGAGACGCTGGAGCATTTTCAGGCTACGGACCTGGAAGATGTGTTTGCGTCTGAGCCGGAAGTCAGCGTTGGCGGCGGCCATAGCGTGGCGCAGAAGCTGTATCTGCGCGGTGTTGAAGACACCATGGTGAATATCAGCATTGATGGAGCCCAGCAGGTCGGTCAGACCTTTCACCACACCGGTCGTATCAATGTCGAGCCCGAGCTGCTGAAGGCGGTCGACGTCAAGGCCGGTACGCCTGACGCTTTGGCTGGTCCGGGTGCACTGGGTGGTGCCATCCGTTTTGAAACCAAGGACCCGGAAGACCTGCTGCGCCCCGGCGAGTCCGCTGGCGCCTTGCTCAAGACCACCTACTTCAGTAACGCCGAAGGCTTCAAGGGTAACGGTACCCTGTTTGGCCGTCTGAACGATGCCTGGTCCGGCATGCTGATGGCCACCTATCAGGATCTGGATGATTTCGAGGATGGTAACGGCGACACCGTGGCTGCGACCGGCGCTCGTCAGTCGCTTGGTTTCGGCAAGGTGGTGGGGCATCTGACTGACACCCAGACCGTGCGCTTGAGCTATGAGCGGCGTGAGGATGCGGGGTTGCGTAACCAGCGCCCGCAGTGGCAAGCCAGCAGCTGGAACCCCAGCTACCCGCTGGAAAACGTGCGTGAAACCTGGAATGTCGGCTATGAGCTGGCGCCCAGCGATAACCCGCTGCTGCACCTGGAGGTCTCGGCCTATCACACCGAGAACCAGTTGGAGCAGAACGTCATCGGTCGTTGGGGTATTTATGGCGCGCAGACTCAGTCCTGGGGTGGTGATGTGCGCAACACCAGCCGCCTGGGCGGCCATGAGCTGACCTACGGCGTGGACTATCGGCGCGACAGCCTGACCGCTGGCCCGGGCAGTAACCCGGATGCGAACGAGCAGCAGGGCAAGGTGTACGGCGTTTTTGTGCAGGACTACTGGAGCCTGGGTGAGCGCTGGCTGCTGGGCCTTGGCGGGCGTTATGACCGCTACCAGCTAGATGGCAATCTGGGCGAGCGCTTCCGCGAAAGCGGCTTCAGCCCCAACGCCAGCCTGCGCTTTCAGGCCACCGATAGCCTTGGGTTGTGGGTGTCTCATGCGCGTGCCTTCCGCGGGCCGCAGATTCGTGACGGCTTCAAGGTCGACATTGCGCCGCTGGACCCGAACCTCAAACCTGAAAAGGCGCGCAGCAACGAGATCGGCTTCGATTACGTCAGTGGTGGCTGGTTGCTGTCCGGTAAGTACTATCGCTCGACCATTCAGGACGCCATCGGCGACCCCGAACCGCGCCCGCGTATTTATGAAAACGCGGGTGATCTGGAGTCCAGGGGCTACCTGCTGGAAACCGCCTACCACTGGAGTCAGCTCCGTGTCGGCATGAGCTACCACCATAACGACACTGACCTGAACGACGGCTACGACCTGAACATATGGCAGCACAATGGACTGGGCACCACCATTGGTGACACCTGGACCCTGAGTGCTGACTATCGCTTCAGCGAATCGCTGGAAATGGGTTGGCAGGGCCGCTTTGTCGAGCAGGTGTCGGTGGATACGCTGGTGGGCGAAATCGACAAGGCCGGTTATGGCGTACAGGACGTCTACGCCAACTGGATGGTCCTCGACGACGAGCGCCTGACCCTGTCGTTGACGGTCAAGAACCTGTTCGACAAGCAGTATCTGGATCACGCCAGCAATGGCGACTTTGAGGCTATCCCCGGCTATGAAGGCGTAATTGGTGCTTACGAGCCAGGCCGTGAAATCCGTTTGGGTATGGCGATGCGGTTCTAGGCGTTTGCCGCTACGCAAAACGGCCAACCCGAGAGGGTTGGCCGTTTTTTTGTTTCTGCCGGATCAATTGGGAGAGGCTCCCTGCCGATCGACTGTTGCATAGTGCTGTATTTGAGTCAGCTTTTCGCCTTTCACGGCGAGCCAAGGGGGGCTGCTTGCCCAGCCCCCAAAGGGAAGCACTAACCCATTTCACATGCCCTCTGGCGCTCAGGCCGGTCCGCAATCAAGGCGTGGTTTCGATGGCATGTCGGGACCTGTCGAGAAATCACAACGCAGGGTGCGGACCGGCCTGAACGCCCCGTAGGGCGAGCGCTCAAGCATGCATCTGACTGCGTTGCGCTGTTTGCCAATAGAACCACTATTGGCTGCACATCGCGCCTTGCATCTGCATGCTTGAGCACTCGCGGAGGGCGTGTGAAATGGGTTAGTGCTTCCCTGAACCCCCCGGGCACCCGACTACGCGGCCCTTCGGGTTCGCTGCGTTGCTCGGTCTGACGGGGAGCCGTAAAACTCGGCGCTTCGCGCCTCAGACATCCTACGGCTCTTTTTCCCGTCAGCCCTGCGCTACTCGCCCGCGTAAACGGGACGAACCCCATGTGCACACTTCACCACCGGTGCTTTCGGAAACAGCGTCAGACCAGCTCGATGGCAACCGCCGTCGCCTCACCACCACCGATACACAGCGAGGCAACCCCGCGCTTGCCGCCGGTCTGTTGCAGGGCGTTGATCAGGGTGATGATGATGCGCGAGCCGGTGGAGCCGACCGGGTGGCCCTGGGCGCAGGCGCCGCCGTAGATGTTGACCTTGGCGTGGTCCAGGCCGTGTTCACGCATCGCCAGCATGGCGACCATGGCAAAGGCTTCGTTGATTTCGAACAGGTCAACGTCGGCTGCGCTCCAGCCGGTTTTGTTGAACAGGTTGGTCATGGCGCCAATCGGGGCCAGGGTGAACTCGCTCGGGTCCTGGCTCTGGGTGGCGTGGGCAACGATGCGGGCGAGTGGCTTGAGGCCACGGCGCTCGGCCTCGGCTGCGGTCATCATGACCAGCGCGCTGGCGCCGTCGGAGATGGAGCTGGCGTTGGCGGCGGTGACGGTGCCGTCTTTTTTGAACGCGGGCTTCAGGCTGGGGATCTTGTCCAAGTTGGCATTGAGCGGCTGCTCGTCGTCTTTGACCACGACTTCGCCCTTGCGGGTCTTGACGGTCACCGGGACGATTTCGCTGGCCAGCGTGCCGTTCTCGATGGCGGCCTGGGCGCGCTTGAGCGACTCGATGGCGTAGGCGTCCATCTCTTCACGGGTCAGGCCGTACTGGTCGGCCGTGTCCTGGGCAAAGGAGCCCATCAGGCGACCGGTGCGGGCGTCTTCCAGACCATCAAAGAACATGTGGTCCTTGATCTCGCCATGACCCATGCGCAGACCGCTGCGGGCCTTCTCAATAATGTACGGCGCGTTGGACATGCTCTCCATGCCGCCGGCAACCATGATGCTATTGCTGCCGGCCTTGAGCGCGTCGTGGGCCTGCATCACGGCTTTCATGCCGGAGCCGCACAGCTTATTAATGGTGGTACAGCCAGTCGCCGCTGGCAGGCCAGCGTTGAGGCTGGCCTGACGGGCGGGGCCTTGCTTCAGGCCGGCGGGCAGGACGCAGCCCATGATGACCTCGTCGACGTCAGTGGCGGCGATGCCGGCACGGGCAACCGCTTCACGGATGCTGATGGCGCCCAGATCAACAGCGCTGATGCTGGACAGGCTGCCCTGAAAACCACCCATGGGGGTGCGTGCGCCCCCGACGATTACGATGCTTTGGTCCGACATGACAGCTCCTGATAGAGGTTGATTTTGCTTGTTTAGACTGTGGCGGGCGTTCTGGTCACAAAACGACTTTGTTTACAATTATACGCATGATGGTGCCAATGAAAATCCGTATGATGATTTCGCTTGCGCTTGGCGAATCAGTCTGCACACTTGAAGTGGCTGGTCGGCAGCGCTTTACGACCGCTTCCATGCCCTGACAATCCCAACAACAGTAGGTCATTCAATGCTCAATACTCGAATCCTCAAGCCGGCCGACGAGGCTCACTCCACTCCGCTGCTGATCAAGAACCTGTTGCTGACCGGCCAGCGTTACGAGCCGACGCAGGAGATCATCTACCGTGACCTGGTGCGCTACGATTACCGCACCTTTAATGAGCGTGTGTGCCGTGCTGCCGATGCTCTGACCAAAGCGGGCGTCAAGGCGGGTGATACGGTTGCGATGATGGACTGGGACAGCCACCGTTATCTGGAGTGCATGTTTGCCGTACCCATGATCGGCGCGGTGATGCACACCATCAACGTCCGTTTGTCCCCGGATCAGATTCTCTACACGATGAATCACGCCGAAGACATCGTGGTACTGATCAACAGCGAGTTCGTGCCGATCTACAAGGCCATCGAAGACCAACTGACCACCGTCACCACCACCATTCTGTTGACGGACGAAGCAGACAAGACCGCGGATCTGCCGGGCTTTGCCGGTGAGTATGAGCAACTGCTGGCCGCTGCTGAGCCGACCTACGACTTCCCGGACTTTGACGAGAACTCGGTCGCCACCACCTTCTACACCACTGGCACCACCGGCAACCCCAAGGGCGTGTATTTCACCCATCGTCAGTTGGTGCTGCACACCCTTGGCCAGGCTACTTCAATGGCCGCGCTGGACAGCGTGCGCCTGTTGGGCAACCGCGATGTGTACATGCCGATCACACCGATGTTCCATGTTCACGCCTGGGGCCTGCCTTATACGGCAACCATGCTGGGGGTAAAACAGGTTTATCCCGGTCGCTATGAGCCGGAGCGTCTGGTGCAGATGATCAAGGACCACAAGGTCACCTTCTCGCACTGCGTACCTACCATCCTGCAGATGGTACTCAATGCCGAAGGCGCAAAAGATTTCGACTTTGGCGGTATGCGGGTGATTATCGGCGGTAGCGCCCTCAATCGCTCGTTGTACAACGCGGCCAAGGCCAAGGGCATGCAACTGGGGGCAGCCTATGGCATGTCCGAGACCTGCCCGCTGATTTCTGCCGGCTATATCAACCTCGAGGATGAAGCCGCCAGCGAGGAACAGCGCATTTCCCAGCGCATTAAGGCCGGTGTACCTGGCCCGTTGGTTGAGGCACGACTCATGGCCGCTGACGGCAGCTTCCTGCCGAAGGATGGTGTAACCCAGGGCGAGCTGGTGCTGCGTGCACCCTGGCTGACCCAGGCCTACTTCCGCGAGCCGGAGAAGAGCCAGGAGCTGTGGGCCGGCGGTTGGATGCATACCGGCGACGTGGCCACCATCAGCCCGGCAGGCACTATCGAAATCCGCGATCGCATCAAGGACGTGATCAAGACCGGTGGCGAGTGGCTGTCCTCCCTGGAGCTGGAAGACCGTATCAGTCGCAGCCCGCTGATCGCTGAGGTGGCTGTGGTCGGTATCCCCGATCCGCGCTGGGATGAACGCCCGTTTGCGCTGGTCGTGCCGGCTGCCGGTCAGACCGTGACCGCTCAGGCGATTGCCGATCACCTGATGCCGAGCGTCGAAGAAGGCCACATCAACAAGTGGGCAATTCCGCGCCAGATCGCTGTGGTATCGGAAATTCCCAAGACCAGTGTCGGCAAGCTCGACAAGAAGCGTATCCGTGGTGATATCGCCGGCTGGCTGGAGTCCGAGGCAAGCTGCATCTCCTCGCTGGACTAAGCTGGCTGCGCTGAGACAGGCCGCACCGGGCGTTGCCCGCTGCGGCCTTTTTTGTGCCCGGCGTTTGCTGCTCAGTGTGGTTCATCTATTAATAAATGTCTCAAACGATCGTTTGCACAAGATGTTGATTTTTCTGCTGTAAGTGCTGATTTTGGTGGGTTTTTGCGTTATTCGGCTGGTTTATTGTCGTGTCTTCGCGGGACACTCAGGCTTGATTAGCTCGCACTCACGCAGTAGAGTCATGGCCCTCTCAAGTCTTATAAAAAACCTAATAAATCCGTCGCTGCTTACCCTTGTTGTCTACTCTTTGGGTAATGCGGGCGATGTTGTGCGTCTGAAGGTCTGACGGCAGGCACCGCGTGTGCCCCTTGAGGGAATCACACCGGTCATGGTCGTTGCAGCTCTGCGCTGGGCCGGTCACCCCAAACAACTCCAAGCAGAACAGGGCGAATCAATGAAACCCACACATCTTGCATCTACACTCCTGGCCTCCGCGCTGCTGGCGCCGTCTGCCTTCGCCGCCGTGAGCGAGCAGGAAGCCGCCAAGCTGGGCGACAGCCTGACTCCGATCGGTGCAGAAACCGCAGGCAACGCAGCGGGCACCATCCCCGCCTGGACCGGCGGTCTGGCGACCGACGCCGCGCCTGTCGACGGCAATGGCTTTCTGTCCAACCCCTACAGTGGTGAGCAGCCGCTGTTTGTGATCACCGCCGCCAACTACGAGCAATACGCTGATAACCTGGCGCCGGGCCAGATCGCGATGTTCAAGCGCTACCCCGACACCTTCAAGATGCGCGTATTCCCCAGCCACCGTTCTGCTGCCTTCCCGCAGGCTGTCTATGACGCCACTGCGAAGAACGCGACCAACACCACGTTGGTACAGGGCGGTAACGGCCTGGAGAACTACTCTGTGGCCAATGCCTTCCCGATCCCGGCTGACGGCCTGGAAGTGGTCTGGAACCACGTCACCCGCTACCGTGGTGAGTCCTTCCAGCGCACCGTGGTGCAAGCCACTCCGCAGATTAACGGCAACTACAACGTTGTTCGCTTTGTAGAAGAGTATGCGATCCCGACTGGCCTGCAGGACTACCAGGCCGGCAGCGCGACCGACATGCTGTACTACTTCAAGCAACAGGTGACCGACCCGGCACGTCTGGCCGGTAACGTGCTGCTGGTTCACGAGACCATCAACCAGGTAGCCACCCCGCGTATGGCGTGGATCTACAACGCCGGTCAGCGCCGCGTTCGTCGCGCTCCGCAGGTCTCCTACGACGGCCCAGGTACTGCTGCTGACGGCATGCGCACCTCCGACAACCTCGACCTGTACAACGGCGCTCCGGATCGTTACGACTGGGAGCTGGTGGGCAAGCGCGAGATGTTCATCTCCTACAACAACTACGAGCTGGGCTCGCCGCAGGTCAAGTACGACCAGATCTTCCAGGCTGGTCATATCAACCAGGATCTGGCGCGCTATGAGCTGCACCGCGTCTGGGAAGTGGTTGCCAACGTCAAGCCGACTGAGCGTCACATCTACGCCAAGCGTCACATGTTTATCGACGAGGACTCCTGGCAGGCCGCTCACATCGACCACTACGATGGTCGTGGCGAGCTGTGGCGTGTAGGCGAGGCGCATGCTATTCAGCGTTATGCTGACGGCGTGTTGGGCTACACCATGGAAACCCTGTACGACCTGATCGCCGGTCGTTACCTGGTCATGGGTGCCAACAACGAAGAGCGTAGCAACTACAGCTATGGCTATGAGTTGACCGGCGCCGAGTTCACTCCGACTGCTCTTCGTCAGTCTGGCGTGCGCTAAGCGTTCGTTGCAGGAACCAAAACGCCCGGCTTTGCCGTAATGCTGTTCACTTAATAGAAACGCCGCGCTCCGAATAGGGGTGCGGCGTTTTCCATTGCATGTTTTTTGAGCTTGGGAATAGCACCATCCCTTTTGGATGGGCTGGAAAATATAAAAAATCCCGCTGCCGAACGCTCGGCAGCGGGATTTTAGAATGGCCATTAGGAAGCTAATGCTTAAGTGAACAGCATTACGGCTTTGCCGGGCGTTTTGCGTTGTGCGGTAGCGCTGCTTTCAGCAGACCTGCGCGACCCAGTCGTTCAGGTTGTAGTAGTTGCTGATACGGGCGACCTTGCCGTCTTTGACTTCAAAGAACGCACCGGCCGGCAGCACGTATTTCTGGCCGTTGGCTAGCGGCAGGCCTTCGTCGTCGGCCAGGTATTCACCGTTGACGACAAACTCGGCAGCGGCGCGGCTGCCGTCGGCGCTGACCATAATGACCATGTCAGTCAGCTGTTCGCGGTAGCAGCGATTCATCTTGTTCATGAACTCGGCAAAGACCGCCTTGCCGACCTGGCGTTCGCCCTGATTGATGTCGTGCACCACGTCGTCGCTGAGCAGGGCAAGAAAGGCCGGCATGTCGGCGGCATTGAAGGCGTCGTAGTAGGCCTGAATCAGATCTTGGGTGGTCACGGTTATAGAGCTCCTGTTACGGGTTGGGCTGCAGCCATGATAAGTTGCCCGCAGGTGCCGGTATAGACGCCGGCGAGACAAACTGGCAGCGAGTTTTGGTATGGACATTCAACTGCTCAGCGGGCAACAGATCGCGCCCTGGATTGATGCGCTGGCCGATCTGCGCATCCGCGTGTTTCGCGAGTTTCCCTATTTGTACGACGGCAGCCGCGAGTACGAAGCGCAGTACCTGTCTACTTACCTGCGCAGTCCCGACAGCCTGTGTGTGCTGGTGCAGGACCAAGGGCAGGTGGTCGGTGCGTCTACGGCCTTGCCGTTGGCGGATGAGACGGACGAGTTCAAGCAGCCCTTTGTCGAACAGGGTTGGGATTGCGAACGCATCTTTTATTGCGCCGAATCCGTTGTGCTGCCCGAATGGCGCGGCAAGGGGCTCGGCGTGCGGTTTTTTGCCGAGCGCGAAGGACATGCGCGGCGCCTCGGCCGCTTCGACTGGTCTGCGTTCTGCGCGGTACAGCGCCCGGCGGATCATCCGCGGCGGCCTGCTGACTACCAGCCGCTCGATACCTTCTGGGCACGCCGTGGCTACCAGCATCATCCTGAACTGGCGACGGTCTACCACTGGCGCGATCTGGATGAAGTGGAGGACTCGGCCAAGCCGATGTCGTTCTGGCTCAAGGAGCTTGTTTGATGATTACCCTCGCGGCCTGTCAGTACCACATTGATCTGCTGGAAACCTGGGACGCTTACGCCGAGCACCTGAGCACGTTGTGCCAACAGGCAGCCGAGCAGGGGGCGCAGTTGCTGCTGTTGCCGGAATACGCCGGGCTGGTGCTGAGCGGCCAATTGCCCGCTGTCGAACGCAGCGACCTGCATGCCTCCATCGCCGGAATTCAGCCCTTGCTGCCGCGCTGGCTGGCGCTGTGCGAGCAGATCGCGCGGGACTGCAACGTCTACCTGCAGCCGGGCTCGATGCCGGTGCTGGACGACGACGGGCAATACCGCAACCGCGCCTGGCTGTTTGGCCCTGAGGGCTGTCTGGGCAGCCAGGACAAACTGATGATGACCCGCTTCGAGCTGGAGCAGTGGAACATTGCGGCCGGCACCGAGTTGACCGTGTTCGACACCGAGCTGGGCAAGCTCGGCATTCTGATCTGCTACGACAACGAATTCCCCATGCTGGCGCGGACGTTGGCCGAGCAGGGCGCTGACCTGATTCTCGCGCCGAGTTGTACGGATACCGTGGCGGGCTTCTACCGGGTGCGTGTCGGCGCGCAGGCGCGGGCGCTGGAGAACCAGATTGGGGTGCTGCAGTCGCCGACCGTTGGCATGGCTGATTGGTCGCCAGCGCTGGATGAAAACAACGGCCGTGCCGCGCTCTATGTGCCGTCTGATTACGGCATGCCGCCCAGTGGCATCGTCGCCGAAAGCGCCGAGCTATGCCCGAGCAGTAGCCAGTGGCTGGTCTGTCAGCTGGATCTGGACGAGGTGCGCAGGTTGCGGGACCACGGCCAAGTGTTTACCCGGCGCGACTGGCCGAAGCAGTTTGGGATTGTCAGCGCAGGCGAGCGTTAGCCGAGTGCGCCACATTCGGCGGCGTCGATCACCTCTTTGACCAGCAAGCGCCGCTGACCAGCAAGACCTGCTCGGCCGTCACCGCCAGCCCTGGCGTGCTCAGATGCTCTGCGATGATCGCGCGTTCGTGGCGGCGCCCGGCGTGGGGCTGGTAACGCAGCAGGGCGTCCAGATCGCCTGCGCTGCTCAATTTGCGCAGGGCGCCGCGCAGTAGCTCGGCCTGTTCCGGTAATTCCGGGTAGTTGAAATTCAGGTCCAACATGCCCGGTGCAGTTGGACTCTGGTCGATACCGTGCCCTGCAGGCACGCTGGTTTCCCGTACAAAGGTGCCGCGTCCGGTCTCGGCGCTGACTAGCCCCATCGACTCTAGCTCGGCGTACACCGTGACGCGGTGGCCAGGGCGACCCGTTCCTGCTGCGCCAGTGAGCGGTGGGTGGGCAGGCGGGTACCGGGTAGCAGTGCGCCGGAGCGGATCTGCTGGGCAACGCGGTCAACCAGTTGCTTCTAGCGCGCCGCAGGCATTGCTGTATCCATGACAATTAATTGATTGTCATGGCCTGTGATCTGATCCTGTGCGGCAACAGCAACGTACGCAGAGGGTGGCACGCCATGCATATCAGTATCCTGACGAGATCGCGAAGGCTGACAGGGCTGCGGCTGTTCATTATTTGTTCATCTACTGATCCTAGGTTAAGGGAGTGCTTCCTTTCCGTTTCGACCACAGGATCAGGTCATGCAAGACTCCCCGGGCTCACTGAGCTGGCTTGAAGCCGAACTGGCTGATGCGTTCGATGAAGATCTGGAAATGGAAATTTCCGATCCGGAACTGTCGCTGGCGCTGCGCCGCATCTACAAATCCAACCATGCTCCTACGCTGGAGCGACGCCACTATTTTGAAGCGCTGCTGCCGCTGCAGTCCGAGCTGATCAAGCTGCAGGACTGGGTCGCCAGTACCGGGCAGAAGGTTGTGGTGGTGTTTGAAGGACGTGATGCGGCGGGCAAGGGCGGGGTGATCAAACGTATTACCCAACGTCTGAATCCGCGTGTCTGCCGGGTGGTGGCCTTGCCCAAGCCCACCGACCGGGAGCGTACCCAGTGGTACTTTCAGCGCTATGTGCCGCACCTGCCGGCCGCCGGTGAAATCGTCCTGTTTGACCGGTCCTGGTACAACCGCGCCGGGGTCGAACGGGTGATGGGCTTTGCCAATGAAGGCCAGGTGGAGCAGTTCTTCGAGGACGTGCCGGAGTTTGAACGCATGCTGGTGCGCTCGGGGATCATCCTCATCAAGTACTGGTTCTCGATTACCGACGAAGAGCAGCAGATGCGCTTTCTCATGCGCATCCACGACCCGATGAAGCAGTGGAAGCTCTCGCCCATGGACCTGCAGTCGCGGGTGCGCTGGGAGGACTACACCCGCGCCAAGGAAGAGATGTTCGCGCGCACCAACATCCCAGAAGCGCCCTGGTACATCGTTGAGGGCAACGACAAGAAGCGGGCGCGGCTGGACTGCATCCACCATTTGCTGGACCACATACCCTACCAAACCGTGACCCAGGACAAGATCGAGCTACCCGATCGGGTGTTTGATCCGGATTACGAGCGCCAGACCCTGCCCAGTGAGCTGTACGTACCCAAGCGTTACTGAGCCAGACGCCGTCATGCAGCTTGCCGGGCGTCACCGCTCTGTCATGCGGCGAGCTGATGATGGCCTTTTCTCAAGGGAGGAGTTCCCATGAACAGCAACGCAGAAGCGTTACACGCGCCGCTGGCGGTAAGCGGCAACCGCTGGCCCCAGTGGCTGGCCGTACTGGGCTTGATCTATGTGCTGATCTGCGCGGTCAGCATGATCGGTTCCGGTTTTAAGGCGGCAACGGGAGGTCAGGCTCAGGAGCTGTTCTCCTTCGCCTCCAACCCCTATATCGGGCTGGTTATCGGCATTGTTGCGACCGCCCTGATTCAGTCTTCTTCTACCGTCACCTCGCTGATCGTCGGCATGGTCGCAGGCGGACTGCCGGTGGGTATCGCGATCCCCATGATCATGGGTTCCAACGTGGGTACCACTGTCACCAATACGCTGGTCAGCTTAGGCCACGTGCGCGACAAGAGCGAGTTTCGGCGGGCCTTTTCGGCCGCTACCGTGCATGACTTTTTCAACCTGATTGCCGTGGCCATCTTTCTGCCGCTGGAAATCATGTTCGGCCTGCTGGAGCGGGTATCGGCCTGGCTGGCAACGCTGCTGGTAGGTGCCGACAGTTACTCCATGTCTGATATGAACTTCATGAAGGCGCTGACCAAGCCCTTTGTGAATTTGGTCGACGGCGCCACCGGCATGTTGCCGGGTGCGATGGCGGGCTTGGCAATGGTGGTGATCGGGCTGGTACTGATTTTTGTGGCCATCACCTACACCGGCAAGCTGCTCAAGGTGCTGATGGTCGGCAAGGCGAAAGAAGTGCTGCACTCGGCCATCGGTCGCGGCCCGGTTGCCGGTATTGCCTCTGGCGCACTGGTTACTACCTTTGTGCAATCGTCTTCTACCACCACCAGCCTGATGGTGCCGCTGGCGGGCTCTGGCACCTTCACTCTGAAGCAGATCTACCCCTTCATGCTGGGTGCCAACATCGGCACCACGGTCACGGCCTTGCTTGCAGCTACGGCGGTTGGCGGGGCGGTGGCATCGTCCGCGCTGCAGATTGCGCTGGTACACCTGATGTTCAACGTCTTCGCCGTGATGGTGATCTTTGGCCTGCCGTTCCTGCGCGACTTGCCGCTCCAGGGCGCCGAGTGGCTGGCGGACATTGCCGCCGAGAAAAAGATCTTCGCCGCCATCTGGATGCTTGGCGTGTTTATCGTCCTGCCGCTGCTGTTGATCGCCGCGAGCATGGTGTTCTGATGTCCCAGGCTAGTGATACCTCAATGGAAGGAAGCATCATGACCGATCTTGAGCATCTTTCGACCCAGGAGCTGAAAGCCATCCTGGACGAGACAGAACAGCGCATCCATGAGATTCGCGCCGAGTTGGAAGAGCGCGAAGCCGATACCCAGCATACGCTGGTCGAGAGCATCGAGCTGAGCCCTGAGTGGACGCCAGTCAAGTGGGCGCAGGTCAAGGCCTTCTTCCAGCTGGTGCTGGACGAGCTGCGGAGCAAAAAGCCATGACACTGAGCGCTGTTCAACGTGTGTCCTTGTGCGGGCTGATTGCCGGGCTGCTGGCGTCCCCGGTGTTCGCCAGCGACGCCATCTTGGCTGATGGCTCCAGCACCGTATTCCCCATCACCCAGGAAGCGGCCAAGCGCAGCAAGCTGGAGGTGGACAACCGCTTCTCCGGTACCACGGCCGGATTTCGGCGCTTTTGCGCCGGTGAAACCGACATCAGCAATGCCTCACGCCCGATCAACCGCGAGGAGATGGCGAGCTGTGAGGCCGCTGGCGTGCGGTATGTTGAGCTGCCTATCGCCTTTGACGCTATCGCCGTCGTGGTCAACGGCAGTAACGACTGGGTGCGCGACATCACCACCGAGGAACTGAGAACACTGTGGCAGCCACAGGCCCAGGGGCAGGAGATCACCTGGCAGGACCTGCGCGCCGAGTGGCCGGACCGGCCTGTCAGTCTGTTCGGCCGTGGCAGCAACTCAGGCACCTACGATTACTTCACCACCGTGATCAACGGCGAGACGCGCGCCAGTCGCAGCGATTACCTGGCCAGCGAGAACGAAGAGGAACTGGTCAAGGCCATGCTGGCGGAGCCTGATGCACTGGGCTTCTTTGGTGTCGGTGCCTACTTCCGGCATTGGCAGGAGCTGCATGACGTGGCAGTGGACAGCGGTAAAGGACCGGTCTATCCCGCGTTGAACGAGGTGTTGGGTGGTGAGTATCAACCGCTGGCGCGGCCGCTGTTTCTGTATGTGAATGCTGGTGCGCTGGAGCAGAAGGCGACGTTGCGTCCCTTTCTGCAAGGCTACCTGGATGGCGTGCGGCACTGGTTGCATGTGACCGGCTACATGCCGTTGTCGGTAGAGGCCTATGGCAAGGCGCAGCAGCGTCTGGCAGAAGGGCAAACCGGCACGCGCTTTGGCGGCGAACTGGCGGTGGGGCTGGGCCTGGACGAGTTGTACCAGGACTAAACGAACAGCCGCCGGGCTAGCCCGGCGGCGTTCTGGTATCAGGCTGCCGGAATCGGCATGCTCGGATACCAGGCATCTTGCAGCGGGCTGACAGTGAAGCTGGCCAGCTCGTCACGGCCTTTGAGCCAGTTTTCGACGGCGTTGCGCTGCTCTTCAGTAACCGAGCCACGCTTGGCCAGACAAATCAGGCCAAAGTCTTCTCCGCCTACGTAATCCAGACTGTTAGCGATGATCGCCTCGCGCAGGAATTGATTCAGGTAGCTGTCGATGGCTTCGTCGGACAGGTCTTGCTTGAATTCCAGATTCAGTTCGAAGCCCAGTTCCTGGAATTCGTCGACACAGAGTTTCTTGCGCAGGCGGCGCGAGCGGTTGGTAGCCATTAAATAGTCCTCTTGGCGGGTGAGTGCGCGGATTGTAGCAGCTCGTAGATGACAGTCACTGCCGGTTGTCGCCTGGAGGCGCTGGTATACTCGGTTTATTCGCTGGCCGCGCAAGGTACGCGGCCTGACCCATCGCCTGACCTGGATTTGCCATGCACCAGACACCCAGCCTGATCCGTGAAACCTTTCCCGTTGGCCCGCTGCAGTGCAATTGCACGCTGATTGGTGACCCCGTCAGCAAAAAAGCCATCGTGGTAGACCCAGGTGGCGATCACCAGTTTATTTTCAAACGTCTGGACGAGCTGGGGCTCAAGCTGGTCAGCATTATTCACACCCACGCACACCTGGATCACTTTCTTGCCTCCGGCGAGCTGAAAAAGGTGACCGGCGCCACGCTGCACCTGCACAAGGAAGATCAGTTCCTCTGGGACAACCTGGAGATGCAGTGCAAGATGTTTGGCGTGCCCTACACGCCGGTGCCGGCACCGGATCAGTGGCTCAGCGATGATGAAGAGCTGGCGTGCGGTTGTGGTGTGGCGCTGCATACCCCGGGGCACACACCGGGCTCGATGAGCTTCTGGTTTCCACAGGACAAACTGCTGATCGCGGGCGATACGCTGTTCCGGCGTGGTATTGGTCGCACCGATTTGTGGGGTGGTGATTATCGCCAGATTGAACAATCCATCCGTCAGCGACTCTATAGTCTTGATGAGGATGCGGTGGTCGTTACCGGGCATGGCCCGGACACCCGTATTGGAGACGAGATTCGCGAGAATCCGTTTATCCGCGGCTAACGCCGCGTTTGGGCAGGGTTGTGCCTCTGCCCGATGGTCTGGAACCAACGAAACAAGGGAATCATTATGAAAAGCCAAGGTTTGATTGTCGCCGGTGCCTGTGCACTGATGATTGCAGGTTGTACCAATAACCCCTACACCGGCGAAGAGCAGGCCGGCAAGTCAGCGACCTACGGCGGTATTGGCGCATTGGCAGGGGCCGCCATTGGCGCCGCCACCTCCAGCAGCGATGACCGTGCCAAGGGTGCGCTGATTGGCGCGGCAGTGGGCGGTGCAGCGGGCGGCGGCTACGGCTACTACGTCGACAAGCAGGAGCAGCGCCTGCGCCAAGAACTGACCGGCACCGGTGTGCAGGTCATCCGTAACGGCGACACCCTGCAACTGGTCATGCCGGGCAACATCACCTTTGCGTCCGGCTCCTCCGATATCGCCAGCAGCTTCTACCCGACGCTTAACTCCCTGGTGAAGGTGTTCAAGGAGTTCGACCAGAACGGTATCAACATTGTTGGCCACACCGACAGCACCGGCTCGCAGGAACTGAACATGCGCCTGTCGCGTGAGCGCGCTACCAGCGTAGCGTCCTACTTGTCCGGTCAGGGCGTAAGCGGCGCACGTATCAGCAGCGCCGGTGTTGGCCCCAGCCAGCCGATCGCCAGCAACGACACCGAAGCAGGTCGCGCTCAGAACCGCCGCGTTGAGATTACCCTGCGTCAGCTCTGATCTTTATACGTAAGCAGAAAGGCCAACCGGGCAACCGGTTGGCCTTTTTTGTTTTTTTTGCGGACGTTAGGGATTGGGGGCGAGGTTGTTGCGCGGAGAAAGTCTGCCGGATGGATGTTCAGGAGGTGGAGTGTGCACGTGCGGTTCGTCCCGTTTACGCGGGCGAGTAGCGCAGATTTATCGGGAGAAAGAGTCGCAGCATGTCTGAGGAGCGCAGCGACGAGTTCTGCGACTCCCCGATAAATCGAGCAACGCAGCGAACCCGAAGGGCCGCGTAGTCGGGTGCCCGGGGGGATCGCCAAGGGGGGGCGGGCAAGCGGCCCCCTTTGGCTCGCCGTGAAGGCGAAAGGCTGATTCAGCACCAGCGCAATGGCTTGACGTCCACCCCAGCAATTCTTAGTGAACCAACTAATTACCCTTACAGCTTACCGGCTCGAGCGATCCATCGGCGTCGGATACTGCTGGTGCAGACGCGTCATGTGTGCGTCCTTGTCGAGCCAGAGCTGGTTGACCCAAGCCTGAAACTCGCCGCGGAAGGCTTCGTCTTCCTGGTAATTGCGGCCAATAAACTCGGCCGGAATTGGCTTGAGTTCCAGATGCATGACAACGTGGGTAACCTTGCCGCACATCAGCCCCCAGAAAGACGGGTTGCCGCCGGGATAGTGGATGGTGATATCCAGTAGCGAGCGCAGCTGTTCACCCATGGCATCGAGCACAAAGGCGATGCCACCGGACTTTGGCTTGAGCAGATAGCGGAAAGGGGAGTTTTGTTCGGCGTGTTTGGCGGGGGTCAGACGGGTGCCTTCGAGAAAATTGAACACCGCCACCGGCGTGCTTTTGAACTTCTCGCAGGCCTTGCGCGTGGTGGCCAGATCCTGGCCGGCCTTTTCCGGATGCTTGGCCAGATAAGCCTTGGTGTAGCGCTTCATGAAGGGGAAATCCAGCGCCCACCAGCACAGGCCGATCACCGGTACCCAGATCAACTCCTGCTTGAGGAAGAACTTGAGCATCGGCATGTGGCGGTTCAGTACATGCTGCAGGGCCAGAATGTCGACCCAGCTCTGGTGGTTGCTGGTGACCAGATACCAGCCGTTGTAGTCCAGCCGCTCGCGTCCTTCGATGTCCCAGCGAATGTTGCCGCTAAGGGCCATCCAGCCGCTGTTGCAGCGCATCCAGAATTCGGCAACGCTGATCATCACCCGGGTGCACCAGGTGCGCAGCGCGGGTATCGGCACCAGCTTGATCAGCGCGAAGACAAACAGAATAGGTGCGTGCACCAGGGTGTTAAGCACCAGCAGCAGCGCGGCAAGGGTGCCCCGTACGGGGGCGGGCAGAAACGACAGCATGGATTTGGCTCGTCCAGGGCCGCCGGCAGGCGGCCATTCTTATTGGTCTCAGACGACGTTTACGGCGTTGTGCCGGCTATTGGGCTGTCGTCTATTCGTTGTTGTAGGCCTGGATGGCGGTCAGCGCAATGGTATAGACAATATCGTCGACCAGCGCACCGCGAGACAGGTCGTTCACCGGTTTGCGCAGGCCCTGCAGCATGGGGCCGACGCTGACTACGTTGGCACTGCGCTGTACCGCCTTGTAGGTGGTATTGCCGGTGTTCAGGTCAGGGAACACAAACACGGTTGCCTGACCGGCCACCGGGCTGTCGGGCGCTTTCTGGCGGCCGACACTGGCGATGGCGGCGGCATCATACTGGAGCGGGCCGTCGAGCAACAGTCCGGGCTCGCGTTCGCGTGCCAGGCGCGTTGCCTCTCTTACCTTCTCGACTTCGCTGCCGCTGCCGGAGGTGCCGGTGGAGTAGCTGATCATGGCCACCCTCGCCGGAATGCCGAAGGCTTCTGCCGAGCGCGCGCTCTGGATGGCAATTTCTGCCAGGTCTTCGGCGCTGGGGTCGGGGTTGACCGCGCAATCGCCGTACACCAGTACCTGTTCGGGTAGCAGCATGAAGAAGATCGAGGACACCAGGTTGTAGCCGGGGGCCGTCTTGATCAGCTGGAATGCCGGGCGAATGGTGTTGGCCGTGGTATGAATGGCGCCGGAGACCAGGCCGTCGACTTCATCCAGAGCCAGCATCATGGTGCCGAGCACCACGTTGTCTTCAAGCTGCTGCAGGGCCATGGGCTCGTTCAGCCCCTTGCCCTCGCGCAGCTTGACCATGGGCGCGACGTAGCGCTCGCGGACCTGATCCGGGTCGACGATCTGCAGGCCGTCGGGCAGGGTGATGTGCTGGGCGCGGGCCACCGCTTCGACCGACTCGCGTTTGGCCAGCAGGATGCAGTTGGCGATGCCGCGGCGCTGGCAGATGGCTGCCGCCTGCACGGTGCGCGGCTCATCGCCCTCAGGCAGCACAATGGTTTTGGCAGCGTGCTGGGCCTGGCGCACCAGCTCGTAGCGGAACGCCGGCGGCGACATGCGCTTTTCACGCGGTGTGTCGCAGCGCTTGGCCAGCCAGACGTGGTCGATATGGCTGGCAACAAAGTCCGTCACCTTCTCGGCACGTTCGCGGTCATCAATCGGGATTTCCCGGTTCATGCGGTCGAGCTGGGTGGCGGTGGCAAAGGTGTCGGTGGGTACACCGAGAATCGGCAGCCCCTGATCCAGTGCCGGTTGGCACAGCTGGATGACACGTGGGTTTGGCTCATACCCGCCGGTCAGCAGCAGTCCGGCCAGGGGGGTGCCGGACAACGAGGCGAGCGAGCTGGCGATGATGATGTCGTCGCGATCACCCGGGGTGACAATCAGCGCGCCGGGGCGCAGCAGGTGAATAATGTTGGGCACCGTACGCGAGCACAACGCCATTTCCATCACCCGGCGTTGCTGCATGTCGCCAGCGTGGAAGGTGCTGGCCCTGAGCAGCTCGGCGATGTCGGAGGTGCGCGGTGCGTTCAGCTCCTCTTGCCAGGGCACGCAGCCGATCAGGCGGAAGTCGTTGGTATCCAGCCGGCTGGAGGCCTCGCGCAGGTTCTGGGCAAAGTCCTTGAGGGTGCTCTTGAGGGTCGGGCGATCCGGGATGTCGGCGCTGGTTTCGGTGGCCAACGCCTTCACCTTGTTGATAATCACGCCCAGCACCTTCGGATGCTTGGGGCCGCCGAAGGTCTGTGCGTTGATCTCGATACGGTCGGCCAGCGTGGCGAAGTCGTCACCGTCTGGGGCGGTGACCAGAATCACGTCCGCATCCAGGCTTTTGGCCAGCTGCTGGTTGATCTGGCTGGCGTAGTTGCTCTGCCGGGTGGGAACCATGCCTTCAACCACGACAACATCGGCGTCCTGGGCGGCTTGCTGATAGCGGCTGACAATCTCTTCCAGTACCTCGTCCAGCTCGCCCATGGCGAGCTGGTGCTCAACCTGGGAGAGCGTCATTGAGGGCGGCGGTGTCAGGCCCAGGGTGCGGCTTATCAGTTCGCTGGAGCGCTCCGGGCCGTCGTCGCCCGGGTGTGGCTGGGCAATGGGCTTGAGAAAGTGCACTTTCAGGCCGGTGCGCTCCAGGGCGCGGATCAGGCCGAGGCTGGTGGAGGTCAGGCCGACCCCGAAACCGGTGGGTGCGACAAAAAAGGTGTGCAGGCTCATGCCATTTGGCTCCTTGGCTGCGTGTCGAGCAGGGCGAGACTTTCGTCGGCGATCTGGCGCTCCTCGTCGGTTGGTATGACCAGAATGGCCGGTGAACCTTGGGCTTCCACCCGGCCGGCCTCACCGCGGGGCAGCAGACTGTTGCTGTCCGGGTCCAGTCGCAGGCCCATGACGGCCAGATGCTTGACGGTCAGGGCGCGGGTCAACGCGGAGTTTTCACCAATGCCGCCGGTGAAGATCAGGCCGTCGATACGGGGCAGCGCGACCGCCAGCCCCGCCAGTGAGCGGGCGAGGCGATAGCAGAACACCTCAATGGCCAGCTGTGCGCCGCTGTGGCCGTCGGCGCGTGCCTGCTCCAGCTCGCGCATGTCGTTGGACAGCCCGGAGAGGCCGAGCAGGCCGCTTTCGCGGTTGAGTAGGTGCTCGATGCGCGGCAGGTCCCAGCCGAGGGTGCGCGCCAGATGCGCGTGCAAGTTGGGGTCTACGTCACCACTGCGGGTGCCCATGACCAGGCCCTCCAGCGGCGTCAGGCCCATGCTGGTATCCATGCTGCGGCCATCCAGCACTGCGCAGCTGGAGCAGCCATTGCCCAGGTGAGCGGTCAGCCAGGCGCCTGCACCGCGCTCCTTGCCGCAGAGCACGCTGGCCTCGTCGCTGACGTATTTGTGGCTGGTGCCGTGAAAACCGTAACGGCGTACGCCGTGCACGGCGTACAGCTCGTCGGGCAGGGCGTAGCGGAAGGCGTGGGGCGGCATACTTTGGTGGAAGGCGGTATCAAAGACCGCAAACTGCGGAGTGCCGGGCAGCAACTTAAGGGCGGCGCGGATGCCGGTCAGGTTGGCCGGGTTGTGCAGGGGGGCCAGGGGGGCGTTGGCCTGGATGCCGGCAATCACCTCATCGTCGATCAGGCGTGCGCTGGTGAAGCGTTCGCCGCCGTGCACCACACGGTGGCCGACGGCGCTGAGCGGTTGGTCCAGATGGCGGTCTACCAGCGGCAGCAGCGCGTCCAGTGCGGCCAGGTGGTCGGCGCCGGACAGGTCCTGCTCCAGGCCGTCCGAGGTGGACAGGCGGGCCTGGGCGGTATTCAGGCGCTCGGCGATCGCCTCGAAGATGGCGCCGGCGGTGTTCTCGCGGCGCAAGGCCACTTTGATGGAGGAGCTGCCCCCGTTAATGACCAGTACGAGGCGGTTTGTCATGGTACGAGCGAATTCCTTTCAGCCGAATCTGGAGGTATGGACCGCATTGAAGCCGGTGGGTTCGACCATCTTCCGGTGCCCCTCCTGTCGGGTCAAGCCGTGCGTTTCTAGGCTATAGCGCGTACACTTTGGGCTTGGGAAGCGCAGATTAATCTGCGCTTCCCCTGTTACCCCAAAACCACAGGAAAGAGATTATGCAGATTGCTGCCAACAAGGCCGTGTCCATCGACTACACCCTGACCAACGATGATGGCGAAGTGCTGGATTCGTCCGTCGGTGGTGCGCCGCTGGTCTACCTGCACGGTGCCGGCAACATCATTCCGGGTCTGGAAAAGGCGCTGGAAGGCAAGCAGAGCGGTGACGAGATCAAAGTAACCGTTGAGCCCGAAGAGGCTTACGGCGACTTTAACGCCGAGCTGATTGCGGTGCTGGGTCGCAACATGTTCGAAGGTGTCGACGAGCTGGAAGTGGGCATGCAGTTCCACGCCTCCGGCCCAGACGGCAGCATGCAGATCGTCACCATCAAGGCACTGGAAGGTGACGAAGTGACTGTCGATGGCAATCACCCGCTGGCTGGCGAGCGTCTGACCTTTGAAGTGAAGGTTGTTGAAGTGCGTGACGCCCAGGACGAAGAGATCGCTCACGGTCACGTCCACGGTGAAGGTGGTCATCACCACTGATCGCTGCTGCGTCAAGAAAACCGGGCCAAGGCTCGGTTTTTTTATGGTTGGTCGAAGCGTAGTGCTCCAGCCCCGGCTGCTGCGTTCGACCGTGCTCGCTCCGCATTGCCTTTGAGCGGCTGGTTCTCTGCAGCTGCCGTGCTCCGCCTCGCTCAAGATCTGCAAAGCAAATCGCTATGCTCGCCGCAATCAAAGTTGATAGTGCTTTATCACTGGTATTTATCGTCTTTATTTTTGTCTATCAGTAAAAGTTGACCGGTCGTATAGTGGCCGGCATGAACGCTATCCAAGACAAACGCGCGCGCATTCTGGCCTCCGGTACGGCGGTGATGCTGCGCAAGGGCTACAACGGCACTGGGGTGCAGGAAATCACCCAGGGCGCTGGTGTGCCCAAGGGGTCTTTCTATCACTACTTCGAAAGTAAGGAAGACTTTGCCATCCAGGCGCTGCACTACTACTACACGCCACGTATCGAGCGTTTTGCCGATGCGCTGAATGCCTCGCAGCTGTCACCCCGCGAGCGCATTCTGCGGTGTTACCGAGATCTGGTCGGCTACTTCGCCAGCCAGGAACAGCCAAGCCACCAGTGCTTTATCGGTAGCCTGTGCCACGAGATGGCAGAGGAAAGTCAGCCCATCGGTTATGCGGCCAGCGCTATTTTGCAGCGCTCCAATCAGGTGCTGGCGGACTGTCTGTCCGAGGCGCAGGCGGCGGGCGAAATCGCCGCAGATCAGGACCCGGCCGCGCTGGCCGGGTTTGTCAGTGCTGCCTGGGAAGGGGCGCTGCTGCGCATGAAGGCTGATCGTCAGATCGGCCCGCTGCGTATCTTCATTCAGCAGCTGGAGCGTTTGCTGCAGCCTTGATCAATCTGCCGAGACGACCGGTCAGCTCATGCTTGGCCGGCGTTGCGGTCAACCTGTGAGGAAACTGTGATGTCCATAGCAGTAAACACCCTGTTCAAGCCCTTTACCCTGGGCAATCTGGAACTGTCCAACCGCATCGTGATGGCCCCGATGACCCGCAACTTCTCGCCCAAGGGTGTGCCGAATCAGGGTGTTGTGGATTACTACCGTCGCCGTGCCGAGTCGGGCGTTGGCCTGATCATCACCGAAGGCACCGTGGTTGATCACGCTGCAGCCAATGGCTATCCCAATGTTCCTTACTTCCACGGCGAAGAGTCGCTGGCTGGCTGGAAAAAAGTTGTTGATGCCGTGCACGCGGCCGGCGGCAAGATCGCTCCGCAGCTGTGGCACGTGGGTAACGTACGTCGCCTGGGCACTGATCCGGATGGCGATGTCCCCGGTTACGGCCCGATGGAGAAGGTCAAAGACGGCAAGGTGCTGGTCAAGGGTATGACCCAGCAGGACATCGATGACGTGGTTGCTGCCTTTGCCAAGGCGGCCAAGGACGCCAAGGATGTTGGCTTTGATGCCATCGAGCTGCATGGCGCCCATGGCTATCTGATCGACCAGTTCTTCTGGGAAGGTACCAACCAGCGTGAAGACCAGTACGGCGGCAGCATGGAAAACCGTGGTCGCTTCGCTGTGGAGATCATCAAGGCAGTGCGCGCCGCTGTTGGCGCCGACTACCCGATCATCTTCCGCTTCTCCCAGTGGAAGCAGCAGGACTACACCGCACGCCTGGCCCCGACTCCCGAGCTGCTGGAGCAGTTCCTGGCGCCGCTGGCTGACGCTGGTGTGGATATCTTCCACTGCTCGCAGCGCCGTTTCTGGGAGCCGGAATTCGAAAGCTCCGAACTGAACCTGGCTGGCTGGACTCGCAAGATCACCGGCAAGCCGTGCATCACCGTTGGCAGTGTCGGCCTGGACGGCGAGTTCCTGCAGTTTATGGTCAACACCGACAAGGTTGCTCAGACCGCCAACATTGATGGCCTGCTGGAGCGCCTGGAAGCCGACGAGTTTGATCTGGTTGCCGTTGGCCGTGCGCTGCTGGTTGATCCGCAGTGGGCCGACAAGGTGCGCGAAGGTCGCTTTGAAGATATCGCCCCCTTCAGCCGCGAGGCGCTCAAGACGCTGGTCTGAGTCGCCGCATCAGGCAGTCCGGGCTACTTGCTCGGCACTGCCTGTGCCAACGCAGGCTGCCGCCCGGCAGCCTGTAGCAGGTAACGTTCAAAGCGCTCCACGATACTGCTCCAGTCCAGCTGGCAGGCGCGGTGTCGCGCATGCAGGCGGATACTGCGCCGCCCCTCCCGATCTTCCGTCAGCCATTGCAGATTCTCGATAAAGACCCGCTCGTGCGCCACGGGTGCGAGGCTGCCGCTGTACCTGTCCTGAATGTGCTGGTGAGCTGCCGCGGTATCGAATGCGCAGACTGCCAGGCCCGAGGCCATGGCTTCGGTCACCACATTGCCAAAGGTTTCGGTCAGGCTGGGGAAGACGAAGATATCGGCGCTGGCGTAGGCTGCTGCCAGCGGCTCGCCGGTCAGTGCGCCAGTAAACACGGCGTGGGGTAGGCGGCGCTGCAGCTCTGCGCGGGATGGGCCGTCGCCAACGATCACCAGATGCAGTTTGCGGCCGCTGGTGTTCTGGGCGCTGACCTGTTCCCAGGCCTCGGCCAGCAACGTCAGGTTCTTCTCTGGCGACAGGCGGCCCACATGCAGCATTACCAGGTCGTTATCAGCGGCGCCCCAGGTGCTGCGCAGGTCATTGCTGCGGTGCGCAGGATGAAAACGGCTGCAATCAACGCCGCGACCAAGCAGGCACAGGTTGTTCACCCCCAGGCGGCTGAGTTCGCGTTGTTGCGTGGAGCTGGCGACCAGCGTGCTCAACGTCTGGTTGTGAAACCAGCGCAGATAGCGCATGGCCGGCTCGTGCAGCAGGCCGAGATGAAAGTGATCGCTGTACTGCTGAAAGTTGGTGTGAAAGCCACTGATCACCGGAATTTGCAGTCGCCGCGCGACACGCAGCGCGGACCAGCCCAGCGGGCCTTCGGTCGCCAGATAGACCGCATCGGGGCGCTCGCTCTGCCACAGGCGGCGCAGCTGGTGGCCGGACGGCAGCCCCCATTGCAGGCTGGCGTAGCCTGGGATGGGCATGCCGCGCACGCGGCGTTCAAGCAGGCCGCACTGACTGTCGCTACCCGGGCGCTCGTCACGCAGTGCCGGACGCACCAGTTGCACGCGGTGCTGGCGCGCGAGCAGGCCATTGCAAAGCTGGCCAAGGGTGTTGGCGACGCCGTTGATCTGTGGGGGGTAGGTTTCGGTGACCAGTGCGAAGCAGCGGCCGGGCGAGTCTGGTGTGGTCATGCTCCGAGTATGGACAGCTGCCATGATCGGAGCGTGACATCTTTATGACGCTTTTATGATGCTTGCTGATCGCGCTCGCGTACCCACAGCAGGGTAGAGGCCGCCACGGCGGTCGGCATGACCAGCAGGTTGACCAGCGGAATCAGCATGCCGACATACACCGGCAGGCCAAAACCTAGCGACAGGCTGCGGCGCGTCTGCATCCAGCGCAGCATGTCGCGAAAACCGACCTTGTCGTTGTCGGCCTGATAGTCGATGTACTGCACCGCCATCATCCACACGCCAAAGGCCAGCAGCAGTGGCGAGGCAATAAAGTTAACCACCGGGATCAACGTCAGCAGCAGCAGCGCTACCAGGCGTGGCAAGTAATAGACCAGCTTGCGCAGTTCACGGCCGACGCTGTGCGGCACCAGCATGGCTATGTCGCGCCAACTGGTCGGCGGGCTGACCTCGTTGCGCTCCTGTTCGGCGATTTTCTCCGCCAGAATGCCGTAAAAAGGGGAAGCGATAATGTTGGCTACCACGCTGAAACCAAAAAACAGCACCAGCAGGACCACCAGGGCAAACAGCGGCCATAGCAGCCATTCGACAAAGGCTGCCCAGTCTGGCAGCTGGGGCATCAGGCGGGTCATCCACAGGTCGAATTGCTGAATCCCCCAGCCGATCAGTGCGCTGAACAGGATCAGGTTGAGTGCCAGCGGGATCAGCACAAAGCGCCGCAGGCCCGGTTGGCGCAGGGTGCGCCAGCCTTCTTTGAGGTAGTCGGGGCCGCGCATGAGGTCGGTTACTTGCTTCATTGTGCCTGATCCTGGAGGGGAGTTTTCGTGCAGAATTGTGCAGTGCCTAGCCGGGCACTATAGGGGTAAACTATTTGGCTGATACAGTCTTTGCAATGTCCTAATGTGTCCGAGCGCCGTAAGCTGCGCTTCATTGTTCTGGAGAATCGGATGAGCGTTCTGGTAAACCGTGCTGCGCCGGATTTTGTTGCGCCGGCCGTGCTGGCCGATGGCAGCATCGTTGATGCCTTTGACTCAAGCAGTCTGCGTGGGCGTTATGTGGTGATGTTTTTCTGGCCGCTGGACTTCACCTTTGTCTGCCCCTCGGAAATCATTGCGCACAACAACCGCATGGACAAATTCCGTGCGCTGGGCGTTGAGGTAGTTGGGGTGTCCATCGATTCGCAGTTCACCCACTTTGCCTGGCGCAATACGCCGGTAGAGCAGGGCGGTATCGGGCCGGTGGATTTCACCATGGTCGCCGATGTGCGCCATGAGATTACCCGTGCCTACGGTATCGAGCACGAGGACGGCGTGGCGCTGCGCGCCTCCTTCCTGATTGATCGTGCGGGTATCGTGCAGCATCAGGTGGTGAACAATCTGGCGCTAGGCCGTGAGGTGGATGAGATGATCCGCCTGGTCGAGGCGCTGCAGTTTACTGAAGAGCACGGCGAGGTCTGCCCGGCCGGCTGGCGCAAAGGGCAGAAGGGTATGCAGGCAAGCGCCGCGGGCGTTGCCAGCTATCTGGCGGAGCATGCCAGCGAGCTGTAATCGAATTCGTTTTTGGGGCAGTCACGTTGTTCCGGGGACCCCTTACCCCCGACTGCCCGTTTTATTACTGCCGCCAGTGCGCTGGCGAATTGGGAGGTTTACATGTCTGAAGTGCGTCACGCCCGTCTGATCATCCTTGGCTCCGGCCCCGCTGGCTACAGCGCTGCAGTCTATGCGGCTCGCGCCAACCTGAAGCCGCTGCTGATCACCGGGATGCAGATGGGCGGTCAGCTGACCACCACCACCGAAGTGGACAACTGGCCGGGCGACGTCGAAGGCCTGCAGGGTCCGGACCTGATGGAGCGTATGCGCAAGCACGCCGAGCGCTTTGAAACCGAGATTCAGTTTGACCACATCAATAAGGTCGATCTGAACAGCCGCCCGCTCAAGCTGTGGGGCGACAGCGGCGAGTACCAGTGTGATGCGCTGATCATCGCCACCGGTGCGTCGGCCCGCTACCTTGGTCTGCCGTCCGAGGAAGCCTTTATGGGCAAAGGTGTGTCCGCCTGCGCGACCTGTGACGGGTTCTTCTATCGCAACCAGGAAGTCTCTGTTGTGGGTGGCGGTAACACCGCTGTTGAAGAAGCGCTGTATCTGGCCAATATCGCCAAAAAGGTAACGCTGGTGCACCGCCGCGACAGCTTCCGCGCGGAGAAGATTCTGGTCGACAAGCTGATGGCCCGTGTAGCTGAAGGCAAGATCGAGCTGAAACTCAACGCCACGCTGGACGAAGTGCTGGGTGACGACAGCGGTGTGACCGGCATGCGCATCGCCCTGAACGGCGGCGGCACCGAGGACATCGCCCTGGCAGGTGTCTTTATTGCCATCGGCCACACGCCCAACACTGGCCTGTTCGAAGGGCAGCTGGACATGAAAGACGGCTACCTCAAAATCAAGAGCGGCACCGAGGGTAACGCCACTCAGACCAACATCCCGGGCGTCTTTGCCGCAGGTGATGTCGCCGATCACGTTTACCGTCAGGCGATTACCTCCGCCGGCGCCGGCTGCATGGCCGCGCTGGATGCTGAGCGCTTCCTCGACGAGCTGTAAGCGCGGGTCAGAAACCCCGCCTCGACATACGGTCGGGGCGGGGTTTTTTGTTTGGCAGGAGGCTGGGTAAATGGAAGAGTGGATACTGGTTATCGGGCTGACGCTGATGGCTGGCATGGCGATGCCGGCGGGGGCTTTACTGGCTGGTGTGGAGTCCATCAGACCCAATTGGCTGGATGAGGAGCGCCGCCACGGCATTATCGCCTTCGGCGGTGGTGCGCTGTTGTCGGCGGTGGCGCTGGTGTTGGTGCCAGAAGGTATCGAGGTGCTGCCGCCAGCCAGTTCGGCATTCTGGTTTGTGCTCGGCGGGACGGCCTTTATGGGGCTGGACCTGCTGCTGTATCGCATCAATACGCCGGCCAGTCAGTTGGCCGCTATGCTTTCGGACTTCATCCCCGAATCCATCGCCCTTGGCGCCGCCTTTGCCGCAGGCGGCTCCGGTGGCGTGCTGTTGGCCTGCCTGATGATGCTGCAGAACCTGCCTGAAGGCTTCAATGCCTGTCGCGAGCTGCGTGCCAGCACGCATTACTCGGTGCGCCGGGTTGCTGGTCTTTTTGCCTTGATGGCACTGCTTGGCCCTGTCTGTGGTCTGTTGGGGTACGGCTGGCTGGCGCAATTTCCTGCCGTTGTTGCCGGTGTGATGCTGTTCGCCGCCGGCGGTATCTGCTATTCAGTCTTTCAGGACATCGCGCCGCAGGCGAAGATCGATCGTCACTGGGCACCACCCATGGGCGCGGTGCTCGGGTTTGTGCTGGGTATGGTCGGTCACCAGTTGACAATGGCCTGAGCATGCCGGCCTTTATCGGTCGTCCCTGCCTGAGGGTGGCGACCTCATTGAAAAGGAAGATCGCTATGAAAATCCTCTCTGCTCTGGCTACTGCTGGTCTGCTTGTGATGGCCGGCAACGCTGCTGCCAGCAGCTTCATCGGCACCACCGACACCATCGGCTCCTCGCTGGCCAACAGTGTTGAAGGAACCAGTGACGCCTCCACCGGTGGTAACAACAAGGTTGTGTTGCAGGCGCGTGATGATGCCGCCAGTTTTGTTGCCAGCAACGGCGCGATCCGTGGCGTGCAGCTGGAGGCGGCGCTGCAGCACCTGCGTGCCCAGCAGCCGGGCCTTGAAGCCAGCGACATGCAACTGGCCGAGGATATTCTCGCCCAGTGAGCAGTTCGCGCCGCAGCGCCGTGTACCTCGTGCGCATGACGCTGCGGTTGCTGCTGTTGCTGTTGCTGGCGACGCCGGCCTCTGCCGCTCTGCGGTTTGTTGCCGAACTGGATGGGCTGGATGCTGCCGAGCGTGCATTCACACGTGAGCTGACGCGCGCTGCGCAGGCGTCCTTGCCACCGCAGTTAAAGGCGCAGCTGGATGTGGCTGTGCCGCTGGCCTGGTCTGCGGGGCTGCCGGCAGGCGTCAGCGGTCGTGCTACGGCGGGTGGTCGCCTGCAGCTTGATCGGCGTCTGCTGCAGCAGCGTGACCAGGCATTGGCCCTGCGCACGCTGCTGCACGAGGTGATACATCTGTACGACCGTCTCGGCCCGCCAGCCAGGCTGCGCTGGTACTGCGGCGCTCGCCTGCAGACACAGGGCGCGGTAGGTTTGCCGGCGGGGTGTCGCGGGCAGGGCGAGCGGCGGTTTCGCCTGAGTGATGATCCGCGTCTGTTGGATCTGGCCGGCTGGCCGCAGCGGGTGGGTTCGCGTGGTGAGCGTGAAGCGGCCAATGATCAGGTGCTGCGCTCGCCTGATCGCTACGAGCTGGACAGCCCTGCCGAGTTTGTTGCGGTCAACGCCGAGTATTTTCTGCTCGATCCGGACTACGCCTGCCGTCGCCCGGCGCTACACGCTTATTTCTCCAGGCACTTCGATGGCTGGTCTGCGCCGGCTGCCTCTTGTGAGGACAAATACCCCTATCTGAATGCCGCGACCGGGCCCGATCAGCCTGTGGTTGGCTGGCTTGACCCGCAGCGTATCTACGCCGTGCATTATTTGCTGGCCGAGCCCAACGATGACTGGGCGAGCCGCTGGGGGCACAGCATGTTGCGCTTGGTGGTTTGTGCGCCGGGTCGCCCGCGCGGGCCAGATTGTTTGCTTGATCTGGACCAGCATCTGGTGCTGTCTTTTCGCGCTTTTGTCGAAGATGTTCAGTTATCGCACTGGGATGGGCTGGTAGGAAATTACCCGTCGCGCCTGTTTATGCTGCCGTTGGCTCAGGTGGTCGATGAATATACCAAGTTTGAGCTGCGCGCCCTGCGCTCCGTGCCGCTGCAGCTGAGCCGCGAGCAGATCGCCGGGGTGGCGCAACAGGCTGCCAGGCTGCACTGGAGCTACGACGGGCGCTACTACTTTGTCGGCAATAACTGCGCCGTCGAGACGCTCAAACTTTTGCGCGCCGGGACCGACAGCCCGACGTTGATTGATCTGGATAGTCAGTCGCCGATAGGCCTGCTGCAGCTCTTGCAGGCACGCGGCATGGCCGATGCGCGGGTGCTGGATGATCCGCAGGAGGCGCTGCGCCTAGGGTATCGCTTTGACTCCTACGCTGAGCGCTATCAGCAGGTATTTGCCACCTTGCAGGCACGCCTGGGGCTACCGGCTGAAGACGTTGAGCAGTGGCTGGATTTGTTGCCAGCCGAGCGCCGCCCTTGGATTGCAGCTGCGGACCTGCGCGCGAGCGCGGGCTTGCTGCTGCTCGAGCAGGCCGCCGTGCGGCGTGAGCTGCTGGCTGCGCAGCACAGCCTGAAGCTGCGCTATCTGGATGGCGAAGCAGAGGCCGCCATGCGAGAGGCGGGCGATATAGTTGGCCAGTTGCTGCTGGAGCGCGGATTTCTTAGTCGGCCCGCCGACCTGTTGCCCGAGGGCTACGGGTTGCCACAGGCCCGCGAGTGGCAAATGCTGGAAGCACGCTCGCAGCAGCGAGGCGACGCATTGCTGCAGATGGAGGCAAGGCTGGGTGCGGTGTTGCCGGCGCTGCTGTCTCGTGCCCAGCAGGCGCGCTTGCTGGGCGGGCAGGCGAATCTGCAGCAGCTGCACGAGCGTATCAAGGCGCTGAGGAGTGAGTCTTAGTCAGGGGGTGGCGCCATTCGCAGAGTACGAATGGTGCCCCGAGGGAGAATCGAACTCCCACTCTGTTACCAGAAACGGATTTTGAATCCGTCGCGTCTACCAATTCCGCCATCGGGGCATGCCAGGCGCAGTGGCTGCGCAGGACAGGCGCGGAGTATAAGGAGCTGTTGCGGGTGCGGTCAATGCTGTGACGACTGACAGATCGCGAATGTGACGGTTTTCCGCTACTATGGCGGCCCTTTTTTCTGCCATTTCGGATCTGCCTGCCGCATGCGTCTCAGTGATTTTGATTTCGAGCTGCCCGATGACCTGATCGCCCGCCATCCGCTGGCCGAGCGGCGTGGCAGCCGCCTGCTGTGCCTGGATGGCCCGAGCGGCAGCATCGCTCACCGACAGTTTGTCGATTTGCTGGGCTATCTGCGCCCGGGCGATCTGATGGTGTTCAACAATACCCGCGTGATTCCGGCGCGCCTGTTCGGTCGCAAGGCCACCGGCGGTGCGCTGGAAGTGCTGGTTGAGCGGGTGCTGGATGAGTATCGGGTGCTGGCGCATATCCGTTCCAGCAAGTCGCCCAAACCGGGCAGCCGCATCCTGCTGGACGGTGATGCCGAGGCCGAGATGGTCGCGCGGCACGATGCGCTGTTCGAGCTGCGCTTTGCCGAGCCGGTGCTGCCGCTGCTGCAGCGCGTCGGCCACATGCCGCTGCCGCCCTATATCGATCGCCCTGATGAGGATGCTGACCGCGAGCGCTATCAGACGGTCTACGCCAAACGTGAAGGGGCGGTTGCCGCACCCACGGCCGGGCTGCACTTTGACCAGCCGCTGCTGGACGCCATTGCTGAGCTGGGTGTGGAGACCGCCGAGGTTACCCTGCACGTTGGTGCCGGTACCTTTCAGCCGGTGCGGGTCGAGAAGATTGAAGACCATGTCATGCATCAGGAGTGGCTGGAGGTCTCGCCCGAGGTGGTGGCGGCGGTTGAGGCCTGCAAGGCGCGTGGCGGACGGGTGATTGCCGTGGGCACCACCAGCGTGCGCTCGCTCGAGTCGGCTGCGCGTGACGGCCAGCTCAAGCCTTTCAGTGGCGATACCGACATCTTTTTGTACCCTGGTCGGCCGTTCCATGTGGTGGACGCGCTGGTCACCAACTTCCATTTGCCCGAGTCGACCCTGCTGATGCTGGTGTCGGCCTTTGCCGGGTACCCTGAGACCATGGCGGCCTACCGCGCCGCGGTGGCCGAGAAGTACCGCTTTTTCAGTTATGGTGATGCCATGTTCATCACCCGCAATCCGGCCCCGACCGGCCCTGAGGTATCGTCATGAGCCACATGTCCTTTGAACTGCTTGCCACCGATGGCAAGGCCCGCCGCGGGCGTCTGACCTTTCCGCGTGGGGTGGTAGAAACCCCTGCCTTCATGCCGGTCGGTACCTATGGCACGGTCAAGGGCATGCTGCCGCGCGACATCGAGGCCATTGGTGCGCAGATCATTCTGGGCAATACCTTCCATCTCTGGCTGCGCCCGGGCACCGAGGTGATCAGCAAGCACGGCGACCTGCATGACTTCATGCAGTGGCAGGGGCCGATTTTGACCGACTCCGGCGGATTTCAGGTGTTCAGCCTGGGCGCCATGCGCAAGATCAAGGAGGAGGGCGTCTACTTCTCCTCGCCGGTTGATGGCGCCAAGGTATTCATGGGGCCGGAAGAGTCCATGCAGGTGCAGCGTGCGCTGGGTTCGGACATTGTCATGATCTTTGACGAGTGCACACCCTATCCGGCTGATGTCGATACCGCGCGCCGCTCCATGGAGCTGTCGCTGCGCTGGGCCAAGCGCTCCAAGCAGGCGCACGGCGACAACCCCTCGGCGCTGTTCGGCATTATTCAGGGGGGCATGCACGAAGAGCTGCGTCTGCGCTCGCTCGAAGGGCTGAGCGAGATCGGCTTTGACGGCCTGGCCATTGGCGGGCTGTCGGTTGGCGAGCCGAAGGAAGAGATGATTCGCGTACTGGACTTTCTGCCCGGTCACATGCCGCCGGAAAAACCCCGTTACCTGATGGGAGTAGGCAAACCGGAGGATCTGGTAGAAGGTGTACGCCGTGGTGTGGACATGTTCGATTGCGTGATGCCCAGCCGCAATGCGCGCAACGGGCATCTGTTCACCGAGGCGGGCGTGATAAAGATTCGCAACGCGGTGCACCGTCACGATGAGTCGCCGCTGGACCCCGCGTGCGATTGCTACACCTGTCAGCACTTCTCCCGCGCCTACCTCCATCACCTGGACAAGTGCGGCGAAATGTTGGGCAGCATGCTCAATACCATCCATAACCTGCGGCATTATCAGCGGCTTATGGCAGGTTTGCGCGGTGCCATTCAACAGGGTACATTGAGCGCCTTTGTGGATAACTTCTACGCCAAACTGGGCCGGCCGGTACCGCCGCTGGAGCCCTGAGCGTCCGCGGATGTGATCAGCACAGCCCGGCGCTTGAATAGTGTCCGAAGCGCCCCCATAACCGATTTTTCGCAGTTCAATAACAGGAGCGTCACATGAGCTTTTTCATTCCCGCCGCCATGGCACAGTCTGCAGGCGGAGCCGCACCGGCGGGTTCCGGTTTCGAGTGGATTTTTCTGATCGGCTTCGTGGTCATCTTTTATCTGATGATCTGGCGTCCGCAGGCCAAACGCGCCAAGGAGCACAAGAATCTGCTGGCCGGCCTGTCCACAGGTGATGAAGTGGTAACCGGCGGCGGCATCCTGGGCAAAGTGAAGAAGGTGACCGACGAGTTCGTGGTACTGGAAGTCGGCGACAGCCAGGAACTGAAGTTCCAGAAAGGCTCGATCGTGGCCGTGCTGCCCAAGGGCACGCTGAAAGCCATCTAATCCCCACGTAGACCTCCGTTCCGGGCGCCGATCAGGCGCCCGGACTGCTTCAGGCCCTGATATGCTCAATCGTTACCCCCTCTGGAAATACCTGCTGATCGTAGCCGTGCTCGCACTGGGCCTGATCTACGCAATGCCCAACCTGTATCCGGATGATCCGGCCATTCAGATTTCCGGTGCCAGCTCCACGCTGGAAATACAGCAGCCCGATCTCGACCGTATCGAACAGGCGCTGGTTGCCGCCAACCTGCCGACCAAAGGCACTGAGCTTGGCGCCAACGGCCGCTCTGGCCTGGTGCGTCTGGTCAATCGTGCCGATCAGCTGAAGGCGCAGGATGTGGTGCGCGACGCGCTGGGGCGCGATTACGTGGTGGCGCAGAACCTGGCGCCGACCACGCCCGAGTGGCTGAGCAATATCGGCGCTGGCCCGATGACGCTGGGTCTGGACCTGTCCGGTGGCGTGCACTTTCTGCTGCAGGTGGACATGGACAAGGCCATCGAGTCGCGGGTTAATGTCTACCAGAGCGAGATTCGCGGCTTGATGCGTACCGAGGGCCTGCGCTATCGCAGCCTGCCAACCCAGGGCAACACCCTGCAGTTTGGCTTTGCCGATGAAGAGCAGCGCAGCGAAGCGCGCCGCCTGATCACGCGGCAGTACAATCAGTTTGCGGTCGCAACCGCTGAGCGTCAGGAGCAGTACGTCCTGCAGCTGACGCTGACCGAGGCGGAAATTGCCAGCATTCGTGATTACGCGGTGACGCAGAACCTGACCACGGTACGTAACCGGGTCAACGAATTGGGTGTGGCCGAGCCGCTGGTGCAGCGTCAGGGCGCCGACCGCATTGTGGTCGAGCTGCCTGGTGTGCAGGATACCGCCGAGGCCAAGCGCGTACTGGGCAAGACCGCCAACCTGGAGTTCCGTCTGGCCGCCGAGCCTGACGCGCCGCGCGCGACCACCGAGTCCTTCCCGTTCCGCAGCAGCGAAGGCCGTGTAGCCGACGTCGAACGCAGCATCATCATCACCGGTGACCAGGTTACCGATGCGCAGGCCAACTACGACGAGAACGGTCGCCCGCAGGTCAACATCAACCTCGACAGTCACGGCGGCGAGCTGATGAACCGCGCCACGCGCAGCAACATCGGTCGTGGCATGGCGGTGCTGTTTATCGAGCAGCGCCAGATCAGCCGCACGGTTACCGAAGAGGTCGATGGGGTGATGCAGGAGGTCGAAGTGCCGGCCTTTGTTGAAGAAAAATCCATCATCAGTCTGGCGACCATTCAGAGTGCGCTGGGTAACCAGTTCCGCATTACCGGTCTGGACTCGCCGGCCGAGTCCTCCGAGCTGGCACTGCTGCTGCGCGCAGGTGGTCTGGCCGCGCCCATGCACTTTGTGGAAGAGCGCACCATTGGCCCGAGCCTGGGTGCCGAGAATATCGCCAAGGGTGTGACCGCGACCCAGGTCGGCTTTATCGCCGTGCTGGTGTTCATGATCATCATTTACCGTGCCTTTGGTGTGTTTGCCAGTATCGCCCTGAGTTTCAACCTGGTGCTGCTGATCGCACTGATGTCCATGCTGGGTGCGACGCTCACGCTGCCGGGTATTGCCGGTATCGTGCTCACGCTGGGTATGGCGGTGGACGCCAATGTGCTTATCTTTTCGCGTATCAAAGAAGAGATCTTTAATGGCATGTCGCCCCAGCGCGCCGTGCACGAAGGTTTCGATAAGGCCTTCTCGGCGATTATCGACGGTAACCTGACCACCCTGCTGGTAGGTGTAATCCTGTTCGCCATGGGCTCGGGCCCGATCAAGGGTTTTGCCGTCACTCTGTCGTTGGGGATCATTACCTCGATGTTCAGCGCCATCATGGTGACGCGTGCCATGGTCAATCTGGCCGTTGGCGGTCGCGACGTGAAGAAGCTGTGGCTCTGAGGAAGACATAATGAACATCAATAGAACCATCAATTTCCTCGGTCTGCGCAAATTCTTCTTTGCCGTAGCCGTTGTGCTGATGATTGCCTCGCTGGGCAGTCTGGTCGTTAAGCAGCTGAATCTGGGTTTGGACTTCACCGGCGGTGCGCTGGTTGAGCTCAACTACAGCGAAGCCGCTGATCTGGAAGAGATCCGTCTGACCCTGCGTGAAAACGGCTGGGACGATGCGGTCGTGCAGAACTTTGGCGCCTCCACCGATGTGCTGATCCGTCTGCCCAGCGATGACCCGAACCTGGGTAACCAGGTGGCAGACATGGTCAAACGCGCCGAAGGTGGCGAGGTCCTGGTCAAGCGGGTCGAGTTTATCGGGCCGCAGGTTGGTGAGGAGTTGCGCGATCAGGGTGGCCTGGGCATGTTGCTGGCCATTGGCGGTATCCTGCTGTACGTGTCCCTGCGCTTTCAGATGAAGTTTGCGGTAGCGGCCATTCTGGCTCTGGTGCATGACGTGGTTTTCACCCTGGGGTTCTTTGCCTTCTTTGGCTTGTCCTTCGATTTGACCGTGCTGGCAGCCTTGCTGGCGGTGATCGGTTACTCGCTGAACGACACCATCGTGGTCTTTGACCGTGTGCGGGAAAACATTCGGGCAATGCGCCACACGGACCTGGTCGAGATCATCAACGTCTCGACTACCCAGACCCTGGGGCGGACGCTGGCGACTTCGTTCTCGACCATTCTGGTGCTGCTGGCGCTGTTCTGGTTTGGTGGTGAGAACATCCATGGCTTTGCCACCGCGCTGTTGATCGGCGTGGGCATCGGTACCTACTCCTCGATCTACGTGGCCGGCGGCCTGCTGGTGACCATGAAGCTCACCCGCGAAGACCTGATCCCGCCGCAGGTGGAAGAGGCGGTGGACGAGCGGCCCTGAGCGCCGGCTTTGCCGGCGCAGCTGTAAGCCTCACGCCGCAAGCGGCAAGCCACGAGAAAACCCGCGTCGGAACTGAATCCGGCGCGGGTTTTTTGGTTTTGGCTTGGGGCTTGAGGCTTGAGGCTTGCAGTTCAAAAAAAGGCCCACACCGGTCAGGATGTGGGCCTCTTTGCTCTGCCCTGCACGGCCAGCTTGCCGCTTGAGGCTTCCTGCTTGCGGCTGGGCGTTACATTTTCATGCTAGGCGTCAGGTGCGGCTGAATGGCGGTCAGCACAGCCTTGAAGCACTTGGGGTTGCCGGCAACGATCTGGCCCTTTTCCAGGAACTGGTGGCCGCCGCTGAAATCGCTGCACAGACCGCCTGCTTCCTGAATCAGCAGGGCGCCGGCGGCCATGTCCCACTCGGCCAGGCCGAATTCCCAGAAGGCATCAAAGCGGCCTGCAGCTACGTAGGCAAGGTCCAGGCTGGCGGCGCCGGCGCGGCGGATGCCGGCGGTCTGGCCGACCAGGCTGCGGAACATGCCCAGGTAGTTGTCCAGCGAATCGATCTGATTGGCGCGGAACGGGAAGCCGGTACCCAGCAGGGCGCCGTCCAGGGTCTTGCGGGTGCTGACACGCAGGCGGCGGCCGTTCAGTGCTGCGCCGCGGCCGCGGCTGGCGGTGAACTCTTCCTGGCGAATCGGATCCAGCACGACGGCGTGCTCAATGCGCCCCTTTACGCGGCAGGCGATGCTGACGGCAAAGTGCGGTACGCCACGAATGAAGTTGGTGGTGCCGTCCAGCGGATCGATGATCCAGACGGTGTCGGCGCCTTCGCCATGGCCAGGTTGAAAGCCGCTTTCCTCGGCTTGAATGCTGTGGTCGGGATAGGCCTTGCGCAGCTGGCTGATAATGGCCTGCTCGGCGGCGCGATCCACTTCCGACACATAATCGCGCGCGTCCTTTTCGTCCACGGTGAGCACATCGAGGCGTTCCATGGAACGGTAAATGAGCTCTCCTGCGCTGCGCGCGGCACGCAGGGCGATGTTCAGCATGGGCTGCATAAGGCTATGTCTCTGTCGGGGGAATGATGAAAAGCCGGAAATTGTAGCAGAAGTGTAGGTGAACAGAAATGGATCATGGCTATCGCAGCGAGGCTTTTGTAAGATGCAGGGTCCATTTTCTGGCGTGAAGGGTCCGCTGTGCTTAATAACGTGCGTGTGGTGTTGGTCAACACCAGTCATCCGGGCAACATTGGCGGCGCCGCCAGGGCCATGAAAAACATGGGTTTGAACCAGCTGGTGCTGGTCGATCCGGTGCGCTTCCCTGACCCTGACGCCAACTCTCGTGCATCCGGCGCAGATGATGTGCTGAGTAATGCGCGGATTGTCGCCACCCTGGACGAGGCTATCGTCGATTGCACGCTGGTGATGGGCACCAGCGCGCGTGATCGCCGTATCCCCTGGCCGGTGGTTGATCCGCGTGAGGCGGCCGACATGGTGCTCGACCAGGCCGCGCTGCCCGAGGCGCAGATAGCGCTGGTATTCGGCCGTGAGGATTCGGGGCTGACCACGGACGAGCTGCAGCGCTGTCAGTATCACGTGCATATCCCGTCCATGCCCGACTTTAGTTCGCTGAACCTGGCGGCTGCGGTGCAGGTGCTGGCCTATGAGCTGCGCATGCAGGGGCTGCAGCGCGAGGGCGCGCCGACCAAGATGCGCAAGGTCGAGACGACGGCCGTGTTCAACGAAATTCCGGCGACGGCAGGGGAGTTGGAGCAGTTTTATCAGCACCTGGAGCAGGTGCTGGTTGAAATCGGCTTCCATGACCCTCAGAAACCACGGCAGCTGTTGCCGCGTTTGCGTCGCCTCTACGGGCGGGTGCACCTTAATCGGATGGAAATGAACATCCTGCGCGGCATCTTGACCGAAACCCAGAAGGCCATCGGCGTAAAAGCGGCCGGTGAGCGGAGACCCTGATCATGTTTGCTCGGATGAAAGAAGATATCGCCAGCGTATTCCATCGTGACCCTGCCGCGCGCAACACGCTGGAAGTGCTGACCTGCTATCCCGGCTTGCATGCGGTCTGGTTGCACCGTGTGGCCCACGCGCTGTGGGTGCGTCGTGCCTTTTTGCTGGCGCGCATGGTCTCGCATCTGGCGCGCTGGCTGACCGGCATCGAGATTCACCCTGGTGCGCAGATCGGTCGCCGCTTTTTTATCGACCACGGCTTTGGTGTGGTTATCGGTGAAACCACCGAAATCGGCGACGACGTCACCCTCTATCAGGGCGTGACTCTGGGCGGCACGAGCTGGGATCAGGGCAAGCGTCACCCCACGCTGGAAGACGGTGTGGTCGTGGGTGCCGGCGCCAAGGTGCTTGGGCCTTTCACGGTCGGTGCTGGTGCCAAGATCGGCTCCAACGCGGTGGTCACCAAGGCGGTCCCGGCGGGTGCGACGGCGGTAGGTATTCCGGGTCGCATCATTCCCAAGGAGCCGGAGCCGCAGGCCAAGACGGAGCAGCAGGTCAAGCGCGAGGCCATGGCCGAGAAGCTCGGTTTTGATGCCTACGGCGTCAGTCGCGATATGCCAGACCCGGTTGCCCGTGCCATCGGTCAGATGCTCGACCACATGCATGCAGTGGACGGTCGTCTTGAGGGTATGTGCAAGGCGCTGAGCGAGCTGGGCAGTGACTACTGCGCCAAAGAGCTGCCAACCCTGGGTGGCGAGGATTTCGAGTTGCTGAAGGATGAGGCGCAGCCGGCGTCTGAAGCGGACGCTGCCAGCGACAGCAAGGCCTGAGGTGATATGAAACAGCCTATTTATCTGGATTACGCGGCGACTACGCCGGTTGATCCGGCGGTTGCCGAGAAAATGGTTGCCTGCCTGACCATGGACGGCAACTTTGCCAACCCCGCCTCGCGCTCGCACGTTTACGGCTGGAAGGCCGAAGAGGCGGCAGAAAATGCCCGTCGTCAGGTGGCTGATCTGGTTGGCGCTGATCCGCGCGAGATCGTCTGGACCTCCGGCGCGACCGAGTCCAACAATCTGGCCATCAAGGGCATGGCCCATGCGCTGAGTGCGCGTGGCCGCCACCTGATCACCTCGACTATCGAGCACAAGGCGGTGCTCGATTGCTTCAAGCAGTTGGAGCAGGAAGGCTTTGAGGTCACCTGGTTGCAGGCTGACGCCTCCGGCGTAATAACGCCCGAGCAGCTGCGCTCAGCGCTGCGCGAGGACACGGCGCTGGTCTCGCTGATGCACGTCAACAACGAGATCGGCACGATCAATGACATTCGCGCCCTCGGCGAGGTGGCTCAGGGCGCCGGGGCTGTGTTTCATGTCGATGCGGCTCAGTCGACCGGCAAGTTGCCGATTGACCTGAAAAACATGCCGGTCGATCTGATGTCCTTCAGCGCCCACAAGACCTACGGGCCCAAGGGCGTGGGTGCACTGTTTGTGCGGCGTGGGCTGATGCCGCGACCGCAGGCGCAGATTCACGGTGGCGGCCATGAGCGTGGCTTGCGCTCCGGCACGCTGGCAACACACCAGTTGGTTGGTATGGGCGCGGCGTTCGAGTTGGCCGGTCAGCTGCGCGAGCAGGAGGGGGCGCGTATCGCCGAGCTGCGTGATGCGTTGCTGGCCGGGCTGGCGGGGCTGGAGGGTGTCAGTCTCAACGGCAGCGCCGAGTCGCGTGTGCCGCACAACCTCAATCTTGCCTTTGCCGGTGTGGATGGCGAGCTGTTGCTGCTGTCGCTCAAGGAGCTGGCCCTGTCCAGTGGGTCGGCCTGTACCTCGGCCGCTGTCGAGCCGTCCTATGTGCTGCGTGGTATTGGCTTGAGTGATGAGCTGGCCCACAGCTCCATTCGTCTGTCACTGGGGCGTTACACCAGTCTGGAAGACGTACAGCGCGCCGCCGAGGTTATCTGTCAGGTGGTGCCGCGCCTGCGCTCAAGCTGACGGTCCGCCGTCAGCTATGCTGCGGTTATCTATTTGTCTTTAACCTGCGTATAATCCGCAGGTTAACCATCTTTTGTAATTTCATTCTGTAACTATCTGTCTGGAGAGTTTTATGGCCGTTGAACGCACCCTGTCCATTATCAAGCCCGATGCCGTTGCCAAGAACGTCATTGGTGAGATTCTGACCCGTTTTGAAAAGGCTGGTCTGCGCGTTGTCGCTGCCAAGATGGTTCAGCTGTCCCAGGCCGATGCCGAAGGCTTCTACGCCGAGCACAAAGAGCGTCCTTTCTTCAAGGATCTGGTTGGCTTCATGACTTCCGGTCCGGTCGTTGTTCAGGTTCTGGAAGGCGAAGGCGCCGTTCTGAAAAACCGTGACCTGATGGGCGCTACCAACCCGAAAGAAGCCGCTGCCGGCACTATCCGCGCCGACTTCGCCGAGTCCATCGATGCCAACGCCGTGCATGGTTCCGACTCCACCACTTCCGCTGCCCGTGAAGTGGCTTACTTCTTCGCCGAAACCGAACTCTGCCCGCGCTAAGGCCGGGTTTGGTTCTCTCAGCCGAGTGATGTGATCGCCATGACTGATACTACCAGCAAGACCAATCTGCTGGGTCTGACACAGCAGAAACTGGAAGCTTTCTTCGAAGGATTGGGAGAGAAGCGTTTTCGCGCCGGCCAGGTCATGAAATGGATGCATCACTATGGCGTGGACAACTTCGATGACATGACGAATATCGGCAAGGCCCTGCGCGAAAAGCTCAAGGCAAACGCCGAAATTCGTGGTCCTGAAGTGGTCAGCGAGGATATCTCCCGCGACGGCACACGCAAGTGGGTCGTGCGGGTTGCCTCGGGCAGTTGCGTCGAGACCGTGTACATTCCGCAAAACGGGCGCGGCACCCTGTGTGTCTCCTCCCAGGCCGGGTGTGCGCTGGACTGCAGCTTCTGCTCGACCGGCAAACAGGGCTTCAACAGCGATCTGACCGTGGCCGAAATCATTGGCCAGGTGTGGATTGCCAGCAAGTCCTTTGGCTCCATTCCGGCAACCGCCGACCGTGCCGTCACCAACGTGGTGATGATGGGCATGGGTGAGCCGCTACTGAATTACGACAACGTTGTGGATGCCATGACGTTGATGATGGACGATCTGGGCTACGGTATTTCCAAGCGCAAGGTGACGCTGTCCACCTCCGGCGTTGTGCCCATGATCAACAAGCTTGCCGAGCAGATGGACGTTGCCCTGGCGCTGTCGCTGCACGCGCCGAACAACGCACTGCGCAATCAGCTGGTACCGCTGAACAAGAAGTACCCGCTGGAAGTATTGCTGCCGGCCTGCAAGAACTACATTGCCGGCCTCGGCGAGAAGCGCTCGCTGACGGTCGAGTACACGCTGCTCAAGGGCGTCAATGACCAGCCCGAGCACGCCGCCGAGATGATCGAGCTGCTGCGCGATATCCCGTGCAAGATCAACCTGATCCCCTTTAACCCCTTCCCGCACTCCGGTTACGAGCGACCCAGCAACAATGCCATTCGCCGTTTCCAGGACCTGTTGCACAACGCCGGTTATAACGTCACTGTGCGTACAACGCGCGGCGAAGACATCGACGCCGCCTGCGGTCAGCTGGTCGGGCAGGTGATGGATCGCACCCGTCGCAGCGAACGCTATATTGCGGTGCGCCAGCTGGCGGCCGACGCTACCGACGCGAGCGAGCGCAATCAGCGCAACGCGGGTTAAATACTCAAGCCGGAAAGGATGTTGACATGAGCAAGCCAAGCGCCGCGATTCTGCTACTCAGCCTGCTACTGGCAGGCTGTGTCACGACCGGAGACAAGCCCCGCAAGGTGGACCCGGACGCGGCGCGTGATGCCTATATTCAGCTGGGTATCGGCTACCTGCAAAAGGGCGAGACCGAGCGCGCCAAGCAGCCGCTGAGTGAGGCATTGAAGCTAGACCCGCGTTCGGCCTCGGCCAACATGGTGCTGGCGCTGGTGTTTCAGCAGGAGGGAGAGTACCCCGCTGCCGAGCAGCACTTCCGCGCTGCGCTGTCGGCCGACCCTGCCAATGCCCGTATTCTCAACAACTACGGCGCCTTTCTGCTGGACCGCGAGCGTTATGCCGAGGCGCTGAGCTATTTCCAGAAGGCGGCAGAAGACACCCTGTACAGCGAGCGCTCACGGGTGTTCGAAAACATGGGGATCACTTATTTGCGCATGGGCGACACTGCCTCTGCGCGCGAAAATCTGGAGCGTTCACTGCGCCTTAATAGCCGTCAGCCACGCGCGCTGTTCGAGCTGGCACAGCTGGAGTTTGATGCGGGCGACTTTGTCCCGGCATGGAACCACTATCGCCGCTTCGATCAGCTGTCCACCCAGAACGCCAGGAGTCTGTGGCTTGGCGTGCGTCTGGCGCGTCGATTTGAAGATCACAGCAGCGCCGTCAGCTACGGCCTGCAACTCAAACGTCTTTATCCCAACAGTCCCGAAGCGAAAGCGCTTGTGGAGTCCGAATAGTCATGAGTTCCGAGCGTCATGATGCAATGGCAGGCATGGCAGAAACTGGTTCGCTGGGTAGCCCTGGACAGACACTGCGTGAGGCGCGTGAAGCGCGCAGCATGTCTGTTGCCGAGGTCGCGCAGGAGCTCAAGATTTCCCGCCAGGCGGTAGAGCGTCTCGAGCAGGGGCAGTACGACAGTCTGCCCGGCGATACCTTTGCGCGTGGTTATATCCGCAGTTATGCACGCCTGATGGGCATGGACCCGGCGCGTCTGGCGCTGGCCTTTGATCGTGAGCGCGGTATCGAGGTGCGTGAGCGCAGCGTGAGCAGTATTGCCCGGGTCGAGCCGCCCAGCCGCAGTGGCCGAAGGCTGATGTGGTGGTCCTCGGTGCTGATCATTGTCGCCCTGGTGCTGTCGGCGCTGTGGTGGTACGAAACCAATCAGCCAACCTTTGGGCCGCTGCCGGGTCTGGAAGAGCTGGACTCCGAGGCTTTGCTGGATGACGTTGAGGTCGATGCGATTACCCTGCCCGAATCCATCGCCGAGCAGACGGACGGCGTACCGGCCGACCTGATGCCGGTTGAACCGGCTCCGGCCGAGGTTGAGGCTGAGTCTGGCGCGGCGCCAACCAACGCCGACGAGACCACTCCGGCTCAAGAGGCCGCCACGCAAAGCGCTGAAGACACCCCTGGCGCGGACGCTGCGGCAGCCGACGCTGCGCCAGCCGCTGCCGCGCCAACCGAGCCGGCCGCTCCTGCCAGCAGTGCTGGTCTGGTGCTGAGCGTTGCCGCCGACTGCTGGGTCCAGGTATCCGCTGCGGACGGTCGCGTATTGCACAGCGCTTTGATGCGTGCCGGGCAGACGCTTGAGTTGCCGCCATCCGGGGCGCTCGATCTGGTCATTGGCGATCGCAGCGCGGTCACCGCGATTCGTTTCCAGGGTAATTCCGTCACACTGCCGCCGCAGGGGCGTTCGGGCGTTGTCCGCATGCGCCTGGGCGAGTAGGAGGTCAGTCAGTTATGCAGCATCAGTCGCCCGTCAAGCGGCGCGTTTCCCGGCAGATCAAGGTAGGCTCGGTACTGGTTGGTGGTGATGCGCCAATCTCGGTACAGAGCATGACCAACACCGAAACCTGCGACGTGGCAGCCACCGTGGCCCAGATACGCCGCCTGGAAGAGGTGGGTGCCGATATCGTGCGGGTATCGGTGCCGAGCATGGAGGCCGCCGAAGCCTTTGGCGAGATTCGCAAGCAGGTGGGCATCGCCCTGGTCGCGGATATTCACTTCGACTACAAGATTGCCCTGCGCGTGGCCGACCTGGGTGTCGACTGTCTGCGCATCAACCCGGGCAACATCGGTCGCGAGGACCGCGTCAAGGCGGTGGTGGACGCCGCCCGTCACAACGGCATTCCGATCCGCATCGGCGTCAACGCCGGGTCGCTGGAAAAGGACCTGCAGAAAAAGTACGGCGAGCCGACACCGGCGGCGCTGGTCGAGTCGGCCATGCGTCATGTCGAGCACCTGGATCGCCTGGATTTTCAAGATTTTAAGGTCAGCGTGAAGGCCTCCGACGTGTTTATGGCCGTCGATGCCTACCGCCTGCTGGCCACGCAAATTGAACAGCCTCTGCACCTGGGGATTACCGAAGCCGGTGGCCTGCGCTCTGGCACGGTAAAGTCTGCGGTCGGGCTTGGCATGCTGCTGGCCGAGGGCATTGGTGACACCATCCGCATCTCGCTGGCCGCTGATCCGGTCGAGGAGATTCGTGTCGGTTTCGATATCCTCAAGTCCCTGCGTCTGCGTTCACGTGGTATCAACTTCATCGCCTGCCCGAGCTGCTCGCGGCAGAACTTTGATGTGGTCAAGATCATGAACGAGCTGGAGACACGGCTCGAGGATGTGCTGACCCCCATGGACGTGGCGGTGATTGGCTGCGTGGTCAATGGCCCGGGCGAAGCCAAAGAGGCCGATATCGGCCTGACCGGCGGCACGCCGAACAACCTGATCTATCAGGACGGCAAGCCGGACCAGAAGGTGGATAACCTGGAGCTGGTCGACCGGCTGGAAAAAATGATTCGAGACAAGGTCGCAGCCAAGCAGGCGGCGGAAGCCAATACCATCGCCCGCGGCTGAGCGGCCCAGTAATTAGGAAAGCGACTTTGAAGACCCTGCAAGCCGTGCGCGGCATGAACGACATCCTGCCCGCCGACAGCGCGCTCTGGCAGTATCTGGATCGCACCGTAGCCGACCTGCTGGCTGGCTACGGCTACCAGCAGATCCGCCTGCCCATCGTCGAGCCGACCGAGCTGTTCAAGCGCTCGATTGGCGAGGTGACCGATATCGTCGAGAAGGAGATGTACACCTTTGACGATCGCAACGGCGACTCCCTGACCCTGCGCCCAGAAGGCACCGCCGGCTGCGTGCGCGCCATGCTGCAGCACGGTCTGCTGGGCGGCGGCGTGGGCCACAAGGTGTGGTACACCGGCCCGATGTTCCGTCACGAGCGTCCGCAGAAAGGGCGCTACCGCCAGTTTCATCAGATTGGTGTGGAAACCTTCAACTTCGCAGGCCCTGACGTCGACGCCGAGCTGATCGTGCTGTCCTGGCGCCTGTGGCAACGCCTTGGCATCAGTGGTGCGGTCAAGCTGGAGCTCAATAGCCTGGGCAGTTCGGAAGACCGCGCGCGCTACCGTGACGATCTGGTGGCGTATCTGCAGGCCCGTTTTGATCAACTGGACGAGGATAGCCAGCGCCGCCTGGCCAGCAACCCGCTGCGTATCCTCGACAGCAAGAACCCGGATACCCAGGCGCTGCTGGTTGAGGCCCCCAAGCTGGCCGACTACCTGAATGAAGAGGCGCGTGCGCACTTCGCCGGCTTGCGCAAGCTGCTGGATGCAGTAGGCATTCCCTATGAAATCAATCCGCGCCTGGTGCGCGGGCTGGACTACTACGGTCTGACGGTGTTCGAATGGGTCACCGATCAACTGGGCGCCCAGGGCACTGTCTGTGCCGGTGGGCGTTACGATGGTCTGGTTACCCAGCTTGGCGGCAAGCCTGCTCCGGCCGTTGGCTTTGCCATGGGCATGGAGCGCCTGTTGCTGCTGATCGAGACCCTGGAGCAGGTGCCGGCTGAACTGGCCCGTCAGGTCGATGTCTACCTCGTCACCCTGGGGGAGGCTGCCGAACTCGCTGGCCTGCGTCTGGCCGAGCAGCTGCGCGACGCGCTGCCCGAGCTGCGCTTGGTCGTGCACGCCGGTGGCGGCAGCTTCAAGAGCCAGTTCAAGAAGGCCGACAAGTCCGGCGCATTGTTCGCGCTGGTGCTGGGTGAGGACGAAGTGAGCGCCGAGCAGATCGGCCTCAAGCCGCTGCGCAGCGGCGCAGAACAGGAAAACCTGAGCTGGCAGGCGTTGCCGGCTCGGCTTGCAGAGATTATCTGAACGGCATGATCCGTTCTCGGTACCGCTAAGGAGCATTGCGTGGCTTACGACACAGAAGAAGAACAGGTAGAAAAACTGCGAGAGCTCTGGCAGCGCCATGGCGCGCCGCTGCTGACCGGTGTTGCTCTGGCACTGGCCGGTGTCTTTGGCTGGAATGCCTGGCAGAACTACCAGACGACTCAGGCGCAGAACGCCTCTACCCTCTATCAATCGATGATGGAAGCGGTGCTGGCAAGCGATACCGAAGCCTCCCGTGCCCGTGCCGCCGAACTGGCCGCACAGCTGCGCGATGAATTTGATCACACCCGTTACGCTGACTTTGCCGCGCTGATGCAGGCGCGTCTGGCCGTAGAGGCGCGGGACTTCCCTGTTGCCGAACAGAGCCTGCGTGAGCTGCTCGAGAGCACTGACGATGTGGCCCTGCAGGAAGTTGCTCGCCAGCGTTTGGCTCGCATCCTGGCTCAGCAGGAGCGCGCGGAAGAAGCGCTTGATCTGTTCAGCGCACCGATCAGCGGCGCCGAGTTGACCGCCAGCCGCGAGGAAGTGCGTGGCGACCTGCTGGTCAGCCTGGGCCGCACCGAGGAAGCTCGCGCCGCTTACAAGGCAGCAGTAGAGGCGCTGACTGACGCTTCTGCACGCCCGCAATTGCAATTGAAGCTCGATGATCTGGCGGAGGAAGCCTAGTGAAGATGTTGTCTCGTTGTCTGATCCTTGGTCTGTCCGCGGCCGTCATGGTGGGGTGCAGCTCCAGCAAGAAGGAGCTGCCGCCGGCCGAGTTGGAAAAGTTTAATGCCGAGGTCGAGCTGGACCGCATCTGGAAGCGCAATGTCGGGGTTGGTCAGGGCGACCTGTACAACAACCTGACCCCCGCGCTGGACGGCCTGACACTCTACGCTGCCGACGCCAAGGGGCGTGTAGTTGCTCTGGAGCGTGAGACCGGCAAGGAAAAGTGGGAAGTCAAACTCAAGGAGCCGCTCTCGGGCGCGGTTGGCGCTGGCGGTGGTCTGGTGCTGGTCGGCACCCTGGATGGGCAGGTGATTACCCTGGATGAAGCCGACGGCAGCGAGAAGTGGCGCGCCCAGGTATCCAGTGAAGTGCTGGCTGCCCCGCAGACCAACGGCGATGTTGTGGTGGTACAGACCCAGGACGACAAGCTGGTTGGCCTGGATATCAGCAACGGCGAGCGGCGCTGGATCTACGAATCGACTCTGCCGGTACTGACCGTGCGTGGCCATAGCGAGCCGGTGGTTGATGTCCGTCAGGTGTTCGCGGGTCTGGCCAGTGGCAAGGTTGTAGCGCTGTCCGCCGAGACCGGCATCCCGATGTGGGAGCAGCGTGTAGCACAGCCCACAGGGCGCTCCGAGCTGGAGCGTATGGTCGACATCGACGGCCGTCTGCTGCTGGATGACCAAACCCTGTACGTGGTGTCCTATCAGGGCAACGTGGCCGCACTGGATGCCCAGTCCGGTCGTCCGCTCTGGCAGCACGCTGCCTCCAGTTACGTTGGGCCCGGCGCCGGTTTTGGCAGTGTCTACATCAGCGAAGCCGACGGCACCGTTCAGGCGCTGGATGCCGGCAGTGCGACCGAGCTGTGGAGCACCGAAGCGCTGGCCCGTCGTCAACTGACTGCGCCGGTTGCCTTCAGCAACTTTGTGGCAGTGGGTGACTTTGAGGGTTACCTGCACCTGCTGGGTCAGACCGACGGCCGCATGGCCGGTCGTGTCCGGGTAGACGGCGACGGCCTGCGTGCTGCGCCGCTGACCGTGGGTGACCTGCTGTTTGTCTATGGCAACAGCGGCGACCTGGCTGCCTACAAGCTGAAGTAAGCCGAAAAGCGGTTATACTTTCCCGGCCGTTACACAGTCAGGTGTAACGGCCGTTTTGTTTTTTCTGCACAGCAGATGTGCGCGGAGTAATCATGGTTCCTGTCATCGCCCTGGTGGGGCGGCCGAATGTCGGCAAATCCACGTTGTTCAACCGTCTGACCAAGAGTCGCGACGCCATTGTTGCCGACGTCTCCGGGTTGACCCGTGACCGCCAGTACGGCGAGGCCGTATGGCAGGGCAAGCCTTATATCGTTGTCGATACCGGCGGTATCAGTGGTGACGAGGAGGGCCTGGATCTGATGATGGCGGGGCAGTCCCTGCAGGCCATCGAAGAGGCCGATGCCGTGCTGTTTCTGGTCGACGCGCGTGCTGGTCGCACCGCTGGCGATGAGCAGATTGCCGCGCACCTGCGCAAACGCAACAAGCACACCTATCTGATTGCCAACAAGATTGACGGGGCTGACCCGGATGCGATTCTGGGTGAGTTTGCCACCCTGGGTCTGGGGCAGCCGCTGGGTATCGCGGCGGCGCATGGGCGCAATATCAACCCGATGCTGGACGCAGTGCTCAACGACGAGAGCTTGCAGGTTACCGGTGAAGAGGGGCGCGTGGTTGAGCCCATCGGCACCAAGATCGCAATTATCGGCCGCCCCAACGTGGGCAAGTCCACGCTGGTCAACCGCATGCTCGGAGAAGACAGGGTGGTGGTATTCGACCAGGCCGGCACCACCCGCGACAGTATCTACATTCCCTACGAGCGCCATGAAAAGCCCTACACGCTGATCGACACTGCCGGTGTGCGTCGTCGCGGCAAGGTGTTCGAGGCCATCGAGAAGTTTTCGGTGATCAAGACCCTGCAGGCGATTCAGGACGCCAACGTGGTGGTCTTTGTCATCGACGCCCGTGAGGGTATCGTCGAGCAGGATCTACATCTGCTGGGCTTTGTGCTGGAAGCGGGCAGGGCGCTGGTAATTGCCGTTAACAAGTGGGACGGCATGGCGCAGGAAGAAAAGGACTTCGTGAAGACCGAGCTGGAGCGCCGGCTGATCTTTGCCCAGTTTGCCGACCTGCACTTTATCTCGGCACTGCATGGCAGCGGCGTGGGCTTGCTGTACAAGTCGGTCGATCAGGCCTACAGCGCGGCGATGACCAAAATTCCGACTCGCCGCATGACCGAGATTCTGGAAGACGCGGTGACCGAGCACCAGCCGCCGATGGTCAACGGCCGCCGGATCAAGCTGCGTTACGCGCACCTTGGTGGCTCCAACCCGCCGATCATCGTGGTGCACGGCAATCAGGTTGATTCTGTGCCCCGCTCCTATACCCGCTATCTTGAGAATACCTTCCGCAAGGTGCTCAAGCTCAAGGGCACCCCGATTCGGGTGGAGTACAAGGGCAGCGACAACCCCTACGCCGACCGCAAGAACACGCTGACCGAGCGTCAGGTGAACAAGAAGCGTCGGTTGATGAGCCACAACAAGAAAATGAAGAAAAAGGGCAGGGACAAGCGCTGATTCTGCTCTGACAAGAAAGCCGGCATTGCACCGGCTTTTTTGTGTCTGCTGTTTAGTTCACGGGACGGTTCTGATGTTTCGTAGGGACGCGACATGTCGCGTCCGCAAGGAAGGCGCCCAGCCCCGTGACAACCGTCAACGCTACATCGCCGGATAATCGGTGTAACCCTCGGCGCCGCCGCCGTACAGGGTGCGTGGGTTGACCTGATTCAGCGGCGCACCGGCCTGCAGGCGGGCGACCAGGTCGGGGTTGGCGATGTAGGGACGACCAAAGGCTGCAAACTGCGCCAGGCCGCTATCAATCGCTGCAGAGGCGCTGTCGCCATCCAGGCCGCCAGCGAGGATAAAGTCACCCTTGTAGACCTTGCGCAGCGCTGCTAGCAACTCGTCGAAGCCTTCGTAGCTGCCACCGGCCCAGTCGGGCTTGTTGACGTGCACGTAGGCCAGGCCGCGGCTGTTCAGCTCGCCCAGCAGGTAGCTGAACGTCTCCAGCGGGTTGGCGTCTTCAACCCCGTTAAAGGTGCCAAGCGGCGAGATACGAATGCCGACAATGCCTGCATCGCCTGCGGCGGCAATGACGGCATCAACCACGTCCAGCACCAGACGTGCGCGGTTTTCGACGCTGCCGCCGTAGTTGTCGGTGCGCTGGTTGCTGTTGGAGCAGAGGAACTGGTCTAGCAGATAGCCGTTGGCAGCGTGAATTTCTACGCCGTCAAAACCGGCTTGCAGTGCGTTGCGGGTGGCCTGTGCGTAGGTTTCCACGACCTGCGGCAGCTCTGCGGTTTCCAGCGCGCGCGGAGTTGAGGCGGCCGCTTTGTGGTGGCTGCCGTCCGGCTCCTGCACATATACATCGGCCTTGGCGGCAATCGCTGATGGCGCCACCGGTGCCTTCCCGTTGGGTTGGATCAGAGTGTGCGAGATGCGGCCAACGTGCCACAGCTGCAGGAATATCCGGCCGCCGGCGTTGTGTACCGAGTCGGTCACGGCCTTCCAGCCGTCGATCTGCTCTGCGCTGTGGATGCCGGGCGTCCAGGCATAGCCCTGCGCCTCGGGGCTGATCTGCACACCTTCACTGATGATCAGGCCGGCGTTGGCGCGCTGGGTGTAGTACTCCACGTTCAGCGCCTGCGGCAGGTTGCCGGGTTGGGCGGCGCGTTGGCGCGTCAGCGGCGCCATGACCACGCGGTTGGGCAGATCAAGGCTGCCCAGGCGGGCAGGTTGAAACAGGGTAGTGCTGGGCATGGATGTCTCCCGGATTCAGTCATCAGCGAATTACCAATGCCGGATATTATGGGGGTGGCAAACTTTTTAACAAGTACGTACGATTTGCGCAGTCACTTACCATGAGGTAACCATTGATGACCGAAGAGCAGCTGCGTATCGCCGCCAGCAAGCGCCTGGAGCGCGACGGCAAGGTCTTCTCCACGCCGATTGAGGTTACCCTCGACGTGATTGGCGGCAAATGGAAGTCGGTGCTGGCCTATCACATCATTCAGGGCCCGCAGCGCTTTTCCGAACTGAAGCGGCTGGTGCCGGGGATTACCGAGAAGATGCTGACCCAAACGCTACGTGAGCTGGAGCGCGACGGGGTGGTCAGTCGGACGGTGTTTGCCGAGGTGCCACCCCGGGTTGAATACCGGATCACCGAGCACGGCGCCAGTTTGCAGCCGGTACTGGCAGCGATGTGTGCGTGGGGCAGAGGGCACTGGCAGCAGGTCGCTGCCAGTACAGAGGGCTGAAGCGCGGGGCATGGCCCCGCGAGCTCAGTGTCAGGCGGCTTGTGCTTCGGCCTGACGCAGCGCGCGGTTAAGGGCGCTGAACAGAGCACGGAAGGTCGCGGTGGTCAGGTTCTCGTCAATGCCGATACCGTGCAGCGGGCGGCCGTTATCGAGGCGAATCTCCACATAGGCGGCGGCTTTGGCGTTGCTGCCGGAGCCGATGGAGTGCTCGTGGTAATCCATGATCTCGATCTTGACCGGCAAGCCGGCGACCAACGCTTCCAGCGGGCCTTTGCCCAGGCCGCGCCAGTGCAGGGTGTCGCCCTTGTTGAGCACTTCCACGTCGACGGCACTGGTGCCGTTCTCTTCCTGCAGGCGATGACGAATCAGCGCGTAGGGGCTGGTGGCTTGCAGGTATTCTTTCTCCAGCAAGCCGTGAATCTGCGCGGCGGTCAGCTCCAGACCCAGGCGGTCGGTTTCACCCTGCACCACTTGGCTGAACTCAATCTGCATGCGGCGCGGCAGGCTGATGCCATATTCCTGCTCCAGCAAATAGGTAATGCCGCCCTTGCCTGACTGGCTGTTGACGCGGATAACCGCCTCGTAGCTGCGACCGATGTCGGCCGGGTCAATCGGCAGGTAGGGCACTTCCCAGACACCGTTCGGATCCTGCTGGCTGAAGCCCTTGCGGATCGCGTCCTGGTGCGAGCCGGAGAAGGCGGTGTGCACCAGATCGCCCACGTACGGGTGGCGTGGGTGCACCGGCAACTGGTTGCACTCCTCGACCACCTTGCGCACCGCGTCGATATCGGAGAAGTCCAGGCCGGGGTGCAGGCCCTGGGTGTACATGTTCAATGCAACGTTGACCAGGTCAACGTTGCCGGTGCGCTCGCCGTTGCCGAACAGGCAGCCTTCGACGCGGTCAGCACCGGCCATCAGGCCCAGCTCGGTCGCAGCAACGCCAGTGCCGCGGTCGTTGTGGGTGTGCAGGCTCACCAGCACGCTGTCGCGGCGGCTGATGTGGCGGCAGAACCACTCGATCTGGTCGGCGTAGATGTTCGGCGTGGATACTTCTACGGTGGCCGGCAGGTTGAGGATCACCTTGTTCTCCGGCGTCGGCTCCCACACATCCAGCACGGCGTCACAGACCTGCACGGCAAAGTCCAGCTCGGTCGAGGTGAAGATTTCCGGCGAGTACTGGAATGTCCACTGGGTTTCGGGCTGTTTGGCGGCCAGCTCTTTGATCAGTTTGGCAGCGTTGACGGCGATATCGGTCACGCCCTGCTTGTCCTGCTTGAAGACGATGCGGCGGAAGCTCGGTGCGGTCGCGTTGTAAACGTGAATGATCGCCTTCTTGGCGCCACGCACGGACTCGAATGTGCGCTCGATCAGGTCGGCACGCGCCTGGGTCAACACCTGAATGGTGACGTCGTCCGGAATGTGGCCATCTTCGATCAGGGTGCGCACAAAGTCGAAATCGGTCTGTGAGGCAGACGGAAAGGCCACCTCGATCTGCTTCAGGCCCACGGCAACCAGCGTCTTGAAGAAGCGCAGCTTGCGTACCGGGTCCATCGGCTCGATCAGGGACTGGTTGCCATCACGCAGGTCAGAGCTGCACCACACCGGAACTTCGGTGATGGTGCGGCTGGGCCACTGGCGGTCAGGAATGTCGATCGGCTGGAACGCACGATACTTGCTGGACGGATCTTTGAGCATGCTCATGGTTTGGGTTTCCCTGGGCTGGTTGGCCTCTTGTGAAGGCCAAAGGCAGTAACTAATAAGGAGTTAGTTGCAGTAGAAGGTAATGGCTGTAATTTTTGGTTGCAACAACTTGAAAAAAATTGGCAGAAATCACCTCTATGGCGATAAATGTTGGATTTTATTGCCTGGGTTTCGTGTTTTCTGCCAGATGTTTGCGCGGCGATGTCAGGCTGCCGCTAAGGAAGCACTGATTAATTCCGCATGCCCCCTGGCATTCAGGTTGGGCCGCAATCAAGGTGTGGTTTCGAAGGCATGTCGGGACCTGTCGAGAAATCACAACGCAGAGTGCGGCCCAGCATGAGCACTCGCAGAGAGCGTGTGGAATTGATCGGCGCTTCCTTAAGGCTCGAAGGTGCCGATGAAAATCGCAGGGTCAATGCGGTTGCCGTTCAGGCTGACGTTCCAGTGCAGGTGCGGGCCGGTAGCGCGGCCGGTTGAGCCCACTTTGCCGAGCACGCCGCCACGGGGGATTTCCTGCCCCAGTTCGACATCAACGGCTGACAGGTGGCAGAACATGCTGATCAGCCCCTGGCCGTGGTCGACGAACACGGTTTTACCGTTGAAGAAGTAATCGCCCACCAGAATTACCTTGCCTGCGGCGGGTGCCTTGATCGGGGTGCCGGTGCTGGCGGCAAAGTCGAGGCCCGAGTGCGGGTTGCGTTCCTCGCCATTAAAGAAGCGACGCACACCAAAGGGGCTGGACTGACGGCCCGGGACGGGGCGGTCAAACAGCAGGTTGCTGGGTTGGCGTGGGCTGAACTGCGCGTAGGCGTCGGTCTGTTCCTTCAGTTCACGCTGAATGCGTGCCAGCTGGGCCGGCGCCGGGTTGACCTGGCTTTGGTTGCGCAGGGTGATGTGCTGCTGATCGTACTCCCGCGGGCCGACGGTAAAGCCCAGCTGGCGTCCGTCTGCCAGGGTGATGTGTTGCTGGCCGGTGGCGGTATCCAGGCTTAGCCCGACGATGGCGATCCAGCGTTGGCCGTCCTCGCGAATGGTCAGCAGCGGTTTGCCTTGATAGGTAGCGCGGGGCGCTTCGGCCTGCTCAGGCAGGGCTACTACTGCAACGCCGCCGGGTACCGGCTTGTCGAGCAGGCGGGTGATAAAGCCGTCGGCCAGGGCCGGCAGGCTGAACGCCGCCAGCAGCAGTGTCGCCAGCGGGCGGCGCAGGTGATGTAGGTGCATGGCTTAATCCAGCAATGACAGGGTGTGGGGTTCGTCTTTTATTACCTCTACCGCCAGCGTGCCGTCCTGCAGGCGCGCGCTCAGGCGCTGGCCCGGGCGGGTGTCGCCGGCGCTGCGCACCGCTTTGCCGTGCTGGTCCAGCAGAATGCTGTAGCCGCGGCCCAGGGTGGCCAGCGGGCTCATTAGGTGCAGCGCCTGTACTTGTTGCTGCAGGCGCGTTTGTTGCTGCTTGAGCTGCTGCTGCATGGCGCGCGGCAGGCGCTGATCCAGTTGCTGCCATTGTTCCTGCAGGCGCTGCAGGCGGCGGCCCGGATGTTGGGTGGTCAGCCGTGTCTGCAGGTGTTGCAGGCGCTCGTTGCGCTGGCGCAGGCGGTTTTCCAGCGCGCGGCGCAGGCGCAGTTCCATTTCATCCAGGCGCTGGGCCTGCTGGCTCAGGCGCTCGCCGGGGTGGCGCAGGCGGCGGCGCAGGCCGTCCAGTTGCAGGCGGGCGCGGCTCAGACGCTCGGCCAGTCGTTGCTGCAAGCGGCGCTGCAACTGCTCGACCTGGCGCAGCAGCGCCTGGCGGTCCGGGCTCAGCAGTTCTGCCGCCGCCGACGGGGTGGGGGCGCGCACGTCGGCGACAAAGTCACTGATCGAGATATCGGTTTCATGGCCCACGGCGCTGATGGTGGGCGTGCGGCAGGCGGCCAGTGCGCGGGCAACCATCTCTTCGTTGAACGGCCACAGGTCTTCCAGCGAGCCGCCACCCCGGCTGAGGATGATGGCGTCAAAGCCGGCGCGGTCGGCTCGCTCCAGCGCCTGCACCAGTTGCGGTGCGGCCTCGCGGCCCTGCACTGCGGCCGGCACGATGACCAGTTCGATAAAGGGCGCGCGGCGGCCAAACACGCTGATGATGTCGCGTACCGCCGCGCCGCTGGGCGAGGTGATCACGCCAATGCGGGTCGGGTGTTCGGGCAGCGGCTGTTTGCGCTCGGTGGCAAACAGGCCCTCGGCCTGGAGTTTGGCTTTCAGTTCCTCAAAGGCCTGGCGCAATGCGCCGTCACCGGCAGTCTCGACGCTGTCGACAATCAGCTGATAGTCGCCACGGCCTTCGTACAGGCTGACGCGGCCGCGAGCGCGGATCTGCTGGCCGTCGCGCATGGCCAGCCGTACGCGAGCGGCATTCTGGCGAAACAGAGCGCAGCGGATCTGCGCGCGGTCGTCCTTCAGAGTGAAGTACATATGGCCGGAGCTGGGCCGAGACAGATTGGACAGCTCGCCCTCAACCCAGATACGCGGAAAGACATCTTCCAGCAGCTGTCTGGCACGGGCATTCAATTGGCTGACGCTGAGCACGTCTGGCTCGGCGGTGAGCTTCTGAAACAGGTGGTCGTCGTTCATTGGCGCATTCTAACAGGCTGCTGAAAATCTACCCGCATTGTCGCTGCCGCGTTAATCGTACACATATGTTTTATGACAATTGCGCCGGCGTGCCGGCTTTTGGCCTTGCAAAGACAGCCGCGACTGCGCGCTCAACGCCTTGCCGCCACGCCTTGCGTTTTCTGGCATTTAGAGTACTCAAGCCAATTGAGTGCAACCGGGCTGACAGGTATAATGGCGCGCTTCCATTTTTCCCGCTCGGGAGCCTGCTATGCTGCGTATTCGCCAAGAAGCACTTACCTTTGATGACGTTCTCCTGGTGCCCGGATACTCCGAGGTCCTGCCCAAGGACGTGAGTCTCAAGACCCGTCTGACTCGTCGTATCGAACTGAACATCCCGTTGCTGTCCGCTGCTATGGACACGGTCACCGAAGCCCGTCTGGCGATTGCCATGGCGCAGGAAGGTGGCATGGGCATCATCCACAAGAACATGACCGTCGAGCAGCAGGCCGCCGAAGTACGCAAGGTCAAGAAATTCGAGTCTGGCGTGGTACGTGACCCGATCACCATCGACGCCAGCGCCACGGTTGCCGACCTGATCGAGCTGACCAGCCAGAACAACATCTCCGGCGTCCCGGTGCTGTCTAACGGCGACCTGGTCGGTATCGTTACCGCCCGTGATATCCGCTTTGAAACCCGCATGAACGCGCTGATCAGCGACGTCATGACGCCGAAAGACAAGCTGGTGACCGTCAAGGAAGGTGTTGCCGCTACCGAAGTACGCCAGCTGCTGCACATCCATCGCATCGAAAAAGTGCTGATCGTTGATGACGCTTTCCGTCTTCAGGGCATGATGACCGTCAAGGACATCGAAAAAGCCCGCGCCTACCCGAATGCCGCCAAAGACGATCAAGGCCGCCTGCTGGTTGGCGCCGCGGTTGGCACCGGCCCCGAGACGCCGGCCCGCGTTGAAGCGCTGGCCGCTGCTGGTGTTGACGTGATCATCGTTGATACTGCGCACGGTCACTCTAAGGGCGTGATCGACCGCGTTAGCTGGGTCAAGCAAAACTTCCCCGACATTCAGGTCATCGGCGGCAACATCGCCACCGGTGCAGCCGCCAAGGCGCTGGCCGAGGCAGGCGCTGATGCGGTCAAGGTCGGTATCGGCCCCGGCTCCATCTGCACCACCCGTATCGTTGCCGGTGTTGGCGTACCGCAAATCTCCGCTATCGCTGATGTGGCTGCCGCGCTGGAAGGCACCGGCGTGCCGCTGATCGCTGACGGCGGCATTCGCTTCTCCGGTGACCTGGCCAAGGCCATCGCCGCCGGTGCATCCGTTGTGATGATGGGCTCCATGTTTGCCGGTACTGAAGAAGCACCGGGCGAAGTCGAGCTGTTCCAGGGGCGCTCCTACAAGGCTTATCGTGGTATGGGCTCGCTGGGCGCCATGGCCAACTCCGGCGGCGGTTCGGCTGACCGTTACTTCCAGGATTCCAGCGCTGGCGCCGAGAAACTGGTACCGGAAGGGATCGAAGGTCGCGTGCCGTACAAGGGCGCACTGGCTGCCATCATCCATCAGTTGATGGGCGGTCTGCGTGCCTCCATGGGTTACACCGGCTCCAGCTCCATCGACGAGATGCGTACCCAGCCCGAGTTTGTTCGCATTACTGGTGCCGGCATGAGTGAGTCGCACGTCCACGACGTACAGATCACCAAGGAAGCGCCGAACTATCGGGTAGGTTGAGCGCAGCTCAACCCGCCAGCGGCAAGCTGAGAGCCTCAAGCTGCAAGCAGTACGGCGTGTACTTGTAGCTTGAGGCTTGGTGCTTGTAGCTTACTTTTTCTGAGGAAATTCCATGTCCCTGCAAGATATCCATGCGCACCGCATCCTGATTCTGGACTTCGGTTCCCAGTACACCCAGCTCATCGCCCGTCGGGTGCGTGAGATCGGTGTTTACTGCGAGATCCACCCCTGGGACATGAGTGCCGAGGACATCAGCGCCTTTGCACCGCGCGGCATCATCCTGGCCGGTGGCCCGGAGTCGGTCCACGCGGCTGACAGCCCGCGTGCACCGCAGGCGGTATTTGATCTGAACGTACCGCTGTTCGGCATCTGCTACGGCATGCAGACCATGGCCGAGCAACTGGGCGGCAAGGTCGAAGGCTCCAACCTGCGCGAATTCGGCTATGCCCGCGTGGATGTGGTCGGCAAGGCCCGCCTGCTCGACGGTATCGAAGACCACGTTGACGCTGACGGCGTGCTGGCGCTCGATGTCTGGATGAGCCACGGCGACAAGGTCAGCGCCATTCCTGAAGGCTTCCACGTGCTGGCCAGCACCCCGAGCTGCCCGATTGCCGCCATGGCGGACGATGCGCGCGGCTACTACGGCGTGCAGTTCCACCCGGAGGTGACCCACACCAAGCAGGGCGGTCGCATCCTGTCGCGCTTTGTGCTCGAGATCTGCGGCTGTGAAGCGCTGTGGACCCCTGCCAACATCGTGGAAGATGCCATCGCAACCGTGCGCGCTCAGGTAGGTGACTCCAAGGTGCTGCTGGGGCTGTCCGGTGGTGTCGACTCCTCGGTGGTTGCTGCGCTGCTGCATAAGGCCATTGGCGATCAGCTGACCTGCGTCTTTGTCGATAATGGCCTGCTGCGTCATCAGGAAGGTGATCAGGTTATGGCCATGTTCGCCGAGAACATGGGCGTAAAAGTTATCCGTTCTGATGCCGAAGACCTGTTCCTCGGCCGCCTGGCTGGCGTCTCCGACCCGGAAGAGAAGCGCAAGGTCATTGGCCGCACCTTTATCGAGGTGTTCGATACCGAGGCGACCAAGCTCAAGGATGTGAAATTCCTCGCCCAGGGCACCATTTACCCCGACGTGATCGAGTCAGCCGGTGCCAAGACCGGCAAGGCCCACGTGATCAAGTCGCACCACAACGTGGGCGGCCTGCCGGAAGACATGGCCTTTGAACTGGTCGAGCCGCTGCGCGAATTGTTCAAGGACGAGGTGCGCAAGATCGGTCTGGAACTGGGCCTGCCCTACGACATGGTCTACCGTCACCCGTTCCCGGGCCCGGGTCTGGGTGTGCGTATCCTCGGTGAAGTGAAGAAGGAATACGCCGACCTGCTGCGTCTGGCGGATCACATCTTCATCCAGGAACTGCACAACTTTGACTGGTACCACAAGACCAGTCAGGCGTTCGTGGTGTTCCAGCCGGTCAAGTCGGTGGGCGTGGTCGGTGACGGCCGTCGCTACGCCTGGGTGGTTGCCCTGCGTGCGGTAGAAACCATCGACTTCATGACCGCCCGCTGGGCGCACCTGCCGTACGAGCTGCTGGAGAAGGTCTCCAATCGCATCATCAACGAAATCGACGGCATCTCCCGCGTCACCTACGACGTCTCGAGCAAGCCGCCGGCGACGATTGAGTGGGAGTGATCCTCACTCGTTGGTCGCAGTGAAAAAAGCCCGCATTGTGCGTAATGCTGTTCACTTAATAGAAACGCCGCACTCCGAATAGGGGTGCGGCGTTTTCCATTGCATGTTTTTTGAGCTTGGGAATAGCAGCGTCCCTTTGGGATGGGCTGGGAAATATGAAAAATCCCGCTGCCGAGCGGTCGGCAGCGGGATTTTAGAATGGCCTTCAGCAAGCAAACGCTTAAGTGAACAGCATTACGCATTGTGCGGGCTTTTTTGTTTGCGCTTGCAAGCGCACTTACTGAACCTTGCCCATCGCCCACTCAGGCTTGAACTGATACAGCCAGGTTTCGGTCAGTGGTTTGCCTTCCAATTCCATATACATGCGCAGGTCGGCGACCTGATCGGGTTCCAGTTCCAGGTCGAAGCTGGCGCGCCAGACGTTGCCGTTGGGTACCGGGCGGGCGAAGGTGCGGCTGACTATGCCGGCACTGGTGCTGACCTTGACCTCGGGGAATACGCCGTAAGGGATCTGCTGCATGACCTCGGGGCGGTCGAATTCGACGGTGAAGTTGTAGACGTTTTCGGGGCGCTTGTGACCGGGTTGGCCGCCGCGGCCGATGCGGGTGGCGATGGTCTGGGCGATGTTGGTGGCCGGTACCGGGCTCAGATTCTGCCAGTGCAGGCGGTAGTGCAGGTCATATTCGGTGCCCTTGCTGGCCTTGCCGTCCGGGACCCAGAACGCGCCGATGTTGTCGTGGATTTCATCGTCGGTGGGGATTTCCAGCAACTGCACGCTGCCCTTGCCGAGCGGTTTGAGCGGCTCCACCCACACGCTGGGGCGGCGGTCGTAGAAGACCCCGTCCTGGTAATGATCGAAGTTGCGGTCGCGCTGCATCAGGCCAAAGCCCTTGGGGTTTTCATCGGCAAAGGCGGATACGCGGGTGGCGTCCGGGTTGTTCAGCGGGCGCCATAGGCGCTCGCCCGAGCCGGTCCACATGGCCAGGCCGTCGGAGTCATGTACTTCCGGACGCCAGTCCTTGAGGCGCTCTGCGCCGTATTCGCCAAACCAGAACATGGAGGTCAGCGGCAGTAGGCCGAGCCGGTCGACGTCTTCACGCAGGAAGATTCGCGCCTCTACGTCCATGACCACAGGCGTGGTGCGGTCCAGGCCGCGGGTCATCTTGAAGCGGTAGGCGCCGGTCACGCTGGGGCCGTCTAGCAGGGCGTGGACGATCACCGGGGTGTCGGGCGTGGCGTCGTCTTGCTGCTCGATATAAAACTCGGTGAAGTCCGGAAACTCTTCCGGCTTGCCGGCGACGGCAGGGTCAATCGCGATACCGCGGGCGGACTGGCCGTACTGCCCGTCGGCACCGATGGAGCGGAAGTAGGAGGCGCCCTGAAAGGCCACCCAATCCTGTTTCACCCAGTCCTCAGCCGTATGCCACTCCTGCAGACGAAAGCCGGCAAAGCCGGCGTCGGCGGGCAGCTGGCGTGCAGGGTTGTCTGCCGGCATATCAAAGAAGTCGGCAGAGTAAGGTATCTCGACGGCTTCGCCCTGATCGACCATGAACATGTGTACGCCCTTGGGTGCGTACTTGCCCAGCGGGAAGAACACCAGCGGGTAGCCCTCGCTCGCCTCGGTGTCGGGCTGACCGGAGAAGGGGGCGCGCTGGGTATCAAATACCAGTTCGCCGTGGCGCGCGTAGTCAATCTGCTGGACGACCTCGGGTGCCGGCAGCGCGGGCGGCTGGTAGGCGGTGTTGGCCATGCTTCGGGCGCGCTCTACCAGGGCATCGTAACTGAACGGCTGCGGCTCGTTTGCGGCGAGTGCGAAGGTGGGCAGCAGTATGGCGCCGGCAAGCGCGGCGGCACCTTGCCGCAGGTATCGTCTGTTCATGGTCTGGGCTGGCTCTCCACAAGGCGTTGAATTTGCGTATCCAGGCCAAAAGTGCCGTCGGCTGGCGCCCGTTGAACAGGGCGTGCTGGATCTGCATCTGGCGGGTTAGAGGCGTAGCGCAGGGTGGTGGTTCCTGCCGCTGGGTAAAGTCGGGCTACTTTGTGTGCCGGTTGGCAGAACCTGAGGGCGTTGTTCTAGAGCGCTTGGCGTCAGGCGGCGGCGATTGTGGCCGCTTAGCTCGGGTTGGCCTTAGCCAGTGGTGGATTTCGCGCAGCAGGCCGGTGCCGAGCGCGGCCAGTGAAGTGGGATCATCGAGGAGGCTGATCAGTCTACGCATGGCATCGAGCAGCGGGGCGCGGGTGTCCTGCGGCGGGCTTACTGGCGCACTGTCGTGCAGCTTGATCAGCTCACTCAGCAGGCCGATATTCAGGTCCAGCGCGATGGACATATAAGGTGCCGCGACGCTGGCGCCGGCGATGCGTCTCAGTGTCGGCGTATTGCGTGCCACCAGAATGAGGTCGCCGGCGTTGTAGCGCTCGGTTCGCTGATCAATGTCGACTTCTTTGCTGCCCTCCAGCACCAGGCACAGCAGTGGCTGGACGATTGCGTGATCGACTGCTGCCGGCGAGGTTCTGCGCAGCAGAGTCAGCCCCGGCACCGGCGTGCTGATCAGTGGGCCGCTGTTGGCGTGCCTTTGACAGTAGTGGCGGGTGGCGTCGACGAGGGCTTTGTTCATGCGCTCATTCTGCGCTGGCGCCGAGTTTCGGGTAAAGCCATCTGGATTATCAGGCATGTTTGCCGGTGCTTTGGGCATCTGCTGCAGGCGCCCATGGCTAGAGTGGAATCTCCACGACAGGAGGTGACCTATGCATGACAACCAGATGATCGACGCGTCAGTACCCGGGCCAACTGCACCACCAGCGCTGACCGAAGGACCCCATGTTGGCGTTCGGCAGATTGGAGAGCAGGGCGATGAAGGGCGTAAAGCCTTTTACATTCATATCGAGGCCAAACCGGGGCGCGAGGAGGAAGTACTGCAGATGCTGCGCGACATTCGCGCCTGTGTTGAAGATGAACCGGGTACTGGCCCCTGGTTTGCGGTGCGCTTTTCCCAGCGGGTGTTCGGCATCTTTGAGGCGTTTCCCGATATTGCGGGCAGACAGGCGCGCAGCCAGCCGTGGTGGTCGCGATAGACGCTGGAAAGGGGCTCGCTGGAATGGCTCATGCGCAGGGTGCGCTGGTTACTTATTGAGAATGAGTCGCAGTTTGCGGGTATATCGGTTAATCCTGCAAGCCTCTGGCGGCTAGTATTAAAAGCAATTATCATTTGCAAGTGAAGTCGGCAAACCGGGCTTGCCAGTGAACAGTTCCAATCTAGACAGTGTCTTTATCAGCCAGCGCACTTCGCTGCTGCGCACCTTGCTGAAAATCGTCAAGAACACCAGCATTGCCGAGGAGCTGGTGCAGGAGACGTATCTGCGGGTGGCGCGCACGGTGCGTGACAAGCCGATTGATCACCTTGAACCCTTTCTCTTTCAGACTGGCCGCAACCTGGCGCTGGACCACCTGCGTCGTGAGCGCATGCAGTCGCGCACCATGCTCGACGACGTGCCCAATGAGGTGGTCGAGGCGGTGGCCGCACCGGCTTCCTCCAGTGAAGACAGCCTGCACGCCGCGCGCCTGCTGCAGCACCTGGGCAGCGCGCTGGACCAACTGAGTAGCCGTCAGCAGCGGATATTCGTGCTCAGTCGCCTGCATGGCATGAGCGCAAGCGACATCGCCGCCGAGTTGGGGGTATCACCCAGCACGGTGCAAAAGGAGCTGAAACTGATCATGGCCCTGTGCGTTACGCTGATCGAGCGGCTGACGCCTGCCCAATGAGCGACTTTCGCTCATCCGCCCCATAAGCCAGAATGAACACCCGTGATGACGAGAGCCGGCCAATGACCGAGCCCATTACCCACCCTGCCGACGGCGAGTCGCTGCAGAGCCAGGCGCTGGACTGGCTGCTGGCGCTGGAAGATGCCGACACCGCGACGCTGGCGCGCTTTGATGCCTGGCTGGCCGAGTCGGCCGCGCACCGGGCGGCCTTTGAGCACGCCCGTGCCTGCTGGCAGTCGTCGGCGCTGGTGGATGCGGCGGCGCAACTGGAGGCTCGTACCGCGCCTGCGCCCCGGCGACGCTGGGCGGGCGCACTGGCGATGGCGGCCTCGGTGCTGCTGGCGCTGGGCGTGCTGGTGCAGAGCAACGTGCTGCTCGACTGGCGTGCCGATCACGTGACGGCAGTCGGCCAGCGGCAGAGCCTTGATCTGGCCGACGGCTCGCAGGTGGTGCTCAATACCGACAGTGCGTTTTCCAGTGACATTGACGGGCGCAAGCGCACCGCAAACCTCTTGCGCGGCGAGGCCTATTTTGACGTGGCACGTGACAGCGCGCGGCCCTTTGAAGTCAACGCCGGGCCAGTGCAGATTTCGGTGCTGGGCACCGCCTTTGCCGTGCGCTACCTGGATGACACCACCGAGGTCAGTGTTGCCCACGGGCAGGTCGAGGTGCGCGCGCGCAACAGCGGTGCACGTATTCATCTGAGCGCTGGCGACAGCATTCGCATTGATGAGCAGGGGGCCGGCAACCGTGTGCGCGGCGACGCCGCCAGCCAGCTGGCCTGGGTGCAGGGCCGTCTGGTGTTTGATGACCGCCCGCTGGGTGAGGTGCTGACCGAGCTGCGACGCTATTACCCGGGCTGGATCATCAACGCCAGTGGTCCGTTGGACAGCATGCGGGTGACCGGTAACTATCGACTCAGTGATCCGGTCAGCGTAATGCGGTCGCTGGCGCAGGTGACCTCGGCCAATCTGCATGAATATCCGGCGCTGCTGATTCTCAACTGATCATGGCCCGCCCCGAGGCGGCCGGGCGGAGCCCGAGATCGGTGGCTGCTGGCCGGCTGCGCGCCCCCCTCTTGCAAGACACGGCAAATTATTTTTACGCAATCTCGACAGGTCGTTCGTCTCGTCAGGGAGTAATGCAAACCATTCGCATTGTTTGCCGTTCCACGACCCTGCAAAGAGATTCTCGATGACCGCTCAACCTCGCCGCGTCCTGTCCCGAACCCGCTCTACCACCAGCCTCTCACTCCTGGCTTTGGCCATCTCCTGCGCCGCTGTGCCTCAGGCGCTCGCCGCCGACGCTCCTGCCAGCAATCTGCAGCAGAGCCAGGCGCGCTACAGTTTTGAGATTCCGGCCCAGCCGCTGGTATCAGCGCTCAATGCCTTCAGCGATATCAGTGGCTGGCAGGTTGGACTGCAGGCTGATCTGGCGGCAGACCTGCAGTCAGCGCCGGTCAGTGGTCGACTGTCTCCCGAGCAGGCGTTGACCGAGCTGCTGCGCGGCACCGGCGTGGGCTACCGCAGTGCGGGCCAGCGTAGTGTCGTGCTGGTGTCTGGCGAGCGGGCGGTCAACCTGCAGGCCATTACCGTGACCGCGACGCGCAGCCAGCGCATGGTCGACGAGGTACCGAGCACGGTCAGTTCTCTGGGGCGCGAGCAACTGGATCGTGAACTGGTCAATACCACTCGCCAACTGGTGCGTGGCGAACCGGGCGTATCGGTCGGCGGCACCGGGCAGCGTTCGGGCATTACCGGCTACAACATTCGCGGCATCGATGGTGATCGGGTGCTGACCCAGGTAGACGGCGTAGAGATTCCCAACAGCTTTTTCAACGGCCCCTACGCCAACACCCAGCGCAACTATGTTGACCCTGAAATCGTCAAGCGGGTGGAGATCCTGCGTGGCCCGGCCTCAGCCCTGTACGGCAGCAGCGCCATTGGTGGCGCGGTCAGCTATTTCACCCTGGATGCCGACGACATCATCAAGCCCGGCCGTGATACCGGCGCGCGCCTCAAGACCGGTTACAGCTCGGCAGATGAAAGCTGGCTGGCCTCCGGCACCGTTGCCGGGCGTACCGGCAATCTTGATGCCTTGCTGCACCTGTCCCAGCGTAACGGCCATGAAACCGAGTCCTATGGCAGCGCCGGTGGCATCGGCCTGGATCGCACGGCCGCCAACCCGGAAGACGTGCAGACCACCAACGTGCTGGCCAAAGTGGGCTGGGACTACAGCGACAACGGCCGCTTGCAGCTGACCTACGAGAACTACAAAGACGACCGCGATACCAATCAGCTCAGCGCCGTGGGCGGGCCGTACAACGCCGGTAGCGGCTTTGGTTACTACGAATCACGTGAAGGCAACGACACCATCACCCGTGAGCGCTACAGCCTGTCACACATGCTGGCGCTGGATAGCCTGCTGGCCGACAACTTCAACTGGAGCCTCAACTATCAGCTGGCCAAGACCGACCAGAGCACCGTTGAGCACTACGTGCCGAAGAACTTTTTCACCGGCGCGGTCAGTCGTGACGTGCAACGCTACCGCGACACCACTTACAAGGATCGCCAGTGGATGCTCGACCTGCAGCTGGACAAAGCGTTCAGTCTCGGCAGCACCGAGCATCTACTGACCTACGGCGGCACGCTTAAGCGCCAGGAAGGCACCGGCCTGCGCACCGGGTACGGCGTCTGCCTGCAGGCCATCAGCGCCAGTTGCCCCACCGTTGGCGCGATCAGCAGCAGCACCTCGGATACCCTGACGCCGCAGAGCGACTTCCCGGACCCGACCATTAAGGTCTACAGCCTGTTTGTGCAGGACGAAATCCGCTGGAACCAATGGACCTTCCTGCCCGGGCTGCGCTACGACTACACCCGTCTGTCACCCGAGCTGACCGACGAATTTCTGGCCACCGTCAGCAGCAGCGACGTGACCGACTACAACGACGACGACCGTACCTGGCATCGGGTATCGCCCAAGCTGGGCGTGACCTACCAGTTTGATGACCGCTACACCTGGTTCGGTCAGTACGCCGAAGGTTTCCGCACGCCGACCGCCAAAGCCTTGTACGGCCGCTTCGAAAACCTGGCCGGAGGCTACACGGTCGAGCCGAATCCTGACCTGGAGCCGGAAAAAAGCCGCGGTGTAGAGACCGGTCTGCGTGGCTACTTTGACGCCGGCAGCTTTGATCTGGCGCTGTTCTACAACGAGTACCGTGACTTCATCGACGAAAACGCGCTCACGCCCGGCTACACCAGCGACACCTTCCAGACGCGCAACATTGCCCATGCCAGCATTCGCGGTGTGGAGGCCAAGGGGCGTTTGAATCTGGAGCACTTTGGCGCCGCGCCCGGCCTGTATGCGCAGGGCTCGATTGCCTACGCCCGTGGCCGTAACGATGACAACGGTGCACCGCTGAACAGCGTCAACCCACTGACCGGCGTGTTCAGCCTGGGGTATGAGCAAGCGCGCTACGGCGGTGAATTGACCTGGACGCTGGTCAAGCGCAAGACGCGCATCGACGAATCCAGCCTGAACATCCCCGACGGCACCACCAGCCAGTTCGCCAGCCCCGGTTTTGGCCTGCTTGACCTGACCGCCTATTACCAGGTGACGGATGATCTGGTAGTCAACGCCGGGCTGTTCAACCTCACCGATAAAAAATACTGGCTGTGGGATGACGTGCGCGGCTACGACAGCGTCGGCGAAGCCACCGTCACCAGCCCCGCCAACCTCGACCGCCTGACCCAGCCGGGCCGCAACTTTGCCGTCAATCTGGTGTGGGATATCTGATCCCGACGCTGAGCCTGACGGATATCTTGCTGTCTGATATCTCAATAAAAGCGCCCACTCCGGCCGCTTTTATTGCGTTTGCAGTTGCCACCCCGGTGGCTGTCCGCGATTGCGAAGCTCACCGCCGAGCGGAGATCGCTTGCATAGTGAAATGATAATTCCTATCATTTTCGGCTGCGCGCGTGAGTCATTTCCCTGTGATGGGCTGGCCGGTGCGTTTTTTCTTTCTATCACCGCCCGGCAACTGCACCGGGCGGGCTGCAGGTGAATGACATGACAGGTCCTTTGGCGGAGCACAATTCATGATGGTCAGCGCGTCTCGTGGCGCCATCGTCGCGCGTATTCTGGCGGCGATTTTTGGCTGCTATGCCTTCGTCTGGGGGGCGGTTGCGCTGGGCGTTGCGGCGCTCAATGGCGCCGGGGTGGAGTACCACGCGGCCGAGCAGGCCATGATGATGCTGGCCTTTTTGCTCTACCTGGGGCTGTTTCTCTGGACCTTTGCCGCGGCCAGTGTGCGCCGGGTCTGGCTGGTGCTGGCGGTCGGCAGCGCGCTTATGCTGGCTGCTGCCTGGCAGCTGCAGCGCATAATCATCGGATAGGAGCACCGCCATGCTGAACAGTTTTCGTCAATCCATGGCCTGGGTGCACACCTGGTTCGGGCTGGTGCCGGGCTTTGTCCTGATGGTCGCCTTCTTTTTTGGCGCGCTCTCGGTGTTTGACCGTGAGATTGACCGCTGGGCGATCCCGGATACGCGCTTCGAGCCGCAGCCGATGCCGTCCTACGACAACCTGCTCAAGCAGGTCTTTGCCGATCTCAAGCCTCACCCGCTGGATATGGCCGCGACCGCCGAGCGGGTCATTGGCGATCTCCTTGCGCCCGAGACCATGCCCATGGTCGGCTTGTTTGCCTACACCACCCACCGTGACCCGGTGCTGCGCATCGGCGCCGAGTTTGACATCCCCAATAAGCCGATTGACCCCAAAGACGATCACCTGCACGTACACGGCTGGGCAACCATCGACCCGCGTACCGGTGCGGCGCTGGCCGATGATCAGCTGAAAATCGGCAGCAACTGGTTCTACCCGATGCATTACAGCCTGCAGCTGCACTGGAAGAACATCGGTACCTTTGTTGTCGGGCTGGCGGCCTTGATCATGCTGGTAGCGTTGGTCACCGGGGTAATCATGCATCGCAAGGTCTTCAAGGAATTCTTTACCTTCCGGCCGCACAAGCGCACTCAGCGCAGTGCACTCGACCTGCACAACATGACCGGTGTGGTGGCGCTGCCTTTCCACTTCTTCTTTGCCTTTACCGGTCTGGTGATCTTTGCTGCGTTCTATTACTTCCCGGTCTCCGGCACCCTGCTCAAGCCGCTGCATGACCGCCACGAGGTCATCGAGGCCGAGCACACCGGCCTGCCGCATGACGAGGCGGGCGTGCCTGCCGAGCTGGCGTCGGTCGATGCCATGGTTGCCGAGGCCAAGCGTATCTGGGCCGAGCGCGACATGGCCGGCGAGGTTGGTCTGCTGATGATCGAGCACCTGGGCGATGCCAACGGCTACGTCAGTATTTACCGCGCCGGCAGTGATCGCGTTGCGCTGGTGGGCGAGGGGATTCACTTCAAGGCGAGCACCGGTGAGGTGCTGCGCGAAGAGCCGCCGAGTGACCCGGTGGGCGCGTTAAATGAGTTTCTCACCGGCCTGCATCTGCAGCATTTTGAACACTGGACCCTGCGCTGGCTGTACGTGGCTGGCGGCTTGCTGGGCTGTATCTGTATTGCTACCGGCTTTGTGTTTTTTGTCGAAAAGCGCAAGCAGGAGCACGCCAGACGCGGGTTGCAGGGCTGCCGGCTGGTCGATGCCATGGCCGTGACCACGGTGACCGGCATGGTGCTGGCGGCGGTCGCCATGCTGGTGGCCAACCGCTTGTTGCCTGAGGCGATGCCGGGGCGGGGCGAATGGGAGAAGTGGACCTTCTGGGGTGTGTGGCTGCTCAGCCTGCTGCACGCGCTCTGGCGCAGCGCACCGGTTGCCCAGGCGCGGGCCAACCCGGCCTGGCGCGAGCAGTGCTGGGCGCTGGCGCTGGCCTGCGTTGCAGCGGTGCTGCTGAACTGGATCACCACGGGGGATCACCTGCTGAAAACCATGTTGCTGGACCCCTACTGGGCCGTTGCCGGCGTAGATCTGAGCCTGCTGGCCTGCGCGCTGGTGTCCGTGCTGACGGCCCGACGCCTGGCGCGCACCCTAGAAGTCAAGTCGACCAGTCGGATTGGTGGGGTGGCGTATGAGTAACGCCGGCGTTTGGCTGCTGGCTGCGGCGGCCAGTATGTGGCTGGCGACCAGCTGGCTGGCACTGTCGTTGCCTGCGCACTGGCGTCAGGTGTTTGCCGGTGGCGAGACGGCGCCGGGTTATTTGCGTGTGCTGGGCTGGCTGGCGCTGGTGGTGTCGGTATTGTGCTGTTTTCAGGCTGACCACCCGTCGATGGCGGTACTGGTCTGGTTTACCTTGTTGCCGGTGGCGGCGGTCGCCACGGCCATGATGCTGAGTTATCGACCCGCGCTGTTGCGTGTGGTTTGTCCTGCATTTTTGCGCGTCGGTTAACGACGCGCCTCCTGCGCCCGGAGAGGGCGTTCTGTCCGGGATGGAACCTTGGAAGGCGGCTTTGTCAGGTCGCCTTCGCATTAGGTAAAAGTGTGTAAATTCACTAGGGCTGGCAAGGCATATTGCCTAGAGTCTGCCGTTAGTTGCCAAAAGCTATTCCCGGACCCTGACCTTTATGTCTTCTTCTGCTCTGTTCTCCCGCACGCGGGTTAAGTGGTTACTGCTGCTTGCCGCCATCGTTGCCGCCCTGGTTTTTGCCTGGTACCAGTTTTCCGGTTCTGCCGCGCCTGCGCCCATGTCCCATCGCATGGCTTTTGGCGCGCCTGCGGTGGTACGCGTGGAGCCGGCCCAGCGCAGTGAGCTGGATGTGCAGATCAAGTCCATTGGCACGGTGACACCGCTCAATACCGTGATCGTGCAGAGCCGCGTCAACGGTGTGCTCGAGCGGGTGGTGTTTGAAGAGGGCAGCGCGGTGGAGCAGGGCGACCTGCTGGCCGAGGTGGACCCGTTGCCCTACAAGGCGCAGCTGGAGCAGGCCGAGGGGCAACTGCAGCAGAGCCGCGCCACGCTGGAAAACGCCCGAGCAGACCTGGCCCTGTACGAGACCCTGTGGGAGCAGGACTCCATCGCCCGCCAGCAGTTGAGTGACCAGCGCGCCATGGTCAACGAGCTGCTGGGCACGGTGCGGGCCAATCAGGCCGCCGTTGATGACGCCCGCCTGCAACTGTCCTGGACGCGCATTACCGCGCCGCTGTCCGGGCGCCTGGGGCTGCGCAAGGTCGACCAGGGTAACCTGGTGACCGGCAGCGAGGCCGAGGGCATTGTCAGCATTACCCAGATGCAACCGATTGCCGTCAACTTCACCGTACCAGAAGTGGATGTGCCGGCGTTGCGCAGCTCGTTCCGGGGCGAGGAGCCGCTCAAGGTTGAAGTGCTGGACCGCAATGATCAGCAGGTGATTGCCACCGGCAACCTGACCACCCTGGATAACCAGATCGACACCGCGACCGGCACGCTGCGGGTGCGCGGCCAGTTTGCCAATGAGGATGAGGCGCTGTTCCCCAACCAGTTCGTCAATGTGCGTCTGCGCCTGAGCACCCTGCGCGACGTGGTCACCATCGCCTCCGACGCCGTGCAGTTCGGCAACAGCCGCACCTATGTCTACGTGGTGGAAGACAGCAAGGCCTATGTGCGTGAGGTAACCCTGGGTGCCAGCGCTGACGGCCGAGTGGCCGTGACCAGCGGCTTGCAGGCTGGCGAGCAGGTGGTGCTGGAAGGGCTTGATCGCCTGCGCGACGGCAAGGAGGTAGTGATACCCGACGCCGAGGGTGAGGTGGCTGCTGCGCCGCCGGCAACCGAGACTGCGCAGCGTCCGGGTAACGGTGAGCGTCGCGGTCCGCGACCGGCCAACTGAGCACGCCGGCATGAAGAGCCTGTCTACGCCTTTTATTCTTCGCCCGGTCGCTACCTCGCTGCTGATGCTGGCCTTTATGGCCGCCGGCCTGCTGGCATGGCGCCTGCTGCCGGTTGCCGCGTTGCCGCAGGTCGACTATCCGATCATTCAGGTCTTTACCTTTCAGCCGGGGGCCAGCCCGGAAATTACCGCGCGGACCATTACCGCGCCGCTGGAGCGTCACCTGGGGCAGATCCCGGGGCTCAAGCAGATGTCATCGACCAGTTCCGGTGGTGCGTCGGTCATCACCCTGCAGTTTGATCTGGACGAAGACCTGGGCGTGGCCGAGCAGGAAGTGCAGGCGGCCATGAACACGGCAGACAGCCTGCTGCCGAGCGACCTGCCCACGCCGCCGATCTACCGCAAGGTCAACCCGGCCGATGCGCCCATCCTGACCTTGGCGATTACCTCCGACAGCCTGCCGCTGCCGGAAGTGCATGACCTGGTCGACACCCGCATGGCGCAGAAGCTGGCGCAGCTGTCCGGTGTGGGTATGGTCAGCCTGGCTGGCGGGCAGCGCCCGGCGCTGCGTGTGCTGGTCAACCCCAACGCGCTGACGGCTTACGGCCTGAGCCTGGACAGCGTGCGTCAGAGCATTGCCGCGACCAACGTCAATCAGCCCAAGGGCAGCTTTGACGGCCCGACCCGCTCGACCATGCTCGATGCCAACGACCAGATTCGCTCGGTAGAGGATTACCGCAAGCTGATCATCACCTGGCAAGACGGTGCGCCGCTGCGCCTGGGCGATGTGGCGACCATTGTCGATGGCGCCGAGGACCGTTTTCTGGCCGCCTGGGCCAATAGCCAGCCGGCAGTGCTGCTGAACGTGCAGCGCCAGCCCGGGGCCAATGTGATCGATGTTACTGACAGTGTGCGTGAGTTGCTGCCGCAGCTAACCTCGACCCTGCCGGCGGCGGTCGATGTCGCGGTGCTGACCGACCGCACCCACAGTATTCGTGCCTCGGTCAGCGATACCCAGAAAGAATTGCTGTTTGCCATTGGCCTGGTGGTGCTGGTGACCTTTGCGTTTTTGCGCAGCCCCTCGGCCACCATTATCCCCAGCGTGGCGGTACCACTGTCGCTGGTGGGCACCTTCGCCTTCATGTACCTGATGGACTTCTCGGTCAACAACCTGACGCTGATGGCGCTGACCATCGCCACCGGCTTTGTGGTGGATGACGCCATCGTCATGCTGGAGAACGTGGCGCGGCACCGGGAGATGGGCAAGTCGCCGATGCAGGCGGCGTTGGCCGGCGCGGGTGAGATTGGCTTTACCCTGATGTCGCTGACATTCTCGCTGGTAGCGGTATTGATTCCGCTGCTGTTCATGCCGGATGTGGTTGGCCGCCTGTTCCACGAGTTCGCCATCACCCTGGCGGTGGCCATTGTCATCTCGCTGGTGGTATCGCTGACGCTGACGCCCATGATGTGCGCGCGCATGCTGCACACCCCGCCGCAAGAGGACGCCGGCGGCTTTATGCATGGCGTCATCGAGCGCTACGGTCGTGCGCTGGACTGGGTGCTGGAGCGTCAGCGCGCCACGTTGCTGGTGATGCTGGGCACTATCGCGTTGACCGGGCTGCTGTATCTGGCGGTGGACAAGGACTTCTTCCCGGTGCAGGACAGCAACGTCATCCAGGTGATTACCGAGGCGCCGCAGGACATCTCCTTCAGCGCTATGGCCGAGCGTCAGCGCAATCTCGCCGTTGCGTTATTGGAAGACCCGGCCATCGAGAATCTGTCGTCCTTTATCGGTGTGGATGGCAGCAACGTCACGCTCAACAGCGGCCGCTTGCTGATCAACCTGCCGCCGCACAGCGAGCGCGACGAGAGTCTGTTTACCGTGATGAATCGGCTGCGTGAACGCGCCGCCGAGGTGCCGGGCATCACCGCCTGGTTCCAGCCGGTGCAGGAGCTGACGATCGAAGACCGGGTCAGCCGCACCCAGTACCAGTTCAGCCTGACCAGCCTGGACAGTGACGAGCTGCGTGAGTGGGTGCCGGTGATGGTCGATGCCCTGAACGCGCGCCCGGAACTGCAGGACGTGGCCTCCGATCTGCAGCAGCAGGGCCTGGAAGCCTATGTGGAAATCGACCGCGACGCCGCTGCGCGGCTGGGCCTGAATGTCACCGACGTGGCCAACACGCTGTATAACGCCTTTGGTCAGCGGCAGATCGCGACCCTGTTTACCCAGGCCAACCAGTACCGCGTGATCATGGAGGTGGACCCGCAGTTTGCCGGCACACCGGACAGCCTGCGCAATCTGCACGTTACCAGCGCTGACGGCAGCTCGGTTCCGCTGGCCAGCGTTGCGCAGGTTCACCAGCGTAGTGCGGCGCTGCTGATCAATCATCAGGGGCAGTTCCCGGCCACTACCGTGTCTTTCAATCTGGCGCCCGGTGCGTCACTGGGCCAAGCGGTCGAGGCGATCGAGGCGGTGCAGCAGGAGTTGGCGCTGCCGGTCAGCGTGGAGTTGCGCTTTCAGGGCGCCGCCGAAGCCTTCCGCGCATCGCTGAGCAACACTCTGTGGCTGATTCTGGCCGCAGTGCTGACCATGTACATCGTGCTCGGCGTGCTCTATGAGAGCACCATTCACCCGGTAACCATTCTCTCGACGCTGCCTTCGGCCACGGTTGGCGCCTTGCTGGCGCTGCTGCTGACCGGCCGCGCGCTGGACATGATCTCGGTCGTGGGCATCGTGCTGCTGATCGGTCTGGTGAAGAAGAACGGCATCATGATGGTCGACTTTGCCCTGGAGGCACAGCGCAATCAGGGCATGAGCCCGCGCGAGGCGATTCACCGCGCGGCGCTGCTGCGTTTCCGGCCGATCCTGATGACCACGCTGGCGGCGCTGTTTGGCGCGCTGCCGTTGATGCTGGCCAGCGGCTCGGGCGCCGAGCTGCGCCAGCCGCTCGGTGTGGTGATGGTCGGCGGCTTGCTGGTCAGTCAGGTGCTGACGCTGTTCACCACGCCGGTGGTGTACCTGTTCTTTGATCGTCTGACCCGTCAGCGCACGCCCGAGCCTGCGCCGACGCCAGAGAGCGCGCTGTGAGTAGCGAGGCAGGCATGCTGCAGCGCCCGGTTGGCCTGTCGCTGCTGGCGCTGGCACTGGTGCTGGTGGGTTTGCTGTGCTGGCGGTTGCTGCCGGTAGCGCCGCTGCCACAGGTTGAGGTGCCGATGATCGTGGTGACCGCCAGCCTGCCGGGTGCCAGCCCGGAAAGCATGGCAACCACTGTTGCCACGCCGCTGGAGCGCGCGCTGGGGGCTATTTCCGGCGTCACCGAGATTTCCTCATCATCCAACCAGGGCTCGACCCAGGTGGCGCTCGCCTTTGAGCTGGACCGCGATCTCAATGAAGCGGCGCGCGAGGTGCAGGCGGCGATCAACGCGGTGCGTGGCGACCTGCCGGCAGGCATGCCGGGCAACCCCGAATACCACAAGATCGACCCCTCGCAGGCGCCGATCATGGGGCTGGCGCTGAGTTCTCCCAACCTGTCGCCCAGCGAGTTGTACGACATTGGCTCGACCATTCTGGCACAGAAAATCGCGCAGATTTCCGGTGTTGGCGAGGTGAGTGTAGGCGGTGCGTCCCTGCCGGCTGTGCGGGTGCAACTGGATGCGGCTGCGCTGATGCACTATGGCATCTCGCTGGACGAGGTGCGCAGTGTCATTTCCAGCAGCAATGCGCTGCGGCCGATGGGCGTGATCGAGGAGGGCAGCCACCGCTGGCAGGTGCAGACCAGCGAGGCGCTGCGCACCGCAGTGGCTTATCGCAACCTGATCGTGCGCTACCAGGACGGCGCCGCCGTGCGTCTGGGTGATGTCGCCCAGGTCACCGACTCGGTGGAGAACCGCTACAGCGCCGGTTTCCATAACGACCGCGCTGCGGTGATTCTCAGCGTCAGCCGGCAGAGCGGCGCCAACATCGTGGAAACCGTGGCCAATATCCACGAACGCCTGCCGCAGCTGTACAACCTGATTCCGTCCGACGCCGAGCTGACCATCATCAGCGACCGCTCACCGGTGATTCGCGCCACCCTGCGCGAGGCGCAAATCTCCCTGCTGGTCGCGGCGCTGCTGGTGGTCATTGTGGTCTGGCTGTTCCTGGGTAACCTGCGTGCGGCGCTGATCCCCTCGACGGCCATTCCGGTGTCGCTGATCGGCAGCTTTGTGGTCATGTACCTCTGCGGCTTCTCGCTCAACAACCTGTCGCTGATGGCGCTGATCGTCGGGGCCGGGCTGGTGGTGGACGATGCCATTGTGGTGCTGGAGAACGTGCAGCGGCACATGGCCAACGGCCTGTCGCCGTTGCAGGCCGCTGCCCGCAGCGCCCGTGAGCTGCGCTTTACGCTGATTGCCATGACGCTGGCGCTAGCGGTGGTGTTTGCCTCTATTCTGTTTCTGGACGGCTTGATTCAGCAGCTGTTTCAGGAGTTCTCCATCACCCTGGTGGCGGCCATGCTGATCTCCCTGCTGGTGTCGCTGACACTGACCCCGGCGCTGTGTGCCATGTGGCTCAAGCCCGGCCAGCACGCCGCCAGCGAGCAGGACAACAAGGACTCGCTGTTTGCCAGCCTGCAGGATGGGTACGCCCGTTCACTGCGCTGGCTGCTGCGTTTTCGCCCGCTGGCCATCGTGCTGCTGCTGGGCGCCATTGGCAGCAGTGGTTATTTGCTGGCCAACCTGCCGGAAGAGTCACTGCCGCAGCAGGACAGCGGCCAGATCAACGGCTTCTTGCGCGGCGATGACGGCCTGTCGTTTCAGGTCATGCAGCCAAAGATCGAGGCCTACCGGCAATACATCTTGCAGGACCCGGCGGTGGCGGACCTGACCGGCACTTCCGGCGGCGACCGGGGGCTGACCAATACGCAGTTGTCGATCAAGCTCAAACCCCTGTCCGAGCGCGATGCCTCGGCGCAGGAGGTGGTGGAGCGCCTGCGCGCGGGAGCGCCGCAGATTCCGGGCATCATGATGTTTCTGATGGTGGAGCAGGACCTGTTCTTCCGCCCGCCGTTCCGCCGTAGCGAGTACGAGGTGCTGCTGCGCTCGGATTCGCTGGAGGCGCTGAAACAGTGGTCGCGTACGGTGGCACAGGCGATGGAACAGAGCCCGCTGCTGACCGACGTGGACTCGATGGACGGCGATGAGACGCGTCAGGTCGTGCTGGATATCGACCGCGAAGCGGCGCGGCGCCTGGGCTCGGATATGCAGACCATCTCCTCGGTGCTGAACAACTCCTTCTCGCAGCGCCAGGTGGCTACCCTGTACGACGAGCTCAACCAGTACCGGGTGGTGATGGAGCTGGCGCCGCGTTACACCGAAAGCCCCGCCGTGCTGTCTCAGCTGGAGGCGCTGACCAGCGATGGCCAGCGGGTGCCGTTCTCGACCTTTGCTTCCTGGGAATACGGGATGGCCGAGGATCGGATCCGCCACGAAGGTCAGTTTGCTTCCCTTGGTATTGGCTATGCTCTGGCCGAAGGGGTGACGGATATTCAGGCGCGCGAGGCCATCGAGCAGATTCTCAACGACGTGATGCTGCCCAGCTCGGTGCATCTGGCGCCGCCCTCGGCCAATGACTTCAGTACCGTGCTCGACCCCTGGGTTTTTGTAGTGGTGTTGTTGGCGGTGTACCTGGTATTGGGCGTGCTGTACGAGAGCACGTTGCACCCGTTGACCATTCTGTCGACCCTGCCACCGGCCGGGCTGGGCGCGCTGCTGGCGCTGAAGTTTGGCGGCCAGAATCTCAGCCTGATTGCGATGCTCGGGCTGTTTCTGCTGATCGGCATCGTGATGAAGAACGCCATCATGATGATCGACTTTGCCCTGGAGCTGCAGCGTCGCGACGGTATGGCCCCGCGCCAGGCTATTGAACGCGCGGCGCTGCTGCGTCTGCGCCCGATCCTGATGACCAACCTGGCCGGCATGCTTGGCGCGGTGCCGCTGATCCTGGGTTTTGGTGAGGGCGCCGAGATGCGTCGTCCGCTGGGCATGACCATCTTTGGTGGTCTGGCCCTGAGTCAGTTGCTGACTCTGTACACCACACCTGCGGTGTACCTGTATCTGGAAAACCTGCGCCAGCGCGTGCTGCGTCGCCGCGCCGCGCCCGAACCCTCCGAATCCTCTGTCTGACGTCCGGTTGCTGCCCATGAAGCCTTCGCTGTTAACCTCCGCTGTCCTGCTCGCCGCCGCCCTGGGAGGCGGCTGCACTATGGGGCCGGATTATCGCCAACCGCCCATCGCCCAGCCGCTGGTACTCAAATACGATCAGGGCTGGCAGCCTATGCCGTCCCAGGCCTGGGCCCAGAGCGGTGCCTGGTGGGAGGCCTTTGCCGATGCCGAGCTGAGCGCGCTGGTGGTTGAGGCGAACGCCAACAACCTGACCCTGGCCCAGGCCGCTGCGCGCTATCGCGCTGCTCTGGCCCAGCGCCGCCTCAGCAGCGCCGACTATCTGCCCACCCTGAGCGCGGCGCTGGACGCCAGCCGCAGCGGCGGCAGTGACAGCGCCAATACCGATAGCAGTCGCGCGCAGCTGGGCATCAGCTGGGAGCTGGATGTGTGGGGGCGGGTGCGGCGGCAGGTGGAATCCGACACCGCCGCGCTGGATGCCAGCGCCGCTGATCTGGCGGCCGCGCGGCTGTCGATCCAGCTGGCGGTGGTCAACAGCTTCATCAACTTGCGCGCGCTGGATGTACAGCAGCGCATTCTGCAGCAGACGCTGGAGTCGTCGGCGCGCTCGACCCAGCTGACGCGCAACCAGTACGACGCCGGCATTGTCTCGCGCGCCGATGTAATTCAGGCCGAAACCCAGCTGCAGTCGCTACGCAGCGACCTGTATGACCTGCAGAACGAGCGCGCGGTGGAGGAGAATACCCTGGCCGCATTGCTCGGCCGCGCGCCCTCTGCCTTTGAGCAGGACATCGTCGATGCCCTGCCTGCGGTGCCGCCGATCCCCTCACAGTTGCCCAGCGAGCTGATCGCCCGCCGCCCGGATGTCGTGGCGGCCGAGCGCGGTGTGGCCGCCGCCAACGCTGATATCGGTGTGGCCATCACCGCCTGGTTGCCGACCATCAGTCTGGGCGCCAGTGCTGGCGTCAGTGGCGAGTCGGTGAGTGACCTGTGGAATGCGCCGGTGCGCTTCTGGTCGGTCGGCCCGAGCCTGGCGCAAACCCTGTTTGACGGCGGCGCCCGTGATGCCGCGCGGGATGCTGCCTACGCCCGCTACGACGAGCAGGTCGCGGCCTACCGGCAAACCGTGCTGGAAGGTCTGACCGAGGTGGAAAATGCCCTGGCCACCACCGCCATCCTGCGCGAGAAGGCGGTGCAGCAGGACAAGCTGGTCAGCCTAGCGGAAGAGAACGAGCGGGTGATCACCAACCGCTATCAGTCCGGTCTGGTGTCCTATCTTGAAGTCGCTATCGCGCAGAACACCACGCTCAATGCCAAGCGCGGTCAGGTCAGCGTGACCAGCGCGCAACTGGCCGCCGCCGCGCAGCTGGCCGCCAGCATTGGCGGCGGCTGGGCGGTGGGTGACGATGTCGGGGATGCCGCCAGCAGGCCGCAGGAGTAAAGCCTGCGGCGCTGCGTTTGGCAGGCTGCTGCTTACTCGATACCGCCGTGGGTCAGTTTGGCGGGGTTGAGCAGGCGCTCCAGCTCGTCGCGGCTGAGGTCGGTATGTTCGGCGGCCACCTCGACAATCGGCCGGCCTTCTTTGTAGGCCAGCTTGGCAATCTCGGCGGCTTTCAGGTAACCGATAACCGGGTTCAGGGCGGTGACCAGAATCGGGTTGCGGGCCAGTGCCTGGGTCAGCTGGTCTTCGCGTACGGTAAAGGTGGCGATGGCCTTGTCGGCCAGCAGGCGGCTGACATTGCTCAACAGACTGATGCTTTCCAGCAGATTGCGTGCGATCAGCGGCAGCATGACGTTGAGCTCAAAGTTGCCGGACTGCCCGGCGATGGTGATGGTGGCGTCGTTGCCAATCACCTGAGCGGCAACCATGGCGGCGGCTTCCGGAATCACCGGGTTGACCTTGCCGGGCATGATCGATGAGCCCGGTTGCAGCGCCTGCAGTTCAATCTCGCCCAGACCGGCCAGCGGGCCGGAGTTCATCCAGCGCAGGTCGTTGGCGATCTTGGTCAGGCTGACCGCCGTGGTCTTCAACTGGCCTGACAGCGCCACGGCAATATCCTGCGAGCCGATATGGGTGAAGAAATTCTTTGCCGGCGTAAAGGTCAGGCCGGTGTGCTTGCTCAATGCCTGATTGAAGCGCGCGGCAAAGTCGGGGTGGGCGTTGATACCGGTACCCACGGCAGTGCCGCCCTGGGCCAGGCTCTGCAGGCTGGGTTGCAGCTGGCGCAGGTTGTGGATGTTCTGCTCGATCTGGTCTGCCCAGGTGTTCAGGCTCTGGCTCATGCGCACCGGCATGGCGTCCATCAGGTGGGTGCGGCCGGTTTTGACGTACTGGTCGACGCTGGCGGCCTTGCTGCGGGTGACGCTGACTAGATGCTCCAGCGCCGGTAGCAATTGCTCGGCCAGCTCCATGGCGGCGCTGATGTGGATGCTGGATGGGATGATGTCGTTGCTGCTCTGGCCGCAGTTGATGTGGTCATTGGCGCTGACCGGCTGGCCGTAACGGCGTGCGGCCAGGGTGGCGAGGACTTCGTTGGCATTCATGTTGGAGCTGGTGCCGGAGCCGGTCTGAAAGACATCGACCGGAAAATGCGGCATGAAGTCGGTGGCCAGGAGCTCATCTACGGCGCCGAAAATGGCCTCGGCCAGCTCTGAAGGGATCTGCTCCAGCTCGCTGTTGGCGGTAGCAGCGGCGCGTTTGGCCAGCAGCAGGGCGCGGATGAAGGGCGCCGGCATAGGCTGCCCACTGACCGGAAAGTTATCGACGGCGCGCTGGGTCTGCGCGGCATAGAGCGCCTCTGCCGGTACTGCCAGTTCGCCCATGCTGTCTTTTTCGATACGGGTTTTGCTCATGCTGCTGCGCTCCTGGGTCTGGGGGGCAGCGTGGTGCAGGAGTGTGGAAAAGCCGCCGCCCGGTCTGTGGTGTCTGTGTGCGCACTGACGTTAATGCAAGTCGTTATCATTATCAAGCAAGGCCGGCACATTGCTGTCCCGGCCTTGCTTGGACTCACAGTGTGGCGCGTAGTGCCCGAGCGGCTGCCACCATGTTGGCCAGCGCTGGCCTTACTTCAGCCCATTGGCGGGTTTTTAGGCCACAGTCCGGGTTGACCCAGAGGCGCTGCGCCGGTACACGTTCGGCAGCCAGCTGCATCAGCTTGACCATGTACTCCTGCGTCGGAATGTTCGGCGAATGAATGTCGTACACGCCGGGGCCGATCTCGTTCGGATACTCGAAGTGCTTGAAGGCATCCAGCAGCTCCATGTCCGAGCGCGACGTTTCGATGGTGATCACGTCGGCATCCATGGCGGCGATCGACTCGATGATGTCGTTGAACTCCGAATAGCACATGTGGGTATGAATCTGGGTTTCATCGGCGACGCCGTTGGCGCTGATACGAAACGACTCCACAGCCCAGTCCAGATACGTCTGCCATTGCGCACGGCGCAGCGGCAGGCCCTCGCGCAGAGCGGCTTCGTCGATCTGAATAATGCGCACGCCGGCCTTTTCCAGATCTTGTACCTCTTGCCGAATCGCCAGCGCCAGTTGCAGACAGCTGGCCGAACGCGGCTGGTCGTCACGCACGAAGGACCAGTTGAGGATAGTCACCGGGCCGGTCAGCATGCCCTTCATCGGCTTGTCGGTCAGTGACTGGGCATAGGTGGACCAGGCAACGGTCATCGGCTGTGGACGGCTGATGTCACCAAACAGAATCGGCGGTTTGACGCAGCGCGAGCCGTAGGACTGCACCCAGCCGAACTGGCTGAAGGCATAGCCGTCGAGCTGTTCACCAAAGTACTCGACCATGTCGTTGCGCTCGGGCTCGCCGTGCACCAGCACGTCTAGCCTCAGGGCCTCCTGCTCGCGTACGCAGTGGGCAATCTCGGCCTGCATGGCCTGCGTGTAGCTGGCCTGATCCAGCTCGCCTGACTTGAATTGACGGCGTGCCTGGCGGATGTCGGCGGTCTGCGGAAAGGAGCCGATGGTGGTGGTCGGAAACAGCGGCAGCTTGAGCAGGGCAGACTGTCTGGCCGCGCGCTCGGCGTAGGGGCTGCGGCGCTGGCCCAGGCTGCTGGTGATTGTGGCTACCGCGGCCTGTACGGCCGGGTTGGTGACGCGCGGCGACTGGCGGCGACTGTCTATGGCGGCCTGATTGTCAGCAAGCTCTCTGGCCCCGCTGTTGCGGCCCTGATTCAGCGCTGCGCCAAGAATGCGCAACTCGTCCAGCTTTTGCAGGGCAAAGGCCAGCCAGCTGGCGATTTCCGTGTCCAGCGTCTGTTCGCTGGCCAGGTCCACTGGCACGTGCAGCAAGGAGCAGGAGGGGGCAACCCACAGGCGTTCTCCCCGCGCTGTTGCAAGCGGCGTCAGCCATTGCAGCGTGGCGTTCAGGTCGGTCTTCCAGATATTGCGGCCGTTGATCACGCCAAGGGACAGCACGCTGTCCTGTGGTAGTTGCGCGGCCAGCGCTGCAACCTCGTCGGCTGCGTTAACCGCGTCCAGGTGCACGCCGGCAACCGGCAGGCGGGTGACCAGAGACAGGTTTTCCTGCAGGCGACCGAAGTAGGTGGCCAGCAGGAGTTTGACTGGCACGGCAGCCAGCGCGTGGTAGGCCTGCTCGAAGGCCGCATCCAGGCCGCTGGGCAATTCGGTGACCAGGATCGGCTCGTCGACTTGTACCCATTCCACACCTTCGGCAGCCAGCGCGTTTAGTAGCTCAAGATAAACCGGCAGCAGGCGCGCGAGCAGATCAAAGCGGTCGCTGTCGTCCTTTTCCTTACCAAGCGCCAGATAGGTGAGCGGACCGATGATCACCGGTTTGGCGGCCACATTCTGCGCCTTGGCCTCGCGCAGCTGTTCGATCAGACGAGAGGCGTTCAGGGTGAAGGCGGTGTCCTGTGTGAACTCCGGGACAATGTAGTGGTAGTTGGTGTCGAACCACTTGGTCATCTCGCCGGCGGCAACGCCGCCGCAGCACTGGGTGTGCTCCTCGGCTGATTGAGCAGAGCGGCCACGGGCCACGCGGAAGTAGTTGTCCAGCTCATCGCCACGGAAGTCGCGTACCCGCTCGGGCAGGTTGCCCAGGGTAAAGCTCATGTCCAGGACCTGATCGTAGAAGGAAAAGTCGCCCACCGGTACCAGGTCCAGCCCGGCCTGCTGGGCCCAATGACGCTGGCGCAGGGCGGCTGCGGTCGCTGTCAGCTCCTCGCGGGATGACTGGCCTTTCCAGTAGGACTCAAGAGCGAATTTCAGTTCTCGGCGAGCGCCGATGCGGGGGAACCCCAGGTTGTGGATACGTGCCATGTGCTGCCTCTGTCGGTGAGTGGGTACAGGGGCATGCTAGGGTGGTGGGTGAATTGTTAAAATTGATGTTTATTCAGATGTTGATGAGGTGTACTCATGTTAGGTGTAACCCCCGCCGCCCGTGATGGGCAGGCGACAGGGGCCAAAGGGCTCAGAAACGGTATTTGGCCGTTGCTGTCACGCTACGCGGTGCGCCATAGGTCAGTGCGCCGTACGCGTCGAAGATGTCGAAGTATTTTTCATCCGTGACGTTGTTGGCGTTGATCTGCGCCGACAGGTTGTCGGTGATGTCGTAGCGGGCCATCAGGTTGACCAGCGCGTAGGCGTCCTGCTGGATCTTCTCCTGTTGGTTGGACGGGTTGGTTGCGTAGGTGTAGATGCTGTCTTGCCAATTCACACCGCCGCCAATGGTCAAGCGGCTCCAGTCGCCGGCAAAGCGGTAGGTGGTGAAGGTGCGCAGCAGTTTGGTCGGGTAGAGGGTGTTGGTGTCGTCGCCGTTACCGTCTTCCACCTCAAACTGGGTGTAGCCGGCGCTCAGATTCCAGCCGGGCATGATCTCGCCGGATACTTCCAGCTCGAAGCCCTTGCTGACGGCCTCGCTCTCGACGTAGGCAAAGCCCAGTGCCGGTTCTGCCGGGTCAATGCGCACGCCGGTGTTTGAGCCCAGGTTGTCCTGCTTGATCTGGAAGATGGCGGCAGAGGCATTCAGCGCGCCGTCGTAGAACTCGCCCTTCAGGCCCATTTCGTAGCTTTCGCCGACGATCGGCTGCAGCTGCTGGTTGCTAGCGTTCTTCTCTGACTGGGGCTGGAATACATCGGTATAGCTGGCATAGGCCGACAGGGTGTTGCTCAGGTCGTAGATGATACCGGCATAAGGTGTGACTTCACCGTGCACATCCAGTGTCGAGAGGGTATCGCGGAGGTAGTCGAACTCGGTTTTCTCGTAATCGCTGACGCGTGCACCGAGAATCACCTTGAGGTCATCGGTGAGGTTCAGGCGGGTGACCCCGTAGTAGCCCTTTTGGATAGTCTCGCCGGAGCCGTAAGGCGTCAGGCCGGACCAGGTCGGTGCCGGGTGATCGCCGTCGTAGGCATCAAAGTCGGGTACGGTGGGTGAGCCGGCCAGTACTGCCCGTGAGTCGGCGTCGAAGTCCTGCTTGCTGTAGATGTAGCCGAAAGCCACTTCATGGTCGCGGTTGAACAGGGAGACAGGGCCGCTGAAGCGCACGCTGTAATCGTCTTGAACGGTGTTGACGTTGTAGGAGCCGGCCATGGCGCTCATTGGCGAGCTGCCGTTGCGGCCGGGATTTCCATACAGATAGAGCAGGTAGGAGTCAGCCTCGCGCTCGCCGCGGTTGTAGCTCAAGTTGAGCTGCCAGCCGTTGCCCAGCTCGTGATCAAGATTGACGAAGTAGGTGTCGTAGCTGGTGTCCCACTTGCTCCAGTCGGCGGAGGTGGTCTTGGAGCGACTCCAGTCGGTGCGCGAGCCGTCGGCATACCAGATCGGCAGCGCGCCCCACATGGGCGAGTCGGAGGTGTTTTCCTGGCGGCTAAGGCCAAACCACAGCGTGGTTTCCTCGCTCAGGTCGACATCCATGGTGCCGTACAGGGTCTCGGTCTGGTTGGCATGCATGTCGATCCAGCTGTCGCCATCCTGATACTCCCCAACGAGGCGGCCACGCACCGTGCCAGCGTCATTCAGCGCAAAGGAGACATCGCCGAGGGTGCTGTAGGTATCCCAGGTGCCGGCGCTCAGCTCAACCGAGCCGGTCAGATCGCGGCTGCTGGCGCGCTTGCGGGCCAGGTTCAGTGAGGCTGACGGGTCGCCTGAGCCGGTCATCAGGCCGTTGGCTCCGCGCACAACCTCTACTCGGTCGTACATGGCCAGGCTGCTGAATATTTCGCCCGAGCTCCAGGGTTGCTCCCAGATAGTGGGCACGCCGTCGATCATCAGTGCGTTGATGGCAAAGCCGCGCGCGTTGAACTGGGCGCGAGTGGTCTCGTAGCGGTTTACAGATACACCGGTGGCGTTGTTGACCACATCGAGAATGTTCTGCATGTCCTGATCTTCAATGCGCTGCCGGGTTACCACGCTGACCGACTGCGGGGTTTCGCGCAGTGACAGACTCAGCGGGGTCGCGGTGCGGGCCGCTTCGGCAGTGTAGGACTCGCTGCCTTCGGTTGTGGTGCGACGTTCGCCCTGGCCGGTCACGGTCAGTGGCGCGAGCTCGGTAGGCTGGTCTGGGCTGGCCTGCTGCGCCAACGCCGGCAGGCTGGTCAGCGCGGTACCGGCGGCAAGCAGGTGGACTGTGATGGCGAGCGGGCGCAGAGCGTTGGTTGACCTGGCTTTGGGCGAGGCAGTACGAGCGACGGGGAGTGCAGACATGGAGGAGGGTCCTGAATGTCGAGGGTTGGCAAAAACGGGTTAGTCTTAATGATAAGGATTTGCATTCTATTTGTGTAAAAACAGTAAAGCAAACTGTCTCGCAAGCTGTTTCTGCCAGAGGGGATAAGACGGGGTGGCGGTGTGGCCTGCTCAGCGCTCAGGCCACAAGGAAGGGGGGGATAACCTGGATGGTCGGGCGCCTGGCTGGCGCCGTAGACGTTACTGAATACGCAGCGGCTCGAAGTCGCCCAGCGCACTGCGGCTCCAGGCAAGCAGCTCGCTGGCCAGTTGCTCGCTGGCCGTGCCGAAGTGGTTAACCACCGATTCAATGGCAGTGTCCTCAAGCGGCTGCTGGATGCTGAAGCGCTTGGCCGCGAGCACTGCGCGGGTACTCGGGTCGATCAGCTTGGCGTCCAGTTCGATGACCACGCTGGCCTGTTCGCCCTGATAGCGGGTCTGAAACTCGCGCAAGTCGCTCATCAGGTGAACGTCTGCCTGCAGGGATTGGGTCTCGGTGCTGACGGCGCTGAAGCTGCCATCCTGTTCAAATGCCTGGACCAGCTGTTCGCGCAGCAGGTTGGGGTTGGGGTCGGCCCAGCGCGCGCCCTGGTAGCTGCTCAGGGTGTTGCCGTCGGGCGAGACCAGAATGCGAATTGTCTGCAGCGCGTTGCTGCTGGACGGCGTGATGATGCGCAGGGCCAGCGGCAGGGGGGCGCCACTGTGCGGTGCCAGATCAGGCGTGGGCAATTGGTAAAAGGTCAGCGGCTCGCGGTCGGGCAGCACGGTGCAGGCTGACAGCGCGCTGGCCAGCAGCAGGCCGGCGGTCAGATGGCGAATGGTCATGGCTGGAACTCCTGTCGCTGGTCACGCCCCAGCAGAAAACGTGCAGGGTCGTCCTGCAGGCGGCGGGTAAGGTTGCGCAGCTCGGCCAGGGTGTCGCGCAGTTCGTTGATTGCCGGGTCGAGCTGGCCAAGGCCCTGCATGCCGCTTTTCAGGGCGTAGCGGTTCTCGCTGAGAATCTGCTCCAGCTGGGCACTGGTATCGGCCACCGACGCCATGGTCTGGCGGGCGCTCTGCAGGGTCTGGGCGCCTTCCTGATTGAGCAACTGATCGGCATCGGCAATCAGCCGGCTGCTGTTCTCCAGCGTCTGGGTAGCGGCCTCGCTGGTGCTGCGCAACTCGGCGATCAGTTGCTGCAGGTTGCCGTTGGGGTCAGCGATGCTCTGGGTGGCCTGGTTCAGACCTTCGAGGGTTTCGCTGAGGTGTCTGACGTTGTTCTCCGACAGCACGTCGCCGGCATTGACCACCAGTTTGTTGATGTTGGTCATCAGGTCTTCGCCGTTGCTCAGCAGGCTGGCCAGTGGCGAAGGTGTTGCGTAGATGACCGGGTCTTCGCCGCGTTTTGCGGTGAGCGGCGGGCTGTTCGGGTCGTTGTGAGTCAGCTCGATCACCGAGTTGCCGGTGATGCCGGTGAAGGACAGGCGCGCTTTGGTGTCCTGTTTGATTGGCACGTCGGCGTCGATCAGGATGCGTGCGCGAACGATGCGCGGATCATCGTGATCCAGACTCAGTTCGGTGATCTCGCCAATACGGATACCGCTGAACTGCACCGCACTGCCGCGCGAAAGGCCGGTTACCGCCTGCTTGAACACCACGGTGTAGTAGTTCTGTTCGCTGCTGGTGCTGGCGCTGCTCAGCCAGATGGCGAAAATAATGGAGGCCAGCGTCGCGAGGACGGTGAACAGGCCGATCAGCACATGATTGGCTCGGGTTTCCATGGACAGGCTTACTCCTTGGCCGGGGTAGGTTGCTGATAGGCGGCGGCGCGACCGCGCGGCCCGTGAAAGTAGTCCTGAATCCAGGCGTCGCGGGTGTCGGCAACGCGTTCCAGGGTGTCGGCGATCAGTACGCGTTTTTGCGACAGTACCGCTACCCGGTCGCAGATGGCATACAGGGTATCGAGATCGTGAGTTACCAGAAAGACGCTCAGCCCCAGCGCATCGCACAGGGTGCGGATCAACTGGTCAAAGGCGGCGGCGCCAATCGGGTCGAGGCCGGCGGTCGGCTCATCAAGAAACAGAATGTCCGGGTCCAGCGCCAGGGCGCGGGCCAGCGCGGCGCGCTTGACCATGCCGCCGGAGAGCATCGACGGGTACTTGTCTCCGGCGCCCGGGGGCAGCCCGGTCAGCGCGATCTTCATGCGTGCCAGGTGTTCGGCGTCTTCGCGGGGCAGGCCGGCATGCTCAATCAGCGGCAGGGCGATGTTCTCGACCACGGTCAGTGACGAGAACAGGGCACCGGACTGGAACAGTACGCCAAAGCGCCGCTCCTGTTCCGAGCGGGCCTGGGGCGACAGCGTCTGCAGGTCTTTGCCAAACACCTTGACCGACCCTGCGTTTGGACGCCGCAGGCCAACGATTGAGCGCAGCAATACCGACTTGCCGGTACCTGAGCCGCCGACCACGCCGAGTACCTCGCGCGGCAGAATATCCAGATCCAGGTTGTCGTGTACGGTCTGGCTGCCAAAGCGGTTAACCAGCCCGCGCACCTCCACTACCGGGGTTGTAGTCCTGTCTGTGCTCACCAGCCCATCTCCATGTAGAACAGGGCCGCCAGGGCATCGACCAGAATCACCACGAAGATGCACTGCACGACGCTGGAGGTGGTGTGTTCACCGACCGATTCGGCGCTGCCGGACACCTTGAAGCCTTCCATGCAGCCGATCACCGCGATCAGAAAGGCAAACACCGGCGCCTTGGCCAGGCCCAGCAAAAAGTGCTGCACCTCAACGTTCTCCTGCAGCATGCTGATGAACATGGTGGGGGAGATGTGCAGGCTGAAGGCGCAGACCATGGCGCCGCCCAGCAAACCCGAGAGCATGGCGATAAAGGTCAGCGCCGGCAGGGTGATCAGCAGCGCGATGACGCGCGGCAGCACCAGCAGCTCCAGCGGGTTAAGGCCGAGCGCGCGGATAGCGTCGATCTCTTCATTGGCTTTCATGGAGCCGATCTGGGCGGTGAAGGCACTGGCGGTGCGCCCGGCCATCAGGATGGCCGTCAGCAGCACGCCAAACTCGCGCAAGAAGGAGAAGGCCACCAGGTCAACGGTGAAAATGGCCGCGCCAAAGGTCTGCAGCACAGTAGCGCCCAAAAAGGCGATGACCGCACCAACCATAAAGGTCAGCAGGGCCACGATGGGGATGGCATCGATCCCGGTCTGTTCAATCTGGGCCGCAACGGCGGTCAGACGCCAGCGCGCCGGGCGCAGCAGGTTGCCGAGCAGGCCGCTTAGAGTCAGGCCGATAAAGCCGAGCAGTTCGCGCAGATCCGCCGCGAGTACCTGCATCTTGGCGCCGATACGCTCCAGCAGAATCACTACCGGGTTGAGCTCGGGGCCGGGCTCGGGGTCCGGCTCGGGCTGAATGTCCGCCAGGCGCTGCAGCAGGGCACGACGCTCGCTGGAAAGCGATTGGTCCTGTTCCACCAGTTGCTGCAGGCGGCTGTGCCCGAGCAGATCGGCCAGTAGCTGACCGCCGGCTGTGTCCATGCTGGTGATGGCGCTGACGTCTACGTCGGCTGCGTTGTCAGGGGCGCTGGAAAGGTCGCTCAACTGCGCGCGCAAGGCGCTGTAGTTGGCCAATGTCCAGTCGCCGGCAAGGCGCAAAGCGCTGCCGTTGTCGGTTGTCTGGATAAAGGAGGAGGTGTCGGCGTGGGGCATGGTGTTGGCCCGCGTCGGTTCAGGACGCGGGCCGTTGCATCAGGATTTGCGCTTGATGCCGAAGTCCTCGGACAGGGTGCCCGGGCCGTTGGCTTCTTTCGGCGCGTAGTCGCGCGGCGGCTCCAGCGAGTCGAAGGCCGGGTCCTTGCGGTTGCGGCTCTCGCCAACGGTGCCGCCTTCCTGGTCTAGCGCTGCCAGCAGGCGTTGGCGGGTCATGTCGTCCGGGGCCAGCTCCATTGCGCCGTGGGTCAGGTGCTCCTGGATGTCCTGATAGCTGCGGTTCAGGCGACTGGCCAGGGTGGCGGTGGTCTTGAAGTGGGTGGCGACTTCTTGCTGATACTCTTCAAAGCGCAGCTGCAGGCTTTCGAGCTGGGCCTGAGCGCTGCCGCTGGTGCCGCCACTGACGCGACGTGACACCTGAGCCAGTACGATGCCGATAACAATTCCGACTGCCAGCGCGACGGCTGTTGCAATCCACAGGTTCTCGCTTGCTTCCACTTTGGGTCCCTCATCTATCGGTTGGTGCGTTCAGGGCAGTGCACCTTGCTTTGGCTTACGGTAAACAGTTTTAGCTGGCAAGGCCAGCAGGCCGTTGAAATTCTGCCTGAATTGGCGCGTTGCGTTTAAACCGGTCGCTAGCGCTGGTTTGCCCCGCAGGCGTGCCGCGTTGGTTGGCGACAGCTCTAATGGCTGCGACCACGTTGCTCAGCCTGAACAGCGGTATGACTGCCAGCTTGTCAGGGCAAAGACGCAAAGGCCAGAATACGGCTTTTGAGTGTTGCGCCTTCGGCAGGTTCCGCTGGTGCGACGCCCGGTCACGCATTGCAGTCACGGAGTATCCCGAATGAGTCGAGCTGGCGAACAAAGTCTGATGATCGACGGCCCGGCGGGCCCGTTGGAGGCTGTTCTGACCGAGGGGGAGCGCGAGGGCGTGCTGGCGGTCATTTGCCACCCCAATCCGATCCAGGGCGGCACTATGCAGAACAAGGTGGTGCACACCTTGATGCGCACGGCCCGCGATCTGGGCGCCAGTACCTTGCGCTTTAATTTCCGTGGGGTCGGGGCCAGCGCCGGGGAGCATGATTACGGCAATGGTGAAGTGGATGACTGCCTGGCGGTGCTTGATTGGGCACAGAACAATCTTGCAGTACGCGAGCTCTGGCTGCTGGGCTTCTCCTTTGGCGGCTACGTTGCAGCCGCTGCAGCCTCGCGACTGGAGCAGTGGCCGCAGCGCCTGGTGCTGGTCGCCCCTTCGGTAGAAAAGCAGGCTTTTCATTTGCTCAAACCGCTGGCTGGCCCGGTCAGTGTGATGATGGGCGAGGCCGACGATGTGGTCGCGCCGCAGGCCGTTTACGCCGCCTTTGCCGACGAACAGGACGCCGAGGTGGTTCGCTTTGCCGACACCGGTCATTTCTTCCACGGCAAGCTGGTGCCGCTGAAGGCCGAGGTGGAGCGGGTTCTGGCTGCAGAGGCTTGATTGCCAAGGGGCGGTGCTGGCGTTAGAGTATCGGCCCCCGTTTGCCCCTATTGGTGTCTCGCGCATGTCTCCCCTGGAACGATACAAGGCGGACCTCCAGCGTCCCGATTTCTTTCATGATCCTGCCCAGGAACGGGCGGTCAGGCATCTGCAGCGTCTGTACGACGAGCTGATTGCCAGCGACCAGACCCGGCCGGGCCTGCTTGATCGTCTGCGCAAACGCAAGCCGGAGCCTGTTAAAGGGCTGTATTTCTGGGGTGGCGTGGGGCGCGGCAAGACCTATCTGGTCGACACCTTCTATGACGCCTTGCCCTTTGACCGCAAGATGCGCACGCACTTTCACCGCTTCATGCAGCGCGTGCACCATGAGCTGAAAGGGCTCAAGGGGCAGAAGAACCCGCTCAAACTGATTGCCGAGCGCTTTGCCGGCGAGGCGCGGGTGATCTGTTTCGACGAGTTCTTCGTCTCTGATATTACCGATGCGATGATTCTGGGCAGCCTGATGGAAGAGCTGTTTGCCCAGGGCGTAACCCTGGTGGCTACCTCCAATATCGTGCCCGACGGTCTGTACAAGGACGGCCTGCAGCGCGCGCGTTTTCTGCCGGCGATTGCGCTGCTGAACAGCTGCACTGAGGTGGTCAACGTGGATAACGGCGTGGACTACCGCCTGCGGGCGCTGGAGCAGGCCGAACTCTATCACTACCCGCTCGACTGCGAGGCGGACGCCAGCCTGCGGCGCAGCTTTGAGAGTCTGGTGCCTGATCTGGCCAGCGTCAGTGAAAACGAAGCCCTGATCATCGAGAATCGCCCGATCCAGTCGCTGCGAGTCTGTGAGGATGTGGCCTGGTTCGAGTTTCGCGCCCTGTGCGACGGTCCGCGCAGCCAGAACGACTACATCGAGCTGGGCCGGGTGTTCCACGCGGTGCTGATCGCCAATGTCGAGCAGATGAACGTGGCCAAGGATGATATGGCGCGGCGCTTTATCAACTTGGTGGACGAGTTCTACGACCGCAACGTCAAGCTGATCATCTCGGCTGAAGTGCCGCTCAAGGATCTGTACGCCGGCGGGCGGCTGGAGTTTGAATTCCAGCGCACCTTGAGCCGTCTGCTGGAAATGCAGTCCCACGAGTTTTTGGCGCGGCCGCACAAACCCTGAGCCAGGCACTCACTCCGCTGAGGCGCGGCCGCTTTGCAGATGCGAGCGGCGAAAGGCATTGGGTGACAGCCCGGTGTGCTGGCGAAACAGACGGGCGAAGAAGCTGGCATCGTCGTAGCCGATGTCGTAGCTGATGGTCTTGATGCTCTGGGTGCCGGTAACCAGCAGGGTTTTGGCCATCTCGATCCGCAGTCGCTGCAGGTAGTGCAGCGGCTTGTCGCCGGTAGCCTGATGGAAGCGACGCATGAAGTTGCGAATGCTCATGCCGTGGCGGCTGGCGACATCCTCAAAGCGAAACTTCTCCGCAAAATGCTGCTCCAGCCACTGCTGGATCTGCAGTATTGCCATGTCCTGGTGCATTTTCTGACCGCCGAAGCCGATGACGCCGGGAGTGTAGCTGCGTTGCACTTCATAGAACACATCGCGCGCCAGCGTGCGTGATACCTCTGGGCTGCACAGGCGCTCCGCCAGGTGCACGAACAGATCGCGCCCCGAGCTGATGCCGGCTGCGCACAGCGACTGCCCGGCGTCGGTCAGGTGCTTGTCGCGGCGCAGGTCCACCGCGGGGAAGCGCCGGGCGAACTCGTCATGGAAGCGCCAGTAGGTAGTGGCTTCCTTGCCGTCCAGCAGGCCGGCGGCGGCCAGCCAAAATGCACCGGTTGCCACGGCGCCGATCAATACGCCCTTCTCATATTGCTGTCTCAGCCACGGCAGTAATTGCGGGTAGCTTTGCTGCAGGCTGTCAAAGTCGGCCCAGAACGCCGGCAGGATGATCAGCTGTGGCTCAATCTCTTCGATGCTGGCCTGGGCGATGATCGGGTCACCACTGAAGCTGGTCACCGGCTTGCCGTCAGTTGAGACGATCAAGGTATCGAAACCGGGTGCTAGCCCCAGCCCCTGCTGCCGCCCGGTATTCAGGCTGGCCATATAAAAGAAGTCTTTGGCCTGGGTCAGGGTCGAGGAGATGGTGTGGTCGGTCGCGAGGATCGCCACCTGGCGCAGGGTGCTGTTGGGCATATTGTTATCTTTATGGGGTAGAACGGACAGAACTGGCCGAAATGGCGTTTTGCAGTGTCTATCGGTCGGCAGGGCGGGGTCAAGTGTTGTGGCGAGGGGCGCCCGTGACGGGCGCCCGGAGGGAGGGTCAGGGGGCGGGGTTGGGCTGGCTCTGGTGGATTTCGGCAATCGCCTTGAGCACGCTGTCGGTCAGGCCCATGTTGATGCTGCTCAGGTTGCGGTTGAGCTGGTCCATGTTGGTCGCGCCGATGATGTTGCTGGTAACAAAGGGTTGGCGGGTGACAAAGGCCAGCGCCATCTGGGCCGGGTCCATGCCGTGGTCGCGGGCCAGTTGCACGTAACGCGCGCAGGCTTTCTGGGCCTGCGGGTTGCTGTAGCGTACGAAGCGCTCATACAGCGTCAGGCGCGCCTTTTCCGGACGCAGACCGTTGAGGTATTTGCCGGTCAATGCGCCAAAGGCCAGCGGTGAGTAGGCCAGCAGGCCGATCTGCTCGCGCATCGACATTTCCGCCAGGCCAACCTCGTAGGTGCGGTTGAGCAGGTTGTAGGGGTTCTGAATGGAGGCCATGCGCGGCCAGCCACGGCTGTCGGCTAGGTGCAGAAACCGGCTGACGCCCCACGGGGTCTCATTGGACAGTCCGATGTGCCGGACCTTGCCCGCCTTGACCAGGCCGTCCAGCGCTTCCAGTGTGTCTTCGAAGGCGGTCAGCTCATCGTCCGGGTTGTGGCGGTAGCCCAGTTGCCCGAAAAAGTTGGTTTCGCGGTCGGGCCAGTGCAACTGGTACAGGTCGACGTAATCGGTTTGCAGGCGCTTGAGGCTGCCGTCAATGGCTTCATTGATATGGGTCTTGGTGAAGCGGGTCCGCCCGTCACGCAGGTAGCTCATGCCGTTGCCCGGGCCGGCTATTTTGCTGGCCAGAATCCACTTGTCGCGCTCGCCGCGCTGGGCAAAGAAGTTGCCGATGATGGTTTCGGTGGCGCCGTAGGTGTCGCCCTTGGGCGGTACCGGGTACATCTCGGCGGTGTCGATGAAGTTGACCCCGGCATCGCGGGCGCGGTCAATCTGGGCGAAGGCTTCCTGCTGCGTGTTCTGTTCACCCCAGGTCATGGTGCCGAGGCAGAGGGCGCTGACCTTAAGGTTGCTGCGGCCGAGAGGGCGGTATTGCATTGGGTGCTCCTTGGATTGCCTTGGGATGCTTGCTTATCTGGACTGGTGTTTTGCGCGATTGTTCTGTTATTGGGTGCTGAACGCCGACATTCAACCGATCTTGCGCCCTGCGCCCGCGTATTGGAATAGTGTCTGGCGGGGACGCTGCGATCACGCTGGCGAGTGAAATAAAGGTTGAATTTTTTCAGCCGATTGGCATAATGCCGCGCACTCTCGACAGGATGCCTAGCCTGTCGTTGTTGTTACAGCACAGATGCCACCCAGACCCACGCAGCCCCCACTGAGTGTCTGTTCTAGGCTTTGTTGTCTTGTAAAAACACATTTCGTTCTGTAAGATTCGCCGTCTTCTTATTAAGGCGGCCTCTGAGGCTAGGATTGATGAAAACTTTCAGCGCAAAACCTGAAACCGTAAAACGCGACTGGTACGTCGTGGATGCCGAAGGTCTGACCCTGGGTCGCCTGGCTACCGAAGTTGCCTCGCGTCTGCGCGGTAAGCACAAGCCCGAATACACCCCGCACGTTGATACCGGTGACTACATCGTCATTATTAATGCCGAGAAAGTTCACGTAACCGGTAACAAGGTTCAGGACAAGATCTACTACAGCCACTCCGGTTTCCCGGGCGGCATCAAGTCGATCAACTTTGAGAAGCTGATCCAGCGCGCTCCTGAGCGTGTGATCGAATCTGCCGTCAAAGGCATGTTGCCGAAGAACCCCCTGGGTCGTGCAATGTATCGCAAGATGAAGGTGTACAAAGGCACCGCTCATCCGCATGCTGCACAACAGCCCCAAGAACTGAAGATCTAAGGAGTTCACCATGTCGGCGACACAAAACTACGGCACTGGCCGTCGTAAAACTGCCACCGCTCGCGTATTCCTGCGTCCGGGTTCTGGCAATATCTCCATCAACAATCGCAGCCTGGAGAACTTCTTCGGCCGCGAGACCGCTCGCATGGTTGTCCGTCAGCCGCTTGAGCTGACCGAGAGCACCGAGAAGTTTGACGTATACGTCACTGTCAGCGGTGGTGGTATCTCCGGTCAGGCTGGCGCCATCCGTCACGGTATCACCCGTGCCCTGATGGAGTACGACGAGACTCTGCGCAGCGAACTGCGTAAAGCGGGCTACGTCACCCGTGACGCTCGTGAAGTTGAGCGTAAGAAAGTGGGTCTGCGTAAAGCGCGTAAGCGTCCGCAATACTCCAAGCGTTAATCTTCGATTGCGCTGCAAAACGCCCGGGCTCCGGAAGGAGTGCCGGGCGTTTTCGTGTCTGCGGCAAGATGTCGCGTCGACTATTCTTGTTTGCAAGTCCCTGAATGGCGGGGAATTCGGTATAGTGTCGGCCTTCTTGGGAGTGGGATATCACCTTGTCAAAAAAGGGGTTTTTCATTACCATCTGATTCATTTTGTGCAGGCTGTTCAACTTTGAAAAGGCCTTGTAAAAAGGTCAGAAATTAGCTGATGGGAGACGACTGGATGAGTAATGACGGCGTGAATAATGGCCGGCGTCGCTTCCTGGTGGCAGCCACGAGTGTGGTAGGTGCCGCCGGAGCAGTGGGGGCAGCAACCCCCTTTGTGGGGGCTTGGTTCCCCAGCGCCCGAGCCAAGGCGGCTGGTGCGCCGGTGAAGGTAAATATCAGCAAGATCGAGCTGGGGCAGCAGATTGTAGTGGAATGGCGCGGTCAGCCCGTGTTCGTCTCCCACCGCTCGCCCGAAGCCCTCGCTCTGCTGGATGAGACCGACTCCATCGTGGCGGACCCGCAATCCGCTGCTTCCAACCAGCCGGAGTACGTGGACGGTAAGACCCGCGCCATCAAACCGGAGTTCCTGGTTGTCATGGGCGTGTGCACCCACCTGGGCTGCTCTCCGCTGTTCAAGCCGGAAGTGGCTGCTGCCGACATGGGCGCTGACTGGAAAGGCGGCTACTTCTGCCCTTGTCACGGCTCCCACTACGACATGTCCGGTCGTGTCCACAAGGGGCAGCCTGCGCCTCTGAACCTGCCGGTACCGCCTTATTCTTACGAGACTGATGACGTGATCGTGATCGGCGTGGATCAGGAGAGCGCCTGATGAACAAACTGATGCAGTGGGTGAATGAGCGGATGTCCGTCACTCAGGTGATGGAAGATCACCTGACCAAATACTACGCTCCCAAGAACTTCAACTTCTTCTACTTCTTTGGCTCGCTGGCCATGCTGGTGCTGGTTAACCAGCTGGTAACCGGTATCTGGCTGACCATGAGCTACGAGCCGTCTGCCGATGGCGCGTTCGCCTCTGTCGAGTACATCATGCGTGATGTCGAGTACGGCTGGCTGCTGCGTTATCTGCACTCCACCGGCGCCTCTGCGTTCTTCGTCGTTATCTACCTGCACATGCTGCGTGGCCTGATGTACGGCTCCTACCAGAAGCCGCGTGAGCTGATCTGGCTGTTCGGTATGCTGATCTACCTGGTGCTGATGGGTGAGGCCTTCATGGGCTACCTGCTGCCCTGGGGGCAGATGTCCTACTGGGGTGCCCAGGTGATCATCTCGCTGTTCGGTGCGATTCCGTTCATTGGTCCGGATCTGGCCCAGTGGGTGCGTGGTGACTTCCTGATCTCCGGTATCACTCTGAACCGCTTCTTTGCTCTGCACGTGATTGCGCTGCCGATCGTGCTGCTGGGTCTGGTTGTGCTGCACATCATTGCGCTGCACGAAGTCGGCTCCAACAACCCGGACGGTATCGATATCAAGAAGTACAAGGACGAGAACGGCAAGCCGCTGGACGGCATCGCCTTCCACCCTTACTACACCGTCAAGGACATCGTTGGCGTTGTGGTCTTCCTGTTCGTGTTCTGCTCCATCGTGTTCTTCTTCCCGGAGATGGGGGGTTACTTCCTCGAGAAGCCGAACTTTGAAATCGCCAACCAGCTGAAGACGCCGGATCACATTGCCCCGGTATGGTACTTCACGCCGTTCTACGCAATTCTGCGTGCGGTTCCGTCCATTGCAGGTTCTGCCTTCCCGGGCGTACTGGCGATGGGTGCTGCGATCGCGATTCTGTTTGTGTTGCCCTGGCTGGACCGTAGCCCGGTTCGCTCCATCCGCTACAAAGGCTGGATGAGCAAGCTGTGGCTGGTGATCTTCTGCGTCTGCTTCGTGATTCTGGGTGTTCTGGGTGCTATCCCGTCCACTCCGGGTCGTACCTTGCTGTCGCAGGTTTGCACCGTTCTGTATTTCGCCTTCTTCATCCTGATGCCGTTCTACACCCGGATGGAGAAGACCAAACCGGTTCCGGAGAGGGTTACTGGCTAATGAAAAAACAACTGATTGCCCTGATGTTTGCGCTGGTACCGGCACTGGCCTCGGCCGCTGGTGGCAGCGGCTACCACCTGGATGAAGCCAACGTCGATCTGACCGACAAGGCTGCCCTGCAGGATGGCGCGCGTACCTTCGTCAACTACTGCATGGGTTGCCACTCGGCTCAGTACCAGCGCTATGAGCGCGTGGCTAATGACCTAGGTATTCCCGAGCAGCTGATGCTGGACAACCTGGTCTTCACTGAGGGCACCCTGATCGGTGACCACATGAAGAACGGCATGCGCGGTGAAGATGCCAAGACCTGGTTTGGTGCGGCGCCGCCGGACCTGACACTGGTCGCTCGCGTGCGTGGTACTGACTGGTTGTACACCTATCTGCGTACCTTCTATGAAGATCCGTCTCGCCCGCTGGGCGCCAACAACAAGGTATTCCCCAACGTGGGCATGCCGAATGTGCTGGCCGAGCTGCAGGGGCGCCAGGTGATTGGCTGTAAGGCCATGCCGGTGAAGGATGAGAGCGGCAACATCATGCGCGACACCCTGAGCGGCGAGATCGTCAAGGACGAGCAGTGCGATGTGCTGACCGTGGTGCCGGATACCGGTACCCAGACCGAGGAAGAGTTTGATACCACCGTGCGTAACCTGGTGAGCTTCCTGGCCTACTCGGCTGACCCGATCAAGCTGGAGCGTCATCGTATCGGTGTCTACGTGCTGCTGTACCTGGCTTTCCTGTTTGTGTTCGCCTACCTGCTCAAGCGCGAATACTGGCGTGATGTCCATTGATCGCCTGTATGCCTGAGTGATCACTGCGCGCCCCTTGCGGGCGCGCAGTCGTTTCTGGGGTATAATGGCCGTTCGTGTGCGCGGGCCTGCCCGCGCTTGTTTATTTAGGGTGCCATGCAGGGCTCCTGCCGCAGTCCTTTAAAGGATGAGGGTTGAAATATGGGCGTTACCGCCAACAAGCGTTCCTCCATGGCGTTTTTCTCTGACCCGCTTGACCACTACTGCCATCGGGTCCGGATCGTACTGGCGGAGAAGGGGGTCACAGTCGACGTGGTCGACGTAGAACCCGGTGATTACCCCCAGGAACTGGCTGAAAACAATCCCTATAACAGTGTGCCGACACTGCTTGATCGTGATCTGGTGCTCTACGAGCCCAACATCATGATGGAATACCTGGATGAGCGTTTCCCGCATCCGCCGTTGCTGCCGGTCTACCCGGTGGCGCGGGCCAACAGCCGCCTGCTGATGTACCGCGTGCAGCGTGATTGGTGCCGTCTGGTCGATATTATTGTCGACCCCAAGAGCGCCAGCGCCGAAGTGACGCGGGCTCGCAAGGAGCTGCGCGAAAGTCTGACCGGCGTTGCGCCGGTGTTCGCTGAAATGCCGTTTTTCATGAGCGATGAGTTCAGTCTGGTGGACTGCTGTATCGCACCCATCTTGTGGCGTCTGCCGCAGCTCGGTGTCGAGTTGCCCAAGCAGGCCAAGCCACTGCAAGACTATATGGAGCGGATATTCCAGCGCGAAGGCTTTATCGCCAGCCTCTCGCCGGCTGAGCGGGACATGCAATAGTCAATCTGAACCTTTGAGGAGACAGGCATGACCGAGATGAACTCTAGCCGGCCCTATCTGGTGCGCGCGCTGTACGAGTGGATCCTGGACAACCAGTGCACGCCGTACCTGCTGGTTAACGCCGAGTATCCGGATACCGCCGTACCGGCGGGTTTTGTGGAAGACGGGCAAATCGTGCTCAATCTGTCGCCGAGTGCGGTGCGTCAGCTGGATATGGATAACGACCGTATCTGCTTTGATGGCCGCTTTGGTGGTGTTGCCCAGCAGGTCTGGATTCCGGCTGGTGCGGTAATGGCGATTTACGCGCGCGAGAATGGGCAAGGTATGGTCTTTGAGCTGGAGCCCAGCTCGCCGCCGCCAGATGACGGCCCGGGTGAGGACGATGCCGCTCCGAGCAGGCCAGAACCCGGCCGGCCGGCGCTGAAAGTGGTGAAGTGATTTTTGCTCGCCAACAGTACCAACAAAAAGCCCCGCAAATGCGGGGCTCAGACTGCTGACAAAGCCCCTAGCCGAAAGGCGGGGGCTTTTGTTTAATGGGTTGTCGTTTATCGCAGGCCAACCCGATGCTCAAACCCCCTTCACCCAAACAACACGCGCTGGAGATGGTCACCCTCGAAGAACTGGTGCCAGCTGACCATCTGCTGCGCAAGATCGCCCAGCACATTGATTTCGAGTTCATTCGTCCTGCCACCCAGCACCTGTATTGTGCTGACAACGGTCGCCCGGCGATTGACCCGGTCACTCTGTTCAAGATGCTGTTTATTGGCTACCTGTTCGGCGTGCGCAGCGAACGACAGTTAATGCGCGAGATTCAGGTTAACGTTGCCTATCGCT
>NZ_FOUD01000014.1 GCF_900114765.1 Halopseudomonas pachastrellae
CTCAGCATGGCGCTGGAGCCAGTCTTCAAAGACGGCGAAGCCTGCCTGATCGTTGCTTAATTTGCTCTTGGTTCGGTGCTTGCCGTTGGGCTGCAGTGTGGCCAGATCAAAAGTGCGCTTGGCGATATCGATGCCCACTACCAGTGTCATGAGATGTCCTCCATGCAGTCGTTTTGATGATCACGTCATCCCGTCCAACCTTGTGCAATGCGAGCTCTTGCGGCTCTAGATACCGTTCGGACTTAAGGGATGAAATGGAGGTGGCAGCCCAATCTACGCTGCAAGCTCAGCGGCTTAAGGGTGGACACGGCTTACCAGCCTCCCCCGAGGATCAGTCGGGAACTATGCCTCCGTGGAGAGGCAGTAGTCGAGATACAAGGGTGGGCAAGCGCGCAGCGTTGCCCACCAATCGGCGGTACGACCCGCTGTGCCGAGCGAGGGCGGCCGGTGGAGAAGACGTTGGCGTTCTCTACCCTACAGGCGGTGCGGTGCTGCTTTTTTACGGGAAGTGCGCGCCGTCCAGCGTGCCCTGCTGGGTGCGTTTGTCGTACTGGCGGTCGTCTGCTGCAAGTTGTTCCAGCAGGCGGCGGCCGGTGGCGTTGGCGCTGGTCTGCAACTGGTCGCAGGAGCTGGCTGGCGGCAGGGCCATAATGGCCCTTTCTATCTCTCTGGCACTGTTCAGTGCCAGCTCTACGTGCCCTTCCTGATGTGCCTGCAATGCCAGCAGGTAGGCGTCCCATTGCTGCTGCACGCTGGCCGCGCGCTGCGGGTCGGGTAGCAGGCGCGGCTGGTGCAGGGTCACGCTGACTTCGGTGCGTACTTCGGTGATACGGCACTGGCCCGGTGTGGACTCCCAGTTGAAGTGCCATTCAACCCGGTTGGCGCTGTGCTGCCGGTTGCGGTTGAGGTTGGCGCGAATGGTATCCACGGTGGCGCCGCTTATATCAAAGCTTTCCACCCGATTCTGCAGCCGAGGCTCGGCCTGGACTTGGCCTGCGGCCAGCAGCGGGCCGAACAGCAGCGGCAACAGCAACCGGCGGCGCATCAGATTGGGTCCATCAGGCGCTCAAGGGCGGCGCGGCAGCGGTTGGGAATCGGAAAGGCAGTGTTGCTGGCGCGGTCCACAAATACGTGGACAAAGCGCCCGGCGGCGCAGGCTTCATCACGTCCCTGCTTGAATACCGCCAGCTCGTAATGCACCGAGCTGCTGCCCAGGCGCGCGACCTTGACGCCGATCTCGATGGCATCGGGGAAGGCAATGGGGGCGAAGTAGTCGCAATTGGAGCTGACCACAAAGGCGACCTGATCGCCGTCGTGGATGTCCAGCCCGCCCTCGGCGATCAGCCAGCTGTTTACCGCGCTGTCGAAGTAGCTGTAGTAGGTCACGTTGTTGACGTGGCCATAGATGTCGTTGTCGTGCCAGCGGGTGGTGATGGCGTGCAGGTAGTGGTAATCGCTGCGCGTGGGCTTGCTTGTACTCATGAATACTCCGCTTGCGGCTCAGTAGGCCAGGTTGTAGATGGCCAGCGCGTCGGCTTCGGTGACTTCGCGCGGGTTGTTGACCAGCAGACGCTGCTGCAGCATGGCGTCCTTGGCCAGCATTTCCAGTGCGTCCTTGGGCACGCCGGCATCGCGCAGGCGGCTGGGCAGGCCGCAGCGCGGGCTGAGCTCGCCCAGGGCGCGTACCAGCTGTTCGGTCAGGCTCTCGGCATCGCCCGGCACCAGAGCGCGGCCGACGATCAGCGGCGCCAGTTCGGCGTACAGGGGCGCGGCAGCCGGTGCGTTGAACTCGATCACGGTCGGCAGCACCAGCGCGTTCGAGAGCCCGTGCGGGATGTGATAGTGGCCGCCCAGCGGGTAGGCTAGCGCGTGGACGGCGGCAACCGGCGCATTGGCAAAGGCCTGACCGGCTAGCAGGGCGCCGAGCAGCATGGCCTGACGGGCTTCACGGTTCTGGCCGTCCTGCACCACGGCGTCCAGGTTGCCGGCCAGCAGGCGCAGGGCCTCGCGGGCGAGCATGTCAGACAACGGGTTCTTCTTCAGTTTGCTGGTGTAGGCCTCAATGGCGTGCACCATGGCGTCGATGCCGGTGGCGGCGGTGACGTGGGACGGCAGCCCTAGGGTCAGGTCGGCATCGAGCAGCGCCAGGTCGGGCAGCAGAATGGGGGAGACCACGCCCATCTTGGTGGTGGCGCCGGTGGTGATGATGGCGATCTGGGTCACTTCCGAGCCGGTGCCGGCCGTGGTTGGCACCTGAATCAGCGGCAGGCGTTGGCCGCGGGCGTTGCCCACGCCGTAGATGTCTTGCAGGCTTTGCGTGCAGTTGGGGTGTGCGAGCAGGGCTACCAGTTTGGCCACGTCCATCGAGCTGCCGCCACCAAAACCGATGATCAGCTCCGCCTGCATGGCTTTGGCCTGCTCAACGGCGGCCAGCACCACGGACTCCGGCGGGTCTGCTTCTACCTTATCGAATACTTCGGCGGCAACTTGCGCCTTGGCCAGGGTCGGCAGTACGTCATTGAGCAGGCCGATCTTGGTGATGCCGGGGTCGGTAACGATAAGCACGCGGTGGGCATCGCGCAGCTTGCACAGCTCGCCCAGCTGGGCGGCGGAGCCGGATTCGCAAAGGATCTGCGCGGTGGTAGCAAAGCTGAAGGGATTCATCGGGCCTCCGGGTGGGGTGTCTGCTCGGCCTGCCAAGGGCGGCGAGGGGGCACCTGTTGCTGTAGTGGCGTTGCCGTGCATAAGAGCCGGCACGTGGCGAGGTTTATCCAGACTGAACCAATTCTGCTGACTGTACGTTCATGCGGCAAGGGCTATTGATGTAACGGATGGTAATCAAACGTCCGTTAAAGGTGGCAGAGCGAGTCTGGAATGCGCTTTTGGCCGAGTTGGAACTCGGCCTTGCGACGTGCCTAGAGGAACATTTCCAGCAGGTCGTTGAGGAACAGCCTGCCGCGCTCGGTCGGGCGCAGTTGCTGTTGCCAGGGCTCCAGCAGGCCTTTGGTCTCGGCCTGCTTCAGTGTGTCGGCAATCTGCGCCAGCGACTGACCGGTGCGCTCGGCGTACCAGGCGCTGGGCACACCATCGACCAGGCGCAGGGCGTTCATCAGAAAGTCAAAGGGCAACTCGTCGCTATCCAGGGTCTTGCTGCCTGCCAGATAGGCTTTGTCCGGGTTGAGATAGTCCTTGGGCAGGCGGGTCTTCCAGTAGCGCTGCACGGCGCCGTTGGCGTCGGTCAGCTTGCCGTGGGCGCCGGCGCCCAGCCCCAGAAAGTCGCCGTACTGCCAGTAGTTGAGGTTATGGCGGGCGCGGCGACCGCCCTTGGCGTAGGCCGAGATTTCGTATTGGGCGTAGCCACCGGCAGCCAGCCGTTGCAGCCCGGCCTCCTGAATCGACCAGAGGATGTCTTCTTCGGGTAGCGTGGGCGGGCGCGAGTAGAACACGGTGTTGGGCTCGAGCGTCAGCTGATACCAGGACAGGTGCTCGGGCGCGAGGGCCATCGCCTGATCCAGATCGGCCATCGCCTGGGCGTTGTCCTGATTCGGCAGGCCGTGCATCAGGTCCAGATTCAGGTTGTCGAAGCCGGCCCGGCGCGCCATCTCGACGGCGCCGAGGGCTTCGCGGTCGTCATGAATGCGGCCCAGCGCCTTCAGATGCTCGGCGTTGAAACTCTGGATGCCGATCGACAGGCGATTGATGCCCGCAAGCCGATAGTCGCGAAACTTGGCCTGCTCGAAGGTGCCGGGGTTGGCCTCAAGGGTGATTTCGATGTCGTCTGCGAAGGGTACGCGCTGGTTCAGCGCCTGTAGAAAGCGGTCGAGGGCGGCGGCCGAAAACAGACTCGGCGTACCGCCACCGAAGAAAATCGACGTCAGCGGCCGAGCGGGCAGGCCATCGAGTGCTTGCAGGTCCTGCTCCAGATCCTCGATCAGCGCGTCAACGTACTCGGCTTCGGGCAGGGTATCGTGACTGGTGTGCGAGTTGAAGTCGCAGTAGGGGCACTTCTTTACGCACCAGGGGATATGCACGTACGCCGCCAAGGGCGGCGGCTTGAAGCTTGAAGCTTGAAGCTTGACGCGGTCCGAGTGGGCTTCTGCTTCCAGCTTCCGGCTTTCAGCTTCTGGCTGCTTCAAAGCAACCCCAGTCGCTGACGCAGCTGCGCCATTGCCCGCGCCCGGTGACTCAGTTGGTTCTTCTCTTGCGGACTGAGTTCGGCGCTGGAGCAGTCGCGTTCCGGTACCCAGAACAGCGGATCGTAGCCAAAGCCGTGCTCGCCGCTGGCGGCGTGCAGGATGCGGCCTTCCCAGGCGCCTTCGCAGATCAGCGGAATCGGGTCTTCGGCGTGGCGCAGCAGGGCGAGGGCGCAGATAAACTGGGCGCCGCGCTCGGCATCGGGCACGTCTTTCAGCGCGTCGAGCAGCTTGGCGTTGTTGGCCGCGTCACCGGCGCCGCCGGCGTAGCGGGCGGAGTAGATGCCGGGGGCGCCGCCAAGGGCGTCGACCGCCAGGCCGGAGTCGTCGGCCAGGGCGGGCAGGCCCGATACGCTGGCGGCGTGGCGGGCCTTGATCAGCGCGTTCTCAACGAAGGTCAGGCCGGTTTCTTCGGCTTCGATATCGGTGAAGTCGCTTTGCGGGCGCACGGTGATGCTGTCTCCCAGCATGGCCTGGAGCTCCGCGAGTTTGCCCTTGTTGTTGCTCGCCAGTACAAGTTCGTTGAAGGGCAGGGTGGCGTTACTGGTCATCGGGGAAAAACTCTTGCTGGAAGCTCAGGCTGTGCACCATGGCGCCTTCTTCGGCCTGAATGTCCACTTTGAACAGCAGCACGCCGCGTTGGGTGGCGCTGTAATTGGCGACAAAGTAGATGGCGTCGCCTTCCTGAATGCGTTTGAAGTCGAGCGCGACCGGCTGGCCGATCAGGCTGCGCACCTCGCCCTTGAGCACCGCATCCACCGCGCTGCCGTCCGGGCGCTGCACCGCCACGTTGAGTACGCCGTGGGTCGGGCCGCGCATGAGGCCGGCGTTGGCGGCGATGTCGGGCTGCAACATGCTGCTGTTGAAGACGTTGTGATAGACCACCAGGTCGCCAAAGCGGGTGGGCTCCGGGCCGGCGATGGCGTTGAGGCTGAGCAGCATCAGGCCCAGCAGGCAGAAACGACGAAACATGGCAGTGCTCCTTATCAGCGGCTGATTCGATAGATCGCCACTTCACCCAGCAGGTTGGGCCACAGGCCGCTTAACCAGCTGCTCTGGTGGGTCTGATCGACCACCAGACGGTCCAGCACCTTGATGCCGCGCTCACGGCACAGCTGTTCAAAATCCTTGAAGGTGCAGAAGTGGATATTTGGGGTGTTGTACCAGGTATAGGGCATGAACTCGGACACCGGCATGCGGCCCTTGGTCCCCAGGTACCAGCGGCAGCGCCAGTGAGCGAAGTTGGGGAAGGTCAGAATGCCTTCGTGACCGATGCGCAGCATGTCTTCCAGTACCCGGTCGGGGTAGTGCATGGCCTGCAGCGACTGGGTCATGACCACGGTATCGAAGCTGTTGTCTTCGAAGTTGTCCAGGCTCTCGTCGAGGTTCTGCTCCATCACGTTGACGCCGTGGCGGATGCAGCTGCTGATCTTGTCCGGGTCGATCTCCAAGCCGTAGCCCTGCACCTCTTTGTGGTCGCGCAGGTGACGCAGCAGCTGGCCTTCGCCGCAGCCCAGGTCGAGTACGCGGCTGCCGGGGCGAATCCACTGCTGGATGATCTCAAGGTCGGCGCGCAGGCTCATTGGCTCACCTCGATACGATTCATGTAGCCACTCAGGGCCTCGATATAGCGGGGAATGGGCAGCAGGAAGGCGTCGTGCCCCTGCGCTGCTTCAATCTCCAAGTAGCTGACTTCTTTGCGGGCGGCCAGCAGGGCGTCGACCAGCTCACGTGAGCGGGCCGGCGAGAAGCGCCAGTCGGTGGTAAAGGACATCACCAGGCAGCGCGCCTTGATATCGGCCAGGGTGCGCGCCAGGTCGCCGCCGTGGGCGCCGGCCGGGTCAAAGTAGTCCAGCGCCTTGGTCATCAGCAGGTAGGTGTTGGCGTCAAAGCGGCCGGAAAACTCCTGGCCCTGATAGCGCAAGTAGCTTTCTACCTCAAACTCGACACTGGTGAAGTCGTAGTTGAGGCGGTCGGCGCGCAGCTCGCGGCCAAACTTGGCCCCCATCGAGTCATCCGACAGGTAGGTAATGTGGCCAACCATGCGCGCCAGCATCAGGCCGCGCTTGGGGATCACGCCAAAGGTGGCGTAGTCGCCGTTGTGAAAGTCCGGATCGGTGATGATGGCCTGGCGGGCCACCTCGTTGAAGGCGATGTTTTGCGCCGACAGCTTGGGCGCGGTGGCAATCGCCACGCAGTGACGGATACGCTCGGGGTAGCTGATCGCCCACTGCAGCGCCTGCATGCCGCCCAGGCTGCCGCCCACGACCGCTGCCCACTGGGTGATGCCCAGCACATCCGCCAGGCGCGCCTGGCTGTGTACCCAGTCCTCGACGGTCAGCACCGGGAAGCTGGCGCCGTAACTGTTGCCGGTTTCCGGGTTGATGCTGGATGGGCCGGTGGAACCGTGGCAGCCGCCGAGGTTGTTGAGGCTGACAACAAAGAAGCGGTTGGTGTCGATGGCCTTGCCAGGGCCGATGCAGTTGTCCCACCAGCCGGGCTTGCGCTCATCCAGGCTGTGATACCCGGCAGCGTGATGGTGGCCAGACAGCGCGTGGCAGATCAGCACCGCGTTGCTGGCGCTAGTGTTCAGCTCGCCGTAGGTCTCATACACCAGATCGTAGCTCGGCAGCTGCTTGCCGCAGGCCAGTGATAGCGGCTCGGTAAAGGTGTGGCGCTGGGGGGTGACCAGGCCGACGGAATCGGCAGGTAGTTCGGACATCGGTAACCTGTTCCTGTGTCGCTTGGCCGGGCTTCGCGGGGAGGGTCGCTCCCGGGTACAGCAGGCAGGCGAAGGGCCAATAATGAATGCGCCAGTCTAAATAGCGCTTGGTTGTGGCGCAATATTCGGCGGCCCGCAGCGGTCAGCCGCTGCGGAGGACGCGCTGGCGCGGTTAGAGCGCCAGGGTCAGGCCACCGGGCATGCCGGCAGCGGCCGCCAGGTTGGCGATCACCAGCATGTCGAACAGGCGGATGGCAATAAAGGCAAAGATCGGCGAGAGGTCCAGGCCGCCCAGCGCCGGCAGGATCTTGCGGATCGGCGCCAGAATGGGTTCACACAGCTGGTTGATCAGAATCACTGCCGGGTTGTAGCTGCCCTGCGCGACCCAGGACAGGATCACGCTGATGATCAGCGCAAAGAAGAAGATCTTCACGAACAGCGCCAGCACACCAATCGCCGCCCAGCTGACCAGCAGCAGGATGTTGGGCAGCGCGTAGCCCATCAGCAGGATGATCAGGATCAGCATCACCAGCTGGATGGCAATGCCCAGCACCAGCGAGGCAAAGTCCAGCCCGCCGTAGCCTGGAATCAGGCGACGCAGCGGCATCAGCAGCGGCTTGGTGGCGCGCACGATGAACTGCGACAGGGGGTTATAGAAGTCGGCACGGACCAGCTGCAGCAAAAAGCGCAGCAGCACGATCAGCAGGTAAAGGCTGCCGAGGGTCTGGATCAGGTAGATAGCGGCCGTGTTCAGGCTGTTCATGGGGTTTCCTCAGGCAAGCTCGCGGGACATTTCGGCGGCGCGGTCGGCACAGGCCTGCATGGCGTCGTCGACCATCTTGGGCAAGCCCTGGCTACGGAAGGTTTCGATTGCGCGCTCGGTGGTGCCGTTGGGCGAGCAGACGCGGCGGCGCAGCTCGGCTACGTCCACGTCGCTGTGCACCGCCATGTCGGCCGCACCCAGGCCAGTAAACAGCGCCAGGCGCTCGGCGGTGTCGCGCGGCAGGCCGAGTTTTTCGCCGGCATCGATCATGGCTTCGATCAGATAGAAGAAGTAGGCTGGGCCGCTACCGGACACAGCAGTGACCGCGTCGATCAGCTTTTCCTCATCCAGCCACACGCTGATGCCCACGGCGTTGAGGATGGACTCGGCCTGCTCGCGCTGGGCCTCGCTGACCGCCGGGGTGGCGTACAGGCCGCTGACGCCCTGGCCGCGCAGCGACGGCGTGTTGGGCATGCAGCGCACGATGGCAGTACCGGCGCCCAGCCAGTTTTCCAGGCTGACGCAGCTGATACCGGCGGCAATCGAGATGATCAGCTGGCCCGGCTTGCGCTCGCGCGGCAGGGCGCGGCAGACGTCCTGCATGACCTGCGGCTTGACTGCCAGCAGCAGCACGTCGCACTCGGCGGCCAGTACCGCGTTGTCGGTGCTGGTGCGAATCTGGAACTGACGCTCCAAAGCGGCGCACTGTTCGGGCTTGCTGTCGCTGGCGATCAGGTTGGCCGGTTTGACGTTCTTCTGCAGCATGCCGCCGATCAGGCTGGTGGCCATGTTACCGGCGCCGATGAATCCGATTACGGGTGCAGTCATGAAAACCTCGCTGCGCGTGCAAATTAGGGTTGGGGGTACTGGCGCTGCCCGAACAGGGCGGTGCCGATACGCACGATGGTGGCGCCTTCCTGTACCGCTTCGGTCAGGTCATCGCTCATGCCCATCGACAGTGTGTCCAGTGGCAGTGACAGCTGTGTGGCGGCCTCGCGCAGGGCGGCCAGCGGTACGCGCCGCTGCTCGCTGCTGTCGGCCGGTGCCGGAATCGCCATCAATCCGCGCAGCTGCAGGCGCGGCAGCGCGGCAACGGCCTCGGCCAGCGCCGGCAGCTTGGCCAGCGTCACGCCGGACTTGCTGTCCTCGCCGCTGATATTGACCTGCAGACAGATGTTGAGTGCCGGCAGACTCTCGGGGCGTTGATCAGACAGGCGCTGGGCGATCTTCAGCCGGTCTACGCTGTGCACCCAGTCAAAGTGCTCAGCGATGGCGCGGGTCTTGTTGGACTGGATTGGCCCGATGAAGTGCCAGTGCAGTGGCAGGTCCTGCAGCTCGGCCATCTTGTCGAGGGCCTCCTGCAGGTAGTTCTCGCCAACATCGCGCTGGCCGGCTGCCCAGGCTTCACGGATGTCACCGGCCGGTCTGGTCTTGCTGACAGCCAGCAGGGTAATGGCGGCCGGATCGCGTCCGGCGACCTCGGCCGCCCTCTTAATACGTTCACGAACGTTTGCAATATTCTCTGCTATCGTGGACATTACGGACGTTAATACCTTGCCAATGGAATAAGACACTGTCGGCATTCTACATGCTTGCCGGACGTTATGGGGAACCCTATGGATATTACCGAGCTGTTAGCCTTCAGCGCCAAACAGGGCGCGTCGGACTTGCACCTGTCGGCAGGATTGCCGCCCATGATTCGCGTCGATGGCGACGTGCGTCGCATCAACGTGCCGGCCATGGATCACAAGCAGGTTCATGCGCTGATCTACGACATCATGAATGACAAGCAGCGCAAGGATTTCGAAGAATTCCTGGAAACTGACTTTTCCTTCGAAGTGCCCGGCGTCGCACGCTTCCGGGTCAACGCCTTCAACCAGAACCGCGGTGCTGGCGCCGTGTTCCGGACCATTCCTTCCAAGGTACTGACCATGGAAGATCTGGGCATGGGCGATGTGTTCAAGAAGATTTCCGACAACCCGCGTGGTCTGGTGCTGGTAACCGGCCCGACCGGTTCGGGCAAGTCGACCAGCCTGGCGGCGATGGTGGACTACCTCAACAGCACCAAGTACCAGCACATCCTGACCATCGAAGACCCGATCGAATTCGTGCACGAGTCCAAGAAGTGTCTGGTCAACCAGCGTGAAGTGCACCGCGACACCCTCGGCTTTGCCGAAGCCCTGCGCTCGGCCCTGCGGGAAGACCCGGACATCATCCTGGTGGGTGAGATGCGTGACCTTGAAACCATTCGCCTGGCGCTGACCGCCGCAGAAACCGGTCACCTGGTGTTCGGCACCCTGCACACCACCTCTGCCGCCAAGACCATCGACCGTATCGTTGACGTGTTCCCCGGCGAAGAAAAGGCCATGGTGCGTTCCATGCTGTCGGAGTCGCTGCAGGCGGTTATTTCCCAGACCCTGCTGAAGAAGATCGGCGGCGGTCGGGTCGCGGCCCACGAGATCATGATCGGCACACCGGCCATCCGTAACCTGATCCGTGAAGACAAGATTGCGCAGATGTATTCGGCCATTCAGACCGGCGGCAACATTGGCATGCAGACCCTCGACATGTGCCTGAAAGGCCTGGTCGCCAAAGGTCTGGTTACCAAGGAAAGCGCCCGCGAGAAAGCCAAGGCAGTCGACGGCTTCTAACCCGGCCGGTAGTTATGGCAGGCACTGAGCTGCCTGCCGCAAAGGAAAAAAGAGGCAGAGCATGGAGTTTGAAAAGCTGTTGCGGTTGATGGTCGAGAAGGGCGCCTCCGACCTGTTCATTACCGCCGGTGTCCCGCCGAGCATGAAGGTTCACGGCAAGATTCTGCCGGTTACCAAAACCCCCCTTTCACCGGAACAGACCCGCGAGACCGTCCTCGGGGTGATGACCGAGGCCCAGCGCCGCGAGTTTGCCGAGAACCGTGAGTGCAACTTTGCGATCAGCGCGCGCGGTATTGGCCGCTTCCGGGTCAGTGCCTTCTACCAGCGCAACCTGGTGGGCATGGTGCTGCGGCGGATCGAGATCAACATCCCGACCATGGAAGAGCTGCGCCTGCCCGACATCCTCAAGCAGCTGGCGATGACCAAGCGCGGGCTGGTGATCTTTGTCGGTGCGACGGGTACCGGTAAGTCGACCTCGCTGGCCTCCATGATCGGTTACCGCAACAAGCATTCCAGCGGCCATATCATCTCCATCGAAGACCCGATCGAGTTCATTCACCAGCACCAGAATTGCATCGTGACCCAGCGTGAAGTGGGCATTGATACCGACTCGTTCGAAGTGGCGCTGAAGAACACCCTGCGCCAGGCGCCGGACGTGATCCTGATTGGTGAGGTGCGGACCAAGGAGACCATGGACCACGCGGTGGCGTTTGCCGAAACCGGTCACTTGTGTCTGGCCACCCTGCACGCCAACAACGCCAACCAGGCGCTGGACCGCATCATTCACTTCTTCCCCAACGAGATGCATCAACAGGTTTGGATGGACCTGTCGCTGAACCTCAAGGCCATCGTCGCCCAGCAGCTGATTCCGACGCCGGACGGCAAGGGTCGGCGTGCGGCGATTGAAGTGCTGCTTAACACCCCGCTGGCGGCTGACATGATCCGCAAGGGTGAGGTGCACGAGCTCAAACCGCTGATGGCGCGCTCCAATGAAGTGGGGATGCAGACCTTTGACCAGGCGCTGTACAAGCTCTACAGCAGCGGTGAAATCACCTATGAAGATGCGCTGGCCCATGCCGACTCGGCCAACGACCTGCGTCTGATGATCAAGCTGGGCTCGGAGACCGATGGCAAGCATCTGATGCAGGATCAGCAGGCAGGTGGCTTCTCGCTGGAAGAAGAAGAGGACGTGGCTCTGCGCAATCGCCGCTGAGGCTGGCAGGCCGGGCAAGCGCAGTGCAGGCTTGCCCGCTTAGTCTGTGGCGGTGCTCAGCTGGTTGCGGCCGCCACGCTTGGCGACCAGCAGGGCGTGGTCGGCACGGCTGATGGTGTCGGAGTAGCTCGACTCCTTGCGGTGCTCCGCTACGCCGATGCTGACGGTCATGTAGACCGATTCGTCCTGCACGCGAATGGTCAGCCTTTCTACCGCGTTGCGTACCCGCTCCATCACCAGCCCGGCAGCCTGGTCGCCGGTCTCTGGCAGCAGAATCAGAAACTCTTCCCCGCCCCAGCGGCCGCACAGGTCGTTTTCGCGGATTTCTGCATCCAGCACCCGTGCTATCTCGATCAGCGCGCCGTCGCCCACTTCGTGGCCGTAGCGGTCGTTGATGCCCTTGAAGTGGTCGACATCCAGCATGGCAATGCTGAACGGGCGCTGATAACGGGCGTAGCGCTCGACTTCTTTCTTCAGCTTCTCGACCAGCAGGCGGCGGTTGGCCAGGCCGGTGAGGGCGTCGTGGGTCGAGGCCTCGCGCAGGGCCTCGTTGAGGTCGCGCATCATGTTCTGGTAGCGGTCGGAGATGCGCGCGACCTTTTCCAACTGGCGCAGCTGCTTGTTCAGACGCTCGGTCAGCGACTGCTCACGTTGCTTGGCCAGGCTTTGAAAGCCGTCGGAAATGTGACTGATGCGATCGATACGCCGGGCCAGGTCCTGGTGCGCCGTCCACAGCTCGCGCAGCGGCGCCGACAGCGGACTGTCCTCGTGCTCGCCACTGTCCAGCAGCGTTTGGATCTGAACTTCCAGACCCTCTTTCGACGCTTTCATGGGCGCCTCAGCTGTGGTTGATGATGTTGAAGGTGAAGGTGCAGTCTTCCTTGAACTCTTCCGCCAGCTCGGCCACGCGTTCGTTCTGCGGGTCGTAGTACCAGTTGACTTGGACCTGCGCGCCATCCTGGTGCGCAGCTTCGAGCAGGTCGAATACATCCATCATGGCCTTGACGCTGCTGGTGTTCAAATACAGCAGGCGCAGTTCCAGGCTGAGCGGCTTGCCGCCCTCGGCAAGGTAGCCCTCGATCCAGTCGAAGACCTGCTGGAACATGTCGAAGGAGTTCTCCGGGTAGGAGTCGCCGGCCATGAACAGTTGGCCGGCTGCCCAGTCACTGCGGACTTCCGGTGTGGACTGGGAGCTGGGAATACTGAAGTCGTTCATTATCTGGTGCTCTCGATTCGATCAGATCACGGCGCGCAGGCTGAAAAAGCTGCGACCGTCGGCGGCAGGCTGCAGTGAAGCCTGCAGCGGCGCACTGGATTTACGGGCGATGTCGATCAGCCCGAGACCGGCGCCGGAGGCGCGCTCGGCATCACGTGGTCGGCGCAGTTGTTCCTTGTAGGCGGCTTTCAGGCCGGCTTTGTCCAGCTGGGCGAGCTGGTCAATGGCGACGACCAGGCTTTGGCCATCACCGCTTTCGATCAGGTTGCCGGCCGAAACCACGTAGCGGTTGTCCTCGTTGCGCGAGACCACCACGGTGGCGCCGGCTTCCTGCTCGTTCCAGCCCTTGGAACGGGTGTAGTGGCTGATGTTCTGCGTCATCTCGATGTAGACCGCAAACACATCCATGGCCGCGCTGGGATGGGCGTGGTCGGCAGCCAGGTAGTTACGCAGCGCATTGCCGATCTCTTCGATCAGGCTGCGCGAAATCGGCCCGTTAAAGCACAGCATGATCTGCTGGCTATTGAAACGTTCGCGCATGGCGAATAGGTCGATGTTGTCCATTACGGCTCCTGTTGCGGGCTCAGTCAAAACGGAAACACAGCATGGTGATATCGTCGCGCTGCGGATAGTCACCCTGATAGGCGGCCAGTGTATCGCTGAATGCCGCACTTTGCTCGTTCAGTGGCAGGCTGGCGTGGGCGCGCAGCATGTCGGCAAAGCGGCTGTTGCCGAAGCCGAAGCCGCGTTCGCCGCCTGCCTGGTCGAGGAAGCCGTCGGTACACAGGTAGAAGGTACGGCCTGCGCGCAGCTCGATCTGGCTGTTGTGGTACTCGCCCTGACGCTTGTCACCAAGTGCCCGGCGCGCGCCCGGCAGGTGGTCGACCGTGTCGCCGTCGCTGTAGTACAGGGCTATCTTGGCACCGGAGAAGGTAACGTTGCCCTGCTTCAGGTCAACGTAGGCCAGGCCTACGTCCATATTGGTGGCGACCGACTTGGCTTCGTTGGCGTCGCTGAGCATGTGGCGCAGGATACGGTCGGTACGTTGCAGTACGGCTGCCGGATCATGCATGCCGCAATCGCTGATCGCCTGGTCGAGGGCGGCGTGCGCCAGCATGGTCATCAACGCGCCAGGCACGCCGTGGCCGGCGCAGTCGACCACGCCGAACAGGCAGTGGTCCTGATCGCTGTGGAAGATGTAAAAGTCACCGCCGACCACGTCGCGCGGGCGCCAGAGCACGGCGTGGTGCTCGCCGAGGGCATTGACCAGCTCACGGTTGGGCAGAATGGAGCGCTGGATCAGGCTGGCGTAATCGATGGAGTCGGCAATCTTGCGCTGGGCGGTGCGCATCTGCTGGTTAACCTCTTCCAGATCGCGGGTGCGCTCCTGCACGCGCTGCTCCAGCTCCTGAGTGTGGCTGCGGACTTTCTTCGCCATAACCCCAAAGGCATCGCTCAGCTCGCCGATCTCGTCGTTACGCCCGGCGGGCATGGCAACGTCATACTGACCGGCAGCCATGGCCTGTGCGCCGCGCTTGAGTTGGCGCAGCGGGCCGAGCAGCAGGCGCTCGATGGCAAAGGCAAAGATCAGCACCAGCAGGATCAGCAGCGCGCCCAGACCAATCAGCAGGGGCGTGACCCAGGCGCTGTCGATGACCTCGGCGGTGCTCAGGTCGACGGCGTTGGCGACGTACCAGTCCAGCTCCGGGAGGTAGGTTACGGCCAGCAGTTGATTGGCTCCCTGCAGCTTGACTGGCAGCGTGACGACGCTACCCGGCTGCTGGCTGACCTGTTCAAGTGCCGCGCGAACGGCGTCGCGTTCCTGTTCGTCTACCAGGTTAAGCAGGTTGCTGCCGCTGGCGCTGCTGGCGCCGGCGCCGGAGTTCATCACGATCAGGCTGCGGTCCTGGTGCGCCTGAATGGCGCCGTCGGCGTCCACGATCATCGGCGTGACGCCGGCGGTCTCGCTGGTAATGAAGTCGCGGATGAAATCGGACAGGTCCAGCCCGGAGCCGGCCAGTGCCAGCACGCTGCCGTCGTCGTCTTCAACCACCATGTTGAGCCAAACCTTGGTGGTATCCAGCTCGGGGTTTACGTCAACGTTGAGGTTGAAGCCCTGGGTGTTGCGTAGGGTGCTGAAAAACCAGCGGTCAGCGTCCGAGTCAGGGTTCAGGATATAACGCGGTTCGCGGCTGTGCGGCTGGTCTCCGCCGTTGAAGTAGTAGCCCAGGTTGTCCAGGCGACCAATGAAGTAGGCGTGGTCACGGAAGTCTGCGCGGTACAGCTCGGCTTCGCGGAAGAACAGGTCGGCCTTGGCCGGGTCGCCCGGATCGCGCAGCCACTGGCGGGTGACTTCGGAATTGGCAAAGCGCAGCGACAGGGCCAGCTCGCGGCTGATCGGGGCGCTGATGCGTTCGCGGCTCAGCAGGGTGGCGTTGCGTGCGTAGCCTTCGCCGAAGTGCTGGTGGATATTGTTAAGCACCGACCAGCCGATCAGGCCGGCCGGCACCAATGCCAGTAAGCAGGCCAGCAATAGTGCCAGCAGGGATTTACCACGTAAGCCGAATGCGGCCATGCCTGTGTCCTTCCAGTCGCTCAGTGTTGGCCGGCTGCCCGGCGCCGCGCTGACAGCAGCGTCAGGTCAGTTGATATACCAGCTTTCCGCCGTGCAGGGTATGGGTAACCGCTGCTGGCGCGCCTTGCCCTATAAAGGGGCAGTTACTGCCCCGAGATAGCCAGTTTCGGCCGATCTCGCAGGCCTGTGCCGGGTCAAAAAGGGTGATGTCCGCCGCACCGCCAAGCTGCAGCTGGCCAATACCCGCTGGCAGGCCCAGTGCGTTGGCCGGCCCGCTGGTGACCCGCGACAGCGCTGCCGGCAACTCCAGCAGGCCGTCGGCCACCAGCGTGAGCGCCAGCGGCAGCAGAATCTCGACACTGCTGATACCGGGCGCCGAGGCGGCAAAGGGCACGCGCTTGGCTTCGGCTTCGTGTGGCCGGTGATGCGACGCAATGGCCTGCACCACGCCGCTTTGCACTGCCTCGCGCAGGGCGCGGCGGTCGGCGGCGGAGCGCAGCGGCGGCATGACGTGCAGCTGGCTGGAAAAACCAACCAGATCTTCGTCGCACAGCAGCAACTGGTAGGCCGCAACGTCGGCGGTCACCGGCAGGCCACGGGCCTGGGCGTCGGCCAGCATGTCCATCGCTCTGGCGCTGGTCAGGCCGCTGAAGTGCGCGCGCACGCCGGTTTGCTCAATCAGCAGCAAATCTCGGGCCAGGGCGACGGTTTCAGCGCTTTCCGGAATCCCCACCAGGCCAAGGCGCGAGGCGGTCGGCCCTTCGTGGGCCATGCCGCCCTCGGCCAGATCAGCATCCTGCGGGGTGAAGATGATGGTCAGGTCGAAGGTGGCGGCGTACTCCAGTGCACGGCGCAGAATGCGGTTGCCGCCCATGGGTGTCAGGCCTTGGGTAAAGGCGACGCAGCCGGCGTCGCGCAGGGCTACCAGCTCGCTCAGTTGCTCGCCTTCCAGGCCCTTGGTCAGCGCACCGATGGGCAGTACTCGGGCATTGCCGGCGGCCTGACTGCGGTCGAGGATCAGCTCGGCCACCGCTGGGGTGTCCAGCACCGGGCGGGTGTCTGGAGGGCAGCACAGGGTGGTCACGCCGCCGGCGGCCGCGGCGCGGGTTTCGCTGGCAATATTGCCCTTGCGGCTGTAGCCGGGCTCGCGCAGGGCGACATTGAGGTCGACCAGGCCAGGGCAGGCGATCAGCCCGCGGGCGTCGATACGCTGGTTGGGTGTGAAACCCTCTGGGGCAGCGCCGATGGCTTGGATATGGCCGGCGGCGATGTGCAGGTCGGTGATCTCGTCAAACTGGCTGGCGGGGTCGATAACCCGGGCGCCTTCAATCGTCAGTCGCATGGTTCAGTTCGCTTCCTGGGTGAGCTGGCGCTGGGTGGTCTGTCCGGTCATGGCCATCGACATCACGGCCATGCGTACGGCAATGCCGTAGGTCACCTGCTTGAGGATCACCGATTGCGGGCCGTCGGCGACGTCAGACTCGATTTCGACGCCCCGGTTGATTGGCCCCGGATGCATGACCAGCGCATCGGGCTTGGCTAATGCCAGGGTTGCGCGGGTCAAGCCGTAGAGCTTGTAGAACTCGCTTTCACTCGGCAGCAGGCCGCTTTGCATGCGCTCTTTCTGCAGGCGCAGCATGATGACCACATCGACGTCGCGCAGGCCGACGCGCAGGTCGTTGAAGACCCTGACGCCGTATTGATCAATCCCCTCGGGTAGCAGGGTGCGCGGGGCTATCACGCGGATGTCGGGGCAGCCGAGCGTCTTCAGCGCCAGCATGTTGGAGCGTGCTACCCGCGAATGCAGGATATCGCCGACGATGGCTACCGACAGGTTCTCGAAGTCGCCGCGGTGGCGGCGGATGGTCAGCATGTCGAGCATCGCCTGGGTCGGGTGCGCGTGGTTGCCGTCGCCCGCATTGATGATGGCCACGTCCGGGCAGACGCGCTCGGCGATAAAGTGCGCGGCCCCGGAGTCGCCGTGGCGCACCACGAACATGTCGGCCGCCATGGCCTCCAGATTCTGCAGGGTGTCGAACAGGGTTTCGCCCTTGCTGGTCGAGGAGGTGGAAATGTTCAGGTTGAGCACGTCCGCCGAGAGCCGCTTGGCGGCCAGCTCAAAGGTGGTGCGGGTGCGCGTGGAGTTCTCGAAGAACACGTTGCAGACCGTCTTACCGCGCAGCAGCGGAACCTTCTTGACGGCGCGCTCGCCCACTTCGAGGAAGGAGTCGGCGGTGTCGAGCAGTTCGGTCAGCAGTTCGCGCGACAGCCCTTCAATGGTCAGGAAGTGGCGCAGCTGGCCCTGTTGGTTGAGTTGCAGGTGGTGCGGCGTCAGGCTCATGGCGATCTCAATTGGTGGCGGCGGTCAGAGTCAGTTGCAGGGGGCTTGGGCCGGACAATTTTACCCGCTGGCCCGCAGGCAGGGCCAGACTGGCGCCAAGGATGTCGGCGCGGATCGGCAGCTGACGGGCGTCGACGTCGATCAGCGTGGCGAACGTCACCGAGGCCGGGCGGCCATAGTCGAAAAGCTCGTTGAGGGCGGCGCGAATGGTGCGACCGGTCATCAGTACGTCGTCGACCAGGATGATGTGACGGTCGTCGACGGTGAACGGCAGTTCCGAGGGGCGTACCCGCTGCGGCAGTCCGTGCTGTTCAAAATCGTCGCGGTAAAAAGCGATGTCTAGGGTGCCCATCGGCGCCTCGGGGGCAACCTTGCTGTGCAGCGCCTCGGCGACCCAGACGCCGCCGGTATGAATGCCGACAAAGGCCGGGTCGCTGATCTGCCGCGCGCTGAGGTGGGCGCGCAGCTGCTCGGCCATGTCGGCCAGCAGGCCGTCGACCGCAGGAAGTGTACTCATCATGTCTCCTTGCTCTGGCTGCTCAGCCAGGTTTGCAACAGCAGGGCGGCGGCGAGACTGTCGACCGGGTCGTCCCGGTAGCTGCTCGGCGTGCGTCCCTGATCCTTTAAATGCTGTTTTGCCTCGAAGGTGCTCAGGCGTTCGTCGACGGTCTCGACCGGCAGCTGGAACCGGCCGTTGAGGCGGCGGGCAAAGCGGGCGGCGCGTTCGCTCATGTCGCTGGCGCTGCCGTCCATGTTCAGCGGCAGACCGACGACCAGCACGTTCGGCTCCCATTCGCGTATCAGTCTGGCGAGCTGATCCCAGTCGGGCACGCCGTCACGGGCGCGCAGGTTGGTCAGCGGCTCGGCGTTGCCAGTCAGGGTTTGGCCTACGGCGACGCCGATTTGGCGGGTGCCGTAGTCGAAGGCCATGGCGCGGCGATGTGCGTTCGGCATCAGGCGTGGCCCGCCTGGCTGGTCAGCAGGGTCCAATCGATACCCAGCGTGCGCGCGGCGGCGTTCAGGCGCTCGCCGCTGGGCAGCTGGAACAGAATGTGGTGTTCGGCCGGGCAACTGAGCCAGACATTGTTGGCCAGCTCCTGCTCCAGCTGACCGGCGCCCCAGCCGGCGTAACCGAGGGTGATTAGCGCCTGCTGGGGGCCTTCGCCGCATGCCATGGCGCGCAGGATGTCCTGTGAGGTGGTCAGTGTCAGCGGCCCCAGCTCGGCGCTCGACTCCCAGCGGCGCTCGCCATCGTGCAGTACAAAGCCGCGTTCTGGCTCAACCGGGCCGCCGTTGAAGACGGTTTGTCGGGTGCGGCCGCTCAGCTCGGGCGCCAGCTGCTCCAGCAGGTCATCCAGGCTGAGGTCGCTGGGCTGATTGATCACCAGGCCCATGGCGCCTTCGGCGCTGTGGTCACAAAGGTAGATCAGGCTGTGATCAAAACGGTCGTCGGCCATGTGGGGCATGGCGATCAAAAAATGGTGCGTGAGGTAGTTCGGCGAGGTCTGCATGCCCACAGTATCGGGCCGAAGGCCAGACAGGGCAAGGCGGTTGCGTGCCAGAATGCGCTTGGTCGGCGTGCACTGACGCCGGTTGTTGCGGTGGCGCTTCGCGGGTCAGAAGCTGGATACTCGGTCACCCGGCTCAAAGCGCCAGGTGCGGATGATTTCCAGCACGTCGACATCCATCAGCTCGCCGGTAAAGGGCATGAAGGGCGCGGCCAGACGAACGATGCGGATGGCCGCGTCGTCGAGAATCTTCTCGCCCGAGGATTCGAGAATGCGCACATCGCGCAGGCTGCCGTCACGGTTGATCTGGACCATCAGGCGCAGGCTGCCATAAATGCGGTTGGCGCGGGCTTCGACGGGGTAGTTGAGGTTGCCCACCTGTTCTACCTTGCGGCGCCAGGCATCCTTGTAGAAGGCACCTTTGTCGGCCATGGTCGAGGCCGCGTTCAGTCGCAGGATGCGCGGACGGCGTGCGTAAGCCTGGCGCTCTTCGGCCAGTTGGGCCTCGAGGCTGGCGATTTCACGCGAGAGGTCGCTCATGTTGAAGCTCAGCTCGGCGGTGGGTGCCGGCTCCGGCTCTGCTGTTGGCGGCGCGGCGGTGACCTGGTCGACCTTGGGCGCACTGGTGGTGATGACCTTTTGCTGCTCCTGCTCGGGCGGCGGCGCGGTGACCTGCTGCTGCGGGGTGACTTCGTGGATTTCGCTGTCCTGAAAGTCTGCTTCTTCGGTAGTGCTGGGCGCGGCCTTTTCTTCTAGTGTGCCACTGCCCTGCTGGTTGATCTGGGCCAGGTAGTCGGCCTCTTCCGGCGCCTCGTCGGCCCGTTGCGTGGCCAGGGTGATTTCCAGGCTCTTGGTCAGCTCGCTCGGTGTCGGCAGATCAAAGGTAATACCCAGAATCAGCAGGGCGTGCAGCACCGCAGCGATAAACAGGGTGAAGCCCAGACGGTCACGGGAGGTGACGTTGCGGGCTTGGCTGGGCGCAGGAGGGGTCACGGCGGTATTCATGCTGTCCATAGGCGAACTCGGTATCCGTGGAAGTCTGCCCGCCGACGGCACAAAAGTCCATGTGCTGTTCTGTGGGGCAGGTCACGCCGTCGGTGTCGACGGCGCGCGGCGCTGAAGCTTGTGGCTGCACGATTGCGCTCGTGCAGCCGCAGGCCGTTGTGCCCTAGCGGGCCTGCAGCAGGGCCTCGATGGCATCCATCAGACGACCGCCAATGTCGGTGTCGTAGGCGGCATCGATTTCGCGGATGCAGGTGGGGCTGGTTACGTTGATTTCGGTCAGGTAGTCGCCAATCACGTCCAGGCCGACAAACAGCAGGCCGCGCTCGCGCAGGGTCGGGCCGACCTGGGCCGCGATCCAGCGATCGCGTTCGGTCAGCGGGCGCGCCTCGCCACGGCCGCCGGCGGCCAGGTTGCCGCGGGTCTCGCCCTGCTGGGGAATGCGCGCCAGGCAATAAGGTACCGGCTCGCCCTGGATCATCAGGATGCGTTTGTCGCCGTCCTTGATTTCCGGCAGGTAGCGCTGGGCCATGATCTGCTCGGTGCCGTGCTGGGTCAGGGTCTCGATGATGACGCTCAGGTTGGGGTCGTTTTCCCTTATGCGGAAAATCATGGACCCGCCCATGCCGTCTAGCGGTTTGAGAATAACGTCACGGTGCTTTGCAGCAAATTCACGCAGAATGTCGGCGCGCCGGGTAACGACGTGATCCGGTGCGCATTGCGGGAACTGGGTGGCGAACAATTTCTCGTTGCAATCACGCAGACTTGCAGGGCGGTTTACGATAAGGACGCCGTCACGCTCGGCTGCTTCGAGAATGTGGGTAGCGTAGAGAAATTCGTTATCAAAGGGCGGGTCCTTGCGCATCAGGACAACGTCCAGGCTGTCCAGCGGGGCTTTTTGTTCCTCGCCCAGCTCGTACCAGTGGGCGGGGTCGGCAAACACCTTGAGTGGGCGCATGCAGCCGTGGGCTTTGCCGTCGACCAGGTAGAGGTCCTGCGGCTCCAGGTAGAAGAGCTCCCAGTCGCGTTGGGCGGCGGCCAGCAGCATGGCCAGTGAACTGTCTTTCTTGTAATGGATCGCGTTGATCGGATCCATCACGATACCGAGGCGGGTTCGCATGGGCGGTGTGTATTCCAGGCTGTTGCAGGGGGCTTCGAGTGTAGCGCCGCCGGCGGCGCGCAGCCAGTGCATGGTGCTTTTGCGCAAGCTGTATCGTCGCTGGGATGGGTTTATAGATTGGTCGTCGAATCTATGCTAAAAGTACGCCGACAGGGAATTGGCTGGTCTGCGGCTGCGTCGGCGCAGCCAACAGGTACGACCCTCCATCAAAAATAAAGGCTGGTCTTATGGAAGAAAATTTCGAGAGCCTGAAAGTCATGGTGATTGACGACAGCAAGACTATTCGACGCACGGCAGAGACCCTGCTGAAGAAGGTCGGATGCACCGTCATCACCGCGGTCGACGGCTTTGACGCGCTGGCCAAGATTGCCGACAACCACCCGGATATCATCTTTGTCGACATCATGATGCCCCGTCTTGACGGGTATCAGACCTGCGCGCTGATCAAGAACAACAGCGCCTTCCGGGCGACGCCGGTCATCATGCTGTCAAGCAAGGACGGTCTGTTCGACAAGGCCAAGGGCCGTATCGTCGGGTCAGACCAATACCTGACCAAACCCTTCAGCAAGGAAGAGCTGTTGGGTGCCATCCGCGCGCATGTTCCGCAGTCCGGCAACGTGGCCGGCGCCGCCGGCGCCTGAGCGCGAACGCAACACAGAGCACAACCCGGGGGAGTCTGATGGCCCGCATTTTGGTAGTAGATGATTCGCCGACTGAGCTGTACAAGCTGACCGGCATGCTGGAAAAACACGGCTACGAGGTACTCAAGGCCGAAAACGGCGCCGACGGTGTGGCTCTTGCCCGCCAGGAGAAACCCGACGCCGTTCTGATGGATATCGTGATGCCTGGCCTGAACGGCTTTCAGGCAACGCGGCAACTGACCAAAGATCCGGAAACCGGACACATTCCCGTCATCATCGTAACCACCAAGGACCAGGAAACCGACAAGGTTTGGGGTACTCGCCAGGGCGCCAAGGACTATCTGACCAAGCCGGTCGACGAGTCCACCCTGATCAAGACCCTGAAAACCGTACTCGGCAGCTAGGGCCGAGGCCGCGTTAGTTGATGCCGGATAAGAACGAGAACAGGGACGGCATGTCAGATATTCAACATCCCTTCGAGCTGCTGCAGCAGCTTGCCAGCCAATGCCGCCAGCAGGCCGCGGGCCTGCCGTCGCAAGACGTGGTCAGCGAGACCTGGAGCGGCGTTGGCTTTCGCCTCGCCGGCTGTACCATGCTGGCGGCCATGGGCGAAATCACTGAAATCCTGCACGAGCCGCGCTACACCGCGCTGCCCCGGGTCAAGGCCTGGGTACGGGGTGTGGCTAACGTGCGTGGTCGTCTGTTGCCCATCGTTGATCTGAGCCGGTTTTTCGGCGTTAGCTCCACCGCTGCCCGCAAGCAGCGTCGGGTGCTGGTGCTGGACCGCGACGATCTGTTTGTTGGGCTGCTGGTAGATGAGGTGCTGGGGATGCAGCATCTGCCGGTGAACACCTTCAGCACCGAGTTACCGGCGCTGGATGCGCAAGTGCGGCCCTACGTTGTAGGGGCGTATCGGGGAGAACGTGAGGCGCTGGTTTTCAACTTTCGCGCCCTGGCACACGACCAGCAGTTTTTGGACGTTGCCATCTGATGGACTTGGGCGCGGGGCGGCCTGACCGCTACCGCGACAGGAGCATGTAGCCAGTAATAACAGCCGTAGGCCAGGTAGGGGCCAGTCTTATGAAGATAATTGATACACAGACGCTGTCTTCCTTGCGAAGCAACCGCACGGTCCTGGGTCTGGGTGCCGTACTGGTAGTTTCGCTGGTACTGCTGATCGCCAACTTCTTTTACCTGAACACCCAAAGCTCGCGTGACACCGAGTACATCGGTCACGCCGGTGAGCTGCGCGTACTGTCGCAGGAGATTTCCAAGTCGGCCACCGAGGCGGCAACCGGTACGCCGGAGGCCTTTGGCCTGCTGCTGGCAGCGCGTAACGACTTCCAGCAACGCTGGGACTATCTGGTCCATGGTGACCCGTCTGCCAACCTGCCACCGATGCCTGACAGCCTGCAGGCGCAGCAGGCTAAGGTGCAGGCCGACTGGGATCGCATGCGCGGCAATGCTGACGCGATTCTGGCCAGCCAGACCACGGTACTGTCGCTGCATGAGGTAGCAACCACCCTGTCCGATACCGTGCCGCAATTGCAGGTCGAGTACGAGGACGTGGTAGACGTGCTGATTGCCAGCGGCGCGCCCGCTGACCAGGTTGCCATTGCCCAGCGCCAGTCGCTGCTGGCAGAGCGGATTCTCGGCTCGGTTAACCGGGTACTTGAAGGTGACGAGGATGCGGTCATGGCAGCGGACAGCTTCGGCCGTGACGCCAGCCTGTTCGGTCGCGTACTGCAGGGCATGCTGGAAGGTAACCCCAGCATTGGCATCGCCGCCGTAACCGACCCGGACGCGGCCAGCCGACTGCAGGAAATTCAGTCGCTGTTCCGTTATGTATCGGACTCGGTTGATCAGATTCTGCTGACCTCTCCCGAGCTGTATCAGGTACGTACCGCAGCCAACGAAATCTTCTCCGGCTCGCAGCTGATGCTCGACAACCTGTCTGAGCTGGCGCAGGGCTTTGAAAGCCGCGCAGATTCGCGCGTTGCCAACAGCTTGCTGGGTTATGTGCTGGCGGCGGTTGCTTTCCTGTGTCTGCTGCTGATCGGTATTCAGCTGACTCGCGATACCCGTGAGCGTCTGGCCGAAACCCGTGAAAAGAACGAGCGTAACCAGGCGGCGATTCTGCGTCTGCTTGATGAGATCGGAGACCTGGCCGACGGTGACCTCACCGCCCAGGCGACGGTAACCGAGGACTTTACCGGTGCCATCGCCGACTCCATCAACGAGTCCATCGACCAACTGCGCGCGCTGGTAGAGACGATCAACGCCACCGCCCAGGAAGTAGAACAGGCGGCCCAGGATACCCAGGGTACCGCGATGCATCTGGCCGAGGCCTCCGAGCACCAGGCGCAGGAAATTGCCGGCGCCTCGGCGGCGGTAAATGAAATGGCGGTCTCCATTGACCAGGTATCGGCCAACGCCTCCGAATCGGCTGCGGTAGCGGAGCGCTCGGTAGCCATCGCCAACAAGGGTAACGAGGTTGTACAGAACACCATTGTTGGCATGGACACCATTCGTGAGCAGATCCAGGACACCTCCAAGCGGATCAAGCGTCTGGGTGAATCGTCCCAAGAGATCGGTGACATCGTTAGCCTGATTAACGACATCGCCGACCAGACCAACATTCTGGCACTTAACGCGGCGATCCAGGCCTCCATGGCCGGTGATGCGGGTCGAGGCTTTGCGGTGGTTGCGGACGAGGTACAGCGCCTCGCAGAACGTTCCTCTGGTGCAACCAAGCAGATCGAAGCGCTGGTTAAGACCATTCAGACCGATACCAACGAAGCGGTTATCTCGATGGAGCAGACGACCTCCGAGGTAGTCCGTGGTGCTCGTCTGGCGCAGGACGCCGGTGTGGCACTGGAGGAGATCGAGAAGGTATCGACCAGCCTTGCAGCGTTGATTCAGAACATCTCCAACGCAGCGCGTCAGCAGGCGTCTTCAGCCGGTCACATTTCCAACACCATGAACGTGATTCAGGAAATCACCTCGCAGACCTCCGCCGGTACCACTACTACGGCGCGCAGCATTGGTGAGCTGGCGAAACTGGCCGAGGCGATGCGCCAGTCGGTTGACGGCTTCACGCTGCCGCAGCAGGACGACTAAGCTGAATCGGGTGGCAGGTAACTGCCACCCGGAAACGCCGAGTGCGAGGGTCACACGTGCAGACAACGCAAAACTGGTCGCTGCAGCAGCTGCCAGACATGGACACGCAGCAGTTTCGGCAGTGGCAGACGCTGCTTGAAGCGCGCACGGGCGTGTGCGTCAGCGATCAGCGCAAGACCTTCCTGCAGACCAGCCTCTGCGCCCGCATGCGTGCGCTCAATCTGAACGACTATCAGGCCTACTACGAGAACGTCACTCAGGGCGCGTCAGGCGCGGTGGAATGGTCCTCGCTGATCGAGCACCTGACCGTGCGCGAAACCAGCTTCATGCGGCATCGCCCGTCCTTTGACGCAGTGGGTCGCCACCTCGACCTGCTGCTGGAAAATCGCCCGGCCGATCGTCCGCTGCAGTTGTGGAGCGTGGGGTGCGCCAGCGGCGAAGAGGCCTATTCGCTGGCAGTGATGGCCGAGCATAGTCTGCGCAAAGCCAAGGCCCAGACCAGCTACGGCATCTGGGCAACCGACATCAGCCTCAAGGCGCTGGAGCAGGGGCGTACTGCTATCTATTCCGGGCACCGGCTGGGCGGTCTGAACGAGCGCGAGCGGCGCGAGTGGTTGCAGCCGCTGGCCAATGACAAACACGAAGTAGCCTACGGTCTGCGTGACCGGGTCTGCTTTTCTCGCCTGAACATTCTTGAACTGGCCCAGGCTCCGATTCAGGACCTGGATATCATCTTCTGCCAGAACCTGCTCATCTACTTCCGTCGCTGGCGTCGTCGCGACCTGCTGAACCTGCTGGCCAGACGCCTGGCTCCGGGTGGCATGCTGGTAATCGGATTGGGTGAAATCATGGACTGGAACAATCCCCTGCTCGAGCGTTTGCCTGATGATCAGGTACAGGCCTATGTGCGCCGGGATAGCATTGAACGTCTGGAGTGACTATGGGTGATCGGCATGATTATGTCGCGCTTGACTGGGTCAAGGGCGAGATATCCGAAACGCTAAATCAGGCGCGACAGGCGCTGGAAGCCTTTGTCGATAACCCTGAGGACTCGACCCGTCTGCGCTTTTGCCTGACCTATATCCATCAGGTGCACGGCACGCTGCAGATGGTCGAGTTTTACGGCGCAGCGCTGCTCGCCGAGGAAATGGAACAACTGGCCCAGGCCCTGATGAATGGCAGCGTCAGCCGTGAGGGCGAAGCGCTGGAAATCCTCATGCAGGCCATCCTGCAGATGCCAGCCTATCTGGACCGGGTGCAGACGGGCCGGCGTGACCTGCCCATGGTCCTGCTGCCCCTGCTCAACGACATGCGCACCGCCCGCGGTGACAAGCTACTGTCGGAAAATGCGCTGTTCAGTCCGGAACTGGAAAACACCGACGCGCCGGCCGCCGAAGCCGAGCTGGCGGATCTGAGCAGCGAGCAGAACGTGCTGCAGCTGCGCAAGCTGCGTCAGGCCCTGCAGATGGCACAGGCGGGTGTGATTCGCGGCCAGGACGTGGCGCTCAACAGCCGCCACCTGCGCAATGTCTTTGCCCGTCTTGAAACCCTGTGCAAGGGCGCCCCCTACGCACGGCTTTGGTCGATTTTTGCCGGTGTGGCCGAGGGGCTTGAGCTGGGCAGCATTGAAAACGGTGCGGCAGTGCGCCAGTTGCTTCGCCAGGCTGACCAGGAGCTGCGTCAACTCAAGGCCGGCGGTGCCCGTGCACTGCAAAGCAACCCGCCGCGTGAGTTGCTGCGTAACCTGCTGTTTTACGTGGCCAAAAGTGCCGACGGCAGCCCGCGTCTGGATGCACTGAAAGAACGTTATCAGCTCAAGGGAGCCTGGACCGACGAGCAGCGCGCCGCCGGCGACCGCCTGGTCGGACCGGATCGCGAGGCCATGCAGTCGGTGGCCCTGGCGCTGGGTGAAGAGCTGTTGCAGGTCAAGGATCAGCTTGACCTGTTTGTACGTGGCGATCGCTCACAGCTTGACGGCCTGGAGACGCTGCAGCCGGTCATGAAGCGTATTGCCGATACACTGGCCATGCTTGGCCTGGGGCAACCGCGCCGGGTGCTGCTGGAGCAGATCGAGCAGGTCGGGCGTCTGGTCAGCGGCGAGTCGGCCATGACTGATGCCGCGCTGATGGATGTGGCTGGCGGCATGTTGTACGTCGAAGCCAGCCTGCAGGGCATTCTCGGTCTGGAGCGTAACGAGCAGGGTGATGGCCTGGATGGCGACATGCAGCGCCTGGCCGCTGCGCAGGACATCGCACAGGTGCACCAACTGGTGGTGCAGGAGGCGCGTAACGCGCTGGAAGAAACCCGCGAAGCCATCAACGCCTTTATTGCCAACCAGTGGGACCATCGTCAGCTTGAGCCCATTGATGAGCTGCTCACCAGCGTGCGCGGCGGCCTGTCTATGGTACCGCTGGCCCGCGCCGCCGAGGATGTCGCCGCTTGCCGCCGCTATATCCGCGAACAACTGATTGCCCGCAAGCAGGTGCCGGACTGGACGGCGCTGGATGCGTTGGCCGACGTCATTACCAGTATCGATTATTACCTTGAGCGCCTGGCGGAAGACGACGCCGATCGCGGCGACAGCATTCTGGATGTCGCCGAAGGGCGTTTGCGCTTGCTCGGTTACCACCCCGAACAACTGCCCGACGAAGTGGCCGCTGAGCCCGAACAGGTTGAGCAGGACGAGCCTGAGGCTGACGAGCCGCTGGCCTTGGAGCCTCTGCAGGATGACACTGTCGCGCCAGAGCCAGAGCCAGAGCCAGAGCCAGAGCCAGAGCCAGAGCCAGAGCCAGAGCCAGAGCCAGAGCCAGAGCCAGAGCCAGAGCAGGACGTGCAGCCGGAGGCCGCACCGCAGCCCCAGGTTGAGCCAGTCCAGGCGCCCGCCGAGATCAGCCGCGCTGATGCGCTGACCGAAGGCAGCGACGACGAAGACGAACTTGACCCCGAACTGGTAGAGATCTTTGTTGAAGAAGCTGGCGAAGTGCTGGAGACCCTCAGCGAGTTCACTCCGCAATGGCAAGCCGATGTAGACGATGCCAAGGCGCTGGGTGAAGTACGCCGTGCCTTCCACACCCTCAAGGGCAGTGGCCGCATGGTGCAGGCTGGTGTGCTGGCCGAGCTGGCGTGGTCGGTCGAGAATATGCTCAACCGGGTAATAGACCGCAGCATTTCCACCAGCTCAGAGCTGTTCAGGGCAGTCAACGAAGTGCGCGCCTTGATGCCGCAGCTGGTCGAACATTTCGCCGCTGGCCAGCAGCGTCCGCTGCCGGACGTCGAGCGCCTGGCCGCCGCCGCCGATGCGTTGGCACGTGGTGAAACGCCGACGCTGGATGCCCTGCCGGTCGAGGCCGGTGAGCCGGAAATGCTTGACGCGGCGCCTGCTGAGGACACACTGATTACCGAAGCCGAAGCCGAAGCCGAAGCCGAAGCCGGCGAAGACTGGATGGAGCTTCAGCCGCTGGACGTTAAGGCGCTGGAGGATGTGCTGCCGGCCGAGGCCGACAGCACCGACGCCGACGAGCCCCTCGAGCAGACGCCGCAGGCGCAGGACTGGAGCGAGGATCTGCCCGCTGCCGAGGAAGGCGCCCCGCTTGACTTTGCTCCCGCCGAGGACACCCTGTCGCCAGAGCCAGAGCCAGAGCCAGAGCCAGAGCCAGAGCCAGAGCCAGAGCCAGAGCCAGAGCCAGAGCCCGCTGCTGCCGGTGGCATGGACCCGGTGCTGCTGGAAATCTTCCGCAACGAAACCCGTACGCATATCGACCAGATCAACGCGTATCTGGGCGAGTGCCGCGACTATGGCCTGCCGCGCGCGCTTAGCGACGCGTTGCAGCGTGCCCTGCACACGCTCAAGGGCAGCGCGCACATGGCCGGCGTCCAGCCGATCGCCGTGCTGGCCAGCCCGCTGGAAAAACTGTGCAAGGAGTTCAAGGCCAATCTGGTGTCAGCCGACGCCGCACTGGTCGAGTTGCTGACCGATGCGGTGACCCTGTTCGAACAGGGCCTGCAGCAACTGGCGTACGACCCGCATGCACCGATTGCTGGCACCGACGACTTGCTGCAGCGCCTGCAGCAACTGCATCAGCAAGGCCTGATGGCACGCGAGACTGCGCGTGGCGAGCTGGACGCTCCGGACAGCGCCGACCTGATGTCTATCTTCCTGACCGAAGGTATCGATTTGCTGTTGGACGTCAGTGATGACCTGACGATGCGCCAGCCGGAGACGCCGATCGAACTCGACAGCGACGCCCTGGCCCACAGCCTGGGCGCATTGGCGGAGGTTGCCGGCGAGGTTGAACTCGGCCCGTTGGAGCAATTGGCCGATACCCTGCAGCAGGTACATGAACGCCTGCACAGCGAGCTATTGTTGCTTGACGAGCCGGTATTGCAGGCACTGGCGGATGGACACGAACGCCTGATCGGCATGATGGATCAGGTTGCAGCGCATCAGCACCTGCTGCCTGCCACCCGTGAGCTGCAGGCGCTGCAGGCGCTGATTCCCGGCGCGGTTGATGCTGCCCCGGAATCGGCGCCGGCCAGCGCTGCTGCAAGCCTGCCTGCCAGCGGCACCTGGAATCCGGCCCAGGCCGGCACCGATGCCGAGCTGGTCGACATCTTCCTGGAAGAAGCCCAGGAGATTATCGACAGCGCTGCGGCCAGCCTGCAGCAGTGGATTGCCGACACCGGCAATACCATCGCGGTCGAGGCATTGCAGCGTGATCTGCACACCCTCAAGGGTGGCGCGCGCATGGCCGAAATCCGCCCGGTGGGCGACTTGGCCCATGAAATGGAATTTGTCTACGAAGGCCTGTGCGACCAGCGCTATCAGCCCAGTCAGGCGCTGATTGCTCTGTTGCACGCCTGTCACGATGCCCTCGCCGATATGGTTGAGGGTGTGGTGGCTGGTCGTCCCATCAGTGACGGCGCGGCCCTTATCGCCGTGATCAATGGCTTCCGTAAACACCCCGATCAGGAACCCGTGCTGCCGGGCGCGGGTACCGAGCCAGCGCCAGCGGCGCCCGAGCCTGTGTCAGCTGAGGCCGCAGCGCCGGCCAGCCCTGCGCTGCCGGGCATGCTGGCCATGTTTGTCGAAGAGGCCCGCGAGCTGCTGGCGCCGTGTCAAACATTGTTGCTCGAGCTTGGCGATGACCCTGCTGCGGCAGCGAATCTGCTGCACCGTATCGAAACCCTCAAGGGCAGTGCCCGTCTCGCCGGTCAGCAGGCGCTGGCCGATCAGGCCAGGCAGCTGGAAGCCGCGCTGCACGAGGAACGCGCAGACAGTGCTCAGTTGTCCGCACTGGAGCAGGCGGTCGATGCGCTGGCGGCGGGTGCCGACTGGTCGCCGGTGACTGCGCCGGTGGCGGCCCCGCAGCCCATGCCCGCGCCGGCAGCAACGGCTGTGGTCGCCGAGGGGCCATCGCTGGCCGAGGTCAATGGCATGCTGCGCGAGGCCATGGAGGCCAGCAGTCAGGGCGCTGGCGATAGCAGCGGCAAACGCAGCAGCAGCCAGGAAAGCGTCAAGGTATCGGCCAACCTGCTGGAGGAGCTGGTCAACCTGGCTGGCGAAACCTCCATTTTCCGTGGCCGTATCGAGCAGCAGGTGAGCGATGTTGGTCATCTGCTCGAAGACGTTGAAAGCACCATTGAGCGTGTGCGTGACCAGTTGCGCCGGCTCGACATGGAAACCCAGGCGCAGATTCTGTCGCGCCACCAAGATGAAGTGGGCGCGGGCTATGAGGATTTCGACCCGCTGGAAATGGACCAGTACTCGCAGCTGCAGCAGCTGTCGCGCTCGCTGTTCGAGTCCGCCTCTGACTTGCTGGACCTGAAAGAGACCCTGGCCACCAAGAGCCGCGACGCCGAAACCCTGCTGTTGCAGCAGGCGCGCGTCAACACCGAGCTGCAGGAAGGTCTGATGCGCACGCGCATGGTGCCCTTCGAGCGTTTGCTGCCGCGCCTGCGTCGCGTTGTTCGGCAGGTGGCCGGTGAGCTCGGCAAGCAGGTCGAACTGGTCGTCGGCAACGCCGAAGGCGAAATGGACCGTAGCGTACTCGAGCGTATGATCGGGCCGCTGGAGCACATGCTGCGTAACTCGGTGGACCACGGTATCGAGATGCCGGCCAATCGTGCACAGGCCGGTAAGCAGGCCGAGGGTCGTATCTGGCTGGATCTGGCGCGCGAAGGCGGCGAGATTGTGCTGACGCTGCAGGATGACGGTGCGGGTATCCGTATGGATGCCGTGCGCAACAAGGCGATTGAGCGCGGGCTGCTGGACGCCGATGCCGAGCTGACCGATCAGCAGGTTCTGCAATACATCCTGGAGGCTGGCTTCTCCACCGCCGAGACGGTCACTCAGATCTCCGGGCGTGGCGTGGGCATGGATGTGGTCAACGCCGAGGTCAAGCAGCTGGGCGGCAACATGACCCTGAGCACCGAGCAGGGCGTGGGCACCACCTTTGTGATTCGTCTGCCGTTTACCGTGTCTGTCAACCGTGCGTTGATGGTCTACTCCGGCGAAGATCTGTATGCCATTCCGCTGAATACCATCGAGGGTATCGTGCGGGTCTCCGGCTATGAGCTGGAAGCCTATTACGCGCCGGATGCGCCGCCCTTTGAGTACGCCGGCAAGACCTATGACCTGCGTTATCTGGGCGACCTGCTGGTCACCGGCCAGCAGCCCAAGCTCACCGGCCACAGCCTGCCGTTGCCTGTCATTCTGGTGCGCGGCGCAGAGCACAGCGTTGCGGTGCAGGTCGATGCCCTGGCTGGTTCGCGGGAGATTGTAGTGAAAAACCTCGGCAAGCAGTTTGCCGTGGTGCCGGGTATTTCCGGTGCGACCATCCTCGGGGATGGCCGCGTAGTGGTGATTCTTGATCTGCTGGCGGTGATTCGTGCCCAGCAGGCGCTGCACGCGCAGCAGCAGCTGGCCGTAGACCGTGCCAGCGAAGCCGACTACGCCGAGGAGCGGCCGACCCTGGTCATGGTGGTGGACGATTCCATTACCGTGCGCAAGGTCACCACGCGCCTGCTGGAGCGTAACGGCATGGAGGTGGTAACAGCCAAGGACGGGGTGGATGCCATTGCCAAGCTGCAGGACATCACCCCGGACATAATGCTGCTGGACATCGAAATGCCGCGCATGGACGGCTTTGAGGTCGCCACGCTGGTACGCCATGACGAGCGTCTGTCGCAGTTGCCGATCATCATGATTACCTCGCGTACCGGCGAGAAGCACCGTGAGCGAGCGCTGTCGATCGGGGTCAACGAGTACCTTGGCAAGCCGTATCAGGAAGCGCAGTTGCTGGAGGTCATTGCCGGGCTGGTAGCAACGGGTGACTGACCGCGCCGCGGCAATAGCGCTGCTGGCCGGTAACCCCGGCAAGCGTCAGCAGTTGGCCCGCGTGTTGGGCGAGTTCGGCTACGCGGTGGTGTTCGCCGATGACCCGGCCGGGCTGACGGCGGGCGAGCTGGCACAGGTGAGTACCGACGCCTGGTTGCTGGAGTTGGCCGAGGAATCGCCGCTGGCCGACTGGTTGCTGGAGCACAGCAGTGCGCCGGTGCTGCTGGGGGCGGGAGAAATCCCCGAGCTGGGCAGCGAAGAGTATCCCCGCTGGCAGCGCCGCCTGTACGGCAAGCTGCTGCCGCTGCTGGGCGAGCCGGCCGGTGGCCAGGCACCGGTGCTGCCCGCGCCGCTGCTGCCCTCGGTAAACGCACCGCAGCGCCCGTGCGTCTGGGTGCTGGGGGCGTCGCTGGGTGGGCCTGCTGCGGTCAAGCAGTTCCTGGATTGCCTGCCGGCCGACCTGCCGGTGGCCTTTATCTACGCACAGCATATCGACGCCGGATTTGAGCAGCAGCTGCCGCAGATACTGGGGCGCCAAAATGACTGGCGCATCCTTAACTGTCAGCCGGGTGCGCAGCTGCAGGCCGGTGAAGTGCTGGTTGCGCCTATTGCGCGCAGCCTGGGCTTTGGCTCTGACGGCGAGGTGTTGCTGAGCGATGCCCCTTGGCCCGGGCCTTACCGGCCCTCTATTGCCACCGTACTGGATGCCGTGTGTGATGGTTTCGGTCCGGCCTGCGGTGCAATCATCTTCAGTGGTATGGGTGAAGATGGTGTTGAAGCCTGCGGTCGCATGCGTCGCCAGGGCATCGAAGTCTGGACCCAGGACACCGCCAGTGCCGCCTGTGCGACCATGCCGGGCGCCGTGCAGGCTGCCGGGTTCAGTCAGCGTCAGGGTACTCCGCAACAACTGGCGCAGGCGCTGCAGCACTGGCTGCGGCAGGAGTGGTCGGCACTGGCCGGCTAGAGCAACCAATCAAGGCAGTAAGGGAGAAGGGCGCAATGTCTGAGGCGCTGGAGAGTATCAACGGTCTGATCGTGCCATTGCTGAACGATCCGCTGCTGCTGCCGAACGTGGCGGTGGCCGAGCTGGTAGGCTATCGCTTGAGCCAGGCAGCCAATCAGGGGCCGGAGTGGTTTTTGGGCTGGACCCAATGGCGTGATCAGCCGGTGCCCATGGTCGATCTGGATGCCCTGCGCGCCTTCGGTGGCGAGCCGGCAGAAGGGGCCCAGCCGCGTACCCTGATCCTCAATGCCTTGGGCGACAGCGGAATACACTTCATCGGACTGCGGGTTTGGGGTATTCCACGCTCGCGCAAATTGCTGCGCGATGAGCTGCAGACGCTTGATGGCCCTGCCAGCTACCAGCTGCAGCGGGTCACCGTCAGTGACGAGCCGCAGCCGCTGCTGATTCCTGACTTGCTCGCGGTTGAGCGCGCGCTGGAGCAGGCGGGCCTGCTGCGCCGCGCGTCCTGATCAGGCCGGCAGCACAAAGCTCAGGCGCGCCTCGGTGCCGCCGTCTACCCGGTTCAGCAACTGCACGCGGGCGCCATGGCTGTCGGCAATGCGCTTGACGATGGCCAGGCCCAGGCCGGTTCCCTTGGTCGAGCGGGCCTGATCGCCACGGATGAAGGGGCTGAACAGGGCATCGTTTTCCAGCGCTTCAACCCCAGGCCCGCGATCCAGCACGCTGACCGTCAGCAGTCGTTGGCCGTCCTGATTGTGCAGATAGGTACACACCTCCACACCGCTGCCGCCGTGCACCAGGGCATTGTCGATCAGATTGATCAGCACCCGTTTCATCGATAGCCGGCGCAGGGTCAGGTGCGGCACCTCGGCCAGGCACAGGCGTACCACCTCGCCGTTGCTGTTCAGTGGCGCAACCACCTCACGAATCAGCTCGTTGATGTCGGCGTCTTCTGTGGGTTCGGCGCTGCCGTCGCGGATATAACTCATGAACTGCTCAAGAATCGCGTCCATGTCCTCGATATCGCGGATCATGCCGTCGGTCAGTTCCGGCTCGGCATCGGACAGCAGTTCACTCGACAGGCGCATGCGAGTCAGCGGGGTGCGCAGGTCGTGGGAGACCCCGGCCAACAGCATGGTGCGATCGCGGTTGGCCTGTTCGACATCCTGCGACATCTGGTTGAAGGCCCGATACACCTCGGAGATCTCCGACGGCCCGCTGGTGTCCAGCAGGCGCACGGTCTGGCCGCGACCGATACGCTGGGCGGCGCGTTCAAGCATTTTCAGTGGGTGGTTGAGCTGGCGCACCAGCAGCCAGGCGGCGGCGGTGGACAGCATGCCGATCAGCACCAGCCAGGTCACCACCAGCCAGACGCGCTGGCCGCGCAGCGGGTGGGCGTAGAGCGGCACTTTTAGCCAGTAGTTGCCGTAGATCGGCTGATGAATCCAGACCGCCGGCTGATTTTGAGTTTGCACCCGCACCTCGGTCTGGTCGCCCAGTTCGTCGCGCAGTTGGTGGGTGAAGATGCCGGAGTAGGGCCAGTGCACCTCACCCTGGGGGACCTGCTCGGGCACCATCACGCGGATACCGGTCATTTCCTCGATGTCATGGCGCGCGGCCGGGCCGCTGGCCCAATAGGCACGGACCAGCATCGCAGTGCCGTGACTGTACTGACGGTCCACCAGCAGGTCTTCGTTGCTCAGCAGGTATAACAGGGTCAGCACCTGTGAGAACAGGGTGACCATGAGTACCAGCAAGATGGTTCGACCGAAGAAACTGCGTGGCAGCAGTGGGTGCCAGCCGGGACCGCCCTTCACGTACCCTGGCCGTCCGGAACAAAGACGTAACCCACGCCCCATACGGTCTGGATATAGCGTGGCTTGGACGGGTCGGGCTCCAGCATGCGGCGCAGGCGAGAAATCTGCACGTCAATCGAGCGCTCCAGGGCATCCCACTCGCGGCCACGGGCCAGTTGCATCAGCTTGTCCCGGGTCAGCGGTTCACGCGGGTGGCGCACCAGCGCCTTGAGCACGGCAAACTCGCCGGTGGTCAGCATGTTGACCTCGTCGCCGCGGGTCAGCTCGCGGGTGGCCAGATTGAGCCTGAATTCACCAAAGCTGACCTGGTCATCGTCGGCGCTGGGCGCACCCGGTACCTGCGGCGCCTGGCGGCGCAACACGGCCTTCATGCGCGCGACCAGTTCACGCGGGTTGAAGGGTTTGGGCAGATAGTCGTCGGCGCCGATTTCCAGCCCCTGAATGCGGCTGGTCTCGTCGCCCTTGGCGGTCAGCATGATGATGGGTGTGGTGTTGCCCTCGGCGCGTAGGCGAGCGCATGCGCTCATGCCGTCTTCGCCGGGCAGCATCAGGTCGAGCACGATCAGCGAATAGATCTCGCGGGCCAGCAGACGGTCCATCTGGGCAACATCTTCAACCGCCCTGACGCGGTACCCCTGCTCGCCGAGAAAGCGCTCAAGCAGCCGCCGCAGTCGTACGTCGTCATCGACAATCAGGATTTTTTCGCCTTCGCCTGTCATGGATACCTACCTGGATTGATGAGCTGGCATTGTGAACCAGGCCCCGTGACTTGCGGGCTGGCCATTGTTACAAGAGGTTTCTTTTTACCCTGTTATGCAGGCATCATCCAGCCGCTTGATGGGGGCCGACCAGAATGCCTTGTCTCGGTTATACTGCCCGGCCAGTTTTAGCTATCAGTGGAAGTGTCTCACCATGCAGAGTATTGCCGCGCGCATCGCCAGCGAGCTGACGGTCCGTCCCGAGCAGGTCGCCGCAACGGTCGCCCTGCTGGACGAGGGGGCCAGCGTTCCGTTTATTGCCCGTTATCGCAAGGAGGTAACCGGCAGTCTGGACGACACCCAGTTGCGTTATCTGGAAGAGCGCCTGCGTTATCTGCGTGAGCTGGAAGACCGCCGCAGTGCGGTGCTGTCGAGCATCGCCGAGCAGGGCAAGCTCAGCCCAGAGCTGGAGCGCGATATCCGCGAGGCCGACACCAAAACCCGCCTTGAAGACCTGTACCTGCCCTACAAGCCCAAGCGCCGCACCAAGGGCCAGATTGCCATTGAGGCCGGTCTGGAGCCGCTCGCCGACGCTCTGTTTGATGATCCGACCCTTGATCCCGAGCAGCAGGCCGCGGCCTTTGTCGACGCCGACAAGGGTGTGGCTGACGTCAAGGCGGCGCTGGACGGCGCCAAGTACATCCTTATGGAACGCTTTGCCGAGAACGCCAGCCTGCTGGAGCGTCTGCGTAGCGCACTGCGTGAAGATGGCCGCGTGGCTTCGCGTTTGGTTGCCGGCAAGGAGCAGGAAGGCGCCAAGTTTGCCGACTATTTCGAATACGATGAGCCGCTGAAGAAGGTGCCCTCGCACCGCGCGCTGGCGATTTTGCGTGGCCGCAACGAGGGCGTGTTGAGCATTGCCCTGGAGCTGGGTGACGCCGAGCCGGCGCCGGGCAGCCTGCATCCCTGCGAAGGCCTGGTTGCCGAGACCGTGGGCATCAGCAATCAGGGCCGTGCCGCCGACCGCTGGCTGAATGAAGTGGTGCGTTGGACCTGGCGGGTGAAGCTGCTGGGCCATCTGGAAACCGAACTGCTGGGCGAGCTGCGCGAGGCCGCCGAAGACGAAGCCATTCGCGTGTTTGCCAGCAACCTGAAAGATCTGCTGCTGTCGGCCCCGGCCGGCCAGCGCGTCACCCTGGGGCTGGACCCGGGGCTGCGTACCGGCGTCAAGGTGGTCGTGGTGAATGCCACCGGCAAGCTGCTGGATACCGCGACCATCTTCCCGCATGCGCCGCGCAATGACTGGGATCGATCCCTCGCAACTCTGGCCGCCCTGTGCAGCAAGCACCAGGTCAGCCTGATTGCCGTGGGCAACGGCACGGCCTCGCGTGAGACCGACAAGCTGGCGGCAGACCTGATCAAGCTGTGTAGCGGCCAAACCATGCAGAAGGTCATGGTCTCCGAGGCGGGCGCCTCGGTGTACTCCGCCTCCGAACTGGCGGCCCGCGAATTCCCGGACCTGGATGTTACCTATCGTGGCGCGGTCTCCATTGCCCGCCGCCTGCAGGACCCGCTGGCCGAGCTGGTAAAAATTGAACCCAAGGCCATCGGCGTGGGGCAGTACCAGCACGACGTCTCCCAGGTGAAGCTGGCCCGTGGTCTGGACGCCGTGGTGGAAGATTGCGTAAACGCTGTTGGCGTGGATCTGAACACCGCTTCTGCCGCCCTGCTGACCCGCGTCTCCGGCCTCAACCCGAGCATTGCCCAGAACATCGTCGATTATCGCGACAGCAATGGCGCGTTCCGCAATCGCCGGGAGTTGCTCAAGGTCAGCCGTCTGGGCGAAAAAACCTTTGAGCAGGCCGCCGGCTTCCTGCGGGTAATGAACGGCGACAACCCGCTGGATGCCTCGGCCGTGCACCCGGAAGCCTATCCGCTGGTTGAGCGCATCGCCGGTGACACCGGGCGCGATGTGCGCGGCCTGATTGGTGATTCGACCTTTCTGCGTAAGCTGGAGCCGGCGCGCTATACCGACGAGCGTTTTGGTATCCCGACCATCACCGACGTGCTGCGTGAACTGGACAAGCCGGGCCGCGACCCGCGCCCCGAGTTCAAGGCGGCGGAGTTTCAGGAGGGCGTGGAAAGCCTCAAGGATCTCAAGCCTGGCATGACGCTGGAGGGCGTGGTCACCAACGTCGCCAACTTTGGCGCCTTTGTTGACATCGGCGTGCATCAGGATGGTCTGGTGCACATCTCCATGCTCTCGCAGCAGTTCGTCAAGGACCCGCGCGACGTGGTCAAGGCCGGTGATATCGTCAAGGTGAAGGTGCTGGAGGTGGATATTCCCCGTCAGCGTATCAGCCTGACCATGCGCATGGATGACAAGCCTCAACCCGCCAGTGAGCGCACTGCCGGTGAGCGGTCGCGCGGTCGCAACAACGCCCCCCGTGGCAACGGTAGCGGTAACGGCAAACCCGGTCAGGCCAGCAGCACTGGCACCTTTGCCAACCTGTTTGCCAACGCCAAGAACCTGAAGAAGAAGTGACAGCATGAGCGACTTGCATCCAGCGCTGGCGGCCTTTTCCGCGCAGCGCAGCAGTGCCTTCACCGCCCTGGTCGGCATCGAGTTCACGGCGATTGAGCGTGGTCAGTGCACCCTGCGCCTGGCGATTGAGGACAAGCACTTCAACTCCACCGGGCGGGCGCACGGCGGGGTGGTCTTTACCCTGCTGGACTCGGCCATGGGCGCAGCCGCGTTCAGCGTGCTGGAGCCGCATGAAGTGACGGCCACTATTGAGTGCAAGATCAACTACACCCGCGCGGTCACCGGCGGTGAGCTGGAGTGCACCGGCAAGGTCATGCACGCGGGCACCCGCACCATAGTGGTAGACGGTGAGGTGTGGCAGGATGGCGCGCTGGTTGCCAAGTGTCTGGGTACCTTTGCCCGCATCTGACGGGCAGGGTTTAACGGCCTTTCTATACTGAACTGCATCGCTGCCTTGCCGGCAGCGACTCTGCCTAAGGAGTGACACCTTGTCACCACTGCTGCGAAATCGCCTTGATCTGCTGGCGCAGCCGGCCTCGCACCCCCTGCTGACCGACTGTCTGCACGGTATTGAAAAGGAAAGCCTGCGCATTACCGCTGACGGCAGCCTGGCTCATACGCCTCATCCTGCCGGCCTTGGCTCGGCGCTGACCCACCCGCGTATTACCACGGATTACTCCGAGGCGCTGCTGGAGCTGATTACCCCGGTGAGCCAGCGTGTCGACGGTCTGTTCGCGCAGCTCGACGAAATTCACCGCTTTACCTACAGCCAGCTGGGCGATGAGCTGTTGTGGACCGAGTCCATGCCCAGCCGCCTGCCGGCCAGCGATCAGGACATTCCGATTGCCTGGTATGGCACCTCCAATATCGGCACCCTGAAGAACGTCTACCGGCGCGGTCTGGCGGTGCGCTACGGCAAGGCCATGCAGTGCATTGCCGGTATTCATTACAACTTTTCCCTGCCGCCGGGGCTGTGGCAGTTGCTGCAAGAACAAGAGGGCGGGCAGGAGAGCGCGCAGGACAACCAGTCGGCGCGCTACTTTGCGCTGATTCGCAACTTCCGCCGCTATGCCTGGTTGCTGATGTACCTGTTTGGCGCCTCGCCGGCGGTCTGCGCGAGCTTTCTGCAGGGGCGTGATCATCGCCTGGAGCCACTGGGTGAGCGCAGCCTCTACCTGCCCTGGGCAACCAGCCTGCGCATGAGCGACCTGGGCTACAACAACAACGCCCAGTCGGGGCTGAACATCTGCTACAACAGCCTGGATAACTACATTGCCAGCATGCTCAACGCAATCAGCCTGCCCTACGAGCCCTACGCGCAGCTGGGCACGCACGACGCGAATGGCGAGTGGCAGCAGCTCAACACCAATCTGCTGCAGATCGAGAACGAGTTCTACAGCCCGATCCGACCCAAGCGCGTGGCCAACAGCGGCGAGAAGCCGGTGCATGCACTGCGTGAGCGCGGAGTGGAATACATCGAGGTCCGCTGCCTGGACATCGACCCCTTCGTACCGATGGGTATTGAGCCGGCGACCGCCTACTTCCTGGATGCCTTCCTGCTGTTCTGTGCACTGAACGACAGCCCGGACTTGAGCGACAGCGAGTGCGAGCACGCGGCCAGCAACTTCAACCTGACGGTCAAGCGCGGCCGCGAGCCGGGCCTGCTGCTTAACGATGGTGGTAACGAACGCACGTTGGTGAGCTGGGGCGAGGCGCTGCTGGACGAGATTGCCGGCTGCGCCGCACTGCTGGACCAGGTCAAGGGCGGCAGCGCCTGTGTCAGCAGCCTGGAGCAGCAGCGTGCCAAGCTGCGCGACGCCAGCCTGACGCCGTCGGCGCGGGTGCTGGCGGCGATTGCCGAGCACGATAACAGCTTCTTCCGCTTTGCCCTGGCCCAGTCCGAGGCGCATAACCGCTACTTCCGTGAGCGCCCGCTCGACCCTGCTGTGCAGGCGGCCATGGCCGATGAGGCGGCCAGCTCGCTGGCAGAGCAGGCTGCGCTGGAGGGGGCGGATACGATCAGCTTTGACCGTTTTGTGGCCGACTATATGACGCAGTCTGCCTAGGCTGCACGGCAGGCGCTCTCGGCGCCTGCCGTCTCCTATTGCACGATCAGGTTGGTAAACAGCAGGTCGTCAACCAGCGGATCACCCGCTTCCTCTTCCAATACCTGCTGCACGGCGGCCAGCGCGTCGGCACGCAGGGTCTCCTTGCCTTCCAGTGTGCTCAGGTTTTCCGGCAGCTGTGCACTGAACAGAAACACCAGGGCGTTGCGAATCAGGGCGTCGTGGTAGTGCAGTTTGTCGACCGCTGCCGGGTCGTTGGTGCGCAGGGCCACATCGGCCTTGAGATACTGAATGCGCGGTCCGCTGCCAAGGGTGCCGACAAAGGACGGCTTGAGCTCGACGTACTGAGCCTGTGGCGGCGGGGCTTCCTCTTCTTCGGCATGGGCAGCGGGCAACAGTGCGCTCAGCAGCAGAGCGGCTAAAAGGGCTTTGAGGTGCATGGCAGAAGGGCTCCTTGGATACGGGCACAGCATAGCCGAGCCGCCGCCCTGCGCCAAATGCCCGCGCAGCCCGATAACCGACCGTGAGGGGCATCGGGGGCGACGCCCATGTTATGCGTAGCTATCAGCTCAAACCATATTCGTTGACCCGCAGCCCGGTGAAGCGACTAGACTGGCGTCACTCATGCACGCAAACCTGGGAGATAAAAATGAAAGCGGTTCTGTGCAAGGCCTACGGTCCGGCCAGCAGTCTGGTGCTGGAAGAAACGACCGATCCGGTCGCCAAGAAAAACGAAGTCGTCATCGATATTCACGCCGCTGGCGTCAACTTCCCCGATACCCTGATCATCGAGGGCAAGTACCAGGTCAAACCGCCGTTCCCGTTCTCGCCGGGTGGTGAAGCCGCTGGTGTGGTCGCCAGCGTGGGCGAAAGCGTCAAGCATCTGAAAGTGGGCGATCGCGTCATGGGCCTGACCGGTTTCGGCAGCTTTGCTGAAAAGGTCGCCACCGACGCCATGCGCGTGCTGCCGATGCCCGATGACATGGACTATGTCACCGCCGCCGGCTTCAGCATGACCTACGGTACCTCCATGCACGCCCTCAAGCAGCGTGGCGAACTCAAGCCGGGCGAAACCCTGCTGGTGCTGGGCGCCTCTGGTGGCGTTGGTCTGGCTGCGGTTGAAATTGGCAAGGCCATGGGCGCGCGCGTCATCGCCGCCGCCTCCAGCGCAGAGAAACTGGAAGTAGCCAAGGCCGCCGGCGCCGACGAGCTGATCAATTACAGCGAAGTCAGCCTGAAGGATGCGGTCAAGGAGCTGACCAACGGCCAGGGCGCTGACGTGATCTACGATCCGGTCGGTGGCGACCTGTTTGACCAGGCGGTGCGCAGCATCAACTGGAAAGGCCGTCTGCTGGTGGTTGGCTTTGCCAGCGGCCGTATTCCGGAGTTCCCGATCAACCTAGCGCTGCTCAAAGGCTCCTCTATCGTCGGCGTGTTCTGGGGTGCCTTTGCCGCCCGCGAGCCGCAGGCCAACCTGGAGAACTTCCAGCAGCTGTTTGCCTGGCACAGCGAAGGCAAACTCAAGCCGCTGGTCTCCCAGACCTTCGAGCTGAACGAGTACGAAGCCGCGCTGGACATCCTCAGCTCGCGCAAAGCGGTCGGTAAGGTGGTCGTAAAGACCCGCTGATGCGGGTCTTTGGCTGGAAGCTGAAGGCCTGAAGCTTGAAGCAGCTCGAGCCGTTGCGCGGAGCGGTACCGGAGTCGATATTGGTTTGACACCTTTGATCTCAAAGTCACTCTGATTAAGCTTCCAGCTTCCAGCTTCCAGCTTCCAGCTTCCAGCTTCCAGCCGGGGCGCTTACAGCGCCCCGTCGTACCCCAGCTGGCGCCAGGCTTCATAGATCAAGATGGCGGCACTGTTGGAGAGATTAAGGCTGCGGCTGTTCGGCAACATGGGGATGCGCAGCACTTGATCCGTCGGCAACGACTCGCGGATGTCAGCTGGGATGCCGCGGCTTTCCGGACCGAACAAAAACAGGTCGCCAGGGGCGAACTGCACTTCACTGAATCCCTGTTTTCCTTTGGTGCTTAGCGCAAACACCCGACCCGGGTTTACCGCTTGCAGACAGGCATCGAGGTTGGGATACGTTTTGACTGCGGCAAACTCGTGATAATCCAGCCCCGCCCGGCGCAGGCGCTTGTCGTCCAGCTCAAAGCCAAGCGGCTCAATCAGATGCAACTGGCAGCCGGTATTGGCGCACAGGCGAATGATATTGCCGGTGTTGGGCGGAATTTCGGGTTCTAGCAGGGCGATATGGAACATGGTGGGCGGCTACGTGGCGGGAGTAGGCGGTAGGCTACTCGCCGCAAGCCGCAAGCCGCAAGCTAGAAGCGGTCCGAGTAGGGGAGGGTGTTGGTGTTGGGCGGTTGGCCAAAGATAACGGCTTTCAGTTTCAGGAGTTAAGCCCGAGCCTGGGTTTGCTTCCAGCTTCCAGCTTCCAGCTTCCAGCTTCCAGCCGGCTTGGCTTGGCTTGGCTTGGCTGGTAGCTTGCGGCTTAAAGCTTGCCGCTGCTTTTATCGCAGGCATAAAAAAAGGCGACCCCAGCCTGCCTGAACCGAGGTCACCCCAAATACACCCATTAGTCATTTAGCATCAAGCGTGCCAGCTTTGCGCCGGGTGTACTTTATTCGCTTTCGTCATCGTCAGAACCGTCCACATTCATGTCCAGTTCCTTGATCTTGCGGGTTAGCGTGTTACGGCCCCAGCCCAGTAACTGCGCGGCATCGCGGCGTCTGCCGGCGGTGTGCTTGAGGGCTGTTTCGATCATGATGCGCTCGAATGCAGGTACTGCGATATCGAGCAGGTTGGTCACCCCGCGGGCCAGCTCCTGATCGGCCCACGTGCGCAATCCGTGCTCCCAGTGCCCGTCCGGCGCACTGTCCTGGTGCTGACTGAGCATTTCCGGGGGCAGGTCTTCAATCAGCACTTCACGGCTGGAGGCCATGACGGTGATCCAGCGGCAGGTGTTTTCCAGCTGACGCACGTTACCCGGCCAGGGCAGGTTGCGCAGGTAATCCTGGGTTTGTGCCTTGAGCACCTTGGGTTCGACGGCCAGCTCCTGGGCGGCGCGGGCGAGGAAGTGCTGAGCCAGTGCGGGGATGTCTTCGCGACGCTCCGACAGCTTGGGGATATGAATGCGGATTACATTCAGGCGGTGGAACAGGTCTTCCCGAAACTTGCCGGCCTGCACCAGGCCTTCGAGGTTCTGGTGGGTCGCGGCGATGATGCGCACGTCGACCTTGATTGGTGTGTGGCCGCCAACCCGGTAGAACTCGCCGTCAGCCAGTACGCGCAGCAGGCGGGTTTGCGTCTCTGCCGGCATGTCGCCGATCTCATCCAGAAACAGGGTGCCGCCATCGGCTTGCTCAAAGCGACCGCGGCGTTGCACGGCGGCGCCGGTGAAGGCGCCTTTCTCGTGACCGAACAGCTCGGATTCCATCAGGTCTTTCGGAATCGCCGCCATGTTCAGGGCGATGAAGGGGTTGCGCGCGCGCGGGCTGTGGCGGTGCAGGGCGTGGGCGACCAGCTCTTTACCGGTACCGGACTCGCCGTTGATCAGCACAGTGATGTTGGAGTGCGACAGGCGGCCGATGGCACGAAAGACCTCCTGCATGGCCGGCGCTTCACCGATGATCTCGGGGGTGCGGGTCTGCAGGGTTTCTTCGTTCTGCGCTTCCTGCTCGTGGGTATGCGCCAGCGCACGGCGGACCAGGGCAACGGCCTCGTCCACGTCGAACGGTTTGGGCAGGTACTCGAAGGCGCCGCCCTGGTAGGAGGCAACGGCGCTGTCGAGATCCGAGTGGGCGGTCATGATGATCACCGGCAGCTGCGGATAACGCTCGCGCACGGTGGCCAGCAGATCCAGGCCGCTGGTGCCGGGCATGCGGATGTCGCTGATGAGAACGTCCGGATGCTGGCGCTGCAGACGCGCCAGGGCAGCGTCTGCGCTGTCAAAGGCGACGGGCTCCATGCCTTCCTGTTGCAGGGCTTTCTCCAGTACCCAGCGGATGGAGCGGTCGTCGTCGACGATCCAGACGTTTTCGGCACGATTCTGTGAGCGGGTCATAAATCGGGTCTCCAGTTCCGGTGCTACCGGCAGGCGCGCGCGCCTGAAGTTGTAGGCAGATTGTCATGAAGGCGCCGTTGCACGGGCGCGATAGGGTCCAGATAGTGTGTCTGGTTGCACAGCATGGTCAGTCGGCCCCGTCCAGTTCCAATGGCAGAAACAGGGTGAAGACGGTCTGTCCGGGTTCGCTGTCGCACTCGATCAGGCCGTGGTGCTGGCTGATGATGTTCTGGGTGATGGACAGGCCGAGGCCGGTGCCGTCGGCGCGGCCACTGACCATGGGGTAAAAGATGCTTTCCACTATGTCCGACGGAATGCCGGGCCCGTTGTCGATAACTTCAACGCGGCAGACCAGGCGGTAGCGGGTCTGGCCGATGGTGAACTGGCGCAGGGTGCGGGTGCGCAGCGTAATTTCGCCCTTCTCCAGCGGGCCGGCCGAGGCCAGCGCCTGCATGGCGTTACGCACAATATTGAGCAGCGCCTGAATCAGTTGTTCGCGGTCTGCCTGCACATCGGGGATGCTGGGGTCGTAGTCACGCTTGATGCGCAGCGCGCCCTGGGTTTCGGCCTCGATCAGGCTGCATACGCGTTCGGTAATTTCGTGCACGTTGATCGGACGCAGGGCTGGCGGGCGGTAGGGGCCGAGCATGCTGTCGACCAGATTACGCAGGCGGTCGGCTTCTTCGATGATGACGTCGGTGTAGTCTTTCAGCGCCTCATCCGGCAGCTCGCGGGCCAGCAACTGAGCCGCACCGCGAATCCCGCCCAGCGGGTTCTTGATCTCATGGGCCAGGCCGCGCACCAGTACCTTGGTGACTTCCTGCTTGGACAGCTGGGCTTCTTCCTTGGTGATGCGCAGCAGGCGATCACGCGGGTAAAGCTCAATCAGCAGCCAGTTGCGTTTGGCGGCAATGATCGGCGTGACCGAGTAATCCACCATCAGGCTCTGGCCGTTGTTCAGCGTCAGCTGAGCCTCACGTTTGGTAAAGGGGTGGCCGTGTTCGACGGCGTTATGCAGCGATTCCAGTGCTGCAGCCGTATCGCTAAAGAGGTCGGCGACCGGTTGCTGATGCACCCGCTGGCCACTGACCGCCAGCAGCATTTCCGCGGCCGGGTTCATAAAGCTCAGGCGCAGCTCGCCATCGAGCAGCAGTACGGCGGTGGTCAGGTTATCGAGAATCTGGCGTAAAAATCGATCAGGCAGCATGGCGGTATCCGTGGTTTGCACAGAGAAATGCAAGAAGCGATCCAATTCGGGGCGCGCCGTGGCGTAACTGCGCCTGGTTCTGCCCGTTTCTGTGACGGCCTGCCGTTTATGGCTGACGCAACGGGTGCAGCGCCCGTATTGTCTGGCGCGGAGGCTGCGCTGCAATGCAGCACAACAACGTCTGATAAGGTAGCGGGGCGCCCGCTGTGTCGCCTCGCGCGCCTGAGTATGGTGCGCAAGGCGGTGCGTTCAGGTGGGAGTATGCACTGTATTGGTGCGCTGCGTCAGCCTGGTATCTGGGCTGTGCTGGTCAGCCGCCGGTGGCGGGTGGGCGAGGTACGTTTGGCGCGGCCGGTGCGGCGGGTGCAGTCGGAGCCTGGTTGGCGCCGCCGATGCGCCCCGGCTGGTTCAGCGAGGTGCGTTGCACATGCAGGGTGATGCCGGTGCTGGCGCTGATCTCATTACCTTGGCTGTTGGTGACCACGGCCTCAACCAGGTGGGAGCCGCGGTCCAGATTGGTGACGGTCAGTTCCGCTTGGCCCTGACCCGCGCCGGGCAGGGCCTGCTCAGTCAGCTCTCCATCGACGCGTGCACGCAGCAGGTGGCCGGCGCGGAGCGGTGGGTCCAGCGCCACGGTCAGGGTCACGTTGCCATCGTTTGCGCGCACGGGGGTGTCGTTGGCCGGGCTGGTGATCTCAAGGCGCCGATAGCTGCCGCTGACTGCGGAGCTGCTGTTGCTGCTGGAGCTGGAGCTGCTGTTTTCGTAGGCGGGAATCGGCTTGGGCGCTTCCATGCTGTTGGGCGCGCTGACCTCGATGCGTTTGGCGTTGGGGTTGGGCTTGTCCGAGTAGACGGTGTTGCCGTTGGCATCGGTCCAGGTGTACACATCGGCCCAGGCGGGGCTGGCGCAGAGCAGAGCGCTGCACAGGGCGGTGAGTAGGGTGCGCGACATGATGGTGCTCTCCTTGAGACGAACTCTCATGCTGGCACCGTATGCCGATACTGGCAACTGTCGGTGAATGGCTGGCGACAGGCGTAAAAAAAGGGCGCCCGAGTGGGCGCCCTTTTTGCGTGTTGCAACCGCAGCAGGATCAGACGCTGTAGTACAGGTCGTATTCCAGCGGGTGAACGAAGGTGCGAACCTTGATTTCTTCGGCGCTCTTGAGCTCGATGTAAGCGTCGATGAATTCGTTGGTGAACACGTCGCCCTTGGTCAGGAACTCACGACCGGCGTCCAGAGACTCCAGTGCTTCCTTCAGGCTGCCGCACACCTGCGGGATCTGTGCGGACTCTTCCGGCGGCAGATCGTACAGGTTCTTGTCGGCTGCATCGCCAGGGTGGATCTTGTTCTGGATACCGTCCAGGCCCGCCATCAGCAGTGCTGCGAAGCACAGGTAGGGGTTGGCAGCCGGGTCAGGGAAGCGAGCTTCGATGCGGCGTGCTTTCGGGCTGGAAACGTACGGGATACGGATCGAGGCAGAGCGGTTGCGGGCGGAGTAGGCCAGCATGACCGGTGCTTCGAAGCCCGGAACCAGACGCTTGTAAGAGTTGGTAGACGGGTTGGTGAACGCGTTCAGTGCCTTACCGTGCTTGATGATACCGCCGATGAAGTACAGAGCGGTGTCGGACAGGCCGGAGTAGCCTTCGCCAGCAAAGGTGTTGTTGCCGTCTTTGGCGATGGACATGTGAACGTGCATACCGGAACCGTTGTCGCCGTACAGCGGCTTCGGCATGAAGGTAGCGGTCTTGCCGAACGCGTCAGCAACGTTGTGTACGCAGTACTTCAGGGTTTGCACTTCGTCGGCTTTCTTCACCAGGGTGTTGAACAGCACGCCGATTTCGTTCTGGCCAGCAGTTGCCACTTCGTGGTGGTGAACTTCGATGGTCAGGCCCATTTCTTCCATGGCGTTACACATGGCAGTACGGATTTCGTGGTCGTGATCGACCGGCGGAACCGGGAAGTAACCGCCTTTGACGCCCGGACGGTGGCCTTTGTTGCCAGTCTCGAAGTCGCCGTCAGTGTTCCAGGAAGCCTGCTCGGAGAAGATCTTGAACATGGAGCCGGAGATGTCGGACTTGAATTTCACTTCGTCGAATACGAAGAATTCCGGCTCCGGGCCAACGAATACGGTGTCACCGATACCGGTGGACTTCAGGTACTCTTCAGCGCGCTTGGCGATGCCGCGCGGGTCGCGCTCGTAGCCCTGCATGGTGGAAGGCTCGATGATGTCGCACACGATGATCAGGGTCGGCTCTTCAGTGAAGGGGTCCAGAACGGCAGTGCTGTCATCGGGCATGAGGATCATGTCGGACGCTTCGATGCCTTTCCAGCCGGCAATCGAGGAGCCGTCGAACATCTTGCCGTCTTCGAAGAAGTCTTCGTTAACGTCGCGGGCCGGCATGGTGACGTGCTGTTGTTTGCCCTTGGTGTCGGTGAAGCGCAGGTCTACCCACTTCACGTCATGCTCGTTGATCAGTTGCATCGCTTTCGACATGGTTTCCTCCAAAAGGAATCGTTTGCCAGACAGCCGGTCTGGCGCCTTATATAACGTCCAGCGGGCGGGCCGCTGCTCGGTTGCATTACAAGTGAGCAAAAGGTGTGCCATTTCGGAGCATGGCCTGTAGCCCCCGCAATCAGGGCCTTTTGCTTCGGATTCTGCGGCTGCGCACCAATTAAGAGCACTGTGTTGGTGCGGCGCGTGCCGCTACTGCACTAAATTGGTGCCGTTGTGCCCGATTTAGTTACCCAAGCGCCGTGCGCCGGCTGCGGGTATAATGCAGCGCTTTGCGCACGATATGCCACCCCCCATGAAACTGATCATCAAATTCTTCCCCGAAATCACCATCAAGAGCCGTCAGGTTCGTAAGCGCTTTGTTGCCCAACTCAAGGGCAACCTGAAGAAGGTGCTTGCCGCCATTGACCCGCAGGCGCGGGTCAATGGCAACTGGGACAGCCTGGAAGTCAATCTCGGGAGCGATCCGGCGCTGCAACAGCAGTGTATCGAGCGCCTGCGCAACACGCCCGGCATCGCGCACTTTTTCGCCGTGCAGGAGTACCCGCTGGGTACGGTAGACGAGTTGGTCGAGCTGTGCGTAGCCAACCTGGGGGATCAGGTGCAGGGCAAGACCTTCGCCGTGCGCTGCAAGCGTGTGGGCACGCACCCGTTCTCCTCGCAGGACGTGGCGATCAAGGTAGGCAGTGCGCTGAACCGCCGCTGCGGCGCCGCTGGCGTTTCGCTGAAGCAGCCGGAGGTTGAGGTTCACGTTGAAATTCGTGACCAGAAAATCTATCTGATTCAGGCCCGTCACGAGGGCATGGGTGGTTTCCCGTTGGGGACCATGGAGCCGGTACTCAGCCTGCTCTCGGGCGGCTTTGACTCCACCGTGGCCAGCTATCAGATGCTGCAGCGCGGCTTGCTGCCGCACTTTGTGTTCTTCAACCTCGGTGGCCGTGCACATGAGCTGGGTGTGCGTCAGGTTGCGCATTATCTGTGGGAGCGTTATGCCACCAGCCACCGTCTGCGCTTCGTCAGCGTGCCCTTTGAGGGGGTGGTGGCCGAGATCCTGCAGAACGTCGAGAACAGCCAGATGGGGGTGGTGCTCAAGCGCATGATGCTGCGCGCGGCGGACCGGGTGGCCTACCGTCTAGGCATCGATGCGCTGGTCACCGGTGAGGCGATTGCCCAGGTGGCCAGCCAGACCCTGCCCAACCTCAGTGTGATTGATCAGGTCGCCGAGCGCTTTGTGGTGCGCCCGCTGATCACCACCAGCAAGCTGGATATCATCGACATTGCGCGCCGTATCGGCACGTTGGAGTTTTCCAGCAGCATGCCGGAATACTGCGGAGTAATCTCTGTCGGGCCGGCCATCCGTACCACGGTGCCGCGGGTTGAAGCTGCCGAGGGCAGTTTCAACTTTGAGGTCTTGTCGCAGGCGGTGGAGAACGCTGCTTACTCCGAATGCAGCGAGCTGGGCGAAATGATGGAGGAAGGCTCGCCGGTAGAGATCGTCGAGCAGGCGCTGACCGGCCAGATCGTGCTGGACATCCGCCACCCCGACGAACAGGAGGCGCGCCCGCTGCAGCTTGACGGCATCGAGGTGCAACCGGTGCCCTTCTACACCCTCAACAGCCGCTTCCCCGACCTGGACCCCTCCCGCGCCTACCTGCTGTACTGCGAGAAAGGCGTGATGAGCCAGCTGCACGCGCAGTATCTGCTCGATGAGGGGTATGGGAATGTGCGGGTGTTGAGGGTGAAGCGCTAGCGCCCCGCGCGGGCGCTTGAACTACAAGCCTCACGCTACAAGCAAAACAGGGTGTGCTGCGCGGCGGGGCTGTAAAGGACTTTCAGGTTCGTGCTGGCGGCGCCGCTGCAAGAAGCCCGCACGGTCGGGAAAGAGCGGGTTTTACTTGCAGCTGGAGGCTTGCGGCTTGAAGCTCGCTTGCGCGCTTGAACAAAAAACACACACTGTAACCCCCGTCTCTGTATAATGCCCCCCTCTTTTTTTCAGTATGCCGGCTTGCGCCGCGCCACTCAGGACACTCACAGTGATCGAGAATCTCCGCAATATCGCCATCATCGCCCACGTTGACCACGGTAAGACCACGCTGGTTGATGCCCTGCTGCGTCAGTCCGGTACCCTGGATCGCAAGGAGCTGGATTCCGAGCGGATCATGGATTCCAACGACCAGGAGAAGGAGCGCGGCATTACCATTCTGGCGAAGAACACCGCCATCAAATGGAACGGCTACAACATCAACATCGTAGACACCCCCGGCCACGCCGACTTCGGTGGCGAGGTTGAGCGCGTTATGTCCATGGTTGACTCGGTACTGCTGCTGGTCGACGCGGTAGACGGCCCGATGCCGCAAACCCGCTTCGTAACCCAGAAGGCCTTCCAGGCCGGTCTGCGTCCGATCGTTGTGGTGAACAAGATTGACCGTCCGGGCGCGCGCCCTGATTGGGTTATCGATCAGGTATTCGACCTGTTCGACAGCCTGGGTGCGACTGACGAGCAGCTGGACTTCCCGTTCGTTTACGCCTCCGCGATCAACGGCATCGCCGGTATGGACCCGGAAGACATGCAGGACGATCTGACCCCGCTGTTCCAGACTATCGTTGACCGCGTTCCGTCCCCGGACGTTGACCTCGACGGCCCGTTCCAGATGCAAATCTCTGCGCTGGACTACAACAGCTTCCTGGGTGTCATCGGCATCGGCCGCATCCGTCGCGGCAAGGTCAAGACCAATACCCCGGTCACCTCCATCGATGCCAGCGGCAAGAAGCGCAATGGCCGTATTCTGAAGATCATGGGTCACCACGGTCTGCAGCGCGTTGAAGTGGAAGAAGCACAAGCCGGCGACATCGTCTGCATCAGCGGTTTTGATCCGCTGTTCATCTCCGACACCCTGTGCGACCAGCAGAACGTTGAAGCCATGCCGGCGCTGACCGTCGACGAGCCGACCGTAAGCATGACCTTCCAGGTCAACGATTCGCCGTTCGCCGGTAAAGAAGGCAAGTTCGTCACCAGTCGCAACATCAAAGAGCGTCTGGAGAAGGAACTGCTGCACAACGTAGCCCTGCGCGTTGAAGAAGGCGACAGCGCTGACAAGTTCAAGGTCTCCGGTCGTGGTGAGCTGCACCTGTCGGTACTGATCGAAACCATGCGTCGCGAAGGCTTCGAGCTGGGTATTTCCCGTCCTGAGGTAGTGATCAAGGAAATCGACGGCGAGAAGCAGGAGCCGTACGAGAACGTCACCATCGACATCGAAGAGCAGCACCAGGGTCCGATCATGGAGCAAATGGGGCTGCGTAAGGGTGACCTGGGCAACATGGTTCCGGATGGCAAGGGTCGTCTGCGTCTGGAGTACGTTGTACCGGCCCGTGGCCTGATCGGCTTCCGTAACAGCTTCCTGACCATGACCTCTGGTACCGGCATCATCACCAGTACTTTCAGCCACTACGGCCCGGTCAAGCAGGGTGATGTTGCGCATCGTCAGAATGGCGTACTGGTCTCCATGGCGACGGGTAAGGCACTGACCTACTCGCTGGAAACCCTGCAGGATCGCGGCAAGCTGTTCCTGGAGCCGGGTCAGGATATCTACGAAGGCCAGCTGGCCGGTATCCACAGCCGTGACAACGATCTGGTCATCAACCCGACCAAGGGCAAGAAGCTCGACAACATGCGTGCTTCCGGCAAGGATGAAACCATCCAGCTGGTACCGCCGGTCAAGTTCACCCTGGAGCAGGCGCTGGAGTTCATCGATGACGATGAGCTGGTTGAAGTAACGCCCAAGTCAATTCGTCTGCGCAAAAAGCTGCTGAGCGAGACCGACCGCAAGCGCGCCAGCAAGAACTAAGGCAGCCGCTGGTCAAGAAACCCGCTCCGGATTCCGGCGCGGGTTTTTTTGCGTCCAAAGGTCGGGGTTGGCGCAATGCCCGACCAATGGCCAGCTTATAAAGGCAAAATAAAAAAATCAGAGTGATATCATATTGATGTCAAGTTGTGCGTAACGTACTGCCGTGGGGGCGGATGATGGCTGAAACTAATCGGGTTGGGCTGCAGCGCTGGATCTGGCGCGCGTTTGTTCGCAGTGCGCTGATTCCGCTGGTGCTGGTTGAAGCGGCCCTGATTGCCATCTATCTGTTCAGCAACGCGGCCATTCGTGACGAGCAGACTTCCTACCTGCGCCAGGCGGCGCTGACCGAGTTGCGCAGCGCCGCGCAGCTTGAGACGCGTGTCATCCACGGTCGTCTTGAGCAGTTGGCTGCGCTGACCGATGGTTATCGCAATCTGGTAGCCGAGGCGCTGGCAAATCCCATGACGTTACCTGATGTCGAGATCGACCGCACCGACAGCGGCGTGATGTTCAGTCCGCGGGATGCCGGCGGCGCTGCGGTTTTCTACTCGGGCGCAACAGCGCCAGAGCGGCAGGACCTGGACAAGGTTCGCCGGCTAACGGCGCTGGACCCGGTCATGCGCGAACTGCAGCGCAGCAACCCGCTGATTGCCAGCGTCTACTTCAACAGCTGGGACAGCCTCAATCATATCTACCCCTGGTTCCATACGGCGGAGCAGTATCCGCATGATATGGTCATCCCGGATTACAATTTCTACTATCTGGCCGATGCCGAACATAATCCCAGTCGCGGCGTGGTATGGACCGACGTTTATCTCGATCCGGCCGGGCAGGGCTGGATGATGTCGGCCATTGCACCGGTCTATCGTGAGGATTTTCTCGAGGGTGTGGTGGGTATTGACGTAACCGTCGACGGTATCCTGAGTGAGATCAATAGTCTGCCGGTGCCTTGGGATGGCTATGCCATGCTGATCAGTTCGGACATGAATATCATGGCCATGCCACCGAAGGCAGAGCAGGATTTTGGCCTCCAGGAGCTGACCAGTCACACCTACCAGGAGGCAATTCGCCGCGAGATTTTCAAGCCGGCTGACTTCAACCTGGCGCAACGCGCGGAAACTGCCGGGCTGGCCGAGGTGCTGCAAGCCCGTGATCAGGGTGTTGAGCAGTTAAAGCTGAACGACCGGGCACTGCTGGTCGGCTGGGAACGGGTTGAGCAGACTGGCTGGCGGCTGCTGACGGTGGTTGACGAGGAGACTCTGTTCGCCCAGACCAACTCGTTGGCCGAAGAGTATCGCCGAGTCGGTATGTGGCTGATCGCGGGGCTGGTGGCCTTCTACATTGTCTTCTTTGCCTTTCTGTGGGTGCGGGCTCGGGGCTTGACAGCCCGGCTGCTGGCGCCGATCGACGGTATCTCGCGGATGATGACCGATATTGGCGCCGAACGCTGGCGGCCTGCTCCAGTGCGTTCGGAGATCGCCGAGCTGGACGGCATGGCGCAGCATACCCATGAGATAGGCCTGCAACTGGAGCAGGGCCAACAGCACTATCGTAACGCCCAGCAGCGTATTGAGCTGGTACTCGACAGCACCACCGAGAGCATCTGGGAGTGGCATGTTAATGAAAACCTGATCGAGTTGCGCGGACGCTTCTGCGAGCGTTTCGGCTTGCCCCGGGGGTTGATCCCATTCGAGCAGTTCCAGCTGCGTATCCATCCGGATGATCGTGCCCGCGTGCGGGACGCCGAGCAGCTAGCCTTGCGCAGCGGTGGCCACTACGCCGCCGAGTTACGCTTTGCCGACGAGCAGGGGCTGTATCACTGGCTGCTGAGCCGCGGACGGATACTGGAGCGTGATCCGGATACCGGCCAGATCGTGCTGGTTGCCGGCACCCACGTTGATATTGACGACCTCAAGCACATCGAAAGTGACTTGCGCTCGGCTACCCACGAAGCAGAAGCAGCCAACCTGGCAAAGGCCCGCTTTATCTCCAGCATGAGCCACGAGCTGCGCACGCCATTGAATGCGATTCTCGGTTTTGCCCAGCTGATGGAACTGGATAGTCAGGAGAAGGGCCAGCCCTCGGAGCATGTCGAAGAAATCCTGCTCGCCAGCCGGCACCTCAACACCTTGCTCAGCGACATTCTCGATTGGTCGACGATCCAGGTGGACGCGCGAAGAGTCGAGCTGGTGCCCACCGATGTGGGGCAGATCATGAGTGAAAGCGCCGAGATGGTCCGGCTTGCGATCAGTGAGCAGGGGCTGTCCTTCGAGGTAACGCCTGCACCTGAAGGGTTGACCGTGATGGCTGATCCGCGGCGGCTGCGGCAGGTGATGATCAATCTGCTATCGAATGCCAAGAAGTACAACAGTACCGGCGGGGCGGTGCGGCTCTACTGTGAGGTGCTCGGTAGCCGCCTCCGGCTGGTAGTCGAAGACACCGGCATGGGCATCAAGCCCGAGGATCAGGCGCTGCTGTTTGAGCCGTTCCAGCGCCTGGGTCGAGAGAATACGGCCATTCAGGGTACCGGAATCGGGTTGTCTATCTGTCGGGAATATACCCGTGCCATGGGCGGAGAGATTGGCGTGGACAGTGAGCCGGGCAGGGGCAGTCGATTCTGGGTGGAGCTGCCGCTCAGTTCGGTGCAACCGCTGCCCTCAAGCCACAGGCCGCTCATTTATTGCCTCAGTTCGGATTCGCAGTTGATTGAGCAGATACGTCAGGCGCTGTCGGAGCGAGCGCAGCTGCAGGTCGGCAATGCGGTGACCCTGCTTGATCATGCTGGTGGGCAGCCTGTTCCCGCGCTGCTGCTGATTGACAGCGCGGCACTGGATGCCTCGACATTGCCGATGCTCAGGCGCCTGCGGCAGCAGCTGCCGGCCCCTGTACCACCGGTGCTGCTGTTGGCCGATGCGCTCGGCTCGGAACTGGTAACCCAGTTGATGAGCGAGTGTCAGGGCCTGGTGCGCAAGCCGGTGGACAGCGATGAGCTCGACGCGCTGGTGAGTGCGCTGTTGACGAAGGGGGAGACGGGCGATGCCCAATGAGGTTTTTCGGCAGGCCAGGGTGGTGGTGATCGATGATGTGCAGGCCAATCTGAGACTGCTTGAATCAAGTCTGCGGACTATGGGGCTGGGGCAGGTGCATAGCTTCAGTGAGTCGGCGCTCGGCCTCGAGTGGCTGCAGCAAAACCCCTGGGATCTGTTGTTGCTGGATCTGGACATGCCAGCGCCGGACGGTTTCGCGATTCTGCAGGCGCTGAGTGCGCGCGATCGTACGGCTCAGCAAGTGATTCTGGTCACCGCGCTTGGCGACGCCGCCAGTCGCCGCCGCGGTCTTGAACTGGGCGGGAACGACCATCTGACCAAGCCGGTTGATCTGCCGGAGGTGCTGTTGCGGGTGCGCAATTGCCTGCAACTGAGTTATGCCCACCGCCAGCTTGAGCAGGAGCGGGCGGCGCTGGAGGAGCGAGTGCAGGAGCGTACCGCTCGGCTACGCGACAGCTATCAGGCGGTGATCCGGGCGCTGGCGCGGGCAGCTGTCTATAAGGATAACGAGACCGGCAATCACATCATGCGCATCGGCGAGACCGCAGCGCTGATGGCCCGGCAAATTGGTGCGCCGGAAACCTGGGTCGAGCTGCTACGGCTGGCGGCACCCATGCACGATGTCGGCAAGATCGGGATCCCGGACCACATTCTGCTCAAACCGGGCAAGTTGACGCCAGAAGAATTCGACATCATGACGCAGCATGCGCGTATCGGACACGCCATTTTGGCTGACCGTGGACATTCCTCGCTGCTGAAGCTGGCGGCAGAGATCGCTCTCAATCACCACGAAAAGTGGGATGGCAGCGGATATCCTGCCGGACTCAAGGGGGAGGAAATTCCCATCTCTGCGCGTATTGTCGCCCTGTGTGACGTCTATGACGCCCTGCGCAGTTCTCGCCCCTACAAGCAGGGCTGGAGCGCAGAAAAAACGCAGGCATTCATTCTTGAACAGTCCGGCAAGCACTTTGACCCCAAGGGGGTGGAGATCATGGCCGGGCTGTTTGATGAAATTGAGCGCATCAGGGATTCGTTGCGCGACCCCTGACGGGGCTTGAGGTCGGCAGCGGGACGGGGGTGGCAACCTGAGGTCCGGCGGCGGGCAACGGGATTCGTTTTCTGCAGACAGAATGCTAGTTGGCCGCCGCCGGAGTGGCCATCGCCCGAAAGGGTGGATTTGCCCGAGAGTCACCTGAATGGGTGCTGGTGTTGGGCGGGAGTGGCGCTAGAGTAGCGCTCAGGCAACCCGAGGTCCGAGACGGCGCAGGCCGGATCGTGATGTACCAACAACAAAAACCACGCACGATTCATGGAGGCAACACCTCATGCCATTTAACAAGAAAAGCGTTCTTGCCCTCTGGGGCGCTGGCGCGCTGCTGTTCTCGATGTCTGCCCTGGCCAACAACCCGGCACCGACCGATCCGGGTGATTCTGGCGGTGGTTCCGCCTATCAGCGCGGTCCGGATCCGTCCGTCAGCTTCCTAGAAGCCGACCGCGGCCAGTACAGCGTGCGTACCAGTCGCGTATCCAGCCTGGTCAGCGGCTTTGGCGGCGGCACCATTCACTATCCGGCAGGCACCACCGGCACCATGGCGGCGATTGTCGTGATCCCGGGCTTTGTTTCTGCCGAGTCGTCGATCGACTGGTGGGGTCCCAAACTGGCGTCCTACGGTTTTGTGGTGATGACCATCGACACCAACACCGGTTTTGACCAGCCGGCCAGCCGTGGACGCCAGATCAACAATGCTCTGGATTATCTGGTTGGCCAGAACACCAGCAGCTCTAGCCCGGTACGCGGCATGATCGACACCGATCGTCTGGGTGTAATCGGCTGGTCCATGGGTGGTGGCGGTACGCTGCGCGTCGCCCGCGAGGGTCGCATCAAGGCAGCCATTCCGCTGGCGCCGTGGGATACCACCAGCTACTACGCAGGCCGCTCGCAGGCGCCGACACTGATCTTTGCTTGTGAGTCGGATGTGATCGCGCCGGTCTATCAGCACGCATCCCCCTTCTATAACGCGCTGCCGTCCAGCATCGACAAGGCCTTTGTCGAGATCAACAACGGCAGCCACTATTGCGGTAACGGCGGCAGCATCTACAACGACGTGCTGAGCCGCTTCGGGGTGTCGTGGATGAAGCTGCACCTGGATGAAGATGCGCGTTACAAGCAGTTCCTGTGCGGTCCGAACCACACGTCCGACTCGCAGATTTCCGACTATCGCGGTAACTGCCCGTACTAATCAGCTGAGGTAAAAGCTGCATCGCAAGCGCCGCCCTTGGGGCGGCGTTTTGCATTTCAGGCCGGCTGCCCCTGATAGGCGCAGTAACCTGGACGCGGGCCAATTTGGGGGTGGTTGCGGCAGGTGGCAGGCCGTTTCTGATAGACCGTACAGCGGCGGCTGCGGGTATCCAGATAGAGGCAGTCGTTGTTGGCCAGGCGGCTGAGGGTAAAGACGCCGCTCTTGTGGTGGAAGCGCTCAACTACGCCGGCTTTTTGCAGGCGTTTGGCAATGTGTTTGAGCGGCTCGCCACGCTCAAACTCATCCACCAGCTCCAGGCGGATCAGGTCGTCCAGGCGAACTTCTACCGGCAGGGTGCAGCAGGTGGCGCGACAGCTGTCGCACAGCCCCTTGCGGTATTTTTGCCAGGTATCGAGACGATCAACGTCTGCGGTGGGGATCAGTTGGGGCTTCATGCACGGATCTCAGGGGGTGAGGCGTGCAGTATAAAAGAGCCCGGTGGCATGCTGAACCACCGGGCGTATCGCGTCAGGGCGCGCTGATCAACTCAACAAGCCGGGCAGAGGGCAGGTGGAATTGATCAATGTTGCCCTCAGTCGTCGAAGAAGAAGCGTTCCTCACCAAAGGCAGGCTCAAGGTGATTGAGCCAGGTGGCGTCTTCGTTGTATTTGGCAAAGAAGGGGCGCTGCACCCAGTCGGGGTTGCGACCCTGAATCATGCGCAGGGCAATGACCTTCTCGCCGTTGATCTCGGTGACGCCCTGAATTTCTACCTTGCCCGGGTGCGAACTCATGGAGGGGCCGCGCGCGGTGCGGGCGATACCCGAGACCTGCTGCATCGCATCGCGATAGATCTGCCAGGCCTTGACCAGCGGTACCTCGAAGTAGTGGCGGGCGCCGGTGTCACGCTCGACGAACATGTAATACGGGATGATGCCTAGCTCCACCTGGGTCTGCCACAGGCGTGCCCAGACCTTGGCATCGTCATTGATGTGGGCCAGCAGCGGGCCTTGAGCGCGGATCTGCGCGCCGGTGTCGCGGATGCGGCGAATGGCTTCGCGGGCGATGGCCGGCTCCAGCTCCTGCCAGTGGTTGTAGTGGGCCATCAGCGCCAGGTGTTTACCGGCGGCCTGAATCTCGCGGAACAGGGCGAGCAGGTCCTCTGCGTCATCATCGGTCACCACGCGTTGGGGCCAGAAGGTCAGTGCCTTGGAGCCGATGCGAATGGTGCGGATATGGTCAAACTCCTCGCTCAGCAGCGGCTCCAGGTAGGCCCGCAGGTTGCGGGTTTTCATCACCAGCGGGTCGCCGCCGGTGACCAGCACGTCGGTGACTTCCGGATGGGCGCGCAGGTAGTCCTGCAGCTGGTTGGATTCACGCGCGGCGATCTTCAGGTCCTTGTCGCCGACAAATTGTGCCCAGCGAAAACAGAAGGTGCAGTAGCTGTGGCAGACCTGACCGGAGCTGGGGAAAAACAGCACGGTTTCGCGGTATTTGTGCTGCAGACCTTCGACGACTTCGCCGTCCAACATCGGAATGTTGTGCTCCAACTGGCCGGCCGGGTGCGGGTTGAGTTCGCCGCGAATATCGCTGATCAGGGCTTTGAGCTCGGCTGCCGGCAGTTCATTGCGCATGGCCTCGGCGACGCGATCGTAATGCTCCGGCTTGAGCATGCCGCGCTGCGGAAAGGTGAGCTGAAAGATCGGGTCGGCCGGTACCTGCTGCCAGTTGATCAGTTCGTCGATGACGTACTGGTTGACCCTAAAGGGCAGCACGCTGGCAACCACCTGCATCTCGAAGCGCCGCTCGGCGCTGAGCTGTTGTAGCTGCGGAATCTGGTCCAGCTGCTTGGCGGTGTAGACCTTGAAGCGCTGGTGGCGTACGGCGTCGGCATCAAACTCGGACGCGGGTGGCGAAGCAATGGCGATGATATTGGATTTTGACATAGAGGCTATTCACATATTTATTGTCGAAAGTATTCTGGCGCGTCAGTGGGCGGGCCATGATTCGCAGCGTGTCTGCGGTAAAAAAGCGATTAACTTCTGGAGTTAATGCATAAAAGCACCGATAAGATGATTATTCTGGTCGGCAATGTGATGGGCTGATAACTCAGCAGGCGCGCATAATAACCAAGATTTAGATTGATGTCTAAAAAGTGAACAGGGCGCAGCCCCTGGAGTATGCTGGCGGCTGGCTGATTCCTCTCCTGGAGGCCGCATGTTTTCCTATATCACCCTGGGTACCAACGATCTGCCGCGGGCAACCGTTTTCTACGACGCGGTCATGGCCGCGCTGGGGATAAGCAGGGTGCAGACGCCAGGCGAGGATGACTGGCACGGCTGGGGGTATTACCAGGACAAGGGCGCCAAGGAGCTGGCGCTCTGGTTTTGCGAACCCTTTGATGGCAGAGCGGCCTCGGTCGGTAACAAGCTGGCTGCGGTTTGTCGCGGCCATCTGAACGATCCCGGCCAGCGCTGATCCTCACCGGCTGGTCTGGTTAGCCGCCAGATCTCGGGAACCGATCCGCGCGGTACTGTTCAGACCGAGCATAGGTAATAGGTAAGGCAGCAACAGGAGTGGAGGCGTTGAGTGACACCGGTCGATGAAGTAATCGCATTCTGGTTTGGTGAGTTGCAGCCGGTGCAGTGGTGGCGCGCCGACCCGGGTCTTGACCGCTTTATTCGTGAGCGCTTTGGGCCGCTGCATGCGCGTGCCGAGCGTGGTGAGCTGATCAACTGGCGTGGTACGGCGCTGGGCCGGTTGGCCGAGATCATTGTGCTGGACCAGTTCTCACGCAATATCTGGCGTGGCACCGCGCGCTCATTCGCCAGCGACGGTATGGCTCTGGTGCTGGCGCAGGAGGCGGTGGCCGGCGGTGCCGATCAGGCGCTGCCATTGAAAATGCGCGCCTTCATGTACATGCCGTTCATGCACAGCGAGTCCATGGTCATTCACGAGCAGGCCATGATGCTGTTCAGCGCACCTGGGCTGGAGGACAACCTGCGTTCCGAGCGTCAGCATCTGGAGATACTCAAGCGCTTCGGCCGTTATCCGCATCGCAACGAAGTGCTGCTGCGCCCGACTACCGCCGAGGAGTCGGCTTTTCTGCGTAATGAAGGGCGTGGCTTCTGATATTCGCGCTCAACTGTACTTCTGCTTGCAGTCGCGGCTGTGCTGCTGCGCTGGCGACTGACTGAAGTAGGCTGAACCTTTTGCTGCTGGAGCTGCGCGATGAAATTAGCCCTCTATCAGGTTGATGCCTTTACCGACCGCTTGTTTGGTGGCAACTACGCGGCGGTGATGCCACTGCCGCACTGGCTGGATGACGCGGTGTTGCAAGCCATTGCCGCCGAAAATAACGTGTCGGAAACCGCTTTTCTGGTTGAGCAGCAGCCAGGCCACTTCGCCATTCGCTGGTTCTCGCCGTTGGCCGAGATCGACTTTTGTGGCCACGCCACCCTTGCCAGCGCGCATGTGCTGTTCAGTCGTGACCCGGCCTGCCAGGCATTGACCTTCAGTGCCGCTGCCGTGGGTGATTTGCAGCTGACGCGCGGTGAGAGTGGCCTGATCCACATGTCTGCGCCGCTGCTGCCTCCGGTTGCCGTCACCCAGGCCCCGCCGGAGCTGCTGGCCGGGCTGTCGCTGTCACCCGAGCAGGTACTGGTCAGTGATCAGGCCTGGTTTGCGCTCTACCCCGACGAGGACGCGGTGCACACATTGCAGGCTGATCCACAACGGCTGGCGCGCCTGGCGCCTCGGGATGTGGTTGCCACTGCGCCCGGACGCGAAGTGGATTTTGTCTCGCGTTATTTCTGGCCGGCCAATGGCGGGCTGGAGGATATGGTGACCGGCTCCATCCACGCCGGCCTGGCGCCGCTTTGGGCTGAACGGCTGGGGCGGCGCACGCTGCACGCCTATCAGGCATCGGCGCGCGGTGGTCATTTGTACTGCGAGGTGGGCGATGATCGGGTACAGATCAGCGGCCATGCAGTGCTCTATCTCGAAGGCCTGGTGCACCTGCCTGAGGGATTGGAGGGTGCCGTGAGCGTTGCCTGAGGCTATGCTTGGTCGATGTTTACCCCATCAAGGAGATAGAAGATGACTCAACGCCAAGGCCTGATGGCAACGGCATTGCTGAGTAGCCTGCTGGTCGGCTGTGCCGGCCTGTCCGGGAAAGATGAGGCTCCGCCGCCGCCTGGTGCTGACACCTTGCCAACCCGCGGGGTGATGATTCTGCAGTGCGGCGGTACTCCGGTGCGAGTGACGCTCAGCGGTGAGCAGGCGCTGATTGAGGGTGTGCATGGCCAGTACCTGATGGAGCAGGTTGTCAGTGCCTCGGGTGCTCGTTATGAGGTGCCGGGCGATAGCAGCACCAGTTTCTGGAACAAGGGCGACAAGGGCATGCTAACCATCAAGGGCGACACCTTCCCCGAGTGTGAGCCGGCGGGCGCGCTGGTGCTACAGGCAGGCGAGTGGGTGGTTGAAGACATCAACGGCGGTGGCATCATTGACCGCTCGCGAGTGACGCTCAACTTTGGTAACGACGGCCGCGTGTCTGGCCGCGCCAGTTGCAACAACTATGTCGGTGCCTACGAGGTGCAAGGGCGCAACCTGACGGTCACGCAGGTCGCGACGACCCGTAAGGCATGTGCCCCCTCGTTGAACCAGCAGGAGACGCGCTTTGTGCAAAGCCTGGAGCAGGCCAGCCGTTTCCGCCTTGATGAAACCGGCGCACTGGTACTGGAGGGCGAAGAGGGCGCTTCTCTGAAAGCACGGCTGGAGTAAGATGGCAACGCCGCTCCAAAGTAGAGCGGCGCACCATAACCATAACAACGGAGTTCCGTGATGCTGCTGCTGATTCTGGGCCTGATACTTTTTTTGGGCATGCATTCCGCACGCCTGTTCGCCGCTGACAAACGCGCCTCGTTCATCGCAGCCAAAGGGCCGCTGGCCTGGAAGGGCATGTATGCGCTGGTGTCGATTGTCGGCTTTGTGTTGATCATCTACGGTTACGGCCAGGCCCGCATGAGCCCGACCTGGCTGTGGATCTCGCCGGTCTGGACGCGCCATCTGGCCGCGCTGCTGACCATTCCGGCATTCATCCTGATTGTCGCCACCTATATTCCCGGTTCCTGCATCAAGGCGCGTGTTGGTCACCCGATGCTGCTGGGTGTGAAGTTCTGGGCACTGGCGCACCTGATTGCCAACGGCTCGCTGGCCGACCTGTTGCTGTTTGGCGGCTTCCTCGCCTGGGCGACCGCGTTGTTTGTGGTTTCCCGCAAGCGCGACCGCGCCGCCGGTGTGAGCTACGGCAAGGGTAAGCCGGTGATGGATGCGGTGGTGGTCGTGGTCGGTCTGGTGGCCTGGGCGGCCTTTGCGTTCTACCTGCATGGCGCCTGGATCGGGGTGAAACCGATGGGTGTGTGATCTTGGCAGGTGTTAAAAACCCGCATCGCTGCGGGTCTTTTATTGGCTCAACTCAGACTGGTCTTACTGCCCGGTCTTGATCTTGTTCCAGGCACGGGTGCGCACGCGCTCGGCGGCCATGGGCAGCGGTTTGAGGGTGAACAGGCGGGCCTGCACCTCTGCTGGTGGATAGGCGCCGGGGTTGTTGCGCAGGCTTTCGTTGACCAGTTCAGTCGCCGCAGCGTTCGGGTTGGCGTAGCCCACCAGATTGCTGATCTCGGCAACCACCTCTGGCTTGAGCAGGTAGTTGATAAAGGCGTGGGCGGCTGCCGGGTTCGGGGCGTCTTTCGGGATGGCCATCAGGTCGAACCAGACCTGCGCACCTTCCTTCGGAATGCGATACTCGACGTGCACGCCGTTGTTGGCTTCCTGCGCGCGCGCATCAGCCTGCAGGATGCTGCCGGACCAGGCGACCGCTACGCAGATCTCGCCGTTGGCCAGATCGTTGAGGAAGCGCGAGGAGTTGAAGTAGCGCACGTAGGGCTGGATTTTGCTCATCATGGCGACGGCTGCGTCGTAGTCTTCGCTCTTGGTGCTGTTCGGGTCCAGACCCAGGTAGTGCAGTGCGCCCGGCAGGATTTCCGAAGGCGAGTCGAGGAAGGCGACGCCGCACTCGGCCAGTTTCTCCATGTTCGCCGGATCAAAGACCAGCGCCCAGGAGTCGACCGGGGCATCGTCACCCAAAACGGCGCGGACTTTCTCCGGGTTGTAGCCGATACCGTTGGTGCCCCACATGTAGGGCACGGCGTACTGGTTGCCCGGGTCGCTGCCTTCGAGCACTGTCATCAGCTCTTGATTGAGGTTGCCGAGGTTCGGCAGCAGGCTCTTGTCCAGCGGCTGAAAGGCACCGGCCTGACGCTGTTTGGCGAGGAAGCTGTCGCTGGGCACGACCACGTCATAGCCGGACTGGCCTGACAGCAGCTTGGCTTCCAGTACCTCGTTGGAGTCGAAGGTGTCCAGTGTTGGCGCGATGCCGGTTTCGGCCTGAAAGCCGTCCAGCGTGGCCTGCGGGGTGTAGTCAAACCAGTTGTAGATCTTCACCTGGTCGGCGGCCAACGCACTGAACGACAGTGCGGCCAGCGGGGCGATCAGCCCCAATTTGCTTGCCAGTTTCATTGGGCTTCTCCCTGAGTGGTGACAGTAGCGTCAAAAGCGGTGAGGACGTTGACGGCGTTGATGCCGATTTCTTCCACGGCGTAGCCGCCCTCCATGACAAACAGCGTGGGCAGCCCGAGCCCGGCGATCAGTTCGCCCATCTTCAGGTAGTCGGGGCTGTCGAGCTTGAAGCTGGAAATCGGGTCGGCCAGGTAGGTGTCCACGCCGAGCGAGACGATCAGATAATCCGCGCCGAACCCGGCGATCTGCCGCAGCGCATCGCGCAGCGCCTGCGACCAGATACTCCAGTCGCTGCCGGCGGGGAGCGGGTAGTTGTGGTTGTAGCCAAGGCCGGTGCCTTCGCCGCGCTCGTCGGCGTAGCCGGCAAAGCACGGGTACTCGTTGAGCGGGTCGCCGTGAATCGAGGTGAACAGCACATCCGGGCGCTGGTAGAAGATGTCCTGGGTGCCGTTGCCGTGGTGGAAGTCCACATCGAGGATGGCCACCTTGTTGGCGCCTTGGTCGAGCATGGCCTGCGCGGCGATGGCGGCGTTGTTCAGGTAGCAGTAGCCGCCCATGTAGTCGATGCCGGCGTGGTGCCCGGGCGGGCGGCATAGGGCAAAGGCGCTCTTGGCGCCGGCACACAGGTGCGCCTGAGCGCTGAGTGCGATCTGCGCGCTGCTGTAGATCGCCTGCCAGCTGCCGGCGGTCAGCGGCGCGCCGGCATCAAAGCTGTAGTAGCCAAGCTGGCCGTCGATGTCCTCGGGGCAGCGGGCAGGCATGCGGCGCGGCGGCCAGGCCAGGGGCAGCATGTCGTGTTCACGGCCCAGTGCGCTCCAGCGCTCCCAGGCTTGCTGGATGAAGTCGACAAATTTCGGATCGTGGACGCGCTTGATCGGTGCCAGGCCGAAGTCCTGCGGCTCGCTGATCGGCCCCAATCCGGTTCGTTTTACCTGCTCCAGCACCATATCGGCGCGTGAGGGTTTTTCGAAGCAGGGCATGAGCTGGCCGTTGTTCAGTTCGGCGTTGGCGTGGTGCAGGCGATGGTCGTCGCTGTAGAACGTCTGCATGGAAAATCCTGTGGCTGGTGACTCGGTTGCCATCGATCATGGCGCGCAGCGCGGCCGCAGGAAATGTTGCAGAGGGACAGAAAGGGGATCGAAACGGACACCCGCCGGGCGGGCTGATGTCCGGTGACGGGATTTAGTGTGCTGGGGTGGCGCTCGGCAGTTGCTGGCGCCAGGCACGTGGCGTCGTGCCTGACCAGCGCTGAAATGCGTGACGGAAACTGGCGGTCTCGCTGAAGCCCAACTGCTCGGCGATGGCATAGATCGGTACCTGCTCCCGGTTGAGCAGCAACTTGGCGCGCTGAAAGCGCAAGCGGTCGAGCAACTGCTGGTAGCCGCACCCAGCGCGCTGCAGGTGTCGCCGCAGGGTGCGGCTGGTGCAGTGCAGCTGGGCGGCCAGTTGCTCCAGAGAGGGCGGGGCGTCCAGCTGCTGTTCGAGCTGGGCGCTCAGCTGGCTGATCAACGGGGAAGCTTCCGGCCGAAAGCTGTCTTGAACGCTGCGGCAGTGGCGCACCGCCTCAAAGTGCGTGACCGGCTCGGCCAGCGGCAGGCTGGCCTGCAGCGCATCGGCGGCAAACACCAGGCGCTCGGCACTCTGGCCGACCTGCACGGGGCAGGTGCCAAAGAAGTCAGGGTAGTGCTCTGCGTGCGCCGGCAGCTCGCCACTCAGGTGCACCGCCTGCAGCGGCAGCGGGCGGCCAAGGGCGTCGTCAAGCATTGCCTTGATTGATGACAGACATAGCTCGACGTTGAACAACTGGAGGGCTGGCGCCTCGTGGTAGTGGTCCGCGCGCAGGGCCAATAGGCCATCGGGCAAGGACTCGAGCTGCAGGCGAAAGTAGCTGCCCAGTAGCACCGGAAAGGCCAGCATCACCTGCAGCGCATCTAGCAAGGTGGGGGCCGAGAGCATGGCGTAGCCCAGCTGCCCATAGGCCGAGACGCGCATGCGCTGGCCCAGTTTCAGGCCGACCAGCGGGTCCCCGGCCAAGGCCACCGTGTTGGCGAAGACCTGTTGCTCTTGCTCCGGTGTAATCAGGCGCGCGGGTGTTTGCAGGTCGCTCGGGCTGAGGCCGGAGCCAGCCAGTACCGGGTCGATAGGTTGCTGCTGCTCGTGCAGCCAGGCTGCGATCAGGCAGGTGCTTTGCAGGCTGATCAGTCGGTGGTCTGGCGCCTGACAGGCAAGATCGGAAGGCGTCATGCTGTTTTTCTCGTGTGACTGCTTACTCTAGTCAAGCACAAAGAGTGCCAGCCGGTGTGCTTCCTTCATTCGGTAAAGCCGATAACGCAAACAGGAAATACGCGCTTATATCGATTTTAAAGGTGCTTAGAATGGTTTTGCATTTCGACCGGAGAGCCACCATGCCACGTTTATATCCGAACCCCGCGCAGTTGCGCCCGCTGCATCAGCTGGACAGCCCGCGCGAAGTCATCCGTCAATTCACGCCTAACTGGTTTGCTGTGGTTATGGGTACCGGCATTCTGGCGCTGGCCTTGCCGCAGCTGGGTGCTCCGGCACTGGGGCAGGGGCTGTGGGTGGCCAATCTGTTGCTATTCGCCTTGTTCTGCGTGCTCTACGCATTGCGCTGGCTGTGCTATTTCGATCAGGCGCGGCGCATCTTCGGTCACGCGACGGTGTCGATGTTCATCGGCACCATCCCCATGGCGCTGGCAACGCTGCTGAATGGGCTGCCGAGCTACGGTGTGGCGCTGTGGGGAGAGGGGGTGTTGGCACTGATGCTGCCGATCTGGTGGCTAGACGTGGCGCTGGCATTGGCTTGTGGGGTGGGGATTCCATATCTGATGTTTACCTGTCAGGAGCACAGCATCGATCAAATGACCGCGGTCTGGCTGCTGCCGGTGGTCGCCGCCGAGGTGGCCGCGGCCAGCGGTGGGCTGATGATTCCCCTGTTGCCACCGGCCGACGCCTACCTGGTGTTGATTACCAGCTATGTGCTTTGGGCCTGCTCGGTGCCGGTGGCTCTGAGCATTCTGGTGATTCTGTTGCTGCGCATGGCGGTGCACAAGTTGCCGACACCCAATATGGCGGCGTCCAGCCTTTTGGCACTGGGGCCGCTCGGCACCGGCGCATTGGGGCTGTTGCTGCTGGGTAATGACGCGAGCACGGTGTTTGCCGTCCAGGGGCTCGCTGGGGTGGGCGCCGTGGCGCAGGGGCTCGGTGTGATTGGTGGCCTGCTGCTCTGGGGGCTGGGGCTCTGGTGGTTGTTGTTGGCGCTATTGATTCTGGGGCGCTATCTGCGCGACGGCATTCCGTTCAATCTGGGCTGGTGGGCCTTTACCTTTCCGCTGGGGGTCTATGCGCTGGCCACGTTGAAGCTGGCCGAGGTGCTGCAGCTGGCGTTCTTCAGTCTGTTTGGGCAGGCGCTGGTGGTGGCCCTGGCACTGCTCTGGTTGCTGGTGATGGCTGGCACCCTGCGCGGCGCCTGGCGTGGTGAACTGTTTAATGCACCTTGTCTGTCGATGTGCTAACGCACCGGCCGTGCAGCGGTGTCGGGGATATGCTATCAATCGTCAGGCCTGATGTACCGACAATAAGGACGGCCGCATGCGCCTCACTGCATTACCGCTGCGTTTTCTCACCTGGCTGCTCTGCGTGCTGGGTGCTCTGTTTACCCTGGCCCTGACTCTGCTGTCGCCCCTGTGGTGGCTGCTGGCGGTGCCGTTGCTGGCGCTGGCCCTGCTTGGGCTCTGGGATGTTTGCCAGCGGCGCCATACCATCAGCCGTAACTACCCGGTGCTGGCGCATTTTCGCTATTTTCTGGAGTCCATCGGCCCGGAGCTGCGTCAGTATTTCATTCAGTCCGACACCGACGAGCTGCCGTTCTCGCGTGAGCAGCGCAGTGTGATTTATCAGCGCGCCAAGAATGTGCTCGACAAGAAGCCCTTTGGTTCGCTCAACCGCATGAACGAAGAAGGTTACGAGTGGCTTAACCACTCGCTGGCGCCGGTGCATATTGCTGACAGCAATTTCCGTGTGCGGGTGGGCAGCCACCCCGACACCACCCAACCCTACGATGTCAGCGTGTTCAATATCTCCGCCATGAGCTTCGGCTCGCTGTCGGCCAACGCCATTCTGGCGCTCAATACCGGTGCGCAAAAGGGCGGCTTCTACCACGATACCGGTGAAGGCTCGATCTCCCGTTATCACCTGCGCCCCGGCGGCGATCTGGTCTGGGAGATCGGCTCTGGCTACTTTGGCTGCCGCAGCGCCGAGGGCGGTTTTGATGCCGCGCTGTTCGAGCGCAACGCGCGCCTGCCGCAGGTCAAGATGATCGAGATCAAGCTGTCGCAGGGTGCCAAGCCTGGCCACGGCGGTATCCTGCCGGGGGCCAAGGTGTCGCCGGAAATTGCCGAGGCCCGCGGCGTGCCTGTGGGTGAAGATGTGGTGTCGCCGGCCAGCCATTCTGCGTTCTCCACGCCGCTGGAGTTGATGGAGTTTATCGGCCAGCTGCGCGCCCTGTCCGGCGGCAAGCCGGTGGGCTTCAAGCTGGCGATTGGTCACCCGTGGGAATGGTTTGGCATCGTCAAGGCGATGCTGGAAACCGGCCAGCACCCGGACTTTATTGTGGTTGATGGCGGTGAGGGCGGTACCGGTGCAGCGCCGCTGGAGTTTATCAACCGCCTGGGTACGCCGATGACCGACGGCCTGCTGCTGGTACACAACACCCTGGTCGGGGCCAACCTGCGCGAGAAGATTCACCTGGGCGCTGCCGGCAAGATCACCACCGCCTTCAATATCGCCCGCACCCTCGCGGTTGGCGCTGATTGGTGCAACGCGGCGCGTGGCTACATGTTTGCGCTTGGCTGCATCCAGAGTCTGAGCTGCCACAGCGACAAGTGCCCGAGCGGGGTCGCCACCCAGGACCCAAGCCGCAGCGCGCGGCTAGATGTGGCCGACAAGAGCGAGCGGGTCTATCACTTCCACCGCAATACCGTGCTGGCGCTGTCGCACATGCTGGAGGCGGCTGGCTTGAAGCATCCGAGCGAGTTGGGGCCGGAGCACATTATTCGCCGCGTCTCGCGCTACGAGGTGCGCCCCTACAGCGAGCTGTTCGAGTTTCTGGAGCCGGGTGTGCTGCTCGATGGCCGCGCTGAGCTGCACCTGTTCAAGAAGTATTGGGCGCAGGCCCGCGCCGACAGCTTTGCGCCGCCGGATTACATGCTCAGGCTGCGCGAGACCAAGCTGCGCTGAGCCTGTTGCGCCAGCAGGGCGAAAGTAGCCAGCCAATGGCTGCCCATGTAGTCGTCCTGCAGGTGAGCCAGCGCTGCGTGCAGGTGCGCCTCGGCGGTGGCCTGCAGGTGCGGCCCGCCTTGGGCCAGCAGAAACCAGCACCAGGCGCGGCTGAGGTTGAGGCCGTCCAGGTGCGCCAGCTTGCCGTCGCTGCGCTCAAGTACGCTGACGGGCTGGAACAGGGTGGCGGGCTGCCCATGCGCCAGCTGCGGCAAGAACGCCGCCAGCCAGGGGGCGAAGGTTTCGCGCGCCATCAGCCGCTGCATCAGCACCGCCTGCTGCAGGCTGGGGGAGAGAAAGTCTTCACCGCCGGGTTCGCCCCAGGCCGGGCAGGCCACGTCATCGGCAAACCATTCCACACTGCGTTGGTGCAACAGCGCCGCCAGCGGCTGGTCCTGCGCGCTGCTGGCGTAGTCGAGGGCCAGCAGCAGGGCGAAGGCGGTGTTGTTGTGTTGGCCGCTGCGAATTGGATAGGGCAGGCGCGGCAGGTAGGCCATCAGCCGCTCACGCACCAGCATCGCCAGCGGTTGCAGGATGTGCGCCGCGTGGCTTGCGGCCGGCTCGTTGCTGATCAGCAGCTCTGCCTGCAGTTTCAGTAACCAGGCCCAGCCGTAGGGCCGCTCGAAGCCTGCGCCCTGACGCTCAAAGGTCGCTATCTCGGCCGCGACGGCGGCGCTGTTGAACTGCAGCAGCCGCTGGCGGATGGCCTCCGCCTCGGCTAGCTGCGGCGCGACGTTGAGTACCTGCACCAGCAGCCAGTGGCTGTGCACACAGGAGTGCCAGTCGTAGCTGCCGCAAAACAGCGGGTGAGCCTGTTCCGGGGGTAGCCAGTCGCTGGCGCTTTTTAGCTTTTGCGGGCCGCTATGGGGGTAGACCTGGGTGATATGCCCCATAGCGATGCGCGCCAGCGCAGCGTAATCGGGCGCGTGCATATCAGCGAACCGGCTGCCAGTCGAGGCTGCGCAGCAGCCACTCGCCGTCGTCGTCCAGCCACACCAGGTTGAGATCGTACTGGCCGGCGCTATTGGGGATAAAACGCTCGGCGCCGGTCAGGGTGACACGGGCGCTACTGTCGGCGCGCTCCGGGTAGCCGGGATCGATGTCGGTTTGCTGGCTGGTCACCAGCACGCCGATGCGCTGGTTGCGCAAAAACATCAGCTGCAGAGTACGTCCTGCCCACTCCGTGTCGTACTCGTCCTGGGCGCTGAATTCGGGGTGCAGTAGCGCCAGCACGGCGCTGCGGTCGCGCTCTTCAATAGCGCTCTGGAAGTCTTCAATGGCCTGATTCAGGCGTGCATCCGGGCTGGATGGGCCGCAGCCGGCGAGGCCGAGCAGCAGGGTCAGTGCAAGCAGCAAACGCATAGGTGACAGCAGCCTCGCGGGTCAGTAATGTGGGGCTTTCCAACGTGAGGTGAGCGGCGCCGGCGCCTGCTCAGGCCAGGGAGCCCCATCATGCAGCTGTTGTATCCGGAGATCAAACCCTTCGCCCGCCACGAGCTGGCGGTGTCACCACCCCATGTGCTCTACGCCGATGAAAGCGGTCAGCCGGACGGGCTGCCAGTGGTGTTTATCCACGGTGGGCCGGGTGCCGGTTGTGATGCCCTGAGCCGGCGTTTCTTCGATCCGTCGCTGTACCGCATCGTGACCTTTGATCAGCGCGGCTGTGGTCGCTCCACACCGCACGGCAGCCTGGAGAACAACACCACCGCTGACCTGGTGGCTGACATGGAAGCGCTGCGTGAGCACCTGGGCATCGACAAGTGGGTACTGTTTGGTGGTTCTTGGGGCTCCACACTGGCGCTGGCCTACGCCCAGGCGCACCCTGATCGGGTCATGGGTATGGTGCTGCGTGGCATCTTCCTGTGCCGTGAACAGGACATCCACTGGTTTTATCAGGAGGGCGCCAGCCATATCTTCCCGGACTTCTGGGAGGACTATCTGGAGCTGATTCCGGAGCAAGAGCGCGAGGATATGGTGGCGGCCTATTACCGCCGCCTGACCGGTGATGACGAGATCTGCCGCATGCACGCGGCCAAGGCCTGGTCGATCTGGGAGGGGCGCTGCGCCACCCTGCGGCCCAGCCCGCAGGTGATCGAGCGCTTCAGCGATGCTCGCCGGGCTTATGCCATCGCGCGGATCGAGTGTCATTACTTTGCCAACAAGACGTTCCTTGAGCCAGACCAGCTGCTTAACAACATGGACCGCATTGCGCATATTCCCGGCATCATCGTGCATGGGCGCTACGACATGGTCTGCCCGCTGGATAACGCCTATGCCTTGCATCAGCACTGGCCCGGCAGTGAACTGAACATCATCCGCGATGCGGGCCACGCCGCCTCTGAGCCCGGCATTGCCGATGCGCTGGTACGTGCGACCGGCGATATGGCGCGCCAGTTGCTCAATCTGACACCGCAGGCCGAGTGACATGAAGGGATTGCTGCAACGGGTCAGTCAGGCCCGGGTTGAGGTGGAAGGGGAGATTGTCGGCTCGATTGATCAGGGCCTGTTGGTGCTGGTTGGCATCGAGCCGCAGGACCTTGAGGCCAGTGCCGACAAGCTGCTCAAGCGGCTGCTGGAATACCGCGTGTTCACCGACGCTGACGGGCGCATGAACGATTCACTGACTGACGTGCAGGGCGGCCTGTTGCTGGTGTCCCAGTTCACCTTGGCCGCCGACACCCGCAAGGGTCGTCGCCCCGGCTTCTCTACCGCTGCGCCACCGGATCGCGCCGAGGCGCTGTTCGATTATCTGGTTGGGCAGGCGCGGGCGCTGCACCCGCAGGTCGCAACCGGCCGCTTTGGTGCCGATATGCAGGTGCATCTGGTCAACGATGGTCCGGTCACCTTCCTGCTTGAGGTGTAATCGGGCACTGGCTCAGACAGCTGGATACACCCGCGTCCAGACGGTCAGCAGCAGGCCTGCCGCCGTCGCCCACGCCAGCGCGCCAAGGGTGAGTGTCACCACCAGCGTGAAGCGCTCGCTCAATAGCACAATCGAAAACAGATACGCCGCGTAGGGCAATAGCGACCACAGTCCGAAGATAGCGGTGCTGCGCAGGTCGCTGGCCAGTCGCTCGCTGCCCACGATGTAGTGGGCGATGATGGCGAACGTCGGGAACAGCGGCACCAGCCCGGCGATATAGAAACTTCTGGTTTTTGCCAGCAGTGCAATCATCAGCACGGCGAGCGCACCCAGCACACACTTGAGCGCAAGGGACAGCATTCGAGTACCCAGAGGATAGGATGGGACAGGGAATCCCTGAGCAGGGGCAGGACGCCGGAACACTGCTCATCGCTGGCGAATGTAGGCTTCGCCGGGGTGGTCGTCAATGGCTATCAGCGGGCCTGCTGGGGCCAGACGACCGACGGCAGCGGCGGGCTGCCGTCGGTGTTGCTTCTTCAACCGCGCGCGGCGGCCTCGACCCAGTCCAGACGGTCCTGGCCGAAGAACATGTCACCATCGACAAAGCAGGTTGGTGCACCAAAAACACCGCGGCCGATAGCCTCTTCGGTGGCACTCTTGAGCTTCTCTTTCACCGCCGGATCACTCGCCTTGGCCATGACCTCTGAGGGGGCAAAGCCCGCCTCAACCAGCACCTTGCCGATGACCTCGGGCTCGCCCATGTTCAGTTCGCTGATCCACATCGCCTCAAAGATGGCCGTCAGCAGCTGGTCGAACTCGGGGGTGTCCTGATAGGCAACAACGGCGCGCATCAGTTGCAGGGTGTTGATTGGAAAGAAGGGGTTCTGATTCAGGGTGACGCCGTAGCGGTTGGCAAAGCGCTGCAGGTCGATACGGGTGTACGCGCCCTTGGCCGGTACGGTCGCCGGGGAGCTGTTGCCGGTGGCCATAAATACGCCGCCCAGCAGCATGGGCTTGTACACCAGCGTTGCGCCAGTGCGCTCGGCGATGGCTGGCAGCTGGGTCCAGGCCAGATAGCTCGCCGGGCTGCCGACGTCGAAGTAGAACTCGATAGTCTTGCTCATGACTCTCTCCAGAGCGGGTTTAAAAGGTTTCCATCCAGGGGCGCAGATCCAGCTCATGGGTCCAGCTGTCACGCGGCTGGGCGTGAATCGCCCAGTACTGGTCGGCAATATGGTCAGGGTTGAGGATGCCATCCTGATCTTTCAGGGCATAGCGCTCGGGGAAGTTATCGCGGATAAAGGCGGTGTCGATGGCGCCGTCGATGATTGGGTGGGCAACGTGAATGCCCTGCGGGCCGAGTTCGCGGGCCATGCTCTGGGCCAGCGCGCGCAGCGCGAACTTGGCACCGGCAAAAGCCGAGAAGCCCGAGCCGCCGCGTAGCGAGGCGGTGGCACCGGTGAAGATGATGGTGCCCTTGCCGCGCGGCAACATGACCTTGGCGGCCTCCCGGCCGGTAAGAAAGCCGGCGAAGCCTGCCATTTCCCACACCTTGCGATAAACCCGCGCAGTGGTCTCGGTGATACCGAAACGCACGTTGGCGCCAATGTTGAAGATGGCAACCTCAACCGGGCCAATCTCACGTTCGATCTGCTCGAATAGCCCCACCATTTCCTCTTCGCTGCGGGCATCGCAGCCAAAGGCATGGGCTTTGCCGCCGTCAGATTCGATTTGGTTGACCAGCTCGGTCAGGCTATCGGCGTTGCGGCGGGTCACGCAGAGGGTAAAGCCTTCACGGGCAAAGCGACGGGCAATGGCGCCACCGGTGGCGTCACCGGCGCCGATGACAACGGCTACAGGGGCGGGTGTGGTCATGGCAAAGTCCTCAGTTATCTATGGTTCTTTTTTGGAACTGACTCGATAGTGGGTTTCATTTTGGAACTTGTCAAACTATTCTTGCGTTCTGACTCGGAGGATTTATTCATGCGCTGGGAAGAACTTGGCGACCAACCCTGCTCCATGTCCCGCACGCTTGCTGTGGTTGGCGACCGCTGGACGCTGCTGATTCTGCGCGACTGCTTTTTAGGTGTGCGGCGCTTCGATGCCTTTGAGCGGCGTATCGGCCTGACCCGCCACCTGCTGGCTGACCGTTTGAAAAAACTGGTCGAACATGAGGTGCTGGTCAAGGTGCCCTACCAGCAAAAGCCATTGCGTGAGGAATATCGGCTGACCGACAAGGGGCTGGCCCTGCATCCGGTGATTCTCTCGCTGGTCAGCTGGGGCGACACCTGGATGGCTGATGAGCGCGGCGCGCCCATCGAGCATTACCACAAGGGCTGTGGTCAGCGCATGAAACCGGTGATGGTGTGCTCTGAATGCGCTGAGCCGGTGGGTGCGCGGGATATCGAAGCACGGCCCGCCGCGGCCTTTGGTGAGGATGCACAGCGGCTGGTGGCGGGCTGAGTCAGTGCCCGGCGGTGTTAGAAAACAGGTTGATGACCATAACGCCGCTGATGATCAGGCCCATGCCGATCAGTGCCGGCAGGTCCAGCTTTTGCCCGTACAACAGCCAGGCCACCACCGAGATCAGCACCACACCCACGCCTGACCAGATGGCGTAGGCAACGCCAACCGGAATGGTCTTCAGCGTCAGCGAAAGAAAGTAGAACGACACCAGATAGCCAACCACCACGAGGGCTGAGGGCAGGGGTTTGCTGAAGCCGGTACTGGCTTTCAGGGCAGAGGTGGCAACCACCTCAGATACGATAGCGATAATCAGGTAGACCCAGTGATGCATGCGCGGCGCCTCGGTTGATCAGGCGATGTTACGCAGGGTGGGAGCGCTGGAACAGACTGTTATTTTTTGCCGGGTTGTGCGCAATCCGGCTGCGGCGACGCCAGCCGGATTGCCTTGCCGACAAGAGGGAAGACCTCAGGGCATGCGGTACATGGCGCAGAGCTTGTTGCCGGACGGGTCACGCAGGTAGGCCAGATACAGCTTCATGCCGGCACCCTCGCGTACGCCCGGCGGGTCTTCACAGGCAGTGCCGCCATTGGCCAGACCCGCAGCGTGCCAGGCATCGGCTTGCTCGGGGCTGTCCATAGCAAACCCAATGGTGCTGCCGTTACCGCAGCTGGCTGCCTCACCGTCGATCGGCTTGGTGATGGCAAAGACGCCGGTTGGGGTCATGTAAAAGATGCGCCCTTTGGGGTCGGTAAAGCCGGGCTTGCAGCCGGTAACGCCCAGGGTCGCGTCGTAAAAGGCTTTGGATTTTTCCAGATCGTCGGCGCCGAGCATGATGTGACTGAACATCGCATGATCCTTTTGTTGCTGTTGTTGGGAAGCGCAGGGGACAGACTCCGCGCAGGCGCCTGAGCCGTCAATGCTTCCAATGGGGGAGATTGTCGGCCCATAAGGATGGTTTATGGTCAGCTGGCGCCGTGCAGAGCGAACAGCTCCTCGCCGGTGAGCTGCAGGGTGGTTTGGGCAAAGCAGTAGTAGGCGGGCTTCTGGTCGATAAAGACTTCGCGGTTCAGCTGCCAGCTGTCCTGTTCATCAAACAACCCGACCGGAATCGCATAGAAGGGCTGCTCGCGCAGGCGGTAGAACAGGTGGGTGCCACAGTGCTTGCAGAAACCGCGCTCGGCCCAGTCGGATGACGCATACACGCCGATATGCGCCTCGCCGCTGAACGTGACCTGATCCTCGCACTCCACCGCCAGCAGCGGCCCGCCGCCCCAGCGCCGGCAGGTGTCGCAATGACAAGCGCCGAGGTCGCGGTGTGACACGCTGGCACTGACGCTGACGGCGGCGCATAGACAACGGCCTTCAAGGGGCTTGGTGTGTGTCATGGTATGGCTCCGGCGGGTGGGTGTTGCTTTCACCTTAGGCCAGCGCAGCAGCCTTGTCATGGTGACGCATCAGTAGCCAGATCAGGACCAGAATCGGCGCGTTTTTGCTCAATGGGCCAAAGGGATGCAGCCAGAATGCGGGGGCCATCAGGCTGAGCAGCAGCGAATAGCCGACAATGACCACCAGCTGCAGTGTGCAACACCACCGCAGCGCCCGGCCGCTGAGCAGCCACAGGCCAATCCCCAGATCCAGCACGCTGCCCGCCCAGATCAGCGGGTCGATCAGCGGTTCTGGGATGCCGGCGCTTTGCAGCACTTCAACACCTATCGCTTTGCCGGCGGTCAGTGAGACGGCAGCGGTCAGCAGCCAGAGCAGCGCCAGGCTGAGGCGGGCAAGCAGTTGCTCGATTCTGCTCATCGGCTCAGACCAGCGGCAGCGGCTTGAATACCATCAGCCAGAACAGCAGCAGGATGGATGCGAAGGCGGGTATGCCCAGCGCTGTCCACCAGCGCATCTGCTGATGAAAGGCGGCTGACAGCACGCCGGTTTCCAGCGCCTCATTGGCCAGTGCGCGCAGGCGGTATTGAATCGCGACCACCGGCAGCCAGCACAGCCCGATAAAGATGAACAGGCCGATTACGCTGAGAAACCAGGGCGAGGTCAGGCTGAACCCCAGCCGATGGGTCAGCAGCAGGCCGGTGACAAACTGCAGCACCACGGCGGGCGCGGTGAACAGCCAGTCGGCCAGCACCACGTGGCGCGTGGTTACCGCTATCGCCTGCACGTTGCCGCTGCGGTGGGCCATGAACATGAAAAAGGCAATGCCACTGCCGGTGCCGGCCAGCACCACGGCGCCCAGGATATGCAGCAGCTTGAGCAGCAGGTAGTTATCCACGGTGGGTTTCCAGCTGGTGATAAATGGCCAACCCTTGGGCCTCCTGCTCGAAGGCGCTCAGCGGGAACAGGTTCATGCACGGTATGGCGCCGCGCTCGCTCAGCTCGCCGCTGACCAGCCGACGGGCGAGGATCAGGGCTGACAGCGTCGGGATGTACGGCCCGATCCCCTCTGTGGCGCCCAGTACCCATTTTAGGTGCAGCGGCTGCTGCTGGTGGTCCAGCCCGCGCAGGTTGATCTGCATACCGCCGGTATCGGTACCCCAGCGGATGAACCATTCGCTGGCGCGGACGATGGGTTTGCTCCAGCGCGACCAGTCACGGACCAGGCCAATACGTGCGAGCCCGGCCATCAACCACATGCCGTAGTGCAGCAGGCCCAGTTCCAGTCCGGCCTGAAAGTGCACACTGCGCAGGGTCGGATAGGCGGCGGGCAGCAGTTCCAGATCAGGAATATCAACGTTGGCCAGTGGGCGGCGGCCGATGGTGGCGTCGAAGTACAGGCGCCGGAGTGACATCCAGCCGTACACCTGCTGCCAGCGGCCCGCTTGCCAGACCCGAATCGGGTGTCCGGTGTATGAGAGAATGCCTCGCACCGTTGCCTCGCCGCGCTCGGCCTGATTACCCGGCGCAATCGCAAAATCGATATCGTCGAGCCGACTGAACTGATCGGCATAGTGAGCGATGACACAGGATGACAGCCCCGGCACCGAGCTAGCGCCGCTGACCAGCAGTACTCCCGCCGCACGTGCTGCGTCGTCCAGCTGGCTGATATCGCAGACAAAGCGGCGGTCGTCGGCCAGATCGATGTAGTGGCAGCCGGCGGCGATGCAGGCCCGTGGGACGCGGTAATCCTGGCCTTGGAAGGGGCCGCCGGTATGAATCACAAGGTCAGGTTTGAGCGCTGCGAGTTTGGTCTCAAAGTCGGCGGCGTGCAGGTCCAGCTCTGCTGTCTCCAGGCGAGCGCGTGCTGCCGGTTGCAGTTGGGTTTGCAGTTGCTGCGCTGGCGCGCTGCGCCGCCCGGCGATGATCAGCGTGATATCGGCGGTGTCTGCCAGCGTCTCGGTGATGCGCTTACCAAAGTTGCCGTAGCCGCCGAGAATCAGAATACGCTGACAGCTCATGGCTCCTCACGAAACAGCGCTCGGCTGCGCACGTAAGACACGATGGCAAAGATGATAAAGGCCAGGCCCATCAGGAACGGCAGGTCGGTGATGCCGCCGGAGGAGAAGTAGCCGAAGCCGGCAAACAGCAGCCCCAGCAGCAGAAAAAAGACCGGGCCAATGAGGATATTCTTCGGCGCCGCTGCGTAGATGCGGGCGTTCTTCTCGATGATCATGTTCATCGCCTCGACCTGTGCTTCATGGCGATCGCGGCAGGCCAGCCCGTGTCCCAGATCGCTTGCGCAATCGGTGCACAGCCCGCGGTTGCAGCATTTGCAGGTGCCGATGGCGGCGGTTTGCGGATGGTTGAAGCAGTGCATGCGAATCCTCCCTGAAGTGACGGTGCGGGTCGGGCAGCATGCTGGCGGCCGAGCGGCGACCAGCACGGCCTCTGCCTGCTGGTTGCCGAGTATGCCAGAGCGCTGGGACAGGGTCGCGGCTGGCGCCGCTCTGGGCGGGGTCAGGCGATCAGATCAGCGAACGGCGTCGCACCTTGATACAGCTCGTAGACCGCGTTCTTGCTTTGCCCGCTCTTGAGCACATGGGCAATGATGCGCGCGGTATCGGCGCGGGTGATGTGCTGCTGCTCCGGGTTTTCCGGGCGACGGGTGGTGATGCACCCGGTGGCGGCGTCATCGGTCAGACGCCCCGGACGCAAGATGGTGTAGGGCACGCAGGAGCGCTGCAGATACTCATCGGCGAAGCACTTGGCGACCAGATAGGGTTTGATCGGCGAGTTGCCACGGTCCGGGTTGTCGGCGCCGCGCGCACTGACCATGACAAAGTGCTTTACGTGGTGCTTGAGGGCGTAGTCGACTGCCTTGCGCGCAGCCCAGAGGTCGATCAGCAGGGTTTTGTCCGGGCCGGTGCTGGCGCCTGAGCCGGCGGTAAATACCACCCGGTCGCAGCCGGCAAAGGCGTGCTCGAAGTTGCCTTCCAGGTCACCCTCAATGATCTCGATACCGTCGATACCCGCCAACTTGGCCGGGTTGCGTGCCAGGGCTGCAACCTCCAGCCCGCTTTGTTGCAGCAGGGGGAGCAATTGGCGGCCAATCTGGCCGGTGCTGCCGATTACCAGTGTCTTGCCCATCTGGGTATATCCTCGCCTGTTATTGCGCGTGTCTCTTGTGGAGTGCGCTTGTTGTTATTGAGTTCACTGCTCAGCGAATGCGGGTGATGCGCTGCAAGCGGTTGCCCTCGAATTCCAGACTGTAGTGATTACGGTTGATCTTGTAGATCCACTCTTCAATGTTCATGACCCGGATGCGGTCGCCGTAGACCAGGCTGTCTACGTAGCCGATGACCTGACGCGATAACGGCGGGCCGCAGGCCTGTTCAACTTCGAACATCAGGTCGTCTTCATCGACAATATCGGTGCCGCAGCGCAAGGCGTGGGCCGGCAGGCTGACGAGCATCAGTGTGCCGGCGAAGGCCAGGGCACGGTTGGTAGATGCAGTGGGCATGCGGCGGTCCTCCGGAGCGGTGGAGCATTGATAGTCCCACCGCCTTCGGTACGCGCGCAATACCCGGCGACGATCTGCCTCAGAGGGCGGCGGCCTCGGCTTCGTAGTTGGCGTAGGAGTGCTTGAGGGTGGCGTGGTTGAGCAGCATCTCGGCCTTGAGCACCTCGCCGCTGGCGTCGTAGATGCGTGACAGCACCCAGTAGGACTCGGTGCGCTTGCTCTCGGACAGGGCGACCACTTCGCGGCGAATCAGGTAGTCCTCACCGACCAGCAGCGGGCCGTCGATCATGCGGATTTCCTGGTCGGCGAACAGGCCGATGACCGGCTGCTTGACCGGGAATTCGGCGTCTTTGCTGGTGTACTCGGCCAGTACGCTGACCATCTCGGTCGGAATCACGGCGCGGCCCCAGGGTGTGCGGCTGCCATCGGAGTACCAGCTGGAGTTTTCGGTGATGCCGGCCAGCTTCTGGTTCAGCGAGAACGGGTAGAGCTTGCCCATGTTCTGGTCTGGGTCCATGCGTACTTTCTCGTCTACCGCGCCCTTCATGCCCACGTGCAGGTCAGAGAGGATCACCAGTTTTTCCGGCGCACGCAGCTTGGCCATACGCTCGTACAGCAGGCTCTCGCCCGGTGCAGCACCAATGCTGGCGCTGGCTTCCAGCACGGGCGTGCCATCGGCTTTCTCGGCCCAGCAGCGCACGCGAGTCTGGCCCGGCGCCGGGCGCTCGACAAAGGCGCGTACCTGTTCGCCTTCGACCACCATGTTCTGGAAGTGCGACGAGAAACAGCCCTTCTCGAACCATTGCTGACCCCAGATCTCGACCAGCAGCGGCGTGAACTGGCTGAAGTGGGTCGGGCCTTCGATCGGACCGGCGCGAAAGCCCAGCTTCTCGGCCATGCTGTCGTCGTGGATCGAGGAGTGACCGCTGTATTCCTGATCGGCCAGCATTTGTTTCGGCTCGCGCAGCGGGCCGCATAGATAGAGGGGGGTATCAAAGCTCATAGTGGTGTCCCTGCTCAGTAGTAGTCGCGCAATGGTGCAGTGTAGGCAGGAGGGGGTGAGCGCGGCAAACCCACTTTGGGCCGCTATTCATGGGGGTTATGGACGAGGCAAGCGAGTGAACGGCTGTGCGCCTGGAGGCCGGCCGACCCGTGTGTTGCTCCGCGCTACCGGGGCGCAGATACCTTGCGCGTAGCGCCAACGTGTCCAGGCATTGAAACATTCTGCCGTTTGCGAGTCGGAAGGATATCAAGACGCATGACAACTATCGGCGGCCTGTCGTCGCCGGTGCTGGCGGAGCAAGGAATGACCTGTACTTTCCCCATCAAGCGCGGCCTGTGGTCTGCGCTGCTGTTATTGACGCTGCCCGTTACCGCTGCGGAGCCGGAGCCGATTCGTATCCAACAGTTGCAGCGCTGCGGTGATTTGCTGCAGACGCAAACGCAGACATTCTGTTTGCAGGTAAAAGGTCTGCAGTCCGGCCAATGGCAAGCGCGGCTGAACGGCGAGCGGCTGGCCCAGCAGCATGTTGGCAGCGACGGCGAATCGCTGCAGTTGCAGGTTGATGGTAACGGCAAGCGCAGCGGGCCGCTGGTGCTGGAGCAACAGGGGCGGCAGAGCAATCCGGTTTGGCTGTCGCTCGGCTCCAGCCACGTGCTGGCGGCGACGGAAGACGAAGTGGCCGAGAACATGGATGGACTCACCTCCTATGTTGATCTGGTCAGCGTGGTCATTGAAGAAGAGTACGACGGGCTGGAAGAGGCCAAGCGGCTGGCAGAGAAGTACGATGCCAGGGTGGTCGGCATGATTCCGCCGCTCAACACCTACCAGTTGCGCCTGGCCGCGAAGAACCTGGACGAGCGCGATGCAACGGTATTGCGCCTGGGCGGTGAGGTGAGCGTGGACGCGGTGGTAATCGAGGAGTCGGGCGCAGAAGACAGCATTGAAGCGGACACCGCCAGTGCCCCGCCGGCCGACAATGAGGAGTGGGCCGCTAACCGTTTTCTTGATGCGGTGAATTTTTATCAACGCCGGCTGCAGCAGGACAGCGGCGACGTTCAGACGCATCCGATACGTATCGGCGTAATCGAGCGTGACGTCGATTTTGACGCGCCGGATTTTGGCGATTACACCGGTGGTGACTGCCGCACCGACAGTCGGCGTTTGTGCCTGTACGCACGTGATGCCGATAAGCCCGACGGCCATGGCAGCACCGTCAGCGGTATATTCGCGGCAGCCTGGGACAAGGGCGGCAATAGCGGGTTTTTACGCGGGCTGGACGATGTTGGCCCCGGCTTTGAGGTAATAGTCGGGCGCGATTCCGACGCCGGTATTACGGCCAATATCGCGGCCTCGGTGAACATGGTGGAAGACGGCGTTCGTGTGCTGAACTGGAGTTGGGGTATTCATCGCGTTGGCGCGATCGACGTCAACGGCGACCCTATCGACTCGCTGGTACGCTCGGGCACTGCCATGAGCGGCTATGAAGAGTTGCTGGAGGAGTTCTTCCTCTGGCTGCGTGAAGAGCATCCGAACGTCGTTGTGGTCAATTCTGCGGGCAACGGCTCTTCGTTCTCGGGCCGTGATGAATACCGGCTACCGTCCTCCTTCGTTACCGATCAGCTGTTTGTGGTGGGTGGCCATCAGCGCAGCGAGAAAGACGTGCCGGTTGACGATGCGCAGTACGCCGTCAAGCGCAAGGCCTCGAATATCGACATGCGCGTGGATATCACCGCCGCAGCCTGCGTGCGCTCCTCAACGGCCAAGGCTGATGAAGAAGGCGACGTGCATTGCGGCACCTCCTACGCCACGCCGCTGGTAGCGGGTTTGCTGGCCGCGATGCTGTCGATCAACCCCGAGCTGGAGCCGGATCAGCTGCGCATGCTGCTGCGCCGCAGCGCGATGACCATTGGTGAGGAATACGATTTTGAGCCCACCGAGGGCGACGATCTGACCGCGCCGATTCTGCCGTCCGAGCGCGCCAACGACCTGAACAACCCGGACGTTGGGCATTCCGCGCGGCTGGATATGTACAAGGCGCTGGATTTGACGGTGCAGAGTCTGGACCGCGTGCGTTAACAGCCAAACAGCAACGGCAGGTCAGCTAACTGCGCATGGCCTTTCAATGCTCAGTTGACGCGCGTGATCGTATAGGTGTTGCCTGGCCCCCACTGGTTGTCTTCGCGCCAGGTGATGTCGACGCTGGCTGGCGCGTTCTCGGCGTACTCGGTGTCGCCGCAGGCATCGGCATCAATCCACAGCTCGACCTCCTGACCGCCGGTGAGCAGGCTGCCGTAGCAGCCGGCGTCGCCTTCGTACATCCAGAACGTCATCTTGCCGCTGACGGTGATGGTCTCATGCGGGCCGGTCGGCAAGGCCAGACCATTGGCGCGACTGTTCAGCGGCTCTTGGGGTGCGTCGCCGCAGGCGCTGAGGGACAGGCAGAGCAGGCCAGCAAGGCCGAGTTTGTGTTGCATCCTTGCACTCCTTCAATCAGTGGCTTACAGCGCGACCTCAAAACACTCCAGCTGCGGCGGACCCAGGTAGATCTCGCGGCGGCTGCCGGCATTGGCGTGGGCGGCGCGGAAGGCCTCGGAGTGGGTCCAGTCCTCAAAGGCGCTGCGCGACTCCCAGGTCGCGTGGGAGGCAAACAGCGTGTATTCCTCAGTGGTCGGGCCCTGCAGCAGGTTGAAGTTCTTGAAGCCCGGCACGCTGGCCAGCAGGCTGTCGCGGTTCTTCCAGATATCGATAAAGTCCTGCTCGTGACCGGGCTTGATCTTGAAACGGTTCATGGCAATGAACATGGGCTGGCTCCAGCGTGGGTAAATGAGACCTATTATGTGGAGGGGCAGGGTTGTTGGGTCAACTGCAGGCAGCTGGTTGATGGCCGGATTGCGCTCTGCAGCGGGCATCACCGGCGAATTCTGCACTCCCGAATTCTGAATTTGCGAGCCAGGTCGCACTTTTTCTGAAAATAGTACGGGCATTTTCCGTGCCGGAGGATCAGTATGCGCGCGGTGAGTTTCACGCACGTGCGTGCCTGCGCTAGTCGCCTCGATGCGGCGTTACCCAGCGGCCGGCGGCAAGCTCATCAGCCCCAGGAAGCACGACCGACATGATGTCACTGGCAGTACCGTTGTTTGCCATGTGTTGTTGCAGGTGTTCCGGGAATACAGGAACCCCGGTACCCGGCAGGGGCCGGAACAGCAGACAAGGAGCACTGCCCTATGACCCTCTGCAAACCCAAATTGCTCGCTGCGCTGATTGGTGCAGCCATCAGCGGCGGGACTCTGCACGCCGCCTCCTCGCTCGACATGGTAGTCGCTATCGATGAGTCCGGCTCCATGGCTGGTGAGCACAATGCTTTTATCGGCACCTACGTAAAAAACCTCGACAGCCTGCTCAACGACCAGAATGTCACCCTCAACCAGTACGGCCTGATGGGTTTTGGCGGCAGTTCAGGCCAGACAATATCTGCAGGTGAGGCCGGGCGCGAAGAAGGCTACGCGCTGTATCGTCACCTCAACCTCGATAGTGACAGTACCCCGCTGTGGGGCTCCGCCGAGGCATTTGATGGCGTGACTCCGGAGCTGGAAACCAGCGGTGGCACCGAAGATGGCTACCGCGCGATCGACTATATCTACCGCTATTTCGAGTTTCGCCCCAGCGCCGGTTCGTCCATCATGCTGATCACTGACGAAGACCGCGATGACGACTTTTACCAGCTGGATACCAGCCATCTGCCTGCGGGTATGACGGCGCTGGAGAAGAGCTACATTCAAGGTCAGCTGGCTCAGTACAACACCGTGGTACACGCGGTGGTCAGCCAGCGTTTTACCGACAAGAACGGCAACCCGGCAATTGCCATCGTCGGCAGCGACCCGGATACCGGCTACGCCTACGTCAAGGATGCCAATGGCGTCATTACCAAGGTGCAGGGCTACCTGCTGACCTCGGCCTACGGCACCACCGAAGCCGATTACACCGAGCTGGCGCTGGCCAGCGGTGGTACCGCGATGGACATCGACGGGCTGCGCAGCGTGTACACCGATGCGGCCGCCCTGGCTGCACTCAGTGGCGAATTGGCCAAGCTGGTCGCCGATATCGCAGTAGGTCAGGTGCCGGTAGTGGGTATTGACTGCGCCTCCGCCAGTGGCGTTGCCGCCCAGATATGTGGTGCCATCGCCAGCACCAGCAACCAGCAGCTGCAGACCCTGGGCCAGCAGATTACTGCTCCAGAGCAGTACCGCAAGCTGAGTCAGTATCAGGTTAACCAGATGCTGCATACCGCCATTTCCAACACCCGCAACGTACGCCGGACGTTGACCAGTCGCCTGGCCGACATGCGTCGCACCGGCTACGCCAGCCGTGACATTGATGTCATGGACTACAGCAACGGCAATGTTGCGCTGTCGTCCGACCTGATCAACAGCCTGCAGCAGGCACGTGGCGGCGCAGCCTCGGCTGACCAGGGCGAGGTGGGTTACTTCATTCGTGGCATCTACACCCGTGGCGACTACGACAGCTCGGCCACAGCCGCCGGCTTTGACAGCAAAACCTACACCTTCCTGGCCGGGGTAGACCGCTACCTCAGTGACGACACCCAGGTGGGTGTGGCGCTGTCCTATTCCGCTTCTGATGCCAACTACAGTGGCGCTTCTGGTGGCTCCGAGGCTGACACCTACGGCATCACGGCCTATGCCTCCCAGGCACTGGGCGGTGATGTTTTTCTGGAAGGGAACCTGGGCTTCAGCCGCGCGCACTTCGAGACGGACCGTGATACCGGCTTTGGCCTGGTCAAGGGCAAAACCCGCGGTGACATCTGGAGCGCCTCGCTCGGCCTCACCAAGGCCTACGCGCTTACCGGTGTGACGCTTGAGCCCTTCGCCTATCTGCATTACACCGACGTATCGGTAGACGGCTTTACCGAGAAAGGCGGCCCAGCTGCCCTGCGGGTTGGCAGTACCGATATCGACTCGCTGGTGTCCGAGCTGGGTTTCAGCACGGTTTATGCGTTTTCCGACAGTCTGCAAGGCGACCTGCGTCTGGCCTGGGAGCACGAGTTTGAAAACGATGGCACGGCCGTGCCGATGTCCTTCGTGACCGCGCCGGGCAGCGTGTTTGTCAGTCAAACGCCGTCGCAAAGTTCAAACTACGGGCGCATTGGCCTGGGGCTGACCAAAACCATGAGTGACGCACGCAGCCTGTCGCTGCAGGGCAATACGCTGGTTGGCTATGACGACTATGACGAGTACTCATTTGAAGTGCGCTTCCGCCAGCGTTTCTGATCTGACAGTGCACAAACAGGGGCCCCGGCCCCTGATTAACCGGCCGTTCGCCCTGTGGCGCGCGGCCGGACTTCTTATGCTGCCGGCCATACTGGCTGGCTGCGCAGCGTCGCCCGTCGAGCGGCTGGCATCGCAGGCGCGGCTTGCCGGCCTGCAACCGGTCAGCCTGCCCGCAGCCGATTTCATGTTGCAGGGATTTGAGCGAGCGACTGCAGGCCGACACGCGCGAATTTACATCGAGGGCGACGGGCGACCCTGGCGCGCTGGCGGTCGGGTCATCGCCGATGACCCATCGCCTCGCAACCTGCCAGCGCTGACCTGGATGGCCTCACTGCCAGGCCCGTCCCTGTACTTGGGGCGCCCCTGCTATTTTCAGGCGTCAGCTCAGCCCGCCTGCAACGCCATGCTTTGGACCTATGGGCGCTACTCCGATCAGGTGGTAGCGGCCATGGCGCAGGGGCTGCAGAGCTGGTTGCAGCGTCAGCCGCAGATCGACTCGCTGACGCTGGTGGGCCACTCCGGCGGCGGTGTATTGGCGCTGCTGCTGGCCGAGCGGGTGCCTGCAGTAGTCGAGGTGGTAACCTTGGCAGCGCCGACCGACGTGGCTCTCTGGGCAGACCTGCACGACTACACACCGCTGTTTGCATCGCTCAACCCGGCTGATATCGAGCACTGGCGCCCGCAGGTCAGGCGTCGGCTGTTCTTTGGCGAACAGGACCGCCAGGTCCCGCCTGCCAGCTTTGCGCCCAGCGCGCAGACCATTCCTGGCGCACAGGTCTCCGTGGTACCAGACATCGGCCATGACTGCTGCGCGCCTGCGCTGTGGGCTGATGATTGACCCTGGTTCATAGGCTGTGTGTTGGCTGCACCATGGTCGTTTGGTGCAGTGGCAAATTGCCTGAGCGGTTGAGCAGTGGTCCGCATTTCTCCGTCATCACTGTAGGCGGATATCGCATGTACAGGAATAATCCGCGCGCTTGAAAAAAGGATTTGAAAGTGCGTCAGGCGCTAGCCAGTGCACGGCGCAACGCCAGGGAAGGAATCATGAGTAAGTCTGCCTGTATTGCGGCAATGCTATTGCTGTTTGGCTGTGGCCTTGCGCACGCTCAAGCGCTGCCCGGTGATCGAGAACTGATACGTGAGCGTCAGGAGCGGGTGCTTGAAGAGCAGCGCCTCCGACTTCAGGAATTGCAACAGTTGCCTGGGGAGCGGGCGGTGGTGCCGCCTGCCAGCTCTCAGCCTGAGGCGCAGTGTTTTGCTATCCAGCTAATCCGTCTCAGCGGTGCTGGGTTGATGACTCAGGCGCAGCAGGATGCGCTGTTGTTGCCCTTTATCGGGCGCTGCCTTGGCAGCGCAGAATTGAACAATCTGCTCGCCGCCATCACCGGGTTCTACCTTGACCGCGGCTATGTCACCTCGCGAGCCTACCTACCCCAGCAGGACCTCAGCGATGGTGAGCTGGACGTTCTGGTTGTCGAAGGTGTGCTGGAGGGGCTGGACAGTTCCGCATTGGCCAGTGAGCGCGAGCTGGCAATGGGCTTTCCTGGTCAGCCGGGGGAGCGGCTCAACCTCCGTGAGCTGGAGCAACTGGTTGATCAGTTGAGCCGGCTGCCATCCCGCCAACTGCAGCTGGAGTTGCTGCCCGGCGAGCAGCCTGGCGGTAGCCGCGTTCAGCTCAAAGGCCAGCGCAGCAAGCCATGGCACGCCTCTCTGAGCCGACATAACGATGGTCAGCGCAGCACCGGCGAGCAGCAGTGGGGCATAGGGCTGGATTGGGACAGCCCACTGGGGCTGGGTGATCAGTTACGCCTGCGCGGTGGTAAGGATGCTGTCAGCGATCACTGGCGCCACTCCGCCAGCCAGAGTCTGTTCTATTCGTTGCCGTTGGGGTGGTGGCGTCTCGATTACAGCTACAACCAGAGCTACTACCGCACCCGAGGGGAAGCGGGTGGGCTGATGTATGAGAGCGACGGCGAAAGCAAAGGCCATCAGTTCGGGGCCGAACGCGTGGTGCACCGCGACAACCTGGGCAAGACGGCGCTCTGCCTAGGGGTAGCTCACCTGCGTACCCGCAATTATCTGGAAGACGCCTTGCTGACCACCTCCAGTCACCGCCTCAGTGAGCTGCAGTTGGGAGCCAATCACGGGCGTCGGCTGGGTAACGCGTTCGTCAACCTGGATGTTGGCTGGCAGCAGGGTATCGGCGCCTTTGATGCGCAGTCAGATGATGCGTCAGGTGCTGGACAGCCGGTCGCCCGCTATGACAAGTACAGTCTGACGGCCAGCTACCTCCAGCCGTTTGAGCTGCTCGGTCAGCGGCTGAGTGTCGACAGTCTGCTTAGCGGGCAATACAGCAGCGACGTGCTGTTCTCGCCCCAGCGCATCAGCCTGGGTGGTTTGGCTTCGGTGCGTGGCTTCAAGGACCAATCCCTCAGCGGCGATAGCGGGTATTACTGGCGCAGCAACCTGCGCTGGCAGTACCCCATCAGCAATCTACAGTTGCGCCCATGGCTCTCGCAGTTGGGCGCCGCAGTGGGATACGACCTGGGCGCGATCAGCGGTACGCCTTATAACGGCAGGCGGCATGGCCGGCTCAGCGGCAGTGCGCTGGAGCTGTCTGCCCGTGGGCCGCATTTGGCCGCCAGCCTGACGCTAGCCCAGTCGCTTTCTCGCCCTGGTGTTATAGCCCGAGGCGAACACCCTCTCTACTTTCGCGTTGACCTGTTTTTCTGATCAGCCCTGCAAGGAATTCCGCCCATGGACGTGCGTAGCCCCCTGTTCAAGACTGTTGCCCGCTTGCTGATTGGTGCGCTGGTGTTTAACCCGCTGGTCAGCGTCGCGGCAGATCTGGCGGTAGACGCCGCAGCCGGCGGCAACACCGCACTGACCCAGGCCGGCAATGGTGTGCCGGTTATCAATATCGCTACACCCAATGCCAGCGGGCTGTCTCATAACCGCTTTACGGATTACAACGTTCGGGAGCAGGGCCTAATTCTGAATAACGCCAGTGGGATCCAGGGCACGGAGTTGGGTGGCCTGATTCACGGCAACCCCAATCTGAATGGTGCGGCTGCGGGGCTGATTCTTAACGAGATAACCGGTACCAACCCCAGCCAGTTACAGGGTTACACCGAGGTGGCCGGCCAGAGTGCTGGCGTCATCGTAGCCAACCCGCACGGTATCACCTGTGATGGCTGTGGCTTCCTCAATACGCCGCAAGTCACTCTGAGCACCGGCAAGCCTATTGTCGACGAAGGTCAGCTCCAGCGTTTTGAGGTGGACCAAGGGCAGATCGCCCTTGACGGCGCCGGCCTCAATGCTAGCAACGTCGAGCGCTTTGATCTTATTACCCGCAGTCTGCAGCTCAACGCCGAGCTGCGCGCCAACCAATTGAACGTGGTGACCGGCCGCAATGATGTGGACGCCAGTACCTTGGCCGTCACCCCTAGAGCGGACGACGGTAGCCAAGCACCGCAACTCGCAATAGACAGCTCGGCACTAGGCGGTATGTATGCCGGCGCCATTCGTCTGGTCGGTACCGAGCACGGGGTAGGCGTGCGTTTGTTGGGTGATATGGCCGCCACCGCCGGCGATATTCAGATCGACTCCAAGGGGCAACTGACGATTGGGCGGGCTGCGGCCAGCGGTGATATCACCATGGCTGCCTCCGATATCAACCTGGCCCAAGGTTACGCAGGCGGTCAGGTGGCCTTGCAGGCGAGTGGCCAGATCGACACCACCGGCACCCTGGCCAGTGGTGGCAGTCAGCGACTGCAGGCCGAACGGGTTAACAACCACGGCGTACTTGAGGCCGGTATCGACCTCGCCGGTAGTCGGCAAGCCAGCGCCAATATTGACTTGCAAGCAGACGAGGTTGCCAACGCCGGGCTAGTGCTCGCCTCTGGCGAACTGACTGTTACGGCAGAGCAGGTGGACAACCGCAGCGCGACGTTGGCCGCGCGCGAAGGTGTGCATGTGAGCGCCGAGCGACTCGACAACCATGCCGGTGAGGTGATCTCTGATGCCGCGCTGACGCTGGATGTTCAGCAGCTCGATAACCGTCTCGGTCTGCTTAGCGGCGCGCAAGCTGTGCATCTGAACAGCGCCAACCTGGACAACCAGAGTGGGGAAATTCTGGGGAGCACGAGTGTGCAGCTCAGAGCTGGTCAACTGGACAACCGCGACGGCCAGGTTAGTGCGGTCGATCATCTGGACGTTTCTGCCACGCGGTTGGACAACAGTTATCAGGGCACGCTGTCTAGCCAAGGTAGCCTGACGGTAGAGGTGGCCGGTAGTCTCGACAATAGCCGCGAAGGCGCGCTGGTGAGCGCCGCTGACCAGCAACTGCGCGTCGGCGAACTCAACAACAGCCTGCAGGGCGTTGTGGTCAGTGGCGGCAATCTGGCGCTGATTGCTGACAATGCCATTGATAACCGCCAAGGCTCGGTGGTGGCCAACGCAGACCTGCAGGTAGCGGCCAGTGGGCTGGATAACCGCGAGGGTGAAATCAGCGCGGGTCAGCAGCTTGAGGCTGAGGTTGCAGGCTTGCTGGACAATCGTGCCGGTCTGCTGGCCAGTAGCGACCAGCTAAGTCTGCAGGCCCAGCTGCTCGATAATAGTCTGGCAGGGCAGATTCTTAGCGAGGCTGACCTTAACCTGCGTGCCCGGCAGTTGGCGAACGTCCAAGGTGTGGTATACGCCCAGGGACAAGCCGATCTGCAGCTTGAGGGTAAGCTGGACAACAGCGAGGCGGGCCGGCTGCTTGGTGATCAGGGCCTGCACCTAGCTGCCGCAGAGGTAGACAACCGCAGCGGTGTGTTGCAGGCCACCAGCGGAGCACTGAGCCTGGATGTGAGCGGGCTGGTGAACAACCGCAACGGCATGCTGTTGGCCGGTGATGGCGACACCTTGCTGCAAGCCGATGGCCTGGACAACCAAGGTGGGCTTATGTCCAGCTTGCAGGGCGCGCTGCAGGTGGTAAGCCGCTGGTTAAATAACCGCAACGGCAGCGTGCAGGCGCACGACGTCAGCCTGCAGGTGGCAGAGCGCGTCGACAATGACCTGGGCAGCGTGGCGGCCACCGAGGGCAGCCTCGCGATCTCGGCACAGCACCTCAGCAATATGCATGGGAGTCTTTTTGCTCGCCAGTTACTGACCATCGACGCCGAACAACTGAACAACAACGACAGCCTGCTGCCGTTGTTTCTGACCACGAACAGCGACTACACCGCGCAGCAGTGGATTGACTATTACCGAGAGGTACTGACCCAGGATTGGCCTGGCTTTGTAGCTGACTCTCTCGCCCAGGGGCTCGGGCCGTTTCTGGGTGATACCAGCGTGGCGCGGCAACAGCAGCTGCTGACCGTACTGGATCTGCTGGAGCAAAACCCTGATGCCTGGCAGCAGGGCAGCCTGTTGCACGCCGACCGCATCGTGCTGGAGGTAGATCAGCTCAGCCAGACCGCCACCAGTCAGATACTGGCGCAAACGGCCCTGCAAGGGCAGGGGCACAACTGGACCAATCATGGCTACATGGCCAGTGATGGCAGTGTTGATCTGGCTCTCAGCGGGCACTACGACAGCTATGGCACTCTGGCCAGTATTGATCAGTTGGCACTGCAAGCCGGCAGCCTGGACCTGGAGGCAGGGGCCAGCGACATCGGCGGTATTCTGGGCGGCAGCAACGCCAGCGTGCAGACAACCGGTGCGTTGAATAACAACGGCCAACTGACGGTACTGGGTAGTCTCAATGTCCGGGCGGGCAACATAGACAATCGGGGTGTCCTGGGTGCCGCCGATCAGCTGCAGGTCTTCAGTCAGCAGCTCTACAACCACCTAGGGGTGCTGTTCAGTGGCAATAACCTGCTGCTGCATGTGGATCACAGCGTCAACCTGGATGCCGACATATACAGCCTGGGCAGCCTGAGCGTCAGCGGGCTTGATCCGGCCACATCTGCGCAGAGTCTGGCCAACGTGTCGGGCAACATCGAATCGGCAGGCAACATGCAGTTGAATGTTGTCAGCCTGAACAACCGCAAGGCGGTGTTCCGCGAAGAGCAGGTGTTGCAGGAAGGCGAGATGACGGTGCACTGCTATGACTGCGGTGGTGACCATCACAACGTCGACTACATTGCTCGCGAGGTCTACGACAGTCAGATAGTCGAAGACTCCCGCGCGGCCCTGCTGCATGCCGGTGGTGATCTGAGTGTCAGTGCCGTTGAGGTGGCAAACCAGTTCAGCACCCTGTCGGCTAGCGGCAACCTGTCCATCAACGCCGAGCGCCTGCATAACCTCGGTGCGGTCGGTGGGCGCACCGAGCGTATTCGCACATGGAATACCGGACGCACCACTGACGGTACTGACGAGCGCTTTCGGCGTAACTACCTCTACCCCCTACAACGCGGCAGAGCTACCCAAGGAACTGCCGCTTGAGGCCTTGGCCCGCTACAGCCTGGTCAGTGACCTCTCCACCGTCACCGCGCTTAACGCCAATGCCCCCGCCGTCATCCAGGCCGGCGGTGACTTGCTGATCCAGGCCAGTCAGGTGCTGGAGAACAGTCGCGAGCTGGGTAACGATCTGCCTGCCTGGGCTGATGACCCGGCCCGACAGGAGGTTGCCGACACGCTGGGCGAGATCATGCAAGTTCAGGTCAATGCCCAGTTGCCGGCAGACCTGCAACAACAGCAAGTCAATCCGCTCACCCTACCCGGTTTCAGCCTGCCCGACGGCCAACAGGGGTTGTTCCGTCTGGTACAAACGCCTGCCAGTCAGAGCCCGGACGCGACCACCCCAACCGGTGTCAGCGTGCCCCAGGCCGGCGCGCATCCGTATCTGATTGAAACCAACCCGGCACTGACCAACCTGGGCCAGTTTCTGGGTTCTGAGTACCTGCTTGCTCAACTCGGGCTGGATCCGGGGCAGACGCTCAAGCGCCTGGGCGATGGTCTGTATGAGCAACGGTTGATGCGTGACGCGGTGACCGCACGCACGGGCGCGCGTTATCTTGCTGGCCTGACCAGTGACGAAGCCATGTACCGATACCTCATGGACAATGCGCTGGCCAGCCGTGAAGCCCTCAACCTCAGCCTGGGCGTAGCGCTCAGTGCCGAACAAGTTGCCGCCCTGACCCACGACATCGTCTGGCTGGAAGAGCATGAGGTCATGGGCGAGAGCGTACTGGTGCCCGTGCTCTATCTGGCCCAGGCAGAAGGCCGTCTGGCGGCCACCGGTAGTCTGATTCAGGGGCAAGACGTCACCCTGATCAGCGGCGGCGAGCTGCGTAATCAGGGCACACTGCGTGCCGCCGAAAACCTCAGCATCGTCGCTGGCAGTATCGATAACAGCGGATTGCTGCAAGCACACGAGCGTATCCAGTTGATCGCCCAGCAAAGCATCGACAATGCGCGAGGCGGCATTATCAGCGGAGCTGAGGTCGGCTTGACCGCAGGCGGGGATATCCTTAACGAGCGCACTGCCAGCTATTACGACAACACCGCCGGACGGGCACGGCAGGCCGGTACCATTCTGGATAGCGCTGCGCGCATCGAAGCAACCGGCGACCTCAGCATGCAGGCGGGCGGTAACCTGATTAATCAGGGGGCGGTCATCCAGGCGGGGGGCGATGTCGAGCTTGGCGCCGGCCAGGATCTGATTGTCAGTGCCACCGAAGAGCGCAGCCTGGCCATCCGGCAGGATCGCCGCCACTACTGGGAAAGTAGCGCTGTCACCCAACACGGCAGCGAGGTCAGTGCTGGTGGTGACCTGAACGCCAGCGCCGGCAATGATTTGGCTGTCGTCGCCAGCCAGCTGGAGGCTGGAGAAGACCTGACTCTAAGCGCCCAGGGCGATCTGGTTATCGCTGCTGCCGCCAACGAACAGCACAGCGAATACCGCTATCGTCGCAGCGATAAAAAGGTCACCCGTGAAGACAGCGAGATTGCGCAGCAAGGTGCGCAGTTGCTGTCCGGCGCTGATGTAACCTTGCTGGCCGGCGACAGCCTCACCGCCGTAGCCAGCCGCATCGAGGCCGCGCAGCAAGCCTATCTGGTTGCCGGCAGCCAGTTGGCCCTGGTGGCGGCAGAGAACCTTGATCACCACTTCTACGAGAAAAAGTCCGAAGGCTCCTTCGGGCGCACATCGTTTCGTAGCGACACCGTCACCCGCGTAACCCAGCAGGGCACCGAGATCGAAACCGGCGGCGACCTCACGCTGGTCAGCGGCAGCGACCAGTTGCACCAGGCCAGCCAGCTCACCAGCGGCGCCGACCTCACGCTCAGTAGCGGCGGCAGTGTGGTGTTTGAAGGCGTGCTGGACCTGCACCAGGAGTCCCACGAGAAGAGCAAGAGCAGCTGGGCCTGGCAATCGGCCAAAGGCCAGGGCGATACCGACCAGACCTTGATCCAGAGCCAGCTGCAGGCCCAGGGCGAGCTGATCATCCGCGCTGCCGAAGGCGTGCAGATCGATGTTCGCGAGATCAACCAGCAGACCGTCAGCCAGACCATCGACGCCATGGTCGCCGCCGAGCCTGGCCTGGCCTGGCTCAAGGAAATGGAAGCCCGCGGCGACGTGGACTGGCGCCACGTCAAGGAAGTACACGACAGCTTCAGCTACAGCCACTCCGGGCTGGGCGCTGGCGCGCAATTGGTGATTGCCATTGTAGTGGCAGCCATGGTCGGCCCAGGCGCCAGCGCCCTGGCAGGCGGGGGTACAGCCGGGGCGGTAACGAGCGCCGTCGCCACCAGCGCCGCCACCAACGCGGTCGTCAGCACCGTCAACAATCGCGGAGACCTGGGGGCTGTATTTGACGACATTACCTCCAGCGACGCCGTGAAAGGCTATGTCGTGGCCGGCGCCACGGCGGGTCTCACCGCTGGCGTATACGACAATCTACTGGGGACCAAGACAAACCCTGTTACCGGACAGGTCGTTGTTGACTTGAGCACGGTAGAAGGGGTTGGCCGCTTTGCTGCCAATCAGGCACTGCAAGGGACTACCAGTACCGCGCTATACCGCGCCCTGGGCGAAGACAGCGATTTTAGTCAGGTACTGGGTAACGCCCTGGTCAACACCTTTGCCGCCTACGGCTTCAATCTGGTGGGTGATCTGGGTGATCGCTACCAGTTACCCAGTGGCAGCGCCGAGAAAGTGCTACTGCATGCCCTGATGGGCGGCCTGGCTGCAGAGGCCTATGGCGGGGACTTTGCCAGTGGCGCGCTGGTGGCCGGCGTCAATGAGTTGGTGGTTGCTGACCTGAATGCGCAGTTTGCCGGTCTGCCGGATGAGCAGCGCGAGGCGCTGGTGCTCATGAGTTCCCAGCTTATAGGTGTGCTCTCCGCCGCCCTGCTAGACCCGGACGGTAGCGAAGACCAGCTTGAGACGGGCGCCTGGGTTGCAGCTAACGCAACCAACTACAACTTTTTGAATCACCAGGATGTCGAGCGCCTTGAGCAAGAAATAGAAGGCTGTCATGAGCGAGGTGACTGCGAGCAGATTCGTGACCGCTATCTTGAGGTCAGCGACGCGAACCGAGAACGCCTGGCTGCATGCGACGTCAGTGGCAACTGTCAGCTCATCATGGAAGAAATTCAGGCCGGCCGCAGCGCCCTGGATGGGTTGCGTGGAGAAGCAGCAGCGGTGGCAGAGGCGGCGTTCCGCCCTCGCCAAATCACAGAACTGGCGCAAGCCAACAACGCCATCGTGCAGGCCGCGCAGCGCGAGTGGGATGCCTATGCAGAACAGGCCAATCGGCAACAGGCCGAACAGCTGCTGCAACTAGCCGAAGACCCTGCTGCGATGGCAGCCTGGGTAGAGGCCCAGGCCACAGAGGACTACCTTGTAGCACTGGAGCAGGAACTGTCGCTCGCGCAAGACGCAGCTCTGACCGGTATGTCCGATGCCGAACTTGACCTGTACGCCCCAGGCTGGCGGGAGAATCGTGACCAGATGTTGGTTGCCACCGGTTACGTCAAGGACGGGGCAGCGGTGGTCGGTGACGTACTGGAGCCCGGTGTGCTCGACGCCATTGGCCCAGCCGCCAAAGTAGCGAAGCTGCTAGGCGTGTTTGCGGTTATACACAAAGCCGGAGAGGCACTGCCCGATGGTCTTGCGAGTGTCGTCGCCAAGCTGGACAATCTGGCAGCAGGCAAGCCACCCAGTCCTGCGGAGCTGGAGCCATTCAGAAATGCCGCTTCTGCGAAGTTGCAGGAGGATATCCAACGGGCTAATTTGACGTTGGGAGGGGCAAAAGCAACAGACTCTGCATCGAATGTGGCTCTTTTCGAGAGGCAGCGAGCAGGTTATGCAGCCCAAGAGATAAGAAATGCACAACCTGTCGGGAGTGCACTTCAAGATGACCCTCTTCATCGTGCTCCCAGTTATGTGATTGACCAGATTCCAGCGAAAGGAAGGCTTTTCACTATTCGTGGCGGGGATGGAAAGTCGTACAACCTTACCCAGATGGAAGGGGCTGTGGATGGCAAGTCGGGGATATTCGAGTGGCTCGTCAATTCGAAGGGTGAGTTGACACATCAGAGGTTTATCCCTGCCGGAAGAATTACGGGCACGCCCAACCAAGTTCCATCTAGATTGCCAAGATAAGAGGTAAGGTATGCATATAGTCTTAGATGGTGGGTTCTGCTTTTCAGAAGCACCTTGGTTGAGTTGGGGAGACATTGAGTACGGTCTGGATCGTGGTTTTTTAACTTCGACGGGAGTTGTTGAATATGCTGTTAAAAGGCTTTCTGCTGAGTCTCCTGCAGAGCAGTATGAGCTGGCCTGCCTGACTGGCGATGATGCTAATGATGTTCGGGAGTGCGTTGGTCGCCTTGCTGTTAAGGATGTGCGAGATGTTGGGGGCTCAGAGAAGGCGTGGATATTTTTGAGTTTTCTTTGGGTCTTTATAAATAGGGGTAAGTATCAAGATCCATTGGGGATTGTTGAGGAGCTGTATGCGGATTTCGATTATCCGGAGTCTGTTGCTCCTATTGTTCGGTATATGCCGGCGGCAGACCCTTCTGTAGCGGGCGAGAATCAGCTTTTTAAAAATTGGTCCAATATGTTGGAGTCATCTAGGCGGGAGCTTCAGGCTAGTCGTTCCGGATAAATTGGACCAAAAAAAGGGGGCACCGGGAGTATCAGCAATTTTGTGTTCGGGCTTAACATGCGTTACGAGGACTAGGCATGCCGACCCAAAAGACCCCGGCCGTCAAGGCCAAAAGAGACCTACCCTCCATCCCCAAGGAACTGGTCGAACAGCTCGTTAAAGGCCCAATGACGGCCGAGGCGATCCAAGACATCTCGATGGCGTTCAAGAAGGCGCTGGTAGAGCGCGCACTGGGCGCAGAGCTTGGCCATCACTTGGGTTAGCCGGTGGGTGCAGAGCGCCCAGAGGTCAGCGAGAATCAGCGTAACGGCACCAGCGGCAAGACTGTGCTGACCGAGACGGCCCTTTGCAGTTGGACATCCAAGAGACTGGGACGGCAGCTTCGCGCCGATACTGATTCCCAAGCACGAGCGCCGCTTCACGGGCTTTGACAACAAGCTGCTGGTTTAAGCAGTAATTCTGGCCTACCTAAAAGCGTATTTAACTCAAGGTGAGCAGGGTGTGAATGAAAAACAGAGATCGCTTTGCAGATATCTCGCGAAGATGGAGTCTGCACATGCGGCTGAATGGCTGATAAGCACATACCCCATTGACTCCGTAGATTATGGCGAGGCCTTTTGGCTTATGTCTCACCGATCGTGGAGGCGCGGTGATCAAAAGCGATTGGCTAATTATTATTTTAAGAAACTTCCTTTTTCTGGCGCTTTTGGCTATGAGTCGTTCGCTTCATTTATGTCTACAAGTGCGCTTCTATCTTGCGTTAGAGCGGGCCTGCCGATGAGCCATGCTGATGTGGAACTGCTGCTCTATTACCTAGTGCCAGCCCTCAAAAAATTCGCGAAAGGCCAGGCTGATTATCAGCTGATTGCTGACTTTGCTACTGAGGCACAGAATGCAACACTGGGGTGAGAGCAAGCAGCGCTAGGGGCTTGCTTTTTGCCTTCCTAGCGACAACAAAAGTGGGCTCGGATAAAACTTCTGGCGCAAGCCTGACCTGACTGTTCTTACACCTTGCCAGCCGGCGGCGACCTTACCGCTGTTGCCAGCCGCATCGAAGCCACGCAGCAAGCCTATCAGGTTGCCGGCAGCCAGCGTGTACTGGGGACTGCAGAGAAACCTGCTCACCACTTCAACGAGAAAAGTCCGGAGGGCCTCTCTGGGCGAAAATCCTTCTTCCCGGATGTAGCACTGCGAGCAAAGCTAACCGCTTTGATGCATGCCAACGGCGTTACGGATTCTCTGGGTACTCTAGCAGTATCTCGCTGCTTTGCAGCTCTGTCGCCGTGGCCGGGCGCTGCATGGACGGGTTCAGTGGGTAGCCGCTGTCGGTGGCGCGCAAGACGACGTCGCCTGCGCCTCTGGCATGTACGATCAGGTCGCGCCAGCCATCAGTGCTGTGCGCGGACACCCGTAGGGGAAGCTGCACGATGGTGGTTTTGGAGCGCAGGGTGAAGGCGTGCTCGCTGCCTTGCAGCACAAACAGGGTGCAGCCGGCGCTACCACACCAGTTGGGGCCTTGGGCGTAGATCAGTGCGTCGTCAACGCCGTCACCGTTAAGGTCGTACAGGGCGCTCTGGTAGCGGGGCAGCTCCGAGCCGAACTGTTCGCTCAGCGCGTCGTTGAGCCGTGTGTCGTGGCTGACGCTGGCGCAGCCGGTCAGCAGGCCGGCAAGAATAAGCGGGTAGGGGCGCATTGGTGGGTCTCCTCAGATAACGCTGTTGATCATAGCAAGCACGGGCCGGGCTGCGAGTGCTTGATGCTCACCTTGCCGGATCAGCGGTGTCGCGGGGCGGGAAGTCGACATCGAGGCCTCGCGCATCCAACTGCCTGACGTTTTCCGGGCGGCCCTGTTCATCCAGCTCAACCAGACCGATGCCGCTGCCGTTCCACAGGCGCTCGCCGGCGCTGGCGCGGTCTGGATCGCGCGGGCTGACGCGCATGCGCCGGCGTTTGGTCAGCCAGTTCAGCGGGGAGGCCGGGGCGTAAAGCCAGCGATTAAGCCGGTCAAACCAGTCCAGCAGACGCGTTGGGAAGGCATTTTTCAGGCCGCTGCTGGTGATCTGCCAAAGCTGCGGGCCGTGCTCGCGATGACGGATGGCGATGTCGTAGACGAAAGAGTAGTGCACGTCGCCGGAGAGGATGACGTAGTTACCTGGTGTGCGGCCGTGACGAAAGATATTGAGCAGCACCTTGGCAGCGCCGCGGTGGGTCATCCAGTTTTCGGCGTCGACTACCAGCGGGTGACCGGCGAGGGAGAACAGCTTCTGGATGCCTTCAATGAGTTTGACGCCGAACATCGGTGCGGGCGAGACGATGACCACAGCGGTCTGGTCCAGCAGGCGTTGCTGCAGCTCGGTCAGCGCCTCCCAGTCCATCAGGCCAGACGGGCGGAAGGGGCTGCGCTCGCTGCGCCAGCGGCGGGTGCGGGTATCCAGCACGACCAGGCTGGGCGTGCCGGCAATCTGGTACTCCCAGCCGTGAAAGCGCAGCACGGCGTCGATGCAGGCGTCCTGCTCGCTGACATCCATACTGCCGCTGCGCTTTGCGTTCTCCAGCAGTTGGGTCAGCGCATCCAGCGGTTCTGCCACGGCGTCGGGATCGTTGCCCCAGCCCTGGCACAGCAGATAGGCCAGCACCGCGTTGCCGATGATCTGGCGTGAGAAGGGGTGGCCGTAGGCGGTGCGCTCCCAGTCGGCGGTAAGGTTCCAGTCGTCGGTGACGTCGTGGTCGTCAAAGATCATCAGGCTGGGCTGATGGGCGAGCAGGCGGGCGACCTGCGGCAGGCCCTCGACAAAGGCATCAATCTGCTGCTGTTCGCTCTGGTAACGTTGGCGCTCTTCGTCGTTCAGCCCGTCTGGCATCGCCGGCTGAATCAGGCGCCAGGGAACCGGCGACCACACCAGCAGGTACATGGCCAGCATCTCGGCCAGGCTGATCAGGTGGTTGTGCGCGTTGGCCGAGGTAAACACCGGTTTGCGTACGCCGCCAAAGAAACGGTCACGCACGGCCATATTCGAGGGCACATCCGGCAGCAGTTGCTCGCGGCGATAGTAGGTGTCGTCAGACTGATACAGGGCCTGGCTGTCGGCGACGGTGGCGCCTTCCAATGCTTCGTCGAACAGCCCGAGTCGGGCAATCAACTGATGCACAGCAACCAGTAGCGGGCCACTGACATCGTCTACGTAAACCTGATCGCCGGTCATCAGCAGCCAGGCAGGGCGCTGCTCTGGCTGGTCTCGGCGTTCGGCCAGCCAGCTGTCGGTGCGCACCAGTGCATCCTCGCCGGCAAAGTGCGGCTTGCGGCAGGAGCCGTGTAGCAGACGGCGGTTGTCGCTGGCGATCATCAGCGAGGGCAGCTCGTCGCCGTGGCACAGATGCGGGGCGGTGCGGCGTAGCCCGTTGCCTTGCTCGCTATCCCACTGCAGGTCGTAGTGAATGACCTGATCCTGCGGTAAGGGCGTATCGGGGCTGAGGCTCAGCAGGTGAACGTAGGCGTACTTACCAATGGGTATCACGCGGGTATCGTTCAGATCGAGGTGTTGTGCTGCAGCGTTGTCTGGTTGCAGCGTCGCGCGCAGTTGCAGTGGCCGGCTGGCGACCAGCCAGAGCAAGACGCGCTCGGGTTCTACGCGGCGAACCAGCGGGCCGGCCAGCAGATCGGGGAGGTCTGTGGTGATATGCATGCTGATTCAGACCGGGTGGCGCGGCGCCGGTTCAGTGGGCTGCTTCAGAACAAGCGCGCCAGCAGCGCCGTGACGGCGGTTTCCACGCGCAGGATGCGCTCGCCGAGCTGCACCGGCTGCATGCCGGCCTCGACCAGCTTGTCGACCTCATAGGGAATCCAGCCGCCCTCCGGACCGATGGCCAGGGTTAGCGGCTGGTCGATACCGCGCGGGCAGGCGGGGTAGTCGCCGGGGTGGGCAACCAGCGCCAGTTGCTCGTTGATGATGGCGGGTAGCTGATCTTCGACAAAGGGCTTGAAGCGCTTTTCGATCCGCACGGTCGGCAGCACGGTGTCGCGGGCCTGCTCCAGGCCCAACAGCAGGTTCTCGCGTACCACCTCGGGTTGCAGAAACGGCGTCTGCCAGAAGCTCTTTTCTACCCGGTAGCTGTTGAGCAGTATGATCTCGGGTACGCCCAGGGTCGCGCAGTGCTGCAGGATGCGGCGAAACATCTTGGGTCTGGGCATGGCCAGCAGCAGGGTGAGGGGCAATTTGGCCGGGGGCGCTTCGCTCAGCTCGATGCGCAGCAGGGCGCTGCGCGAGTCCAGCTCCAGCACGCTGCCACTGCCCATCAGGCCGTTGATGCGGCCAACGCGCAGGGTGTCGCCGGCGCTGACCTGCTGGATGTCCTGCATGTGCGCCAGCCTGCGGCCAGTCAGGCGTACATGCTGCGGATCGGTGAAGTCGCTGTCTTCGAGCAGCAGCAGGTTCATGCCTGCGGGCTGTCCTGCGGCTCTTCCGGTGTGCGCGGGCGGACCAGACGGCTGAAGACGATACCGACTTCATACAGCAGCCACATGGGCAGTGCGAGCAGGGTCTGGGAGATCACGTCCGGTGGGGTCAGGACCATACCGACGGTAAAGCAGCCGACCACCACGTAGGGGCGCGCTTTGCTCAGGCTCTGCACATCGACGATGCCGACCAGCACCAGCAGCACGGTGGCCACTGGAATTTCGAAGGACAGACCAAAGGCCATGAACAGCGTCAGTACAAAGTCCAGGTAGCTGTTGATGTCGGTCATCACTGCTACGCCATCCGGCGCCGCGCTGGTGAAAAAGCCGAACACCAGTGGAAACACCACAAAGTAGGCGAACGCCATGCCGCCGTAGAACAGCAGAATGCTGGAGGCCAGCAGCGGCACCGCCAGGCGCTTCTCGTGCTTGTACAGCCCGGGTGCAATAAAGCCCCAGACCTGGTGCAGCACAAAGGGCATGGCGATAAACAGCGCGCTGATCAGCGTCAGCTTGAAGGGGGTCAGGAACGGCGAGGCGACATCGGTGGCGATCATGCTGGTGCCTTCGGGCAGCAGCGCGCGCAGCGGCTCGGAAATGAACGCGTAGATGTCGTTGGCAAAGTAGAACAGGCCGGCAAAGATCACCAGCCAGATCAGCACAATGCGCAGCAGGCGCGAGCGCAGCTCGGTCAGGTGGGCGACCAGCGGCATGTCGCCGCCGCTCTTGACGGGCGGCAGATCAGGGTTGCTCATGGCGGGTGTCTTGCTGCTCATTGGCGGACTCGGCACGGGGTTGCTCTGCGGTCGCGCCAGTGTGCGTCGGCTGTGTGACGCTCTGGTTACCGCCCGGTCGGGCGTTTGTCTGGTTGCTCGGGCTGCCGGCGTGCAGCCCCTGCTTTTCCAGTTCGGCGAGGATGCGCTCGTTGTTCAACTGCTGGCGGATCTCGTCGGCGCCCAGTTCGCGCTCAACCTGCGAGCGCACGTCCGAGAAGCCGCGCTTGATGCGGCCAATGGTCAGGCTGACGGTGCGTATGGCGCCGGGCAAACGCTCCGGGCCGAGAACCAGCAGGGCGATGATCGCCACCACCAGCATTTCCATAAAGCCGATGTCGAACATGGGGCGGGACCTGGCAGATTACGGCTTGGACTGGGAGTCCTGCTTGTGCTCTTCGGCCTTGGCATCCAGCGTCTCGCCCGGCTTGTTCTCGACCGAGGGCTTTTCCTCGTCGTTCATCGCCTTGCGAAAGCCCTTGATTGCGCCGCCCAGATCACCGCCGATGTTCTTCAACCGCTTGGTGCCGAACAGCAGTACCACGATGACCAGTACGATCAGCAGTTGCCACAGACTAATGCCACCAAAACCCATTTTTGCCTCCGGGGCCTATTGCCCAGTTTATTTGCTGCGGGACGCCTTTTCTTCAAGACCGGACAGGTCGAAGCGGCGTGCCAATTCTTTCAGGATGTCATCGGGACCAAGGCCGAGATGGCTAAGCATGACCAGTGAGTGGAACCACAGGTCAGCGGTCTCGTATACCAGGTCCGATTTGTCCTCGCTGTGCTGACAGTCCTTGGCGGCTAGCAGTGTCTCTGTGCACTCTTCACCGACCTTTTCGAGAATCTTGTTCAGGCCCTTTGCGTGCAGGCTGGCAACGTAGGAGGTGTCGGCAGACGCCTGCTTGCGTTGCTCCAGCACGGCGGCCAGTTGGCTCAGGGTGTCAGACATGTTTTGGGTGCTCGTATAACTCTTTGGGGTCCTTGATGACGGCATCGACGGTCTGCCATTGGCCATCTTTCAGAACCCGATAAAAACAGCTCTGCCGGCCGGTGTGGCAGGCAATGCCACCGATCTGTTCGACCTGCAGGATGACGACGTCGGCGTCGCAGTCCAGCCGCAGTTCGTGCAGCTGTTGCACGTTGCCCGACTCCTCGCCCTTGCGCCACAGGCGCTGGCGCGAGCGCGACCAGTAGATGCCTCGGCCTTCCTGTACGGTCAGTTGCAGGGCTTCGCGGTTCATCCAGGCCATCATCAGAATGCGCTGAGTGTGTACATCCTGGGCGATGGCGGGAACCAGGCCGTCGGCATCCCAGTTGATGCTGTCGAGCCAGTCATTGGCGGCGGTTGAATCAGTCATGGCGGGTCGTCGTTCGTTCAATGGTGCAAGTGTGCCAGTTATGCACGCGGCTGACTATCTGCGGCGCAGAATCAGCCAGCCGCCCAGGGCGATCAGCGCCCACTGGGTGGGTGCGGCGTGCAGCCAGAGCTGCGGGTCGTCGCCGCCCAGCGCGCTGGCGCCAAATACCACCAGGGCGATACCGGCCAGTTGCAGTGGCCAGCGTGGGCGCTGCGGCGGCTGCTCGCGCAGCGGTGCGTCGGCCAGGTTGTCGAGGGCGCGGTGGGCGCTGTCTATCAGCGCGGGTACGCGTTCCAGATGCTGCTGCCAGTGCTTGACCTGATTCTGCGGCAGCATGCGCTCGCGCATCCAGCGCTCCAGATAGGGTTGGCCGGTGCTCCAGAGGTCCAGGTCGGGGTACAGCTGGCGGCCCAGCCCTTCGATGTTCAGTAGGGTCTTTTGCAGCAGCACCAGCTGCGGCTGGACTTCCATGTTGAAGCGGCGGGCGGTCTGGAACAGGCGCAGCAGCAGCTGGCCGAAGGAGATGTCTTTCAGCGGGCGCTCGAAGATCGGCTCGCAGACGCTGCGAATCGCCGCTTCAAATTCGTTCACGCGGGTGTCAGCCGGTACCCAGCCCGAGTCGATATGCAGTTGGGCGACGCGGCGGTAGTCGCGCTTGAAGAAGGCCATCAGGTTGCGTGCCAGGTAGCTCTGGTCCTCGGGCGTCAGGCTGCCGACGATGCCAAAGTCGATGGCGATGTATTGCGGCTCCCAAGGGTGCTTGCGCGAGATGAAGATGTTGCCCGGGTGCATGTCGGCGTGGAAAAAGCTGTCGCGGAATACCTGGGTAAAGAAGATTTCCACGCCGCGTTCGGCAAGCTTCTTCATATCGGTACGCTGGTCGGCCAGCGCCGGCAGGTCGGTCACCGGGATGCCCTCGATGCGCTCCATCACCAGTACCTTGTGACGGCACCAGTCCCAGTAGATCTTGGGAATGTAGATCAGCTCCGAATCTTCAAAGTTGCGGCGCAGCTGGGAGGCGTTGGCGGCTTCGCGGTACAGGTCCAGCTCGTCGAAAATGGTGCTTTCGTAGTCCTCGACCACCTCGACCGGGCGCAGGCGGCGACCTTCGGTGGACAGCTTTTCCAGCAGGCGTGCGGCGACGAACAACCATTGGATGTCCTGGTCGATGGTCTCGCCGATGCCTGGGCGCACCACCTTGACCACCACCTCGCTGCCGTCTTTCAGGCGTGCGGCGTGTACCTGGGCGACCGAGGCGGAGGCTAGCGGCTCGTCGCTGAAGCTGGCAAATACATCCTCGATGCGCTCGCCCAGCTGCTCCTCGATGCGCGCGCGGGCTTTTGGTCCCGGGAAGGGCGGCACCTTGTCCTGCAGACGGGCCAGCTCCAGCGCGATGTCGTCGGGCATCAGGTCACGGCGGGTGGAGAGAATCTGGCCAAACTTGATAAACACCGGGCCCAGATCTTCACAGGCCTTGCGCAGGCGCGCGCCTCGGCTCAGGTCTTTCGGGGCCGGGCGCAGGCGCCATGGGCCCAGTTGCAGCAGCAGGCGGCCCAGCAGCGGCAGCGGCAGGTCCAGCAGAATCTGGTCAAGACGATAACGGGTAAAGATGTGCAGGATGCGCAGCAGGCGCACGAAGGCGGTGAGTCTCATGCGTCGGGCGAGTCCGGATTGGTGGGAGAGAGCAGGGCGACGCGCGCTTCCAGGCGGTCGAGTTGCAGGCGCAGGTCATGCAGTTGTTCGGCGCGGGCGCGGGCTTCAGCCTGGCCGACCAGTTGGCGGCTTTCTTCGGTCAGGTATTCGGCCAGCGTCTGGCGCAGGCTGGCGCGGCTGTCACGGCCCCACTGGTGGCTGCGGCGCAGGGCGCTGCCGATGGCATGGCCGGCGACCGGGCCGAGCCAGCGCGCTAACTCGGCCTCGCCATCGAGCTGCAGGTCGGCCAGCGCATTCTGCAGCGCGATCAGTACCTGGCTGTCGCCCAGCAGCTCGACGTCCGGGTCCTGCAGTACGGCCTTGCGGTCGCTGCTGACCAGCAGCCGGGCGAGCAGGCTGGCGGGGGCGTGCAGTTCAACATCGGCCGGCGCGTCGCTGGTAGTCGTCAGGTTGATGGTGCCGTGCGCGGGCATCAGCCACAGCTGCCAGTCAGGCTGACGGCTACTGATCAAAATGCGTTTGCCGGCCAGTGCGCTGATGCGCCTGGCGGTGACCGGGTCGCGAGCCAGGGCCGCAGCGATGCTGCGCTCGGCTGCGCGGAGCAGCGCGCCGGAGAGCATCAGGGTTTGACGCCCCGGTGCAGGGCGACGATGCCGCCGGTCATGTTGTGGTAGGTCACCCGGGCAAAGCCGACTTCTTCCATCATGGCCTTGAGAGTTTCCTGGTCCGGGTGCATGCGGATGGATTCGGCCAGATAGCGGTAGCTATCGGCGTCGTCGGCCACCAGCTTGCCCATCATCGGCAGCAGCTTGAAGCTGTACTGGTCATACACCTTGGACAGCAGCTCGCTCTTGGGCTTGGAGAACTCCAAGACCAGCAGCCGGCCACCCGGCTTGAGCACGCGCAGCATGGAGGCGATGGCGGCGTCCTTGTGGGTCACGTTACGCAGGCCAAAGGCGATGGTGATGCAGTCGAAATAATTGTCCGGGAAGGGCAGTGCCTCGGCATCGGCCTGGACAAAACGTACGTTGCCGGCCACGCCCAGATCCAGCAGGCGGTCACGGCCAACCTTGAGCATGGAGGCGTTGATGTCGGCCAGGACGACTTCGCCGGTCGGGCCCACGCGTTTGGCGAAGCGGCGGGTCAGGTCGCCGGTGCCGCCGGCGATGTCCAGTACCCGGTTGCCGGTGCGCACGCCGGACAGCTCGATGGTGAAGCGCTTCCAGAGGCGGTGGATGCCGCCGGACATCAGGTCGTTCATGATGTCGTACTTGGCGGCTACCGAGTGGAAGACCTCGGCGACGCGCTGAGCCTTTTCGGACTCGGCGACGGTCTGGTAACCAAAGTGGGTGGTTTTTTCGTGCTCGTGCTGATCGCTCATGACTTGGCTCTGCGCTGGCAAATTCCGCTCCATTCTAACCATTTTTTGCCGCCAGAAGCGCTGCCCAAATGCCGCGCCTTGCACTGCGCCTGCTTTGGTGGTGACGCGCTGCGCAGTTTGCGGCATGCTGGCGAGCTTTGACACCACCGTGAGGATGAGCTGATGGCCACCGTAGATATCACCCGTGAACACGACCTTGGTAAGGAACAGGCCAAGGAGCGCGCTCAGAAGTTGGCCGACAAGCTGGCCCAGAAGCTGGACGCCAAGTGCAGCTGGGAAGGCGACCAACTGCACTTCAAGCGCAGCGGTGCCGATGGTTGCATCACCGTAACCGATGCCGATGTGCGAGTGCAGGTGAAGCTGGGGATGATGCTCACGCCCATGGCCGGCATGGTTAAGAGCGAAGTGCAGAAGGCGCTGGACAAGTATCTGGCCTGACGCGGCAGCGCGAACCACTCAGGTGTGCAGACACCGTTGCGATGTTTTTTGCCGATTAGTATGTGTTTTCTAATTTTGCCGCGTAGCTTTGGCTGTAAGGATCGCCAATCGGTCCATTGCAGTACCTCAATCTACTGATTAACGGAGTTACGAACATGGCCAAGAACACCGCAAAGAAAATCGAAGACAACGCCGCTGGTTTTGCCACTGACGTGAAGAAATACGCTCATCAGATCTGGCTGGCAGGCCTGGGTGCCTATGCCAAGGCCGGCAAGGAAGGCGCCGATTACTTCAAGTCGCTGGTCAGCGAAGGTGAAGAAGTCGAGAAGCAGGGCAAGGAGCTGGTTGCCAGCCAGGTTGAAGCAGCCAACAGCCGCATCGAATCCTTCAAGGAAAAAGTGCACGAGAAAACCGGCGGCCGTTTCAGCAAGGTAGAAGAAGTATTCGACGAGCGCGTTGCTTCTACCCTGGGTCGTATGGGTATTCCGAGCAAGAAGGATATTGATCAGCTGTCTGCTAAGCTGGATGATCTGAGTGCTGCACTCAAGTCACTGCAAAGCAAGTAAGGTCACAGAGGAGTTGCTCCATGGCGGGTAAGAAGAAGGACAAGGATCCGGGTTGGGTCGCTGATATCGAAAACTATTCGCGTCAGATCTGGCTGGCAGGTCTGGGCGCCTACGCCAAGGTCGGGAAGGAGGGCGTCAAGCTCTTCGAAAACCTGATCAAGGATGGTGAGGCTGCCGAGAAGAAAGCCAAGGCCGAGATCGACAAGCAGGTCGACACCCTCAAGGGTAAGGCCAAGTCCGGTAAGAACCCGCTGGAAAAAGCGAAGACCGGGGCCGACAAGGCCAAGGGCAAGCTGACCGGCAAGTGGAACGAGCTGGAAGATGCGTTCGACAAGCGTCTCAACAGTGCTGTCTCCCGCCTTGGAGTGCCCTCGCAGGCTGAAGTTAAGGCGTTGAACGCCAAGGTTGACGAGCTGACCAAGCTGATTGAAGGCCTGGCCAGCGGCAAGACCGCTGCACCCAAGGTCGCGGCCAAGGCTAGCCCGGCAGCGAGCAAACCGGCTGCCAAGCCGCGCACCACGCGCAAGCCGGCAGCCAAGCCCGCCGCCAGCACTGCGGCCAAGCCGGCAGCTAAACCTGCTGCAGCCAAGCCTGCTGCCAAGACCACTGCCAGCAAACCGGCAGCGGCCAAGGCAAGCACAGCAGCAGCCAAGCCCAAGGCTCCGGCCAAGCCGCGTGCGGCCGCCAAGCCCAAGGCGCCTGCCAAGCCCAAGGCGACACCGGCCGTGAAGGCTCCGGCAGCAACACCCACCGCCTCCTCACCGGCTCCGGCCAGTGCACCGGCGGCGGACAAGCCCGCCGAGTCCTGAGTTACCTTGCAGCACCAGAACCCCGCCCTGCTTCGGCAGCGCGGGTTTTTTTATGGCGTAAATTAACCGTAGCGCGCAATCAACCCCTGCACCCAATCCCGCCCCTCGGCATCCAGCCAGGGCTGCAGCAGGCCGAGCATTTGTTGCACGCCGCTGGCCGGGTCCAGGTCGTTGGGGTGGCAGACGCGCTGGTAGTCCAGCCAGAACAGGCAGGTTTGGCACAGGGCGTCGAGCAGGCGGTTGCGTTCGCCATCGTCCGCGTGCAGGTGTTCGCTGGCGTGCAGGGCCTGCAGCACCTGCTCAAGGCGCTGGCGCAGGGCCGTGATCCAGGGCTGCATCTGCTGGCGCAGGGCCGGGTAGCGGCTCATCAGGTTGGACAGGTCCTGGAACAGAAAGCGGTGCGTGGCGATAGCTTCAAACAACAGATGTAGCAGCAGCCAGAGGTCTTCCGGTTCGACGTCGTCCGGGTTGTCGTCGCTCAGCAGCAGGCTGCGGGTGCTGAGCACAAAGTCATCGACCAGCGCGTCGAGCAGCGCTTCCTTGCCCTTGAAGTGGTAGTAGAGGTTGCCGGGGCTGATCTCCAGCTCGTTGGCAATCTCCAGCGTGGTGACGTTGGACTCGCCGTGCTCGTTGAACAGCTCAAGGGTACACAGCAGGATTCGGTCGCGGGTTTTCATCATGCTCCTCAGTGCTGTTGAACGTAGCGGCCGGGTGCCGCGCCAAGGCCGCCGTCTTCGTTGGCAGGGGCCTTAACCAAGGGGCCACTGTGGTCTTTTAGCCAGTTGCTCCAGGCGGGCCACCAACTGCCCTGTTGCGCCTCGGCCGTGGCCAGCCAACTCTCGGCGTTATCGCTAACGGCCGGGCCGCTGTGATAGTGCGCGCGAGGGTGGCCCGGTGGGCACAGCAACCCCTGAATATGCCCACTGTGACACAGGGTAAAGTGCTTTTTGCCGCCCATTCGGGTGCCGGGATAGGCGTTGTGCCAGGGCACGATATGGTCGCGGCGGGCGGCCAGATGCCAGCTTGGCAGGGTGATGCTGGTGAGGTCGATCGCCTCGCTGTTGAGCTGCAGGCTGCCCGGCTGGCCCAGCGGGTCCCGGTCAAACAGGTCGAGCAGGTCGTCTACCAGTTGCGCCGGCAGGCGGGTGTGATCGTGCCCCCAGTACACCACCGGGTTGCAGGGTAGCTCGCGCCCCAGCCCGTAGCGGGTAACGGCGGGTGTCCAGACCAGCTGCTCCGGGCGCATCCAGCCAAAGGCGGCGCCACTGCTGCGCTCATCCAGATAACCCTGTTGCCAGGCCTGGCGGCGCAGGCGTTGGCGTGTGGCAGGGCCGTTCAGACGCATGAGATCGGTGTCCAGCCGCGTGTCGAGCGGGGTGACCAGCAGGCTCAGGGCGCTGAGCTGCTGCGCGTAGCCGGCGGCTTGTTGCCAGGCGCATAGCAGGGCCGCGATCAGACCGCCGCTGCAGATACCGGTCAGGGTTGCCTGAGCAGTGCCGCTGTGCAGGCGGGTTTCATTCAGGGCGCGTTGGCAGGCACTGACATAACGCCCCAGGCCCCAGTTGCAGTGGCTGGGGTTGGGGTTGCGCCAACTGATCAGGTAAACCTGCAGCCCCTGCTCCATCGCGTGCTCGACCAGGCTGTTGCCGGGGCTGAGGTCAAGCAGGTAGAAGCGGTTGATCGGCGGCGGTACCAGCAGCAGCGGGCGCTCATGCACTTGCGGCTGCTGCGGGGTATAGCAGATCAGCTCGAACTCGGCGTGGCGAGCGATTATCTGACCCGGGGTACAGGCCAGGTCAGTACCAAGGCGGTACTGGGTGTCCAGGTTGGGCTGCGCGAAGGGGCGCCCGCTGGCCAGATCCTGCCACAGGTGGTGCGCTCCCCGGCAGAGGCTGTGCCCACCGCTGGAGCGGGCCTCGGCCAGAATCGCCGGGTTCAGCAGGCTGTTGCTGGGGGCTGCGGCGGCGGCCAGCTGGTCGAGCAGCCAGCGCAGTTGGGCGCGCTCATGGTCGGCCAGCTGCAGGCCCTGTAGCCACTGCGCCAGCGGCTGTTGCCAGGCCTGCCAGAGTTGCAGCAGGCGCTGGGCGGCGGGCCGCTGCCAGCCGGGGTGAGTAAAACGTGGGTCGTCGTTCAGCGGGCTCAGGTCCAGCCTGCCCTGCACGGCGAGCAGCACCTCCTCAAGGGTCTGGCGCAGATAGCCGGCGTGGTGACAGGGCTGGGTTGCCAGGCTGCGTAGCAGGGCAAGCAAGGTGGCGGATATATCCCCCCGGATAGCGGTTGTGTGCAGTCGTCCTTGGGGGTGGTCGGGCATCCAGCTGTCCTGATCCGTGGCGAGGAGGTCGCTGGCAGTCTAACGCAAATGCGGCGAGCGGCAATGGCTGCCGTGCGGGCACTGTGGCCGAGGTCTCGCTCGGCCCGCTGGCGGCTTGAACGTCATGCTCTGGGGGCTCTCAGGGTGGCCGCGTGGCGAATCACCGCTGGCTGCTTTTCCTCCGACAGGAAGGCCATGATCATCGGCGCCACGCTCTGTGCGCGGGTCACCAGAAACAGGTGGCCATCGTCGATCACGTGCAGCTCGGAATTGGGAATACGCCAGGCCAGCAGCTTCATGTTGATCAGCGGGATGATCGGGTCATCATCGCCGGCTAGAATCAGCGTCGGTTGGCGGATTTTGTGCAGCCAGTGCACGCTGGTCCAGCCCAGGCCGGCAAACAGCTGCCAGTAGTAGCCGAGCTTGCCGGAAGAGCGCACCTTGGCGGCGTGTTTCTCGGCCAAGTGCGGGTCACGGCGGAAAGCGCCGCCGTAAATGTCCGGCGCGATGTTCACCCCGTGAGAGGGCTGGATGTAACGCCGCGGGCTGGCCATTTTCAGCAGCACCGAGGGGCGGCCGGGCACCATGACGGCGCCGGCGGAGGTGGCTGCCAGAATCAGCTTCTTGCAGCGCTCCGGGTGGCTGTAGGCAAACTGCTGCGCCAGAGCGCCGCCCCAGGACACGCCGATGACGTTGACCTGGGAGTAGTCCAGATAGTCCAGCATGCGTGCCGCCAGCTTGGCCAGGCCCGGAAAGCGGAAGGGCGTGGCCGGGGTGGACGAGCCACCCACGCCGGGTACGTCAAAGGCAATGACTTCCAGGTCCGGGTCCAGTGCTTCGACAAAGGGGAACACCAGTTCCAGGTTGGCGCCGATACCATTGAAGACCAGCAGCGGCGGCAGGGCGCTGTTGCCCGGGCGCACGGCCGTACGCAGGTACTGGCCGTCCAGCTCGATGGTGCGAAAGACAAAGGACTGCGGCATAGGCGGGTCTCTGTTGGGCGCCGATCAGCGCTCGTGAACGTAGGTACCCGGCGCCGGTTCGAGCGCTGGGTGGTTGTCGTTGCCGAGCACCGCCGGCGCAGCCTTGCGCTTACCGCCGCGGGCATGCAGCCAGTCGCGCCAGTACTGCCACCAGGAGTCGGACTGCTTGGTGGCGGTTTCCAGCCAGTGCTTGGCGTCGCCGGTCATCTCGCCACTGGTAAAGAAGCGTGCCTTGGGGTTGCCCGGCGGGTTGAGGATGCTCTGGATGTGGCCGCTGGAGGACAGCACAAACTCGCACTTGCCACCGAGCAGCTGCGCCGAGCTGTAGCAGGCCTCCCAGGGGGTGATGTGGTCGTTCAGGCCGGCGATGACAAAGTAGTCGCTCTTGACCTGCTTGAGGTCGATCGGTGTGCCGCAGACTTCCAGCGCGCCGGGGCGGGTCAGCGGGTTGTTCTTGAACAGCTCCAGGAACTCGCCGTGCAGTGCGGCCGGCAGGCGGGTGGTGTCGTTGTTCCAGAACAGGATATCGAATACCGGCGGTTCGTTGCCGAGCAGGTAGTTGTTGACCCAGTAGTTCCAGATCAGGTCATTGGGTCGCATCCAGGCGAAGATACGCGCCATGTCGCGGCCTTCCAGCACGCCGCTCTGATAGGACATGCGCCGTGCGGCCTCAATCGAGCGCTCGTCGGCAAACAGCGCCACCTGGGTTTTCAGCTCGGTATCCAGCACGCTGACCAGCAGGGTGAAGGAGTGTACTTTTTTCTCCTTCAGCGCGGCGTAGTGGCCCAGCAGCGATACCGTGGTGATACCGCCGGAGCAGGCGCCGAGCATGCTCAGGTCCTTGCTGCCGGTCACTTCCAGCACCACGTCGATGGCTTCCTTGAGGGCTTCGATGTAGGTGCTCAGGCCCCACTCACGGTGGCTCTTGGTCGGGTTGCGCCAGCTGACCACAAAGGTCTGCATGTGACTGTTGACCAGATAGCGCGCGAGGCTTTTCTCCGGTGACAGGTCGAAGACATAGAACTTGTTGATCTGCGGCGGTACTACCAGCACCGGGCGCTCGAACACTTCTTCGGTGAGCGGCTTGTACTGGATCAGCTCCAATACCTCGTTGCGGAAGATCACCGAGCCCTTGGTGGTCGCCAGGTTGCCGCCCACTTCAAAGGCATTCATGTTGACCTGGCTGGGCATACCGCCATTGTGGGCGATGTCCTTGGCCAGGTGGGTCAGGCCATCCATCAGGCTCTTGCCGCCGGTCTCGAAGAAGCGCTTGAGGGCGGCCGGGTTGAGGGCGGTGTTGGTCGGCGACATCGCCTCGGTCATCAGTGCGATGACAAACTGGGCGCGGCTGACATCCTGAGCGGGCAGGTTGGAGCTGGTAATCCAGCTGTTGAGCTCCTTGCGCCAGGCCAGGTAGGTCTGCATATAGCGGCGGTAGAGCGGGTTCTGGCTCCAGGTGGGGTCGACAAAGCGCTTGTCGTCAGCACTTGGGCTCAGCTCGGAGCGGCCGAGCATGACATCGGTCACGGCCATGCCCAGGCGGCCGATATGACGCATGCTGTGAACGGGTTGCTTGATGGTCTGGCGCATGACCATGCGGGCGGTACTGATGAGGTCGCGCGCAGGCACGCCGACCACCGGGTTGGGGCCCAGAATGTGTTCGCTGGCCTTATGGCCCAAGTCTTCGTTATTGGTTTTATTACCCATTTTCAACGCTCCAGTCTGAGGCAGGGAAGCCGCTCTGAATGCAGTCCAGCAAGTTTCGAACCAGCTTCCCGGTGTCGCATTCTTGAGACAAGTTAGCACGCAGTTTCGGCGCTGTTAACGCCTTTTTGGCTAGCTGGCACTAAATCAGATGTTTATGGCAAAGCCATGTAGGAGCGTAGGAAACTCAGGGGATAAAGCGAACAGCGCTGACCGCTGGGTCACGCGATGCACCAGCTTGGTGCAGCTGCTCAAGGTAGGCGTCCCAGCGTTGAGACTGCTGCGTCGCCAGTTGGTAGAGGTAATCCCAGGTGTACAGGCCGCTGTCATGACCATCGTCGAAGATCAGCTTGATCGCATAGCGCCCGGCGGTTTCCACCCCGCTCAGGCCGACGTTCAGTTTGCCGGTTTGCAGCACCGGCTTGCCATGCCCACGCACCTCGGCCGAGGGAGACAACACGCGCAGGTATTCGGCCGGCAACTGATAGGTGCTGCCGTCGGCATAACCCAACTCCAGCGTGCGGGAGGCTTTGTGTAGTTTGATGGTCGTGGGGATGGGGGCGGCCATGGGAGTATCCTGAGCTTGAAGCTTCAAGCTTCAAGCTGCCAGTGCTCGACCGGCTTGCAGCTTGCCGCTTGAAGCTTGTGGCTTGGGTTTAAAGAATATACCGCGACAGGTCTTCGTTGACCGCCAGCTCACCCAGGTGGCTGTCCACGTACGCGGCGTCGATGACCAGCGGCTGAGTTTCGTGTTTGGCGGCCAGATCGCCGGCGCTGAAGGAGATTTCTTCCAGCAGGCGTTCGAGCACCGTGTGCAGGCGACGGGCGCCGATGTTTTCGGTCTTCTCGTTCACCTGCCAGGCAATCTCGGCCAGGCGGCTGATGGCATCGGGGGCAAACTCGATGTTCAGCTCCTCGGTGGCCATCAGGGCGCGGTACTGTTCGCTCAGTGACGCATCGGGCTCGGTCAGAATGCGTTCGAAATCGCTCGGGGTCAGCGATTGCAGCTCAACGCGAATCGGCAAACGGCCCTGCAGCTCCGGGATCAGGTCCGACGGCTTGGTCAGGTGGAAGGCGCCGGAGGCGATGAACAGGATGTGGTCGGTTTTAACCATGCCAAACTTGGTGTTGACCGTGCAGCCTTCGATCAGCGGCAGCAGATCGCGCTGTACACCCTCGCGGGACACGTCGGCACCGCCGCCACTGTCGGCGCGCTTGCTGACCTTGTCGATCTCGTCAAGGAAGACAATACCGTTCTGCTCAACCGCGGCAATAGCGCGGGTTTTCAGGTCGTCTTCGTTGACCAGGCGCGCGGCTTCTTCGTCGCGGACCAGCTTGAGCGCGTCGCGGACCTTGAGCGTGCGGGTTTTCTTCTTGCCCTTGCCCAGGTTGGAGAACATGTTCTGCAGCTGGCTGGTCATCTCTTCCATGCCCGGCGGGGTCATGATTTCAATGCCGGCCGGGGCGTCGGCCACTTCAATGTCGATGTCCTTATCGTCCAGCTCACCCTCGCGCAGACGTTTGCGGAACAGCTGACGGGTGCTGCTGTCGGTGCGCTCGGGCTGATCGCCGGTCGCCGGGCGGGCGCCGGGCAGCAGGGCATCGAGGATGCGTTCCTCGGCGGCGTCTTCGGCGCGGTAGCGCACCTTGGTCATTTCCTGCTCACGCAGCAGCTTGATCGCAGCATCCACCAGATCGCGCACGATGGACTCGACGTCGCGGCCAACGTAGCCAACTTCGGTGAACTTGGTCGCTTCAACCTTGATGAAGGGCGCCTGCGCCAGTTTGGCCAGGCGACGGGCGATTTCGGTCTTGCCGACGCCGGTCGGGCCGATCATCAGAATGTTCTTGGGGGTTACTTCATTGCGCAGTGCCTCGGGCAGCTGCTGACGGCGCCAGCGGTTACGCAGGGCGATGGCGACGGCGCGCTTGGCATCCTGCTGGCCGATAATGTGGCGGTCCAGCTCGTGCACGATCTCGCGGGGTGTCATGGACATGGGTATCTCTGAACGCCTCAGGTATTGGCGTCCAGCTCCTCGATGGTCAGGTTGCGATTGGTATAGATGCAGATGTCGCCAGCGATGTTCAGGCTGGTATCGACGATCTCGCGAGCCGACAGCTCGGTGTGCATCAGCAGGGCGCGCGCGGCGGATTGCGCGTAAGGACCGCCGGAACCAATGGCGATCAGGCCCTCTTCGGGTTCGATAACGTCACCGTTACCGGTGATGATCAGCGAGGCATCCTTGTTGGCGACGGCCAGCAGGGCCTCAAGCTTGCGCAGGGCGCGATCGGTGCGCCAGTCCTTGGCCAGCTCGACGGCGGCGCGCACGAGGTTGCCCTGGTGTTTTTCCAGTTGGGCCTCAAAACGTTCAAACAGGGTGAAGGCATCTGCGGTACCGCCGGCGAAACCGGCAATCACCTGATCCTTGTAGAGGCGGCGTACCTTGCGGGCGTTGCCCTTCATCACGGTGTTGCCGAGGGAAACCTGGCCGTCGCCACCGATCACGACCTTGCCGTGCCGGCGTACGGATACGATTGTAGTCACGCGCAACTCCTGGTTGGCTGTGGGAAAAAAGGCGGCAGGATCGCTGCCGAGTTTCTGATCTGGGGGCGTGAATCAGAAATTCAAGGCGCGAGAACGGCGGGCGGCAAACGCCCGCCGTGTGTGGGGCATGCTCAGCGCTGCTGCGGTAGCAGGTTGTTGAAGCCGTTGCCCGAGAGGGTGCGCTGGGCCTGATCAAGGCTGTCGCGGGTGTCGAAGGGGCCAACCTGCACGCGGTACCACTGGTTGCCGTTGATGGTGGCGTTTTCCAGTTTAACGTCCATGCCCAGCAGCAGAATCTGCGCGCGTACCTGGTCGGCATCGCTGCGCTGGCGGAAGGAGCCAGCCTGCAGGTAGTAGTTCACGCTGGTCGCCGGCTTGGTTTCGGGCTCGGCAGTGGTCGGCGCCTCGGGCGCAGGCTGCTGGGGCACGACCACCTCAGACTCGGGCAGCAGGGTGTAGAAGTCGTAGCGCGGCTTTGGGTCAGCCGGCGGCTGCGCGGGCGCAGTGGCTGGCTTGGGCGGCTCGGGGCTGCGCCGGACGCTGTCGCGGCCCGGCTCCAGTTGCAGCAAAAACGCAACGAACAGGCCGATGACCAGGCCGCTGACCAGCCACAGCCAGCCGGGAATCCCTTTGCGGCGTGGTGCTGATTGCGCGCGGCTGGCGCCGCGGCGAGGGGCTTTGCGTCCTTTTGCCATCCCGGTTACATGCGCTCCAGAGTGTTGATGCCCAGCAGGTTCAGGCCCTGCTTGAGGGTACGGCCGGTCAGCGCCGCCAGACGCAGACGGCTGTCGCGCTGGGCCTCGCTGTCGGCAGCAAGGATCGGGCACTGCTCATAGAAGCTGGAGAAACGACCGGCCAGCTCGTACAGATAGGTGCAGAGTACGTGCGGGGTGCCCTCGCGAGCAACGTAATTCAGCGTGGCGTTGAACTGCGCCAGGTGCGCGCCCAACTCGGTCTCGGCGGGCTCGACCAGCGCCAGCGGGGCCAGGTCGTCCAGCTGGGTCATGCTGCGCTCCAGCTTCCGGAACACGCTGGCGACGCGGGTGTAGGCGTACATCATGTAGGGCGCGGTGTTGCCCTCGAAGCTCAGCATCAGGTCAAAGTTGAAGCTGTAGTCGCTGCTGCGGTGTTTGCTGAGGTCGGCGTATTTGACCGCACCGATACCCACTGCCGAGCCGATGCTGCGCAGCTCGTCGGCGGGCAGCTCCGGGTTTTTCTCCTCGACCAGGCGCAGGGCGCGCTGTTCTGCTTCATCCAGCAGGTCGGCCAGCTTCACAGTGCCGCCGTCGCGGGTCTTGAACGGCTTGCCATCGGCGCCATTCATGGTGCCGAAGCCCATGTGCTCCAGCTGCATGTCGGCAGAGACAAAGCCTGCCTTGCGGGCAACCGCGAACACCTGCTGGAAGTGCAGGGCCTGACGCTGGTCGACGAAGTAGAGTACGCGGTTGGCCTGCAGCTCGGCCTGGCGATAGCGCATGGCAGCCAGATCCGTGGTGGCGTACAGGTAGCCGCCACCGGCCTTTTGCACGATAACCGGCAGCGGGTTGCCTTCGGCGTTCTTGAACTGCTCAAGGAAGACGCACTGCGCGCCTTCGCTTTCAGTCAGTAGGCCAGCGCTGCGCAGATCGGCAACGATGCCCGGCAGATCGGCGTTGTAGGCGCTTTCGCCACGCACATCGGCCGGGCTCAGGCTGACGCCCAGGCGGTCGTAGACGGCCTGGCAGTGGCCCAGCGAAATGCTGTTGAAGCGCTCCCACAGAGCAAGGCAGCTCGGCTCGCCGGCTTGCAGGTCAACCACACGCTGGCGCGCGCGATTGGCAAAGTCTTCGCTCTCGTCAAAGCGCTTTTTGGCCTGACGGTAGAAGTTTTCCAGATCGCCCAGCTCGGCTTCGGCGTCGACGCTGTGCTCTTCCATGTAGGCCAGCAGCATGCCGAACTGGGTGCCCCAGTCGCCCACGTGGTTCTGACGGATCACCGTGTGGCCGAGGGCTTCAAGCACCCGGGCCACGGCGTCGCCGATGATGGTCGAGCGCAGATGGCCCACGTGCATTTCTTTCGCCAGGTTGGGCGAGGAGTAGTCGACGACTACGCGTTGAGCGGCGACGTCGGCGCGCACGTTCAACTGCGGATCGGCCAGCGCGGCCTCCAGCTGTGATGCCAGCCAGCCGGCATCCTGAAAGAAGTTGATAAAGCCGGGGCCGGCTATGTTGACCGAGGCCACCGCCTGATGAGCGGGCAGCGCGGTAATCAGCTTCTCAGCCAGGTCGCGCGGCTTCATACCTGCCGGCTTGGCGAGCATCATGGCCAGGTTGCTGGCGAAGTCGCCATGGGCCTTGTCGCGCGCGTTCTCGACCTGAATGGAGGGCGCGATATCGGTCGGCAATACGCCGTCGGCCTTGAGGCGGTCTACAGCGTCGGCAAGCAGTTGGCTGATCAGGTTCTTCATTTAAAGGAGTATCCGGCAGGTGCCCAGTGAAAACCCGACATTATCCGTTTTATGGGGCGGCTTGCCAAACCCTGTGGTCGGGTGGGGCGGGTTGTTGTGGCTTGCGCTGGCTTTATTGGGCGCTGCGTGGGCTGGTTGCGCTCTGTGCTGTCGCTTGGTCAGCCTTTCGCCTTTTACGGCGAGCCAAGGGGGGCTGCTTGCCCAGCCCCCCTTAGCGATCCCCCGGGGCACCCGACTACGCGGCCCTGCGGGTTCGCTGCGTTGCTCGGGCTAACGGGGGCCGGCAGAACTCGTCGCTACGCTCCTCAGACATGCTGCCGTCCTATTTCCCGTCAGCCCTGCGCTACTCGCCCGCGTAAACGGGGAGTGGGTCCGTGCAGTCTTCACGCAGTGCAACAGCCCTGATCGTTCCCACGCTCTGCGTTCGGTTTGTCAGAGTCTGGGAGGCTCACGTCACTGCTAAAACATATCCAACGGATCAATATCAATCGACCAGCGCACCTTACGCGCCAGCGGGTGTTGCTCGAGCGCCGGCAGCAGCATGTGCACGAGTTGATGGAGTGCCGAGCGCTGGGCGGCTTGCAGCAATAGTTGGGCGCGGTGGCGGCCGGCGCGGCGTTCCATGGGGGAGGGCACGGGGCCGAGCAGGTCGATATCTGCCAGTTGGTGCTGGGCAACCAGCGCTTCGGCCTGCTCCAGCGCGGCTTCCAGAAAGTCCTCGGCGGCGCGGGCGTGGTTGGCCTCGGCGCGCAGCAGCGCCATAAAACGGTACGGTGGCAGCTGCGCGATTGCGCGCTCGGCCAGCTCGCGCTCGGCAATGGCCGGATAGCCGCGCTCGGTCAGCTCGATCAGCAGCGGGTGCTCGGCCATATGCGTCTGGATGATCACCTGGCCCGGTTTTTCGGCGCGTCCGGCGCGTCCGGCAACCTGGGTGATCATCTGTGCCATGCGTTCGGGGCCACGAAAGTCGGCGGAAAACAGCCCGCCATCGGCGTCCAGAATGGCCACTAGCGTCACGTTGGGAAAGTGATGCCCCTTGGCGAGCATCTGCGTGCCGACCAGGATGCACGGCTGAGCGCTGTGAATAATCTCCATCATCTCCTGCATGGCGCGCTTGCGGCTCATGCTTTCGCGGTCGATACGCAGCACTGTGGTATCGGCAAAGCGCTCTTTGAGAAATTCTTCGGTGCGTTCGGTGCCCGCCCCGAGCGGGCGCAGGTCTTCGCTCTGGCATTTCGGGCAGCAGCGATCCAGTGGGCGCTGGCTGTTGCAGTGGTGGCAATGCAGGTGGGGCGGCGACTGGTGCACGGTCATGCGCGCATCGCAGCGGCGGCACTCGGCAATCCAGCCGCAGTCGTGGCACATCAGGGTGGGCGCAAAGCCGCGCCGGTTGATAAACACCAGTACCTGATTGCCGCGCTCAAGGTGCTGGCTGACCAGATCGGTCAGCGGGCGCGACAGTCCGCCTTCCAGCGGCCGGCTGCGGATATCCAGGCACTGGAACGAGGGCGCCTTGGCGTTGCCCGCGCGAATGGTCAGGCGCAGGTGCTGATAGCGGCCCTGCTGCACATTGTGCAGGCTTTCCAGCGAGGGTGTGGCCGAGCCCAGAATCACCGGCACCTGCTCCAGATGCCCGCGGTACACCGCCAGGTCGCGCGCGTTGTAGCGCAGGCCGTCCTGCTGTTTATAAGAGAGGTCGTGTTCTTCATCGACGATGATCAGGCCGGGGCGCGCCAGTGGCGTAAAGATGGCCGAGCGCGTGCCGATGATAATGGCCGCCTCGCCATCGCGGGCGGCAATCCAGGCGTCCAGCCGCTCCCGGTCATTCAGACCGGAATGCAGAATCACTACCGGCGCACTGAAGCGCTGCTGGAAGCGGTTGAGGGTCTGAGGCGTCAGGCCAATCTCGGGGATCAGCACCAGCGCCTGATGGCCATTCAGCAGGCAGCGCTCAATGGCCTGCAGGTAGACCTCGGTCTTGCCGCTGCCGGTCACGCCCTCAAGCAGCCAGGTATGAAAGCCCTCGGCATTCAGAATGGCATCCAGCGCCGCCCGCTGCTCAGCATTGGCGGTGAGGTGCGCCTCCCTTAATAAAGGCAGCGGCTCGGCAATGTGGTGCGGAGACTGCTCAATGCGTTGCACCAGCCCCTTGCTTTCCAGCGTGCTCAGGGTGTCGCGGCTCAGGCCCCATTGGCTGATCAGAGCATGGGACAGCCCGTGTGGATGTTGCGCCAGCACCTGCACCGCCTGCTTCTGTTTGGGCGCGCGGGCGATGGCCGGGTGCTCCGGGTAGGCGCCGGGCAGCAGTTGCCAGAGCTGATCCTGGCGCGCCAGCGCCGGCTCGCCCTGGCGCAGCAGCACCGGCAACGCCACGCTCAGGGTGTCGCCCAGACCGTGCTGGTAATAGCGCGCGGTCCACTGGCACAGGCGCCAGAGACTGTCGGGCAGCACTGGGGTGGCGTCGAGCAGGGCTTCGGCGGGCTTCAGGCGGTTGTCCGGCACCTCGGAGTGGTCGCTGATGGCGGCAATCAGGCCGACCATCGCGCGCTTGCCAAATGGCACGCGAACCCGTTGCCCGATGTGCAGGTCGGCCGCACCCACGCCCCGCGGCGCGCGGTAGTCGAACAGCCGGCGCAAGGGAGAGGGCAGGGCTACTTGCAGAATGGGTCCGGTCACACAAAACACTCCATGGGGCGTGGCGCCGATGGTAACACCGACGGGCGGAAAACAGCGGTGCTTGCGTCGTGGGCGGATTCTGTTATTATCGCCGGCCTATTTTTCCGGTCAGTCTGTTTGCGCTCTTTGCGTCAGACAGGTACGGTCCGGTAGACAGCTACTGCGTGCGGTGCCCGATCAGGTTGATCCGGTGGCGGCACAAACCAACCGAGGACTTTCTCATGAAAGCTGATGTGCATCCGAACTACGAAACAATCGAAGCGACCTGCAGCTGCGGCGCGGTAATCACTACCCGTTCCACCCTGTGCGCCCCGATCCACCTGGACGTTTGCTCCTCCTGCCACCCGTTCTACACCGGTAAGCAGAAGGTTCTGGACACTGGCGGACGTATCGAGCGCTTCAAGGCGCGTTTCGGCGCAGTCAGCAGCAAGTAATCGGTTTCCGCGAGCCTTATGGCTCTGGTGAAACACAAAAAGGCGTCCCTCTGGGGCGCCTTTTTTGTTGCCTGTTCGCTGCTGGGTTGCGGGCAGGCGCAGGGCGAAGATCCCGTCGCGTTGCCGGCTACCTGCAGCATGCCCGCCCAGGCGCAGCCGGTGCGCAGTCGCAGCGTGACCGACGGCGATACTCTGCGCCTGAGCGATGGGCGCCGGTTGCGCCTGATCGGCATCAACACGCCGGAAATCGGCCGTGACGGCGCGCCCTCCGAACCCTACGCCCAGGCCGCGCGCCGGGCGCTGCAGACGCTGGTGGACCATCAGCCGCTGCAGTTGGCGTTGGGAGAAGACGGCCGTGATCACTATGGCCGCACGCTTGGCTACCTGTTTGACGAGCAGGGCCGCAGTATCGAAGCGCTGCTGCTCAGCCAAGGGCTGGGTTATGCGGTGGTGATTCCGCCGAATGACCTGCTTGCCGAGTGCCACCAGGCTGCCGAGCAATTGGCCCGCAGTGCCCGGCGTGGGCTGTGGCAGAACCCGCCGGTTCTCTCGCTGGACGAGCTTGATAGTGGCGGCTTTCATGTGCTGCAAGGGCGAGTAGCGGCGGTAACCAGCTCGCGCCACGCCCTGTGGATTGATCTGGACGGGCCTCTGACCCTGAGGCTGGAGCGGCGTGACCTGGATTACTTTGATCACGCACCCGATGCCAGTCTGGTGGGCCAGCAGCTTGAGGTGCGTGGCTGGGTGGTCGACCGCGAGGGGCGTGAGGGCATGCGCGACGGCTTTCGACGCTACATGATCAGCCTGCGCCACCCGGCCCAGTGGCGCATGGTCACTACCCCTTAGCGCCGTCAATATGGCTCAAAGTTGTAAGGTTTTGTCCTTGACATTGATCTCGTGAATGGCCTTGCGGGTAGAAGTGCTTTTATGTACTCTCCGTCGTCCGCATGAGCAACCTGACCGGAAGTTATTGACCATGTCTGATTTGAGAACTGATGCACTCGACTATCACGCCAACCCGCGCCCCGGCAAACTGAGCGTTGAACTGACCAAGCCGACCGCGACCGCGCGTGACCTGGCGCTGGCCTACAGCCCGGGTGTAGCAGAACCGGTGCGTGAAATCGCCAAGGATCTGGAAAACGCCTACAAATACACCGGTAAGGGCAACCTGGTTGCCGTTATCTCTGATGGCACTGCCATTCTCGGTCTGGGTAACCTGGGCCCGCTGGCGAGCAAGCCGGTTATGGAAGGCAAGGGTGTTCTGTTCAAGCGCTTCGCTGGCGTTGATGTCTTCGACATCGAAGTTGAAGCCGAAAGCCCGCAGGCCTTCATCGATACCGTTAAGCGTATCTCCTGCACCTTTGGTGGCATTAACCTGGAAGACATCAAGGCGCCCGAGTGCTTTGAAATCGAACGTGCTCTGATCGAGCAGTGCGACATTCCGGTATTCCACGATGACCAGCACGGGACTGCGATCGTAACCGCAGCCGCGATGATCAACGCGCTGGAGTTGGCCGACAAGGTCATCGAAGACGCCAAGATCGTCTGCCTGGGCGCTGGCGCTGCCGCCATTGCCTGTATGAAGCTGCTGGTCAGCATGGGTGCCAAGGCTGAAAACATCTTCATGCTCGACCGTAAAGGCGTTATCCATGCCGGTCGTGATGATCTGAACGAATACAAGGCGATCTTCGCCACCGAGACCGACAAGCGCACGCTGACTGACGCCCTGAAAGGCGCTGACGTGTTCGTTGGTCTGTCCGGTCCGAACCTGCTGCCGCCCGCTGACCTGAAGCTGATGGCCGAGCACCCGATCGTATTCGCCTGCTCCAACCCTGATCCGGAAATCGACCCCGCTGCGGCTCACGCTTCGCGTCCCGACGTGATCATGGCCACCGGCCGTTCCGACTACCCGAACCAGGTCAACAACGTTCTGGGCTTCCCCTTCATCTTCCGTGGCGCGCTGGACGTTCGTGCAACCGCCATCAACGAAGAAATGAAGATTGCTGCTGTACACGCGATCCGCGAGCTGGCCAAAGAGCCGGTGCCGGAGTACATCTCCCAGGCGTACGGCGGCATCAAGTTGGAGTTTGGTCGTGAGTACATCATTCCCAAGCCGATGGACGTCCGTCTGATCGAGAAGGTGCCGGCTGCTGTAGCCCAGGCTGCCATCGACTCTGGCGTAGCGACCCTGCCGTACCCGGCGCACTACCCGCTCAAGTCGGTCGAAGACTGCATCTGAACGGCGCTGTGCTGAACCAAAAAACCCGCTTCGGCGGGTTTTTTGTTGCCTGCATTTTAGTCCCCTGAAATCGTCACCTGCCCCCGCTGCAGGTCGGCGCGCAGCAGCGAACCGGCGCTGGGCGAGTGCTGCAACAGGCTGCGCGCCAGTGCCGGCTCCAGCTCCTGGCGAAAGGTGCGCGCCATGGCGCGGGCGCCAAAGCGGCGGTCGTAGCCCTTGCTGGCCAGGTGCTGACGCAGTGCCGGGCTGAGTGCCAGCTGAACCTGATGGCGTGCCAGCCGCAGGTTGAGCTGCTCCAGCGACAGTGAGACCAGTTGATCGAGCTGGTCACCGCCCAATGGCTGATAACTGATGCGGTGGTCCATGCGGTTGATGAATTCCGGGTCAAAGCGGCTGTGCAGCGCGCGGGTTTGCCGGCGTTGCTGTAGCTGCTGGCGCCAGCCTTGTGGTAGTAGCCGCCCCCAGCCCTGCTCCAGGCGCTGGGCTGCCTGGGCGCCCAGGTTACTGGTGAGAAAGATCAGGCTGTTGCGAAAATCCAGTGTGATGTTGCCGGCACTCAGACGCAGCTGGCCGTTGTCGAGAATGTTCATCAGCGCGCGAATGACCGGGTCGCTGGCCTTTTCCAGCTCATCGAACAGGACGATGCCGGGCTGGCCAAAGCGGCCCTCGATGGCCTCGCGGTCAAACAGGGTGGTGCCTTCCTTGCTGCCGACATAGCCCGGCGGGGCGCCAGTCAGCGAGGCGGCGTAGTGCTCTTGAGCCAGGGTGTTCATGTCGATGCGGCACAGGGCGTCGGCGCGCCCGTGGATCGCCTCGGCGATCAGCCGCACGGTCTCGGTTTTGCCAACACCAGTGGGGCCCAGCAGCAAAAATACACCCAGCGGCCGGCGCGGATCGCCCAGCTCTGCCTTGACCACGGCCAGGCTGCCGACAATCTCGGCCAGCGCCTGCGGCTGACCGAGAATGCGCTGCTGCAGGCGCTGGGCAATGGCCTCGGGTTCAAAGTCGAAGCGCGAGGTGCGGGTACGCGGCGCCTCGCGCAGGTTGTGCTGCTGGTTGTCGGCCAGCAGCTCGTTGATGAATGGCATGGCCTCAGACGCCGGCTTCGCGTTCGCGGCCGGGGTGCGGCAGCTCGCCTACCGGGCAATCTGCGACACCAATGGTTTTGCGGGTCATCGCCTCAACGTTGTCGCGCGCCTTCTCGGCATCCATCACCCAGGTGCGATAGAAGTCGAAAGGACAATCGGCTACGCCGCGGTCGCCGTCGCCGGAGTTGTACATGCCGGTGTAGCCGCGGTGCAGCAGCTTGAACAGGTGGTTCTGCGACTGGTCGTTGGCGCGCGCATCGCGGATCTGCGAGACCGACAGCTGTGCGTACTGCACGCCCATGTCTTCTTCGCCGCATTCGCCGAGGGTGCGGCCGTCGAAGCCGATGATCGCGGAGTGGCCAAAGTAGCTGTAGACGCCATCGAAGCCGGTGGCGTTGGCTACTGCCACATAGCAGTTGTTGGCCCAGGCCATGGTCTTGGCCATCATCACCTGCTGGTCTTTGGCCGGGTACATGTAGCCCTGACAGCGCACGATCAGCTCGGCGCCCTTCATTGCGCAGTCGCGCCAGATCTCCGGGTAGTTACCGTCGTCGCAGATGATCAGGCTGATCTTCATGCCCTTGGGGCCTTCGCTGACGTAGGTGCGATCGCCCGGATACCAGCCCTCAATAGGGCACCAGGGGATGCACTTGCGATACTTCTGCACGATCTCTCCCTGGTCATTGATCAGTATCAGCGTGTTGTAGGGCGCTTTGTTTGGGTGCTCTTCGTGGCGCTCGCCGGTCAGCGAGAAGATGCCCCAGGTGTTGGCCTTCTTGCAGGCCTCGCTGAAAATGCGGGTTTCGTCACCGGGCACGGTGGTGGCCGTGGCCATCATCTCGTCGCCGTCGTACATGATGCCCATGGTGCTGTACTCGGGGAACACCACCAGGTCCATGCCGGGCAGGCCCTGTTTCATGCCGATGATCATGTCGGCAATTTTCTGCGCGTTATCGAGCACCTCCTCGCGGGTGTGCAGGCGCGGCATCTTGTAGTTGACGACGGCTACCCCGACTGTATCGGGACTGCTGGAAATATCTCCGTGACGCATGGGTAACTCCTTCGCTTGGGTTGAGTGGCGGGTCAGTTACGGCTGATGCCGAGCTTGTCGACCCGATAGCGCAATTGCCGCAGGCTGATGTTCAGGCGCCGGGCGGCTTCAGACTGGTTGTTGTTGGTCTGCGAGAGCATGGCGCGGATGCGGTCGGCCTCGTCCTCCTGGACCCAGTTGTAGGCGCGGCCGTATTGGCGCGGTGGCTCGCTGTCGGCAGCTTCCTCTGTCACTGCCGGCGCGGGCTGGCGGTTGCCGGGAATGGTGATGGCGCTTTCCGAGGCCAGCGCCTGACGCAGCTTGTCGGCCTCCAGCAGCTCCTGTTCGCTGGTCAGCGCGGCGCGCTCCAGTACGTTCTGCAACTGGCGGATATTGCCCGGCCAGGCGAAGCTCTCCAGCACCGAGAAAGCTTCGGGCGCCAGGCTCCAGTTGCGCTCGTAGTGATGGTTCAGTTCGTTGAGAAAATGCAGCGCCAGTTGGCGAATATCTTCCTGGCGCTCACGCAGCGGCGGCAGGTGCACCGGCACCACATGCAGGCGGTAGAACAGGTCGAGGCGGAAGGCGCCCTGGTTGACCGAGGCCTGCAGGTTGACGTGGGTGGCGGTGATCACGCGAAAGTCCACCGAGATGGAGTCGTGGCTGCCAATCGGATCGACCTTCTTCTCCTGCAACACGCGCAGCAACTTGGCCTGCAGCGACAGGGGCATGTCACCGATCTCGTCGAGAAACAGCGTGCCGCCGTCGGCCTGGACGATCTTGCCCTGCTTGTTCTGCGACGCGCCGGTAAAGGCGCCCTTGGTGTGGCCGAACAGTTCGGACTCCAGCAGGTCCGCCGGGATGGCCGCACAGTTGATGCAGATAAAGGGCTTTTCCCGGCGGTCGCTTTGCTGGTGGATCATCCGCGCGAACTTTTCCTTGCCGGTACCCGACTCGCCGAGCAGCATTACCGGCGCATCGCTGTGGGCCACCTGAATGGTCGAGCGCACGGCATCCATCAGCGCCGGGCTGCTGCCAAGAATGCCGTGGGCGAGGCTTTGCTTGACCATGCCTTCGATGGCGATGCTGTGACGCAAGCTCTGATTCTCTTTCACCAGGTGCTCGGTCTGATCCACCACAAACTGGTGAATGCGCAGCACCTGGCCGATCATCGACGCGGCGACCCGCAGCAGGCTGATGTCTTCATCGAAGGGGCGCTCGTGCATGCCCTCGCGCTGTACCGACAGCACGCCGATGGGGGTGCCCGATTCCAGAATCGGCACGGCAATAAAGGCCATGCGGCCGCCGCTGTGGTGTGAGAGTTCGGTGATGCGGCGGACAAATAGCGGCTCGTTGTTGACGTCGGGCACCAGGCCAATGGAGCCGGTACGCATGACGTAACCGGTTACGCCCTGGTTGATGTCCAGATTGAAGCGCCCGGCCTTGAGGTCCTCTGGTGCCAGGCCGTAGGCGTATTTCACCTGCAGCGTCTTGGAGCCGGGGTCGGGCAGGCTCACCCGTCCGCAGTTCAGACCATACAGCTGGGACAGCAGACGCAGGATGCCCTGAATGGTGCGCGGGGCATCGAGTGGCTTTTCCAGCAGTTTGGCCATCTCCAGAATGACGATCAGTTCGCGCTTCATCATCTGTTGGGCCGTCCGTTCCTGAGTGACGTTCAAGATGAGCAGGTCCTCCGCGTTGGCCAAAATCCACGCGACCTGTCATCGCTGTACTGGATACCTGGGCGGTATTAGTGGCTGATCATCCAGGGTCGTCGTGGACCAGACTGTTGTTTGAGGGTAGGAGGTTCTCCCTCCTTGCGTTTGGTGTGCTGGCAGCTTCCGGAGCTGCAACAACTGTGCCCGTGGTTGACACGCGGCGCGTGCGCGCTGCGCTCGTTGGTCTCATGGGCCTTGCGCTGATGCGCGCTGAGAGTCTGCAGGCGCGGGGCGCTGAGCCGGCGCTGCATGGGTTGTTCGCACACCGGGCAAGCCCGTGGCAGGTTGCGTTCGCTGCTGGGCAGCAGGGCCTCAAAAGGCCCGCAGGCGTCACATTCAAAATCGTATAGAGGCATTTTTTGCTCCCGAAAAGGGCGGAACAGGGTACGTGGCCCGCCCATGCTGGTGCGGGCCACTGATGTGCTATCAACCTTTCCAGAGGGCAGTCGGAACCTCGGGGCTATCGACCGCGATGGTTGGGCCATCGGCGCTGGGCATGATGTCGAAGTCGAAGATCTCGGTCGGAATCCAGATGGTGGCGCACACGTTGGGCACGTCGACGATGCCGCTGATGTGGCCCTGAACCGGCGCCGTACCCAGCAGCGAGTAAGCCTGGGCGCCGCTGTAGCCAAACTTCTTCAGATACTCGATGGCGTTCAGGCAGGCCTGGCGGTAGGCCACGTGGGCGTCCAGGTAGTGCTGCTTGCCGCTCTCGTCGACCGAGATACCTTCGAAGATCAGGTGCTTCTTATAGCTCGGCGCCATGTCGCTGGGCTGGAAGATCGGGTTCTTCACGCCGTACTTCTTGCAGCCGTCCTTGATGATGTTGACGCGAATGTGGATCCAGCCGGCCATCTCGATGGCGCCGCAGAAGGTGATTTCGCCATCGCCCTGGGAGAAGTGCAGGTCGCCCATCGACAGCCCGCCGCCCTTGACGTAGACCGGGAAGAACACGCGCGAACCCTTGGTCAGGTCCTTGATGTCACAGTTACCGCCGTGTTCGCGCGGCGGAACGGTACGGGCACCTTCGCTGGCGACCTTGGTCGCCGCATCGCCGGTAGCGCGGCCAACGTGCGCAGTCGGTGCGTAGGGCGGATTGGCCAGCCCCGGCACGCGATTGGGGTCGGTGTCGATCAGCGCCTGCTCGCGGGTATTCCATTCGTCCAGCAGTTCCTGTGACGGCAGGCAGCCGATCAGGCCCGGGTGCATCAGGCCGATGAACTCGACGCCCGGAATATGACGTGACTTGGTATAGATGCCGTTGAAGTCCCAGATGGTCTTGCGTGCTTCCGGGTAGTGTTCGGTGAGGAAGCCGCCGCCATTTTCCTTGGCGAACACGCCGTTGAAGCCCCACATCTGATCGGCAAAGGCGCCGATGTCGAGAATGTCCACGACCAGCAGGTCGCCCGGCTCGGCGCCCTCGACGGCAATTGGGCCGCTGAGATAATGCACCTTGCTCAGGTCAACATCGCGCACGTCTTCGGCACTGTCGTTGTTGCCGATCTGGCCGCCCGTCCAGTCCATGCACTCGACAATAAAGTCCGAGCCGGGCTTGACCGTTGCCACCATGGGCACGTCCGGGTGCCAGCGGTTATGGATGTTGTCGTGCTCCTGAGGGCTTTTGCTCAGGTCGATCTTGATCAGTGTTTCTGCCATGACAGCGAATCCTCTGCTTGGGTGATGAGTTGGGTCCGTGGGTGACCCGTGCAGTTCTCTTGAGCAGAAGCCGTGCCAGCTTTGTTTTGTTTTTATTAATCGTTTTATATCAACGGCTTATCGATATTTTGCTGCGCATTGTCAGGCAATGAGGCGGGCGTGTTTGACAATGTCATGGGGCGCGGCTGGACATTGTCATGACAATGTCAGGTGCAGATTGTCATTGTGCCCTCGCGCTGTTTGACATTGGCCGCCGGCCAGCGCCCGGAAGATTTTGATACAGCTACGCAGTGGTTTGATCTACAAGGCTTTTTTGCATGCGATGGCGGTTTGACAGTGCGCAGCCTGAGACGCTGGCACAGTGGTTGCTGTAGGGCTTGATGACAGGCAAGGCAGGCCGGGGAGAGAGGCTTGCCAGCCAGTTCTACCCACATCAAGGAGATTCACCCTATGCAAGACTCAAAACGCAGCAAGCCGGCCTGGAAGCGCGGTCTGATCGGTCTGGCTCTGGGCACAGGCCTGGGCCTGGCCAGCATGGCCGGCGCCGCAGACATGCCGACGGCTGAGGTCAATACCACTGGGCTGGCCGTGACTGATGACACAGTTAAGGTAGGTATTCTCCACTCGATTACCGGCACCATGGCGATCAGTGAGACCGGTTCGGTAGAAGCAGAGATGCTCGCCATTGAGCAGATCAACGCGATGGGTGGTGTGCTGGGTCGTCAGATCGAGATCATCCAGGAAGACGGCGCCAGTGACTGGCCGACCTTCGCCGAGAAAGCCCGCAAGCTGCTGGTGCAGGACAGCGTAGCGGCCGTGTTCGGCTGCTGGACCTCTGCCTCGCGCAAAGCCGTACTGCCGGTCTTCGAGAAAGAAAACGGCATGCTCTACTACCCGACTTTCTATGAAGGGCTGGAGCAGTCCAAGAACGTAATCTACACAGGCCAGGAAGCCACCCAGCAGATCATCGCCGGCCTGGACTGGATTGCCGAAGAGAAGGACGCCAAAACCTTCTACCTGGTTGGTTCCGACTACATCTGGCCACGTACCTCCAACAAGATCGCGCGCAAGCACATTGAAGACGTACTCGGTGGTGAGGTAGTGGGCGAGGAGTACTACCCGCTGGGCAACACCAACTTCGGTTCGCTGATCAACAAGATCCGTCTGAAAAAGCCTGACGTCGTTTACTCCAGCATTGTTGGTGGCTCCAACGTCGCCTGGTGGAAACAGCTCAACGCAGCCGGTATCACCGCCGACCGCCAGACCATCATGACCATCTCCGTGACCGAAGACGAAGTGCTGGGTATCGGTGGCGAGAACATGGAAGGTTTCTACTCCGCGATGAAGTACTTCCAGTCGCTGGACAACGAAAACAACCAGGCCTTCGTCGAAGCGTTCAAAGAGCGCTGGGGTGAAGACAGCGTCATCGGTGACGTAACTCAGGCTGCCTACCTCGGTCCGTGGCTGTGGAAAGCCGCTGTCGAGAAGGCCGGTAGCTTCGACGTTGATGCCGTGGCTGAAGCCTCTGCTGAAATCGAGCTGACCACTGCACCGGAAGGCTACGTGCGCATTCACCCGAACCATCACCTGTGGAGCAAGCTGCGGGTTGGTCAATGGGGCGCTGACGGCCAGGCCACTGTGGTTTACGAGTCAGACCTGATCGAGCCGAACCCCTTCCCGGAAGGTTACCAGTAAGACGTCCGTTTGAAGTGATGCAACAGGGTGCGGTCCGCTGGGCCGCACCCGTCCGAAGTCGAGGAGAGCAATTATGGGCGGATATTCTAGTCAGGAGCTCATGGCCATTTTCGTGATGCAGGGATTCAGTGGCTTGAGTCTGTTCTGCGTCTTTCTGTTAATGGCCCTCGGGCTGGCGATCATCTTCGGGCAGATGGGCGTCATCAACATGGCCCATGGTGAGTTTCTTACGCTGGGCGCCTACATCACCTGGATGGTTTCCAAGTTGGCCACTGAAACCTGGCCCTGGATGCAGCAGTTTTATTTTCCGCTGGCCGTCGTGCTGGCGTTTGTTGGGACTTTCATCCTCGGCTACCTGGTCGAGATGCTGTTGATCAGGCGGCTCTATTCGCGCCCGCTGGATACGCTGCTGGCCACTTGGGGGCTGGGGCTGATCATGCAGCAGATCTATCGTTCTACCTTTGGTCCGCGTGAAGTCAGCGTCGTCATGCCTGATTGGCTGATGGGCTCCTGGGCGCCGACCGACATCATCGATATTCCACTCAATGGCTTGTTCGTCATGGGCATCACTGCGCTGATGACTGTGCTGGTGGTCATCCTGCTCTACCGCTCGCGCTGGGGCATCAAGGTGCGCGCTACGACTCAGAATCGCATGATGGCAAACGCTGCGGGTATCAACACCCAGCGGGTTGACCGTTTCACCTTTGCGCTGGGTTGCGGTATTGCCGGCGTCGCCGGTGCCGCCTTTACCACGATCGCTTCGACTGGCCCGACTACCGGCTCCCTGTACATCGTCGACACCTTCCTGGTGGTGGTCTTCGGCGGCGCAGCCAGCCTGTTCGGCACTGTGGTTTCGGCGTTTGGTATTGCTCAGTCGCAGTCGATTCTCGAGTTCTTCCTTAGTGGCTCCATGGCCAAGGTGATCACCTTGCTCACGGTGGTAGCCATTCTGATGTTCCGTCCCCAGGGACTCTTTGCAAGCAAGGTGCGTCGCTGAGCGGCGCGCTGGCTGGAGGTTATTGATATGGAAAAATGGATAGCAGCTTTTGGGGGGCGGCAACGCTTGCTGCAGTTGCTCGCGCTGGCCGTCCTGCTCATGGTGATTCTGCCGCTGACGCTGGATATCTTCCGTCTGAATCTGGTGGGTAAATACCTGACCTACGCCTTCGTTGCGGTTGGCCTGGTGCTCTGTTGGGGCTACGGCGGGATTCTCAGTCTGGGGCAGGGGGTGTTTTTCGGGATTGGCGGCTACTGCATGGCCATGTTCCTCAAGCTGGAGGCATCCAGCCCTGAGAACACATCCATTCAAAGTACACCGGGTATTCCGGACTTCATGGACTGGAACCAGATCACCGAGCTGCCGCTGGGTTGGATGCCGTTCCACAGCCTGACGCTGACTATTTTGTTGATCATGACGGTGCCGGCGCTGTTCGCCTTCCTGATTGGCGCGGCAATGTTCAAGCGCCGGGTGGGCGGGGTGTACTTTGCGATCATCACCCAGGCCATTGCCTCCATCGCGACCATTCTGATCATTGGCCAGCAAGGTTATACCGGTGGCATCAACGGCATTACCGACTTGCGCACTTTGCTGGGGTGGGACATTCGCCCAGACAGTGCCAAGTACCTGCTGTATTTCCTCTGCTGCATCTTGCTGATCGCTTGTCTGCTGGTAGGCCAGTTTGTGCTCAACAGCCGTTACGGCAAGCTGCTGATCGCCATGCGCGACCAGGAAGACCGGGTGCGCTTTTCTGGCTACGACGTCGCCAATATCAAGATCTTCGTGTTTGCCCTGGCCGGGGTGTTCTCCGCAATCGGCGGTGCGATGTTTGCACTGCAGGTTGGCTTCATGTCGCCGTCCTTTGTCGGCACCGTCGCATCGATCGAGATGGTGATCTTCTGCGCGGTTGGTGGGCGCCTGTCGCTGATCGGCGCGGTGTACGGTGCGTTGCTGGTCAACCTGGCCAAGACACTGCTGTCGGAAAGCTTCCCGCAGCTGTGGATTGTCTTCATGGGGGCGCTGTTCATCGGCGTGGTGCTGCTGTTCCCGCAGGGCCTGGCCGGTATCTACGAAGACTATGTCCGCCCGCAGGTCGCCAAGCTGTTCTCGCGCAAGCAGGCGGCGGCTGACCAAGACAAGTCGGTTGCACAGGAGGCGCGCTCATGACTTCTCCCATTCTGCTGGCCATCGAAGATCTGACTGTCTCCTTTGATGGTTTCAAGGCGGTCGACGGCCTGAACCTCTATGTCGAACGTAATGAGGTGCGCGTTGTGATCGGCCCGAACGGTGCGGGCAAGACCACGCTGCTGGATCTGATCTGCGGCAAGACCAAAGCCTCCGCCGGCTCGATCAAGTTCAAGGATACCGAGCTGACCAAGCTGGTTGAGCACGACATCGTTAAGGCCGGGGTCGGGCGCAAGTTCCAGACGCCGTCCATCTACGAAAACCTGACGGTGCGCGAGAACCTGGAGTTGTCGTACCCAAAAGGGCGAAACGTGTTCGGCAGTCTGTTCTTCAAGGTGACCGATGAGGTGAATGCGCGGGTGATGGCGGTCGCCGAGGATATCTTCTTGAGTGATCGACTGGACACTAGCGCAGGTTTGCTCAGTCACGGTCAGAAGCAGTGGCTGGAAATCGGCATGTTGCTGATTCAGGACCCGGAGCTGCTGATGCTGGACGAGCCGGTGGCGGGAATGAGCGTCTCCGAGCGCGAGGCCACTGCGGAGCTGCTCGGGCGCATCAGCCAGAACCGCTCGGTGATTGTGATTGAGCACGATATGGACTTCGTAAAAGACATCGCCCACCGGGTGACCGTTCTCCATCAGGGCAAGTTGCTGGCTGAAGGCAAGATGGACGAGGTTCAGGCAAACGAAAAGGTCATCGAGGTTTACCTCGGCCACTAACTGCAAAGGAGCATGAACATGCTGAATGTACGCGATCTGCGAGTCAGTTATGGCATGAGTGAGGTCATCCACGGTATCGACCTGGATGTCGGCGAAAACGAAACGGTTGCCATCATGGGCCGCAACGGCATGGGCAAGACCACGCTGTTCAAGTCTCTGATCGGCATGATCCCCTGCAGTGGCGGGGAGATCACCTTCAACAGCAAGGAGTTGTCGAAGCTGCAGTCCTATCAGCGGGTGGCCAGTGGCGTTGCATATGTGCCGCAAGGGCGGATGGTGTTTCCGACCCTGACGGTAGAGGAGAACATCATGGCTGGCCTGGAGGTCACCGGGCGGCGCAAGGTGCCGGATGACATCTATGAGCTGTTTCCGGTGCTACTGGAAATGCGCCACCGCAAGGCGGGTAACCTGTCCGGCGGACAGCAACAGCAGCTGGCAATTGGTCGCGCGCTGGCGGCAGATCCGAAGATCCTGTTGCTGGATGAGCCAACAGAGGGGATTCAGCCGTCGATCATCAAGCAGTTGGCAACCACGCTGAATGAGATCAAGCAGCTGCGCAAGATCAGCATTGTCGTCTCCGAGCAGGTACTGAGCTTTGCTCTGGCGGTGGCTGATCGCATGCTGGTGATTGATAAGGGCAAGATTGTCCATGAGGCGGTAGGTGAGCAGATCGACAAGGACCATATCAGTCGTTATCTGTCAGTCTGATTGCCTGCCCCTTGCAGGGCAAACCCCGGCTTTGCGTAAGCAAAGCCGGGGTTTTTTATGCTCGGCTGAAAATAGCGCTTGACGGCAAAACTCACGGGCCTATAATTCGCCTCCTTGCCGGGCAGGACGCCTCAGGTAAAGCGCTTATTAATCAATAAGTTAGCTTAATTTTGAGGCTTGACAGTCCGGCAGGATGGCGTAGAATGCGCCGCCTCGAAAGGGTTGTTCGAAAGACGCCATTTTGAGTGAGATGAGAGGTTCTCATCGGGTTGTTTGGAAGGTGTTGACAGCGGGGTTTGATGCTGTAGAATGCGCCTCCCTGACCCGGAAAGCGAAAGCATATTCGGGTCGATCAAGCGGGTTTTGAAGTGGTTAAAAACTTCAAAAAAAATGCTTGACGGAACATGAGGTTAGCGTAGAATGCGCGGCCTTGGTTAGGCGGAAACGCTGACCGAATCGCTCTTTAACAATTTGAATCAAGTAATTCGTGTGGGTGCTTGCTGAATGTGCTCGATGATCAAAAAGATTATCAGCCTAGCAAGTAACTTCGTGAATTCACGAGTTTTTTGTAAAGCTGAGCCAAGTTTAGGGTTTTCTCAAAACCCAATCAGTATTTAACTGAAGAGTTTGATCATGGCTCAGATTGAACGCTGGCGGCAGGCCTAACACATGCAAGTCGAGCGGTAGAGAAGGAGCTTGCTTCTTCTTGAGAGCGGCGGACGGGTGAGTAATGCCTAGGAATCTGCCTGGTAGTGGGGGACAACGTTTCGAAAGGAACGCTA
>NZ_FOUD01000012.1 GCF_900114765.1 Halopseudomonas pachastrellae
GCGTCGGCGAAGGTCATCTGCTTCATCGGGAAACTCGGTGGGTGGGGTCGCGGTATTTTGCCAAATCAGAAAGTCTTTTTCAGAGTTTCCCTAGCGACCCTGCAAGGGGTGAGTTACACCGACGGCGCCCACGGCACCGCCGGCATATAGGTCAGCTCGATGCGCCGCGCTGGCGTACGGCTTCGAACAGGCAGATACCGGTTGCTACCGACACGTTGAGACTGCTGACGCTGCCCGCCATGGGCAGCTTGGCCAGGAAGTCGCAATGCTCGCGTGTCAGACGCCGCATACCGGCTCCTTCCGCCCCCATGATGATGATCGACGGCACAGTGAAATCAACGTCGTAGATCAGCTGATCCGCCTCGCCTGCCGTACCGACCACCCAGAGTCCGCGTTGCTTGAGCTGCTTGAGAGTTCGACTGAGATTGGTCACTGCCACCAGCGGCACGGTTTCAGCCGCGCCACAGGCCACCTTGCGCACCGTCGGATTCAGACTGGCCGAGCGATCGCGCGGCACGATCACCGCGTGTGCGCCAGCTGCATCGGCGCTGCGCAGGCAGGCGCCCAAGTTGTGCGGGTCGGTCACACCGTCCAGCACCAGCAGCAAGGGCGCGCCCTCCAGCCGGTCCAGCATGTGCCCCAGCATCTCCTCGGACCACAGCTGACTGGGTACCACCTCGGCCACTACGCCTTGGTGCACGCCTTCGGCCTGCGCGTCCAGCTCGTCACCGGCGACACGCTGCAAGGCAACCCCCTGGCGCTCCGCCAGCGCAAGCAGCGCCTGCTGACGCTCGTTCAGACGTCCTGCCTGCAGCAGCAGGCGCTTGATCCGCTTGGGATGACGATCCAGCAGAGCCTGCACCGCGTGCAGGCCAAATACCCGCTCCAGATCACTCATACTCAACGGGCCTTGCGCTTGCGTGGGCCACGGTTATCACCGGCTGGCTTCTTGCCTGCGGGCTTGGCGCCAGCGGCCGGCTTGGCCGACTTGCCCTTACCCTTGCTTGCCGGCGCCTTGCCAGCGCCGGAGCCAGAGCGCCCTTTACTGCGCGGCTCCGACTCACCTGCGGCGCGGCGGGCATCTGCCAGCAGCTTTTCACGCATTGCCCGACTGGCGGACACCTGACGCTCTGCAGCCGCCGGCTGCGGGGTGTCTGCGGCCATTTCAAAGTCGATCTTGCGATCATCCAGATCCACCCGGGCGACCTGCACACGTACCGGATCACCAAGACGGAAGCGCCTGCCGGAGCGCTCACCAACCAGCGCGTGATGCACCGCATCAAACACGTAGTAATCGGCCGGCAGCGCTGTGACGTGCAGCAAGCCCTCGACGTAGATATCGGTCAGCTCGATAAACAGACCAAAGCTGGTGGCAGCGGTGACCAGACCGTCAAAGCTTTCGCCCACCTTATCCTGCATGAATTCGCACTTGAGCCAGCTGACCACATCACGGGTCGCCTCATCCGCCCGGCGCTCGTTCTGCGAGCACTGCTCGCCCAGCTCGGCCAGACGCTGATGGTCGTACGGGTAGATGCGCCCCTTCGGCATCACACCGGCACCGGCACGGCGAACCAGATCGGTCTTGCGACGCGAGCGGATCACACTGCGAATGGCGCGATGCACCAGCAAGTCCGGATAACGCCGGATCGGCGAGGTAAAGTGGGTATAGGCCTCGTAATTCAGACCAAAGTGGCCGGCATTGTCCGGGCTGTAGACCGCCTGGCTAAGCGAGCGCAGCATGACCGTCTGAATCAGCTGGGCATCAGGGCGCCCCTGCACCTTGGCCAGCACCGCCGCGTAATCTTCCGGCGTCGGCACACCCTTCTTGCGCGTCAGACTCAAGCCCTGGGAGTTGAGAAACTCGCGCAGGCGCTCCACCTTCTCGGCCTGCGGGCCATCGTGCACGCGGTACAGACCGGGCAACTCAAGCTCCTGCAGGAAACGCGCAGTAGCCACGTTGGCGCAGAGCATGCACTCTTCAACAATCTTGTGAGCATCATTGCGCGTGGTCGGGCGAATCTCGACGATCTTGCGATCTTCACCAAAGACCATACGGGTTTCAGTGGTCTCGAAATCAATCGCGCCACGCCCCTGCCGCGCCTTGGCCAGGGCCTTGTAAAGCTCGTACAGGTTCTCCAGGTGCGGCAGCACCTCGGCATACTCATCGCGCAGCGCCTTGCCTTCACGGCTGCGCGGCTGCTCCAGCATGCTGGAGACCTTGTTGTAGGTCAGCCGCGCGTGGGAGTGGATCACCCCTTCGTAGAACTCGAAGTCGGTCAGCTCACCGGTCTTGGAGATAGTCATCTCACAGACCATTGCCAGGCGATCAACATGCGGATTCAACGAGCACAAGCCGTTGGACAGCGCCTCCGGCAGCATGGGGATCACTTCACTGGGGAAGTACACCGAGGTGCCACGCAGCTCGGCCTCTTCGTCCAGCGCCGAGCCGACCGGCACGTAGTGCGACACGTCAGCGATGGCAACGTAGAGCTTCCAGCCACCGGAGAACAGCCGCCAGCCACTGGCCTTGTGCGGCTCACAATAGAGCGCATCGTCAAAGTCGCGGGCGTCTTCACCGTCAATGGTGACCAGCGGCAGGTGGCGCAGGTCGACACGCTTGAGCTTGTCCTTCTCGACCACGTGATCCTTCAGGCGCTCAGCTTCCTTGATGACTGCATCGGGCCATTCGCTGGGAATGTCGTAGCTGCGCAGCGCGACTTCGATTTCCATGCCTGGCGCCATGTAGTCGCCAACCACTTCAATCACCTCACCCTGGGCCTGACGACTCATGGTCGGCCACTGGGTGATGCGCACCTCGGCGTACTGGCCGTGCTTGACGCCGCCCTTGGCGTTCGGCGCAATCAGCACGTCATGCTGAATGCGGGCGTTGTCAGCAACCACAAAGCCGATGCCGTTTTCTTCGTAATAGCGCCCCACCAGAATCTCGTGGGCACGGGCTATCACCTCGACAACCGCACCTTCGCTACGGCCACGGCGATCTACGCCGGTGACACGCCCGAGAACGCGGTCGCCATCAAATACCAGGCGCATCTGCGAGGGGCCGAGGAACAGGTCTTCACCGCCGTCGTCCGGCACCAGAAAGCCGAAACCGTCACGATGCCCCTGAACCCGTCCGGGGATCAGGTCCAGCTTGTCGACTGGTGCGTAGGCACCGCGCCGCGTGTAGATCACCTGACCGTCACGCTCCATGGCGCGCAGGCGTCGGCGTAGAGCCTCGATACTTTCTTCGTCCTGCAGCCCGAACTCCTGCTGCAGCTGGGCGCGCGTCGCCGGCGCGCCACGATTCTCCAGCAGCTGAAGGATCAGCTCGCGACTGGGAATGGGGTTGTCATACTTTTCTGCTTCGCGCCGCGCCTCAGGGTCCATCTGACTCCAGTCAGACGACACAGCGGAGTTGGGGGAAGCGTTGGATGTGGTCGACCGGGAGGTCGAACCGGGAGATTTGGTCTTTTTCGTCATAGGCGCCTATTGAACCGAAAATCAATGCCACATGCACCTGTTTGCAGGATAATTTTTTTCACGTCAGGGGTTTACAAGTCCGCTACGACTATCTAAGATTCGCGCCGTCAACAGGAAACAGCTATCGCAGTGAGCTCCGGTTCAGCATAGCAGCTCCAGATGACATGCCCAGGTGGTGAAATTGGTAGACACGCTAGCTTCAGGTGCTAGTGGCCTTACGGCCGTGGAAGTTCGAGTCTTCTCCTGGGCACCAATTCAGAAAAAACCGAGCAGCTGCTCGGTTTTTTCAGCTTAAAGAAATCGCCCAGGTGGTGAAATTGGTAGACACGCTAGCTTCAGGTGCTAGTGACCTCACGGTCGTGGAAGTTCGAGTCTTCTCCTGGGCACCAATTTCGTAAAAGAACCGAGCCATGCGCTCGGTTTTTTTATGCCTGATGTTCGCCCCCTCCCCCACACAAAGCCCAGGCATAAAAAAAGCGCCCCGAAGAGCGCCTTTTTCAACAGCAGTACTCAGCCCTGGAAAATCTGGCGCAGAATCACTGTTTCATTACGATCCGGGCCGGTCGAAATGATATCGATGGGCGCACCCACCAACTCTTCGATACGGCGGATGTAGGCCTGCGCGTTGGCCGGCAGCCCTTCCAGCGTTTTCACGCCCAGCGTGGACTCCTGCCAGCCCGGCATGTCCTCGTACACCGGCTCCAGGCCAATGTAGCTGTCGGCATCGGTTGGCGCTTCGATCACATCGCCCTGAGCATTACGGTAACCCACACAGATACGGATCACATCCAGGCCATCCAGCACGTCCAGCTTGGTCAGGCACAGACCACTGATGCTGTTGATCTCGATGGCCCGACGCAGAATAACCGCATCAAACCAGCCGCAACGGCGTGCGCGCCCGGTGGTAGAGCCAAACTCGTGACCACGCTCGGCCAGACGGCTACCCACCTCGTCAAACAGCTCGGTCGGGAACGGACCGGAGCCAACACGGGTGGTGTAGGCCTTGGTGATGCCCAGCACATAGTCCAGATACAGCGGACCAAAGCCCGACCCGGTGGCAGTACCGCCGGCGGTAGTGTTGGAGCTGGTCACGAAGGGATAGGTGCCGTGGTCGATATCGAGCAGCGAACCCTGAGCGCCCTCGAACATGATGTTGGCACCTTCGCGGCGCAGCTCATGCAAACGCGCGGTAACATCGGTCATCAACGGCGCCAGCCACTCGGCGTACTCCATCGCCTCATCCAGCGTCTTCTGGAAGTCGATCGGCTCGACCTTGTAGTAATGCTGCAGGGCGAAGTTGTGATAATCCAGCACCTCACCCAGCTTGGCGGCAAAGCGCTCACGGTGGAACAGGTCAGCCACGCGCAGACCCCGACGCGACACCTTGTCTTCGTAGGCTGGACCGATACCGCGACCGGTGGTGCCGATCTTGGCCTCGCCACGAGCCAGCTCGCGGGCCTGGTCCAGCGCAACGTGGTACGGCAGGATCAGCGGACAGGCCGGGCTGATGCGCAGACGCTCGCGAACCGGAACACCCTTGCTTTCCAGCTCGGTCAGCTCCTTCAGCAGCGCCTCGGGAGACAGCACCACGCCGTTACCGATAAAGCACTGGACGTTGTCGCGCAGAATCCCGGATGGGATCAGGTGCAGCACGGTCTTCTCACCATCGATCACCAGCGTGTGGCCGGCGTTATGGCCGCCCTGATAACGCACCACCGCCGCGACCTGATCGGTCAGCAGGTCAACGATCTTGCCCTTACCCTCATCGCCCCACTGGGTCCCCAGGATGACAACATTCTTACCCATGTTCAGCCCATGCCTCACTAGAATTGAAATGGCCTTGCGGCCGTCTAATCACGAATTCAGTTGAACGACCTGCCAACGGCCGTCACGCCAGGTCAACACACGGTCACAACCGTGGGTCATCGCTTCACTATCCGCCTGCCCTGGCAGCGCTAAAATCACGCGCTGCCCTGCTGCGCGCTGCTCAGCCACGGCCTGCTGCAGGCCAGCTTCGGCGCTATAGGGCGCCCAGATAGCCGCAACCGGCTCGGCACCAGCGATCTGGCCGCGCTGAACGAGAAAGCGCAAATCGGTCGAGAAACCGGTAGCCGGGCGCGCACGCCCAAAGTCGCTACCGATATCGTCATAACGACCACCCTGGGCGACACTCTGGCCAAGCCCCGGCACAAAGGCGGCAAACACCACGCCCGTGTGGTAATGGTAGCCACGCAATTCACCCAGGTCGAAATACAGCGGCACATCAGGGTAGTTGCGCGCCAACACCTGCGCCACTTCAGCCAGATCATCCAGCGCAGCCATAACCGCCTCAGGCGCGCCGTCGAGCAGCGCGTGGGCGCGATCAAGCACCTCAACCCCACCGGACAGCTCAACCAGACTGCACAGCATGGCGCCCAACGAGGCCTGCTCAAGCGAACCAGCCAACTCGGCCACCTCGTCAACGGCCTTGCGCTGCAGGGCATCGAACAGCGCACTTTCGGTCGACTCATCTACCCCGGCCGCCTGAATCAGGCCGCGATAGATGCCGACGTGCCCGATATCCAGATGCACACCCTCGACACGGCACAGCGCCAGGGTCTCGAGCATCAGGGAGATAACTTCGATGTCGCTGGCACTGGAGGCGTCGCCATACAGCTCAGCCCCCAGCTGGATCAGACTGCGCGAGGTGGACAGCGCCCGCGGACGCGTATGCAGCACGCTACCGCAGTAGCACAGACGCGACGGCCCCTCGGCGCCCAGCGTGTGCGCATCGATACGCGCAACCTGCGGCGTGATGTCGGCGCGCAGGCCAAGCATGCGCCCGGATAGCTGATCGATCATTTTGAAAGTTTGCAGCTCAAGATCATGGCCAGCGCCAGTGAGCAGCGATTCGAGGTATTCGATGTGCGGGGTGATGACCAAGTCATACCCCCAACGGGAGAACAGATCCAGCAGCTGTCGACGAGCTGTTTCAATACGTACCGCCTCACGGGGCAGCACTTCGTCGATGCCGTCAGGCAACAGCCAGCGATCTACACTAGGCATTTTTTAAACCTTTCATACAGGGTGCCGAGCCTCTGCGTGACGCTCAGACACCTAGCGAACCAGATACAGGCACAAGGTCCCGATCAACATACTGGCAAGACCTGCCAGCCTTATCTGACGCACACCCAGCTCGGCGATACCACCCAGCAGACGCTGCCAGCGCGCCGGCATCAGAAAGGGCAGTATGCCCTCGATTACCAGCACCAGACAGAGTGCCGTCAAGATTTCCTGCAACATGCCCGCCCCCGTCAGCACCACCTCTGCCAGCGCGTCAAGCAGCGTGGACCGGTCACAAAAAAGCCGGGATTTCCCGGCTGCGCAAGTGTACCACGTTTTGCGCGGCCAGCACCTGCGCAAATCCGCAGCCACCCATCACCAGCCCAGACAGCAAAACGGGCTACCCAAGGGTAGCCCGTCTTTCGGAGCCAAGGCACTCAGCGTTGCAGCGGATCAGCCTGCATATACTTGAAGAACTCGCTTTCCGGGTCCAACACCAGCATATCGGACTTGTTGGCAAAGCTCTCACGGTACGCCTGCAGACTACGCGAGAAGGAGTAAAACTCCGGGTCCTTGTTATAGGCCTCAGCATAGATCGCTGCCGCCTGCGCATCGCCATCACCGCGAATCTTCTCGGACTCACGGAACGCCTCGGCAACGATCACGCGCTGCTGACGATCAGCATCGGCGCGAATCCCCTCGGCCAGCTCGGCACCCTTGGCGCGATGTTCACGCGCCTCACGCTCACGCTCGGTACTCATGCGATCGAATACGCTGCGGTTTACCTCGGCCGGCAGATCAATCGCCTTGACCCGCACATCTAGCACCTCGATACCTAGCTCGCGACGGGCGTTTTCATCCAGGGTAGCCGTGATGTCAGCCATAAGCTGATCGCGCTCACCGGACACAACCTCGTGCAGAGTACGGCGCGCCACCTCGTTGCGCAGACCCGATTCCAGCTGGCGCGACAGACGCTCTTCAGCGATGGCACGCAGACCGGAGGTCGCGGTGTAGAAGCGCTGCACATCAGCGATGCGCCACTTGGCGTAGGAATCCACCATCAGCGCCTTCTTCTCCAGCGTCAGATAGCGCTGAGTAGCGGTATCCAGCGTCAGCAGACGACCGTCAAAGGATTGCGCCTCCTGCACAAACGGCAGTTTGAAGTGCAGACCCGGCGGCACATCGTTCTTCACCACCTTACCGAACTGCAGCACAATCGCGCGCTCGGTTTGATCGACTACGAAGAAGCTGTTCCAGCCAACGATGACCGCGGCCAGCAGCACAATCAATCCAAACAGTGATTTGTTACTCATCAGCGGGACTCCCTGGAGCGCAGATCACGCTGCTGCGAAGCAGGCGTACGGGCGGACGAATCACTCGACACAATCGGCGGTACACCAGAGGACGAGCTGCTGGATGAACCACTACCACTCTGGCTCATCAGCTTGTCGAGCGGCAGGTACAGCAGATTGTTGCTGCCCTCCCCACCAGCGACCAGCACCTTGCTGGTGTTGCTCAGAACATTCTGCATGGCCTCGATGTACATGCGCTCGCGCAGCACCTCAGGTGCTAACACGTATTGCTCCAGCAGCAGATCAAAGCGTCTCGCCTCACCCTCGGCGCGGGCAACGACTTCATCGCGATAACCATTGGCCTCTTCCAGCATCCGCTGGGCCCGACCGCGGGCTTCCGGAATCACGCCATTGGCGTAGGCTTCGGCCTGGTTGCGCGCACGCACCTCGTCTTCCTTGGCACGGATAACGTCATCAAACGCATCCTGCACCTCGGCCGGCGCCTGGGCGTTCTCGATGTTTACCTGAGTCACCGCGATGCCGGTGTTATAGCTATCCAGATAACGCTGCAGACGCTCGGTGACTTCAACCGCCATCTGCTCACGCCCCTCGGTCAGCACCTGGTGCATCGGCGTGGAGCCTACAACGTGGCGCACGGCACTTTCAGTGGCATGACGCAAACTGGTCTCAGGATCTTCGACCTTGAGCACAAAGTTCTCGAGATTGGAGATGCGGTACTGAATCGCGACCGGCACTTCAACGATGTTCTCGTCTTCGGTCAGCATCTGACCCTGCTGACGATAGGAACGTACCTGCGTCACGTTACGCTGGAACTTCTTCTCGATCGGGGGGAAGTACAGGTGCAGACCCGGACCGACGGTGCGGTGATACTCACCAAAGCGCAGAACGACCGCCTGCTCCTGCTCATTGACCATATAAACGGCCTTGAATACCCAGAAGCCGAGAATCAGCACCAGGCCCAGCGCCCACATCCAGCCGGGAATACCCGCGCCACCAGTGCTGCTGCCGCCAGAACCGCCGTTTCGGTTGCTGCGCCTACCCGAGCCGAACAGGTTGTTCAGGCTGTCCTGCAGCTTGCGCAGCGCCTCGTCCAGGTCAGGTGGACCCTGCTTGCCGCCGCGATTTCCACCGCCGCCGCCATTACCGCCACTGCCCCAGGGATCCTGGTCATTAGAATTGTTGCCGCCACCAGGCTCATTCCAGGCCATAGCGTTCTCCGTTATCTGTAACCAATCAAAGCCCGGGCCGCCAGCGACCCGAAACAGGGTGCAATCCTACCGTAAACCTGACAGGGGACGCGAACCCGCCTCCCCCGCTTTCATTGCAAAGTATGTTGCTGCAGAAACTGCTCCGGCTGCCAGCCTTCGCGCTTGAGCAGGCGATTGAAATCGCTGCGCTGCAGGCGCACTTCCAGCTGCTGCCGGCCATCTTCGCCAATTTGCTCCCCCAGCACCGCACCGGCGGCATAGAACTGGGCGCGCAACCGAGCCTCGGCATAGTCGAGCTGAATCCGCTCCTGCACGATATCATCACCCAGCCGCTCAGCAATGGCCTGCGCCAGCAGGTCCAGACCTCGCCCCTGCTGCGCCGAAATCCAGACGCGCACCGCCACGCCGTCTTCATCACGCTGGATCTGCGGTTCGAAGCCGTCAATCAGATCGATCTTGTTGTACACCTCAAGCATCGGCAACTCGAGGGCACCGATCTCACCAAGCACGTGATGCACCTGGTCGACATTGGACTCGCGTTCCTCGTCGGCGGCATCAATCACATGCAACAACAAGTCAGCCTGACTGGACTCTTCCAGGGTCGCGCGAAACGCTTCGACCAGCTTGTGCGGCAGGTGACGGATAAAACCTACGGTATCGGCCAGAATCACCGGCCCGATGTCGGCCAGGTCGATGCGCCGCAAGGTCGGATCAAGGGTCGCGAACAACTGGTCGGCCGCGTACACCTCGGAGACCGTCAGGGTGTTGAACAACGTTGATTTGCCCGCGTTGGTGTAGCCGACCAGCGAAACCACCGGGATTTCTGCCCGGCGGCGGGCGCGACGCGCCTGATCACGCTGACTGCGCACCTTCTCAAGGCGCTTGGTGATCTGCTTGATACGCACCCGCAACAGGCGACGGTCGGTCTCCAGCTGGGTTTCACCCGGGCCGCGCAGACCAATCCCGCCCTTTTGCCGCTCAAGGTGGGTCCAGCCACGCACCAGGCGCGTGCTGAGGTGATCGAGCTGAGCCAGTTCAACCTGCAGCTTACCCTCGTGGGTACGCGCACGTTGGGCGAAGATATCCAGGATCAGACCGGTACGATCAATGACCCGGCACTCCAGTTCGCGCTCAAGATTGCGCTCCTGGCTGGGGGTCAGGGTGTGATTGAAGATGACCAGCTCGCCTTCGCTGGCCTTGACCAGCGCCCGCAGCTCGTCGACCTTACCGCTACCGATGAGAAAACGCGGGGTGGGCTGGTGACGGGAAATGGTCAGGAAACCTGCATTTTCAGCGCCGGCAGACCGTACCAGTTCGATAAATTCCTGCGGATCTTCCTGGCGCTGCTCGTCCAGACCTTCGAGGTGAACAAGAATCGCACGTTCACCCCCCTCATGGCGCTCAAAAAACAATCAGGCCTCCTGCATCATCAGGGATTGCCGGCCTCGGCCTCGTCAGCACCGGGCTGTGTCGGCAGGCGCACGGGGCGACCGGGAACAACAGTGGAAATAGCGTGCTTGTAGACCATTTGGCTGACAGTGTTCTTCAGCAAAATGACAAACTGGTCGAAAGATTCGATCTGCCCCTGCAGCTTGATGCCGTTGACCAGATAGATGGATACCGGAACACGTTCCTTACGCAGAACGTTCAGGTAAGGGTCTTGTAGTGAATGCCCTTTTGACATTGCCTCACTCCTTTTATGGAAACCGTATATTTTTGAGCATTATTTGAATGCGAATCGGCCGGCCTGTCCATTATCCAAAAGACGAGCAGGCACCGTTACTGCACAAGCACAGCTTGCAGAAGCGTCGAAGCCTCATAATGAGGCCGTCTGCAGCACTTTCAAGGCCCGCTCGAATCTTTTCGGGTCGAGACTGTCAAGCCACTCAATCGGCTCATTCCAGCCGCGCAACCAGGTAAACTGACGCTTGGCTAGCTGGCGCGTTGCGATGACACCTCGCTCGTGCATCTGCTCGTAACTCAGGCGCCCTTCGAGATAATCCCAGACCTGTCGATAACCGACCGCCCGGATCGAGGGCATGCTGACGTCCAGATCGCCACGTGCGTGCAGTGCTTCGACCTCGGAAATCAGCCCTTGTTGCAACATCAGCGAAAAACGTTCTGCAATTCGCTCATGCAGTACCGAGCGCTCTCGAGGAGCAACCGCCAGATAGCGCACAGTATAAGGTAAAACACCGCTGCCGGGCGTCTGATCCGCGGCTTTTTCTGCGTGCTGACGCTCATGCCATTGAGTCAGTGTAATCCCGCTGCCAAGAAATACCTCATAGGCACGGGAAATCCGCTGCGGATCGTTGGGGTGAATGCGCTCAGCCGAAGCCGGATCAACCTGCGCCAGCGCCGCATGAACCGCCGGCCAGCCCTGTTCCAGAGCCATTGCCTCAATCCGCGCACGCACCACCGGATCCGCCGACGGCATACTGGCCAGGCCACCGGCCAGCGCCTTGAAATACAGCATGGTGCCGCCCACCAGCAGCGGCACGCGGCCACGCGCGGTAATATCCTGTATCAGCGCCAGGGCATCATCACGAAACCTTGCTGCCGAATAAGGCTCGGCCGGGTCGAGCATATCGATCAGGTGATGCGGATAACGCTGCAACGTTTGCGCATCAGGCTTGGCCGACCCGATATCCATGCCACGGTACACCAGCACCGAATCGACGCTGACCAGCTCACAGGGAAACTGGTCGTACAGGTACATTGCCAAATCCGTCTTGCCCGAGGCGGTGGGCCCCATCAGACAGACCAGCGGCGGCAACGCTGAAGTGCCGGAGACTGCGGACATCAGCGCCCCCGCAAAAACAGCTTGTCGAGCTCGGGCATGCTCAGCTGGGTCCAGGTCGGGCGCCCGTGGTTACACTGACCACTGCGCTCGGTATGTTCCATATCGCGCAGCAGCGCGTTCATTTCCGCCAGGGTCAAGCGGCGATTGGCTCGTACCGAGCCGTGGCAGGCCATGGTCGCCAGCAACTCATTCAGGTGTGCCTGAATACGATCGCTGCTGCCATATTCCAGCAGATCACTCAGCACATCGCGCACCAGCGGCTCGGCATCAGCCTGGCGCAGCAGCGACGGCACTTCACGAATGGCCAGCGTTTCCGGCCCCATGCGCTGCAGCGACATGCCCAGTTTTTGAAACCAGGCGGCATGTTCATCCGCACAATCAGCTTCACGCTGACTCACTGCCATGCTGGCCGGCACCAGCAGCGGCTGACTGCGCAGCCCCTCCTGATCCATTGCCTGTTTCAGGCGCTCGTAGGTAATCCGCTCGTGGGCTGCATGCATGTCGACGATGACCATGCCGGCGGCGTTTTCAGCCAGGATATAAACCCCGTGCAACTGTGCAACCGCATAACCCAGCGGCGGCACATCCTCACCTTCAACCGCTGCCGGCAGGCTTTGTGCCGGCGCGCTGGCGCTGCCATAGAGCCCGGCGTAGGCTGCCGCAGCCCCGGCCGGCGGTGCGGCTGGCGGCACATAGGCACTCGCTGGCGTTGCATTCCAGGTTGCCGGCGCCTCATTCAGCGCCATGCGCTGCTGGCCGGAAAAGACCCCGGCATCCAACCCGGATACGGTTGGCTGACTGACCGGCGCCGCTCCCGGAACGGGCGCTTCGTCACCTTCAGCCTGGTCGCCCGGCCGCTGGTCGGCCAGGGCGCGGTAAAGCGTGCTGAAGAGAAAATCGTGCACCATGCGGCCATCACGGAAGCGCACCTCGTGCTTGGTCGGATGCACATTCACATCCACCACTGCCGGGTCCAGCTCCATAAACAACACAAAGGTTGGATGACGACCGTTGAACAACACATCACGGTAGGCCTGGCGCACCGCGTGGGCCACCAGCTTGTCCTTGATCATCCGCCCGTTGACAAAGAAGTACTGCAAATCCGCCTGACTACGTGAGAACGTAGGCAGGCCGACCCAGCCCCACAGGCGCAGACCACTGCGCTCACTGTCGATCTGCCGCGACTGCTCGACAAAGGCCGGGCCGCAGACACTGGCAACCCGCCGGCGCGCCTCCTGCTCGGTTTGCGCCGGCGGCAGCCCCAGCACCGGGCGGCCGTTATGCCGCAGGTTGAATGCCACATCAAAGCGCGAGAGCGCCAGGCGCTTGACGACTTCTTCCAGGTGGCTGAACTCGGTTTTCTCGGTACGCAGAAACTTGCGCCGCGCCGGTGTGTTGAAAAACAGATCCCGCACCTCGACGGTGGTGCCGCGCGGGTGCGCAGCAGGCCGCACGCTGGGCGCCATGTCGCGCCCTTCGGTCTCCACCTGCCAGGCCTGGTCCGCACCCTCGGGGCAAGACGTCAGCGTCAGCCGGGATACCGAACTGACCGAGGCCAGCGCTTCACCGCGAAAGCCCAGCGTGGCAACAGCCTCGAGATCATCCAGATCACGAATCTTGCTGGTGGCATGGCGCGACAGCGCCAGCGGCAGGTCATCCTGCTCGATACCCGAACCATCGTCGCGCACCCGCAGCAGCTTGACGCCCGCCTGCTCTACGTCGATATCGATACGTTTGGCACCGGCGTCCAGGCTATTTTCCAACAGTTCCTTAATAACGGAGGCAGGCCGTTCAACGACCTCCCCTGCCGCGATCTGGTTGGCCAGACGCGGGCTAAGCAGTTGAATGCGAGACATATCAGCGTTCGTTCTGGACCAGCACACTGCCGGCCGGCACCTTGAGTACCTGGCCAACACGAATGCGGTCGGAGGAAAGGTCATTGGCATCGCGCAGACTGGCCAGCGACACCTGATAGATATTGGCAATGGCCGACAGGCTGTCACCCCGACGCACTGTGTGCTCGCGGGGCCCCTGCGCCAGGCGACCCTCGGCCTTCATGGCAGCCACACGGGTGCCCGGCGGCGGGTTGCGATGGAAGTACCCTTTTACACCCGTAAAGATGGCACGCGCCATGGATTGCTGGTGATCGCGAGTGACCAGCTTGCGCGCTTCTCCCGGGTTGGAGATAAACCCGGTTTCCACCAGAATCGAGGGAATGTCCGGCGACTTCAGCACCATAAAGCCGGCCTGCTCCACCCGGGGCTTGTGCAATCGGTTGATCTGGCCAACCGAGGACAGCACCTGCTGCCCCACGTCCAGACTGGCCGACAGCGTGGCGGTCATCGACAGGTCCAGCAGCACGCTGGCAAGCACCTGATCCTTGTTGTCCAGACTGACGCCACCCACACCACCGATCAAGTCGGAGCGGTTCTCCCGATCAGCCAGCAGACGTGCGGTTTCAGAGGTCGCGCCACGATCAGACAGGGCAAATACGGAGGCGCCATTGGCGCTGGCCCGTGTGAACGCATCGGCGTGAATGGAAACGAACAGGTCGGCGTTGTGCTGACGGGCAATTTCGGTGCGCCGACGCAGAGGGATGAAGTAATCACCGGTGCGCACCAGCTCGCCACGGAAACCCGGTTCGGCGTCGATCAGACGCTTGAGATCACGCGCAATCGCCAGCACGACTTCTTTCTCGCGCGCACCGCCGTGGCCAATCGCGCCCGGATCTTCGCCGCCGTGACCGGCATCGATGGCAACAATCACGTCACGGTCGCCGGCTTCACTGGCGGAGCGGGTCGGGGTTTGCGGTAACGGGGACGCAGTGGGCTCACTGGGCGTAGGCAGGCTGCCAGCCCGGCGCGGGCTCTGATCAAAAAGATCGACCACTAGCCGGTCGCCATACTGCTGGTTGGGCGGCAAGACAAAACTCTTGGGGTTCACCGCCTCGGACAGATCCAGCACTACGCGCAAATCACCACCGTCACGCGGTGCCGAGCGCAGCCCGGTGAGCGGCGTATTGTCCAGCTCAAGCCCACCGGTATTGGCGGTCAGCCTGGCGTTACTGATGTCGATGACGATACGTTCGGGGTTGGACAGGGTGAACAGGGTATGTTCAGCCGGCCCACTCAGATCAAACACCAGCCGCGTGTTGTCCGGCGCACGCCACAGGCGCACGCTCTCGATGTCAGCAGCCTGCGCCCATTGCGCAAGCAGACTGACGAGCACCACCACTCCCAGCAGAGGCAGCTGGCGTTTCCCCCCGGTCATGCGTATCACGCTAGCCTTCACTCCGCAGTTGTTGAATCCGTTGGCAGCTTGCCTGGCCGTGCGGGCTGACCCCGGTCAGCGTCAAACGCCGCCCCGCGCCCACGGCGTCAATGGTAATGGTCAGGTCTGGCCTTGGCAAAGCGCCAGCGCCCTTCTCTGGCCACTCGACCAGGCACAGGTTGTCGCCATCGAAATAGTCGCGCACTCCCAGAAATTCCAGTTCTTCAGGGCTGGCCAGTCGATACAGATCAAAATGATATACATTGACCGACCCAAACTCGTAGGGTTCAACCAGCGTGTAAGTGGGGCTTTTGACCGCCCCGGTGTGACCGAAAGAGCGAATGATGCCGCGACTGAGCGTGGTCTTGCCCATACCCAGATTGCCCTCCAGATAGACGATACCTCGCCCCTCCAGCGCCTTTGCAATCTGCGCGCCCAGATCGACCATGGCGTCGTCGCCGTTGGCCAGTAATTCCAGCTTCATACCACTCCCCGTTGATTCAAGACACCGCGTATGACCGGCGCCATTTCGCTCGCCATCAGACCGACTTCGCCAACCTTCTGCGCCAGGTGATCACCGGCCTGTGCATGCACCAGCACAGCATACCGCGCCGCCTGCGCAGCGGGAACGCGCTGAGCCAATAACGCACCCAGCAAGCCCGACAGCACATCACCCATCCCGCCGACGGCCATGCCCGGATTGCCTGCACTGCACAACGCCGGCAGCAGCCCTGCCGATGCCGGGCTGGCAACCAGCGAACCGGCCCCCTTGAGCACCGCGTGACAACCAAGCAGCTCGACCAGGTGCAGGACCGCCCGCAGACGATCCTGGGAAATATCTGCCGTGGCACAGCCCAACAGGCGCGCCGCCTCGGTTGGATGTGGTGTAACCACAGACAGTTCACCCAGCGCCGGCGGCTTGGGCATAAGCGCCAGCAGATTCAGCGCATCAGCATCAAACACCCGCGGCGTGTCTGCCGCAAGACAGACGGCCAGACACTGCTGAGCCCAGGCAGAGCGCCCCAGCCCCGGCCCCACCACCAGCGCATCGGCCTGCTGCACCAGCGCGCCCAGCTCCGCCGCGTCCGCCAGACCGTGCACCATGACCTCCGGATGCCGCGCCAGCAGGGGCGCGACATGTTCAGGTGCGGTCGCCACACTAACCTTGCCCGCACCCGATTGCAGCGCCGTCTCGGCCGTCAGCATAATTGCGCCACCCATCCCTGGGCCACCACCTACCAGCACCAGGTGCCCAAAGCGCCCCTTATGAGCAGACCGGGCACGCGGCGCAAGACAGTCCTGCCAGCGCTCCGACAACAGGTGTTCCAAGGTCGCCGGCACGCTGTCCGGCAGGGCATCAACCAAGGGCGCAAACAACAGCTCACCGCAGCAGTCTGGCCCCTGCCCGGTCAGCAGCCCCGGTTTGACACTGATAAAGGTTACCGTCATCGCAGCCTGCACCACCGCGCCCCACGGCACACCACAGTCCGCATCCAGGCCGCTGGGGATATCCAGCGCCAATACCGGACCACCGGCGCGGTTGATTGCCTCAATCGCCGCCACATAGCCCGCCCGCACCGCGCCTTGCAGGCCGGTCCCCAGCATGGCATCGACCAACACGCCGGCCAGCTCGTTATCGGCCTGCCAGGGCGTGATCTCGATGCCCGCATCTCTTGCCTGGCGCCAGGCCAGTGCCGCATCGCCCTGCAAGCGCTCCGGCGCGGATAGCGTGAAGATCGACACCTGCCAGCCGGCAGCCTGCGCCAGACACGCCAGCAGGTAGCCGTCACCCGCGTTATTCCCGGCCCCACAGAGCACTGTCATGCGGCGCTGCCGCGACCAGCGCTGCTGCACTGCACTCCAAGCGGCTGCGGCGGCGCGCTGCATCAACTCCAGCCCGGCAATGCCGCCAGCAATCAGCGCTGCGTCCAGCGCTCGGGTCTGGTCACGGGAATAAAGCACAGGGGGTAGTGATGCGAGCATGGATAGGCTCCCTTGAGGTCTGGCACAATTATAGGGAAGCCTGTCAACCAGCCCCAGCCGCCATGACTCCCCAGACACCAGATTATCAGCAGCTAGCCGAGCAGATTCGCCAACTCGCGCGCGAACTGGGCTTTCAGCAGCTGGGTATTGGTGCGGCAGAACTGGGCGAACACGAAGAGCACCTGCAACGTTGGCTCGATGCCGGCCACCACGGCGAAATGGAATGGATGGCCAGCCACGGCAGCAAGCGCACCCGCCCGGACGAGCTGGTGCCCGGCACCAGGCGAGTGCTCTCGGTGCGCATGGACTACCTGCCAACCGAGACAGAAATGGCCAAGCGCCTGGCCAACCCCAACGCCGCCTATATCTCACGCTACGCCCTGGGCCGCGACTACCACAAGCTGATCCGCCGGCGTTTGCAGCAGCTGGCCGAGCGTATCGAGACACTGATCGGCCCCTTCGGCTACCGCGCTTTTGTCGACAGCGCGCCGGTCATGGAGCGCGCGCTTGCCACCCGCTCAGGCCTTGGCTGGATCGGCAAGAACACCATGCTGATTAACCGCAAGGCAGGCAGTTATTTCTTTCTGGGCGAGCTGTATACCGACCTGCCGCTACCAATCGACGCCCCACAGCAGACCGAGCATTGCGGCAAATGCACCGCCTGCCTGACTGCCTGCCCGACTGACGCCTTTGTCGGCTCACATGTGCTGGACGCGCGCCGCTGCATTTCCTATCTGACCATCGAACTCAAGGGCGCCATCCCCGAGGACCTGCGCAAGCCCATGGGCAACCGGGTGTTCGGCTGCGATGACTGCCAGCTGGTCTGCCCCTGGAACCGATTTGCCAAAGCCACCCAAGAGACGGACTTCACGCCCAGGCACAATCTGGACCAGGCCAGTCTGGTCGAGCTGTTCCGCTGGGATGAAGCCACCTTTCTCAAGCGCACAGAAGGCTTACCTGTCAGGCGCATTGGCCACGAGCGCTGGCTGCGCAACCTGGCCGTCGGCCTGGGCAACGCGACCAGCAGCATCAACGTGATAGAGGCGCTGAAGCAGCGCCAGACGCACCCCTCGGCACTGGTGCGCGAGCATGTGGACTGGGCGCTGGCACAGCACAGCATCAATACTTGATGAAGTGCTCGCGGTAGTGCTGCAGCTCGGCGATCGAGTCACGAATGTCGTCCATCGCCAGGTGACTGCTCTGTTTCTTGAAGCCGTTCTTGACCTCGGGCGCCCAGCGTGAGGCCAGCTCTTTCAGAGTCGAGACATCCAGATTGCGGTAGTGGAAGTACTTTTCCAGCGCCGGCATGCCGCGATAGAGAAACCGGCGATCCTGGCAGATGCTGTTGCCACACATGGGCGATTTGCCTGCCGGTACCCACTCGGCAAGAAAGTCGATAGTCAATCGCTCGGCCTCTGCCGCACTGATCTGACTGTCGCGCACGCGCTGGGTCAGGCCGGACTGGCCGTGCTGGCGAGTATTCCACTCATCCATGCCATCGAGCAGCGCGTCCGGCTGCTTGACCGCCAGGCTCGGGCCCTCAGCCAGCACATTGAGTTCGGCGTCGGTCACGATGGTGGCGATTTCGATGATCACATCGTTGTCCGGATCCAGGCCGGTCATTTCCAGGTCGATCCAGATCAGGTTGTCAGGGTGTTGCATGGGAGCTCCTGCATGAGTGTTGGAGGCGCGAAACGCGCATTGGCTGCAGTATAACTGCTAAACTGCCGCCGATTATTCAGACTCCGAGCCCATGGCCAAACGACACCTTACCCGCCGCCAGAGCTGGCGCATTCAAAAGATTCAGGACGAGCGCGCTGCGCGCGCAGAGCGGCGCGCCGAAAAAGCCGAAGAAAGCCTGGAAGGCGGCGACCTGGGGCCCGAGCAGCCCGGTCTGGTGATCGCCCACTTTGGCGTGCAGGTGGATGTTGAAGCCACCAGCGGCGAATTTGCCGGCCAGATACGCCGCTGCTACCGCCGAGCCAATCTGCCCTCGCTGGTGACCGGCGATCAGGTCGTCTGGCGCGCCGACAACCAGCAGGGCGGCGTCATCGTTGCCCAGCAGCCGCGCCAGACCGAACTGTGCCGCCCCGACCAGCGCGGCCAGCTGAAGCCGGTAGCAGCCAATGTGGACCGGCTGATTATCGTTTTTGCCCCGCTGCCCACGCCGTACACCAACCTGATCGACCGCTATCTGGTGGCTGCCGAACAGGCCGGCTTGGAGCCACTGCTGGTGATGAACAAGTCGGACCTTCTGGCGGCAGCCGCAGACAGTGCAGAGCTGCTGCATTGGCTGGATGACTACAGCCGCCTGGGCTATCCAACACTGCTACTGTCAGCCGGCGCCGGCGACGGGCTCGACCAGCTGCGCAGCAACCTGCAAGGACATACCAGTGTATTTGTTGGCCAGTCCGGCGTGGGCAAGTCATCGCTGATCAACGCCTTGCTGCCAGGGCAGGACCTACGCGTCGGAGCACTGTCGGAAAGCACCGGCAAGGGCACCCATACCACCACGACAGCCAGGCTGTTTCACTTCCCTGATGGCGGCGACCTGATTGACTCACCCGGTATTCGCGAGTTTGGCCTGACGCATATCAGCCACGAGGAGCTGCTGGAAGGGTTTATCGAGTTTCGTCCCTTTCTCGGCCACTGCCGCTTCCGCGACTGCCAGCACCTGCATGAGCCGGGCTGCGCCCTGCTTCAGGCCGTTGAGAACGGTGATATTTCCGCCGTGCGCATGGCTAGTTATCGCCACATTCTGTCGACGCTGGACGACGGCGCAGACAGCTACTGATTCAGCCGGCGCAACGGCTCGGCATTATCAAACAAATTCAGTCGCCGTTGCTCACCCTCGGCGACGGGTGCCTGCGGGGCTGCCGGCTCGCTGGGCTCCTCTTGCGGTGGTGCGGAGGACGCAGGCAGCTCTGAGGTCTGCGCGGGCTGGTCGGCGGCAGAGGCCTCGGCGTCTGCCTCCAGCTCAAGCGGGGCTACCGTAGGCGCGTCGGCATCAGCCCCTTCCATTATCTGCTCTTCGGCATGGCGGTTGAGCACCACGATATCGATACGCCGGTTGATCGGGCTTAGCGGATCATCGCGATTGAACAGCGCGGAGTCGGCATACCCCACCACCCGCGCCACCTGCTCCTCCGGGTAGCCGGCGGCCAACAGAGTGCGACGCGCAGCATTAGCGCGATCGCTGGACAGCTCCCAGTTTCCGTAGCCGCGGCGCCCCACATAAGGCTGGGCGTCCGTATGGCCGCTGACGCTGATCTTCTTCTTGACCTTGGCAATAGTGTCGCTCAGCGACAGGAGAATCTCTTCAAAGTACGGCTGCAGCTGCGCGCTACCGCTGGCAAACATCGGTCGATTCTCCGCATCGACAATCTGAATACGCAGCCCATCCTGGGTAATCTCGATCAAAATCTGGTCCTTGAAGCGCTGCAGCACCGGCTCGCTGTCGATCTGGTTCTGCAGCTCTTGCAGCAGCATCTCCATATCCCGGCGCTCCGCCTGATCAGCCAGCTCGCGCGCGGTGTCCTCGCTGACCTCTTGCTGCCCGGTCTCCTGCGGGGTCTGATTCAGCGTGGTCTGGGGTGCAACTTCAGGGGAGCCGCCCAGATCAATCGCCCAGGGACTGCCGCCCTCGTTAAAACCGATCGGGTCGTTGAAGTAGCCAGAGATACTGCGCAGCTGCTCAGGGGTGGCAACCGTAATCAGCCACATGACCAAAAAGAAGGCCATCATCGCTACCGCAAAGTCGGCAAAGGCGATTTTCCATGAGCCGCCATGGTGCCCGTGGTCCTTGCGGGTGACCCGCTTGACAATAATAGGTTGGTTATTGTCCACCGCTTAGCGTCCCTTGACCGAGTCTTCCAGCTCGTTAAAGCTCGGGCGATGCTCCGGCAACAGGGACTTGCGACCAAATTCGACCGCCAGCGCCGGCGGCAGCCCCTGCGCACTGGCCACCAGGGTCATCTTGATCGCCTCGTAGGTATTGGCCTCTTCATGGGCGACATGCCCCATCGCGGTGGCAAACGGCCCGACAAAGCCATAAGCGGCAAGGATGCCCAGGAAGGTCCCGACCAGGGCGGTGGCAACCTTCTCACCAATCTCTGCCTTCTCGGCATCACCCAGAATACCCATGGTGATCACAATACCCAGCACCGCAGCAACGATACCGAAACCGGGCAAGGCGTCGGCCACCCGGGTAACAGCATGGGAGGGCTCCTGCAGCTCTTCGCTCAGGGCCGAGATCTCTACGTCAAACAGCGCTTCGAGTTCGTGCGGCGCCATGTTGCCCGAGGACATGATGCGCAGATAGTCGCAGATGAACTCGGTCATGTGGGTGTCTTTGAGAATGGCCGGATACTTGCTGAAGATAGGGCTCTCGGCCGGCGCCTCGACATCCGCCTCGATAGCCATCATGCCCTCACGACGGCTCTTGTTGAGCACTTCGTACAACACGCCCAGCACATCCAGATAAAACGCCTTGTTGAAGCGATGACCAAACAAAATGGCCGGCCCGGCGGCCATGGCCTTTTTGACCACGGCGCCGCTGTTGGCGACCAGAAACGCACCAAAGGCAGCGCCACCGATGATCAATATTTCAAAGGGATGCCACAGGGCCGCAATATTGCCGCCAGACAGCAAAAAGCCACCCAACACGGCGCCGATAACTACAACAAAACCACCAATTTTCAACATAGATCCGTGTCATCCCGAGCGATCAGGTGCGCAAAACAGCGCGGGGCAGCAAAACGGCTGCCTTTCAGGGTATAGTCGTGCAAACGACTATTATAAAGCCGCGACGCGCATGAGCACACACCCCGACATCAACGCTTACACAGAGGTTATCGGCGATCTGCGCCAGAAGCTGAATGCCTGCGTGCTACCGATTACCCCTGGCCAGCGCGACCACCTGCTCGAGCAGCTTGGTAGCGACCTGCTGAGCATTACCGAGTTGACGCATCAGCTCATGCGCGTGCCGGTAGCGGCACTGCATATCTGTCGCCAGGCTGGCGAGGCGGCGCGCAAACGCGATGTCGACGTGCTGACGCTGGAACAGGCCTGCTCACTGCTTGGCACCCAACGTCTGGTCACCTTACTGCGCGAGCTGCCCGTGGTTGAGCACGACCAGTTGCCCCGCCCCTACCGTCAACTGCTCAGTATCAGCGAGCATGCTGTAGGCCAGGCCCAAGGGCTGTTCGCCAACCGCATCGCGCGACTGTGGCAGGAAATGTCTCTGGCAACACTGCTGTTTCTCTCGCCGCTCTGGGCCCTGACCTACCTCAAGCCGCACCTTTTTGAGCAATGGGATCGCCTAAATCGTGGCGCATTGCCGGAGGGCGTAACCCGCACCCAGATCGCTGCCACCACCACCGCCGGGTTTCAGTTGGTGCAGCTGGTTGCTCAGGACTGGTGGCTACCACCCTGGATACTGCAGGGCTACCGCTCCCTAAACGATAACCGGCGCACCATGGTCAAGGCGCTGCACGTGGCCCGCGACAGCGCCCACCCTCAGGAGCAGCAGGCGCGCCTGGACGCCGACCGCGAACTGTACCGCTGGCTGACGCAGCCAGCCAATGGCGTGCTGATTTCCAGCGGCCTGGCCCTCGGCGCGCACAGTAATTGGTACACCAGTCACACGCTGCGCTGGCAGCAACTGGCCGCGCTCTATCTCAACTGCGAGGTCCCCAAGGCCCAGCGCCTGAGCCACGAAAGTGCCGTCGACAACGCTCGCCTGCAATACCACCCTGACACCGCTGACTTGTGCCTGCCGGCCGCCACGCTACCCTGGACCGAGCAACCCGCCGCCATCGAGCAGCTGTCTTCCACGCTACCGCAACAAGGCAGCGAGCCGGAGCAACCCGCTCGCAACCGCGCCAGGCCGGCGCACTGGCGCGCTTTGTGCCTGCAGCTCAGCGCAACACCGTCGCCGTTCACGCAACTGGGCGCGGTGATCGACTGCGCCCAACAGGCCCTGCAGGAAGGGCTCGGCGCCGAACATAGCTGGATCGCGCTGGTGCACGGTGCCAGCGGGCAATTGGTTGTACGCAGCAGCGCGGGATTCCCCGCCGAGCTGTTCGCGGCGGGCAGCCGGGTCGGGCCAGGCAAGGACGGCGTATGGCTGCGCTGGTTGAATTCCGCGCACTGCCACAGCGTCAGTGCCCGTCACCTGCAGTTCAACCAATTGCCGGCAGCGCTTCAGCGCCACCCTTACACCGAGGCGTTTCATTTAGCCCCGGTGACACACAACCAGCAATTGCTGGCACTGATCTTCGTTTCTGGTGAGCAGGGCAACCCGCTGAGCGAGCAGCGCCAGCAGGCCCTGGTCAAGACGGCGCAGTGTCTGCACAAGGCATTGGTAGAATTCAAACGCCGCGCCTGACAGACCAACCCTTGTGGCGCGCCACGACTGGCTCTAGCATTCACCCTTTTCCGGCCCGGAACTCCAGGAGACCCATCCCATGGCTCAAGCCACCTTGCCGCTACTGATCGAACCACGCGACCTGACGCTGCCGATTGACGCTCGCACAACTCGCCTGGTTGACCTGTGCAGCAGCGACCAATACCTGGCCGGGCATATTCCGGGTGCTGTCCACCTCGCCCCGTCGCGCACCACATCTCCTGCCCCGCGTCCGGGTCCACTTCCGGGTATGGCAGAGCTGCAGGCAATTTTTGCCGAGCTAGGGCACCACGATGACCTGCACTACATTGTCTATGACGACGAGGGCGGCGGCTGGGCCGGGCGCTTTATCTGGATGCTCGACTGCATCGGCCATCATCAATACAGCTACATTAACGGCGGCCTCAAAGCCTGGATCGCTGACGGTCTGACGCTGGAGACAGCGCCCAACCAGGCCGAATCCAGCGCGCTGCAACTCGAGATCGAACGCGATCACACAATCACGCTGAGCGACTTGCTGGCCGACCTGAACAACCCCGAGCGGGTCATCTGGGACGCGCGCTCACCGCAGGAATACCGAGGCGAGAAGGTGGTGGCCAGCAAGGGCGGACACATCCCTGGCGCCATCAACTTCGAATGGACCGCGGGCATGGACCCGACACGCGGTCTGCGCCTGCGCAGCGATCTGGCCGAGCAGCTGCAGCAACTGGGCATCGTGCCAGACAAGGAAGTGGTAACCCACTGCCAGACCCACCACCGTTCGGGCTTTACCTACCTGGCGGCCAAAATTCTCGGCTATCCGCGCGTCAAAGCCTACGCCGGCTCGTGGTCCGAGTGGGGCAACCACCCCGACACTCCTGTTGAATCCTGAGGAAAGCGCATGTCAGACCGTCTGTTTATCCTGTTTCAGTACCTGTTGCCGCACCATCTGCTGTCCCGCGCAGCGGGCTGGCTGGCCAACTGTCGCTGGAACTGGGTCAAGAACCCCTTTATCAGCTGGTTCGTCAAACGCTACGACGTGGATATGAGCCAGGCGCTGGAAGAAAACCCCACGGCCTACCCCAGCTTCAACGAGTTTTTCACCCGCGCCCTTAAGCCCGACGCCAGGCCGCTGGACGACAGCCCCGGCGCCATTCTCTGCCCCGCTGACGGCGCCATCAGCCAGCTCGGCAAGATCGAGCACGGCCGCATTTTTCAGGCCAAGGGCCACAGCTTCAGCGTACAGGAGCTGCTGGGCGGCGATGCCCAGCAGGCTCAGGTCTTTCAGGGCGGCGAGTTTGCCACCGTCTACCTGTCGCCACGCGACTACCACCGCGTACACATGCCGCTCGGCGGCACGCTGAAAGACATGATCTACGTGCCGGGCAAGCTGTTTTCGGTCAATCAGTTAACGGCAGAAAACGTACCCGAACTGTTCGCCCGCAACGAGCGCGTGGTCTGCCTGTTTGATACCGAAGCCGGCCCAATGGCGCTGGTGCTGGTTGGCGCCATGATCGTTGCTTCAGTCGAGACCGTCTGGGCCGGCCTGGTCGCACCGCCCAGCCGCCAGCTGCGCAGCACCCGTTACGGCGAAGCTGCGCCCCAGCTGGACAAGGGCGCAGAAATGGGCCGCTTCAAGCTGGGCTCCACCGCCATCGTACTCTTCGGGCCGGACGCAGCGCGCTGGAGCGACACCCTGAAAGCAGGTGATACGGTCAGCATGGGACAAAAAATGGGTACGCTTGGCGGCGCCTGATCAGGCCCGCCCGGCATCAAAGGCAATAACCTCGGCAATAGTGCTGGCGCCCAGCGCCAGCATCACCAAACGATCAACTCCCAGCGCCACCCCGGCGCACGACGGCAGACCAGCGCGCAAAGCGTCGACCAGAGGCAAATCGATTGGCAACGCAGGCACGCCCAACGCTTCACGCTGCCCCTGGTCGGCCTTGAATCGGCGCAACTGCTCATCGGCGTCGGTCAGCTCAAAGTAGCCGTTCGCCAGCTCCATGCCCTTTACAAACAGCTCGAAGCGCGCGGCGGCCGGCACCCGGTCATCACCCTCGACTATTTGCGCCAACGCCGCCTGCGAGGCCGGAAAGGCGTACACCATGGTGGGCGCCTGCAATGCCGGCTCAACGCATTCAGCAAACAGCAGATTGAGATAGCCGTCGCGGCTCAGCTCGCCAGCAAAGCCGCAGCGCTCCGCTGCAAGCCTCTGCAGATCCGCATCAGAGCAGCCGTGCACATCCAGCCCGGTATGCTCGGCAAAGGCGTCGGCATAGGTGATGCGGCGCGCCGGCGCGCTTTCAAGTACCGCACAGACCAGCGCATCGACCTCATTCATCAACTGATGGTGATCAAAGCCGGGGCGATACCATTCCAGCATGCTGAATTCGGGGTTGTGCCGGCGACCAATCTCGCCGTTACGAAACACCTTGCAGAGCTGCCAGATCGGGCCACTGCCGGCGGCCAGCAGGCGCTTCATCGGATACTCCGGTGACGTATGGAGGTACAGCGTGGCGGCCTGACCGCCGCCCTCGGGCACAAAATCCGTGGCAAAGGGATGCAGGAACGGATCACTCACGGCTGCGTGTGACAGGCTCGGGGTATCCACCTCCAGCACGCCGCGCTCAGTAAAAAACTGGCGAATCTGGTTGATGATGCGCGCGCGCTGGCGCAAGGCATCGATGGTTGCGCTGGGTTGCCACGCTCGGCTCATGTTGCTTACCTCGATTTGCAGACACAAAAAACCGGGGCCAGGCCCCGGTTTCTTCAACGATCTGAGTCGTTATGCGCGACCAACGTACTCGCTGGAGCGGGTATCAACTTTCAGCACATCGCCGGTGTTGATGAACAGCGGCACCTTGACCACGGCACCAGTAACCAACTTGGCCGGCTTGTTGCCGCCGCCAGAAGTGTCGCCACGCACGCCCGGATCGGTCTCAACGACTTCCAGCTCAACGAAGTTCGGCGGCGTCACGGCGATCGGCGCGCCGTTGAACAGAGTCACGGTGTAAACAACCTGCTCTTTCATCCAGTTCATGCAGTCGCCAACGGCCTTCTCATCCGCACCGTACTGCTCGAAGGAGCCGTCGGTCGCCATGAAATGCCAGAACTCACCGTCGGTGTAGAGGTATTCCATTTCACGATCCATCACGTCAGCGCCTTCCAGGCTGTCGCCCGACTTGAAGGTACGCTCGTTGACGCGACCGGTTTTCAGGTTACGGACCTTAACGCGGTTAAACGCCTGGCCTTTGCCGGGCTTGACGTATTCGTTCTCGAGAATCGAGCACGGATCACCGTCCAGCATCACCTTAAGACCCGGTTTGAATTCGTTGGTAGAATAGTTGGCCATACAAGTTCCCACTTTCAATTAAACGGATGATCCGAAGCGCGCCGCACCACACAACGTGCGGGGCATTCAGTCGGACACCCTGATACCCATGCGCGGAAAAACGCCAATGATACATGCTTCTGCAGTTCGTGTTGAGCCTGCCAGCTGGCAAAATCTGCTCGCCTCCAGCATCACCGACCCGCGCACCCTGCTCAGCCGTCTGCAACTGGACCCGAATCTGCTTGAAGGCACGCTGGCTGCCGCCCGGGACTTTGCCCTGCGCGTCCCCGAGCCTTACCTTTCGCGCATCCGCCCGGGCGACATCAACGACCCGCTGCTGCGCCAGGTGCTGCCGCTCGGCGTTGAGCTCGATGAGCAGCCGGGCTACGTCGTTGACCCCCTGGGTGAGCAGCATAGCAACGCCCGCCCCGGCATCATCCACAAATATCACGGCCGCCTGTTGCTGGTGGTCAGCGCCGGCTGCGCGGTCAATTGCCGCTACTGCTTCCGCCGCCACTTCCCCTATCAGGACAACAGTCTCAGCACCGCCGAGTGGGACGCGGCGCTGGACTACATTCGCCAGGACGACAGCATCAGCGAAGTCATTTACAGCGGCGGCGACCCGCTGGCCGCCAACGACCGCCGCCTGGCCTGGCTGACCCGGGAAATCGCCGCCATCCCCCACGTGCGCAGACTGCGCATCCACACTCGGCTACCAATCGTGATTCCGCAGCGCATCACCCCCGAGCTGATCGATGCGCTGTGCGGCACGCGCCTGCCGGTGACCATGGTCTGGCACTGCAACCACGCAGCCGAACTCGACGAGCAGACCCGCGATGCCGCCAACCGCCTGCGCCAGGCCGGCGTCACCCTGCTCAACCAGGCGGTGCTGTTGCGGGGCGTCAACGACACCCTGTCGGCACAGATAGCCCTGAGCGAAGCACTAGGCGACAGTGGCGTATTGCCCTATTATCTGCATTTGCTCGACCACGTACGCGGCGCCAGCCACTTTCTGGTGCCCGACAACCAGGCGCAAGAGCTGGTCGGACGTTTGCTTACGCGCTTGCCCGGCTACCTGGTACCCAGGCTGGTGCGCGAGACCGCAGGAGAACCCGCCAAGGTTCCGGTCAGCGTAAACCTGGTGCATGACCTATAAATAATCAGAGGATTTGGCAGTAGCGCATGGCAGGTCGCGACTCGGCTTCTGCACTTAGCCAGTTGAGGACTAAGCTGCTACAGTGTTTTCACAGAAGACAGAACCCTTCAAGTGCCACGGATGAGCAGCCCACCACAGCTGCCACGGCCCGGCCGGAAACGCATGTACTGGATACCACTGTTATGGATAGCACGACGCAAAAAATGCACTTGCGCATACCTCAGCAAACGCTCAGCAGCCTGAGCTTCGCCGAGGGTACCGAGAAGGGCATCACCCAATGGCTGGCCAACCTCCCCAAGGCCAACATCGGTGAAACTGCCCGCCAGCTTTATCAAGGACTGATCGAGCTGAACCAGTACGAGGTAGCCCCGGATCGTCGGCTGGCTATGCTCGAGCGTATTCGCCCTGAAGTTCACTACGTCTGTTCAGCGCTATCCAAGTACTATCTTGGCCAGTCGATCGTGCTGGAAGACAAGCCCCGCAAGGTCGCGAACCTGTCGCAGTCACTGCAGAACCACCTGGCCAATGGCTACAAGATCGTGGTGGCGCAGGAGCGCAGCATCAAGTCGCGCGACCACAGCACCCTGATGACACTTGCCCTGCAGCGCTCCATTCGCGGCCTGTGCGGTCCGCTGCTGCGCGCCTTCCAGCTGTACTGCCCGGTCGCAGACGGCATCTGGCTGGAACTGCATCAGCTGTATCAGATGGCTCGCAAGCGCAAGCTGCACCAGACCCCGGTCAATGACACCGAAAGCGCCAACAAGCAACCGCTGAGTATTGAGCAGTGCTACCTGGTGGCGCTGCTGATGGGTTCGGCGCGCCCCAACCAGATGCGCCAGAGCGCCATGGGCCGCCTGTTCGCCACCCTCGAAGACTGGAGCAAGCATGCCCGCCTGGTTGACCCGGATGACAGCAAGGCGCTGTTCATCATCAACCCCGACATGGATTGCCCGCCGCGCTACAAATCACTGATTCGCGGCGAAAGCTTGGACAACAGCCTGGGCCTGGATACCCGAGCCCTGGTCAGCAACATCAAGAATTTCATGCTGGAAGGTAACGACTATTCCGGCGACCTGAACATCCCGGGCACCCTGGGCATCGAGCTGCTGCAGCACGTGAGCCAATCCTGGGGCGACCTGGCCGAGCGTACGTTCAACCGTATCCCGAGCCAGGGCCAGCTGCGAGTCAGCATCGGCATGAGCGCCACGCACTTCCGCATTGCGGGCAAAGCCTTTGCGCGCATGATCGACGCCACGGAAGAAGAACTGAACCCCTTCTCCGAGACCGCCCAGCGCTCCAAACAAGGTGGCTGGACAGGCGCCTTTGACGGCGGCGCCTCGGTCGAGTGGAGCGGCGGCAATATCGAGCAGATTGATTACGGCAGCAAGGCCGATGGTGACGACGAAAGCGACGACACCTACCCGATCCACAGCCTGCCGATCGTCAACCACAGCCCCGGCGGCTTCTGCCTGACCTGGCCCAAGGACGTACCCAAGCAGCTGCAGGCTGGTGAATTGCTCGGCGTGCAAGAAGCCAACGAACAGGACTGGAGCCTCGCGGTCGTGCGCTGGATTCGTCAGGTGCGCGGCGGCGGCACACAGATGGGTATCGAGCTTATCGCCCCCCACTGCACGCCCTGCGCAGCCAAACTGATTCGCAAGACCGGCGAGCCAAGCCAGTACCTGCGCGCCCTGCTACTGCCCGAGGTTACCGCCATCGACCGGCCGGCGACCATCATCACCCCGCGCCTGCCCTTCCAGGTCAACAGCAAGATCAGCATCCTGCAAGGCGGTAAGGCGGAACGGGCTCACCTGAACAATCGGGTTACCGCAACCGGCAGTTTCAGCCAGTTCGAATACCACCTGATCGAACAGCCACGGGAAGAGAAGCCTCAATCTGAGACCGAAGGCGCATCTTTGACAATCGCTGTCGAGGATGACTTTGACTCACTCTGGAAGTCTCTGTAGATTCAGTGCTCTGATATATCAACAGGCTGCGCAGTCAGGCAGCCTGCACTCCCCGGAAGACCATGGCCAACGATAAAAAAGCCATCAGGCTGCTGATCCTCGACGACTCGCAAAACAACGCTGAGCGTCTGGTTAGCCTGCTTCGCAATGCAGGGCACGCCACCCGCGCCCATCGCATCACCTCAGCCGAAGACCTGCAGGAATGTCTGCAGCAAAACTGGGATCTGTGCCTGGCCCAACCGGAAACCAGCTTCATGACCGCCGAAGACGCCGCAGCTCTGATCAAGCGGCAGTCGCGGGATGTACCGCTGATTCTGCTCAAGCCCGGCATTGATATCGACATGCGCACCAGCGCCCTGCGCTGCGGCATGGCAGACGCCCTGCCACAAGACGCCGAAGCACTGCTGACGCTGATTGTCGACCGCGAGCTGGTCAACCTGGAAGCACGCCGCCAACGACGCATCGCCGAGCAGAACCTGCGCGAAGCGGAAAAGCGCTGCCAGTTGCTACTCGACAGCTCGGTGGATGCCATCGCTTACGTGCACGATGGCATGCACATTTACGCCAACCGGGCCTACAGCGAACTCTTTGGCTACGAAGACGCCGATGACCTGGCCGCCGAACCCATGGTCGGCCTGATCGATGCTGACGATCAAACCGCGTTCAAGGATTTTCTGCGCCATCACAACGATCAGGGCGGCCAGAACGACCTGCGCTGCAAGGCCGTTGACAGCAGCGGCAAGCGTTTCCCCGTTCGCCTGAGCTTCTCGCCTGCCAGTTACGACGGCGAGCCCTGCACCCAGGTGGTCATTCGCGCCGAGACCGCCAGCGCCGAGTTTGAAGAAAAGCTTAAGGTTATGGCCAGCCGCGACCTGGTGACCGGCATGTTCAACCGCGCCTACTTTCAGGAGCAACTCGACACGGTACTGGATCAGGCGGTGCGCCAGGGCGTTGCCAGTACGCTGGTGTACCTCAGCATCGACGGCTTCAGCAGCCTGCAGGCCGATATCGGCATTGGCGCGTCTGACCTGCTGCTGACCGATCTGGCGCAGCTGCTGCGCAACCATTTCAGTGAAGAAACGCTGATGGCGCGCTTCGCCGATGACGCCTGCAGTATTTTGCTCGAGGGCCAGGAGCCCGCAGCGGCGATGGCACAGCTGGAAGCGCTGCGCAGCAAGCTCGAGGGCTACCTGTTTGAGTCTAACGGGCGCACTGTACGCATCACCGTCAGCATGGGCGTGGCCGCCATCAGCGAGACCAGCGCCAACCCGACTGAAGCTATCGACCGCGCGCACCGCATCGCCGACCAGCTGAGCACCGATGGCGGTAACGCCATCAAGGTGTTTGATCCACTTGAAGAGCTGGCCATGCAGGCCAACCGCGGCGATCTGATTGCGCTGATCCGCCACACGCTGGAGACCAATGGTTTCCGCCTGCTGTTTCAGCCGATCATCAGCCTGCGCGGCGATGAAGCCGAGAACTACGAGACTTTCTTGCGGCTGCTGAACAGCAAGGGAGAAGAGGTACCCGCCAGCGAATTTCTGCCGGCGGCAATGGAGGCCGGCCTGGCTCTGGAAATCGACCGCTGGCTGATCAGCCGCGCGGTGAAACTGCTGAGCAACCACCGCAGCAAGGGCGCCGAAACCCACCTGCTGCTGAACCTCAGCGCCGCCAGCCTGCAATCACCCGACATGGTTCAATGGATCGCAGCCATCCTCAAGGAAGCGCGCCTGCCAGCCGACGCCATCATCTTCCAGTTCAACGACGCCGACATCAACACCTACCTGAAACAGGCCAAGGTGCACACCGATGCGCTGCGCCAGATACACTGCAGGGTCTCGATCAGCCACTTTGGCGGCGCGCTGAACCCTTACGCCTCGCTCAAGCATGTGCAGGCCGACTACATCCAGATCGACGGCTCCTTTACCCGCGACCTGTCCACTGCCGCGGCGGTAGATACCCTGAAAGAGATGATCAGCGCGCTGCACAACCAGGGCAAACTGACCATCGCGCCCTATGTCGATAGCGCCACCATGATGCCGACCTTGTGGCAGGCCGGCGTCAACTACATCCAGGGCTCCTACCTGCAGGCGCCCAGCGACGCCATGAACTACGACTTCAGCGCCGAATAACCCATGGCGCCTTTTCAGGCGCCATCGCGGTCGCGAAAGCCCAGCAGATACAAAATGCCATCCAGCCCCAGGGTCGAGATGGCCTGCTTGGCAGACTGTTTGACCAACGGCTTGGCGCGAAACGCCACACCCAGCCCGGCAATAGACAGCATTGGCAGATCGTTGGCGCCATCGCCAACGGCGATGGTCTGCTCCAGGCTGATCCCCTCCTGCTGGGCCAGTTGACGCAGCAGCTCAGCCTTGCGCTGACCGTCTACAATCGGCTCCTGAACCTCACCCGTCACCAATCCGTTCTCGACCGGCAAGGCGTTGGCATAGACGTAGTCGATACCCAGGCGCTGTTGCAGGCGCTCGGCAAAATAATTGAATCCGCCTGAGAGAATCGCCGTTTTGTAGCCCAGCCGCCGTAGCTGAGCGATCAGGGTTTCTGCGCCTTCGGTCAGGCGCAGCGACTCGGCAATGCTGTCGAGCGTGGAGACTGGCAAGCCCTTGAGCAACGCCATACGCTCACGGAAGCTGGCACGAAAATCCAGCTCGCCACGCATCGCTCGCTCAGTAATTTCCGCCACGGCCTCACCCACGCCAGCCGCCTTCGCCAGCTCATCAATGACCTCGGCGTCGATCAGAGTGGAGTCCATGTCAAACACCACCAGCCGGCGATTGCGGCGGAACAGGCTGTCCTGCTGGAAGGCGATGTCTACACTCAGCTCCTGGGCAATGGCCAGGAACTCGGCGCGCAGGGCTGCAGCATCCGCCGGCTCACCGCGCACCGAAAACTCGATGCAGCCCTTGCCCTGATCTTCAGGCAGGCCTTCAGGGATACGCCCGGACAAGCGGTCGATATGGTCGATATTGAGGCCGTAGCGAGCGGTGATCTCACTCACCCGTGCAATGTGCTCGGCAGTGACGCGACGGGCCAGCAGGGTCACGATATGCCGGGCCTTGCCCTGCCCTTCTACCCAGCGGCTGTATTCCTCGGCGCTGACCGGCGTGAAACGCACTTGCTGGTCCAGTTCGTAGCCTCGAAACAGCACGTCCTTGAGCACATCAGAGCTGCCCTGTCCGGCCGGCATCTCTACCAGAATCCCGAAGGACAGGGTGTCATGAATCACGGCCTGGCCGATATCCAGAATGTGGACCTGCGCCTTGGCCAGCAGGCCGGTGATGGCAGCAGTCAGGCCCGGGCGATCGGGGCCAGTGATGTTAATCAGGACAATTTCCTTCAAGACGCACACTCCGGCAGACGAAACTGGCAGTTATTCTACCCGCATTTGGCAAACAGCTCACAGATCAGCCTTTTTCCGTATTTCCTGAATAGCTATACTCGCCCAACGCGCCGCCGCCCGGTCACATCAGGGTGCCGCCTCCGCCACCAGTCGAGTCTTGCCTTGAGCCGCCCAACTTCTACCCCCGACAATCTCTTTTTACGCTGCTACGCCAATCTGCGCCGCCGCTCCCTGACACTGGCCGGCGCCCTGCCGCTGATGGTACTGGCCCCCATGCTGCTGATGCTGATCCTGCTGCTCTGGCTCGGCAAGGTGCAGTTGAATCAGGACATCGCCCAGCAGGCGGACCGCACAGGCAGCGCCCTGGCCAGACAAATCTCCGCCTCGGCTGCCGAGCCGCTGGCGGCCGAAGACCGTCTCAGCCTGAACATGCTGCTGGCTCAGTGGGCGCAGAACCCGATGATAGCCCATGTCAGCCTGTACTCCCCCAACAACCGGCTACTGGCCGAGGCCGGCAGCGAGCCGCCGCGTCATCTGCGTGCACCGGGCCAGGGCCGCTACCCCGCAGCCGTCCACCTGCAAGATCAGCTCGCCGGCCAGGTGCAACTGACCCTGAGCGCTGCGCCCTTTTCCCAGCCTGCCCAGCAACTGCTTGAGCGACTGATCTGGGGGCTACTGCTTATTGGTGGTGTCGGCGGCCTGCTGGCCTGGCATCGCGCACGGGAGCTGTCTCGTCAGCTGTCCGCCCTGGCCGAGTGGGACAATACGCCAAGCTACCCGGCTCCCGGCTATCGCCGCCGAGACGAGCTGGGCGAGCTGTCACGCGCCCTGCTGGCCCATCGCGGCCTGCTGCCAGAGCCTGAACCGGAGCCTGTAGCAGAGCCGGAACCCGAGCCCGAGCACATCCCGCTGGTAACGCCCGCCTATATCGAGGCCGCGGACAACCTTGGGGCCGAGGGCGCCACAGTTTCTGCTACAGAGGCGGAGCCGGCCGACGACAGCCAAACCACAACGGCGAGCGAGCCTGAGGTGACAGAAGCCACCACAGCTAGCGACAACGACGATGTGACGGACGACGCTCCTATCGAGGGCGAGGACGAGGGTCAGGACGCAACTGAGCCAGCCCCTGAACCGGCTCGCCAGGCCATGCTGGCGGTGCGTCTGGGCAATCAGGAGGCGCTGCGCCGCCTGCCACGCGAGCGGCTGATGACACTGCTTGAGCGTTATCGCCAGCAGGTGCAGCGGGCCTGTCAGCTGTACGGTGGTGAACAGCACACCCTGTTCGATGGCACCAGCGTCCTGCTGTTTCGCGACACACCCGAGGCCGGCGGCGCAGAGTTGAAGCACAGTCTGTGCTGCGGTGAGTTGCTGCGCGTGCTGGGCCACGACCTGCAGATCGAAATTGCCGACACCGGTACCGCGCTGCACCTGCAACTGGCGTTGGGTCATGCTGCTGGACTGGTCGGGCTGGATGAAAAGGCGCTGGGTGAACACCCTGCCTGTCAGCAGGTGCTGGAGCAGTTGCAACACAGCCGCAACCTGCTGCTGGTGGACGCCGAACTGGCTGCCAGCACGCCGCTGCGTCAGTGCGCCTCAACCAGGCGACTGGCCAGCCAGCCTGGCACCTTCTGTATCGAACGCCTGCTTGAGCCGTATCAATCGCTGCTCGAACGCCAGCTCAGCTCACTGTACAACCAACGTCAGGCCTGAGCCTGCGCTGGCTGTACAGCACACACCGGTCAGGCGTTGCCGTCAGCCTTCGTCGGCCGGCGTACTGACTGACGGCAGCTCTACCGCCACCTCGTCAACCTTCTGGAAGCCGCGCGGCAGCTTGTTACCGCGGCGGCCACGCTCACCGCTGTAATGTTCCAGATCAGCAGCCTTGAGGGTCAAGGTACGCTTGCCGGCGGTCAGCACCAGCTGCGCACCCGGCGGCAGCACGGCCAGCCCGGCGACAAACTCTTCGCGTGATTTAACCCGAGCAGAAGGCAGCGACAGGATCTTGTTGCCTTTGCCCTTGGACAATTGCGGCAGATCCTTGAGCGGGAACACCAACAGACGGCCCTCGTTGGATACCGCCGCCAGATGACTGCTCTGCGGGTAACGCACGCGCTGCGGCGTGAGAATGCGCCCACCCTCGGGCAGATTCAGCAGCGCCTTGCCGTTTTTGTTCTTGGCCAACATGTCCTCGCCCTTGACCAGGAAGCCATAGCCGGCATCAGACGCCAACAGGTACAGGCTCTCGTCCTCCGGCATCAGCACCGCATCAAAGCTGGTACCGGCCGGCGGGCTGAAACGCCCGGTCAGCGGCTCGCCCTGCCCGCGCGCGGAGGGCAAGGTGTGGGCTGACAGCGAATAGCTGCGCCCGCTGCTGTCGATAAACACCGCCTGCTGATTGGAGCGGCCACTGGCCTGCCCCAGATAGGCGTCGCCCGCCTTGTAACTCAGACCGGCGCCGTCAACATCATGCCCCTTGGCGCAGCGCACCCAGCCTTTCTCCGAGAGCACCACCGTCACCGGCTCAGAGGGCACCAGATCCGTTTCGGACAGGGCCTTGGCCTCTTTGCGCTCTACCAGCGGGGAGCGGCGCTCATCGCCATAGGTCTCGGCATCGGCAACCAGTTCATCGCGCACCAGGCTGCGCAGCTTGCGCTCGTCACCCAGCACGCTCTGCAAATGGTCACGCTCCTCGCGCAGCGCATCCTGCTCGGCGCGGATCTTCATTTCTTCCAGACGTGCCAGCTGCCGCAGGCGGGTGTCCAGAATGTAGTCAGCCTGCAGCTCGCTCAGATCAAACCGGGCAATCAACTCGGCCTTGGGATGATCCTCGGTGCGAATGATGTGAATGACTTCATCCAGGTTGAGGAAGGCCACCAGCAAGCCATCCAACAGGTGCAGGCGCGCCAGCACCTTGTCCAGACGAAACTGCAAGCGGCGGCGCACAGTCGCCACACGAAAGCCCAGCCACTCACTGAGCAAGGTCCAGAGATCCTTGACCGCGGGCTTGCCGTCGGTGCCGATCACGTTCATGTTGACCCGGTAGCTGTGCTCCAGATCGGTGGTGGCAAACAGGTGCTGCATCAGATCGTCCAGATCGACCCGGTTGGAGCGCGGCACAATGACAATGCGCGTCGGGTTTTCATGATCTGACTCATCACGCAGATCGGCGACCATAGGCAGCTTCTTATTCTGCATCTGTGCGGCAATCTGCTCCAGCACCTTGGCCCCGGAGACCTGATGCGGCAGCGCGGTAATGACCACCACGCCATCTTCTTTGTCCCAGACAGCGCGGCAGCGCACCGAACCGCGGCCGCTGGCGTACATTTTCAACAGCTCATGACGCGGGGTGACAATCTCGGCTTCGGTGGGAAAGTCCGGCCCCTGCACGTGCTCCAGAATCTCGTCCAGGCCAGCGCCCGGATCATCCAGCAGGCGCACACAGGCGGCAGCCACTTCTTTCAGGTTGTGCGGCGGAATATCGGTGGCCATGCCCACGGCAATCCCGGTGGTGCCATTGAGCAGCAGGTTGGGCAAACGGGCGGGCAGTACCATGGGCTCGTCCATGGTGCCGTCAAAGTTTGGCTGCCAGTCCACCGTGCCCTGCCCCAGCTCCGACAGCAGCACCTCGCTGTAGCGCGCCAGGCGAGCTTCGGTATACCGCATGGCCGCAAACGACTTGGGATCGTCCGGCGCACCCCAGTTGCCCTGCCCATCTACCAGTGGGTAGCGGTAGGAGAAGGGTTGCGCCATCAGCACCATGGCCTCGTAACAGGCCGAGTCACCGTGCGGATGGTATTTACCCAGCACGTCACCCACGGTGCGGGCCGACTTTTTGTGCTTGGAGCTGGCCGACAGCCCCAGCTCACTCATGGCGTAAACGATCCGCCGCTGCACGGGCTTGAGGCCGTCGCCGATGTGCGGCAGGGCGCGATCCATGATCACGTACATGGAATAGTTGAGGTAGGCCTCCTCGGTAAAGGACGCCAGCGAGCGACGCTCTACGCCATCCAGGCTCAGGTCCAGTCCATCACTCATGCATTCTCTCCACAGGTGGGCAACGCCGGGCTGCCCGCTTGAAAACTCATTGGTACTGTCGCAGCAGCAGATCACCGCCCTGCGAACGAAAATCCAGCTGACGCAGGGCGCTCATGCCCAGCAGCACTTCGTCGCCGCCCATGCCGGGCACAATGCCGGCCTCTACGTCATGCAAGCGAATATCGCCAATCTGCAGGCTGTTCAGCCTGGTGGCATAACCTTCTGCTGTGCCGTTGGCGGTGTCGACCATAAATTGCCGCCCGCGCTCCAGCCCCAGCTCCTCGGCCAGACCGGCCGGTACCGCAACAAAACTCGCGCCGGTATCCACCAGCAGAGTGACAGCGCTGCTGTTGATACGCCCGTTGACCAGATAGTGCCCCTGGCGGTTGGCCTCAAGGCGCACCTCTACCGCGCTGTCCAGGCGACTGGACTCGGGGTTTTGGTTGGGGTTACGCTGACGCTCCTCCACACCACTGAACCAGAAGGCAGCCAGCATCAGGCCGGCAATCCACGCCAGAATCATCATGCCGGTACCCAGCTTGCGCTGGGAGGGAGGCGTTGATTCGTTCACGGCGTCACACCCTCCTGCCAGTCTGCCGGCAGCGCGAAGTGGAACAACCAGGGCCGCGCATCGCCGTCCGGGCGCAGCCGATTGTTGTTGTCCAGACCGATGACAATACCCTCTTCGCTGATCAGCAGGGCTTCTGCCAGACCAAACGGGGCATCAGGATAGAAATAGGGTTCAACCAGTACCGACTGGGCAAAGGACCAGCAGCGTTCACGCTGGCCGGACAGCGCATTGCGCCGGCACACCTGATGCGCATTGCGTTCCAGACTCCACAGCCAGCCCTTCCAGTACGCCAGGTCAGAAAAGTCGACCGGCATCACCTCTCGGTTGAGGATCCCCGGACCGAACGGCTCGGTCGGCAGAAAACGGCGCTCGGCGAGCAGCACGCATCCAGCCAGTGGACAGACCCACTGGTCCCCCTGACGCTGCAGCTTGACCAGACCACGCCCCTGGCGCTCGGCAGCCAGCCAAAGGGTATTGGCCTGAGCATCAATCGCCACCCCTTCGGCCAGGGCGTTAACCTGCTGCCAGAGGCCGCGCGCTTCGCCCTCGGTGTAGACCGCCGGGTCCAGATTCAACCAGCTGCCCTGCACCGGCGTATCGCCAGGCGGCGGCAGGCGCAGCACGCCCAGCTGGCTTTCACTGACCAGATAGCGATTGCCCTCGCCATCACAGGCCAGCCCTTCAAAGTCCAGCGCCTGACCGCTCAACCCGCGCAACCAAGCACCGGCCAGCAACTTGACGGGCAACATCGAAGGCGACTCAGCCGGCAGCGTGAAGCGCTCGACACTCGCCTTATAGGCATGCTCGCCGCGCTGCAACACAAACAGGCTGGTGTCTTCTCGGTCGGACAGGGTCAACATCTGCCCATTGCAGTGCTGCAGCCCGGAGAGGTTGCCGCGCGGCATGCCGTCTACCGGCAGGGCCGCCTCCAGCTTCAGCTCGGGCGCACGCTCAAAGGCATTGGCCACGGAACTCAGTGCCAACGCGCACACGCCCAGCAGGCGCAGTCCAGCATGGAGCATCAGAGCAGTACCTCGGCCAGATCACCCTTGCTTTCCAGCCAGGCCTTGCGATCGGAGGAGCGTTTCTTGGCCAGCAGCATGTCCATCAATTGCTCGGTATCCTGCGTCTCGTCCACGGTCAGCTGGACCAGTCGACGCGTGTCGGGCGCCATGGTGGTTTCACGCAGTTGCAGCGGGTTCATCTCACCCAAACCCTTGAAGCGTGTGACCTGAATCTTGCCGCGCTTGCCCTCGGCCTCGATGCGATCAAGGATGCCCTGCTTTTCGGCGTCATCCAGCGCGTAATAGACATCCTTGCCGATATCCACGCGGTACAGCGGCGGCATGGCAACAAACACATGACCGGCCTCAACCAGCGGGCGGAAATGCCGGACAAACAGTGCGCACAGCAGCGTGGCGATGTGCAGCCCGTCAGAGTCGGCATCGGCGAGGATGCAGATCTTGCCGTAGCGCAGTTGCTCCAGACTGACAGCGCCGGGGTCCACGCCAATGGCAACCGCAATATCGTGTACTTCCTGGGAGCCCAGCACCTCACTGGACTCAACCTCCCAGGTATTCAGGATCTTGCCGCGCAGCGGCATGATGGCCTGAAACTCCTTGTCGCGAGCCTGCTTGGCGCTGCCGCCGGCAGAGTCACCCTCGACCAAAAAGAGTTCCGAACGGCTGCTGTCCTGCCCCACGCAATCGGCCAGCTTGCCCGGCAACGCCGGGCCCTGGGTGATCCGCTTGCGTTCGATTTTCTTGCCGGCCTTGAGACGGCGACCAGCATGGCTGATCGCCATTTCAGCAATCTGCTGGCCGATATCGGCGTGCTGGTTCAGCCACAGGCTGAATGCATCCTTGACCACACCAGAAACAAAGGCCGCGGACTCGCGAGACGACAGCCGCTCCTTGGTCTGACCGGAGAACTGCGCTTCAGCCATTTTCAGTGACAGCACGTAACTGACGCGCTCCCAGATATCTTCCGGCGCCAGCTTGAGGCCACGCGGCAACAGATTGCGAAACTCGCAGAACTCGCGAATGGCTTCCAGCAACCCCGCGCGCAAACCGTTGACATGGGTACCGCCCTGGGCGGTCGGGATCAGGTTGACGTAGCTTTCCTGCACCAGCTCGCCTCCCTCAGGCAGCCAGAACACCGCCCAGTCAACCGCCTCCTGCTTGGCGGCAAAGGCTCCAGAGAAAGGCTCTTCCGGCAGTTTGGGCCATTCAGCGCAGGCATCGACCAGGTAATCACGCAGGCCATCTTCATAACACCAGCTGATCTTCTCGCCGGACTGGCGATCGTCAAAGTCGACCTTGAGCCCGGGGCAAAGTACCGCCTTGGCCTTGAGCAGGTGCTTGAGCCGGGTGATGCTGAATTTGGCTGAGTCAAAATACTTGGCATCTGGCCAGAAGGTAACGGTCGTGCCGGTATTGCGCTTGCCAACCGTACCGATCACTTCCAGCTCGCGCACCTTGTCGCCATTGGCAAAGGCCATGGCGTACTCCTGGCCGTCGCGCTTGACCCGCACTTCCACCTTGTGGGACAGCGCGTTGACCACCGAAATACCCACCCCGTGCAAACCGCCGGAGAACTGGTAGTTCTTGTTGGAAAACTTGCCGCCGGCATGCAGCCGGGTAAGGATCAGCTCAACCCCGGACACCCCCTCTTCCGGGTGAATGTCCACGGGCATGCCACGACCGTCGTCACTGACTTCCAGGGCATTGTCCTGGTGCAGGACAACACTGATGGTGCGCGCATGGCCAGCCAGTGCCTCGTCAACACTGTTATCGATGACCTCCTGCGCCAGATGGTTGGGACGGGTAGTGTCGGTGTACATGCCGGGACGGCGGCGCACCGGATCCAGACCGCTGAGAACTTCCAGCGCATCGGCGTTATAGGTCGATTGAGACATGGTGGAGGCAGGCTTCCTTCTAGAATCTTTTCAACATGCAGGCAGCGGATGCGCAGCGGGCGCGGCAACCGGCAATAAAGACAGACATGGGGTCACATAGTATCCGGCAGGCCGCTTGCCTGCCACCGTCTGCACGGGGAGACCTCAATACCCATCCGCTTCAGGGTCAGGCAGAAACTGGCCGGCGGGCAGGCGGGACACGGCGGTTTCGATGCGGCCGTCGTCGTAGAGCCGCAGCCAACGGTAACCCGGAGCCTGGGTATCGGTCGCAAAGTCGTTGCTGCTGGGCGCGAACTGCACGCAGGTCGAGGGTGTAGCCAGCAAGCGCAGATGACCAAGCGGTTGATCGAAATGCTGGTGAATATGCCCCCAGAGTACCGCCTTGACCCGCGGGTCCGGCTCAAGACGGGTCAGCAGGTCTGATGCATTGAGCAGGCCGATGGGCTCCATCCAGTCACTGCCGATGTTCACCGGCTGGTGATGCAGACACACCAGTACATGACGATCGCCCGCCGTTGCCAGGGCGTCGTCAAGGCTGCTCAGGGTGGCCTGCGACAGATGCCCCGGCACCGCGCCCACAATGCTTGAGTCAAGCAGCACGATCCGCCAGTTGCCGATATCCACCCAATCTCGGGTCAGGCCCAGCGGCTTGCCCAGCCGCGCCATCAGCTCGGCGTCATCATGGTTACCGGGAATCCAGTAACAGGGCGCCGGCAAACGCAGACTGGACGCGATAAAGCGGCGGTACGCAGCCTCACTGCCATCCTGGGTAATATCGCCGGTGGCCAGCACCAGGTCCATGCGTGAAATCTGCTCCAGCACCATATCGACCACGGCGTCCAGACTGGCCTGGGTCTGCAAGCCCAGCAGGTCACCCTCTGCATCAGCAAACAGATGACTGTCGGTCAATTGCACAACGCAGACGAAGTCCGATCCTAACGACATCCTGCTCCCACTCCTTGTACACGCTCCGGGCGGTTATCTTGGCCCTTGCCGCGCCACGATTCCAGCGATTGGGTCACAGACCCTGACCGGCAAGAAACAGCGGCTGCGCACTCTGCCCGTGACGCTGGCAATAGCCAAGCCACTCCCCCAGAAACTGATTGAGCTGATGTTTTTCATCCGGCTGCAGCATCTGCTCGTTCGGGTACGGATACACCCCGCGAAAACGACGACTGTTATAGGCCGCCACTACCTCGGCAAGGCCGGCGTCGTGATACAGACGCACCTCCATGCTCGGTGGCGTTACCCAGCTCTGACGCCGCTCGTGCGCCAATTGCAGCGTTGATGTATAGGGGCAACGCTCCAGCACACGGATGACCAGGGCCTGGGCCTCGCCATCGCCGGCATCAATATCGATGCGCCGCTCATCTTCCTCATGCAACTGCGGCATCAATTTGAGCAGCCGCCAATAGTTGCTCTCGCACACGGCCTGCAGGCCGATCAGATCGACCCGGTAACGCGGTTTGCGCAGCGCACTCATGGCTGCGCTCCGGCGTCAGCACGCAGCGCATCGACATTCAGCTGCAACCATTGCAGGGCGATGATGCTGGCGGCGTTGTCAATCCGGCCACTGTGCAGGGCCTGCATGGCCTGCTCACGGGGCCACAGGCTGACGCGGATATCCTCGCCTTCCTCGGCCAGACCGTGAATACCGCCAACGCCGCGGCTGTCGACCAGCGCACAATACAAGTGCACAAACTCGTCGCTGCCACCGGGCGACGGGTAATAACGGATAATCGGGTGCAGCGAGCGCAAGGTCAGGCCGGCTTCCTCGTCAGCCTCGCGGTGGGCAACCTCTTCCGGGGATTCATCGGTATCGATCAGCCCGGCGACCAGCTCCAGCATCCAGGGATTGTCGCTTTTCTCCAGTGCACCGATGCGCACCTGCTCGATAAGTACAACCTGATCCAGCCAGGGGTCATAAGGCAGGACGCACACGGCGTCGTGGCGCACGAACAGCTCGCGACGCAGCACGGGCCCCCAGCCGCCGTTGAACAGCCGGTGACGCAAATTGAGGACGTCGAGGCGATAGAACCCCTTGAAGCCGGTCTCCCGGCTGATGATGTCCACGTCATCGCGCGTAAAGGACAAAAGCACACTCCCCAGATCAGTCAGCTGCAGAGGGCAAAGCGCATGGCCGCCCCCGCAGGCTGCAAGCAAAGCATAAATCCGCTCCGCTGCGCAGACGCAGGACAGAGCGAATAAGAGTCAGTCGCTTAAGCTCGCATATCTGACCGGCAAACGGCAAGGGTCCGGACGTGCCAGACCCACAGCCGAAAGACGCGCGCGCAACGGATCAGAGCTTCCTTACAGCTTGTGGTATAGCTGGGAGCCGGTGGTGCGAAACTCCTCGGACTTGGCCTTCATGCCCTCTTCTACCGCCAGATCGACCGCATCGATACGCTGCTGGGCAGCATACTCACGGACCTCCTGGGTGATTTTCATCGAGCAGAATTTGGGACCGCACATGGAGCAGAAGTGGGCCACCTTGGCCGACTCCTTCGGCAGCGTCTCATCGTGATAGGCGCGCGCGGTGTCCGGATCCAGCCCCAGGTTGAACTGATCTTCCCAGCGGAATTCGAAGCGCGCCTTGCTCAGCGCGTTATCACGAATCTGTGCCCCCGGGTGCCCTTTGGCCAGATCGGCCGCGTGGGCCGCGATCTTGTAGGTAATGATGCCGGTCTTTACGTCATCGCGGTTCGGCAGCCCCAGGTGCTCCTTGGGTGTTACGTAGCAGAGCATTGCGCAGCCAAACCAGCCGATCATGGCCGCACCGATACCGCTGGTGATGTGATCGTAGCCGGGTGCAATGTCGGTGGTCAGCGGACCGAGGGTGTAGAACGGCGCCTCATCGCAGCACTCCAGCTGCTTGTCCATATTCTCCTTGACCAGCTGCATGGGCACATGACCCGGGCCTTCGATCATGACCTGAACATCGTGCTTCCAGGCAATCTTGGTCAGCTCACCAAGGGTTTCCAGCTCACCGAACTGCGCCTCGTCATTGGCGTCGGCGATAGAGCCAGGACGCAGGCCATCACCAAGCGAGAAGCTGACATCGTAGGCTTTCATGATTTCGCAGATGTCGTCGAAGTGGGTATAGAGGAAGTTCTCCTGGTGATGCGCCAGACACCACTTGGCCATGATCGAGCCGCCGCGCGAGACGATGCCGGTAACCCGTTTGGCGGTCATCGGCACGTAGCGCAGCAGCACGCCAGCGTGAATGGTGAAGTAATCCACGCCCTGCTCGGCCTGTTCAATCAGAGTGTCACGGAAAATTTCCCAGGTCAGATCCTCGGCAACGCCGCCCACCTTCTCCAGCGCCTGATAGATCGGTACGGTGCCAATCGGCACTGGCGAGTTGCGGATGATCCATTCGCGGGTTTCGTGAATATTCTTGCCGGTCGACAGGTCCATGACGGTGTCAGAGCCCCAGCGAATCCCCCAGGTCATCTTCTCGACTTCTTCTTCAATAGAAGAACCCAACGCCGAGTTGCCAATGTTGCCGTTGATCTTCACCAGGAAGTTGCGGCCGATGATCATCGGCTCCAGTTCCGGGTGGTTGATATTGGCAGGGATGATCGCCCGGCCGCGGGCGATCTCTTCGCGCACGAACTCGGGGGTGATTTCCTTCGGGATATTCGCGCCAAAGCTGTGGCCGGCGTGCTGCTCTTTCAGCAAACCTGACTCACGGGCCTCATCAAGCTTCATGTTTTCGCGAATCGCCACGTATTCCATCTCGGGCGTGATAATGCCGCGACGGGCGTAATGCATCTGCGACACATTGCTGCCGGCCTTGGCGCGTCGCGGCGTGCGCACGTGGGCAAAACGCATGTGATCAAGCGAGCTGTCAGCCAGGCGTGAAGCACCAAACTCGGAGGTCAGCCCCGGCAGCACCTCGGTATCGCCGCGCTCGTCAATCCAGGCGCCACGCACATCGGCAAGGCCGGCACGCAGATCAATGCTGGCTTGCGGGTCGGTGTAGGGGCCGGAGGTGTCATACACCAGCACCGGCGCATTGGATTCGCCGCCAAAGTCGGTGGGCGTATCGGCCAGGCTGATCTCACGCATGGGCACACGTATGTCCGGGCGCGAGCCGGTAACGTAGACCTTGCGAGAATTGGGGAAGGGTTGGGTGGCGGCGCTATCGGCACCCGAGGTGGCGATGGCGGTATCAGGCAACTTGCTATTCATTGTTATGCTCCACTGCGTTGGGATGCGCAGGGAACCGAAAAACCACGGCAACACCAGCCCTTGCGGACTCGCGTTTGTCGTCTATCTCGATTCCTACGCCGGTGCTAGCCGGTTCAGGTTCAACGGGTATCATCTCAGCCGCTTTGCAAGCAGCACCCCGTCAAGATGTCCGCACAGTCTAGAGCCCTGTCGCCGCAGTCTCAAGCCCGCAATAGAGGGGCTTTGCCACAATGGTTTTTCTGGGCGACAGCTGGCTGACAAAATCCGCGAAAATGTCAGCAAAAGTCGCTACAACAGTTTGTTCCCGATTGTTGACGCAAGGCCGCTTGACCCGGCGTTCAGAGCCTTTTAGCCTTGCCTGACTTGCCCCCCATGCGAAGGACCTCTGCATGCTCCGCCCTCTTTATGTTGCCCTGCTACTGGCCGGCGCCTCTACCCAGGTTGCAGCCAACACCGATCTGATGACCATTTACCGCCAGGCGGTGCTCAATAGCGCCGATCTGGCCGCCGCCGAAGCAGACGCCTTAGCGCGCCAGGAAGCGCTGCCGCAGGCACGTTCACAACTGCTGCCCAACCTGGGTATTGGCGCTGGTGCGGCGCGTGAGGATCTCGAGATCGACAACGTGGGCGGTGACGAGTATTCCACGCATTATTACCAGGCCAGCCTGACCCAGCCCCTGTTCCGCGCCGACCGCTGGTTCACCTACCAGGCCGCCAAGGCGACCACCCAGCAAGCCCAACTGGAATTCTCGGCGACGCAGCAAAACCTGATCCTGGAAGTCTCCCAGGCTTACTTCAACGTACTGCAGGCATCCGACAACCTGGCCACCGCCAAGGCAGAGGAAAAGGCCTTTGAACGCCAACTGGAGCAAGCCCAGGAGCGCTTTGACGTTGGCCTCTCGGCCCGTACAGACGTGCTTGAAGCCCGCGCTGGCTATGACAGCGCCCGCGCCGCCCGCCTGACCGCCGAAACCAATCTGGATGTCAGCTACCAGGCGCTGACGCGGCTGACCAACCAGAGCTATGACAGCCTGTACGGCATCAGCCACGAGCTGCCCGTGCTGCCGCCCACCCCGGCCAGCATGCAGGAGTGGGTCGAAACCGCCGCCGCGCAAAACCTGACCCTGCAAGCCAGCCGCTACGCCATTGAAGGTGCCGAAGACAGCCTGCGCAGCAGCAAGGCTGGCTACGCCCCGGTGGTTGATGCCTTTGTGCGCTACAGCAACAACAACGGCGGCGCCTCGATCCCGGCCGCCGGTCAATCCAGCGCCGACACCGAGCTGACCAGCTTTGGTGTGGAGCTGAGCATGCCGCTGTTTACCGGTGGCCTGACAACCTCCCAGGTGCGCGAGTCCACCTATCGCCTGACCCAGGCCGAGCAGTCCAGCGAGGCGCAGCGCCGCCGCGTGGTGGAAAACACCCGCAACCTCTACCGCACGGTTACCTCCAGCGTTGAGGAAGTGTCAGCTCGCCGCCAGGCCATTGTTTCCGCCAAGGCGGCGCTGGACGCCACCCAAACCGGCTACGAAGTGGGTACCCGCAACGTGGTCGACGTACTGGACGCCCAGCGCAACCTGTTCCGCACCGTGCGTGACTACAACACCGTGCGCTACAACTACATCATCAATAACCTGAACCTGAAGCTGGCCGCCGGCACCCTCAGCCCGCAGGACCTGCAGGACCTGTCCCAGTGGCTCAACCCGAACTACGACCCGGACGAGGACTTTATCCCGCAGGCGACCCAAGAAGAGATGGAGCAGATGTCGATGGGCAACCGCCCGACGCCGCTGCCGCCGAGCGATCCGGACGGCACCACCTTCTAAGCCAGGACCAACAACAACAACGGCGCCCGCAGGCGCCGTTGTTGTTTGCCGCAGCGGCAATCAGCCGAGCAGCCGAGCAATGCCTGAGAGCAGGCGCTCCAATGCGCCCTGATTATCCTGCACCACCGCACGGCCAGCGGCGCCGGCGCGCTCCCTGGCGGCCTCATCGCCCAGCAACGCCTGTACGGCCAGCGCCAATGCGCGCTCGTCACTGACCACCTGCAACGCCCCTGCGCCCTCCAGCAGCCCACTGATTTCAGTGAAGTTAAAACGGTGCGGCCCCGACAGCACCGGCAGCCCCAAAGCGGCAGGCTCCAGATAATTGTGGCCACCGTTAGGCACCAGCGAGCCACCAACAAATGCCACATCGGCACAGGCATAGAGCATCACCAGTTCACCCATGGTGTCGCCCACCAGCACCTGCTGATCCGCCGCCGGCAGTTGGCCGCTGCTGCGACGTACCGCAGCAAGGCCGGCGTCCTGCACCTGCCGTGCCACGGCATCAAAGCGCTCCGGATGACGAGGCACCAGAATCAGCAACGCATCAGGTAACGCCTGCAGCACCGCCTGATGGGCGCGCAGCACCTGCTCGTCTTCTCCTGCGTGGGTGCTGGCGGCGATCCAGACCGGGCGCTCGCCCCAGCGTGCGCGCAGATCAGCCGCCTGCTGCAGCAGCGCAGGATCTGCGCGGAAGTCGAACTTGATGCTACCGGTGACCTGCAGCTGCTCCCGCGCCACGCCCAGCTTGATAAAGCGCAGCGCCTCAGCCTGACTCTGCACCGCAACCCAGTCCAGCGCCGCAAACATCGGGCGCACCAAGGCTGATACGCGCTGATAGCCGCGCGCCGAGCGCTCGGACAAACGCGCATTGGCCAGCACCAGCGGCACCTCGGCACGCGTCGCCTCAGCCACCAGGTTGGGCCAGAGTTCGGTTTCCATAATGATGCCGACGCGCGGCTTGAGGCGACGCAGCAGCCGGCGCTGCAACCAGGGCAAGTCATAGGGAAGATAGGCATGCCCCACCTGGCCGCCAAACAGCTTGCGGATCTGCTCCGAGCCGGTCGGCGTCATGCAGGTGATGGTGATCGGCAGCTCGGGATAGCGCTTGAGCAGCTCGCGTACCATGGGCGCTGCGGCAATACTTTCGCCCACCGACACCGCGTGCACCCAGATGCCGCCAGCGCGTACATCACCGCCCAGCGCAAAGCGCTCGGACCAGCGCCGTGCGTAGGCTGGCGCCTTGATGGCGCGATACAGCAGGCGCAGCAGCACCAGTGGCATGCACAGGCAGAACAGCAAGGTATAAAGGCGGCGCGCCATGTCATCTCCTGAGATCAAAAGCCGGGCGGCAATGGATTGCAACTGTCGCAAGTGTGACCCAGCCCGCCGCCAATGACTATACTAGACGGCCTTTATCAAACGTTCAGCGGGAGCCCATGAGCACAACCCTCGACACCGACATCTGCATCATCGGCGGCGGCATTGCCGGCCTGTGGCTCAATGCACGGCTGCGCCAGGCGGGATACCAGAGCCTGCTGGTGGAGCGCGGCGCCCTTGGCGGTGGCCAAAGCGTCAAGTCACAGGGGATTATTCACGGCGGCATCAAATACGCATTGGGCGGCAAGCTCAATGCCGCAACTGAAGCCATCGCCGGCATGCCCGAGCGCTGGCGCAGCTGCCTGGCCGGCGAAGGTGAGCTGGACTTGCGCGGCGTCCGCGTGCTGTCCGAGCACCACTACCTGTGGTCACCCGGCAGTCTGATCAGCAACCTGGCCGGCTTTTTTGCCAGCAAGGCGCTGCGCGGGCGCGTTGAGCAGGTGAAAGGTAAAGCGCTGCCCACGGTGTTCAACGACCCGGGCTTTCGCGGCAAGGTCTATCAGCTCGGTGAACTGGTGTTGGACGTCCCCTCCGCGATCACTCGCCTGGCCGAGTTGAGCGGTGACGGCCTGATCGCCGACAGCAGCCCGCACCTGCTGCGCGCGGACGATGGCAGCATCAGCGGCGTACAACTGCATGGCGCGACCATCCGCGCCCAGCGCTACGTCCTGACCGCCGGTGAAGGCACCGACGCGCTCATGCAGGAGTGGGGCGAAAGCGAACCGGCGATGCAACGCCGTCCACTGCAGATGGTACTGGTCAAGGGAGCGGACTTGCCGCCGCTGTTTGCCCATTGCCTGGGCGCCAGTCCCAAACCGCGACTGACGGTAACTACGCACCCCTGCGAAGACGGCCAATGGTGCTGGTACCTGGGCGGCGAGCTGGCGGAGCAAGGCGTCAACCAGACCGCCGATGCACTGATCGATGCAGCCAAACGTGAACTTGCCGAACTCTTGCCCTGGATCAACCTGGAAAACTGCCAGTGGACTACCCTGCCGGTGAACCGTGCAGAACCGGCACAAAGTGGCCTGGTGCGCCCCGATAACGCCTACGTACAGGCCAAGGGCAACGCGCTGATCAGCTGGCCGACCAAGCTGGCACTGGCTCCCAACCTCAGCGATCTGGTACTTGAGGAGCTGACCCGTCAGCAGGTCAAGCCACAGGCCCACCCGCCGCTGCCAAGCGACCTGCCACGCCCTCGCGTAGCCGAACCGATCTGGGACATGTGTTTTCGATGAGCAGCCTGCATCCGTTTTACCGCCCCCTCGGCAGCACCGGCCTGAGCTTGTCGCCGCTGGGGCTGGGCACTGTCAAGATTGGTCGCAATCAGGGCGTCAAATACCCCAGCGGCTTCGAGTTGCCGGATGACGCTGCTGTACGCAACCTGCTGGCCCAGGCCCGCGAGCTGGGCATCAACCTGCTCGACACTGCACCGGCCTACGGCACCAGCGAGCAACGCCTGGGGCCGCTGCTCAAGGGGCAGCGCGAGCAATGGATCATTTGCAGCAAGGTTGGCGAGGAATTTAACGGCGGACAGTCGCACTTCGACTTTTCAGCCAAACACACACGCCAATCGGTCGAGCGCTCGCTGCAGCGCCTGGGCACGGACCGACTGGAGCTGGTGCTGGTGCATTCGGATGGCAATGACCTTGAGGTACTCGATCAGGAAGTCTACCCAACCCTCGCGCAGCTCAAGCAGGAAGGTCTGATTCTGGCCTACGGATTTTCCGGCAAGACCGTTGAGGGCGGCTTGCGCGCCCTGCAGCAGGGCGATTGCGCCATGGTCACCTACAACCTGCGCGAGCAGGCGGAGCGGCCGGTGCTGGACTTCGCGCTGCAACACAACAAAGGCATTCTGATCAAAAAGGCGCTGGCCAGCGGACATCTGTGCCTGGACGGCGAAGACCCGGTACGCGCCGGCCTTGAGCTGGTACTCGGCCATCAAGGGGTCACCAGCGCCATCATCGGCACCATCAACCCGGCTCACCTGACGCAGAACGTCGAGGCAGCCGTTTCGGTACTCTCTCATATGGAGTAACGCATGACCCAGATTGTCGCCCGCAAGAACCCCGTCGCCTTCAAGACCCAGGCCATTTCGGTGGCCGCGAGCCCGGAGGTGTTGCGTTATGAGCCGGTCGGCAGTCCCTTGAGTTTTACCCAGATGCAGGAGCGCCGCCGCCCGCTGGAGGTGGATGATCCACATCGTTTTGAGGTCACGCTGGCCAATCTGGGCGTCTCCGTCGACCTGCACCTGCACTGGCAAGGTCGCGATTTTCATCTGCTGGTACGCCAGGACCGCCCGGACCGCGGCGATCGGGTACTCAAGCTGCTGTCGGGCTACGTGCCAGCCCACGAGCTGCGGGTACCGCTGCTCACGGTGATGACGGAAATAGCCGAAGAGCTGCTGATAGAAAGCGAGGCAGGCTGGCTGCAGGGCCGCTATCAGGACACCTGGCTGCCCACCCCCTACGCCGACAGCCTGCCGCTGAACGATGAACATTACTTTGCCCTGGGCGCTCGCAGCGGCGCTGCCCGCCCGGTACTGTGCCGCGAGCTCAACCTGCTGGAGCGCCCGCACGCCTACGTGCACCTGCCTACCAGCTCACTGCAGCTGATCTACAGCATGACGCTACAACTGCCGGAGAGCCTGCGCAGCCTGTCACTGCTGCACGCAGATGAGTATCTCGATGAGGATAGCGGCGAGCTGATCGCCCGCCTTGACACGCAGCGTCCTGAGCTGTTTCTGGCCGAGTACCGCGATGGCATGCCGACAGGGGAGCTGTTCTGCCTGCAGCAGGGCGAGCTGATTGCACAGCCAACCGAGGATCAACTGCTCAGTGAAGCCTTTGCCCCACGCCAGGGCTGGCTGGTCGCAGCGAGCAACTGCCCGCTGCGCAGCTGAGATCAATCGTCGCCGCGCTCGCGGATTTTTTCAACGATCGCGGTGGTGGAGCAACTTTCGACAAAGTTGAGCACCTTCACTTCGCCACCGTAAGCCTGCACGATCGGGCCACCGACCACCTGGTCGACACTGTAGTCGCCGCCCTTGACCAGCACATCCGGCTTGACCTGCTCCAGCAGACGCTCCGGAGTGTCTTCACTGAAGCTGATCACCCAGTCCACCGCGCCCAGACCGGCCAGCACCGTCATCCGTCGCTCAACGCTGTTGATCGGTCGACCCGGGCCTTTCAAGCGGGTTACCGAGGCGTCGTCGTTGATGGCGACGATCAGACGGTCGCCCTGGGCGCGCGCCTCCTCCAGATAACCCACGTGCCCGGCATGAATGATGTCGAAGCAGCCATTGGTGAAGACAATCCGCTCGCCGTGGGCGCGCGCATCGTCAAGCGCCTGCAGCAGTTGCTCGACACCCAGTACACCGCGACCACTACCCTGCTCCTGCTGCACTGCCCGGCGCAGTTCCGGCGCGCTGATAGCCGCCGTACCCAGCTTGCCAACCACGATGCTGGCAGCCAGATTGGCCAGCGCCACGGCCTGCGGCAGCGCCTCACCGGCAGCCAGTGCCGCCGCCAGGGTGGAGATGACGGTGTCACCGGCGCCGGTCACATCAAACACCTCGCGGGCGCGCGCCGGCAGATGCAGCGCACCCTCGCCCCTGCGCAACAACGTCATGCCCTGCTCGCTACGGGTTACCAGCAGCGCATCAAGCGACAGCTCATCAATCAGCTCCATACCCTTGTCGACCAGCGCCTGCTCGCTGTCACAGCGGCCAACCACCGCCTCAAACTCGGACAGGTTGGGCGTGATCAGGCTGGCGCCGCGATAGATCGAAAAATCACTGCCCTTGGGGTCAGCCAGCACGGGGACGCCCTGCTCGCGGGCCAGGGCAATCAGCGCCTGGTGATTTAGCAAAGCGCCCTTGCCGTAGTCCGACAGGATCATCACCTTGACCTTGTCCAGCAGACCGCTAACCGATGCCAGCAGCGCCTCGGCATCAGTCTCGAAACGCTCTTCAAAATCCAGCCGGATCAGTTGCTGGTGGCGGCTCATAACCCGCAGCTTGGTGATGGTCGGCTGGCTTTCATGCTGCTGAAAATCGCAGTAAACCCCGGCGGCGTTCAGGCGCTGTTGCAGGCTGTGGGCCGCTTCGTCTTTGCCGGTTACACCGACCAGCCAGGCCGGCGCTCCGAGTGCAGCAATATTCAGCGCCACGTTGCCAGCACCACCTGGACGATCCTCTATCTGATCGACCTTGACCACCGGCACAGGTGCTTCCGGCGAAATACGAGTGGTCGGCCCATGCCAGTAACGATCCAGCATCACGTCCCCCACCACCAGAACCGGCGCGGAATCAAATCGGGGCATGCTCAGTTTCATTATTTCGCCTACCTGTTTCAGCAACGCGCGCCTCAGCGCGCGCAAAAATTAGTGTTGTGCGTCACCGTCTTCCTCGAACTGCATGCTGTGCAGTCGAGCGTAGTAACCATTGAGCGCCAGCAATTCGCTGTGGGTGCCGCGCTCGACGATCTGCCCCTGGTCCATAACCATGATCACGTCCGCCTTTTCGATGGTCGACAAACGGTGCGCAATCACCAGCGTGGTACGGCCCTGCATCACCCTGTCCAGCGCCGCCTGGATATGCCGCTCCGACTCGGTATCCAGCGCTGAGGTCGCCTCATCGAGAATCAGCAAAGGCGCATCCTTGAGCAGCGCGCGGGCAATAGCCAGACGCTGACGCTGACCACCGGACAGCAGCACGCCGTTCTCGCCAACCAGGGTGTCAAAGCCCTCGGGCAGCAGATCGATAAATTCCTTGGCGTAGGCCGCCTCGGCCGCCGCAACAATGGCGTCACGCGGGGCACCGGCCAGGTCACCGTAGGCGATGTTGTTGGCTACGGTGTCGTTGAACAGGGTCACATTCTGGCTGACCAGCGCAATCTGTTGGCGCAGGCTGCGCAGGGTAAAGTTCTGCAGGGGCGTGCCATCAAGCAGGATCTCGCCCTGCTCGTGCTGGTAGAAGCGCGGAATCAGGTTGGCCAGCGTCGACTTGCCGCTACCCGAGCGACCAACCAGCGCAACCATCTGGCCCGGCTCAACACTGAAGCTCACATCATTTAGCACGCGCTTGCTGGTGCCGGGGTAGCAGAAGGTCAGGTGACTCACCTCAAGACGTCCGCCAACCCGGGCGCTTTCCAAGGTGCCGGTGTCATTCTCAGGGGCTTCATCCAGCTGCTCGAACACACTCTCGGCAGCGGCAATACCCTTCTGAATATTGGCGCTGACCTCAGACAACTGACGGATCGGTTTGGGCAACAGACCCGCAGCCGTGATGTAGGCCACCAGGTCACCGGCGGTCGCATCGCCGCGCAGAAACAGCACCAGGAACATCACGATCGCCATGGCGCTGTAGGTCACCAGTTGCAGTGAGGGGGTGAACACCGCACCGGTGCGCACCATCTTCAAGCCGCGCTGACGATTTTCAGTGCTGGCCTTGAGGAAGCGATCAGACTCGTAACGCTCCCCGCCGAAACTACGCACTACCCGAAAACCGGAAATAGTCTCGGACGTGACATGGGTAACATCGCCCATGGCGGTTTGAATCTTCTTGCTTTGCTTGCGAAACTTCTTGCTTGCGCTGGTCACCATCAGACCGATCACCGGCAGAATCGCAATCAGCACCAGCGTCAGCATCCAGTTCATCCACAGCAGATAGGCGAACAGGAAGATCACCGTCATGCCCTCACGGAACACCACCTTGATCGCGTCGGTAGCCGCGCCGGTGACCATGGTGACGTTGAAGGTAATGCGCGATACCAAGTGACCCGAGTTGTGCAAATCAAAATAGCGATTGGGCAGGGTGAGCAGGTTGTTGAATAGCGCGGTACGCAGGTCGTGCACCACGCCAAGGGAGACCTTGGCAATAAAGTAGTTACCCAGGTACGAGCCGACGCCTTGATAGAAGGCAATGGCAATGATGAAGGCCGGAAAGCCCCAGATCAGCGGAACGCCAAAGAACAGGGCGTTTTCTCCACTCTGCAAACCGTCGACAAAGTACTTGAGCATCCACGCCATCGCAGGCTGCGCCGACGCAAAAATGGCAAAGCCGATGATGCTGATGGCAAAGGCTTTCCAGTAGGGTTTCACATAGGTCAGAAGACGCAGGTAGATGCGCGCGCTTGAGCGGGCGAAGCTTTCTTTGGGCGTATCAGTCATGGGGCCTTCAAAGCTGAGACAGTAGCGTTGAAGTCTAACACAAGCGCCCGCCGCCACAGCCCGCCGGCGCAAAGTAGGATAAACTGCGCCTTTTGCCTCGGACTGCCTTGATGCAACGCCTCAGCGACTCGCAATTTCAACAATGGCGCGCAGACGCCAACGTTCTGGAACAGGACCACCACGGAGAGAAGGTGCTGCTGCTGGCCGACGGCACCATGCTCAAGCTGTTTCGCCGTAAAAGCTGGTTCTCCAAGACGGTGTTCTTTCCGCCGGCGCAGCGCTTCGCCGACAACGCCGCCGCGCTGCGCAAGCTGGACATCCCCTGTCCGCAAGTGATCAACACCTACAAGCTGCTCAACCCCTACCGCAGCGTGGTGCACTACCACCCGCTGGCCGGCGAAACCCTGCGCGGCCTGCTCAACGCCGAGCAGTCGCTGGAGCAACTGGAGCTGTTTGCGAAGCTGGCCGAATTTATCACCAGCCTGCACGACAAGGGCGTCTACTTTCGCTCGCTGCATCTGGGTAATATCGTGCTGACGCCCGATGGCCAGCTTGGTCTGATCGACATCTCCGACCTGCGCTGCCTGGGGCGACCACTGTCACGCGGCATGCGCAACCGCAACTATCGGCATTTGCTGCGCTACGAACAGGACTGGGCTATGACCCCCAACAAAATACTGCAGCTATTCCAACCATCGCCAAGAAAATAACGCAAAGCCAAATAGCGAGCCAACCTGACTAAGCCCCACAGCACTCCAGCAGTGACAGCGAGGAACAATAAGACGATGGGAATTATTGCAAGGATAAAACGAGACGGTTTCAGGCGCACAGCTGTGCACCGCCTGCTAAAAAAACACGGTCAGCTTAGGGCATTTATATTTAGAGCGTTACTCTCTGAAAACAAACCCATCTTGGACAGCGCCAAGATCGTTCAGCCTACCCAGTTTTCAGGCAAAGGTCGTATTACAATAAGCAAGGCGCGCCTTGGATTCTTCCCGTCACCCGGCTTTCTCAGCGGAAGTGGTTATCTGGAAGCGCGAGCAGAAAACGCAATAATCGAAATCGCCGAATCGACGACGATCAACAATGGATTTACGATCATCGCGGACAAAAGCTCGATTCACATCGGCAAGCGCTGCCTGATCGGACCGGATTTTTTTGCAGCAGACTCAGATTTTCACGGCATGAGCGTAGAAGATAGAACCAGTGGAAACTATGACTGCAAACCAGTGAAAATCGGAGATGACGTTTTCATTGGGCAAGGCGTCAAGGTTATGAAGGGCGTCCATATCGGCCAAGGCGCCGTTATCGGTAGCGGAAGCGTTGTGGTTACTGATATTGAGCCCTTCACCATAAATGCAGGCGTTCCTGCCAAAAAGCTGCGCAGTCTGCCCAGGCCACAAGATAACCCAGCCGAAGCCACATCCTCCCATCAAAACACGGAAGCAGCGCAACTTTAAGCTGGCCAGCGCGCCCAACCTCCCCAAGACTGCAGAAGATTGAAAAAGATGAAAATATTGATCACAGGCGGCGCAGGTTTCATAGGCTCGGCGCTAATCCGCCACACCATAAAAAATTCGGACCATCAGGTAATCAATGTAGACAGCTTAACCTATGCGGGGAATCTAGACTCCCTTGCCAGCATAGAGGCGGATCCGCGCTACACATTCGAACAAGCAGATATCTGCGACGCAGAAGCTATCAAGGACATCCTCGACAAGCACGCACCCAGCGCGATCATGCACCTGGCAGCCGAATCACACGTAGACCGATCAATAGATGCTCCTGGTCAGTTTATTCAAACCAACATCGTTGGCACCTACACGCTCCTTCATGCAGCCAGGCAATACTGGAGCGCCTTATGCCCTGAAGCGCGTTCAGTATTCCGCTTCCACCACATATCTACGGACGAAGTGTATGGCGACCTAGAGCGCCCAGAGGACCTGTTCACCGAAACCACGCCCTATGCTCCAAGCTCGCCTTACTCCGCATCAAAAGCTAGCTCAGATCACTTGGTGCGCGCGTGGAGTCGCACCTATGGCTTGCCTATTTTGATTACAAACTGCTCGAACAATTACGGCCCTTACCATTTTCCCGAAAAGCTAATTCCCCATATGATCCTCAGCGCCCTTGCCGGTAAACAACTGCCGGTCTATGGCGATGGGTCTCAGGTCAGGGATTGGCTTTATGTTGATGATCATGCGCGCGCTCTGCTTGAGGTGTTAACCGAGGGCAAGCCTGGAGAGACCTACAACATCGGCGGAAATAACGAGAAACGAAATCTTGAGGTCGTCGAAACTATTTGCGATCTACTTGATCAGCTCGCCCCAACTGAACGCTCACCTGCATTGACCTCTTACAGGGAGCTGATAACTTTCGTGGAGGATCGTCCAGGGCATGACAAACGGTACGCCATCGATGCAGGAAAAATCCACCAAGAGCTAGGCTGGGAACCAATAGAAACGTTCGAGTCGGGGATACGGAAAACAGTAGAATGGTACCTAGAAAACCGCTCTTGGTGGCAACGCGTCATCAGCGGCGACTACCGCCTAACAAGACTCGGAGAATCCAAATGAAAGGCATCATTCTGGCCGGCGGATCCGGCACTCGTTTGTACCCGATCACCAAAGGTGTATCCAAGCAGCTGTTGCCGATTTACGATAAACCGATGGTCTATTACCCGTTGTCAGTTCTCATGCTGGCTGGCATCCGTGACATTCTGATCATCTCCACCCCGGAAGACCTTCCGAACTTTGAGAAGCTCCTTGGTAATGGTAATAACTTTGGAGTAAGCCTCAGTTATGCGGAGCAACCAAGCCCCGACGGGCTAGCCCAGGCTTTCATCATTGGTGAAAGCTTTATTGATAATGACAGCGTGTGCCTGGTGCTCGGCGATAACATTTTTTACGGCCAGGGCTTCTCGCCGAAGCTACAACAGGCGGCAGCTCGTATAACTGGTGCCACCGTATTCGGGTATCAGGTCAGAGACCCAGAACGGTTCGGCGTCGTTGCATTTGATGAAAACAACAAAGCTATCTCCATCGAAGAAAAGCCCGAACACCCCAAGTCAAATTTTGCAGTAACCGGGCTCTACTTTTACGACAACGACGTAGTAAAAATCGCCAAGCAGGTCAAACCGTCGCACAGGGGCGAGTTGGAAATCACCAGTATCAATCAGGCGTACCTGGAGCGCGGCGATCTGAGTGTAGAGCTTCTTGGGCGTGGTTTTGCCTGGCTGGATACCGGGACTCACGAGAGCTTGCTGGAAGCTGGTAGCTTTGTACAAACCATTGAGCATCGCCAAGGTTTGAAAGTCGCTTGCCTGGAAGAGATTTCCTTCAACAATGGCTGGCTGACAAGGGAACAGCTGAAAGACCAGGGGCAAGCTCTAAGCAAGAATGAGTATGGGCAGTATTTGCTAAGACTCGCTGGAGAAGGCATATGAGTATTGCTGAACACCGTGTTCTAGGTGATCACCGGGGACAACTGATTGCGATTGAAGGCGGGCGTGATGTCCCCTTTGAGATAAAACGAGTTTTCTACATTTACGGGACTCAGCCCAATACGCCTCGTGGTCAGCACGCTCATCACAAGACTCGCCAATACTTAATCGCCGTAAACGGTTCCTGCAATGTCACCCTAGATGACGGCAAGCAGCGCATCACTTACAGTCTAAATAAACCGAATATAGGCTTACTACAAGAGCCTCTCGTATGGGGAGACTTGCATGATTTCTCCCCTGATTGCGTGCTAGTTGTCCTCGCAAGCGAACACTATGAAGAAGGTGATTATATCCGCGACTATGCACACTTTCAGGAGATATTAAAATGACCTCACACCCAACAGCTTTAATATCATCAAAAGCTAAAATTGGTAAAAATGTTACCATTGGGGCGTACAGTATTATTCATGACAACGTGGAAATAGGCGAAAACACGACTATCGGACCTTATTGCGAGCTGGGCGTAACCAATCATCTTTCTGAAGGTAAAAAACTTATCATCGGCGCCAACTCACACATCCGTTCCAGATGCACTTTCTATGAAGGATCCAAGTTTGGTGAAAAACTTATCACTGGACACAGCGTTACTGTGCGAGAAAAGACAAACGCAGGAAATAACTTTCAGATTGGCACGCTCAGCGACATTCAAGGACATTGCACCATAGGAGACTATGTAAGAACTCACAGCAATGTCCATATTGGTCAGCACAGTAGCATAGGAAGCTTCGTCTGGATATTCCCTTATGTTGTCCTGACAAACGACCCACACCCGCCTAGTGAGATTATGCAAGGTGTAACGATCATGGATTTCGCAGTCATAGCTACTATGTCCGTCATCCTACCAGGCGCAACAATATCGGAAGGAGTTTTCATCGGAGCACAAAGCTGTGTCGGCGGCAAAACAGAAGCAGATAGCTTTTACGCTGGATCACCGGCAAAAAAAATCGGACCGACATCAAAAATAAAACTGAAAGACGGAACAGGCAACCCCGCTTACCCATGGAGAACTCATTTTAAACGTGGTTACCCAGCAGAGATAGTTGAGCAGTGGAACAAAAGCCAGTTTTAAACCGATAGCTCTATCCGACTTGCAGAAAAGCTGTTTTTTCATAGCAGTACCTTTTATCCAATAGCCCTGATACCGCGAGCAAATAAATGCTTTCCTTCCTAGACCTCAAGACCATTAACGGCCGGTACCGCGCAGAGCTGATAGAAGCGGCCGCCCGTGTTATCGACTCAGGTTGGTATATTCAAGGCGCAGAACTCAAGGCGTTTGAGCATGAATTTGCCGCCTATTGCGGAACAAGACACTGCATTGGCGTTGCCAACGGACTGGACGCTCTGACCCTGACACTGCGCGCTTGGAAAGAGCTGGGCAAGCTAACCGAAGGCGATGAGGTAATTGTGCCGGCTAACACCTACATCGCCAGCATTCTTGCTATCACCGAAAACGGCCTCGTACCTGTTTTGGTAGAGCCAAGTGAGCGCACGTACAACCTTTGTCAAAACAATATCGCCGAAGCCATTACAGCAAAAACCCGAGCCATTCTGGCTGTTCATCTCTACGGCCAACTAGCGCCTATGCAGCAGATAATGGCCTTGGCTGAACATCATGACCTGCTCGTATTGGAAGACTCGGCACAAGCACATGGTGCACAGCTTGAAGGCAGAAAAGCAGGCAACTGGGGCAACGCCTCCGGCTTCAGTTTTTACCCTGGCAAGAACCTTGGTGCGCTCGGCGACGCAGGCGCAATCACCACGAACGATGACCTGCTAGCCAAAACACTAAGGGCGTTGGGAAACTACGGTTCCCATGAAAAATACAAAAACCTATATCAAGGCGTGAACAGCCGCCTTGACGAAATACAAGCAGCAATGCTTCGAGTGAAGCTGCGATATCTGGATACCGAAACCCAGCACCGCCGAAACATTGCCACGTTATATCGAGACAAGATAAGGAATAATAACGTTAGTTTGCCACACCTAGAAGACGAGAACAGTCATGTCTGGCATCTATTCGTATTGAGGAGCAAACACCGAGCCGAGCTGCAAGAGTATCTGACAAACTCCGGCGTCCAAACCCTCATACACTATCCTATTCCGCCTCACCGGCAGCATGCATACAAAGAGCTGGAAACGCTTCAGTTACCGCTAACGCAACAAATTCACGATGAGGTACTTAGCCTGCCTATTAGCCCTGCGATGAGCATAGCAGACGCAGAAGAAGTCTGCGGTATTATCAACACCTTCCAGCCTGGCAGCTGATAAAAGGCCGCTTGAGTAGTAAACTTAACCTAGATAAAGCCGCGCAACCCCCCTGAGAGTCCGCATATCCCAAGCGCCCAAGGGTATTTTCTGGAGAATCTCACGGGCAAGCGGCTTATCCTGCTTCGCTGCCTTCAGAAACATGGACCGTCGGTGCCGCAAGCATACTTCCTCAAAGTCCTTATGTTCTGAGAACAACGAATATACTTTGATGACCTCATCGAGCATAAAGCGAATATTGGAGTGGGTATTCTGAGCGTGCGTGCGATAATATGCCATCGCCTCTTCTAATACATCGACAACATATCCCGCCTCGCAAACTTTTAGCATCATTGTAAGATCTTCAATTCGCAAACTCTCATCGTACCCCCCAACCTCAAGAGCCGCGTCACGTCTAATAAGAAATGTAGGCGCGGGTGCCCCCGGCAATATACCATTAAAGAGACTATCAAAATCTAGGCGCCTAGCAGGACGAACACGCAGCTTTCTGTCTATTACGTTGCCAGACTCGTCAATCGGTATGATATTTCCACCGCATATAGCCACCTCAGGATGCGCCTGCATATGTGCCACCTGAAGGGCTATTCGATTTGGCAGCATAACATCATCGGAAGCAAATGGAGCATAGTACTCTCCATTGATCTCACCCAGCGCGAAATTTAATGTAGGCAGTAGCCCCTGGTTAGACTGCAGCCGCAAGTCAAAACCATATATCTCAGCCAGTTCCGCGAGAATTCTCGGGGACTCATCAGTAGAGCCATCATCAATGACAAGAATCTTAATATTGGGGTAAGTCTGCTCAAGCACGCTGAGAATACATCCTTTGACAAAGCGGGCATGATTATAGCTTGGCACAACAACATTAACTAAAGGCAGCTCACTCATCTCTACTTTTCCCAAAATCCTGAATCATTGAAAAGATCAGGTTTCGATAATTAGAGCGAAACTCATCAATACCGTGCATTCGGCACAAATAATCATGCCCCGCCGCCCCCAAGTCACTCCGTTGTACAGGTGACATTTGCACTAACTCCACAAGCTTTTCAGCTAGGTCGACATGGTCGCCAACCTTGAATTGAAGTCCGCCACTGTCTTCCAGGATAGACTTGAGACTGTCTATATCAGACCCTATGACAGGTCGGGCACCAGCGAGCGCCTCAAGCAGTGCGAGAGGAAGCCCCTCACTAAAAGAAGGCATAGCAAAAACATCAAAAGCCTTAACATACATCAGGGCATCGTCACGCGCACCAAGCAAGATGACACGCTGCTGCAAATCATGTTTTTCAACAAGCTCCTCAAGATCTGAACGCGACCGTCCTTCGCCAATAATTACAATTAGCGCATCCTGGTAATCTTTTGCAATGCGAGCAAAAGCTTGAATCAAGGTCGCGTGTCCCTTCACTGGGACTAGCCGACCGATACAGCCAATAACCAGCTTATTTTCAGGCACAGCCAACGCTCTTCTCGCATCCCCAGGCGACAACATTATGGACTTTGCCCTGTCGATATCGATAGCGTTATTAATGGTAATCGTGTTCACCCCATTAAAAGCGTTAACTTTATTTCTCAAATAACTAGTTACAGCCCTTGAAACACCGACCATCTTCCAGCGGCGAGAAATGAGGGCAGCCGCCTCCAGTCTACGAAAAGCCCGGTCATAATCGCCGATTCCATGTTCTACTCCAACAAAGACAGTACTCCTGAACACCTGCGAGAGCCACATCATCATACTAATAGGCTTAAAGCGATGCGCGACGACAGCATCAAACCCCTGCGCGCGACAAAAAAGATAAAGCCGGAATATAACCAACCAGCGTCGAAAGCCTTTAAGGTCCGCAGGGCGACAGTTAAAGTAACATGATCGTTGCGCCTTACTAACAGGCATACCTTCGTCAGGTCTTCCCCGAAGAAACAATGTCGTAACATTTACATCATGCGCCACCAACGCAGCAACAACCTGCTCAGCCAAATCCGATTCATTTACGTTATAGCGAAGCTGAATCTGTAATATTTTCTTCCCAGTTGACACGCAGCTCAAGCCTCTTAATGCCAAACACTGGCATATCAGTTAAATCACAGGTTATGGCGACCTAATTCCTGTTCGCGCTTCTTGAAAGGAAGCCATTAAAAATGGGCACCATCTTAGTCTCGACCCACAAAAAAATGTAGCATACGGCAACTTCGACACTTACAGTACAGCTTAATGCACCATCAGCCCGCTACTTTCCTAGCAGCCAAAGTCGTAGCGCTTTGCGACTATAGGAGCCACGAAATATAACGCGCCAGTCAGCTTTGAGCGCTTGCACGAACCATTCCTTCGCCAGCTCCGACTCACCTGCCAACCAAGCACTGCGAAACAGCGACAGGCTTCGCTGTACAAAAAACGCGCGACGCAGCACCTGAAACTCATCCGGCAAGCGTTGCGGAGAAAAAACTTCGTCCACCAACTTCAAACCGCCGGCACGCGCATGAGCAAACTGATGCCGCAAGCTATCCGAGTGTTTATGAATCAAGGCCAGCGGCTCATTCAGAACAGAGCAGTGGTAGTTCGCAAGCACTTGAGTGAATACCGGAATATCCTCCGCACTGCGAAACGCCTCTGGATAGTTACCGCGAGCAAATACATCACGATGCATTGCGCAGGCGCCATTTGAGAGAGCCAAGCTTTTATCCAATAGATAAGCCCGAACCCGCATGATTTGGTTTTCCGGCATCACACCTGGATTGTGGATGCTGCGCTTACCGCTAGAATTAATAGAAACATGACCACCAGCGACGAACCGAGTTTCCGGATTCGCCCGAAGATGCTCGCGAATAAGCTTGATCGCACCCTCAGCCATTTCATCATCAGCATCAAGAAAAATCAGCCAGTCGCCGCGAGCCTTCTCTATACCTCGATTACGAACTGACGCAAGGCCACCATTAATTTTGCGCTCGGTAATGATTTTCCCAGGATACCTCTGCAGTAAATCGGCGATCACCTTAGGCGTATTGTCAGTAGAGCCATCATCAATAATGATAAGCTCACAGTCATCTGCCAGCTGCGGCACGACAGAGTCCACGGTACGTGGCAAAGTCGTCGCGTAGTTATAAGCAGGAATAACAATGCTTAGCAGCACGTTTGCTGCTGGATCTGTCACTGTTCACTCTCCTTTACCACCAGCACATCTTCCATGATCAAGAACTGCAGATCAGACCCGAAAAACATGTTCAGCGCATCCGTCGGCGAGCAGACCATCGGCTCGCCGCGCCGGTTAAGCGAGGTATTAAGCACGACGCCGTTGCCGGTCATGACTTCCAGCTCTTTCATCAGGTCGTAGTAGCGCGGATTGTAGTCGCGCTTGAGCACCTGGGCGCGGGCTGTGCCGTCTTCGTGCACCACCTCTGGCACGCGCTCTGCCCACCCTTCTTTGACGTCAAAGGTAAAGGTCATGAAGGGCGACGGATGGTCGACGCTAAGCATCTGCGGAGCCACGGTATCGAGCATGGACGGGCAGAACGGGCGCCAGCGCTCGCGGAATTTGATCTGCTCGTTGATTCGGTCGGCCACACCGGCAACGCTGGGGCAGCCGATAATGGAGCGGCCGCCCAGGGCGCGGGGGCCAAACTCCATACGACCCTGGAACCAGGCAACCGGATTGCCCTCGACCAGTACCTTTGCGATTTCCTGGGGTACGTCGTCGATCTTCTGCCACTGAGGCTGATTCGGGTGGCGGGCGCAGGCGGCGATAATGTCTTCGTTGCTATAAGAGGGGCCAAGATAGACGTGTTCCATCTTCTCGACGGGCACACCGTTTTTGACCGAAATGTACGAGGCAGCACCGACCGCCGTACCAGCATCACCAGACGCAGGCTGAACAAACAATTCCTTGACGTCTGATCGCGCAATGATGCGCTGGTTGAGCTTGACGTTCAGAGCGCAACCACCCGCAAAGGCTAGGCGACCAGTTTCTTTGAGGACGTCACCGAGATAATAATCAATCATCTCCAGCGCCAGTTTCTCGAACAGTGCCTGCATCGCAGCCGCGTAGTGGATATAAGGATCGTCGGCGATATCACCCTCACGCTTGGGCCCAAGCCATTCGATCAACTTGGGTGAGAAGTAGTAGCCCTTGCCCTTTTCCTTGTAGCGGCGGAAACCGATGACGTTGGCGTAGTCGGTATTAATGATCAGCTCACCATTTTCAAACTTGGCCAAACGCGAAAAGTCATACTTGGCGGCGTCACCGTAAGGTGCCATGCCCATGACCTTGAACTCGCCGTCGAGCATCTCGAAGCCGAGGTATTCGGTGATCGCGCCATACAGGCCACCGAGCGAATCCGGGTCGTAGAATTCCTTGATCTTGTGGATCTTGCCGTTCTCACCCCAACCGAAGAAGGTGGTTGCGTACTCACCCTTGCCGTCGATCCCCAGGATCGCCGTCTTTTCGCTGAAGCCCGAGCAGTGATAAGCACTGGAGGCGTGGGCCAGGTGGTGCTCAACCGGCTCAAGACGGACTTTCTTGGCATCGAAGCCCAGTTGCTCCAGACACCAAAGAATCTTCTTGCGATAACGCTTGAAGCGGCGGTTTCCGGTCAAGATGGCATCGAGCGAACGATCAGGCGCGTACCAGTAACGCTTGGCATAGTGCCAGCGGGCGTTGCTGCCAAACAGGCTGATTGGGGCAAAGGGGATACAGACGATATCCACGTCTGCTGGCTGAATACCGGCCTGCTCAAGACAGAATTTGGCCGACTCGTAGGGCATACGGTTCTTGGCGTGCTTGTCGCGCACGAAGCGCTCTTCTTCTACGGCAGCAATCAACTTGCCATCGATATAGAGTGCGGCGGAGGGGTCGTGACTCAGTGCGCCGGAAAGGCCCAATACGGTAAGTCCCACGGTAGTCCTCTTCTATCAATCAATAAAATGAAATTCAGCAACGCGGCAGGCGCTCTTCCAGCCATACTGCCAGCGGGCTCTCAGCTGGCCAGTTGCGCACAAAGCGCTGACGGTCTCGCTGCCAGGCAACCTGCCAGCTGCGCTCGCTGCGATGAGCCTGCATCGCGTCAAGATCAATCAGCCACACACGCTCAGCATGCCAAAGCAGGTTGGTCGCCTTGAAGTCGCCGTGACTGATGCGTGCCTGCACCAGTTGATCAAACACGGCAAGCAAGGCATCAGCCACCGCTGGTTCGGGCAGATGCTGTCCATCCTCGCCCAGGTAATGCAACAGGTCGACCCCGCCGCAATACTCGGTAATCAACCAGGCACGGCGGCGCAACGGGCCAAAACGCTGTTCGATCATCGCCAGCGGTGCCGGTGTGGCAATGCCTAAAAACTGCAGGCGATGCGCTGCCAGCCAGGAGTGCCAGGCACGTGTCGGGCGCCAAAAGCGCTTCAGCCAATGGCCAAATCCCTTGATATTGTAGCGCTTGATGACCAGCTCGCGGCCCTGAACACGGGTGCGGCCAACCGTGCTGCTGCCGCCATCCTTAAGCAGTGGCTGCGCCGCCAAAGCGTCATCCGGGCGCGCAAGCAAGGCGCTGAGGTTATCCAGCTCGCTGCGTACCGCCGCGCAAAAACGCGACCAGCTACGCCGCACCGCAAAGGTCGTGCAATCGCGCAGCGTCTTGCCAAGGTAGTCATCCAGCCGACGCTGACGCACCTGCGCCACTTGCCGTGCCAGGCGGTCCGGGTTGAGGGCCAGCGGGTTGTGCTGCAGGTAATCGACCAGCAACAGCTCGCCCAGCGCGTCCCACTCGGGGTCCAGCTGGCCCAGAAAGATCGCCAGGTTGTCTTCAACCTGTGCAGCGCTGAGCGGCTGGCCGGGTGACAATGCCTCAACCGCATCGCCATCAATGACGTACAGCTGCTGCTCGTGCAGCAGAAAGTTGCCCAGATGCAGATCGGTCTGCACCAGGCCGACACGATGCATCGCGGCGATCAGCGCCAGCGCCTGCCCCAGCAGCGCCATTGCCCCACTGTCGCCGGGAGCACGGCTAGCCAACAGATCCCACTGCTGCTGCAGGGTATGTGACCCGGCCAGATAAGCGCTCAGCACATAGTGGCCACCGTCATGCAAGGCACCATGCCCCAGCAACGCAGGCGTGGTGACGCCGTGAGCCTGCAGCGCAAGCAGCCCATCCACCTCACGCTGGCAATGGCGCTCAGCCCCGGTAGCAATAAACAGCTTAAGCACTCCGGGCTGACCGGCGCAGTCCACTTCCGCAACCAACCGCTTGCCCGGTAGCACCCGAAGCCAACGCAACACCCGCACCTGACCCTGCGGCAAGGTGAACTCGCACGGCAAAGGCGGCTCGCGGCCGGCGGCGCGCAGCTGGGTTTGCAGACTCACGCGCGGGCTCCCTTGCCGGCACTGCGTTGCAGCAGCCGACGGACGAAATCGCGCGCCTCATTATCCAGCCGTGTCTTACCCATATAGGCAAGCACAAAGCGCAGGCGCTGGCTGCGACTGGGTTCTGCACTACGCCGATGCAGGGTTTCAAGGTCGCGAATGCGATCACGCTCGCCAAACAGGGCGCGGCGGGTTTTTTCCAGGTCGATAAACCGAGCACCTGCACCATCAGTATGCAGCTTGAGAAACACATGCTTGGGATACAGGCAGTTGTGGATCCGGTCAGCGTTGTGCAGCGCGCGCACCAGCGCCGCAGCCGAGCGAATCAACATGCGAATGTCCGCGACGGCCAGCCGATCCCAGCGCTCAAACCATTCATCCAGCGGCGCATACTCATCCAACGCACGGGTCAACAAAACGGCCTGCGCGCGGCCATCAACACGGCGCTCGGCAAAGAAGGCCGCCTCCAGAGCGGGAATGCCCTCACGGGCGTACTGCTGGATTGCGCGAAACTCACGGGCAAAGGTCGGCTCACCCAAGGGGCGATGCATGGTGCGCGTGCAGTGGTTGTCCTGGCGCTTGAGATAGAAGTGCTGCGACGTGCCGTTGGCGTCATCCAGCTCCAGCCGGTGCACACTGCTCCAGCCTCCCCGGCCGGTGTTTGGCGCATCCACAGCTTCGAGCTGCAGCGCCCACAATGCGTCCATCGAATCGAGTCCGTGGCGCTGCAATACTTCGTGAGCGTTAACAGCAATAAAGGGCTTGCGGGTCATTCTCGTCCCTCGAAAAACGCGAGAATCGCACGCAGTTGCTTGCGATCCGCGGTGTCCAGGCGCGCCTTGCCCAGATACATCTTATAGAAAGCCAACCGTCTGCTGCGGCTGAGGTGATGCTTGGCCAGCTTATCCAGGCAGGCCAGGTCCTTGATGATGCGATACCGCAGCATGGGTCCCCACCAAAAACTGCCGCCCGGGCAGTCGATCAGATAGACGTTGGCCAGCGCCTGATCATCTACCAGCAGGTTACGCCACTTGAGATCATTATGGGTAAAGCCCTGATCGTGCATCATGCGCGTCGCCAGTGCCACTTGCCGGGCAACATGCGTCACCCACGGCCGGTTTGCCAGGCGAGGATCATGCTGCTTCGCCAACTGGGCTAGATCAGTCGTCTGCGGCAGCGCTTCAGTGATCAGTGCTCCGCGCAGAAAAGCCCCACCTGCGCGCTCCTGCCCAAAACCAACGACTATTGCCGAGGGAATGCCCCAGGCATGAAAGTGCAGCAGGTTTTCCCATTCAGCCTGAATGCGCGGTCGCCCCAGGTAGCGGCGCAGGTTCTTGCCCGCACCTGTGTAGCGCTTAACGTAGTAATAGCGATCAGCGACCCAAATGCGGTGGACAGTGCTGAGCGGATCTTGGGTAATTTTCTCCCCCTCCAGCTCAAACACGGTATCCAGATCAGCAAATAGCCGCCCGCTTTCCCCGGTGGCGTACTCGGGGTTCAAGGTCCAACGCTTCATACGTCGGTCCCGGGGGCGTACTTACGCGCAAAGCGTTCCTGCAGCTTTTGCGCCTTGCGCTCAAGGCGCGCCAGCAGCGGCGCCTCGTCTCGCAGCGTATCGCGCAGCGGCGTGGCAAAGTAGCTGCGCAAAAACCGCAGCTTGTCGCGGTGGGTCAGACCAATATCCAGCGCCGAGAAATACAACCCGGCCAGGTCTTTGTCGCGCCAGCGGCGCGGCACCTGGGCCCGAATCTGGGCCCGATGCAGATCGATAATCGAGAGCTTGAAGTCTGTTTCGGTCACAGGCTTGTCGGTATGCAGTAGAAAGTGGCAAATGTAGCAGTCACGGTGATTGACGCCAGCCTGGTGCATGGCCGCGGTCATACTGGCCACACGCTCAATCAGCGCCCACTTCAAGGGTGCCGGCGGCGCAGCCGTTTTCCAGTCTCGGCTGTAATCTTCCAGACTGATGGTCGGCGCCAGTTCCTCGGTGATGATGAACGAGTGCTGCGCGGCCGGGTTGCTGCCGCGCTCGCCGAAGGCAACGGCCGTCATGGTATCGATACCGGCGACGGTGAGGGCATGAATAGCCTGCCATTCCTGCCCGGCACCCAACACAGGGCGCTTGAGGGTGGACCAGTTCTTGAGGATCTCGCCCCAGCCCACGCCACGATGAATCTTGACGAAGTAGCCTTTGCCGTCGACCTCGGTGCGCAGAGTACGACGCGCTTCCAGTTCACGGAATACCTCGCCCTGCAGCGCCTCGACAGCGGCAAAGGCATCCTGTCCAGCCCACAGGCTGGCAAAGGGTTCTTGCAGCGTCAACGTCTGGCTCAAGCGCCCTCCCCGAGAATCACATCGGCGGCATGCTCGGGCAGGCTGTAAAGATCAGCCTGGTCGGCAAAACGCAGGGCGTTGGCTTGCCACTCCTTGCGCAGCGCGCTGTTGTTCAGCATGTCAGCCAGCATCTGATCGAGCTGCTCCTGCTTGAACGGTGTGGGCACCACCAGGCCACAGTCGGCCTCGCTGATGTAGTGGGCGTAGCCGCAGACATCGGTCACCAGCACCGGCAGACCGGCAACCAGCGCTTCAAGCAGCACGGTACCGGTATTCTCGTTATAGGCTGGATGGATCAGCAGGTCTGCACCGAGCAAAAACCGCGGCACATCACTGCGCCCCTTCATGAAGGTCACCCGGTCATCCACCGCGAGCGAGCGGGCGAGGCGCTGAAAACTGCCCGGATCATCCTGACCGATCACCATCAACCGTGTACGCTTGCGCAGCTCTGCGGGCAAGCCCGCTACAGCACGAATCGAGCGATCAACCCCTTTGGTGATAAAGCCGGAGCCAATCTGCACCAGCAGCAGGTCATCGTCAGCCAGAGCGAACTCGGCACGAAACTCGGCACGCACCTCGGCCGCATTGGCCGGTGCCCTGCGATCCGGCGCAATACCCGGCGGCAGCAGATGAAAGCGGTCCAGCGGGGTTTTGTAATGCTTGGTGAACAGCGGTTGCTGCACCTCCGAGATCATCAAAATCTGCGTATTCACGGCCGGGGAGAACACGGCCTTCTCATAAGCGGCAAAATGACGATAACGGCTGGAGAAGCGGTAGAGCGGATTACGCAGGGTCTGCGCCTTGTCTTCAAAACAGGGGTCGGCGGCGTAGTAGACGTCCAGCCCAGGCATCTTATTGAACCCGACCACCCGATCGACCGGGCGCTTGGCCAGATCGGCTTCGACCCAGGCGGTAAATTTTTCATTGCGGCGATGATTGCTCAGCGCCTTGACCGGCGCCACCAGCACCTCAAACCCCTCGGGAATATCGCCTTCCCAGATCAGCGTGTAGACACGAATCGCGTGACCGCGGGCCTGGCACACCTTGGCGATACGCATGAAATCGCGCTGCAGCCCGCCAAAGGGAAAATACTTGTAGAGCACAAACGCCAGCTGCATCAGACAACTCTCTTGTTGGGCAGTAACGACTGCAATTGCTGCATGACCCGGTCCGGATTCAGACGGGTAAAGCATAGCGGCTGCTCGCGGGTCAGGTCGAACCGACGAGCATCCTCCGGGGTGGGCTGGTAGCTGCACTGCTTGCGCAAACAGGGCGCGCAGGCAAAGTCGCTGGCCAGATGCTGCTGCACCGCGCCATAGGCACCGGTAAATCCAGGGTTAGTCGGACCGAACAACGATAACGTGGGCACATCCAGCGCCGCAGCCAGATGCCCGAGCCCGGTATCAACAGCCACACAGGCGCTGGCACCCGCCAATTGCCGGGCAACGTCGCGCAGCGGCAGGCGCGGCAGAACAACGGCGCCCTCGAGCCCTTCGGCAATCCGCTGGGCACGAGCCTGCTCATCCAAGCTGCCCCAGGGCAAGCGCACCTCGACACCCGCAGCAACCAGCTGCTCAGCCAACTGGCGCCAGTACAGCTCGGGCCAGTGTTTGGTGACCCAGGTGGTGCCGTGCAGCAGCACCACATAGGGTGTGGTTGCAACCTCGGCGCCCAGTGCGCCACGATCCAGCCCGTAATCGCCCAGCCCTTCGGCTGGCGTATAGCCCAGCGCCTGACCGAACAGCTGGCGGGTGCGCTCTACCGCGTGCTGGCCCCAGGCAACCGCCAGCCGGCGCTGGTAGAAGCGCGCTGCCAGCGGCTCTCGGGCTGAGCTCTTGTCCAGGCCGACCACCTTGGCGCGCGCGTAGCGGGTCAGCCAGGCGCTCTTGAGCAGCCCCTGGGCGTCAATCACCAGGTCGTACTGGGTATCGCGCAGGCGGCGCTTGAAGCTGCCCCACTCGCCGCTGCGCACCGCCTGCAGCGGCTTCTTGCGCCAGCGCCGGATAGCAACGGGAATAACGGCATCCACGGCGGGGTGCCAGGACGGAATCTCGGCAAAGCCCTCCTCTACCACCCAATCGAAACGGATACCGGGAATGGCACGCGCCGCATCGGTCAGCGCCGGAAGGGTATGAATGACGTCCCCCAGCGAGGACGTCTTGATCAGCAGAACGCGCATGCGCTTCAGTTGTCCTGAGGATCAGACAGCGGGTTGCCGACCAGCCGGTCCAGCGCCGCATTGACCTGCGCGGGCATCAGATCACGCAGGCAGTTGTAGTGCCCAAAGCGGCAGGTGCGATCAAAGCAAGGGCTGCAATCAAGCCCCAGCTGCAAGGTCTCTACCCGGTCAGCCAGCGGCGGCGTAAAGCCGGGCGAAGTAGAACCGTAGACCGCGACCAGCGGGCGGTTGAGCGCAGAGGCAACGTGCATCAGCCCCGAGTCATTGCTGACCACCGCATCGGCGCAAGACAGCAGGTCGATGGCCTGGGCCAGGCTGGTATCACCGCAGAGGTTGGTCGCCTCCTCGCGCAAGCCCGGAATCAGGCGACCGCGAATCTGCTCGGCCACCGCGTGGTCCTTCTTCGAGCCAAACAGCCAGACCTGCCAGCCCTGACGTATATGTGCATCGGCCACCGCCGCGTAGTGCTCGGACGGCCAGCGCTTGGCCTCGCCAAACTCGGCGCCCGGGCAGAGCGCCAGCACCGGGCGATCCAGCTCCAGACCAAAATGCTGCAAGGCCTGCTCGCGCGAGGCAGGATCAATCTGTAGCGCCGGGCGTGGATAAGGCTTGGGCAGCTCGATATCCGGCTCATAGGCCAGCGCCATAAAGCGCTCGATCATCAGCGGATAGGCTTGCTTATCGAGCTTGCGCACGTCGTTCAGCAGGCCGTAGCGCATTTCGCCGCGCCAGCCGGTACGCAAGGGAATATCGGCAAAAAAGGGTACCAGTGCCGACTTAAGGGAGTTGGGCAGCAGGATGGCCTGATCGTATTGGCCACGCAGGCCATGGCCTATCTCGCGCCGGGTGCGCAGCTCCAGCGCGCCATGCCCCAAGGGAAAACTCAGGGCCTGACGAACCTCAGGCATGCGCTCAAGGATTGGCCGGCTCCAGTCGGGCGCCAGCACATCGATCATGCAGTCATCACCGTGTCGCTGCTTCAGGCAGGTGAACAGCGTTTGCGCCATCACCATGTCGCCGACCCAGCTGGGACCGATAATCAGAATATTCATAAGCTTCCAGCTTCAAGCTGCAAGCGACAAACCCCGAACGGCCCACGACTGCTTGCCGCTTGAAGCTTGCCGCTTGTGGCAATCAACCTACCAGCGTCCGCCACTCGGCGTGCTCTGCGGTCTGGCCGGTAACCAGATCGAAGTACGCCTTTTGCAGTTTCTCGGTAACCGGGCCACGACGGCCAGCGCCGATCTGACGGCCATCCAGCTCGCGGATCGGTGTTACTTCAGCGGCAGTACCGGTGAAGAAGGCTTCATCAGCGATGTAGACCTCGTCACGGGTGATGCGCTTCTCAACTACCGGAATGTCGAACTTGGAGGCCAGCGCCAGCACGGTCGCGCGGGTAATGCCGTTCAGGCAGGCAGTCACTTCCGGCGTGTAGATGGTGCCGTTCTTGACGATGAAGACGTTCTCGCCGGAACCCTCGGCAACGTAGCCTTCCGGATCCAGCAGCAGCGCTTCATCAGCACCGGCGGAAACCGCTTCCTGCAGTGCCAGCATGGAGTTCATGTAGGCACCGCTGGCCTTGGCACGGGTCATGGTGATGTTGACGTGATGACGGGTAAAGGAGCTGGTGCGGATCTTGATACCGCGTTCCAGTGCTTCTTCTCCCATGTACGCACCCCAGTGCCAAGCTGCGATAACAACGTGCACTTTCAGGTTGTCAGCACGGATACCCATGCCTTCAGATCCGTAGAACACCAGCGGACGGATGTAGGCGGTTTCCAGCTTGTTCTCACGTACCACAGCGCGCTGAGCTTCGTTCAGCTGCTCTTTGGTAAAGGGAATTTTCATACCCATGATGTGAGCGGAATCGAACAGGCGATCCGTGTGTGCATCCAGACGGAAAATGGCGGTGCCATCCGGGGTGTTGTAGGCGCGCACGCCTTCGAATACGCCCATGCCGTAGTGCAGCGAGTGAGTCAGCACGTGCACATTGGCCTCGCGCCAGGGAATCATTTCTCCGTCAAACCAGATTAGACCATCACGATCGGCCATCGACATAGCAGCCAGCTCCATACGTATCTATTCAATCAGTCATGCGTTCTTGGGTTCTGCCTGAGCGCGCCCGCGCCAATCACCCCTGAGGTTCGGTGGTTGGCTGCTGGGGAGGCAGCACTTGCTGCCAGAGCTTGATGACCCCGTGTCGGAAGTCATGAAACTGGTCGCCGCTTACTTTGCCCGGCTGATTCTGTAGAGCCAGGCGATGAGCTGCAGCCCGGTAGGCCTTGTAAGCCTCCTGCAGGCAGCTGACATCCTCACCGGCGATCAGACCGGCGTTTTGCAGCTCATCAAGAATCCTGATGTTATCTGTGTAGCGCAGTAATTCGGGGTACCGGCACGACCAGGCCAGAACCGCATATTGCACCATAAATTCGATGTCGACGATACCACCTAGGTCCTGCTTGAGATCAAACAGCTGAGCGGCAGTAAAGGCGTCCGCCGTGCTACCGGCCCGGGTGGCCGAGGTGCCCAGGTTGTCGCGCATCTTCTGGCGCATGTTACCCACCTCGCGCGCCAACGCCTGCTCATCACGCTCACGCCCCAATACCTGGGCACGCAGGGCATCAAAGCGAGCAGTCAATTGCTGACAACCCACCAGCGCCCTAGCACGCACCAGCGCCTGATGCTCCCAGGTCCAGGCCTCGTCGCGCTGGTAACGCGAGAAAGAGGCCAGCGAGCTGACCAGCAGACCGGAGTCACCCGAGGGACGCAGGCGCATGTCGACCTCATACAGCGCACCGGAGACCGTTTGCGTGTTGAGCATGTGGATAATGCGCTGGCCCAGCCGGGTAAAGAACTTACTGCCTTCAATCGGCTTGTCGCCATCTGTATCGCGCTGCGGGTCACCATCGTGAATGAACACCAGGTCCAGATCCGAGCCATGCCCAAGCTCGATGCCGCCCACCTTGCCGTAGCCCACCACGATAAAGTCCAGCTCGCAGCGTGAGCCGTCGGCCCGTGCCGGTCGTCCATGGCGCGCGACCATTTCGCGCCAGGCCAGCAGCAGCACCTGCTGCAGGATCGCTTCGGCAACCCAGGTTAAGTAATCGCTCACCTTCATCAGCGGCAAGGTGCCAGCAATCTCGGAGGCTGCAATACGCAACACGTGGGCGCGCTTGAAATAACGCAGGGTTTCCATCTGCTGTTCAAGATCGTCCTCAGGAATACGCAGCAGATGCTGACGCAGCTCATCAGCCAGCTCATTGGGTTCCGGCGGCCGGTACAGGCGGCCAGCATTGAGCAACTCATCCAGCACCACCGGATAGCGGGCAATTTGCTCAGCAATCCATGGGCTGGCTGCGCAGAGCACCAGCAGCTCGCGCAGGGCCCCCGGGTTTTCTGTCAGCAACACCAGATAGGCCGAGCGCCGCGCCACCGCCTCGACCAACGGCAATACGCGCTCCAGCGCCAGGTCAGGGTTTTCCTGTTCGGCGGCCATCGCCAGCAGACGCGGCATGAAAATATCCAGGCGCTCTCGCCCAGCACGCTGCATGGATTTCAGGCGTGGCGAACCCTGCAGCCCCTGCAGGCGCCGCCAGGCAGACGGCGCATCGGCAAAGCCACCCGCCTCCAGTTGCTCCAGACCCTGCGGCTCGTCCAGCGTGCCATCCCAGACCGGCACCCAATCGGCCTGCGGCGATTGCAAGTCGGCTTCATCCTCATCCGGATCAGCGATCACGCCGGCAAAGTGGCCGGCGACACAGGCACGCTCGGCATCCAGGCGAGCGCGAAAGGCATCCCAGTCGGCAAACCCGAGCATCCAGGCGATGCGTGCCTGCCCTTGCGCCTCAGTCGGCAGCATCTGGGTCTGGCGGTCATCAACGGCCTGCAGGGCGTGCTCGGTGTCGCGCAAAAAGCAGTAGGCCTGCGCCAATTCCTGTACTGCCGACTCCGGCAGATAGCCGTTCGCGCCCAGCGTTTGCAGCACGCCAAGAATGGGGCGCTGCTGCAAGCTGCGGTCGCGGCCACCGTGAATCAACTGGAAGGCCTGACCAATAAACTCGACCTCACGGATACCGCCCGAGCCTAGCTTGACGTTGTCCTGCAGACCCTTGCGCTGCACCTCACGCTGAATCATCTGCTTGAGGTTGCGCAGCGCATCGATAGCGGCAAAGTCCAGATAACGGCGATAGACAAAGGGCCGCAGCATGGCCAGCAGCTCCGCGCCAGCCTGCTGATCACCTGCCACCACCCGCGCCTTGATCATCGCGTAGCGCTCCCAGTCGCGACCCTGGCTCTGGTAGTACTGCTCCAGCGCATCAAAGCTGAACACCAGCGCGCCACTGTCGCCGTAAGGGCGCAGGCGCATATCCACGCGAAACACAAAGCCGTCCACCGTTGGCGCATCCAGCGCCTTGATCAGCTTCTGGCCCAGGCGAATAAAAAACTCCTGATTGGAAAGGCTGCGCCGCCCGCCACCAGTCTCGCCGGCCTCCGGGTAGGCAAAGATCAGGTCGATGTCCGAGGACAGGTTAAGCTCCACCGCGCCCAGCTTGCCCATGCCCAGCACCACCATGTGCTGCGGCACACCGTCGCGGCTGAGTGGCTGCCCCAGGCTCGCGCAGCACTGGCCGTAAAGCCAGTGATAGGCCTCGTCGATGCAGGCATCCGCCATATCGGACAGGTCTCGCGTGGTCTCCTGCAGCGGCGCCAAATCCAGTACGTCACGCCAGATAATGCGCACCTGCTGCCACTGTCTGAACCGGCGCAGCGCCTGGGCCAGTTGATCTTCGTTAGCTACCTCGGTCAGCGCCGCCTGCAGCAGCTCGCGCAACTCGCCCTCAGCCAACGGCCGCCAGAGCCGCTCCCCAGCCACCAGCCGCCAGGCCAGCTCGGGATCACGACGCAACTGCTCGGCAACGTAGTCACTGGCCGCCAGCACCAGCGGCAGCTCCTGTTCAAAACGCGCGCTCAGCTCGTCGCGGCGCGGCGCGAGGGCCGACTGCTCCAGCGCGGCAGCCCACTGGGCCAAATGGTGATCACGGGTAGCTTCCAGCGAGGCCGGCAGCGGAGGCAGTGTGGAGGGCATGGTCTATCCTGTTCATGAACCGAAACCGCAGCTTGCCATGCTGGCCGAAAAGGGAAAAGCGAGAACCCTGACTGACGGGTCTAAATGTAGTATCGCTACATATTAGACCTTTGAAGACTAGATTAAGGCGCCCTTATGTAGTAAAACTACAGAACCAATCTTACCCCGATGTGTCACAACACCCACAGGTGTTTGGCAAGCGCACGCTGTGGCGCGTTGCAGACCGCACGCACCTGGCAGCTTCCAACATCTGCAAGGCCCACAAGGTCTGGAGACCATAATGAAGCAAGACGATATTGATCCGCTTGAAACGCAGGAATGGCTCGACGCACTGGAGTCCGTACTGGACAACGAAGGCGAAGACCGCGCCCATTACCTGATGACCCGCCTGAGTGAACTGGCCAGCCGCACCGGCACCCCGCTGCCATACGCCATCACCACACCGTATCGCAACACCATCCCGGTTACCCACGAAGCACGCATGCCCGGCGACCTGTTCATGGAACGCCGCATCCGCTCGATGGTGCGCTGGAACGCACTGGCAATGGTCATGCGTACCAACCAGCAGGACCCGGATCTGGGCGGCCATATCTCGACCTTCGCCTCCAGCGCCACGCTGTACGACATCGGTTTTAACTACTTCTTCAAGGCACCGACCGACGAACACGGCGGTGACCTGGTGTTCTTCCAGGGGCACGCCTCCCCCGGCATTTACGCCCGCGCCTTCCTTGAGGGCCGCATCAGCGAAGAGCAAATGGAAAACTTCCGCCAGGAGGTCGACGGCAAAGGTCTGTCGTCCTACCCGCACCCCTGGCTGATGCCCGACTTCTGGCAGTTCCCGACAGTCTCCATGGGGCTGGGCCCGATTCAGGCGATCTACCAGGCACGCTTCATGAAGTACCTGGAGCACCGCGGCTTTATCGAGCCGGGCAAGCAGAAGGTATGGTGCTTTGTTGGCGACGGTGAAACCGACGAGCCGGAAACCCTGGGCGCCATCTCGCTGGCCGGTCGTGAAAAACTGGACAACCTGATCTTCGTCATCAACTGCAACCTGCAGCGCCTGGACGGCCCGGTACGCGGCAACGGCAAGATCATTCAGGAGCTGGAAGGCAGCTTCCGTGGCGCTGACTGGAACGTTATCAAGGTGATCTGGGGCCGCATGTGGGACCCGCTGTTTGCCAAAGACGACAACGGCCTGCTGCAACAACGTATGGAAGAAGCCGTCGACGGCGACTACCAGAACTACAAGGCCAAAGACGGTGCCTTTGTGCGCGAGCACTTCTTCGGCACCCGCCCCGAGCTGCAGGAGATGGTCAAGGACCTCTCCGACGAAGAAATCTGGAAGCTCAACCGTGGCGGCCACGACCCGTACAAGGTCTACGCGGCCTACCACGATGCGGTCAACCACGAAGGTCAACCGTCAGTCATCCTGGCCAAGACCATCAAGGGTTATGGCACTGGCGCAGGCCAGGGTCAGAACACCGCGCACAACACCAAGAAAGTCGATATCGACAGCCTGAAGAAATTCCGCGACCGCTTCGACATCCCGGTTAACGATGATCAGCTGGAGAAACTGCCCTTCTACAAGCCGGAAGAAGGCAGCGCCGAATACAAGTACCTGCACGCCCGCCGCGAAGCACTGGGTGGCTACATGCCCCAGCGCCGCGTCGAAAGCCAGCGCGTACCGGTTCCGCCGCTGGACACCCTGAAGGCGATCCTGGACGGCACCGGCGACCGCGAAATCTCCACCACCATGGCCTTTGTGCGCATCCTGTCGCAACTGGTCAAGGACAAGGAGCTGGGCTCGCGCATTGTGCCGATTGTCCCGGATGAGGCCCGTACCTTTGGTATGGAAGGCATGTTCCGTCAGCTCGGTATCTACTCCTCGGTCGGTCAGCTGTACGAGCCGGTCGACAAGGATCAGGTGATGTTCTACCGCGAGGACAAGAAGGGTCAGATCCTCGAGGAAGGCATCAACGAGGCCGGCGCCATGTCCAGCTGGATTGCTGCCGCCACCGCCTACAGCACCCACAACCAGCCGATGCTGCCGTTCTACATCTTCTATTCGATGTTCGGCTTCCAGCGCATTGGTGACCTGGCCTGGGCCGCTGGCGACAGCCGCGCCAAGGGCTTTTTGATCGGCGGCACCGCTGGCCGTACCACGCTGAACGGTGAAGGCCTGCAACACGAAGACGGTCACAGCCACCTGCTGGCCTCGACCATCCCCAACTGTCGCAGCTACGACCCGACCTACGGCTACGAGCTGGCGGTGATCATCCGCGAAGGCGCGCGCCGCATGATGGAGGAGCAGGAGAACGTCTACTACTACCTGACCGTCATGAACGAAGCCTACGCCCAACCGGCGATGCCCAAAGGCAAGGACGTTGAAGACGGCATCATGCGCGGCATGTACCTGCTCGACTCCACCGGCAAGCCGGGCGATCTGCACGTACAACTGATGGGCTCCGGCACCATCCTGCGTGAAGTACGTGAAGCCGCCGCCATTTTGAAAGACGATTTTGGCGTTACCGCCGATATCTGGAGCGTCACCAGCTTCAACGAGCTGCGCCGCGATGGCCTGGCAGTCGAGCGCGACAACCGTTTGCACCCGAGCCGCAAGGCCAAGGCCAGCTTTGTCGAGCAGTGCCTGGACAAGCGTCAGGGCCCGGTTATCGCCGCCACCGACTACATGAAGCTGTATGCCGACCAGATTCGCCAGTGGGTTCCGGCGCCATACAAGGTGCTGGGCACCGACGGCTTCGGCCGCAGCGACAGCCGTCGCAAGCTGCGTCAGTTCTTCGAAGTGGACCGTCACTGGGTGGCCTACACCGCGCTCAGCGCGCTGGTGGAGCAAGGCAAGCTCAAGCCCAAGGTGCTGACCGACGCCCTCAAGGCATTCGGTATCGACCCCGCCAAGACCAACCCGCTGGACTGCTGAGGAGAACCCCATGAGTGAACTCATCAAGGTGCCCGACCTCGGCGGTGAAGGCGAGGTCATTGAAATTCTGGTCAAAGAAGGCGATCAGGTAGAGGCCGAACAATCACTGGCGGTACTCGAGTCGGACAAGGCGAGCATGGAAATCCCCTCGCCCAAGGCCGGCACGGTAAAAGCCATCAAGTTCAAGCTGGGCGACAACCTGAAAGAAGGCGACCCACTGATCGAGCTGGACGTTGAAGGCGGCGAGCAAGCCAAGCAAGACGACAGCAGCGAGCAACCCGCCAAAGCCGAGAGCAAGGCAGAACAGACGCCCGAGCCGAAAGCCGACACCAGCGCCGAGCAACAAAAGCCGGCCGCTGGCGGCGGCAGCCGCAGCGAAGCGGTCAAGGTGCCCGACCTGGGCACCGACAGCGCCCGCGTGATCGAGATTCTGGTCAGCAAGGGCGATCAGGTCGAGGCCGACCAGTCGCTACTGGTGCTGGAATCAGACAAGGCCAGCATGGAGCTGCCCGCCCCCTTCGCTGGTGTCATCGAGTCAATCGACATCAAGCTGGAGCAGGACGTCAAGACCGGCGATGTGATCATGCAAATGCAGGTCAGTGGCGGCGACAGCGAGACCAAGGCAGAGTCACAGCCCGCTGAGCAGCAAGACAAACAGAACGACGCCAAGCAGGCCCCGCCTGCTGCCAGCAGCGACACCGCCAGCGAAGAGCCCGCCAGCCCGCCGCCGGTTGGTGGCCCGAGCCGCGAAGGCGCCAAGGTACACGCCGGCCCGGCGGTACGCATGCTGGCACGCGAATTCGGCATCGACCTGACCGACGTCAAGCCCACCGGCCCGCGTGACCGCATCCTCAAGGAAGATGTACAGAAGCACGTGCAGGCCGTCATGCAGCAACGCAAGGCAGGCCCTGCCGGCGCAACCGGTGGCAGCGGTATCCCGCCGATGCCGGAGGTCGATTTCTCGCGCTTTGGCGAGATCGAGACCGTCGACATGACCCGTCTGCAGCAGGTCGGCGCCAGCAACCTGCACCGCAGCTGGCTCAACGTGCCGCACGTCACCCAGTTTGACCTGGCCGACATCAGCGCGCTGGAAGCCTTCCGCAAGGAGCAGAAAGCCGCCGCCGAGAAAGCCGGCGTCAAGCTGACCGTGCTGCCGTTCCTGCTCAAGGCCTGTGCGCATCTGCTGCGTGAGCAGCCAAACTTCAACGTCTCGCTGGCAGCCAGTGGCAAGCAGCTGATTCAGAAGAAGTACGTGCACATCGGCTTTGCCGTAGACACCCCGGACGGCCTGCTGGTACCGGTTATCCGTGATGTCGACAAGAAGAGCCTGCTGCAGCTGGCAGCCGAAGCGGCCGAACTGGCCGACAAGGCGCGCAACAAGAAGCTCGGAGCCGACGCCATGCAAGGCGCCTGCTTCACCATCTCCAGCCTGGGCCACATCGGCGGTACTTACTTCACGCCGATCGTCAACAGCCCGGAAGTGGCAATTCTTGGGGTCTCCAAGGCCACCATGCAGCCGGTCTGGGATGGCGCCAGCTTCCAGCCACAGCTTATGCTGCCGTTGTCCCTCTCCTACGACCACCGCGCCATCAACGGCGCAGCGGCCGCGCAGTTCACCAAGCGCCTGGGTGAGTTGCTGGGGGATATTCGGACGATGTTGCTGTAAGCATTGGATTGAGCGGCAAGAAAAGGCCTCGGGATTTTCCCGGGGCTTTTTTGCTCACCATGTCGGAGGTTGTAGATTCTGGCACCAGCTGGTGAACTCAGCACGGACCCGGGTCCCCGTTTACGCGGGCGAGTAGCGCAGGGCTGGCGGGAAAAAGGACGGCAGCATGTCTGAGGCTCGCAGAGCCGAGTTCTGCCGTCCCCCGCTAGACCGAGCAACGCAGCGAACCCGAAGGGCCGCGTAGTCGGGGTGGCCTAGGGGGTGCAGGGGGAAATGGCCAAGCATTTCCCCCTGCTCGCCGTAAAGGCGAAAAGCAGACCTGAACAATACCCCGCCCAAAACAAATCAACAGATAAACAAAAACCCCGCACGGTTTCCCGTGCGGGGTTTCTTATCACTCCAGCGTCAATTAGCCGACAAACACAAACTCGTCGTTCTCGACCTTGGCCTCGATGGTCGCGCCCGGGACGAAGTCGCCAGCCAGGATACGCTGGGCCAGCGGGTTTTCGATCCAGCGCTGCAACGCCCGCTTGAGCGGCCGCGCGCCGTAGACCGGGTCGTAACCCACCGCAACCAGCTTCTCCAGCGCCTCGTCGCTAAGCTGCAGATCCAGCTCGCGTTCGGCCAAACGCTGACGCAGGCGGCTGAGCTGAATCGCGGCGATACCGGCGATCTGGTCCTTGCCAAGCGGCTCGAACACCACCACTTCGTCGACCCGGTTGATGAACTCAGGACGGAAGTGCTGGGTCAGCGCGTCCATCACCGCCGCGTGCTGCGCCTCCCGGTCACCGACCAGCTCCTGAATCTGCGCCGAGCCCAGGTTGGAGGTCATCACCACCACGGCGTTGCGGAAGTCGACCGTGCGGCCCTGACTGTCGGTCAGACGACCGTCTTCCAGCACCTGCAGCAGCACGTTGAACACATCCGGATGCGCCTTCTCGACCTCATCCATCAGGATCACCGAGTACGGCTTACGACGCACCGCTTCGGTCAGATAACCGCCTTCTTCGTAACCGACGTAGCCCGGAGGCGCACCGATCAGGCGAGCAACCGAATGCTTCTCCATGAACTCGGACATGTCGATCCGCACCATGGCGTCCTCGGTGTCAAACAAGAACTCGGCCAGTGCCTTGCACAGCTCGGTTTTACCCACACCGGTCGGGCCAAGGAACATGAACGAGCCACTCGGGCGGTTCGGGTCTGCGAGCCCTGCACGGGAGCGACGTACGGCGTTGGACACCGCGACCACCGCCTCATGCTGACCGATCACGCGCTTGTGCAGCGCATCTTCCATACGCAGCAGCTTGTCGCGCTCGCCCTCAAGCATTTTGGACACAGGAATACCGGTCCACTTGGAGACGACCTCGGCGATTTCCTCGTCGGTCACCTTGTTGCGCAGCAACTGGTTCTCCGGCTTGGTGTGCTGCTCGGCCATCTGCTGGCTGCGTTCCAGGTCAGGGATCACGCCATACTGCAGCTCGGCCATGCGGTTCAGGTCACCCTTGCGCCGCGCCTGTTCCAACTCGGCCTTGGCCTGCTCGATTTTTTCCTGGATTTGCGCAGAGCCCTGCACGTCGGCTTTCTCAGCCTTCCAGATCTCTTCCAGATCGGCGTACTCGCGCTCAACCCGGGCAATTTCTTCCTTCAGCTTCTCCAGCCGCTTCAGCGCTGCATCGTCGTCTTCCTTCTTCAGCGCCTCGCGCTCAACCTTAAGCTGAATCAGGCGGCGCTCCAGACGGTCCAGCGCTTCGGGCTTGGAGTCGATCTCCATGCGGATACGACTGGCCGCCTCGTCGATCAGGTCGATGGCCTTGTCCGGCAGCTGGCGATCAGTGATGTAACGGTGCGACAGCTTGGCCGCAGCGATGATCGCGCCATCGGTAATGGTGATCTTGTGGTGCACTTCGTAGCGCTCTTTCAGGCCACGCAGAATGGCGATGGTGTCTTCTTCCGACGGCTCATCGACCAGCACCTTCTGGAAGCGCCGCTCCAGCGCCGCATCCTTCTCGATGTACTGGCGGTATTCATCCAGCGTGGTGGCACCAACGCAATGCAGCTCGCCGCGCGCCAGCGCAGGCTTGAGCATATTGCCCGCATCCATGGCACCTTCTGCCTTGCCGGCGCCGACCATGGTGTGCAGCTCATCGATAAACAGAATGACCCGGCCTTCCTGCTTGGACAGCTCGTTGAGTACGGCCTTGAGGCGCTCTTCAAACTCACCGCGGAATTTGGCACCGGCGATCAGCGACCCCATATCCAGTGACAGCAGACGCTTGTCCTTCAGGCCGTCGGGCACTTCGCCGTTAACGATACGCTGGGCCAACCCCTCGACGATGGCGGTCTTGCCCACACCGGGCTCGCCGATCAGCACCGGGTTGTTCTTGGTACGGCGTTGCAGCACCTGCACGGTACGGCGGATTTCGTCATCACGGCCAATCACCGGGTCCAGCTTGCCCTCTTCGGCGCGCTTGGTCAGATCAACGGTGTATTTGTCCAGCGCCTGACGGGATTCCTCGGCGTTCGGGTCGTTGACGGACTCACCGCCACGCAGGTTGTTGATGGCATTTTCCAGCGCCTTCTTGGATACGCCCTGGCTCAGCAGCAGCTTGCCGGCACTGGTGTTCTCATCCATGGCGGCCAGCAGCACCAGCTCGCTGGAAATGAATTGATCGCCCTGCTTCTGCGCCAGGCGATCGGCCTGATTCAGCAGGCGCGCCAGCTCCTGCGACAGGCTAACGTCGCCGGTCGGGTTGCTGACAGTGGGCAAACGCTCCAGCGCCTCACCCAAGGCGGCGCGCAAGGCGGCAATATCAAAGCCGACCTGCATCAGCAACGGCTTGACCGAGCCGTGCTGCTGCTCAATCAACGCCAGCAACAGGTGCAGCGGATCAATCTGGGCGTGGTCACGGCCGACCGCCATAGACTGGGCGTCGGACAGGGCGACCTGGAGCTTGCTGGTCATACGGTCAATGCGCATGAGTAAAGGTCCTCTAATCTGTGCCCGACCACACACTCGGCGGCAGGCAAATTCATCTGAGATGACAGAGTAATAGGGACGATTATCGCGCTTTCAAGTGACCACAAAATAAATGTGGTCAATTTTTTGTCGCCCTTTAGCCGGCGACTGGCGACTCCAGCCAGATGAGCGAGGCAAAGCGCCCGGTTTGCCCATCCCGGCGGTAGGAAAAGAAGCGCGCAGCATCCGACCAGGTGCACTCATCACCGCCGTAGACCTGACGCACTCCAACATCAGCCAGGCGCTGACGGGCGAGCTGGTACAGATCGGCAAACCAGTGCCCTTCACGCTCCGCCGGGGTAAAGGCGCTAGTGGCGCGGGCATCGGCCTTTACAAAGGCCTCACGCACCTCCGCCCCCACCTCAAAGGCGGCAGGGCCGATAGCGGGCCCAAGCCATACCAGCAGCTCACTGGCCGAGCCACCAAGCCGGCGCACAGTCTGCTCCAGCACGCCGTCAAGCAAGCCACGCCAGCCCGCATGGGCAGCCGCGACGCGACTGCCCTCGCGATCACAGAACAGCACCGGCAGGCAGTCAGCGGTCATGATGGTGCAGGCAATGCCTGGCTGGTCGGTCCAGCTGGCATCCGCCTCAACGACCTGGGTCGGGTCCGCCTTGCATACCTCGGTGCCATGCACCTGGGTCAACCAGGCCGGCTGACACCCCAGCACCCGTTCCAGCTCGGCGCGGTTGGCGGCAACGTGGGCCGGGTCATCACCGACATGGTCACCCAGGTTAAAGCCTTTCCACACGCCCTGGCTGCAGCCGCCCCGGCGCGTAGTGATACAGGTGCGTACGTGCGCTGGCGCAGGCCACTCGGCGCTCATCCACAGCATGCTCATTCGCCGATCTCACCATCCTCGCGCAGCAAGGCCAGCAGATGCTGCATGTCCTCAGGTAGCGACACCTGCCAGCTCATGTGACGACCGTCGTCAGGGTGCTCCAGCTCAAGGCGGCGTGCGTGCAGCGCCTGACGCGGGAACTCGCGCAGCTCCTTGATCAGCTCAGGGCTCGCACCCGGCGGAATACGCAGGCGCCCGCCGTACACCGGGTCGCCCACCAGCGGAAAGTGGATATAGCTCATATGCACGCGGATCTGGTGGGTGCGCCCGGTTTCCAGCTTGACCTTGACGTGGGTATGGGCGCGGAAGCGGTTGATCACGCGATAGTGACTGATCGCCTGCTTGCCGCCGGCCACTACCGCCATCTTCTGGCGCTGGGTGCCGTGCCGGGCAATCGGCTGGTCGACCTTGCCACCGGCCGTCATCACGCCGGTGACCACACACTCGTATTCGCGACTGACCGTGCGTGCCTGCAGCTGGGCCACCAGATCGGTCTGCGACTCGATGGTTTTGGCGACAACCATCAGGCCGGTGGTGTCTTTATCCAGACGATGAACGATACCTGCACGCGGGACCTTGGCCAGCTCCGGGCAATGGTGCAGCAGCGCGTTCAGCAGCGTGCCGTCCTGGTGTCCTGCCGCCGGGTGCACCACCAGGCCCGCAGGCTTGTTGATCACCAGCAGGGCGCTGTCTTCGTACAAGATATCCAGTTCGATCGCCTCGGGCTGCCACTCGCCCTGCACCTCCCGCTCGGCATCCAGCGTCAGCTCTTCGCCACCGTACACGCTGTCGCGCGTGCGCTTGCGCTCGCCATCAACCAGCAGGCTGCCGTCCTTGATCCAGCCCTGCAGCCGCGAGCGTGAGAAGTCCGGGAACAATTGGGCGGCGACCTGGTCAAGGCGTTGACCACCCGACTCCGGGCTGACCTGTGCGGACAAACGAATACGATCTGACATGGGGGGAACTCGCTGGGGACAGAAGGCGCTGGCAATGGCCGCAATCGCTTTTTGGATTCAACCGGGCGCTGTGGTTAAATACGGCCAGTCCGGGGAGTCCGGACAAGGCTGTAGAGGCCCCAAACTATAACAGGACGGCCGCACTGGAAACAGCGCGACCCGCCCATTCGGATGTCATGATATGTCGCTGAAACATCTGCTGCTGGTCGGCGCACTGGCACTGCTGGCCGCGTGTTCCTCCAACACACCGGTCATTGACGAGTCGCTCAGCGAGTCTGAGCTGTACCGCAAGGCACAGGTAGACCTGGACGCCAAGAACTACGGCGCCGCCGTTGAAACCCTGCGCGCGCTGGAAGCCCGCTACCCCTTCGGCCGCTACGCGGACCAGGCCCAGCTCGAACTGATTTACGCCTACTATCAGAACGTTGAGGCTGAAGCAGCCACCGCTTCAGCTGACCGCTTCATCCGCCTGCATCCGACCCATCCGAACGTTGACTACGCCTACTACATTCGTGGCCTGGCGTCATTCAACCGCGACCGCGGCATCATCGAGCGCTTTCTGCCGCTGGACATGACCCGTCGCGACCCGGGCGCCGCCCGTGACTCGTTCAACGACTTTGCCCAGTTGATCAACCGCTACCCGAACAGCCAATACGCCCCCGACGCCCGTGCGCGCATGGTCTACCTGCGCAATCTGCTGGCGGCCTATGACGTCAACGTGGGCCACTACTACCTCAAGCGTGGCGCCTATCTGGCAGCCGCCAACCGTGGCCGCTACATCGTCGAGAACTTCCAGCAGACCCCAGCTGTAGGCGACGGCCTCGCCCTGATGGTCGCAGGCTACAACCGCCTGGCCATGTACGACCTGGCCGACAGCGCACTGCAGACCCTGCAGCTCAACTACCCCGATCACCCGGCACTGGTCGACGGCAAGTTCAAGCACCACATTGAGCCGGCCGAAGCCGATCTGGACTGGCTGGAGGCGACCTCGGTTGGCGTGATCGACGCCGTCACCGCCCCGCCGCCACGCATGGCCAAAACCCAGATGGAACGCGAGATGGAACGTCAGTACCAGGATGCCGTAGACGCCCTGCCCCGCGAAATCCGCGTCGGCGGCCAGGAAGCCGGCCGCACCTTCTGGAACAAGATCACCTTTGGTCTGATCGACTGAGGGACGCCCCACAAAAAAGCCCGCCACGGCGAATGCCTTGGCGGGCTTTTTTGTGGGGAAGCTAGAGGCTGGAAGCTAGAGGCTGGAAGCTGGAAGCTGGAAACTGGAAGCTGGAAGCTGGAAGCTGGAAGCTGGAAGCTGGAAGCTGGAAGCTGGAAGCTTAATCAGGGTGAGCTCATCGCAATCCGGGTCAAGCAGGATTTGCGCGGCTTGAGTAAAAACCGACACCTGCAATAGCTCGGTCTACTTCAAGCTTCCAGCTTCAAGCCTCCAGCGGCGCGGCTAGCCGCGCCTTAATCCTCCATCCCCCACCCTGAAGTGATCGGATAACGACGGTCACGACCGAACCCCCGCTGGGTAATACGCGCCCCCACAGCTGCCTGACGGCGTTTGTATTCGTTCAGGTCGACCAGCCGAACAACGCGCTTGACCACATCTTCTTCAAAACCGGCAGCAACAATGGCGCTGGCAGACAGGTCGTGCTCGATGTACAAGCGCAGAATCTCGTCCAGCACCGGGTATGGCGGCAGCGAGTCTTCGTCTTTCTGGTCGGGCGCAAGTTCGGCGGATGGCGGGCGATCAATCACGCGCTGCGGAATCGCCGGACCAAGGGTGTTGCGGTACTCGGCCAGCCGGAAGACCAGCGTCTTGGGCACATCCTTGAGCACGTCAAAGCCGCCGGCCATGTCACCGTAGAGCGTGGCGTAACCCACGGCCATCTCACTCTTGTTACCGGTGGTCAGCACCAGCGAGCCGGTCTTGTTCGACAGCGCCATCAACAACGTGCCGCGACAGCGCGCCTGCAGGTTTTCTTCAGTGGTATCGCGCGGCAAGCCCTCAAACACCGGCTCCAGCGTCTGCATGAACGCCTCGACCATAGGCGCAATGGGCAGCACACGATAGTGTACGTGCATGGTGCGCGCCTGGGCTTCGGCGTCTTCCAGGCTCATGCCCGAGGTATAGTGATACGGCATCATTACCGCTTCAACGCGCTCTGCACCGAGCGCATCGACTGCAACCGCCAGCGTCAGGGCCGAGTCGATACCGCCAGAGAGCCCCAGCACCACGCCCTTGAAACCGTTCTTGTTGACGTAGTCCCGCACGCCGGTCACCAGCGCCTGGTACACGCTGGCCTCCAGCTCCGGCATGGCCGCCACGGCGCCCTGGCGCAGGATCACCTGGCTCTGGTCAAAGTGCACATCCACCGGATACAGCCCTTCGGTAAAGGCCTCGACCCGACAGGCGATCTGACCGTCGGCAGTAACCGCTACCGAGCCACCGTCAAACACCAGCTCGTCCTGGGCACCGACCTGATTCACATAGACAATGGGCATGCCACCCTCAGCGGCGCGACCGGCCAGCATGGCCTCGCGCTCGCGCTGTTTATCCATGTGGAAGGGCGAGGCATTGAGGTTGAGCATCAGCCGAGCACCGGCGTCCCGCGCCTGCGCCATCGGCTGCGGATGCCAGATGTCCTCGCAGACCGTGACAGCCACTGGCAGGCCATCAATCTCCAGCAGGCAGCATTCGTTACCCTCGGTGAAGTAACGCTTTTCATCAAAGACGCGGTAATTGGGCAACTGCTGCTTGGCGTAGGACGCCAGCAGGCGGCCGTCGGCAATCACAGCGGCCTTGTTGTAGCAGGCATCGCCTTCCTGCCAGGGGTAGCCGACCACCATGTAGATGCCCGATACCTCTTCACACAGGCTGTCCAGCGCCCGGCTGATGCGTGCCTGCATGCTGGAGCGCAGCAGCAGATCTTCCGGTGGGTAGCCACACAGCGACAGCTCGGGGAACACGATTACCCGGGCGCCCAGCTCGTCGCGAGCGTGCCGGGCTGCCTCGATGATGCGCGCGAGATTCCCCGGAATATCACCCACCCGCATGTTCAGCTGGGCCATCACGATGCGCAATGTCGCCGTCATGTTGCTTCTCCTGACTCAAGATGCGGCCTATTGTCCGGCAAGCGCTGCGCACCCGCAATCGCAAGATGGCTTTGGTGTGGGCGGGCCATGGGATACACTGGGGCCCGCAGCCCAACTCGACACGCGTTGCCGCATGCAAAGGCAACGCCCGACTCCACTCTCGACACAAGCCTGTTTCATGGGACTGATCAAACTCATCTTTCTTGCCCTGCTGGTGTGGTTCGCCCTGCGCCTGTGGCGCGGCCTGCAGCGACAGCAGGCAACTCAACGCCAGCAACAGAGCGCACGAGCGCAGCAGGAGCCGCCGCTGATGGTGCGCTGTGCGCAGTGCCAGGTACATCTGCCGCAGGACAGCGCCCTGCGCGCCAACAATCACTGGTACTGCTGCGCGGAACACCGGGATGAGCACAGCCAGCACTGAACGCATAGACTCCCAGCGCCCGCGCATACTGCGCCTGTACAACCTCTATCGGGTGATTCTGGGCTTCGGCCTGACGCTACTGACCAGCTCGGCCCTGCGCGAAGGTGTGCTGTCGGTCAGCGACGCCGACGTCTACGCCAAGGCCAGCTGGATCTACTTGTTCATCAACGTATTGATTGCGTTGTCGCTGCATCGCGGGCGGCGTGACCTCCACCTGTTTATCCTGGCGGTGCTGGATATCGGCATGCTGGGGGTGATCTTCTACGCAGCCGGCGGCATTGGCAGCGGCTTCGGCAACCTGCTGATCATTCCGGTCGCCATCGGTAACGTGCTGCTGCACGGGCGAATCGGCCTGCTGTTGCCGGCGCTGGCCAGTCTGGTGCTAATCTACCTGACGTTCTTCCTCAGCCTGACCCATCCGTATATCGGCCAAAGCTACCTGCAGGCCGGGGTGCTCGGCGCCATCTACTTTGCCGTGGCCATGTTCGTGCAACGGGTCAGCCGGCGCCTGCACCTGTCCGAGATACTCGCACGCGAACAGGCCGCCAGCCTGGCCAGCATGGAGCAGCTCAACCAGTTGATCATCCAGCGCATGCGCACCGGTATTCTGGTGGTTTCGGACGATCAGCGCGTGGTTACCAGCAACGAAGCTTGCGCCCAGATGCTCGGCCGCGAGCTGCCTACCGGCTCCAAGCTCGAACGCATTGCACCGGAGCTGGAACAGCGACTGCGCCAATGGCAACGCAACCCCTCAGTGCGCGGCACCTCGTTCCACAGCCACAGTGGCGGCGCCGAGTTGATGGCCAACTTCAAGCCGCTGGGCGAAAACAGCAAAGGCAGCATACTGGTCTTTCTGGACGACAACACTCAGGTAGCGCAGCAGGCCCAGCAGCTGAAACTGGCCTCCCTTGGACGCCTGACCGCGAGTATTGCCCACGAAATCCGTAACCCGCTGGGCGCCATCAGCCATGCCGCACAACTGCTCAACGAGTCCGACCTGCTGTCGCGTCAGGACCTGCGCCTGACCGAGATCATCCAGCAACACTCCCAACGCATGAACCGGGTCATCGAGACCGTGCTGGAGCTCTCCCGGCGCCGCCCGAGCGAGCCGCAACTGCTGGACCTGGCGCTCTGGACATCGGCCTTTCTGCAGGATTTTCGCGCTGCACACCCGGCCACTGACAGCATCGACTGCGAAATCGAGAAAGAAGGCATTCTGACCCGCATCGACCCCAATCAGCTGACCCAGGTGGTCAGCAATCTGTGCCAGAACGCCCTGCGCTACAGCGGCGAGCCCGGCACGCCCCGCACCATCTATCTGCGCTTGTACCTGCACCCTGACACGCAGCTACCGACGCTGGAGATCATCGATCACGGCCCCGGCGTTGCCAGCGAGCATGTCGGCCATATCTTCGAGCCCTTCTACACTACAGAGAACAGCGGTACCGGCCTCGGCCTGTACATCTCCCGCGAGCTGTGTGAAAGCAACCAGGCTCGCCTGGAGTGCGACAGCGTAGAACCGCATGGCTGCTGCATGCGCATCACCTTCGCGCATCCCAAACGACTGGTATGATGGGCATCCACGGACAGACAGGAGACAGGCCCGGCCCATGACTCAACCCACGGTGCTGATCATTGACGATGAACCGGACATTCTCGAACTGCTCGAGATGACGCTGGGGCGCATGGACCTGCTGACCCGCCGCGCCAGCACGCTGGAGCAGGCGCTCGTACTGCTTGACGCAGAGTCCTTTGAGCTGTGCCTGACCGACATGCGTCTGCCTGACGGCGACGGCATGACCATCGTGCGCCATATCCAACAGCACTGCCCGGCTACCCCCGTGGCCATGATCACCGCCTTCGGCAGCCTGGACACCGCCATCAACGCGCTAAAAGCAGGCGCCTTTGACTTTTTGACCAAGCCGGTCGACCTCACCAGGCTGCGCGAACTGGTTGCTACAGCCCTGCGCCTCAACCAGCCAAAGCCGGACAGCCCCACTGACAGCGACGACGACCCGCTGCTGGGCATTTCGCCGCCCATCGAGCGCCTGCGAAGACAGATTGGCAAACTGGCACGCAGCCAAGCGCCGCTGTACATCAGCGGCGAGTCTGGCAGCGGCAAGGAACTGGTCGCCCGGCGCATCCACGCACTCAGCCCGCGGGCAGATCAGCCCTTTGTGCCGGTCAACTGCGGCGCCATTCCGTCCGAGCTGATGGAAAGCGAGTTTTTCGGCCACCGCAAGGGCAGCTTCACCGGCGCAGTAGCGGACAAGCCCGGCCTGTTTCAGGCGGCCAATCACGGCACCCTGTTCCTGGATGAGGTAGCAGACCTGCCCATGGCCATGCAGGTCAAGCTGCTGCGCGCCATTCAGGAAAAGGCCGTGCGGCCACTGGGCAGCCAGCGCGAAGAACCAATCGATGTGCGCCTGCTGAGCGCCACGCACAAGGACCTGGCCGCGGAAGTGGCGCAGGGGCATTTTCGCCAGGATCTGTTTTACCGCATCAATGTGATCGAGCTGCAGGTGCCACCACTGCGCGAGCGGCGCGAAGATCTGCCACTGTTGATCCGCCATATTCTTGCGCGTCTGGCCCAACGCAACGGTATGCCCGCGCCGCGCCTGACCGACAGCGCCATGGACCGCCTGCAGAGCTACCGCTTTCCCGGCAACGTACGGGAACTGGAAAACGCGCTGGAGCGTGCCTTCACCCTGTGCGATGAACAACAGATCGATGCTGGTGATCTCTACCTGAGCCCGTGCACGGCAAGCCAGGGCGACGACAGCCAGGACCTCAGCCAGATCGACCACTTGGAAGATTATCTGGACAATATCGAGCGCCAGGCCATCACCCAGGCACTGGAAGAAACCCGCTGGAACAAGACCGCCGCAGCGAAGCGGCTGGGTCTGACCTTCCGCTCGCTGCGTTATCGCCTGAAAAAGCTCGGGCTCGACGACTGAATCAGCCCTGGCGCAGACGGCCATCCGGCAGGTAAGGTGCCGGATCGATGGCCGGGGCACGCTCCAGCAGCAGATCAGCCAGCAGGCGGCATGATGCCGGCGCCAGCACCAGGCCATTGCGATAGTGGCCCAGGTTCAGCCACAACCCCGGCAGCGCGGCGAGCGGCCCGATATAGGGCACGCCGTCGGGCGAGCCCGGTCGCAGGCCCGCCCACTGAGCGACGGGTGCTTCTTGCGCCAGCGCAGGCAACAGGGCTTCTGCGCTCTGGCGCAGGGAGGCCAGCGCCTGCTCGGTGGTGGTCTTGTCGTAGCCGGCGTGTTCCAGCGTACTGCCAATCAGAATGTGCCCATCTCGCCGGGGAATGGCGTAGCGCCCCTCGGCCATCACCATCGACGGCAACCAGCCGGGCTCCATCCGATACAACAGCATCTGCCCTTTCACCGGTTCAACCGGCAGCGTCAAGCCCTCGGCGGCCAACCAGTCCCCGCCCCAGGCGCCAGCACAGAGCACCACGGCATCGCCACTCACCACGCCGCCGGCGATCTGCACACCGGTGATCCGCTCTGCCTCTTGCTGCAGCCCCAACGCGGCGCAGTGCTCACGCAGCGCAAAGCCGTCAAACTGCAGCAATCGTGCGCGCAGGGCTTTCATCAAGCGGGGGTTACGCACGTTCGCCAAGTCAGCCTGCCACAGGGCCCCGGCAAACCCCGGCGCCAGCTGCGGTACCTGACGATAGATAAACTGCTCGTCTACCTGCTGCAGCGGCCTGTCCTGTTGCGCTGCCCACTGCATCGCCTGGGCCTGCTCGTCCATGTCCAGCCACAGAAGCCCACAGGGCTGTACCTCGGGATCGATGCCGGTGTCCGCCAGCAGGTGCCGCGCCAGGGCGCCGTAATAGTCTTGCGACCAGCGCGCCAGCGCGCTGATGGGGGCACTGTAGCGCCAGGGGTAGAGTGGCGACACAATCCCGCCGCCCGCCCAGGACGCCTCTCGCCCCAGCTCGCCGCGCTCCAGCACAGTTACGCGACAACCCGCCTGCAATAACTCCAGCGCAGTCAGACAGCCCATGACGCCACCACCAACGATCACCACATCCCGCATCCACATCCCCTTTTTTCCAGGTAAAACCGGCACCCTGCCCGGCGCACAAAAAACACAAAGTCTGTCCTGTTACCGGCATTTGCGACCAAAGTCGGTCATTGCGAGCGCTGCTTTGACCCAATGAAGGGCTGCAGCGCCTGTCACCCGAACAAAGAAACCGGTATGATACGCCTTCTCTGAACTACTCCAATGGCAGATCACCCTCCGTCCATTGAGCCCTGGCCGGCAATTCCACACGAAGTGCCAACCGCAACATCATCAGCCAACACTGATAACACATGCCCGGGCGTTCGGAGCTGACAGCACACATTGCTTGACGTGCTCTCGGCGCAGCCAAAAGCGTCAGCCGAGGACAAGCCCGTTTGCTAGCCGCCCCGACATTGGCCAGTATGATCACTGGAGAGCTCAGGCTCCTTGATTTTTAGCAAAGAGGCGACAGGTAAATGACGGCAACGAACGTGGATGTATTGCTGGTCGGTGGTGGTGTCATGAGCGCCACCCTGGGAATGTTGCTCAAACAGCTGGATCCCGCCATGACCATTACCCTGGTCGAACGTCTGGATCACGTGGCCCATGAAAGCACCGACGGCTGGAACAACGCAGGCACCGGGCACGCCGGCTACTGCGAGCTGAACTATACTCCCGAAGACCAGAATGGCAATGTCACCATTGAGCGCGCGCTGGCAATCAACGCGTCCTTTGAAGTAACCCTGCAGTTCTGGAGCTACCTGGTAGAACAAGGCATCATCCAGAACCCCTCCGATTTCATCAATGCCACCGCGCACCAGAGCTTTGTCTGGGGCGAAAAGGACGTTGCCTTCCTGCGCAAGCGTCACGAGCTGCTGAGCAACCATCACCTGTTCGCCGAAATGAAGTTCAGCGAGTCTCCCGAGCAACTGCGCGAGTGGATGCCGCTGATCATGTCCAGCCGCGACACCAATGTGCCCTTCGCCGCCACCCGCGTCGAACATGGCTCCGACGTCGACTTTGGCTCGCTCACCCGCCGCATGATTGCCCACCTGGAGCAGCAGGACGGGTTTGATCTGCGTCTCAGCCACTCGGTCAAATCGCTGCGTAAGAGCAAGCGTGGCCATTGGCGCGTTGTCGTCGAGGACGAGAAGACCGGCAAGGATCTGGAGATCAACGCCAAGTTCGTATTCCTCGGCGCGGGCGGTGGCTCGCTGCCGCTGCTGCAAAAATCCAACATCGACGAAAGCCAGGGCTACGGCGGCTTTCCGGTCAGCGGCCAATGGCTGGTCTGCCAGGACCAGGACGTGGTCAAGCGCCACAGCTCCAAGGTCTACGGCAAGGCCCCGGTCGGCGCACCACCCATGTCCGTTCCGCACCTGGATACGCGCATCATCAACGGCAAGCCTGCGCTGCTGTTTGGCCCGTTCGCCGGCTTTACCACCAAGTTCCTCAAAAAAGGCTCGGTGTTTGACCTGTTCTCCTCGGTCAAACCCTACAACGTCGCCCCGATGATGGCAGTTGGTCGCGACAACATGGACCTGACCAAGTACCTGATTGCCGAGTCGTTCCAGTCGCACAAGGACCGCGTTGCTTCTCTGCGCAACTTCTTCCCGGATGCACAGGAGAAGAACTGGAAACTGCAGAATGCCGGCATGCGCGTACAGATCATCAAAAAAGACGCCAAGGGCCACGGCAAGCTGGAGTTTGGTACCGAGATTGTCGCTGCCAAAGACGGCACCCTGGCCGCCCTGCTGGGCGCCTCCCCCGGCGCCTCGACTGCCGTACAGGCAATGATCGACGTGCTGGAGCGCTGCTTCAAGGATCGTATCGCCAGCCCGGAATGGCTGGCGCGCATGCGCGAGCTGGTGCCATCCTACGGTCAGTCGCTGGTCAATGACGGCGCCCTGCTCAAGCAGGTGCGTGAGCGCACGCTGAGCACCCTCAAGCTGCGCTGAGGCGCGCCAAAGGAGGCAGAGTAAAGGGGGCTGCCGCGTCGCCCGCGCAGCCCCTACTCAGCTTCCTGAAAGCGCTCAATCCTCTCCGGGGTTGGCGGGTGGGTCGACAGGAAGCGACCCACAGAGCCGGCCTCATCCCCCTCGCGCGGCGGATCCAGCCGCTGCATGATGTCGACAAAGCGCGACGGCGAGATGTGCCGTGCTCGCAACATGTCCAGCGCAAAGTCGTCCGCCTCCTCTTCCATGCCCCGCCGATAGGCCAGCGTTGCCAGCAAGGCCGGCACGCCCGTCACCAGGTCCGAGGCAGCCGACATATCGCCGGTCATCGAGGCCATGACAAACACCAGCAGCGAGCCCTGCACCAGATTGCGCATGCCGTGACGATGGACCGCGTGTCCCGCTTCATGCGCGAGCACCGCAACCAGCTCGTCGTCGTGCTGCGCCAGCTCAACCATTGCATCGGTGAACACCAGATGCCCGCCGGGCAAAGCAAAGGCATTGGCGCCCAACGCCGGTGCCGAGCGAAAATGCACTTTCAGGGTACGCTCAGGATACTGCCCGGTGAGCCACTGCAGGCTCGGCTGCATATGTACCAGCAGCGCCTGCTGCCGGGCCTCGGGCAACTCGCTTGGGTCGGCCCAGGTACGGTCGATGGCATCCAGCGCCTCACTGCCGGCCAACTCCTCCAGCGACTCCGGCAGCATACTGGCAATGCGGTCCGATGCCCAGGGCACGCCCCAAACCACGCCGCCGACCATCAACGCCACCGTCACCAGCAAGGACAGCACAATCAGTCGCGGGCTGATCTCCAGGCGATGCAGCCACAGCGTTCCGGCGGTTGACGAGCGCAGCGCCCGCACCAACGCCTGCACACCGGCAACATCGGTCGACTCAAGCGCTGCGCCCTCCCCCAGATGCAGGTAGCAACCGGCGCTGCCAACCTGCGTACCGAGGCGTACCTGCTCCGCTGCAAACTGTAGGCGCTCGCCGCCTTCCAGGTGCACTTCCAGCTGCCCCGCCTCGACACGCGCCTCGGCAGCACGGGCCTGACTGGAGCGGCCGTCGAAGTAACGGCCAGCAACGCGCCCCTCAGCCAAAGCCGAAGCCGACATCAAAGGCGTCCCCCAGCTCCATGCCGACAGCCCCAGCGTGCTGCGCTTCACCGGCGATAAAGCCATCCAGATCACCAGCCACTTCCATCTCCGAGCAGGATGCGCGGTAGCGGGCCATGCGCACCTTGGCCCAGGGCGTGAAAAAGCCCATGGTCAGCAGGATCAGCAGCGAGTTGGTGAAGAAGATCCAGACCATGCGCCGCTTGCCAAGGTTGGAAGCAAAACCGTGCTGCTCGAGCTGGATGCTGTTGATCACCAGATTGGTCAGCCCCGCCATGAAGTAACCAAACAGGGCCAGGTAAGCCGCCATGACAAAAACGGCCATGATCGGTTGGTACACCAGCGACAGCACACCACCGATAAGAAGCAGGCCGATAAACACGCCCAGCATCTTGAGAAAGAACACATACACCTGCCCGACACTCAGGTTCAACGCAAAGGCGCTACGACCGTATCGCGCACCCTCGGTAAGAAACTGGTGCCAGCGCTGCACAGCCAGAGGTACCAGCAGCCCCAGCGTGAGGATCGCCGCCAACGGCCACAGGTAAACCACCTTGACCGCCTGCCAGTAGGTGCCAACAAAGTCGAAGCGAATATTGCGATAGGCGCTGTTGATCGCATGAAACTTGAGCGAACGCGTAATGATCCAGGGCACCAGCGGAATAAAGATCACCAGCAGCGCCATGGCCGCAATCGGGAAAAAGTTGGAAGCAATTGACCAGACGATAAAGGCTGCGACCGCCACCAGGCGCCCACGAAAGATCACCCAGGGGTCGGCCAGATACTGAAAGCTCTGCTTCTCCAGCACGGTGTGGCCGTAGAAATACTGCAGGTTACGCACCTTGGCCCAGGGCGCGTAAAAGCCCAGCGTCACCACCATCAGCAGGATGTTGACGATCCAGATACCAAAGTACTCGCTGCCATTACCAGTAAACTGGAACGGCACCAGGCGACGCTGCGACGCGCCGGGGGCTGGCTGTTGAATTGGCGCCGCGGGCGGCGCCGGTGGTGCAGGCGGCGCAACCAGCGTGGCACCGTCGGGCAACACCTGAGTAATCAGACCCGCATCTGCCAGACGTTTCTGATAACGCTCGGCCATGGCTTGCGACAGGCCGGATTTAATCGTGACTGGCGTGCCATTGAGCAACCGATCGAGTTGCTTGCTGCCGAACCCCAGACGCTGCAGATTATCGCGCAGCTGCTGCTCATCAATAGCGGAGTCCCGCTCGCCCTTGCAACTTACCTTGAAAGTGTCTTGCATCGCAGACCATCCCTTGCCGTTGTACATCCTGCCCACGTACCACTCGCCCGTGGCCAGACAGGGCGGCCATTCAATCAAGCCGCGCGATCGGGCGCAAGCATGCCGGGGCGCATATGTCGACTATTGCCGCGTCACATCCATATCGACACCCTCATCCACCAGCGCGTCGAAGGCCTGGTCCAGCCGATTGACCAGCGCTCTGGCGTCTGACCGCTGACGTGACACAAACAGGCGCATGGTCGGCTGATCAACCGTTACGTGCGGCAACGCCTGCATACCCAGCGAGTCCAGTGCTGCGGCCACCTGCCCGCGGTAATCCAGCAGGTAATCTCCGCGCCCGCGCAACAACATGCGAATAGCACCGGCATGCGAGCTACTGGCGCGCGTTTGCAACGCCAGCCTGGGGTCCTGCAGGGTTCGTGACACAGGCAGGCTATAGCTGTAGTTGGTGATCAGGATCAGCGTGCGCCCGCGCAAGCTATCGGGCCAACTGGGCACCGCTTCATCAGGGCGATAGTAGAGGTTGATCGGCAGCGCGCCGAAGCTGGACTGGGTCTGCAGCGTGTATGCTTCCAGATCCACCTGATTGTTCAGCCCCAGCCACAGATCCAGTTCGCCGGACATCAGCCCCAGGCGCACCCGGGCCACGGGCAACAGCCGAATCTCGCTGGCGTATCCGGCGCGCTCCAGCAAACGCCGAATCACCCGCACCGCGTGGCCGTCAGCACGCCGATCGGCATCGTACTCGGCATAGTCGGGGTACGGTAGCATGGCCACCCGCAAGGGCGCCTGCGGTTCTGCCCAAGCCCGCGGCAGCCAGCACAACGCAAGCAAAAACATGATTGCCAAATGCTTCATGGCCAGTCTCTTGTTGTCACGCCGGCATCCATGCGCGCCCGGCGGTGTTGCCAGCATATAACCAAATGCCCCATTTTGAGACAAAAAAAACCCACGATCATGATCGTGGGTTTTTACTGGAGCCCGTGCAGGTTCAGGCGCCGTATACCGGCAGGCGGGCACAGATGGCCTTGACCTGCTCACGTACGCGATCAACCACGGACTCATCGCCCATGTTGTCGAGGATGTCGCAGATCCAGCCAGCCAGCGCTTCGCAGTCAGCCTCAACAAAACCGCGCGTGGTCACCGCAGGGGTGCCGATGCGCAGACCGGAGGTAACGAACGGCGAGCGCGGATCGTTCGGCACGCTGTTCTTGTTCACGGTGATGTAGGCGCGACCCAGAGCAGCGTCAGCATCCTTACCGGTGATGTCCTGCTTGATCAGCGACAGCAGGAACAGGTGGTTCTGGGTGCCGCCGGATACCACGTCAAAGCCGCGCTCGACAAATACCTTGGCCATGGTCTGGGCGTTCTTGACCACCTGCTGCTGGTAGGTCTTGAACTCGGGCTGCAGCGCTTCCTTGAAACAGATCGCCTTGGCAGCAATCACGTGCTCCAGCGGACCACCCTGGGCACCGGGGAACACAGCGGAGTTCAGTTTCTTTTCGATCTCTTCGTTGGCGCGCGCCAGAATCAGACCACCACGCGGACCACGCAGGGTCTTGTGGGTAGTGGTGGTGACGACGTCAGCAAAGGGCACCGGATTCGGGTAGACACCAGCGGCAACCAGACCGGCAACGTGAGCCATGTCAACGAACAGGTAAGCACCAACCTTGTCGGCAATGGCGCGGAAGCGTGCGAAGTCCAGTACCTGAGAGTAGGCGCTGAAACCGGCAACGATCATCTTCGGCTTGTGCTCAACGGCCAGACGCTCGACTTCGTCGTAATCGATCAGGCCCTGATCGTTGATGCCGTACTGCACGGCGTTGTACAGCTTGCCGGAGGACGAAACGGAAGCACCGTGAGTCAGGTGACCGCCGTGTGCCAGGCTCATGCCCAGAATGGTATCACCGGCCTGCAGCAGCGCCAGATAGACAGCGGCGTTGGCTTGCGAGCCAGCGTGCGGCTGCACGTTGGCGTAATCGGCACCGAACAGTTCCTTGGCGCGGTCAATGGCCAGCTGTTCAACAACATCAACGTGCTCGCAGCCACCGTAGTAGCGCTTGCCCGGATAGCCCTCGGCGTACTTGTTGGTCAGTACGGAGCCCTGCGCCTGCATGACTGCCGGGCTGGTGTAGTTCTCAGAGGCAATCAGCTCGATGTGCTCTTCCTGACGGACAGCTTCCTGCTCCATTGCAGCCCAGAGATCAGCATCGAAAGTGGCAATATCGTTGGAACGGCTAAACATGTAACGGCCCCCTGCTAGGTCGTTCGGATGAAAAAGAGGCGGCATTTTAACGCAAGCCCCGCTCGCTGGCACTTGAAAAGCGCTCAGCTGCATACAAATTGCGCTCAACCGGCGTTCAGCGCGCCTGCTGCAGCCAGCGCTGGCAAAACTCATCAGCGCTTACCGGCCTGCCCAGATGGTAGCCCTGCACCTCATCACAACCAAATTGGCCGATCAACGCGAACTGCTCCGCGGTCTCTACCCCCTCTGCCAGCACCCGCAAATCCAGGCTGCGACCCATGGCAACAATCGCCTCCGCCAGCCGCGCATCCCGGCTGCCCGGGTGCATGCTGTGGATAAAGCCACGGTCGATCTTCAAGGTGTCGATCGGGAAGTCGCGCAGATAGTTGAGCGCCGAGTAGCCGGTGCCAAAGTCGTCGATCGCGATATGCATGCCCTTGCGCTTGAGTGCATCCAGCGTCTGCATGGTGGCGTCGATATTGCGCAGCAGAATACTTTCGGTCAGCTCCAGCTCCAGCAACGACGGCGCCAGCCCGTGACGCTCAAGAATGGTGACAATCTGACTGGCCAGCTCACCGTCGTCGAACTGCATGGACGACAGGTTGACCGCCAGGCGCGGCAGGTAAAGCCCCTTTGCTTGCCAGTCAGCGGTCTGCCGGGCTGCCTCTTCGAGCACCCACTCCCCCAGGGTGCCGATCAGGCCCAGCTCCTCGGCAATCGGTACAAACTCCGCGGGCGACACCGTGCCGCGCTGGGGATGCCGCCAACGCAGCAAGGCTTCGGCACCGGTCAACCGGCCATCAGCACAACTGAACTGCGGTTGATACGCCAATTCGAAAGCCTGCTCCTGCACCGCGCGGCGCAGGTCGTTCTCCAATGCCAGACGCTCCAGCGCGCGGGCGTTCATGTCGCTCTGGTAGAACTGGAAGGTCGCCTTGCCGGACGCCTTGGCATGGTACATCGCGGTGTCGGCGTTCTTCAGCAGGATGCTGCTCTGCTCACCGTCTTGCGGGTAAAAGGCAATGCCGATACTGGCACTGACAAAAAAGTCTCGCCCCTGCAGCACAAAGGCCGGTGCCAGCGCTCGCAGGACTTTTTCACCCACATGCATGGCCGCCGAGAGAGCCACTTCGCGGTCAGCGAGGCCGGTCAGCAGCAGCGTGAATTCATCGCCCCCCATGCGGGCAACGGTATCGCTTTCACGTACACAGCCACGCAGGCGGTGAGCAACCTCGATCAACACCTGATCACCGGCGGCGTGGCCAAGGCTATCGTTGATCGGCTTGAACCTGTCCAGGTCCAGAAACAGCACGGCTACCCACTCCCCCCGACGCATGGCCAATTGCAAGGCTGCCTGCAACCGGTCCTGGAACAGGGTGCGATTAGCCAGCCCGGTCAAAACATCGTAGTAAGCCAGGCTTTCAATGCGCGCCTCGGTTGCCTTGCGTTCGCTGATATCTACAAAAAAGCAGACATAGCTGACCAGGTCACCGTCGTTGTCATGTACCGCGGAAATACCCGCCCAAGTGGGGAAGCCTTCACCGTTGCGGCGCTGCTGCCAAAGCTCGCCTTCCCAGCGCCCCTCACTACGCAAGGTGCTGAGGATCTCGGCGTAAAACGCCGGCTCGTGCTGCTGGCCGACCAGCAACGCGGGCAACTGATCGATAACCTGTTCCGGTGAGTAGCCGGTGATGCGACTGAAGTTCTCATTGACCTGGGCTATGTACCCCGCCGGATCCGTCACAACGATAGCGCCGGTGGTGTTCTCGAATACCGTTGCGGCCATGCGCAGGCGGTTCTCGGTGCGGCGCTGCTCACTGATGTCCCGCGCCAAACCAAGCAAGCCCAAAAAACGCCCCTGCGGGCTCCACATCAGTGACACACGCACCTCCAACGGACACTTGAGTCCGTCCGCCTTGATGCAATCAAAGACGATTTGGCGGTGGTAGCCCTGACGCCGCAGCGCCTGAATACGCTCCGGCGCGTGTACCTGCTCCCGCAGCTCGGCGCGGATACCGGCCATGAAATCGTCAAAACGCGCGTCGGCCAATACCTCACGAGACGCTGAGCTGAGCATAAAGCTGGGCGTGTAACCCAGCAGGCGTTTCACCGATGGGCTGATATAGTCCGGCTTGAAGTCACTGTCGGTAGACCAGACGATATCGGCAATATTCTCGGTCAGCAGGCGATATCGGGCTTCAGAGCGCTGAATGACCTCATTAGCCAGCGTCTGATGGTGAATGTCCCGGACAAAACCAATCACCTGTTGCACTCGTCCATCGGGCGCACGCTTGAACACCTTGGAGCTGATGCTGAACCAGCGCCAGCCCAGGTCGCGGTGGCGCCAGCGCACCTTCCACTCCAGCAGCTGACTGTCCCCTACAACAAACTGCAGGCGGCGATTGAAGGCCATGTATTCCCGGTCATCAGGATGCAGCAGCACAGTGCGATAGTCAGGGCCCATCTTGGCCTCTTCCTCGGTGCTGTAGCCCAGCATGCTGGCTAACGTGCGGTTGCTGAAAACAAAGTCGCCCGGGCCCATCCACTTGGCGTCACGAATGTAGATAAGGTCAGGCAAGGCCCGCACCACACCAGCCCAGAACTCACGACTCTGGCGCAGCACCAACTCGGCAGAGCGCCGCTGGCTAAGGTCGGTGATGCTAAGCGTCACGGCGTGCAGACAATCGACATCGGCCGGCAGGCGCATGACCATCCACACATAGGCCGTATTGCCATCAGGTCCGCGCAAGGGGGTTTCTACATCGAAGCGCTCATCACCATTGACCAACGCAAGAACCAGTTGATAACGCGCGCCGCCCGGTCGCATCCGCCCTGACCCACGCAGCAGAGATTGCAAGGCCTCGATGCTCGGCAGACTTAGCAAATCCAGCGCTACCTGATTAGCCTCGACCACCCGAACCTCGTCCAGCAACTGTGCATGGCGCTGCGGGTTGGCTTTCAACCACGCATCCAGTTGCTCGGCATTGAATATGCCCTCGCGCAGCAGCATCTGCTTGAGCGCAACCAGGTCGACCACGCACAGGGCCATGTCCACATTCTGGAAGACGTCCTGATAACGCCGCTCGGTATCCAGCATGCTGCGCAGTGATTGGTCCTGGCGCTGCTGCAACTGCCGGGTGGTGCGCGATTGCCGCCCCAGCAGCCACAACGCGCTCATCAGCACCAGCAGGCAGATCAACAGCAGCCCGGCCTTGCCCAACAGCAGCGGCGCCATAAGGTGGGCGTAATAATCCGGCTCGACCAGACCGCGCACCTGCCATAGCGTGCCGCTGACCGGCGCGCTGAAAGCCACCTGCGACCGCTCCTGCGAGGTCACTGCCGTGTTGCCCAGATAGGACGCGCGCTCCTGCTGCTGACGCACCAGCACCCGCGCTCGCCCGGTGTCTTCGAGTAGCCAGATGTAACCCTGACCGGTGCGCGATGCAACCAGCGAGGAGAGCACACGCTCGTCCATGCTCAATATCCAGAAACGCCCCGGCTCCTGGCTGGCCAGCGTCCAGAACAGGCGATTGCGCTCGGCGCTGGAGTCCAGCCCAAAGGTCTCGCCGCCCAACTGCAAGCGGCGGGCGGTTTGCACCCAGGGCTCGCGAATATCACGGGGCAGCCGGTCCAGATACACCAGATGCACACCGTGCACACCGGGCAGCAGCTGCTGCACCGCCTGCAGGCGTGTATCGGCTGAGCGCGACTCAAGGTCATCGAGGAGAAATACCAGCGCATTGGAGCTGGTCGCCAGGTTCAGCGCCAGTTGATCGGCAATCAGCCAGACCGATTCCTCGACCAGTACCTGGTGCTGACGCTGCAGCCCCTGATAGTCCGTGCGCGTCTGCCAGGCCAGTAACGCCATCAGCAGCAGCGCCGCGACCGCAAACATCACCACACCAAGATGGGTGGGCATGGCAGCATCAGTGCCCGAGCCGCGTGCAGACGGCAACCTGTTTTTGTTGTTGTTATCCAAGGTAGTCACTTTTCCGGTCGCATTCGATCAACCCGCTGCACCTCGCAGACAGGCTCTGGGCAGGGTTCAGGGTTTGCCCTGAAACGCCAGTTGGGCTAGCCTTGCCACCACATTTCGCCGGCCCAGGCGAAGCCTTTCGCACATTCCCATTCAACAGGTTCTGCCACCATGGCTCAATACGTTTATAGCATGCACCGGGTAGGGAAGGTTGTCCCCCCGAAGCGTCAGATTCTCAAGGACATCTCACTGTCCTTCTTCCCGGGCGCCAAGATCGGCGTACTGGGCCTCAACGGCGCAGGTAAATCCACCCTGCTGCGCATCATGGCCGGTGTCGACACCGAAATCGAGGGCGAAGCCCGCCCGATGCCCGGCATCAAGGTCGGTTACCTGCCGCAGGAGCCGCAGCTGGACGACAGCAAGACCGTGCGCGACATTGTTGAAGAAGCGGTCAGCGAGATCAAGAACGCTCAGGCCCGCCTGGACGAAGTCTACGCTGCCTACGCCGAACCCGACGCCGATTTCGACGCGCTGGCCGCCGAACAGGGCAAGCTGGAAGCCATTCTGCAAGCCGCCGACGGCCACAACCTGGAGCGCCAGCTGGAAGTGGCCGCTGACGCCCTGCGCCTGCCAGCCTGGGATGCCAAGATCGAACACCTGTCCGGTGGTGAAAAGCGCCGTGTCGCACTGTGCCGCCTGCTGCTGTCGGCCCCCGACATGCTGCTGCTGGACGAACCGACCAACCACCTGGACGCCGACTCCGTCGCCTGGCTGGAGCAGTTCCTGCACGACTTCCCGGGCACAGTGGTGGCCATTACCCACGACCGTTACTTCCTCGACAACGTCGCCGGCTGGATTCTCGAACTGGACCGCGGTCAGGGCATCCCGTTCGAGGGCAACTACTCCCAGTGGCTGGAATCCAAGGCCGCCCGTCTGGCCTCCGAAGCCAAGCAGGAAGCTTCTCACGCCAAGGCCATGAAGGCCGAGCTGGAGTGGGTACGCCAGGGAGCCAAGGGTCGTCAGGCCAAGTCCAAGGCACGTCTGCAACGCTTTGAAGAGCTGCAATCGCAGGAATTCCAGAAGCGCAGCGAGACCAACGAAATCTACATTCCCGCAGGCCCGCGCCTGGGTGACAAGGTCATTGAGTTTAATGGCGTCACCAAGGGCTTTGGCGATCGCGTGCTGATCGACAACCTGTCATTCGCCGTGCCCAAGGGTGCGATTGTCGGCGTGATCGGTGGTAACGGCGCGGGTAAATCGACCCTGTTCCGCATGATCACCGGCAAAGAGCAACCCGACAGCGGCACCATCGACATCGGTGAAACCGTGCAGATCGCCAGCGTTGACCAGAGCCGCGACAACCTGGACGGCAACAAGACCGTGTGGGAGCAGGTATCCGACGGGTTTGACCAGATCAAGGTCGGCAACTATGAAATGCCGTCCCGTGGCTACGTGGGCCGCTTCAACTTCAAGGGCTCAGACCAGCAGAAGTTCGTCAAGGACCTGTCCGGTGGTGAGCGCGGCCGCCTGCACCTGGCTCTGACCCTCAAGCAAGGCGCCAACGTACTGCTGCTCGACGAACCGTCAAACGATCTGGACGTTGAAACCCTGCGCGCACTGGAAGAAGCCCTGCTGGACTTCCCGGGTGCCGCTATCGTGATCTCGCACGACCGCTGGTTCCTAGACCGCATCGCCACCCACATCCTCGCGTACGAAGACGACTCGCAGGTGACCTTCTTCGAAGGCAACTACACCGAGTATGAAGCGGACCGCAAGAAACGCCTGGGCGACGCAGCTGCGCAACCGCACCGCGTGCGTTATAAAAAGCTGGCCTGAGCCAACTGAGTGTCAGCGGCTCGCCTGAGCCGCTGACGTTGCGCACCAAAAACAAACACAATTGCACAACATAATTTTCTGAATGCACCATTCCTGTGCATGCGGCACTCTGGTAGGTTTACACTTTTCCGTCCTGAACGTATAGAAAAGTGACCCCAGACATGATTCCAACCCTGGCTGCCTGCCTGACCGAACTGAAACTCCGCGATCCCTACCAGCCAGAATTCCACCAAGCGGCCGAAGAGGTTCTGAGCACCCTGTGGCCATTCCTTGAAGCCAACCCCAAATACCTGCGTGCCGGCATCATCGAGCGCCTGATCGAGCCAGAGCGGGTTATCCAGTTTCGCGTCTGCTGGGTCGATGACCAGGGCGTGGTGCGGGTCAACCGTGGCTATCGAGTGCAAATGAACAGCGCCATCGGCCCCTACAAGGGCGGCCTGCGCTTCCACCCGTCGGTCAACCTCGGGGTACTCAAGTTTCTCGCCTTTGAACAGGTATTCAAGAATGCGCTGACCAGCCTGCCGCTAGGCGGCGGCAAGGGCGGCTCGGACTTTGACCCCAAGGGCAAGAGCGACGGCGAGATCATGCGTTTTTGCCAGGCCTTCATGACCGAACTGTCGCGCCATATTGGTGCAGACCTGGATATTCCCGCCGGCGACATCGGCGTTGGTGCCCGAGAAATTGGCTACCTGTATGGCCAGTACAAGCGCCTGCGCAACGAATTTACCTCTGTGCTGACCGGTAAGGGCATTACCTACGGCGGCAGCCTGATCCGCCCGGAAGCCACCGGCTACGGCTGCGTCTATTTTGCCGAGCAGATGCTCAAGCAACGCGGCCAGCAGATCGAAGGCAAGCGTGTGGCAATTTCCGGCTCGGGCAATGTCGCCCAGTACGCGGCGCAAAAAGTGCTGGAACTCGGCGGCAAGGTTATCTCCGTCTCCGACTCCGGCGGCACCCTGTACTACCCGGACGGCATGACGCTGGACCAATGGGAAGCGCTGATGACCCTGAAGAACGAGCAACGTGGCCGTCTTGACGCCCTGCACGGCGACCGCTGCGAATTTATCGCTGGCCAGCGCCCCTGGCACCTGTCTTGCGACATCGCGCTGCCTTGCGCCACCCAGAACGAACTGGACGCAGACGACGCCCGCAACCTGATCAACAACGGCTGCATTGCCGTGGCCGAAGGCGCCAACATGCCCAGCACACTGGAAGCCGTTGACCTGCTGCAGGAGCACCGCGTGCTGTTTGCCCCGGGCAAGGCAGCCAACGCCGGCGGTGTAGCGGTCAGTGGACTGGAGATGAGCCAGAACGCCATGCGCCTGCATTGGAGTGCGGGTGAGGTAGACGAAAAGCTGCACGGCATCATGCAGTCGATCCACGCTGCCTGCGAGCACTACGGCAAGGACGAGGACGGCCATATCGACTATGTCCGCGGCGCCAATATTGCCGGCTTTGTGAAAGTGGCCGACGCCATGCTGGCACAGGGTGTGGTCTGAAAAAGCAGCTATAGTAAGGAAAGCGTGAACCAATGCCACACGCCGCAGGGCGTGTAGCATTGGTCAGCGCTTTCACATAGCAGGCCTAGCAACAGGAGCCGACCATGCACGATGATCGCCGCCGCTTCAGCCGCGTCCCCTTCGACGCGCATACCCTGCTGCAGCAGGATGACTGGTGCATTGCCGTGCAACTGGTGGATGTTTCGCTGCGCGGCCTGTTACTGCTGGAGCCCGATGGATGGGACGCACAGCGCGCCCGCGCCCCCTTCATCGCCCTCATTGAGCTGGCCGGCGCCAATCAGATTCGCATGGAAGTCACCCTCGCCCACGCCGAGGAAGGCCTGCTGGGCTTCGAATGCCAACACATCGACCTCGACTCCATCAGCCACCTGCGCCGCCTCATCGCACTCAACCTGGGTGATGAGGCGTTGCTGGAACGTGAGCTTGGAGCACTGCTTTAGGCGGCGCGCGCTGCAGCTGGAAGCTGGAAGCTGGAAGCTGGAAGCTGGAAGCTGGAAGCTGGAAGCTGGAAGCTGGAAGCTTAATCAGGCTGAACTCCTCGCAAAGCAGGTCAAGCAGAATTTACGAGGTCCGCGTAAACCTGACATCCGCTACAACTCGGACTGCTTCAAGCTTCCAGCCTCAAGCTTCAAACCCGGCGCGCCAGCGCCGGCCGCTGCTACTCAAAAATGGCCGCCAACGCCTGATCCAATCGAGTCACCGCGATGACCTGCATCCCCTTGGGTGACTCCTTAGGCGCATTGGCCTTAGGCACGATGGCGCGGGTGAAGCCGTGTTTGGCGGCTTCTTTCAAGCGCTCCTGGCCACTGGGCACCGGACGGATCTCGCCAGACAGCCCCAGCTCACCAAATACCATCAGGTCCATCGGCAACGGCCGGTTGCGCAGGCTGGACATGACGGCAGCCAGCAGCGCCAGGTCCACCGCCGTTTCCAACACCTTGACCCCGCCCACCACATTGACAAAGACGTCCTGATCGTAAGTCGCCACACCGCCATGGCGGTGCAATACCGCCAGCAACATCGCCAGCCGGTTCTGGTCGAGCCCAAGGGTTACCCGCCGCGGATTGCCCAGGTGGCTGGTATCGACCAGCGCCTGCACTTCAACCAACATGGGCCGCGAGCCCTCCCAGGTCGCCATGACCACGCTGCCCGGAATCGGCGCGTCGTAGCGTGACAAGAAGATCGCCGACGGGTTGGCGACCTCTTTCAGTCCCTTGTCGGTCATGGCGAACACGCCCAGCTCGTTAACCGCGCCAAAGCGGTTTTTTACCGCGCGCAGCATGCGATAACGGCCATCGGCCTCACCCTCGAAATACAACACGGTATCGACCATGTGCTCCAGCACCCGCGGGCCCGCCAACGAGCCCTCCTTGGTCACATGCCCCACCAGAAAGATCGCCGTCCCGCTTTGCTTGGCGTAGCGCACCAGCAACGCAGCGCTCTCGCGCACCTGCGCCACGCCGCCCGGCGCTGACTGCAGTTGCTCGGTAAAAATGGTCTGGATCGAGTCCACGACCATAACCTTCGGTTGCTCGTGCCGGGCGGTGGCCACGATGCTCTCGATGCAGGTCTCGGTCATGACCTTCAGTTTGTCTTCCGGCAAGCCAAGCCTGCGGGCGCGCATGGCGACTTGCTGCTGCGACTCTTCACCGGTGACATACAGTGCCGGCATGCTCTGGGCCAGACGGCACAATGTCTGCAGCAAGATGGTGGACTTGCCGATACCGGGATCGCCGCCAATCAGCACCACAGAACCGCCTACCAGACCGCCGCCAAGCACCCGGTCCAGCTCGGAGGAACCGCTGGCCTGACGCGGCGTTTCCTCGGTAGTTACCTCAGCCAGGGTTTTGATCTGTGCCTGCTGGCCGGTCCAGTTGCTTGAGCGCGAGGCACTGCCGCCCGTTGGCGTGGTATCCACCACGGTCTCGACCATGGAGTTCCAGGCCTGACACTCCGGGCATTGCCCTGCCCACTTGGAGAAAGTCGCACCGCACTCGGTGCATCCGTATACGCGTTTTTGTTTGGCCATATCGCTCTCAACATACTTTGTTTGCATCGTGCCATACTGGCCATCTGGGATCGATGATACTTTCCCGACAAATCAGCCACCGCATGCGCCAACATGACACTGCGCACTACTGCCCAAAAAGACAGATAAGTGGCAGCGAGTCAGTCACAAGGATCCTATGCAATGACCAGCGAGTCCCCCTCCCCGCCACCCTGCCGTGCGTGCACCGAGCGCCCAGCCCTGCCCTTTGAGTTCAGCATGGCCTTCCAGCCGATTGTCGATGTGCGCAACCGTAGTCTGTTTGCCTGCGAAGCGCTGGTGCGCGGCACCGACGGCAGCGGCGCGGCCGCCATTCTGGCACAGGTGACCGACGAGAACCGGTACCAATTTGACCAAGCCTGCCGGGTCAAGGCCGTCGAGCTGGCCGCTCGCCTGCAACTGCCCTGCTACGTCAGCATCAATTTTCTGCCCAACGCGGTCTACGAGCCGGCGGCCTGCATCCGCGCCACACTGGAGGCCGCCAAGCGTTACAACTTTCCGCCAGAGCGCCTGCTGTTTGAAGTAACAGAGGGTGAACAGGTGACCGATCACGATCACCTCAAGGGCATTCTCGGCGAATACTCCCGCCGAGGGTTCAAGACCGCCATCGATGACTTTGGCGCAGGCTACTCGGGGCTGAACCTGCTGGCCGAGTTTCAGCCAGACATCATCAAGCTGGATATGGCACTGCTGCGCGGCATTGATAGCGACCCGGTTCGTCAGGCCATCGCGCGCGGCATTCTCGGCGTGTGTCAGGCGCTGAATATTGAGGTCATTGCCGAGGGGGTCGAGACCGTCGCCGAGTTGACCTTCCTGCGCGGCATAGGCATATATCTTTTCCAAGGGTACCTACTGGCCCGACCGGCGTACGAGCAGATTCCCGACGTTGACTGGTCGAAGGTGCCGGCATGAGCGACAAGGACCACCACCGCAAACGCAAGGCAGAGCGCGAGGCGCTACGCGAAGAACTGCTCGAAGCCCAGTTTGAGCTGCGCACCCTGCAACACGGCTCGGTGCTGCTGCTGATCAGCGGTAACGACTTTGCCGGCAAGGCCGAGATCATTCACAGCTTTTACGAATGGCTCGACAACCGCTATCTCAACACCCGTGCCTTTGCCCTGCCCAAAGGGGTTGAGCGGCGCATGCCAAGGCTCTGGCGGTACTGGCGTACCCTACCGCCGACAGGCGAACTGGGCTTTTATCTCGGCTCCTGGTACCACCAGCCGCTGATGCGCCTGAGCCGCGGCCAGTTGAGCATTCCTCGCTTTACCGCCCAGATGCAGCAGATTCTGCGCTTTGAGCGCCTGCTCAACGACGAAGGTATCATTCTGGTCAAGATCTGGCTGCACCTGACCGATGACCAGCAGGGCAAGCGCCAGCGCATCGACCCAGCCCTGCTGGAGCAGACGGTGGCCATGCGCGAATGGGGTGACTTCAGCGCAGCCGATTACGAAAAGGTCCGCGAAGGTGCCCGGCTGATGACCGAGCTGACCTCCACCCAGGGCGCGCCCTGGATTCGCGTGCCGGCAACAGACCCGCACGAGCGCGACCAGCGCATCGGCCAGATCGTACTTGAGGCCATGCGCCAGCGCCTGGCCTCCGAGCCGTCGCCGCGGCCGGTCTACGGATGGCAGGCAGCCCAGCGCGACTACCTTGGCCAACTGGACTACAGCCTGGCGCTGGACAAGGACGACTATCAGGAGCAACTGCACACCTGGCAGGCGCGACTGCGCGAGCTGATCCAGCATCCACGCTTTGCCCGCCGCTCGCTGCTACTGGTATTCGAGGGCAGCGACGCGGCCGGCAAGGGCGGCACTATCCGGCGCATCACCCAGTGCCTGGACCCGCGTATTCTGCGCGTACACGGCACCAGCGCACCCACCGACGAAGAACGCCGCATGCCTTATCTCTGGCGCTTCTGGCGACGCATTCCGGCGCCGGGCAATGTGGTGGTCTTCGACCGCAGCTACTACGGCAGGGTGCTGGTCGAGCGGGTGGAAGGCTTCTGCGATGCGCCAGACTGGCAAAGGGCCTATGGCGAGATCAATGACTTTGAGCAGCAGTTGAGCGACAGCGGCACTCTGGTCATCAAGTTCTGGCTGGCCATCACCGAAGAAGAACAACTAAAACGCTTCAAGGCCCGTGAGCAATCGCCGGTCAAGCGCTACAAGCTGACCGACGAGGACTGGCGCAATCGCAAGCGCTGGCCAGACTACGTGCAGGCGATGAACGACATGGTCGAGCACAGCTCAACACGCCATGCCCCTTGGCACCTGATTCCGGCAGAGAACAAACGCTACGCGCGCATCCAGGCTCTGCGCATCGTCTGCGAAACCCTGGCTGATGCACTGAAGGAGCGCTGAACGCGAGCGATATAACGCTTGGTATGAACGCCAGCAGCTGGCTATGATTAGGGTCTGTAGACCCTAGACACGCCAACGGGGCGTCATACAAGGATTAGAAGCATGAAGCTGCTGAGCGAATTCAAGACCTTTGCAATGCGCGGCAATGTCGTGGACATGGCCGTAGGTATCATTATTGGCGCCGCCTTTGGCAAGGTCGTCTCTTCTTTCGTCAACAACATCGTGATGCCGCCACTGGGTGTGCTGATCGGTGGCGTCAACTTCACCGATCTGTCGATCGTGCTCAAGGAAGCTGAAGGCGAAGCGGCTGAAGTTGCTATCGGCTACGGCCTGTTCATCCAAAGCGTGGTGGACTTCATCATTATCGCTGCCGCCATCTTTGTTGCCGTGCGCGTAATGAACAGCCTGAAAAAGAAAGAAGAGGCAGCGCCCGCCGCCCCGCCAGCGCCGTCGAAGGAAGAAGTGCTGCTGACCGAGATTCGCGACCTGCTGAAGGATCAGAAGCAGGCCTGAGGGCCGCCACGCTGAGCGGGGCACCGCCCCCGCTCAATGCTATACTGCCGCACCCTGTTTAACGCCTTGGCCGACCATGCTCTCCTGCACCACGCCCTACGGCACGCTGCAATTGCAGCGCTACCCCGCCTCCCGCGATACCGCACTTCAGGCCTTTGACACTGCCGACCTGTATCTGCTGCAACGCGTGCAGCAAGCGCCAGAGAGCGACCAGCCACTGCTGGTGATCAATGACAGCTTTGGCACCCTGGCCTGCGCACTGGCAGCTGCAGGCAAGACAGTGCACAGCTGGGGTGACTCCTGGATGAGCTGGCGGGCGCTGCAGAGCAACCTTGCAGCCAATGGGCTGGGCAGCGACGCCGTGCAGTTTTTCAACAGCACCGAGACGCCTACCGGGCACTATCAACAGGTATTGCTGCGTATTCCCAAGAGCCTGAGCCTGCTGCAGGATCAGCTGCAACGCCTGCGCCCCCTGCTGACTGACCAGGCGCTGCTGCTGGCAGGCAGCATGATCAAGCACCTGCCGCCCAGCGCGGGTGATCTGCTGGCCGCGCACATCGGCCCTTACCAGGCCTCACTTGGCTGGAAAAAGGCCCGCCTGCTGCAATGCCAGTACGACCCGGCGCTGCAACCACGCAGCCGCGATCTCGCCAGCCACTACCCGCTGGAAGGCACCAACCTGCTGCTAAGCAACCGTCCCGGCGTATTCTCCCGCGAGAAGCTGGATATCGGCACCCGGGTATTGCTGCCCTGCATTGCTGCAGATCTGGGCAGTGCGCGTGTGGTTGACCTGGGCTGCGGCAACGGCGCCCTTGGCCTGATGGCAGCCCTGCGCAACCCTGATGCGCAGCTCACCTTTATCGACGAGTCTTGGGCTGCGATTGCCTCGGCGCGCGACAACTTTGCCGCGGCCTTTCCCGCACGCAGTGCCCGCTTTATCGTCAGCGACGGCCTGAGCGAGGCTGCAGCAAGCAGCGCCGATGTGATCCTCTGTAATCCGCCCTTCCACCAGCAGCAGGTGGTTGGTGACCAGATCGCCCGGCGGCTGTTCCGTCAGAGTCGTCACGCGCTCGCCCCGGGCGGCACGCTGCTGGTGGTAGGCAATCGCCATCTTGGCTATCACCAGACCTTGAAACGTGACTTCAAGCACGTCGAGCAACTGGCTGCTGCCCCCAAGTTTGTAGTGCTGGCCGCCAGCTGATCACCTGGCGCGTCGACACCGTTCAGAGCAGTAGCGCACCTCATCCCAGCACGCTGCCCACTTGCGGCGCCAGCTGAAAGGCCTGCCGCAGACCGCGCACAGCTTTTGCGGCAGATCGCCCTTGCGCCTCACAGCGCGTCTCCGGCGTCCAGACGCGCCAGCAGGTGCTCACCCCAATCCCACAAAGCCTGCTGCTTTGCCTCGGGCATACGCTGCAGGTTGCGATACACCAGCCCCATGCGCGGATTGCCTTTGAGCTGTTCGCGGTGGCGCATGATGAAATGCCAGTAGAGGGCATTGAACGGGCAGGCCCTGGCGCCGGTCTGTTCGCTGACCTTATAGCTGCATCCGCTGCAGTAGTCCGACATGCGCTTGATGTATTGGCCGCTGGCGCAATAGGGCTTGGAGCCCAGAAACCCGCCGTCAGCGTGCATCACCATGCCCAGGGTGTTGGGCAGCTCCACCCAGTCAAAGGCGTCCATGTACACCGCCAGGTACCAGTCACATATCTGCGAGGGTTCAACCCCCGCCAGCAGGGCGAAATTGCCCGTCACCATCAGCCGCTGAATATGGTGTGCGTAGGCATGCTCAAGGGTCTGACCGATGGCCTGCTGCATGCAGCGCATACGGGTCTGGCCGGTCCAGTAGAACTCGGGCAAGGCGCGCTGGTTGCCAAAGGCGTTACGCTCGGCATACTCCGGCATCATCAGCCAATAGATGCCCCGCACATATTCTCGCCAGCCCAGAATCTGGCGGATAAAGCCTTCCGCCGCGTTCAGCGGTACGGCGCCCGCCTGCCAGTCAGCCTGAACATCCAGGCAGATGCGCCTGGGGTCCAGCAAACCAATGTTCATGGCGGCCGCAATGCGGGCGTGAAACAGCCAATGCTCGTCACTGGCCATGGCGTCCTGATAATCGCCAAAACTGGCCAGAGCATGCTGGCGAAAATGCTGCCACAGCGCATCAGCGTCGGCGTGGGTGACCGGGTAATCGAACCCGTCCAGCTGGCCGTAGTGGTCGGCAAAGTGCTCACGCACCAACACCTCGACCTTACCGGTGATGCGATCAACCGGAAAATGCGCCTGCTCCGGCACCCTGGTGCCGCGCGGCAAGGCCTTGCGGTTATCGGCATCAAAATTCCAGGCACCGCCTTCCGGCTCGCCGTCGGGCGTCATCAGCAGGCCGCTTTCTCGGCGCATCTCGCGGTAGAAATACTCCATGCGCAGTTGCTTGCGGCCGTCGGCCCAGCGAGCAAAGCGCTCCTTACTGCAGAAGAAGCGGGTATCAGCACGCAACTCCAGCTCGGGCCAATCAGACTGACGCTGGCAAAAGCGCTCCAGCAGCCGCCACTCGCCCGGCTCGGTCAGCAGGATGCTATCTGGCTTGTATTGCGCACGGGCGCGCGCCAGCTCGCCATCCAGGCTGCCGGTATTGGCGGGGTCATCCAGGGTGATGTAATCAACGATAAAACCCTGCTCTCGCAGATGCGCTGCGAAATGGCGCATGGCCGAGAGGATAAACAGGATTTTCTGCGGGTGATGCGGGACGTAACGCCCTTCTTCGGCGGCCTCGACCAGCAGGATGCGGTCGCGCGCCGGGTCGGCGTCACGCAGGCTGCTGATCTGCGGGTCCAGTTGGTCGCCCAACAGCAGCACCAGACGGCGCACGCTCACGGGCGCAGTGGCAAGCGCAGGCGCATCGCCCCCTGTGTCGCAGCCGGGCTCAGGGGGTCACCGGCGCACGCCTCGTCAGCAACGTTCAGGTGCACCAGATCGATGCTAGGCCAGGCCAGTTCCTTGAGCGTGCGACGTGCATCGTCCAGCGAGCGGAAGTGGCGCGGCTTTGCCACGCCCTCTTCGCTAAGCAGCGCGCTCTTGCCGTCAATGCGCGCTTCGACCAGATACAGGCTGCCTTCCTGCGACAGCAGCGACAGACGCTGCAGCTGGCCCGCGCGAGCGGCGCTATGCAGTTCTTCCAGGGTCATGGCTATGCCTCCGAAAACCTATACAAAGACTATACACCACGATCAAAAAAGCAACAAAATTATACAGAGGCTCAGTCGTAGCTCTTGTCCTTGCCTACCTTGTCCAGCAGCCCCATGGCAAAGGCCGACACCACAAAGGTCAGGTGAATCACCACGTACCACATCAGCTTGTCGTTATCGATATTGGTCGCGTTCATGAACACCTTGAGCAGGTGAATCGAGGAGATGGCAACGATGGACGCGGCCACCTTCATTTTCAGCGAACCGGAGTCCATCTTGCCCAGCCAGCTGAGCTTTTCCTTGCCCTCATCGATATCCAGCTGAGACACAAAGTTCTCGTAGCCAGAGATCATGACCATGACCAGCAAGCCGCCGACCAGAGCCATATCCACCAGCGAGAGCACCACCAGAATCAGGTCAGCCTCGGCGGTTTCAAGCAGGTGCGGCGCCAGGTGAATGAGCTCCTGAAAGAACTTGACCGCCAGCGCCAGTAACGCGAATGACAAACCAAAATAGATGGGCGCCAGAATCCAGCGCGCCGAATACATCATGTTTTCCAGTAAACGTTCCATAAACGGTAATGCCTCGTGTGGATAACTCGTGGTCAGGGCAGTTGTGCACAGTATCTGTGGATAAGTCTGTGTGCAGTGGTCTGATAAACCGCCCTGTGCCTTATAAACCCGGCAGCTTCGGCAATCAGTGCATTTTTTGCACAGTTGTTACAGCAGCCTCTACTTTTACTCTTCGCAGCCTTGCAGCCCAGCACATATGCAGCCTCTGGCCTACCTAGCTGCCCGGAAGAACTCAGATGAATGAGCCCACGTCAAGCTACAAATGCGCCCACGCGACGCGCCGTCGCAGCAGCGCGGCGCAACCAAAGCTGTGGATAACCCTGTAGACAGACCCCCGTGAACCGCACCAGAGCAGGTGCGGTGCGAGACATAGTAGCCTTTTGTCACTTACCCTCGGTGTCAGCCTGCTCGCCCTCTTCTTCCTCTTCGCGATCCCGCTCGGCGATTTCTGCCAGGCGCGCGACCACCTGAGCGTTGATGCTGCCCTCGGTAAAGTCGCCCTCGGCGTTCAACTCACCGGCCGGCGCACCAGCCAGTAATGCCAGCGCCTGATCAACGCAGGACACGGCATAGACCGCAAACTCGCCAGCACGCACCGCCTGCAGGACCTCTTCATCCAGCATCAGGTTGGGCACGTTGGAGCGCGGAATGATAACGCCTTGCTGCCCGGTCAGGCCACGGGCCTGACACAGTCGGAAGAAGCCTTCGATCTTCTCGTTCACGCCACCCACCGCCTGCACCTCGCCGAACTGGTTGATCGACCCGGTGATGGCAAAGCACTGCTTCAGTGGCGTGCGCGAGAGCGCGGAGATCAAGGTGCAGACTTCGCCCAGCGAGGCACTATCGCCATCCACATAACCGTAGGACTGCTCCAGCGCAATGCTGGCGGAGATCTCCAGCGGGTACTTCTGGGCGTAGCGGCTCCCCAAAAAGCCGGTGAGAATCATCACGCCCTTGGAGTGGATCGGCTGACCGAGGTTAACCTCGCGCTCAATGTCCACAATACCGCTGCCACCCGGATACACAGTGGCACTGATACGCGCAGGCAAGCCAAACACCGAGTCACCAACCTCCAACACGGTCAGCCCGTTGCATTTGCCAACGGCTGCGCCGTCGGTGTCGATCAAAATCACGCCCGACACCATATCCTCGCGAATGCGCGCGCTGACACGGCCGGTGCGGGTTTCCTTGGCCCGCAGGGCGCGCTCGATATGCGCAGTATCGGTCAAGGGGTCACCGGCCAGCTGACGCAGAAAATCAGCCTCAGCCACCAGCTGGAAGATGTCACTGATACGCGCCGACAGCCGCGCCTGGTGCTCGGCCAGCCGGGTACTGTAGGTCAGCACTCGCGCCACCGCAGCGGCGCTGAGCGGCGCCAGCCCCTCCTCCGAGGTGCGCGTCTTGAGCAATTGCGCCATGCCCTCGACACTGTCAGGCGTGCGCGGCAGGTCCTCGTCAAAGTCCACCAACACCCGGAACATCTCTTGAAAATCCGGATCCAGGTCCTGCAACGCGTAATAGACCTGGCGTGAGCCGATGATCACCACCTTGAGATTCAGCGGCAGTACCTGTGGCGTCAGACTGACCGTCGCCAGGCGCCCCATGTCCGCCCAGGGGGACTCCATCTTCAGCTGCCGTGAGTGCAGCGCACGCTTGAGCGCATCCCAGACAAAAGGCTCACTCAGCAGCTTCTCCGCTTCGAGCAGCAGATAGCCGCCGTTAGCCCGGTGTAGAGCACCGGAACGGATATGGCGATAGCTGGTCACCAGCGCGCCCTGCTCCGGCGAGTACTCGATCCGACCAAACAGGTTGTCGTAGGACGGATGCGGCTCGTGCACCACGGGCGCGCCACCGTTGGTCGCATGGCCAACAATCAGGCTGGGGCAGTATTGCTCGGTGAGCAGCTGCTTCTTGTAGGCGTCAGGCCGGCTCTCCAGCGCGCGCTCTTCGACCAGTTGATCAATCACCGTCTTGAGCAGGTTCTGACGCATTGCCTGCAGGTACTCGCATACCGCCTGGTTGCCACAATAGGCTTCCAGCAGCGGCTCCAGCAGTGGCTGCAGCGCGTCGGTGATGGTTTCCTCGTTCAGCTCACGCAACTGATTGCTGGACTCACGCTTCCATTGCGGCAGGCTGGACAGCTCCTCGTTGAGGTTTTCTTCCAGGGCAGAAATATCGGCATGAAAACGGTCGCGCTCCTCCTCGGGCAACTGGGCAAACTCGGCTTCATCCAGCGCCTTGCCTTCTTTCATCGGAGTAAAGGCGATGTTCTGCGCGTCGCGGTACAGGGCGATGCTCTTTTCCAGCGCCAACCGCTCAACGGCATCCAGCGCGCGGTCATAGCGTTGGTTGAAGGCGCGGTCGATGGCATTTTTGCGCTGCTGGTAGGCGGGATGCTCAAAGGCCGCAGGAAAGGTCGCCAGCAGGTTGTCGATCAGCTTTTCGATGGTTTCGATCAACTGCCCGGCCGACCCCGGCGTCAGGCTGATGACCCAGGGCTCGCGCGGCTCGTCGAAGTTGTTGACGTACACGCAGTCCTGCGGCGTAACCTGACGCTTGGCCTCGGCCTGCAGGTAGCGTTTGACGTAGGAGAAACGGCCGGTGCCCGGCTCACCCATGACGAAGACGTTATAACCGGGCCGGCTCATCGCGACGCCAAACTGCAGCGCCTCAACGGCCCGCTCCTGGCCAAGAATGCCGCGGAAGGGTTCCAGGTCGTCGGTGGTGGCAAAGCCAAGATTATCGAGGTCGATGGGGGCGGTGAGTTGTTCGGGGTTAAGGCGCAGTGCGGCGGGTTCGGTGGTCATCCAGCGTCCTTGGTGCTATGGCGTGAGCAAAACCGCATTGTTGCCCCAGCATCTGCGCGTGACAAGAGGCGATAGATACAGAACCCAAAAGCGCGTCGCGAACCACAGAGCAACTGATCTTCTTTCATTACGCCTACATCAAGTCAGCTTTTCGCCTTCACGGCGAGCCAAAGGGGGGCTGCTTGCCCAGCCCCCCCTTGGCGATCCCCCAGGCACCCGACTACGCGGCCCTTCGGGTTCGCTGCGTTGCTCAGGCTAACGGGGAGCGGCAGAACTCGTCGCTCCGCTCCTCAGACATGCTGCCGCTCTTTTTCCCGCCAGCCCTGCGCTACTCGCCCGCGTAAACGGGACAAAACCCGGTGCACGCTCCAGCATCCGCGCACTCGGCAGACTACACTGTGCAGTACCTTTACGCGCTATCACAGCATTCCACAAAAACCCGCCTTTAACCCAGATCAACGCGTGCCCAGTACCTTCACCAACTCACGCACCAGTGGCTTCATAAAGAAGCTGCTTTCGGGCATCAGGTCCACCTGCACACCACAGGCAGCCAGCTCGTCTGCCACCACAGGCCCGACGGCAGCCACCTTGATGCGACCCAAAGCGGACAGCAGCGCTGCCTCACCCTGCTCCCGCCGCTTGGCGATCTGCAGCAGGCGGCGCACCTGGGTGGCGCTGGTGAAGGCGATGGCGTCAACCTCGGTCGCCAGCAACGCATCGATCAACGCCTCGACCTGTGCATCCTCCACGTCATCAGCATAAATGTAGGGTGCCACCGTGCTGACCTCGGCACCGGCGCCAGCGAGAAAGTCCACCAGCCGACGGTTGGGGTCAGTACCGTAGAGCTGCACGCCGATACGTTGCCCGCGCAGGCTCTCACCCTTAAGGGTCTCGATCACGCCCTCGGTAGTCGGCGCCACCGCAACCTGGTCAGCCTTGAGGCCCACCTTGCGCAGCGCAGCGCCCGGTTTGGGGCCACGGGTCAGCTTGGGAATGCCCTCCAGCGCGGCAATAAAGTCTGCCTGCAGGCTGCCACCCTCACGCTCGGCCAGCGCCAGCATGCGCCGCAAGCCCTCGCCCGTCAGCAGAATCAAACGGTCAAACGGTTGGCTGATCAGCGTATGCATCCAGGCCAGCACCGGCGCCGGGTCAGGCGCGTCATGGATCGCCACCAACGGGCAACGCAGCACATCCGCACCACGCTTGATCAGCATGTCGGCAAACAGGTCGAGTTCACGACTCTCGGGCAGCGCAATACGGCGGCCGGCGAGCGGCAGGTCTTCAGAGGTCATGGCAGCATCTTCACGGTCAGAGTTCATCGCGGCATTGTGCGCAGGGCCGCGATGAATGAAAAGCGCCGCGTGCATCCCACTTGGCGGCTGCGGCCCAAGGCGCTACTTCTCCCACCCCCGGGTGTGCAGGATGTTGTCCAGGGTGCGACTGACGGAGGTGCAGTTGCGCACCATCTCAACCTTCTCCCAGGCTGAGCGCTCACCCTCGTGAATCAGGCGGTGCATGGCTTCACGGGTAGGCGGCGCCAGCAGGCGCAAGGGGTGATCCCAGCGGTTACGCAGGAAGATGTTGATATCAGCGGTGTACTCCTGCGCGAGGACGCCGTAGGTCAGGTGCTGCATCAGATTGATGACCGGGCTCTTGATACGTACGTTGTCGCGCGTAAAGCGCATGGCTTCAGCGGCACCCAGCTTGAGGAAACGCGCCTGAAAATGCGCCAGGTTGCGCAGGCGGCTGCGCGGCGCATCCGGATCAGGCGTGATGGCCAGCGCCGCCGGGTTGGTCATGCTGGAGATGAAGTGATTCACACCATAGAGCCTGGCCAGACGCTTGGCCGGTAGGTCATCGGCAAAGGAGCCGTCAATCCATTTCATGCCGGGCAGATAAGGCACGGTTTCACCGGCAGCGTTGCGACACATCAGGGTCACCGGCGGGTAAATGCCGTAAATGGCGCAGGACGCCATCACCGCCGAGCGGATCAGCACGTTGGGTGAGGTAATAGCATTGAGCAGACGCGGCGCCTGCTGGGTCGACAGCCCTGTCACGGTGATATTGAGCTTGCGCCCGGTCAGCTCAAAGGCCTCCTGAAAGGTCATATCAGGAATGATCTTGGCCAGGTAGTCGCGCAGGTTGTCCACATCCATCGCGCGACTGCCGCCAAACAACGTCAGCGAGGGGCGGATGGCGGTGGTTTCTTCTACCTCGTGATGCAGGTTATCCAGGCTCAGTCGCTCGCGCAGCTCCACATCCGGATGCGTGCAGGCCGTTGCCGCGAGAATGGACCCAGCGCTGCTGCCGGAAATGATCTCCGGCAGCAGGCCCTGATCGAACAACGCCTTGAGCACGCCAGTATGGAAGAACCCGAGCACCGCACCGCCACTCAGCATCAGCGCCGTGCGGCCGTTGCAGTGGCTGGCGCGCAGAAAGAAATCCTGCTTCTCGGCCAGCGGAACAATCTCGTCATCGACCTCGTTTAGATCGTTCAGGGCACCACACAGCTCGTCAATATAGCGGGTGATCAGGTTCTTGGTGCCCAGGCGCGCCTTGTTGTAGAGCGATGGCTTGCCGATTCCGCCAAGGTTGCCGTGCACCCCTTCGTTGAGCACAAACAGCAGCTGGTGCCAGTCCTTGCGAAAGCGTAGGTCACGCAATATATCCAGGCGCTGGCGTATCGAGCGGTAGTCGTAGCTTTCGCAGGCGTCATCCTGCTTCCAGTCGTCCAACCCCTGCTCGTGATCCCAGGCCGCTGCCAACTCGCTCCACTGTGCGTAGTCCTCGGCCTTCTCCATGGATTGCAGCAGCGCCTTGCTCTTGCCTCGCTGAAATAAATTAACCGCCATACGTTACTCCCCCGGCACGCTGAGTGCCGCCACAGTGCGATTGATCAGGTTCAAGCTGCGCCGGCCGGCTTGGCAGTGGCCGCGGCTGGCCCTTCAGTGGGGCGGCTGGACGTTTTGCGTCGGCGCCCGGCTTGTCGGCTTTTTTCAGGCTGGGCGCCCGGCGAACCGGCACCAGCTGGATCGCCGGCCGATGCGTCTATGGCCTGCTTGCGCGCTTCCAGCGCAACCGGCTCTGCGGCCGCTGCCTTTTCCAGCTCTGCCAGCAGGGCACGGTACTCATCAGTGGAGGCCGCCATGCAGGCGATGTACTGATCCATGTCGGGCATCATTTTGCGGTCGGCCAGTACGCCAAGATTCAGATCGTCATAGATGCCGGTTAGGCAGTGGCTGACACCCATGCCATCGCACACCGGCGCAATGGGGAACACGTTGACGATCTTGGCGCCCGCAAAATAGCGCGGCTGCAGCCCGGGAATACCCGGCACATTGGTGATAAGCGTATTGATCAGCGGCAACACCCCGGCAAGGCGCACCTTGTTCTGCACCCAGGCGCCAAGTGCGCGCACGTAGGGCGGGATCATGTCACCCACGGCGTTGTTCAGATCACAGAGCACATCCCTGGCCAGCGGCACACCGCGCGCCGTGCGGCGGTGGACTGCCGCCAGCCGGTCCGTCGCATCGGCCATATCGGTGCCGATGCCGATGAACATCGCAGAAATGAGGTTACCGCAGTCCTTCATCGCCTCGCTCGGCCGCACCGACACCGGACACATCGACACCAGAGACTCATTGGCCGGCAACTGGTTGTGGTGCATCAGATAACGCCGCATGCCGCCGCCAATAATGGCGATGACCACATCATTCAGCGTGGCACCCGGGCACAGCTGCCGCATACGCTTGAGTTCGGGGATACTCCAGGTCAAGGCACCATAGGCACGATGCGGCGACACTTGGGCATTGAATAGGGTCCGCGGCACCCTGCGCTGCTCGGGTTGGGCCTCGTCACGCAGGCGACGCACCAGGTCCAGACTCTTGCGCCCGGCCACCCAGCCAGCGCGCAAGCTACGCAAAGACTGCCCCATCATGCGCGGCGTAGTGCGTGCCCACATCTCCAGCCGGGTTGGCGCGCGCTCCGCCACCTCAACCCGATCACGCCGGCCATATTCATGCTCGGCGGTCTCCTCCATCATCGCTGTGGTCAGCTCCAGGCTGGCCTTGCCGTCCACATAGGCGTGGTGGAAGCGAATCAGTACCGCAAAACTGTTCGGCGGAATGCCCGGTACGTTATTGACGCCCTCGATGATGTAGATCTCCCAGGGTGCGCGCTCCATGTCGACGCTGCGAGACATGGTACGGGCGGTGAAGATGCACAGCTGACGCCAGTCGCCCGGCTGCGGCAAGCCGACATGCCGAACGTGGTATTCCAAATCGAAGTTTTCATCATCCAGCCAGTACGGATCATCCAGCTGGAAAGGTGCCTGCTCAAGGCGGCGGCGAAAGTAAGACGTCGTGTTCAGGCGATCGGATATGTACTGCAGGATTTCCTTGTGTCGCACCAGCCCTCCTGGCGCACTGCTCTGATCACACAACCAGAGACTGCCAATCATCATCGGCTGGTTTGGTGCCTCAAAATAGAAGAAGTGGGAATCCATTGGGGTCAGTTGTTTCATGGTCGACGTCCTCAATACCAGTTGGGTGTAAGCGCGACGGTTCAGGCGACCGCAACGCACAACGGAATCGAGCACCAGACGAAACTGCACATCCGATGCAGGCAGGGAAAGAGACTCTTATTGTAGAAAAGAAGAGAACAGCCCTGAGTTGATCCAAAACAAGATAATGCAATTCTTTGACCATTGAGTCACAGCCACCATGACAGATCAATACTCAATGTTTACGAGGCTCTGAAAGCACCTCTCTAGACAGCCTTAAGCCGCCAATGAGTGAGTCAAAAAACAAAAAAGAGTCAGCTGCCGCGCCGCAACCGCACCACAAAATGCACAGCAACGCCCCAGAAAGGAACATCACCACTGCTCTCTTACCGGCCCATGCACGAAGCCAAAACAAGCACCGGCATCTGCACACAAAACTCGCCCAGCGCCGGGTAGAATGCCTGTAGCCACCCGCCAACCCCGGAGTCACCATGTGCGAACTGCTTGGCATGAGCGCCAACGTCCCGACCGATATCTGCTTTAGCTTCGCCGGCCTGATGCGCCGCGGTGGCGACAGCGGCCCGCACCGTGATGGCTGGGGAGTGGCGTTCTACGAAGGCCGAGGGCTGCGCTGCTTTCACGACCCCAATCCTTGCCACAGCTCGGCCATTGCCAAGCTGATCGAGCAATACCCGATCAAGTCGGAAAACGTTATCTGCCATATCCGCCAGGCCAATGTCGGCGGCGTCAGCCTGGCCAACACCCACCCGTTCACCCGCGAACTCTGGGGCCAGTACTGGGCCTTCGCCCACAATGGCCAACTGGCCGGTTTCAACCCTGACAGCGGCCACTACACCCCGGTCGGCGACACCGACAGCGAAGCCATCTTCTGCCACCTGCTGAATAACCTCGCCCGCCGCTACAGCAAGCCCCCAAGCCTTGCCGAGATCGCCGACACCCTCAGCCAATGCTGCGCCCCGCTGCGCGAACTGGGGGTATGCAACCTGATGCTGAGCAACGGCGACTGGCTGTTCACCCTGTGTACCAGCAAACTCCACTGGATCACCCGCCGCGCGCCCTTCGGCCCCGCCGTGCTCAGTGACATTGACCTGGAAATCGACTTTCAGCAGCACACCACCCGCAACGACGTGGTGACCGTGATCGCGACAGAACCGCTGACCAGCAATGAGCAGTGGCAGGCGTATGAGACTGGGGAGTGGCGGTTGTGGGAGAAGGGGGAAACAAAGATGAAAGGCCATTGCTACTAAGATTCTGAGCGTAGCTAGACCAAGTGCGCAGGAAGTGCCACCCACCAGGATGGAATCCAGACTCAGACGGCGCCCATAAAAAACCCCCGGACAAACCGGGGGCTTTTATCGCAAAGAGCAACAAGCAGCGCGTGTAACTACTGCTAAAACTCTCTCCACCTATCCGTTAGCGGCAACCGGACGGGATATGGGATGCATTACTCAAACCGGCACAAGTCCAACCCGAAATCTGGCCACTGGCAGTTACCGCCGGCGTCATGGTCAGAGTTTCGTTGGCCAGGGCGCCCGAAGAGAAAGCAACAGAGATAACACCCACGTTACTAACAGTCACCTCACCCGGGTCAAAGTATTGACCATCAAGCGCCGCCGCCGAAGCGATGGTGGTAGCGCTAGCAGCGGCCGCACCGGCCTCTGCTGTATCCACAGCGATATCAGCCTGCAGACCAGCGGTTGCCTTCAAGCCTTCAGTAGCTTGGGCGCGAGCGGTGTAGTCCTGGTAGGCCGGCAGTGCGATGGCAGCCAGGATACCGATGATCGCGACTACGATCATCAGCTCGATCAAGGTAAAACCCTTTTGAGCCTTCATAGTAAACTCCTTTTGTGAGATAGCCGGTTGGCTACCTGACGTAAAAGCAAATGCTGTGCCATCCACTGCAACCCCCTATCACTAAAGCTTTTCTAGCCAAATTGAGCAGTAGCCACGACGCGAAAGCTCACACAAATAGGCCGAAAGTGACTTTTTTTGTCACACATCAAACACCCCGTACGCCTTCACCCGCACAACAGTGCAAATAGTAAGGCACGTGTACTATAGTGAAGAGTAAAGCGTAACGATTGATTGGAACATAAGGCCTCATGGAAACTCCCGTTTTATCAGGGCTCGCACGCCGTATCGTGCAAGAAGGGATCCTAAGCTCGGAAGCTGCGGGCAAAGCATCTCAACAGGCAGCGCAAGATAAGATCCCGTTCATTACCCACCTCGTCCAACGAAAGCTTGCCGACGCAAAGTCGCTAGCCATGGTGTGCGCAGACGAGTTCGGCTACCCCTACTTTGACCTGGCAGCACTGGAGAAGGAGGCGCAACCCAGCGAACTGGTCAGTGAAAAGCTGATACGCCAGCACAACGTTATGCCCCTGTTCAAGAGGGGCTCCAGACTGTACCTGGCCCTATCGGACCCAACCAATCAACAAGCGCTTAGCGACATTCAGTTCAACACCGGCTTGATGACCGATGCAGTAATCGTGGAAGACGACAAGCTGCATAGCGCGATAGAAAAATACTTGGACAACCCAACCGGTGGCTTGGGAGACATCGCGGATACCGACCTGGATGAACTTGACGTTCAAGCAGTAAAGGATGAAGACAAACAGGAAGGCGGCTCTGAAGCGGATGACGCGCCGATCGTAAGATTCGTCAACAAGATGCTGCTAGACGCCGTGCGCATGGGCTCTTCCGACTTGCATTTCGAACCCTATGAAAAGGTGTACCGAGTGCGCTTTCGCACCGACGGCGTCCTCCACGAGGTGGCAAAACCCCCGCAGCAGCTCGGTGTCCGCATCGCAGCTCGCCTGAAGGTCATGTCTTCGATGGACCTCGCCGAGCGTCGCAAACCTCAGGACGGCCGCATCAAGCTGAAGATATCCAAAAACAAGGCCATCGACTTCCGGGTCAATACCCTACCTACATTGTGGGGCGAAAAAGTAGTACTCCGGATCCTCGACTCTGAAAGTGCAAAAATGGGTATTGATGCCCTGGGCTACGAAGATGACCAGAAGCAGATGTATCTGGCGGCGCTATCACGCCCACAAGGCATGATCTTGGTCACAGGGCCCACCGGCTCAGGCAAAACGGTCTCCCTTTATACGGGCCTGAACATCCTGAACACCAGCGAGCGGAACATATCGACCGCTGAAGACCCTGTTGAAATCAACCTTGAGGGCATCAATCAGGTCAACGTCAACCCCAAGCAGGGGATGGATTTCGCAAAAGCCCTGCGCGCGTTCCTCCGTCAGGACCCAGACATCATCATGGTGGGTGAGATCCGCGATCTTGAAACCGCTGAAATTGCCATCAAGGCCGCGCAAACAGGCCACATGGTGATGTCGACACTGCATACCAACAGCGCAGCCGAAACACTAACCCGGATGCGCAACATGGGTGTCCCATCCTTCAACATCGCCACATCAGTAAACCTCATCATCGCGCAACGTCTTGCCAGGCGCCTCTGCAAAAGCTGCAAGAAGCCAATGGAGGTTCCAAGAGAAACGCTGGTCGAAGAAGGGTTCTCCAACGAAAAAATTGATGCAGGCCTGACAATTTATGGCCCTGTGGGTTGCGAAAATTGCAAAGACGGTTATAAAGGACGTGTTGGTATCTATGAGGTCGTCAGGATCACCCCGGCCATGCAACGCATCATCATGGAAGACGGCAACTCGATTCAGATCTCAGACGTCGCCCAGAGCGAGGGCTTCAGAAACTTACGTCAGTCAGCCCTGATGAAGGTCGAAGAGGGCGTGACCAGTCTGGCGGAAGTAAACCGAGTGACCAAGGACTAAGTCATGGCGCAACAAGCAGCACTTAAAAAGAACCCTGCCGCCGCCAAAAAGGCCAAGGAAGAAAAGCTTTTCCCTTTCAAATGGGAGGGAAAAGATCGTAAAGGCACCAAAATCACTGGTGAGATTCAGGGCGCAAATGCGGCGCTAATCAAACACCAGCTGCGAAAACAGGGAATCTTGGTCACCAAGATCAACCGCAAATCCACCCTGTTCAGCAAGCGGGCAAAGCCGATCAAGCCACTCGACATTGCCTTTTTCACACGGCAACTGGCGACAATGATGGAGTCCGGCGTACCCATCATTCAGGCCTTCGAAATCATTGCGGAAGGTGCTGAAAACCCCAACCTGGCCAAGCTCGTCAACGAGATTAAAACCAATGTGGCTGCTGGTAATACGCTAGCCGACTCCCTGCGCCAGCATCCACAGCACTTTGACGACCTATTTTGCAACCTCGTCGAGTCAGGTGAACAGTCCGGTCGTCTCGAGTCCCTGCTTGACCGCATCGCGACCTACAAAGAGAAAACCGAGGCCCTCAAAGCCAAAATCAAGAAAGCGATGACCTACCCGATTGCAGTTATTGTGGTAGCGATTATCGTAACCGCAATTTTGCTGCTGAAAGTGGTACCAAGCTTTCAAGAGGTCTTCTCTAACTTTGGCGCCGAGCTACCCGCGTTCACCACCTTCGTCATCGCGTTATCCGAATGGCTGCAATCTTGGTGGTTCATCCTGCTGGTCATGATCATCGTCGCGGGCTATGCCTACGGACAAGCGCACCGCCGATCCAAAGCCTTCAGAGATTTCCAAGACAGGACCTTGCTCAAAGCCCCCATTGTAGGCGAAATCATTTATCAGGCTGCCGTAGCGCGCTACGCACGCACGCTGTCGACAACCTTTGCGGCGGGCGTACCTCTTGTAGATGCCCTTGATTCTGTCGCCGGGGCATCAGGTAATGTCGTGTTTTATAACGCCGTGATGAAAATCAAAGAGAACGTCTCTGCCGGCTCGCAACTTCACTTCTCAATGCGTACCACCAATGTGTTCCCGTCGCTCGCGGTGCAAATGGCCGGCATCGGCGAGGAGTCTGGTAACCTGGACGGGATGCTGGAAAAGGTAGCGGACTACTACGAGGCAGAAGTTGACAACAAAGTTGACAACCTGACGACACTGCTCGAGCCGATGATCATGTGCGTGCTGGGTGTCTTGGTAGGCGGCCTCATCATCGCCATGTACCTCCCAATCTTCCAGCTCGGTAACGTCGTCTAAACACATGCAATTCAGCGCTTATCTGGCCAGCACCCCGCTGGCCTTTATTTTGCTCGCCGGCCTCCTGGGCCTGATCATTGGCAGCTTTCTCAACGTGGTCATTCTGCGCGTACCACGCATGCTGGAAATTGAGTGGCAACAGCAGGCGCGGGAGATTCTTGAGCCGGATCGCGAGCACGCGCCGCCGGCGACTTACAACCTCATTCTGCCGCACTCGCATTGCCCCAAGTGCAAGACCGAGATCAAACCCTGGCAGAATATACCGGTCATCAGCTACCTCCTGCTGCGCGGCCGTTGCGGCAACTGCAAAGAGCCGATCAGCCTGCGCTACCCGGCAATCGAGCTGCTGACTGCCGGGCTTTCCATGCTGGTCGCCTGGCAAATGGGCTTTGGCCTGGCAACCGCGGGCATGCTGGTGCTCACCTGGGTGCTGGTCTGCCTGAGCATGATTGACGCCGATACCCAGCTACTGCCGGACATCATCGTCCTGCCACTGCTGTGGCTGGGCCTGATCCTCAACAGCTTTGGCGTGTACACAGACCTCAACACCGCGCTCTGGGGCGCCGTTGCTGGCTACCTGAGTCTGTGGTCGGTCTACTGGCTATTCAAGCTGGTTACCGGCAAGGAAGGCATGGGTTACGGCGATTTCAAGCTGCTGGCCATGCTGGGCGCCTGGGGTGGCTGGCAGGTGCTGCCGCTGACCATCCTGCTGTCTTCTCTGGTCGGCGCCATTTTGGGCCTGATCATTCTCAAGGCGCGCGGCGCCAACAACAGTACGCCCCTGCCCTTTGGCCCCTACCTGGCCATCGCCGGCTGGATCGCTCTGATCTGGGGTGAGACAATTACCGGCCATTATTTGCGTTTCGCCGGTTTCTGACTCGCTCCTGTCCGGGGCCATAACGATCGGCGCCCTGAACGAAGGAACACCGGATGATCATAGGCCTGACCGGCGGCATTGGCAGCGGCAAAACCGCTGCCGCCAACCGCTTTGCCGCCGCCCACGGCATTCATGTTGTGGATGCCGACCAGAAGTCTCGTGTCGTGGTTGAGCCGGGACGCCCGGCATTGGCGCACATCGTCGACCGCTTTGGCGAAGCCATGCTGCTCGACGACGGGACACTGAACAGAGCCGCTCTGCGCGAAACAGTCTTTGCCGCTCCGGAACAACGGCAGTGGCTGGAGCAATTGCTGCACCCGCTGATCCGCGATGAGATCATCACCGACCTGCACTCCGCCACTTCCCCATACGCGCTATTGGTTTCCCCCTTGCTGGTCGAGTCCGGGCAGAACAGCCTGACCAGCCGGGTAATCGTTGTCGATGTGCCTGAGACCATGCAGCTGGCGCGCACCGTGCAGCGCGATGCGGTGCCCGAGGCACAGGTGCGCGCCATCATGCAGGCCCAGGCACAGCGCGAGGAGCGCCTGCGCCACGCCCACGATGTATTGACCAACGACAGCGACCTTGCCGCCCTGCATGCCCAGGTTGACGCACTGCACGCTCGCTATATGCAATTACTGGAGCGCCCCTGATGACGCTGACCGTCAACTGCCCCACCTGCCAGGCACCGGTGTCCTGGAATGAAACCTTCCCCCAGCGGCCGTTCTGCAGCGAGCGCTGCCGGCTGATCGACCTGGGCGCCTGGGCCGCCGAAGAACACGTTATCCCCGGCGGCGAGAATGAAGAGCAGGACCTGTTCTCTGACGACCTGCCGGAACAATGACCATGCGCCGCATTCATGTCATGGCTGCGGTGATTCGCGACGCCGAGCGCCGCATTCTGATTGCCAAACGACCAGACGACGCTCACCAGGGCGGGTTATGGGAGTTTCCGGGCGGCAAGCTTGAGCCGGGCGAGAGCCGCCTGGAGGCATTACAACGCGAGCTGCATGAAGAACTGGGTATAACCGTACAACAGGCCCGACCACTGATTGACCTGCAGCACAACTACCCGGACAAGCACATCAGGCTGGATGTCTGGGAGGTATCCGAGTTCACGGGCACGGCGCACGGCGCAGAAGGCCAGCCGGTCCGATGGGTAACCGAGCACCAGCTGCCAAGCTATGCCTTCCCGGCGGCCAACCAGCCTATCGTAGCTGCAGCCAGACTGCCCCAGCGCTACCTGATTACGCCCGATTGCGCCGCCACAGAGGTGCTGCAAGGCATAGAGCACGCCATCGACGCCGGCATCAGCCTGATTCAGCTGCGCCAAACCCAGCTCGACATCCAAGACTATGAGGCCCTGTGCGAGCAGGTGCTGCAACGCTACGGAGCGCGGGCCACCTTTATGCTCAAGGGGGATCAGCCACCTGCAGACCGCCGTGCCGGCTGGCACCTGACATCACGGCAACTGCGTGCGATGTGCGAACAGCCGCCACCAACACGCCCACTGCCCGCTGAGCGCTGGCTCAGTGCGTCCTGCCATGATGCCGAGGAGCTGCAGATGGCCGAGAGGCTTGGGGTAGATTTTGCTGTGCTGTCGCCCTTGCTGCCTACAGCATCACATCCGGAAGCCAGCCCATTGGGCTGGGAGCAGGCCCACGCCATGCTCAACAACTGTCGCCTGCCGGTTTATCTGCTGGGAGGGCTTACTGGCGACGACTTGGCGGCGGCGCATAACGCGGGTGCACAGGGCATCGCCGCGATACGTGGGTTGTGGAACCAGCCGTAAGGCGGCACGGACGCGACATGTCGCGTCCCTACGAGAGTAGGCTTCACGTTCCTGTGGCTTTTGCGGAGTGTCGAGGGTCAACGGTTGCGCTTTGTCTACGTTAAGTTACACTTTTCGTAACTTTCTGTTGAGTTACTGCCATGCTGTCCGAACGCTTCTCCCTGCAACCCCTGCAGCGACTGTATCAGGGGCTGGATTCACTTACCTCATCTGATCGGTTTTTGTTCACGGCTGCGGATATGCGGGTACTGCTGCCGGAACTGAGCCAGGGCGCTTTTCGCGCACTGCTCAGCAGGGCAGCCAAGGGCCAACGCTTAGAGCGGGTGTGCCGCGGTATTTACCTGTACCTTCCTGCGTGGTCCTCTGATGGTCGCCTGCTGTTTCATGTGGCGGCTCGATTGCGTGCGCATGAGTTCAATTACATCAGCCTGGAAACGGCCTTGAGCGACTGCGGCATCATTTCTCAAGTGCCGCAGAGCTGGCTCACCCTGATGTCGTCCGGACGTAGCAGTGTGATCGACTGCGGCCGCTGGGGTCATATCGAGTTTGTGCATACCCGGCAGAACCCGTCGGCCATTGCCGAGCAGCTAGCCTATGACACCGCCTGTGGAATGTGGCGCGCGAATCCAGCGCAAGCCCTGAGGGACATGAAAGCTGCCCGCCGCAGTATGGACCTAATCGACTGGGAGGTTGCCGATGAGCTTATTTGATCGCCTGGTAGACCAAGCACTCAGCCAGCAAGTAGATCTCGCGCCGCTGCGGGTGGTCGTGGAGAAGGAGCTGCTGCATCACGACGTCATGCGGGTGCTGAGCGACTGCGGCCTGCTCGACACGCTGTGCTTTATTGGCGGCACCTGCCTCCGCGCTTGCTACGGTTCCAACCGCTTGAGCGAGGACCTGGATTTTACCGGTGGCGTCAACTTTGATCGTGCCGCGCTGGCCCAGTTGAAGCCAGTGTTGACCGAGCGCTTGCAAACCAAATACGGTCTCGCTGTAGAGGTAAGCGAGCCAAAGAAAGAAGTCGGCAATGTGGACACATGGAAGCTGAAGGTGCAGACCCGGCCAGAGGCCAAAAATCTGCCGGCCCAGCGTATCAATATTGATGTCTGCTCTATTCCGAGCTACCAGCCTCGCGCGAAGATGTTGCTCAACCCTTATGGAGTGGACATGGGAACCGCAGGGCTGATTGTCCGGGCGGAGTCTTTGGAAGAGATTTACGCAGACAAGATTCTAGCCTTCGGATTGCGCCGGGGACGTATCAAGAATCGGGACATCTGGGACCTGCTCTGGCTGAAGCAGCGGCTTATAGTCCCGGCATTTGAGTTAATACCGTCTAAACTGGATGATCACGGCGTATCAGCGCAGGTCTTCTTGGCAACCGCGCAGCAACGTGCGCGTTCTTTGGTTGAGGACGCCAACGTCAAACGCGAGTTCCGGTTGGAGATGCAGCGTTTTTTGCCAGCAGCGTTGGTAGCAGCCACAGTAAACGACGAGCGGTTCTGGGCGTACCTAGCCGCAGAGGTTCCAGCGTTGATGCGCGAGGTTACGCAACGCTTGGACGGCAAGTCCTCCGGGCCGGTATTCCGGATGTAGAGGCCAACCACTTGCTTTGGCCGCAGCGGCGGGCGGCGGCGGGGGATCGCGGACGCTACATGTCGCGTCCCTACAGCCAGTCGGCCTGGCGCCTCAATGCCTCAGCTCAGATCAACAATCCGCAGCTCTTTCGGCACACTGAAGACGATATTCTCTTCCTTGCCAGCCAGCTCCTCCGCGCCGGTCGCGCCCTGGGCATGCAGATGCTCGATCACTTGGCGCACCAGCACGTCTGGCGCCGACGCCCCAGCGGTGACACCAATCTTGCCAACGCCCTGCAGCCAGGCAGCCTGAATCTCGCTGGCACCGTCAATCAGGTAGGCCGGCGTGCCCATACGCTCGGACAGCTCGCGCAGGCGGTTGGAGTTGGAGCTGTTGGGGCTGCCTACCACCAACACCACATCGCACTCGGCGGCAAGCTGCTTGACCGCGTCCTGACGGTTCTGGGTGGCATAGCAGATGTCGTCCTTGCGCGGCCCGTCAATGGCCGGGAAACGCGCACGCAGCGCATCGATCACCTTGGCGGTGTCATCCATCGACAAAGTTGTCTGGGTGACAAACGCCAGGCGCTGGGGGTCGCGTACCGACAGACGCGCTACATCGTCCTCGTCTTCGACCAGATAGATGGCGCCACCGTTGCTGGCGTCGTACTGCCCCATGGTGCCTTCCACCTCCGGGTGACCGGCATGACCGATCAGAATGCACTCACGGCCGTCTCGGCTGTAGCGGGTTACCTCCATGTGCACCTTGGTGACCAGCGGGCAGGTAGCATCAAACACCTTGAGCCCGCGATCTTCCGCCTGCTGCCGCACCGCCTGAGATACACCGTGCGCACTGAAGATGACAATGACGTCATCCGGCACCTGGTCGATCTCCTCAACAAACACAGCGCCGCGGTTGCGCAGGTCTTCCACCACAAACTTGTTATGCACCACTTCGTGACGCACATAGATTGGCGGGCCGAACACTTCGAGCGCGCGATTGACGATCTCAATGGCACGGTCAACACCGGCGCAGAAGCCGCGTGGATTGGCCAGTTTAATCTGCATGAGTAGCCTCTTGGTGCTCGCTAGCGTACGTCGACAATCTCGACATCAAAGGTAATGACCTTGCCGGCCAGCGGATGATTGAAGTCCACCTCGACCACCTGATCATGCACCTGCTTGACCACGCCGGGCAACTCACCACCGGCGGCATCGGTAAAGATCACTAGCAAGCCCGGCTCCAGCTCCATTTCGTTGAACTGATCGCGCGGCACAGTCTGGATGTTCTGCTCATTGCCCGGGCCGAAACCGCGCTCAGGGTCAATCTCAAAGCTGCGGGCATCGCCGGCCTTGAGTCCGAACAGCACCTGCTCAAATCCGGGCAGCAGGCTGCCATCCCCTACCTTGAAGGTCGCCGGCTGCTTGTCCAGCGTCGTATCGACCACGTCACCGTTGGGCAGCTTGAGGGTAAAGTGCAGGGTCACCTCGGAGTCGTGACCGATTCGGCTTTCTGTCATGGCATCTATCTCATCAGGACGGCGGCGCCCGCCTCACAGGGGGCAGGCGCGCGTTATTACTCAGGCTTGCGACCAAAAAACATGTCGAGCAGCAGCAGCGCGGCACCGACGGTAATGGCGCTGTCGGCGATATTGAATGCCGGGAAGAACCAGCTTTGCTGCCAGTGCACCAAAATAAAGTCGGTCACCTTGCCGTGGATAACCCGATCATAGAGGTTACCCAGGGCGCCACCAAGGATCAGCGCCAGTGCAATCGCTTCCATCCTGCGCGCGCGGTCCAGCCGCGCCAGCCAGACGCACAACACCACGCTCACCACGACGGCAATGCCGGCGAACAACCAGCGCTGCCAGCCGCTGGCATCAGCCAGAAAGCTGAATGCGGCACCGGTGTTATAGGCCAGCGTAAAGCTGAACAGGCCATCAATGATCGGCACCTGCTGATACATCTGCAGGGTGTCCACCGCGATCCACTTGGTCACCTGATCCAGCGCGATGACGACAACCGACAACCAGAGCCAGACCAGACTGCCGCGACGCAGATCAGGCATGCTTGCGCACCTCGCCAGCACCTTCGATGTTTTCTACGCAGCGGCCGCAGATCTCCGGGTGCGCCGGGTTGCTGCCAACGTCATCACGCAGGTGCCAGCAACGTGCGCACTTGGTCGCAGCCGACTTGACGATTCGCAGTTTCAGACCGTCAACCTCGGTGGCCACCGCCTGCTCGTCGGCCTGCGCCAACGGCGCCAGTGCGGCCTGAGAGGTGATCAGTACAAAGCGCAGCTCATCGCCCAGCTGGGCCAGGCGCTCTTGCAGCGACTGGTCAACGAACAGGGTTACTTCTGCTTCCAGGTTACCGCGCAGGGTCTTGGCGTTACGCAGGTTCTCGATTTCCTTGTTGACCGCTTCCTTCACGCGCATCACGTCGGCCCAGAACTCACGACCCAGAGCCTGGCCTTCCGGCAGCTCTGCCAGCTCCTCGTACCAGGTGTTGAGCATCACAGAATCATTGCGCTCACCCGGCAGGTACTGCCACAACTCCTCGGCGGTGAAGCTCAGAATCGGCGCAATCCAGCGCACCAGCGCTTCGGCAATGTGGTACAGCGCCGTCTGGCAGGAGCGGCGCGCCACGCTGTTGGCCTGCGTGGTGTACTGACGGTCCTTGATGATATCCAGGTAAAAACCGCCCAGCTCCTGCACACAGAAGTTGTGAATCTTCTGGTACACATTCCAGAAGCGGTAAGTATCGTAGGCCTCAACAATTTCCTGCTGCAGCAGGCGTGCGCGATCCACCGCCCAGCGGTCCAGATCAAGCATCTGGTCGGCCGGCAGCGCATCGGTCGCCGGGTCAAAGCCGTTCAGGTTGGACAGCAGGAAGCGCGCGGTATTGCGGATGCGACGATAGGCATCGGCACTGCGCTGCAGAATCTGGTCAGATACCGCCATTTCAGCCGAGTAGTCGGTCGACGATACCCACAGACGCAGGATGTCAGCGCCCAGCGTGTCGTTGACCTTCTGCGGGGCAATGGTGTTGCCCAGCGACTTGGACATCTTGCGGCCCTTCTCGTCAACGGTAAAACCGTGGGTCAGCAGGCCCCGATAGGGCGCGTGCCCGTCAATGGCCGCACCGGTCAGCAAGGACGAGTGGAACCAGCCACGGTGCTGGTCAGAGCCTTCCAGATACAGATCGGCGCGCGGGCCTTCATCATGCCCCATGGGGTGCGAGCCACGCATCACGTGCCAGTGGGTTGTCCCGGAGTCAAACCATACATCCAGCGTATCGCTGGTCTTCTCGTACAGCGGCGCCTCGTCACCCAGCAGCTCGGCAGCATCCAGATTGAACCAGGCATCAATGCCCTGCTGCTCGACCCGCTGGGCCACCTGCTCGATCAGCTCAACGGTACGCGGATGCAGCTCGCCCGTCTCGCGATGCAGGAAGAACGGGATCGGCACACCCCAGTTACGCTGACGGGAGATACACCAGTCCGGACGACCGGCAATCATGTTGTGCAGGCGCTGCTTGCCCCAGGCCGGAACAAACTCGGTTTCTTCAATGGCCTTGAGGGCGCGCTCGCGCAGCGTGGCACCGCCATCGACCGGTACGTCCATGCCGACAAACCACTGCGCAGTGGCGCGGTAGATCAGCGGCGTTTTGTGGCGCCAGCAGTGCATGTAGCTGTGCTGGATGCGGTTGTGCTTGAGCAGCGCACCGACTTCTTCCAGCTTGGCAACAATGGCCGGATTAGCCTTCCAGATGAACTGGCCACCAAAGAACGGCAGGTCAGACACGTACACGCCATTGCTTTGTACCGGGCTGAGAATGTCGTCATTGCTCATGCCGTACTGCTTGCAGGTACGGAAGTCGTCCTCACCGTAGGCCGGCGCCGAGTGAACGACGCCGGTACCGGCGTCCAGCTCAACATACTCGGCCAGATAGACCGGCGAGAAGCGCTCGTACAGCGGGTGACGGAAACGGATCAGCTCAAGCGCTGCACCTTCAGCGGTTGCCAGCACCTGCCCCTCGAGGCCGTAGCGCTCCAGGCAGCTCTCGACCAGATCTTCGGCCAGCACCAGCAGACGCTCGCCGGTATCGACCAGCGCGTAGTTGAATTCAGGGTGGACGTTCAGCGCCTGGTTGGCCGGGATGGTCCAGGGAGTGGTGGTCCAGATGACGATCGCGGCGGGCTTGCTCAGTTCTGACAGACCAAAGGCAGCGGCGAGCTTGTCGGTATCTTCCGCCACAAAGGCAACATCAATGGCCTCTGAGCTCTTGTCCTGGTATTCCACTTCCGCCTCGGCCAGCGCCGAGCCGCAGTCAAAACACCAGTTGACCGGTTTCAGACCCTTGAACACCACACCTTGCTCGACCAAACGGCCCAAGGCGCGGATTTCACCCGCCTCGTTGGCAAAGTTCATGGTCAGGTAGGGGTTGTCCCAATCACCCAGCACGCCCAGGCGAATAAAGTCTGCCTTCTGCAGGGCAACCTGCTCGCCTGCGTATTCGCGGCACAGCGCGCGCACCTGCTCGGGCGGCAAGTGTTTACCGTGGGTAGTCTCAACCTTGTGCTCGATCGGCAGGCCGTGACAGTCCCAGCCCGGAACGTAGGGTGCATCAAAACCCGACAGGGTCTTGGAGCGGACAATCATGTCCTTGATGATCTTGTTCAGTGCATGACCGATGTGAATCACGCCGTTGGCGTAGGGAGGGCCGTCGTGCAGGATGAACTGCGGGCGCCCCTGGCTGACCTCGCGAATCCGCTGATACAGCCCGTCCAGACGCTTGAGGGTCTCGGGTTCGCGGTTCGGCAGCCCGGCCTTCATCGGGAAGTCCGTGGCGGGCAGGTTCAATGTCGCTTTGTAGTCGGTCATGTTGTGTCAGGCTCTCGAAAAATTCACAGGCCCCACTGGGCCCTGGCGGCAGCAAAATCGGCCTTGATCGCTGCCTGCAATGCGTCCAGCGAGTCGAAACGCTGCTCGTCTCGCAGTTTCTGATGAAATACCACTGTCAGGCGACGCCCGTAGAGATCGCCGGAAAAATCAAACAGGTGCACCTCAAGGTGTGCCTTGCCGTCACCGCTGACCGACGGGCGCTTGCCGATGTTGGCCACGCCCTTGCGCACCACACCATCCACCTCAGCGCTGACGCGGTAAACGCCGTGCAGCGGCGGATTCACGCGCTTGAGCTGCACATTGGCGGTCGGCGCTCCCAGCGTACGGCCCAACTGCTGACCATAGACCACGCGTCCGGTAATGCTGAACGGGCGCCCCAACAGCAACGAGGCAAGAATAAAGTCGCCCTCTGCCAGCACCTGGCGCAGACGGGTGCTGCTGATGCGCTCGCCATTCTCGGCCACGGTGTTGGCCGCCTCGACGGTAAAGCCGTGCTTGGCGCCGCTATCTTGCAAAAAGGCAAAGTCGCCGGAGCGATCACAACCAAAGCGGAAGTCGTCACCCACTTCCAGATGGCGCACACCCAGGCCCTCAATCAGTACCTGTTGAACAAACTGCTCGGCGCTCAGCTCACGCAAGCGGCGGTTAAACGCCAGGCAGAGCACCCGATCAAGGCCGTGCTGCTGCAACAGCGCGAGCTTCTCGCGCAGGCGCGTCAAACGCGGCGGCGCGGCATCAGGCGCGAAAAATTCACGGGGTTGCGGCTCGAAAATCACCACACAGCCAGGCAGGCCAAGGCGCTCTGAGTGCGCACGCAGGCGCGCCAGAATAGCCTGGTGGCCAACATGTACGCCGTCGAAGTTGCCGATGGTGGCGACGCAGCCCCGGTGCCGGGGCCGCAGGTTATGTAAACCGCGGACCAGTTCCATATTGCTCGTCAAAGGTGGATCAATCGAAACGCAGCAGTATACAGACTTGCAGGGCCGCCCGTCATGCCGTTCAACCCTGCCCCGCCCTCAGCTCGCGCAGGCGCAAGCCCAGAGCGAACAGCACCGCCAGGTACACCAGCATTCCGCCCACCACCAATAGGGTCATTTCCCAGGCCTTGCGTTGCCAGCCCCAGGCGAGCCAATCCGGCGTTGCCGGCACCAGCCATATCAGCAGCGCCGCCATGGCAGCGGTGGCCAGCACCAAGCGCAAGGCAAAGCGCGGCCAGCCCGGCTGCGCGTGATACACACCATCGCGGCGCAGCCCCCACCAAAGCAGCCCGGCATTGAGCAGCGCCGACAGCGAGGTTGCCAACGCCAGCCCCACATGCTGCAACGGCCAGATCAACAACAGGTTCAGCCCCATGTTGGCCACCATGCAGATAATGGCGATGCGCACCGGCGTTTTGGTGTCCTGGCGCGCAAAGTAGCCGGGCGCCAGCACCTTGATCAGCATGAAGGTCATCACGCCGATCGCGTAGGCACGCAGCGCTGCTGCCGACTGCCCCACGTCTGCATCGGTCATCGCACCGTAATGAAACAGCGTCGCAATCAACGGCTCCGACAACAGCAACAGCGCCAGCGCCGCCGGCACCCCGACCAGCAGCACCATGCGCACCGCCCAGTCCATCGTGCGCCCGAAGGCCCTCAGGTCTTCGCCGGCATGCTGGCGAGACAGAGCAGGCAGAATGACCGTCCCAATGGCGATACCAAAGGCCCCCAGCGGCAACTCAGACAGGCGGTCGGCGTAATACAGCCAGGAAATGCTGCCCGTTTGCAGGAAGGAGGCCAGCACCGTGTCCAGCAACAGGTTGATCTGACTGACCGACACGCCAAAGAGCGCCGGAATCATCAACGTCATGATGCGCTTGACACCCGGGTCCTTGCGATTGGGCCTTGGCACCGGCAGCAGCTTGATCTGCGCAAGGAACGGCAGCTGGAACAGCAGCTGCGCCACACCGGCGATAAACACCCCCCAGGCCAGCGCCATGATGGGCTGCTCAAAATAGGGGGTCAGACACAGAGTCGCGCCAATCATGCTGACGTTCAGCAACACCGGGGTAAAGGCAGGAACAGCGAAGCGACCGTAACTGTTCAGAATCGAACCGCAGAGCGCGGTCAGCGAAATCAGGAACAGGTATGGAAAGGTAATGCGCAACATGTCGGTCGCCAGCGACAGCTTGGCGGCATCATCATGAAAGCCGGGCGCAAACAGGGTAATCAGCACCGGCGAGCCCGCCACACCCAGGGCGGTAATTCCGGCCAGCGTCAGCCCCAGGGTGCCGGTTACCCGGTCCACCAGCTGGCGCACCTGCGCCAATGTGAACTTGGTGCGGTATTCCGAGAGCACCGGCACAAAAGCCTGCGCAAAGGCGCCCTCAGCAAACAAACGGCGCAAAAAGTTCGGAATCTTGAAGGCGATAAAAAACGCGTCAGCCTCCGACTGCGAACCAAAATAGGCCGCAACCACAATGTCCCGAACCATGCCCAACACCCGAGACAACAAGGTCATGACACTCACCACCATGCCGGATCTGAGCAGGCTGGGCGCCTTGGGAGTAGCGGGTTCGGGGGCAGCAGATTGGGACATGAAGTATCGCACCGAAATAAAAGCGCCATAATAGCGGCGCACCGCTGCCATTGTCAGGCAGCTTAGGTGTAAAATGCCGCCACCTCGGCCACTGTGACCACTGATCAACAGGGCCGTTCAAGCCTCCTCATACAGGCTTGACATTCGATAAGAGCGGCGGCATAGTACGCGGCCTTATTTGTACCTAATTCATCCAGATTTTCTGAGGAGCAAGACGGTGGCCAACTCACCTCAAGCCAAGAAACGCGCCAAGCAGGCCGAGAAGCGCCGCAACCACAATGCAAGCCTGCGCTCCATGGTCCGTACCTACATCAAAAACGTAGTCAAGGCGATTGACGCCAAGGACCTCGACAAAGCCAAGGCCGCTTACACTGCTGCCGTTCCAGTCATCGACCGCATGGCTGACAAAGGCATCATCAACAAGAACAAGGCCGCTCGCCACAAGAGCCGCCTGAACGCGCACATCAAGGCCATGGCTGAAGCCGCCTGATTCGCAGTTCTTGCTGAACAAAAAACCGGCCTAGGCCGGTTTCAGACTGCTGACGAACCCCGCGTTTTCGCGGGGTCTCGTTTTTCTGGGGTGTTTGTAATGATTTTGCAGGTGTCGGGTAATTTAGCCAGCTAACCGCTAAAAACCGTCCGAGCAGCTCCATTTCCAGCCTCGCAGCCAAGTGCCGCTTCTTATCCCGGATTGCAGGCGTAAAAGCATCGCCAGCAGGCGGGCAATCTTCTTCATGTTTTGGCAGGCGGCTGCCAGCAGGCACTGTTTCATTACCTTGCGCAGTCCACGGAATCGGGCATAACGGTGCCCGTGCAGCTCCTTGGCGTCCGCAAAGCTGCGCTCGACGGTTTCCTTGCGCCTGGCATAGATGCGCTTGCCTTCAGGGGTAAGACGATTCTGGTTAATCCGCTCCTTGGCGTCCTCCCAGACATGCCGCACGACAACCTTGACGTGGTTTCGACTGCGAGTGCATTGGTCTCGTAATGGACACTCTCGGCATTGCTGCGGGT
>NZ_FOUD01000051.1 GCF_900114765.1 Halopseudomonas pachastrellae
CGGTGATGGGATGTAGTTTCTTGCTCATCGTGTCTCCGGTTCGGAGCGACAGTGTCGCTCATTAGCCGGTTACACAAAAATTCGTACACCCCCCAATCTGAGCCGTAGAGACATTGCGGATGGGATTCGAGCGATACCGACAATGACCGTCCCCTCCGACGAAGCCCTCAACTCATTTGAAACTGCCATGCGCGGGCCTAGCGATGATGAGGTCAAGTAACCGACTCATGGTGGATATGTGCTACCGATATGCATTGTCGAGCATTTACAGGCTTAGAATCAGGATGTCACCTTTGACCTGGGCTGGCGCAGGCCAGGTCTGAATTTTTGAGCGTTTCGTTTTTGCTCGGTGGGTTAATCCGGCCGGCTCGATTCTATTGTTGAGGCCTCAGCTCTAAATGGGGCTGCATCGCAGCCCCAGCAGCCTGATTACTTGCCCAGCGGGTACCACGTTGCATAGTTATCGTTGAAATCTTCCTCCAGCCCATAGGCTTTATTCCTAGGCCCTTTAATCACCGCCTCAATACGTGCAAAAGCTTCCTTCATATGTTCCCGAGCAAGTGCCTCAGGCACATAAGCCATGCCGAACCAGGTATTTCGCCATGCAACCAACTGGCGATCAGTTTCAATCACATACACAGGCGCATCCATTTGCACACGCAAGCGTGGAACTGCGAAAGCCCCATCCAGATCCCTCGGAATACGAACTTCCCTCCCGCACTTGTCCCATCCGGCCCAGAGACTGTAAAAGCGCATACGGCGTTCGCTCTGGGCGATGAACTCATAGTAGGGCACGTTAGGTTTGGGTAGGACTCTAGCGCAAGCCTGTCGCATGAGCTTCGTTGAGTACTTGCCGATCTGGACATCAGGGAGTTCGGTGATCTTTTGCTCGAAGTGATGGCGGTTGTTGAAGCCGAGCGCGCGGCAAAGAAGATCAAGCCGTTGGCAATGCGTCAGGCTATCGTCTTTGAATTGGTAGGACAGGTACTTCAGATCGTTGTAGCAGTCGATTGCAGCAGACATGATTTTTCTCCATTGGCCCATACCGGAATTTCGGTAATTGCATGCTGCTTGCTTGGCCTGAAAAGGCGAAAAATCAATATAAACAGGGGGTTTTTTCCCATCGCAGCAGGGTGCCTCCCCAGGCCCATAGAATTTTGTTCACCGACATTAGTGATGTCAACCCCTTTGCCCCAGCTAGTGTTTACACAAGTCTATACCTGCCACAACGAGGAGTGCATCAACAAGGAAGCGTAGAAACGCCCTCCGGCTACCGATAGCGACCGCTACATACTGGTCAAAACCCAATGAATTTCCGCGCGTCTACGCAAAATCCAAAACCACTACGACGTAAAAATTGGACAGATTTCAACGTAGAGCAGGTTGTTTCTTGGCCGAAAAGTATCCGTCCGGCCAACTCACCTTCCGAACTCCAGCATTAAGGACGATGGTGTCCGCGTATTTTTAAGCGGACGCGATAGCCCTTATCGCCGGGA
>NZ_FOUD01000015.1 GCF_900114765.1 Halopseudomonas pachastrellae
GCTTCAGCCTGACTGCTGCTACCCGCCCGGACCGTGTGGCCCGCCGCGATTACGACTTTCTGAAACCCCGCCTGCAGCTGGAGGCTGACGCCACATTGCAAGACGGCGCGCCGCAACCAGCGCTGGAAGACTACGACTACCCTGGCCGCTTTGCCGATCGCGAGCGCGGCAAGCAACTCAGCCGCATCCACCTGCAGCGCCATCGCAGCCATCAGCTGCAAGCCAACGGCGAGAGCGACCAACCCGGCCTGCGAAGCGGGCACTTTCTGACGCTCACCGGCCACCTGCGTGATGACTGGAATGACCTCTGGCTGCTGACGAGTATCGAGCACCAAGGCAAACAGCCGCAGGTGCTGGAAGAAGCCGTAACCAGTGATACCCAAGCCAGCGATGGCTTCACCCAAGGCTACCGCAACCGCTTTATCGCCACCCCTTGGCAAGCCATCTGGCGCCCGGCCTTGGACCACCCCAAACCCCGCATCGCCGGCAGCCAAAGCGCCGTGGTTACCGGGCCAGAAGGCGAAGAAATTCACTGCGACCCGCACGGCCGCGTGAAGGTACAGTTTCATTGGGACCGTGAAGGCCAGGCCGACGACACCACCAGCTGCTGGCTGCGTGTTGCCAGCGGCTGGGCCGGCGATCGCTACGGCGCCCTGGCCATTCCCAGGGTCGGCATGGAAGTGCTGGTGAGCTTTCTCGAGGGTGATCCGGACCAGCCGCTGATCACCGGCTGTCTTTACCACGCCGAACACGTGCCGCCGGTTGATCTGCCTGCCCACAAAACCCGCAGCACCTTCAAAAGCCTCAGTTCCCCCGGCGGCGAAGGTTATAACGAGCTGCGCATTGACGACCAGAAAGGCGCCGAGCAGATCTACGTGCACGCCCAGCGCGACTGGGACCAGCGCATTGAGCACGATCAACGCCTGCACGTTGGCAATGAACGTCACGACCACATCGTCGCCAACCATTACAGCGAGCACCTGGCCGAAGTGCACCGCACTGTCCACGCCAACCGCCTTACCGAACTCAAGGCCAATGATCATCTGACGATCGCCGAGAGCCAGCACACCCGCATCGGCCAACGCCAGCTGACCGAAGCCGGGCAGGAAATTCACCTCTCCAGCGGCCGCAAGGTCGTGATCGACGCCGGCATGGAAATCACCCTCAAGGCCGGCGGCAGCTTTATCAAAATCGACCCCAGCGGCGTCACTATCACCGGCGCCAATATCCGCCTGAACTCCGGCGGCAGCCCGGGGCAGGGCACCCCGGCTGAGCCGGGGTTGCCGGCTCTGCCGGCACACACTGCACTGGACAGCGCAGGGGAAACCACTGGTAGAGCAGCGTCTAACCTGCCAGTTGCAGAGTCGAATCAGAAGACCGGGCTGGAGCAACTGATAGTAGACGTGTGGGGAGACCCGGCGTTCGGCGGGCAGGTACAGCTGCTGGACCCGGAGGATAAGCAATGAGTGAACTCAAGGACGAGTCAATCGAGCAAGGCACGCGCAAGCGCGCCCAGTATGAAAACGCACAGCGGGCCAACCTGGCGTTGAATCTTGAGCGAGAGGATGGTGGCACCCTGCAAATTCTGGTCGAGCAGGACATGCGCAGCCACGAGGAAGAGCCGGAAATTCAGCAAAATACCTTCCTGGCAATCGTCCCCATGGCACGCCTGCCTGTCAGTGAGGGGGCCGACCAGGAGCCTGTTGGTGCGCTGACCAGACCGGGGCGTATCTATGTTTTTCGCAAGGGCAAGCTCTGGCGCGAGCAGGTGTGTGATGGCAGGGGGGCGCTTGCCGACGTTGATGTGAGCTACTGGCGGAGTCAGTCGGCGGTGGGCCAACCCTGCGACGACCGTGCCCCCGTAGGCAAGCCACTGGCACTCACGTTGGTGCCCGTATTGCTACAGGGGCGCTACGTCGGCGATCAGGTCGACATGGCCTACAGCGAGATGCCCTGGAGTTGGGAGTACATCAGTTGGCTCGAGGCGGACAGTAGCAGGGTCAAGGCGCGCTGCCAGAACGTAGCGCCCGCCTGGGCAGCAGCCGTGGTCGGCAAGGAACACTGGCGCCCGACTCTTGCGATGCCGGCCGTGCTGGTCGATGCACTGGAAAGCGGCCTGCGCCCTCGAGACCTGCACCTCGAGTGCCTGCTAAGCAATCCCGACACCTTTACGCCCGCACTGCTGGAGCTTAGCCCTGAGGAGCCGCTTGTGCGCTTGTACAGCCACCAGCAGGCCCTGGCCGAACACATGTCAACACAAGGCCCGCAGCCGCTGCCGGCGTTGCCGCCTGCCAATGATGTGCTGGATGACAAAGCCCTGCGAGGCTATCCCAAACTGGTCGGCCTGTTGTTGAATGATCCGCTATTTGAGTTTCGCCATGCTGTTGAACAATCTCGTTTGGCGACCGAAACCCTGCAAACCTGCAACGCGCTGATCCCCTATCAGCCCCATGGTCGTTATGCCGAGCTGCTGCATCAGTGGGCCATGTTGGCTGATGCTCCCTTGGCCAGCTTGCGCGCGCAGGTCGACACTCAGGCACTGGACAAGTCGATGATGGAACAGGAGCGACGCATGGCCCGCGACTGCCTGCACCGGCAACTCGATCGCACCATGTCGCTGTGCCACGACGGCCTGTCGCTAGTCTGGAACGACTGGATTTACTCCCGCGATGAACGTCTGCTTGAGCCATATAGCCTGCTGATAGAACTATTGGAGCAGCTTGGCCGCCTGCCGCACGATACCGATGCGCGTAGCACCGTAGCCGATAGCCGTCGGCTGTCGCGCTCGATAGAGCGCCTGGTAACCCACCTTGCGGAAGCCAGTCACCCGCTGACGCGCACAGCGCTTGCCGCAGGGGAGGGGGAGCTGCCGGAGCTGGCGAGCCGACTGGCTGACCTTGCTGCAAAAGCGCAGCCGGCGGACCCCGAGAATATGGGGATCAGTACCCTCGCGCTGTTTGCAGGAATGGAAAGCCAAGGCGATGCCAACTATCAGTACTCCACCCAAAACCTGGCTCTGGCAGTTGATGAGTGGCTGGCGCACCTGTCGAAAGTGATGCTGATGACGCTGCGAAAGTTGCGGGTAGCCCCCTCAACTGTGCAGGTGGAATTGCCGCGCCTGTTTACACCCACAATGGGGTTGCTGAAGTCGCTGCACTCCAAGGCAAAGTCGCTTCAGTTTCTACCCCAGGGTCAGGCACTGGCGCAGGATATGGTGGTGCTGGGCGTTCATGGTGCGGGCCTGAGTTTTGGGCTGACACCTAGCGAGCGAGCCACCCTGACCCGAGAAAACTACCTTTACAGTAACCTGCAGGGTCGTTCCGGCGACGTGCTCGGCACCTCCAGCGGCAAGCTTGCAAAGGCGAACCATTTTGCGAGCAAGGACCTGGGCCGCCTCATGGTGGTTGCTGCCCCGGCAAACGATCCGCTGGTGCAGGAACTCAATAGCTGGCGGGTGGGCGTCTCGAATGTTGGGAGGGCTGCGCAACTAGCCAAGTCGCCCGCGTTGCCGCTGCTGGCGACGGTGATGGCTGCGTATAACTTGCATGTGAACGTTGAGGGTGCGAGCGGGAAGGGCAGGACTACTACCGTCGCAATCTCAGCGTCTGTAGATCTTCTCTTAGCGGCCAACAATGTCGCGCTGAAAGTTCTTGAAGGTTCCAATAGCAAGTCTCCCTGGTATGTACTTTGGGAGAAGGGACGCATCGATGTATCAAAGGTATCAGAGCGCTGGGCTGGTAATTTAAAAAGTCGTACCGGTAGCACTTGGTTAAACGCGTCTCGGATTTTAGGTGGAGGAGCCATGGCGCTCACGGCGTTGATTTTTGTTTGGGACGCCAAGCGTGCTTTTGATGCAGGAGACAAAGATGTTTCGGTGGCAAATGCTATCGCAGCAGGGGGCGGTGCGATATGGGCTTTGTATACGATCGGCGTGCTCGCAAGTCCTTGGATACTGGCAGCAGGGGTCGTGCTGCTGATCGGTGGTGCGTTAGCTGCGGCGCTGATGGCCGACTGTGCTGATACGGTATTCACCTGACAGTTGACCACTGTCAGGGGTGGTGGTCATACGGCCTCGAACCGGGTTATGAAACGGGTACCCCTACCTGTCCGTAACCTGGAGAAGCACGCATGACCACCGAGGAGAAAATAGCACGACGTAAGCTCAGCCTGCTGGACTTGGCGCAAGAGCTACGCAACGTCAGCAAGGCCTGCAAGGTGATGGGATACAGCCGCCAGCAGTTCTACGAGATCCGCAGGAATTACCAGACCTACGGGTCATCTGGCCTGCTGGATAAGCTGCCGGGCTGCAAAGGTGCGCATCCTAACCGGGTGTCGCCCGAGATTGAGCAAGCCATTCTGGACTACAGCTTACAGCGCCCTACCCATGGCCCATTACGGGTATCGCAAGAACTGGCCCTGCGCGGCATCACGGTTAGCTCAGGCGGCGTTCGAGGCGTCTGGAGCAGGCATGACTTGCTGTCCAAGCATGACCGTTTGTTGCGACTGGAACGTGAGCAAAAGGATCGTGCGCTGGAGCTCAGCGATGAGCAGATTCGCCTGCTGGAACGCTTTAGCCCTGAGTTCCGGGAGCGGCAGATTGAGGTGCATCACACCGGCGAGTTGGTTGCGATAGACACGTTCTTTGTTGGCACGCTCAAAGGCGTCGGCAAGGTTTATCTGCAAACCGTCATCGACTGCTTCAGCCGTTTTGCTTTTGGGAGGCTGTACACGAGCAAGATGCCGGTCACTGCGGTTCATGTCTTGAATAACGATGTGCTGCCGTTCTTCGAGCAGCACGCCGTGAGGGTAGAAACCGTGCTGTCGGACAACGGCCGCGAATACTGCGGCAGGCCCGATAACCACCCCTTCGAACTGTTCCTGCAGCTCGAAGGGATCGAGCACCGAACCACGCGTGTTCGACGTCCACAGAGCAATGGATTTGTGGAGCGACTACACCGCACGCTGCTGGATGAGCACTTCCGCGTGGCAGGGCGTACGACGTGGTATGAGAGCGTTGAACAGATGCAGGAGGACTTCGATAAGTACCTGCACCACTACAACTACGAGCGCCCCCACCAGGGTCGAATGATGAACGGGAGAACGCCAAGCCAAGCGTTCATCGAAGGTATTGTTGAGCAGCCAGAGCCGGCCACGGAGGACGCTGCTTAACTCAGCCCCGGAACGGGGCCGGTGTCAGGTGAATACTTGATCTGTACAGGCCGACGGTGCGATTGAGCAGGCGATTAAGCACGGCCCCTTTGGTGTTGAGCATCGTTTGTCGCATATGAACGATCCGAGAGTGGCCTATCAGCAACTGCTGGGGGCGATTGGCGAACCACAGGTGAAGATCGTTCGCTTGAGTACTTGGGTGGCGGGTGCGCCGGAACATGAAAGCCGAAAACTGGAGCTGGCTGCGCGTGCGAGCCAGCGAGATTTACACCCCCTCGACTGGGTAGTGGAGCTGAAATCCGTTTTGCTGGGCCAGTATCCCAACGACAGCCGATTCCGATTGATGGCTTCTGAGCTGCAGTGGGTCCGAGGCCATCAGACAGGCTGGAAGCGTCTACCAGCCAGGCCGCTCTCTCATTACAAGCTAGGCGCGGTGGTTATGGATGCCAGCCGCGTTGTCTATGTCCTGCCGCATGTCGGTAGTCAGGCTTACACTGGCCTGATGCAAATGCAGTACGCCCTTAAAGTGAGAGCGCAGTTTGCGTTGGGGCGACAAGACTGCAGGCCGAATGATCCCTTTCCTGCCTTCGATGATCTGGTGCTACCGCAACCCCCTGCCCGTGACTGGGCTGTTTTTAACCCGCGACTGTTTCCCGAAGATAGTGATGTTGATGGTAGCGTCCCCTACTGGCTGATTGCGCTAAGTGAGCGTGACTCCCTATGAGCCAAATTCTGACTAATACGGTTTATGCCGCCAGTGCCTACGATTCAACCTGTATACCTGCTCAACCTCCGCACAAATGGCGCGAGGACGAGAGCCGCACTGACCTACAGCGTACCCAGTTGAGCTGGGGCCATTACGCCGGCCTGGAACCTTGGCAGGTTGTTGATATGCAGTTGCAGGGGAAAGAGCAAACTTGGTTGGAGGGTGCAGGTGGCGGTGATATCTATTGTGACCACCAGCGTTGGCGATTCGAGAACTTCAATAAAATAATTTTGCTATTGAGTTTCTTTAAATACTTTTCTTTGTTTTTTCTTGCATGGCTATTTTGGGCGATCTCTGTCGTGGGGCCTTTGCCAGAGGCCGACCATCAAACAAAGCTCATTTCTTTCGCTATAGGTGTATTTTCTGTGCTTATGATCGGATTGAGTGCTTGGCTGTACTGGGAACGAAGCTTAAGTTCCTACTTGATTCTGGCTGGTTGTGGCCTATGCGTTAGTGTTTCGTGCGCTATAGCTGACTACTTAGTATTAGGTAAGGGCTACAGCGTTTTTGGGCCTCCTGCGATAATGTGCGCTTCCATATTTATGGGCACTATCGGATTTGACCTATTGGTTGCTCTTTACCTGCGCCTGTTCAAATACGACGGCAGCGGTTTCAATCGTCAGACCGGGATGGTGACCGTTGCGCGTCGCTTTCGTAAGCCCTTTATGGCGCCGTTCTATGAGTTTGATGTCACCATGGAATACCGCCCTGGCTCGCACGGCAGCGGTGGTATGGCGCTCTGGCTACACCACAGGTACACCACCTGTGAGGTGTTCTTGGGTGGCAAACTGCATCCCCTGGGGCTTTCACCAGAGGAGGCGATGGCCTTCTGGGACTGCCTGCAACGCTACATGGATATCAGTCAGCCGCTGCCGGACTTACCGGTGCTGGAGCAATTCCGCCACCTTGATCCGACTACCGCGCGGTACGACGCTCAAAGCGGCAGGCCCCCACGCCGCTGGCGTGATACCAATGCCCGCGCCTGGCAACGGCGCGGCCAGCATGAATCCATGCGCCGCAACGCAGCCTATCGTTGGCAACAACAACCCTGCATTCTGCGCGCACGTATCGATCCGCAGTTAAGCATCGAGGCTTATTACCGCGACCAAGAAGCCCGTGGCATTCAGGCTACGCCCAAGGCAGAAGACTTTGACAATATTCATCGTGCTGGTGCGTAAAGCCCAGCACTGAAAAGGTCGTGCTGGTTAGAAACGTAAACTGCAGCTCACCGATTCAAGAAGGTTTGTACGTGGTTTCGCGTCAGCAAAGGAGCTGAATTGGACAGCCTTTCAACTGGCCTTACATACGCCGACAGCGCCTATGATTCGCGCCAAATACCCCGGCAGCCTCCTCATAAATGGCAGCAAGACGAAAACCGTACCAATCTTCGCCGTACCCAGTTGAGCTGGGGGCATTACGCTGGACTTGATCCGTGGCAGGTTGTCGATATGCAGCTGCAGGGGAAGGAGCAAGCATGGTTAGAGCGCACTGGTGGTGGCGATACTTATTGTGATCATCAGCGCTGGAGATTTGAGAATTTCAATAAGATTATATTGTTGTTTATTTATTTTAAGTACTTTTTCCTCCTCGTTATTACTTGGATGTCTTGGGCATTTTCAGTGGTGGAGCTAATACCCGATGAGTCTGATGACGTTCATCAGGTGGCTGCCTTACTGATGGGGCTCGGAGTTTTTTGCCTAATTATGATGGTTGTCAGTGTCTGGCTATATTGGGAGAAAAGCTTTAAATCATACTTGGTGCACGCAATCTCGGGTCTAGGAGTAAGCGTTGTATGTGTATCTATTGCGCACTTTTGGCTTGACAAGGACGTAGAGATTTTCTGGTTTCCAGTGGCCATGGGGCTATCCATATTTATGGCAGCCATCGGTTTTGATCTGTTGATCGCTCTTTACCTGCGCCTGTTCAAATACGACGGCAGCGGATTTAACCGTCAGACCGGGATGGTGACCGTCGCACGTCGCTTTCGTAAGCCCTTTATGGCGCCGTTCTATGAGTTTGATGTCACCATGGAATACCGTCCCGGCTCGCACGGCAGCGGTGGTATGGCGCTCTGGCTACACCACAGGTACACCACCTGTGAGGTGTTCTTGGGCGGCAAACTGCATCCCCTGGGGCTTTCACCGGAAGAGGCGATGGCGTTCTGGGACTGTCTGCAGCGCTATATGGATACCAGTCAGCCTCTGCCGGACTTACCGGTGCTGGAGCAGTTCCGCCACCTTGATCCGACTACCGCGCGGTACGACGCTCAAAGCGGCAGGCCACCACGCCGCTGGCGTGATACCAATGCCCGCGCCTGGCAACGGCGCGGCCAGCATGAATCCATGCGCCGCAACGCAGCCTATAGTTGGCAACAACAACCCTGCATTCTGCGCGCTCGCATCGACCCTGAGTTGAGCATCGAGACCTACTACCGCGACCAAGAAGCCCGTGGCATTCAGGCTACGCCCAAGGCGGATGACTATGACAACGTTCATCGCGGCTGAGGAGGGTGTTCGTTGTCTGGTTTGCCGCTTTGCCCTCAGTTGCTGAATACCCCTTTATAGCCGCTGGCTGACCGCCATCAGCCGCCCTGTTTGTTGTGCTACCGTCGGCGGATAACAAGTCGAGGTTTCATGCAGGAGGAGTGCAGCGGTGAATTACGATGATGTGGTGTTGGGGCGGCGCAGTATCCGTGCTTTTCGGCAACAGCCGGTGCCGCGCGAAGTACTTGAGGAGGTAATCAGTCTGGCCACACGTGCGCCGTCATCAATGAACTCCCAGCCTTGGCACCTGCATGTGTTGACCGGCGAGCCGCTGGACCGTATTCGAGCAGAGAACACCGAGCGCATGGTCACTGGCGTAGCGCCGTCCAAGGAAACCCGCGATTCAGGCAGCTACGAAGGTGTGCATCGCCAGCGTCAGGTTGAGATCGCGGTGCAGCTGTTCGAGGCCATGGGCATCGCCCGGGACGATAAGGAAAAGCGGCAGGACTGGGTGTTGCGCGGCTTTCGTCAGTTTGATGCGCCGGTATCGGTGGTGGTGACCTACGACCGCCAGTTGCGTGAGGGTGATATTGCGCAGTTTGATTGTGGCGCTTTGGTCAACGGGTTGGTCAACGCGGCCTGGTCGCGTGGATTGGGCTGTGTAGTTAACAGTCAGGGCATCATGCATTCACCGGTGGTGCGCGAGCACGCGGGTATTCCGGATGATCAGGTGATCATTATCTGTGTGGCGATGGGCTATCCCGACGACAGCTTCCCGGCCAACGCAGTGGTGTCGCGCCGCCGTGAGGTGGCAGAGGTGGCCAGTTTTGTAGGCTTTGCCGAGTAGTACGCGCGCTGGCGTGACCTTTGGGGGCGCCTTTCGGGCGTTCCCACCTTAAAGACTGTGAGGGCATAAGCGTGAAAGATGAGGCTCTGGAGCTCTCTGCCTTTGATTGGCATCGAGACGTGATCACCCCGCAGACGCCAGTCAATGCGGGATATCGCAACGCCCAGAATGTGCGTTGCTTTATGCGTGAGGCTTGTGGCCCGGCATTTCGCTTTGACAGGTCCTTTATGGCCTGGATGAGTGACGGCACGCCGAAAACCATGGGGGACGCGGCGGCTGAGTGGCTGAAGCAAAATGCCTGATTATCGGGACGCGCTAGTCGGTAGGCGACGGCTTGTCCAAACAGCAAAGACGGTAAGTGGGTGAAAGGCGCTTGCCGGCCTTTTTCTTTCCACCTCATCCAGGCTTCCAGCTTCCAGCTTCCACTCAGTCGTCCCTTCCCTCAAGCATGTTTCTGCGCAGCAGCACGTAGACCGATCCGGTGCCGCCGTGGCGGGGGATGCAGGAGGTGAAGGCGAGCACCTTGTCGTGCTGCCTGAGCCAGGTGTTGACGTGGCTTTTCATCAGCGGTTTGCGGCCGTCCAGCCTGCGAGCCTTGCCGTGAGTAACCCTGACACAGCGGATCTCCTGCTTGACCGCCTCGGCGAGAAAAGCCCATAGCAGCTCGCGGGCGCGCTCGATCGTCATGCCGTGTAAATCGATGGAGCCGTCGAAGGGTATCTGGGCTTGCTTGAGCTTGCGCAGCTGCGCGTCCTGCACACCGTTTGATGCCCAGGCCAGTTCCTGCTCGGGGTCCACGTCTATGACGAACTGGTCTGACAGGCCATCAACCACGACGGCGCTGTCTTTGAGGGTCGCACGCTGGCGACTGGCGGCGATGCTGGCGCGGTCGCGAGGGGCTTTGCCGACCTCGGCCTGGTCGTGCTTCAGACGCTTGGCGCCTTGCACGGCCTGACGGAAAAGGTCGAGATCGTCGTCGGGAGAAAAGTCCTGTGGCATGCTGCTGGCCGGTACGCAAAAAAGGCTAGTGTAACAGCTGCGGCTTATCGAAAAGCCAGCCTGGCGCGCGATTGCGCCGGTGTTTGTTTGCATTCGCGGCTGTTCGCAAGCGGTCTGGCGGGTAAAATGGATGCCTGCTTTGAATAAGGACTCTTGCATCATGAGTGAATACGCCGCTTTGCACAGCATTCAGGATCTGGTTCGCTGGGGCGTCAGTCGCTTCCATCAGGCCGAGTTGTTTTTTGGCCATGGCACCGATAATGCCTGGGATGAGTCGCGGTTGTTGGTGCTGCACGCCCTGTACCTGCCCTGGGAGACGCCGCAGGAGTACCTGCATTGTCGCGTAACCGACGAGGAGCGTGACGCCGTTGTGGCGTTGCTGGAGGAGCGTATTCGGTTGCGCATGCCGGCCGCCTATCTGACCGGACACGCACGTTTTGCCGGGCTGGATTTTGTGGTGGATGATCGGGTACTGGTGCCGCGTTCACCCATCGCCGAGCTGATTGATGGCCGCTTTGAACCTTGGCTTGAGCGCGCGCCGTTGCGCATTCTGGACCTGTGCACCGGTAGCGGCTGCATTGGTATCGCTTGCGCCTACGCGTTTCCTGAGGCCGAGGTGGTGCTGGCAGACCTGTCTGCCGATGCGCTGGCGGTGGCCGAACAGAATATCGAGATGCACGAATTGGCCGAGCGGGTTGAGGCGCGCTGGTCGGATGGCTTCGATGGGCTGGCTGGCGAGCGCTTTGATCTGATTGTCAGCAATCCGCCCTATGTGGATGCCGAAGACATGAGCTTGTTGCCCGACGAGTATCGACACGAGCCGGAGATGGGGCTGGCCGCAGGGGATGACGGGCTTGACCTGGTGCGCCGGATGCTGGCCGAGGCGGCGGACTACCTGACCGAGGACGGCGTGCTGGTAATCGAGGTCGGTAACAGCATGGTGCACGTGATGGCCGAGTGGCCAGAAGTGGATTTTGAGTGGGTCAAGTTCCGGCAGGGTGGCCACGGTGTGTTTGTGCTGAGCGCAGAGCAGTGCCGTCACTTTCAGTCACTGTTTGCCGAGAGCCTGTAACGCGTTTTAGCGGCTGGTGCGTGGCGTTCGCTGCGCAGGTCTTTGCTCAGGGTTGGCTCAGCGCAGCACAACCCACAGCAGCATCAACGCCTGAAAAATCGAGAAGACAATCAGACAGCCGATGGCGAAGCGGTTGCCCAGGTCCGCGCGCTTGTAGCTGGCGATGGCAGACTCGAGCTGGTTGATCTGGGCGCTTTGTTTCTGGGTCAGGCCCTCGTGCTCCCGCAGTTGGGCGAGCAGGTTGTTGACCTGTAGAGGTTGGATGCGCTCGGTATTCCAGCTGCCGATCAGGTCGTTGACGCGGTTGGCCTGGGCGATAGCGGTACCGGCCTCGCTGTCCAACGGGGTAATGCTGAAGCCTGCATGGCTGAGGATGGTGTCGCGGGCTTTGCGGGCGTCCTCGGTGGCGCTGTCACTGTCGCGCAGGGTGATGGGCGTCACAGCGTAGTCGCCGCAGTAGCGCTGGCACCAGTGAATCAACTGAGCGAGCATGAAGGTTCCCAGTCCGCGCTGACCAGGCTGTATCTGCACGCCTTCTATCGGGCCAAAGCGCACCCGCTTGCGCTTGTGGTCCACCAGCACTTCCATCCGGTTACCGGACTCGGCGAGCGGCTCTCCTTCAAAGCGTACCTGCAAGCGCAGCAGCTCCAGCGCGCCAGCCTGCTCCTGGGTGACCGCGATCTGGGCGAGCTTTTCCGGGTGCACCAGCATGCGCGCCTTGAACACGGGCTTGAGCTGCACCCAGTAGGAATCCGACGGTTTGGCGCGGGCGAACGGGTCCCGCAGGGCGCTTTGCTCCGGGGGAGTGCGGTCAGCCAGTGCGTCGGTTGAGGTCATGCTGTCATCCTGGGGGCTACGGGTGCTTGTGCACCTCTCCAGCCTGTATCGGCCGGATGACGGTTTTCTGTAATGTCACCACCAGCTGGACGCGGCTTCCCAGATCAGGCGAGCAGCCAACAAGCTGAGCACCAGGTTGAACAGTCGTCCAAAGTGCCGATCACTCATACGCTTGAGCAGATGCAGGCCTAGCCAGGTGCCCAGTGCGCCAGCGGCGATCATGGCCGCCATCAGGGCGAGCCAGTCATGAAAGATAAACCCTGCGGCGCTAAAGGCAAAGGCTTTGGGCAAGTGCTGCAGGCTCATGGCGGCGGCAAAGGTGGCGACTGTCTGCAACCGCTGGTGTGCTTGCTGCTGCTTGATGAAAGCGGCGACCAATGGCCCGGTGGCGCCGACAAACAGGCTGAGAAAGCTGGTAATCACCGAGGCGAGCAGGGTGCCGACAGGGCCGGTGGCTACCTTGGGTATTGCTGGCCCCCAGCACAGCAGCAGAATAAACAGCGCGATACTCAGTTGCACTACTGCCAGCGGCAGGCGCACCAGCAGCAGGCTGGCAGCCAGCGCCCCCAAAACCACGCCAGGGGCAAACCAGGCGATGACCCGCATGTTGATATGGCGCCAGGTCATCAGGGCGCGATTGGCGTTGGACCCCAGTTGCACCATGCCATGGACCGGAATGATTGCGGCAGCCGGCATGATCAGCGCCATGATAGCCAGGAGCATGACGCCACCGCCGGCGCCCATCGCAGCGGTTACCGCAGAGGTGAAGGCGGCGGCGAGGATCAGGATCAGCGCCCAGTGCGGAGCCAGGTTGTCGGGTAGCAGTAGTGGCAGCAACTCGCTCATGGTGGCTCCGGCGTCAAAGAGGAGGGCGTAGCCTACCCGCCGGGCCGCAGACTGTCACCGTTAACGGCCAGCGGGTATACTGCCGCACTGCCCATGTTTAGCTCAGGTTCTTGGTATGTCTGGAAACACGCTCGGTACCCTCTTCACCGTTACCACGGCTGGCGAAAGCCACGGCCCGGCGCTGGTCGCCATTGTTGATGGCTGCCCGCCCGGCCTGCCGTTGTCGAGCGAGGACCTGCAGCGTGATCTGGATCGCCGCAAGCCCGGCACCAGCCGCCACACCACCCAGCGTCAGGAGGCCGATGAGGTCGAAATCCTGTCCGGAGTGTTTGAAGGCGTAACTACCGGTTGCCCGATTGGTCTGCTGATTCGCAATACGGATCAGAAGTCCAAGGACTACTCGGCGATCAAGGATCTGTTCCGCCCGGCCCACGCCGACTACACCTACCATCACAAGTACGGCCTGCGCGATTATCGCGGCGGCGGCCGTTCGTCCGCGCGTGAAACCGCCATGCGCGTTGCTGCCGGTGCCATTGCCAAGAAATATCTGGCGGCCCAAGGCATCCAGGTGCGTGGTTACATGAGCCAGCTGGGCCCCATCGAGATTCCTTTCAAGAGCTGGGATGGCGTGAACGACAACGCGTTTTTCAGCCCGGATCCGGACAAGATTCCCGAGCTGGAGGCCTACATGGATCAGCTGCGCCGTGATCAGGACTCGGTCGGCGCCAAGATCACTGTCGTTGCCGAAGGCGTGCCGCCGGGGCTGGGTGAGCCGATTTTCGACCGCCTGGACGCCGAGTTGGCTTACGCCCTGATGAGCATCAATGCGGTCAAGGGTGTCGAGATCGGTGCAGGCTTTGCGTCGGTTGCTCAGCGTGGTACCGAGCATCGCGACGAGCTGACGCCGGAAGGTTTTGTCAGCAACCAGGCTGGCGGAGTACTGGGCGGCATCTCCTCCGGCCAGCCGATTGTGGCGAGCCTGGCGCTGAAGCCGACCTCCAGCATTACTACCCCCGGCCGCTCCATTGACGTGAACGGTGAGCCGGTCGATGTGATTACCAAAGGTCGCCACGATCCGTGCGTCGGCATTCGTGCAACGCCGATTGCCGAAGCCATGATGGCACTGGTGCTGATGGACCACCTGCTGCGTCACCGTGCGCAGAACGCTGACGTCAAGGTCACCACTCCGGTGCTGGGTCAGCTCTGACCCGGCGCGCGCAGCCGTGAGCACGGTCGCGGGTTCACCACTGCCGTATTGGCGGCTGTCCGGTTTCTATTTTGCCTACTTCGCCCTGCTGGGCGGGGTAGCGCCATTCCTGTCGCTTTATTTCGAATCGCTGGGCTTTTCGCCGGCGCGCATTGGCGAGCTGGTTGCCATCCCCATGCTGATGCGCTGCATTGCGCCCAACCTGTGGGGTTGGCTGGGCGATGCTACCGGGCAGCGTCTGCTGATCGTCCGGGTAGGCGCGCTGCTGACTGCGCTGTGTTTTGCGGGCATCTTCTGGCGGCAGGACTACTGGTGGCTGGCGGCGATCATGGCGCTGCACAGCTTCTTCTGGCACGCCGTCTTGCCGCAGTTTGAAGCCATTACTCTGGCGCACCTGGGTAGTCAGTCTGCGCGCTATAGCCAGCTGCGTCTTTGGGGCTCGGTTGGCTTTATCCTGACAGTGGTCTTGCTGGGCTTGCTGCTGCAGCGTGCCGGCATGGCTGTCTACCCCATGGCGATGTTCGGCATCATGCTGCTGATTGCAGTGTGCAGCAGCCTGGTACCGCAGCCGCCACGCCAGCCTGCCAGCGCCGCGGTGGCCGGCGACGGGTTCTTGCGGCGTCTGCGTCAGCCCGGTGTGCCTGCCTTTTTTGTGGCCGTGGCGTTGATGCAGCTGTCGCACGGGCCTTATTACACCTTTCTCAGTATCCACCTCGAGGCGCTGGGCTATGGTCGAGGCCTCATTGGCCTGCTCTGGGCGCTTGGGGTGTTGGCCGAGATCGTGCTGTTTATGTTCATGCACCGCCTGCTGGCCTGGATAAGCCTGCGGCAATTGCTGGTGGTCAGCTTTGCTTTGGCAGCGTTGCGCTGGCTGTTGCTCGGTACGCTGGCAGAGGAGATGCTGGTTCTGCTGTTTGCCCAGCTGCTGCATGCAGCGACATTCGGTGCATTTCATGTTGCCTCCATTCATCTGGTGCAACAACGTTTTGGCGAAAGGTATCAGGGACAGGGGCAGGCACTTTATGCCACGCTGGCAGGCATTGGCGGTGCGCTGGGTGCACTGTGTTCCGGTTACGCCTGGGCTGGCATGGGGCCCACGCTGACGTTTGCCGCTGCCGCGCTGGCAGCCTTTGTCGGCATGTTGCTATTGCTGCTACGCCTGCACGACCAATCATCAAAGGGGGCTGGATGAGCATTCTGGCGGTTTACGGGGTGGAGGATCTGCAGTGTCCACGCCGGGTACTGACTCATAGGCAGGATATTGAAACCGAGCTGGCGGCGATGGGTATTACGCTGTTGCCGGCCGAGGCGCCGGCTATGGTCGGGGCCCAGCGTAAACATGAGTGCCATGGTGCGCCTGCCTATGAACAGCCGGAGGAGCGCATTGATGGTGCTCAGGTTTTTGTTTGCGGGGCGCTGGAGCGCCGTATAGAGCGGGGGCGGGTGAGGCTGTGCCTGCTCAACGCGTCGTCGGTACTGCTCATTGCTCTGCGCGCTGGTGATCGCCTGACCTTGCCTGCCGGATTATCGCAATGTATGTTGCCCACGCCCGGTGATACCTGCAGCTGGGTGGATACGGCCGCCGTGGAAAGTGCCCTGGCGTATCAGCCGGTTCCCCAATCTGCGCTGGTCATGCTGGCGCCGCTGGAGGTCTGACAGCGGGATTGGCGAGCGCCTCCTATACTGTGGTGACACACAAAATGGGGGTACGTTATGAACATCAACACTGGCGGTGGGCTGATCGGCCTGCTGATTCTGATTGGCGATATCTGGGCCATCATCAACATTTTGCAGAGTAACGCCGGCATGGGGGCCAAGCTGTTGTGGATTCTGCTGGTGGTGTTGCTGCCGCTGCTGGGGCTGATTATCTGGTTTGTCGCGGGCCCGCGCGGCGGGAAGGTATAGAAAAAGCCCTCGGTGCATGAGCACCGGGGGCTTCTTCGTTACAGAGGCTGCTTATTTCTCGACGAAGGCGCGCTCGATCACATAGTGACCCTGGTCGCCGTGGCGGGCTTCCTGGAAGCCGTGCGCGTCGAGGATTTCACAGCAATCTTTCAGCATGCTGGGGCTGCCGCACAGCATGAAGCGGTCTTGCTCCAGGTCAAATTTCGGCAGGCCGATATCTTCGAACAGCTTGCCGTTGCTCATCAGGTCGGTCAGACGGCCTTCGTTGCGGAAGGGCTCGCGGGTAACCGTAGGGTAGTAAATCAGCTTCTCGCGTACCAGATCACCGAAGTACTCGTTGTTCGGCAGGATGTCGGTAATCAGTTCCTGATAGGCCAGGTCGCTGACATTGCGGCAGCCGTGGGTCAGAATGACCTTGTCGTACTGTTCGTAGGTTTCCGGGTCCTGAATGATGCTGATGAACGGCGCAAGACCGGTGCCAGTGCTGAGCAGATACAGGTTGCGGCCGGGGATCAGGTGGTCCAGCACCAGGGTCCCAGTCGGCTTACGGCTGATCATGATCTGGTCGCCGGTCTGAATGTTCTGCAAGCGTGAGGTCAGTGGGCCGTCCTGCACCTTGATGCTGAAGAACTCCAGAGTTTCCTCGTGGTTCGGGCTGGCGATGCTGTAGGCGCGCATCAACGGGCGACCTTCCACTTCCAGACCGATCATGATGAAGTGTCCGTTCTTGAAACGGAAACCCGGATCACGGGTGGTCTTGAAGCTGAACAGGGTATCTGTCCAGTGGTGCACGCTGAGTACTTTCTCGGTGTTGAAACCTGCCATGACGCCTCCAGAAGTGAACATCTCTTGGCTGGGGAGTCTACGCGCGGTTAGTCTTGCCGTTAAAGAGAATTGTTCTTATATAGCTATTCGGTAAAATCGATTATGAAATATACCCTGCGGCAGCTTGAGGTTTTTCTGGCCACGGCGCATTACGAAAACCTGACCCGCGCCGCTGCCAGCCTCTCGATGTCGCAGTCTGCGGCCAGCAGCGCGCTGAAGGATCTGGAAAGCCAGTTTGACGTGCAGCTGTTCGACCGGGTAGGCAAGCGCCTGCAGCTTAATGCGCTGGGTGACAGCATCCGTCCTCGCGCGCAGGCGCTGTTGGAGCAGGCGAGCAGTCTGGAGGAGGCCCTGGCCCGACATCAGGGCACCGGACATTTGCGCGTCGGCGCTACGCTGAGTATCGGTAACTACCTGGCAGTCGAGATCATGGCGCGGTACATGAGTGAGCAGGAGGGCGCTCGGGTAGAGCTGGAGGTGGCCAATACCGAGACCATCGTGCGCAAGGTGGCCAACTTTGAACTCGACCTGGGTCTGATCGAGGGCGAAAGCCGGCACCCTGACCTGGAAATGGTGCACTGGCGTGATGACGAACTGGTGGTGTTCTGCGCGCCAGATCATCCGTTGGCCGGCAAGCCCTGGCTATCGGATGACGACCTGCTTGATGCAGCGTGGATTGTCCGTGAGCAGGGCTCGGGCACGCGGCAGCACTTTGACTGGGCTATGCATGGGCTGCTGGCCAATATGGATATCAAGCTGGAGCTGCAGCATACCGAGGCCATCAAGCGTGCGGTGGAGGCGGGACTGGGGCTCGGTTGCCTGTCGGAGATCACGCTGGTCGATGCGTTCAATCGCGGGCGCCTGGTGCCGCTCCCTGTGCCGCATCGGGACTTTCATCGCCGTTTCTACTTCGCTTTGCACCGGCAGAAGTTTCGCAGCACTGGTGTGGAACGTTGGCTGGAGTTGTGCCGCGAGAGCACTCAGGGGCTGGAGTAAAGGCTGCCTGACAGGCAGCACGCGCTGTGTGGGTGGCATAAGGGCGTGATGGGGCAGGTTGCCAAGCGGCACCCTGAAAAAACAAGGCCGCGATGCTTGCGCATGGCGGCCTTGCGTTTACAGCGTGGGTAAATCAGTTGCTGCTCAGCACCAGCTGACCGTCTTTCAGCGGGATGCTGCTGCCGGGTTTCTCGTCCATGCGGACAGTGCCGGTTTCATCGCCGATGCGGTATTTTACGTTGTAGCCGACGACCTCGTCGTGGCTGTCGTAGACAGTCTCACAACGACGCTCGGTAGTGGTGTAGGTGCTGTTGTTCTGCATGTTTTCCTGTACGCGGTTGCCGGCATAACCGCCAGCGGCAGCACCTGCGACGGTGGCGATCTTCTTGCCGCTGCCGCCGCCTACCTGGTTGCCCAGGGCGCCGCCGACGACCGCGCCGGCGATGGTGCCAAGGATGCGGTTTTGATCCTGCACAGGTTTTTGCCGGGTGACGGCGACGTCATTGCAGACTTCCCGTGGGGTCCGTTGAGTTTCCGTGATTTCGGCTACATCAAGAACTTCAGCCTCGGTAGGGGTGGTGTCCACAAAGGCGGTGTAACCGGCAATGGCGCCGCCAGCTGTGGCTACCGCCGCGCCGATCAGGACGCCTGTCAACATAGACTTGTTCATGATGAGTACTCCTTTCCTGCCTATGATCTGAGGTCGCAACACGGTGTTGCGCTCCATGCCGATATGACAGCAAAGGTTGGCAGCCGTTCCCTTGGAGGCCGCGGATTCCGTCGCTTTGTGATCAAGTTGGCGGTTTAGGTGACGGCGTAGTCCGGCGGATTTTGCAGCAGGCTGCGTAGCTGGCTGGCGTCCATCGGCCTGCCGAACAGGTAGCCCTGAAATTGCTCGCAGCCTTGCTGGTGCAGAAATGTGAGCTGTTCCTGAGTTTCCACGCCCTCGGCGATCAGGCCCAGGTGCAAGCTGGTGGCAATCGCGATGATCGCGCGGATGATTTCGGCGTCGTTGGGATTGTGCGGGCAGTCGCGAACAAAGGATTGATCAATTTTCAGCAGGTCAACCGGCAGCTGTTTCAGGTAGCTGAGGGAGGAGTAGCCGGTACCGAAATCGTCGATGGCGAAGTGCACGCCGTGGCTGCGCAGCAGGTTCATCTTGTCGATGGTGTCGTTGATGTTCTCGATCACGATACCCTCGGTGATCTCCAGGCTCAGACATCTGGTCGGGATGTCGTGCAGGGCGATGGCCTCCAGCACGTCGTCGACAAAACTGGCATGGCGGAACTGGCGCGGGCTGATATTCACACTCAGGCTGAATTGCGGAGTGATCAGGCCGGCCTCCAGCAGTTCGGCGATGAAGGCGCAGGCCTGATGCAGAATCTGGCGACCTGCCTCGAGAATCAGGGTGCTTTGTTCGAGAACATCGATAAAGGCGCCGGGGCCTATCAGACCACGCTCCGGATGTTGCCAGCGCAACAGTGATTCGGCGCCTTCAATGCGCTGGCTGCGATAATCAAACTGCGGCTGGTAGTACAGGCAGAACTGCCCCTTGCTGATGGCCCGTCGCAGCTCGGATTCGATGGCCAGGCGTTCACTGGCCGCCACCTGCATCGATTGTTCAAAAAAGGCTATGCCGTCACGCCCGCGTTCCTTGACCCGGTACAGGGCTATATCGGCGCGTTTTAGCAGGTCTTCCGCGCTGTCGCCGTGGTCCGGTATCAGGGCAATGCCGATGCTGGCGCTGAGTTGCAGTGCGTGCCCCTCAATCTGCATGGGTGCAGAGATGGCATCAAGCAGCTCGCGGGCGGCACGCTCTACTTCCTGCGCGAGCGCTGCGCCATTGCTGGTAAAGCCGCTGAGCAGTACAACAAATTCATCCCCGCCAAGGCGGGCAACGGTATCTTCGGCTCGCACGCGGCAAAGCAGGCGGCGGGTTACCTCTTGCAGCACGGCGTCGCCACAGGAGTGCCCGAGCGAGTCGTTAATGTGTTTGAAATGGTCGAGGTCAAAGAACAGCAGGGCGCCTCGCAGGCCGTGGCGCTGGTGCAGGGCATTGAGTTGGCTCAGGCGGTCGCTCAGCAACAGGCGATTGGGCAGGTTGGTCAGTGCGTCGTGGTACGCGAGGTGTTTGACGCGGGCCTCAATGCGCTTCTGTTCGCTGATGTCGCGGGCGGTCAGCAACATGCAGTCGAGGCCATCCAGGGTTAGCGGCTGGGCCGAAATGGAGACAAGTATCTCTTTGCCGTGGCGTGTGCGGATACGCATCTCTCGCCCGTATACGCCGCCCTTTTCCTCCATCGTGCGGATCAGGTCGTCGCGCTCGTTTGCGTCTATCCAGATGCCGAGCTCGTCGACCGTGCGGCCAATGGCTTCCTCTGAGCTGTAGCCGGTCAGGCGACAAAAGCCGTCATTCACTTCGAGTTGGCGGCCGGTCTTCAGTTCGCTGATGCTGATCGAGTCGGGGCTGCCCTTGAAAGCGCGGGCAAACTTGTCTTCCGATGCGCGCAGCGCCGATTCGGCCTGGGTTCGCGCAGTGATATCGCGGAAGCTGAACAGCACGCACTGCTGGTGGTTGATACGAATACGTGTGCTGCCCACCTCACATAACAGCAAATGCCCGTTGTTGGTGGAAAAGGTCTCGGTAAAGCCGTGCAGCTCACGTTCACCACGCGCGGCTTGTTGCAGGCTGCGGTGTGCGCTGTGCGAGCTCCACAGGCCGATCTCTTCGGGTTGGCGCCCAATCAGATCAAGTGCGCTGTAGCCGAAGGTGCGCGCAAAGCTCTGGTTGACCTCTATGACGCGCTGATTGTGCAGCAGGCAGTAGGGGTCAGGCGCGTTTTGAAACAGGATGGCGAACTTGGCTTCACTTTCAACCAGAGCGTTCTGGTTGCGGCGCTGGTCGGTAATGTCGACCAGTGTGCCAATCATGCGTGCGGGCCGGCCCTGCTGATTGAGGTGCAAGGTGGCGGTCGCCTGCAGCCAGCGCTGGCGCTTGTTGACGGTGACGCGATAGGTTAACCGGTAACGCGGCTCGCGCCCCCGACAGATGGCAATGAAGGCGCGGCGAATGGCCTGCCGGTCCTCGGCAACGACATGCTGCAGGAAGTGGCTTGCGCAGCCGTCCCAGTCGTCGCTCTGGAAGCCGTGCAGCTCTGCACTGCGGGCAGAGCAGTGCAAGGCGTCGGTCGCTATCTGCCAATCCCAGATGCCCATTTGGCCGGCCTCCAGCGCCATTTTCAGGCGGCTGCGGCTGTCTTTTAGCGCTTGATCGCTGGCGTTGCTGCTTGAGCGTGGCTGCAGGCAGAGCAATAGCTGCTGGTTGAGTTTGACGATGCTCACCTGATAGCTGAGCAGGCCGCCATCACGGCGCAGCAATTCGATGGGTTGATCGTGTAGTGAGTTATGGCGCTGCTGGCTGCGCATCATGGCGCGCCAGCGCCTCGGGTGGCCCCATAGCGGAAAGTCGCCAGCGGGCTGTCCGAGCAGTTGCTGGCGTTCGTATTGCGTGGCCTCAATAAACGCCGGGTTGGCGTCGATGATGAGCTGGGTTTGACTGTCAATGAGCAGTGCAGGCCCAGGCATGCCGTTGAACAACAGCACAAAGGAGGAATCGGTCGCAGTGGAGGGAGTCGGCGGGGCGACTCCGGTTTTGCCTGGCATTGATGTTTGATCCATTTTGGGACCAACCAGGCCGGCGAAAAGCGATGGTTGGCCCGATGCCGAGCAGGGTGTTTGGGCGTCTTGCCCGGCGGTTTCCGACTACCTTGACCTTAGTCGTTGGCGCGCCAGTCAACAAGCCATTGTGCCTACGCCATTGGTCGGGTAGCCGAGCGGTCTGCCTTGGCGTCTGTGCGAGCCGCACGAAGCAGGGTAATCAATTCGCGGGCGGCGTTTGATTGGGTCCGTCCGCTGTGCCAGATGCAGCCCAGCTCGCGTTGCAGGTGCACGCCCGGGAGCTGCAACACGCTGACCTGGCTGTCGAGCATGCTGCGCGGCAGCACGCTCCAGGCCAGACCAATGGAGACCATCATCTTGATCGTCTCCATATAGTTGGTGCTCATGCTGATCTGCGGCTGGACGCGGTAATGCTCGAACAGGTCGCTGACCACCTTGTGGGTGAAGGTGTTGGTGCCAGGGAAGACCGCCGGATAGGCCGCCAGCTGGGCTAGCTCCAGATCGCGCTGTTGGGCAAGCGGGTGCTCGGGCGCGATAACAAAATCCAGCGGATCATCCCAGATCAGCTCGCTCATCACCGGTGGTGCAACCTCCGGCGCCAGGGTAATCACCGCCAGCTCGATTTCGCCGTGCAGGACCTTGTCGTAAGCAACTTCCGAGTCCAGAAACTGGATGTCGAAAGACACCTGCGGATGTCGGCGGGTAAACTCTCGCAGCACCGGCGGCAGGCGATGCAGGCCGATATGGTGGCTGGTGGCAATGCTCAGACGGCCGGATACCTCGCTTGATAGATTGCTCAGGGCGCGGCGCGTATCATTCATCAGACTGAGCACTTGCTGGGCCCTTGGCTGCAGGGCGAGGCCAGCTTCGGTCAGCGAGACGTGGCGGCCAATGCGGTCGAACAAACGCGCATCAAGCTGCTGCTCCAGCATGGCGATACGCTTGCTGACAGCCGGCTGGGTCAGGTGCAGCTGTTCGGCTGCTCGTGAGAACGAGCCGGTGTCGGCAACGGCAAGAAAGGCTTGCAGGTTTGCTGTGTCCATCTCGAATTCCAGTTGGTTATCTGTTTCATAAATAATATTCCTTTGTTTTATCTTCGGGCAAAATTTATTCTTTGCCTGTAGAAGAGCCGCCGCAGGGCCTGCAGTCGCAGGGGACGGTGGCCAGAGTCTGATGCCAGGAGTTACCCATGTCTGCAAAAACGCTGTACGACAAGTTGTGGGACAACCATCTCGTCAAGGAACGGGATGACGGTTCTGCGTTGATCTATATCGATCGCCACATTCTTCACGAGGTGACTTCACCGCAGGCGTTTGAAGGGCTGCGACTGGCTGGCCGCAAGCCGTGGCGCATTGATGCCAACATTGCCACGCCCGATCACAACGTGCCGACCACCAAGGCCGAGCGCCAGGGTGGCCTGGACGCTATCGCCGATGAAGTGTCGCGCATTCAGGTCAGAACGCTGGATGAGAACTGCGATGACTTCGGCATTCTCGAATTCAAGATGAACGACGTGCGTCAGGGCATCGTGCACGTTGTCGGCCCGGAGCAGGGCGCGACCCTGCCGGGTATGACGGTTGTCTGCGGTGATTCGCACACCTCTACCCATGGCGCCTTTGGTGCTTTGGCGCACGGCATCGGTACATCCGAGGTTGAGCACGTACTGGCTACCCAGTGCCTGGTCGCCAAGAAAATGAAAAACATGCAGGTGCGTGTTGAAGGGCAGTTGCCTTTCGGCGTCACGGCCAAGGACATTGTGCTGGCCGTGATCGGCAAGATTGGCACCGCTGGTGGTAACGGCCATGCAATGGAATTTGCTGGCAGCGCGATTCGCGAGCTGTCGGTCGAAGGCCGTATGACCCTCTGCAACATGGCCATCGAGGCGGGCGCGCGGGTTGGCATGGTCGCGGTTGACGAGAAGACTATCGATTACGTCAAAGGCCGCCCGTTTGCACCGCAAGGTGCTGATTGGGAGCGTGCCGTGGCGGCGTGGAAGGATCTGGTGTCTGACGCCGATGCGCACTTTGATACCGTCATCGAGCTGCGCGCCGAAGATATCAAGCCGCAGGTCAGCTGGGGTACGTCTCCAGAGATGGTGTTGGCGGTTGACCAGAAGGTGCCGGACCCAGAGGCGGAGGCCGATGCCGTCAAGCGCGGCTCCATCACGCGTGCCCTCAAGTACATGGGCCTGACAGCCAATCAGCCGATCACCGATATCAAGCTGGACCGCGTGTTTATCGGCTCCTGCACCAACTCGCGCATCGAAGACCTGCGCGCGGCGGCCGCCGTTGCCAAAGGCCGCAAGGTTGCCGCTACCGTGAAACAGGCGCTGGTGGTGCCGGGCTCCGGTCTGGTCAAGGCGCAGGCCGAGCAGGAAGGTCTGGACAAAATTTTTGTCGAGGCCGGCTTTGAATGGCGTGAGCCCGGTTGCTCCATGTGTCTGGCGATGAACCCGGACCGTTTGGAAAGTGGCGAGCACTGTGCTTCCACCTCCAACCGCAACTTTGAAGGTCGTCAGGGCAATGGCGGGCGTACCCACCTGGTTAGCCCGGCGATGGCTGCGGCGGCTGCGGTCACCGGCCACTTTGTAGATGTCCGTGAATTGATGCAGGCCTGAGGAGTCGCCCGATGAAAGCTTTTACCCAACATACCGGCCTGGTCTGTCCGCTCGATCGCGCCAATGTCGACACTGATCAGATCATTCCGAAGCAGTTTCTCAAGTCGATCAAACGTACCGGTTTCGGTCCGAACCTGTTCGATGAGTGGCGTTATCTGGATGTCGGCCAGCCGAACCAGGATTGCTCGACCCGTCCGATCAACGAAGACTTTGTGCTGAACTTTCCGCGCTATCAGGGCGCAAGCGTACTGCTGGCGCGTGAGAACTTCGGCTGCGGCTCCTCTCGCGAGCACGCGCCCTGGGCGCTGGACGAATATGGTTTTCGCACGGTGATTGCACCGAGCTTTGCCGATATTTTCTACAACAACAGCTTCAAGAACGGTCTTTTGCCGATCATCTTGGCCGATGAGGTCCTCGACGAGCTGTTCGCCCAGTGCGAGGCCACCGAAGGCTATCAGCTGACGATTGATCTTGAAGCCCAGGTTGTTACTCGCCCGGACGGTAAACAGTACCCCTTTGAGGTGGACGCGTTCCGTAAACACTGTCTGCTCAACGGGCTGGACGATATTGGCCTGACGCTGCAGGACGCCGAGGCCATCAGCGCCTTCGAGTCGGGCCATCGTCAGCGTCAGCCTTGGCTGTTTCGTGAGGCCTGAGGCAGGTTGAATTCAGCACAGAGCCGAGGCGCTCTGTGCGCAAGCACATTATGAGGAATGCAATGAGCAAACAGATTCTGATTCTGCCGGGTGACGGTATTGGTCCGGAGATCATGGCTGAGGCGGTCAAGGTGCTTAACCTGGCCAATGACAAGTTTGGCCTGGGCTACGAGCTGAGCTTTGATGATCTCGGTGGCGCTGCTTATGACCGTTACGGTTCGCCGCTGGCGGACGAAACCCTGGAGCGCGCCCGCGCTGCCGACGCCGTTCTGCTGGGCGCTGTTGGCGGCCCCAAGTGGGACACCATTGACCCGGCGCTGCGCCCTGAGCGTGGTCTGCTGAAGATTCGTTCCGAACTGGGCCTGTTCGGCAACCTGCGTCCGGCTATTCTGTACCCGCAACTGGCTGAAGCGTCCACGCTCAAGCCGGAAGTCGTCTCCGGTCTAGATATCCTGATCGTGCGTGAGCTGACTGGCGGTATCTACTTCGGCAAACCGCGCGAGCGCACCACGCTGGAAAACGGCGAGCGCATGGCTTTTGATACGCTGCCCTACAGCGAGAGCGAAGTGCGCCGTATTGCCAAGGTCGGTTTTGACATGGCGATGGTGCGAAACAAGAAGCTTTGCTCGGTCGACAAGGCCAACGTTCTGGCCTCCAGCCAGCTGTGGCGTGAAGTGGTCGAAGAAGTGGCCAAGGACTACCCGGAAGTCGAGCTGTCGCACATGTACGTCGACAACGCCGCCATGCAGCTGGTCCGTGCACCCAAGCAGTTTGACGTGATCGTCACCGACAATATGTTCGGCGACATCCTGTCTGATCAGGCCTCCATGCTGACCGGCTCTATCGGCATGCTGCCGTCGGCGTCGCTGGATGTGAACAACAAGGGCATGTACGAGCCCTGCCACGGCAGTGCGCCGGACATCGCCGGTCAAGGTATCGCCAATCCGCTGGCGACCATCCTGTCTGTTTCGATGATGCTACGTTACAGCTTTGGCCAGGTTGCTGCTGCCGATGCCATCGAGCAGGCGGTCAGTCAGGTGCTGGATCAGGGCTTGCGTACAGGTGACATTCAGTCCGCTGGTTGCCGCAAGGTCGGCACTGCGGAAATGGGTGATGCCGTGGTAGCAGCACTGAAAAACCTGTAATCTGTCCGATTATCCATTTACGCCCGGCCTCGGCCGGGCGTATGTGTCTTTGAATCTGTTACCCCACGGGGGTTGTTGTTATGAAACAAGTTGGTTTGGTTGGTTGGCGTGGCATGGTCGGCTCTGTGCTGATGCAACGCATGCGCGACGAGAATGATTTTGCCGATATCGATCCGGTGTTTTTCACTACCTCCAACGTAGGTGGCAAGGGTCCGGATATTGGTAAGGACATTCCTGCGCTCAAGGACGCTTTTGACCTTGAAGCACTCAAGCCGATGGACGTCATCATTACCTGCCAGGGCGGTGATTACACCAGTGAGGTGTACCCCAAGCTGCGTGCTGAAGGCTGGAAAGGCTACTGGATTGATGCGGCTTCCACGCTGCGCATGGAAGATGAGGCCGTCATCGTGCTGGACCCGGTCAACCGTCGCAATATCGATCAGGCGTTGCGTGATGGTGTCAAAACCTTTGTTGGCGGTAACTGCACTGTCAGTCTGATGCTCATGGGCCTGGGTGGCCTGTTTGAGCAGGGGCTGGTTGAGTGGATGAGCGCCATGACCTATCAGGCGGCCAGCGGTGCCGGCGCCCAGAACATGCGCGAGCTGATCAGCCAGATGGGCGCGATCAACGCTTCTGTTGCTGATCAACTGGCTGATCCGGCCAGCGCCATTCTGGACATCGATCGTACCGTTGCGTCTACGCTGCGTAGCGAGTCTTTCCCGGCTGACAACTTCGGCGTGCCGCTGGCCGGCAGTCTGATTCCGTGGATCGACAAGCAACTGGCCAACGGTCAGAGCCGTGAAGAGTGGAAGGCGCAGGCCGAGACCAACAAGATCATTGGTCGCAGCGGTCGTCCGATCCCGGTTGATGGTATCTGCGTGCGCATCGGTGCCATGCGTTGCCACAGCCAGGCGCTGACCATCAAGCTGAACAAGGATGTGCCGCTGGCGGATATCGAGTCGCTGCTGGCTGAGCACAACCCCTGGTCCAAGGTGATCCCCAATACCAAGGAAGACACCCTGGCGGGCCTGACCCCGACCGCGGTTACCGGTACCCTGAGTGTGCCGGTTGGCCGACTGCGCAAGCTGAACATGGGCTCGCAGTACCTGTCGGCGTTCACCGTGGGTGACCAGCTGCTGTGGGGCGCTGCCGAGCCGCTGCGCCGCATGCTGAGGATTTTGCAGGAAGGCTGAGGTCGTGCGCGACCGAGGTTGATCAGGGCACCCCGTCGTTGGCGGGGTGCCCTTTGTATTTGTGCAACATGAATATGTAGGGCAGGGCGATGAGCAACGTAGCGGATATTGCAATTGTTGGGGTGAGCAGCCTGGTTGGTGACATGCTGATCAATGTGCTGGAAGAGCACAGCTACCCCTTTGGCCAGGTGCGACTGGTTGATGTCGATGACGAGGCAGGTGAGCGGCGCATGATCAATGGTCAGAGCGTGCGCGTCGAGGCGTTGAGCAGCTTTGATTTTGCCGGCGTTAAGCTGGCCATCGTTGCAGGGGATCGTGATTTTGCCCTGCAGCATATCGCGGCGATTCGTGATGCTGGCGCGCTGGTGATCGATACCACCGGTTTGCTGACGGGGCAGGGCGTTACTGTCGTTGCCGAGGTGAACCCCGCAACGTTGGCCGATGCGGTGCAGCGACGCGTGGTTGCCTGCCCGGACAGCCAGGTCCTGCAGAGCGCGCTGGTGCTCAAGGTGCTCGATGGCATGTCGCCGGTGCAGCGGGTGAGTGTTGCTACCTATCAGTCGATGTCGACCCATAGCAAGGCGGCGGTCGAAGGTCTGGCGATGGAAACCGGCCGACTGCTTAACGGTCAGCCGATCGAGAAGGGTGGTGCGTTGGCCAAGCAATCGGCCTTTAATCTGCAGCCCTGTGCCAGCGACCTGGACGAGTCGGGCGCCAGTCGCGAGGAGCGCGACCTTGTAGCAGGCATTGGTGAGGTGCTCGGGTTGCCGTCGCTGCCGGTGCTGGCCAACTGCGTCATGGTGCCGCTGTTCTATGGCACCGCGCAGATGATGCAGGTCACTACCGCCGAGCCTCTTGATGCTCAAAAGGTGATCAACGTGCTGCGTCGGGCTAAGGGTGTCAAGGTGTTGGACAAGGCTGAAGCGGGTGGCTACCCGACGCCGGTGACCGATGCGACGGGCTCCGATCAGGTGTGGGTCGGACGGGTCCGCCAGGATGCAGGCCAGCCCAACACTATCCATTTGTGGATTGTGTCTGATAATTTGCGTAAAGGTGTCGCACTTAACAGTCTGATGATTGCTGACTTGTTGATAAAAGACTATTTGTAATCGATACTTGCTAGAGTTTTTGTATCAAGCAGGTTAGGTTTGCAGGAACTGAAACCGTTTGGCCGTCGTGACTGCGCGTGGCAAAACCGGGTGGGGAGATAGAACAATTGGCCGGTTTGTCGCAACAGGCACGTAGAAGCCTGGAAAAACGATAAAAGCAAAGGATTTACGCTATGGTTCGCAAATTGGTTATCGCTGTTGCCGCAGCAAGTGCCGTGATGTCGTCCGGAATGGTTCACGCGTTGGGAGTCGGCGATATCCATCTGCAGTCGTCATTGAACCAGCCGCTTGAAGCAGAGATTGATCTGTTGCAGGTGCGAGACCTCTCCAACGAGGAAATTCGCACCACGCTGGCCTCTCCCGACGACTTTGGTCGTGCCGGCATCGACCGTAACTTCTTTCTCACCGATCTCAAATTCCAGCCGGTCGTCAAGCCTGATGGCCGCTCGGTCATCCGAGTGACGTCCAGCCGTCCGGTCAGCGAACCTTTCCTGAACTTCCTCATGGAGGTGCGCTGGCCTTCTGGCAAGGTCCTGCGCGAGTTCACCGTTCTCCTCGATCCGCCGCTGTACCAGCCCACGCCGGTCGTCAGCAGCAGCTCTGTCCGCGCCCCGTCCAGCAGCGGTGCAATGCCCACGCCGCGCGTAGCGCCTGCGCAGCCCAGTGCTGCAGGTCGGGCCTCCGCAGCTGCGGTCTCTGGAGGCACTACTCAAACTACTGCAGCTCCTGCGTCGGCCCGTGATGGGCGTGTGACAACCAGCCGCTCTGACACTCTCTGGGAGCTGGCGCTGCGCAATCGCCCGCAGGGTGCCAGTGTGCATCAGACCATGCTGGCGATTCAGGACCTCAACCCCGGTGCGTTCAGTAACGGCAACATCAACCAGCTCAAGGCCGGGCAAAACCTGACCTTGCCAACTGCCGAACAGGCAGGCCGTCGCAGCAACAGTGAGGCGGTGGCTGAAGTCGCGGCGCAGAATCGCGCCTGGCGTGAAGGGCGCGCTCCGGCAAGCGCTGAGGCCAGTGCTCCGCAACTGGACGCTCGCCCACGCGAGAGCGCTGGTGCGGCGCCTGAAGCTGTCAGTGGTGAGGACTCTCTGCGCCTGGTGTCTGGCGCCGATGAAAACGCCGCTGAAGGTGGTGGTGATTCGGCTGCCGGTAACGGTGCTGAGTCGACACAGCTGCGTGACGCGCTGGACCGCACTAAAGAACAACTGGACTCGGCCGAGCGTGAGAAGGCCGAGTTGAATGATCGCCTGAGCGATGTGCAGGGCCAGGTAGAAACCCTGCAACGCCTGCTCGAACTGAAAGATGCCCAGCTGGCATCGCTGCAGGAGCAGGTTGCGGGCGGTGGTGAAAACACCGAGCTGACGCCCGAGCCGCAGGCTGACCTGCAAGACCTTGTCGATAGCGAAGATGCGGCAGTCGAAGCTGAGCCGGTGGTGGCCGATGAGGCAACTGACGAGGCGGGCGATGCTGCCGAGTCTACCGCCAGTACCGATGAGCTGGCCGCTGATGTCGAGGCCATTGATGGTGCGCCTGCGGATGAGACTGTCAGCGAAGAGGCGCCGGTCGTCGAAGAAGAGCCGGCTGTCGCCTCTGCGCCGGCAGACGTTGAGGCAGAGCCTGCGCCAGTGTCTGAGCCAGTTGCTCCGGCAGAACCTGCAGCGCCGGCAGAACCTGCCGCCAAGGACCCGACCTCCCTGCTGCAGGGGCTGATGCAAAATCAGATGCTGCTGATCGGTGGTGGTGTGGTCGCCATTTTGTTGCTGTTGCTGGTGCTGATGTCGCTGTCTCGTCGTAATGCGCGGCGCGAGGCCGAAATGGCTGACAACTTCATCGCCAATGCGGCCGACGATAAGTCAGAAGCCGCCGAAGCTGAGTCGGACGACTTCAACGTTGCGCTGGCCGGTAGCGATGACGGCGAGCAGGATGATATGAGCCTGGCAGCTGACCCGCTCGTTGAAGCGGATGCGCTGCTGGCCTATGGCAAGCCGCAGGAAGCGCACGATGTGCTGGCTGATGCTATCGCTGCCGAGCCAGAGCGTGATGACCTGCGCCTGAAACTGATGGAAGTCGAAGGTCTGCTGGAGAATGCCGAAGGTTATCGCGACCAGCGCGCGGTACTCGAAGCCAAGGGCAACCAGGCTGATCGTATCGCCGAACTGGATGCGCGCTTCCCGCTGATGGCCGCTGCTGCGGTCGGTGCTGCGGCGGTGGTACTGCAGGAAGACGACGAGCTGAATGCACCCGCGCCGGCAGTCGATGTCGCTGAAGACGACATGGATTTTGATTTCAGCGAGTTTGATCTTGGCGATGATGCTGCTGACAAGCCGGCGGAGGAAGTGCCCTTCGAAGACGTGCTGGCAGAGGCACCTGCAGAGCCGGCCGCAGCTGAAGATGATGGCTTTGATCTCGACTTTGACCTGGATGAGCCGGTAGCGGAACAGCCTGCGGAAGAGCCGCTCGATTTCGCTGCACCTGTTGAGCCGGCGCCGGCGTCTGCAGACGCGGCAGACGAGTTCGATCTGTCCGATTTTGAACTGGATACCGATAGCTTCGAACTGCCGGAGTCGGCAACCGAGCTGCCGCCAGAAGAGCCAGCGGCAACGCTGGATGCTGACTTTGACCTGTCCATGACAGAGGATCTGGAGGCGGACAGCCTGATCGCTGAGTTCGAGTCCATGGACTCGCCAGCAGCTTCAGGTGAGCCTGCGGCGGAGGAGTCGCTGGACCTGTCTGACGCATCGCTGTCTGATCTGGAGGCAGAACTGCCACCGACCGATGCGCTCGATGACCTGGAACTGCCGGCTGCTGAAGAGCAGGGCGATAGTCTGGACTCCTTTGAGTTGCCTGAGCTGGATGACGCCGACCTGACCCCGATTGACAGCGCCACGGAGGACACAGTGGGCGATACTCTGGATGAAGACGACGAGTTCGACTTCCTGTCTGGCACCGATGAGTGCGCGACCAAATTGGACTTGGCCCGTGCCTATATCGATATGGGTGACCAGGAAGGTGCTCGCGATATCCTTAACGAAGTGGTTGATGAGGGTAGCGAGCAGCAGCAGCAGGAAGCGCGCAGTCTGATGGAGCGCCTGACTGACTGATGGTAGATGATGCAATAACCTCAGCGGCCGCCCCCGAGGCGGCCGCTGTTGTTTCCAGGGTGGCCGCTTGCGTGGAGTACCGAGGTACCGCCTACCGTGGTTGGCAGCGTCAGCAAAAGGGCGTGCCCAGCGTACAGGAAGCGGTCGAGAAGGCATTGAGCCGGGTTGCCAATCACCCTGTACAGATATTCTGTGCCGGGCGCACCGATGCCGGCGTGCATGCCTCCTGTCAGGTCATTCACTTTGACAGCGACGCCGTTCGCTCCCCGCGCAACTGGATTCACGGCGCCAATGCCAATCTGCCGCCGGACATCTCCCTGAGCTGGGTGTTGCCTGTCGGGCAAGACTTTCATGCCCGCTTTTCTGCCCAGGCTCGCCGATATCGTTACGTCATCTATAACGATCCGGTTCGGCCGGCGCATCTGGCTCACGAGGTGACCTGGAACTATCGCCCGCTTGATATCGAGCGTATGCGTGCCGCAGCCAAGGTGCTGGTAGGGACCCACGACTTTACTTCGTATCGGGCGGTCGGCTGCCAGGCCAAGTCGCCGATCAAGACTATTCATCACCTTGAGCTGCTGGAGTTTGGCCGGTTCATTGTGCTGGATATCCGTGCCAATGCGTTCCTGCATCACATGGTGCGTAACATCGCCGGGGTACTGATGCAGATCGGCTGTGGCGAGCAGCCGGTCGGCTGGGCCGCCCAGGTGTTGGCTGCCCGGGATCGCGCCCAGGGTGGCCTGACAGCGCCAGCCTATGGCCTGTACCTGGTGGATGTAACCTACCCGCCGGAGTTCGACTTGCCGCACCGCTACCTGGGGCCGCACTTTCTGTCCGCGCTGCCGGATGTGCTGAACTGACGCCTGTGTCCCTATCTGCTAACATCGATCCCCTTTGAAACCAGACAGGTAAGCCCTCAGGCGATGACCCGAATCAAGATATGTGGCATTACCCGCGAGCAGGACGCGCTGGCCGCAGCTGCAGCCGGTGCCGACGCCATTGGCCTGGTGTTTTACGCTCCCAGTCCTCGCGCAGTCGATGCCGCCCAGGCGGCGCGCATCGTGGCCGCATTGCCTCCTTTTGTAACCACGGTTGGCTTGTTTGTTGATGCCGAGCCTGCGGCTGTGCGCGCGGTTCTGGCAGAGGTGCCACTGGATCTGCTGCAGTTTCATGGCGAGGAGAGTGACGACTATTGCCGTCAGTTCGGTCGCCCGTATCTCAAGGCGGTGCGGGTGCGCAGCGCTGATCAGCTGCAAGACGTGGCCGCGCAATGGCCAGGCGCAGCTGGCATTCTGCTTGATAGCTACAAGCCCGGCGTGCCCGGCGGCACGGGTGAGGTCTTTGACTGGCGGCTGGTACCGCGCGAGCGGGACTGGAATCTGGTGCTGGCCGGCGGCCTGGCCGCCGGCAATGTGCGTCAGGCGATAGATGAAATGCAGCCCTGGGCCGTGGATGTCAGCGGTGGTGTAGAGGCGGCCAAGGGCATCAAGGATGTGGCAAAAATTAACGCGTTTGTTCAAGAGGTGAAGCGTGTCTGACTCCAATTCCATCGATTTTTCTGCGGTGCCCGACGCGCGAGGCCACTTTGGCCCGTACGGCGGCCGCTTTGTTTCTGAAACCCTGATGGACGCGCTGGATGAGCTGGAGCGTCTTTATCGCACGTTGTCCGATGACCCTGCCTTTCAGGCGGAGTTTGACCGGGATCTGGCCTTTTACGTGGGCCGGCCTTCGCCGCTGTACCTGGCTGAGCGCTTGACGCAAAAGGTCGGTGGCGCGCAGATCTACCTCAAGCGCGAAGACCTTAACCACACCGGCGCCCACAAGGTGAATAACACTATCGGTCAGGCGCTGTTGGCCAAGCACATGGGCAAGCCGCGGGTGATCGCCGAAACCGGTGCCGGTCAGCACGGTGTGGCGACGGCGACGGTCGCTGCGCGTCTGGGCCTGAAATGCCAGGTTTACATGGGCGCAGAAGATGTTCGTCGTCAGGCGCTCAACGTGTATCGCATGAAGTTGCTGGGTGCTGAGGTGATTCCGGTCACCTCCGGTTCGCGTACGCTCAAAGATGCCATGAACGAGGCGATGCGTGACTGGGTCACCAACATCGACGATACCTTCTACATCATCGGCACCGTCGCAGGCCCGCACCCATACCCCGAGCTGGTGCGCGACTTCCAGTGCGTCATCGGCCGTGAGGCGCGCGAGCAGTGCCTGGCCCAGGCCGGTCGTCTGCCTGACGCGCTGGTTGCCTGTGTCGGCGGTGGCTCCAACGCGATCGGTCTGTTCCATCCGTTCCTGAATGATGAGGGCGTGCGCATGTTCGGGGTCGAGGCCGGTGGCCACGGCATCGCGACAGGTGAGCACGCCGCGCCGCTGAGTGCCGGTCAGCCGGGTGTTCTGCATGGCAACCGCACCTACCTGATGTCGGATGAGGCGGGGCAGATCATTGAGACCCACTCCGTCTCCGCTGGTCTCGACTATCCGGGCGTTGGCCCTGAGCACAGCTGGCTGAAGGACGTCGGTCGGGTTGAGTATGTCGATGCGACTGACGATGAGGCGTTGCACGCGTTCCGCGAGCTGACCCGCGTCGAAGGCATCATGCCGGCACTGGAGTCCAGTCATGCGGTGGCCTACGGCATGAAGCTGGCAGCCAGCATGAGCCCCGAGCAGATCGTCGTGATCAACCTGTCCGGTCGCGGCGACAAGGACATTCACACCGTCGCCGGCATTGACGGCATCAGCATCTAGTCGAGTTATCCATGAGCCGAATTCAAGCCCGTTTTTCCGCCCTGCAGGCCGCTGGCCGCAAGGCGCTGATCCCTTACATTACTGCCGGTGATCCTGCCCCGGCGGTAACCCTGCCGCTGATGCATGACCTGGTTGCAGCCGGTGCCGACGTCATTGAGCTGGGTATTCCGTTCTCCGACCCGATGGCTGATGGCCCGGTGATCCAGCTCGCCATGGAGCGTGCGCTGGCCCACGAGGTGAGCCTGCGTCAGGTGTTGCAGATGGTTGCCGAGTTTCGTCAGCGTGATAACGAGACGCCGGTGGTGCTGATGGGCTATCTCAACCCGGTCGAGCGCATGGGCTATGATGAATTTGCCCGTGAGGCGGCTGAAGCCGGCGTTGATGGCGTGCTGACCGTAGACCTGCCGCCGGAAGAGGCAGCTGACGTGGTGCCGCTGTTCAAGGCGCGTGGGCTGGACACTATTTTTCTGTTGGCGCCGACCACTACGCTCGAGCGTGCGCGCTCAATTTGTCAGCAGGCCAGCGGCTATGTCTATTATGTTTCTCTGAAAGGTGTGACCGGGTCCAGTGCTTTGGACGTCACCGATGTAGCAAACAAATTGGACATGCTGCGTACGGTAACCGACTTGCCGATTGGTGTTGGCTTCGGTATCCGCGACGGCGCTACTGCCGCAGCGGTTGGTGAGGTAGCCGATGGCGTTGTGGTCGGGTCTGTGCTGGTTAATCAGATTGCGGCCAATGCCGATAATCCGGATGCAGCGCGCAAGGCGATTTCGGCCATCATTGCCGAGATGCGCGGCGCCATGGACCACTGAACAACGTCCACTGCCCGCTGGCAGTGTTGACTGAGCTGATAACAGAGAAGGAAAGGCGATGAGCAACTGGTTGGTGGACAAACTGATTCCCTCCATTGTGCGCTCCGAAGCACAGAAGAGCAGTGTACCCGAGGGACTGTGGCGCAAATGCCCGTCCTGTGACGCGGTACTGTATCGGCCGGAGCTGGAGAAAAATCTGGATGTCTGCCCCAAGTGCAGTCATCACCTGCGTATTGGCGCCCGCCGCCGTCTGGATATCTTCCTCGATGCTGAAGGGCGCACTGAGATTGGCGCCGAGCTGGAGCCGGTGGATCGCCTGAAGTTCCGCGACAGCAAGAAGTACAAGGACCGCCTGACGGCCGCCCAGAAAGAAACCGGCGAGAAAGATGCGCTGGTTGTCATGCAGGGCGCGCTGAAGGGGTCTCCGATTGTCGCCAGCGCCTTTGAATTCAACTTCATGGGCGGCTCGATGGGCAGTGTAGTTGGCGCCCGCTTTGTACGCGGCGCAGAAATCGCCCTGCAGGAGCGTATCCCCTTCATTTGTTTCTCCGCCTCCGGCGGAGCGCGTATGCAGGAAGCCCTGTTCTCCCTGATGCAGATGGCCAAGACCAGCGCGGCGCTGGCACGCCTGCGTGAGGAGGGTATCCCCTTTATCTCGGTCATGACTGACCCGGTATACGGCGGCGTTTCCGCCAGTCTGGCCATGCTGGGTGACCTCAACGTTGCTGAACCCAATGCGCTGATCGGTTTTGCCGGGCCGCGGGTTATCGAGCAGACTGTGCGTGAGAAGTTGCCGCCGGGCTTCCAGCGCAGTGAGTTCCTGCTGGATCATGGTGCGCTGGATATGATCGTGTCGCGCGGTGACATGCGTGATCGCCTGGCCAGCATCCTGGCCATGCTGACCGGCGCGCCGGCGCCGGAGGGCAGTGCGGAGGTTGTCGAGGTCTGATATGAGTGCACGCAGTCTGGCCGATTGGCTGGTTCGGCTGGAAGGGTTGCACCCCAGCGAGATCGACATGGGGCTGGAGCGGGTACGGTTGGTCGCAGAGCGACTGGGCGTGCTCACTCCGGCCCCGCTGGTTTTTACCGTCACCGGCACCAACGGCAAGGGGTCAACCTGCGCCGCACTGGAAGCCCTGTTGCGCCGCAGCGGCCTGCGCACCGGCTGCTATACGTCGCCGCATCTGGTGCACTACAACGAGCGTGTGCGTCTTGATGGGCAGTTGGCCGATGACGCCAGCCTGTGCGCTGCCTTTGCTGCCATTGATGAGCTGCGCGGCGATATCTCCCTGACCTATTTCGAGTTTGGCACCCTAGCGGCGCTGTGGCTGTTCAAGCGCGCAGAGCTGGACGCCGTGGTGTTGGAAGTGGGGCTGGGCGGCCGTCTGGATGCGGTCAATGTGGTCGATGCTCATGTTGCGGTGGTGACCAGCATCGGTATCGACCATCAGGAGTATCTGGGCAACACACGGGCCTCGGTGGCCACCGAGAAGGCCGGTATCTTGCGCCATGAACGTCCGGTGGTCAGTGGCGAGCGAGAGCTGCCCGATACCTTTGTCCAGGCGGTTGAGCGCCTTGGCTGCCAGTTGGTCCAACGTGATCGAGACTTCACTGTGCAGGTGCAGCCGGATGGTCATTGGCAGTTGAGCGGCGAGGGCGGTGTTGGCGCGGCGCGGTCGCTGCTGCTGCCGCCGGTGCGCTTACCGCGCGACAATCTGGCAGTGGCGGTTCACGCCTTTTGGGCGGCCGGGCTGGACCTGCCTGACGCAGCTTTGGGTGAGGCGCTGGCTGCGGCCAGTGCAACCGGGCGGCTGGAGTCGCGCGAGATAGATTGGCAAGGGCAGCGCCGCCGTCTGGTGCTGGACGTGGGGCACAACCCGCATGCGGCAGCCTTTCTGGCCGAATCCCTGGTTCAGCAGGGCCAGCGCCCGCGTGTTGCGGTATTTGGTCTGTTGGCTGATAAGGACCTGCCGGGCGTGTTGGCGCCGTTGGCCGGTACGTTCGAGCGTTGGTTCGTGGCGCCGCTGCCAAGCCCGCGCAGTCGTTCCGCGCACCAGCTGCAACAGGCTCTTGACGCGACTGGTGAGCAGGTTCAGTCGTGTGCCTCTATCGCGGCGGCGTTGGAGTCGGCATTGAGCGAAACGTCTACTGATACTGAAATTGTCATTTTCGGGTCGTTTTTCTGCGTCGCCGACGCCATACTCTGGCTATCGTAATTAGCCGGGGTAAGCAGGATGGATGAACGTCTCAAACAGCGCATCATTGGTGCTGTCGTACTGATTGTCGCTGCCGTGGTTTTTTTGCCCATGCTGCTGTCCGGGCAGGATGAGACGGTTCAGGTCGAGGTGGAGGTGCCCGAGGCGCCACTGCTTGATCGTGAGCCGATTGCCCCGGTAGAGTCGGCTGAGCTGCCGCCGGCACCGACGGTCGCCGCGATGCCGGAGACGCTTGACCCAGCGCCCGCGCCGGTGGAGCCGGTCGCTACTCCGGAGCCAGCATCTGTTGTTGAGCCTGCCCCTGAACCTGAAACCGTCACCGCAGCGCCTGAGCCGGCCCCGGAGCCGGCCCCACCTGCCACTGGCGACTGGGTAATTCAGCTGGGCAGCTTTTCCAGCGCCGCCAACGCCGAGGGGCTGAGTCAGACGCTGCGTACCCAGGGTTACAACGCCTACACCCATGCCGTGACGGTGCAGGGCAATGCGATTACCCGCGTCTATGTCGGGCCGCTTGCCAGCCGTGAGGCGGCCAATCGCCTGCGTGACGAGCTGGAGCGCAAGCGTGGCAACAAGGGGTTGGTGGTAGCGTATGACGCTTCCAGCGGGCGCGGTTGAGTTGTCGCGTTTTTGCTTGTTTCGATGGCCCGAATAGCTCTGCTAGAATGTCGGCCTTTGTTGAGCAGGGTATTTAATCGTGTCTTTGACCTGGGTTGACTGGGCAATCGTCGCCATCATTGTGGTTTCCGCCCTGATTAGTCTGACCAGAGGTTTCGTCAAGGAAGCCTTGTCTTTGCTGACCTGGGTTATCGCCGGGCTGGTTGCCTGGCTGTTCGGCGGTGCGCTGGCTGAGCTGCTGGCTCCTTATATCGAGACACCGTCGCTGCGAGTCATTGCTGCCTGTTCCATTCTTTTTGTGATGACGCTGTTGCTGGGCGGGCTAATCAACTATCTGATCGGCCAGTTGGTGATAGCGACTGGATTGAGCGGTACTGATCGCTTCCTCGGCATGGTGTTTGGTGCCGCCCGGGGCGCGCTGCTGGTCGTGGTGGCTGTAGGGCTGCTCAGTCTGGCTCCGGTCGAGGCCGACACCTGGTGGCGCGAGTCCGTTGTCATTCCGCATTTTCTGCTGGTCGCGGACTGGTCGAAAAACCTCATTCTGCAAATGGCGGGACGCTGATCCGGGTGTCCCGGAATGCGCCGCCTCCCAATCAAGAAGGTACTCAGGCATGTGTGGCATTGTTGGCATAGTGGGCAAGTCGAACGTCAATCAGGCGCTCTATGATGCTCTGACCGTCCTGCAGCATCGCGGCCAGGACGCCGCCGGCATTGTGACCTGCGAGCACGGTCGGCTGTTTTTGCGCAAGGATAATGGTCTGGTCCGTGACGTTTTTCACCAGCGCCACATGCAGCGCCTGGTGGGCAACATGGGTATCGGCCACGTGCGCTATCCGACCGCCGGCAGCTCCAGCTCGGCTGAAGCGCAGCCGTTCTACGTCAACTCGCCCTACGGTATTACGTTGGCCCACAACGGCAACCTGACTAATGTGGAGCGCCTGTCGCGCGAGATTTACGAGTCAGATCTGCGTCACGTCAATACCACCTCCGATTCCGAAGTGCTGCTGAACGTGTTCGCTCACGAGCTGGCAGTACGCAACAAGCTGCAGCCGACCGAAGAGGATGTATTTGCCGCGGTCAGCCAGGTGCACCGCCGCTGTGTAGGCGGATACGCCTCTGTAGCCATGGTTACCGGTTACGGCATTGTCGGTTTCCGCGACCCCCATGGCATCCGCCCGATCGTGTTCGGCCAGCGCCACACCGACCAGGGTGTCGAGTATATGATCGCCTCCGAAAGCGTGGCGCTGGATGTCCTTGGCTTTACCCTGATTCGCGACCTGGCGCCGGGTGAGGCGGTCTACATCACTGAAGATGGTCAGCTGTTCACCCGCCAGTGTGCCGAGAACCCCCAGTATGCTCCCTGTATCTTCGAGCACGTTTATCTGGCTCGTCCTGACTCGCTGATGGACGGCGTATCCGTCTACAAGGCGCGCCTGCGCATGGGCGAGAAACTGGCCGAGAAGATCCAGCGCGAGCGCCCTGAACACGACATCGACGTGGTCATTCCGATTCCCGACACCAGCCGCACCTCGGCGGTCGAGCTGGCGAACCAGCTGGGCGTAAAGTTCCGCGAAGGCTTCGTCAAGAACCGCTACATCGGCCGTACCTTCATCATGCCGGGTCAGGCTGCGCGCAAGAAATCGGTACGGCAGAAACTCAACGCGATCGACCTTGAGTTTCGTGGCAAGAATGTGCTGCTGGTAGACGACTCCATTGTTCGCGGCACCACCTGTAAACAGATTATCCAGATGGCCCGCGAGGCCGGGGCCAAGAAGGTCTACTTCTGCTCGGCGGCACCGGCGGTGCGTTATCCCAACGTCTATGGGATCGACATGCCCAGTGCGCATGAGCTGATTGCTCACGGGCGTACCACCGAAGAGGTGGCGGAGCTGATCGGTGCCGACTGGCTGGTGTATCAGGATCTGGAAGACCTGAAAGAGGCTGTCGGTGGTGGTAAGGTCAAGATCGATGCCTTCGATTGTGCGGTATTTGACGGCCAATACGTGACCGGCGACGTCAACGAACAGTATCTGGATCGCATCGAGCAGGCGCGCAACGACGCGGCCAAATCGACCGTCGAGCGCGTCAGCGCCATTATCGATCTGCACAATAATTGAGATCGGCGGCGCTGGCCGCTGTGAAGGGGTTTTGACTGATGAGTGAACAATGGCAAGCAGGGCGCCTGGACAGTGATCTGGATGGTGCCGGCTTCGATACGCTGGCCGTGCGCGCCGGTCAGCGCCGCACGCCCGAGGCTGAACATGGCGAGGCGCTGTTTCTGACCTCAAGCTACGTCTTTCGCAGTGCTGCAGATGCGGCCGCCTGCTTTGCCGGCGAAGCCGAGGGTAATGTCTACTCGCGTTACATGAACCCGACTGTTCGTACCTTTGAGGAGCGTATGGCGCAGCTCGAAGGGGGCGAACAGGCGGTGGCTACGGCATCGGGCATGGCAGCCATAATGGCGACCGTCATGAGTCTGTGCTCGGCCGGTGACCATATTCTGGTCTCGCGTGCGGTGTTTGGCGCAACCGTCAGTCTGTTCGAGAAGTACTTCAAGCGTTTTGGCATAGAAGTGGACTATGTGCCGCTTTCTGATCTGGACGCCTGGCGTGCCGCCTTCAAGCCGAATACGCGCATGCTGTTTATCGAATCGCCTTCCAACCCGCTGGCGGAACTGGCCGATATCGGTGCACTGGGCGCGTTGGCACGTGAGCACGGCGCCAAGCTGGTGGTTGATAATTGTTTTTGCACGCCAGCCCTGCAAAAGCCGCTGAGTTTGGGCGCGGATATTGTTGTTCACTCTGCTACCAAGTACATCGATGGTCAGGGTCGTTGCCTGGGCGGCGTTGTGGTCGGTCGGCGTGAGCAGATGCAGGAGCTGGTCGGTTTCCTGCGCACAGCAGGCCCCACCCTCAGCCCGTTCAATGCCTGGGTATTTCTCAAGGGCCTGGAAACGCTGCGCCTGCGCATGCGCGCGCACTGTGAGTCGGCACAGCAGATTGCCGAGTGGCTGGAGCAGCGCCCTGAGGTGGAGCACGTTTACTACAGTGGCCTGCCGTCGCACCCGCAGCACGCGTTGGCCAAGGCGCAGCAGTCGGCCTTCGGTGCCGTGGTCAGTTTTGAACTCAAGGGCGGGCGTGAGGCAGCGTGGCGGTTTATTGATGCCACGCGACTGGTGTCCATCACCGCCAACCTGGGTGACGCCAAGACCACCATCACGCACCCGGCAACGACCACCCATGGTCGCCTGACGCCGGAAGCGCGTGAAGCCGCAGGTATTCGGGACGGGCTGATTCGCCTGGCGATCGGGCTTGAAGAGGTTGCTGATCTCAGGGCTGATCTGCAGCGCGGGTTCGACGCTCAGTAAGTATCTGCCAAGCAAGCTGCGAGTCAGATCACATCAAGGCCGCAGAGCATATCGCTCTGCGGCCTTTTTTGTTCTAGCTTGCGTGAGCCGCAGGGATAGTGGCTGAAGTCTGTTCCTTCAGTGCGGCGTTAACCAATCACATGGAGGAAGTAACATGCGTCAGTTATTGAGTGCGATGGCTCTGGTTGTCAGCTGCCTGCTGGCAGCTCCTACCTGGGCTGATGATGCAGCAGGCCCGACCGTCAACATCAACACCGCCAGCGCGGCAGAAATGGCCGAAGTGCTGCAGGGCATTGGCGAAGCCAAGGCCGAGGCCATTGTCGCTTACCGTGACGAGAACGGTGCCTTTGCGTCGGTTGAGTCGCTGACGGCAGTAAAGGGTATCGGCGCCAGCACGCTGAGCAATAATGCCGGCCGCATTGTGCTGGAGTAAGGGAGAGGGCAAGGCCGGGCGGCGAGCCGCCGCCCGGTGTGTCCTCAGGTGCGCAGCCGGCTGACAGCTTCGCTTAGCTGATTGGCCAGGCGAGCCAGCTGGTCACTGGTTTCAGCGCTGCTGATTGTCTGCTGAACAGTGCGTTCGGTAACGTCGCGAATCTCCACCACACTCTGGGTGATGGCATCGGCGACCTGACTTTGCTGTTCCACGGCGGATGCAATTTCGCTGTTGCCTTCACTGATTTGACTGACCGCGGCCGCAATTTCGTGCAACGATTCGCCCGCGTCGGCCACCTGATCAACCGAGGCATGGGTCAGTCCGGCGCTGGCCTGCATGTCTTCCACAGCGACGGCTGTACCGCCCTGCAGCGCTTCGATCATGCGCTGGATGTCATCGGTCGAGGTCTGGACCCGTTGTGCCAGTGCGCGAACCTCGTCGGCGACTACCGCAAAGCCGCGCCCTGACTCACCGGCACGGGCTGCTTCAATCGCAGCGTTCAAGGCCAGCAGGTTGGTCTGCTCGGCAATCTCACGGATTACCCGCACAACACCGCTGATCTCCTGGCTGTGGCTCGACAGCTGGTGCATATGCTCGGTGCAGCGGTCGATGCTGGTGACCAGGCCTGTGATGGTCTGGCGTACCTGCAGCACCTGATCGCGCCCACGTGTCGCTAGACTGTTGGCCTGAGTGGATTGGTCGCGCGACAGGGCAGTGCTGCCGGCAATGTCCTGCACGGTAGCGCTCATCTCGTTGACGGCTGCGGCCACCTGATCGGTTTCGCCCTGTTGCAACACCATGCCATCGCGGACCTGGCTCATCAGCCCTGCCATTGCCATTGCGCGTTGGTCCAATTCCTGAGCGGCCTGGCGCACCGAGGAGACGACCTGTTGCTGGGATTGCTGCATGGCGTTGAACGCGCGGGCCATGGAGCCCACTTCATCGCGTGAATCGGCCTTAGCCCGCAGGGTCAGGTCGCCGCTGTTCTGCACTGAAATCATGACGTCGCGCAGGGCCAGAATATGCTGGGTAATAAACGAGATCAGCATTTGCGAGACCAGCAGTACCAGCAGCATCAGCGCGAAGACAACCCCGGCATACAGGGGCGCTCTGGCCACGAGCAGCTGCATGAAGTCCTGACGCTCGACCGCCAGCGCTTTGCCGTCGCCAGCCAACCAGGCACCGGTGAAGCGCTGTGCCTGCTGATTGCCCAGGGCTGTGGCATCGACCCAGCGGTTGCTGCCGCTTTGCCCTGCGGGTGCGTTGATCCACTGCACCCCGTCGGCCTGCGCCTGCGTAGCAGGGCTGGCGGCAATGGCCTGGGCCAATTGCTGTCGGCTGTGCTCAATCGTTCGCTGCTCTACGCCGAGGGCAACTAGTACCAGTGCCAGGGTGGCAGCAAAGGCGACGCCATTGAGTGCCCAGAACTTGTATTTCAGCGGCAGGTGTTGAAGAAAACGCATGCATACTCCAGAGCACGGTGGAAACAGGAACGGTCGACAGATTGGCGTCAGCAGAACGCCAGTATCCGTTGTCACCCTCTTATATCGGTTGATCCCGGTCAAACTTGAAGCGCTCTAGCAATGAAGTCCTGGCCGAGGCTTCGGCTCACCCACCGATTGTTGGTCTGCAGGTCCGCTAGACGCTGCAAAAACGCAGCCAGGCTATTCGTTGTAGCGCTTCACAGCCTGATACAGGCAGGGCTGATCAGTACGCTCCGGGCGCGGCAGGGCGGCGGTTGATCAGTTATACTGCGGCCAGTTTACACATAAGGCCGCCCATGACTACGCCGTTGGCAAAAACCCTGATGATTGATGATAACGCCGAGCTCGCGCGCTGGTGCCGACACTGGCAGAGCCTGCCCTTTGTTGCGGTGGATACCGAGTTCGTTCGCACGGAAACCTTTTATCCCATTGCTGGCCTGATTCAGGTTGGTGATGGCGAGCAGGCGGTATTGATTGATCCGCTGGCAATTACCGACTGGGCCCCGCTGGTTGCTTTGCTAGAGGATCCGGCGGTAGTGAAAGTCCTGCATGCCTGCAGCGAGGACCTGGAGGTCTTTTCGCGCCTGTGCGGTGCGCTGCCAAGCCCGCTGTTTGATACGCAGCTGGCAGCCGCGTTTCTGGGTATGGATTTCTCCATGGGCTATTCGCGGCTGGTCAGCGAGTTGCTGCAGATCGATCTGCCCAAGGATGAAACCCGCTCTGACTGGCTACAGCGCCCGTTGAGCGCCGCGCAGGTGGAGTATGCCGCGCGTGACGCCCAGCACCTGGCCGAGCTGTATCGCATCATGGCGCCACGTCTGGAAGCTGCCGGGCTGACTGATTGGCTATTGGCCGACACCGCTGAGCAGGTGGCCGCCAGCGGGCAGGTCATCGAGCCGGCCTTGGCTTATCAACACGTGAAGCAGGCCTGGCGCCTGGAACCTGCCGATCTCGCCGTGCTGCAGGTCATTGCCGCCTGGCGCGAGCGCGAATCACGCGCACGTGATGTTGCGCGTAACCGGCTACTGCGCGAGCGAACGCTCTGCCCGCTGGCCCAGCGCCGGCCTGACTCGCTGCAAGCGCTGTCGCGGATTGAGGATATGCATCCGCGTACCGTACGCCACGAAGGCGAAACCCTGCTGCGTCTGATTCGAGAGGGTCAGGCAGTGGCGCCGGCGGACTACCCCGAGGCCTTGCCAGAGCCCTTGCCGGCTGCAGCCAACCGTCTGCTCAAGCGTCTTCGCAAGGTGGGCCAGCAGGAAGCCGAACGCCGTGGTATCGCGCCGGAAATCATGCTGCGTAAAAAGGTATTGGAGGCAATGGTGCGCACTGGTTATCCCAGCGGACCCTACAGCTTGCCGGAGGAGTTGACCGGGTGGCGGCGAGCACTGCTCGGCGATGCGTTGCTCAACGCAGCCAACAACGCGCTGGAGGTGGCCGAATGAGCTTGCCTTGCTCTATCTATCGCAGCAGCAAGCGCCAGGGTATGTATCTGTACCTTCCCACGGGCGCGGCGCTGGATGAACTGCCGGCTGCCTTGTTGCAGTACGTGGGGCGGCTCGAGCATGCCATGGATCTGGAGTTGAGTGCCGAGCGCAAGCTGGCGCAGGAAGACGTGCTCAAGGTCATGGAGAATCTGAACGCTCAAGGGTTTCACGTACAAATGCCGCCTCAGCAGGATGATTACATCCAGCACCTGCCCGAAGAGCTGCTGACCCGCAACGACCCGGTATAAGTTGCGGTCATGCAAAAAAGCCGTCGTTATGCGACGGCTTTTTTGTGTCCGGTGCTGGCGTGTTTACCACTCGCGCCGCATGTTCTCGACAGAAATCTGTTCGTTCAGTGTCCAGTAGTCGTAAAGAATGCCGATCAAAAATAGCCCGCCGGTGAAGAAGTAGATGATGGCGGTGATCCACTTGCCCATGTAAAGACGATGGGCACCAAATAAGCCAAGGAAGGTCAATAGAATCCAGGTGAGGTTGAAATTGATCCGCCCGGTACGGAAGCGACGGTCAGCGGCGCGATCCATGCTCGGGATCAGAAACAGGTCGATAATCCAGCCGATAAAGAACAACCCAAGGGTGAAGAACCACAGGGTGCCGGTCCAGGGTCTGCCATAGTAGAAGCGGTGTGCACCCATAAATCCGAAAATCCAGAGAAGGTAACCGATAGCCTTGCTGTGGGAATCCGAATACGCCATTAGGGGGTGCCTCTTTGCCTGGGGTGGTTGTGTAATACTGGTCATAGACCATAAATGATTTCTGGAGTGCCTGCACCGTGCCAAATAATTCTGCGAACTGGTTCAAGCAAGTGGCACAACGTGCCGAGGGACTGGGACAGCAGCGTTTGAGAGTCGGAGTAACCGGCCTGAGTGGGGCCGGCAAGACTACCTTTATCACCAGCTTGATTAACCAGTTGGAGAACCACAACAAAGGCCTGCTGTCCCGGCGTGCGCCCTTTGACCGGCTCGAATCGGTACGCTGGCAGCGCGATAATGTGGAGCGTGCCTTCCCCTATCTGGAGTCGTTGGGCGCCTTGTCGGCGCAGCCCGCGCGCTGGCCTGACTCCACCAGCGACCTCTCACGGGTGGTGATAGATCTGCGCTTTCGCCCGCAAGGCTTGCTGCGCAAGCTGCAATCCACCCGCCAGCTGCGGCTGGAGATTATCGATTACCCCGGTGAGTGGCTGCTTGATCTGCCGTTGCTGCAGCTCGACTACGGACAATGGTGCGAGCAGATGCGGCAATGGCTCGAAGCCGAGCCGCGCCGCTCCCTCGCGGGACCGTTGAGAGACACGTTGCTGGGCCTTGACCCCGCTGCCCCGGTGGACGCGGTTCAGCTGGTTGATTTGACTGAGCAGTGGCGGCAGTTCCTGCTGCGCTGCCGTAGTGAGGCCGGTTTGTCGCGTAATCAGCCAGCGCGTTTTCTCCAGCCCGGCAGTGATGTTGCGCCACAAATGCTGCAATTTGTCCCGCTGCTGCTTGCCAATCGACATAGCGCGGGCGAGCAGGGTAGTTGGTGGGCGGAGTGCCAGGCGCGCTTCAATTACTATCGTGATTTTGTTGTGCGGGGCTTTTTTGAACAGCATTTCCGGCATCTGGATCAGCAGGTATTGCTGGTGGATATGCTCGGCCCGATGGACGCCGGCGAGGCCGCGTTGAACGACCTGCGCGATGCGATGGAGGCAGTGCTTGCCAGCTTTGACTATGGCCGCAGTGGCCTGCTGGCACGGCTGCTGCGCTTTCGTCCGCGGATTGGTCGCCTGGCCTTTTGCGCCACCAAGGTCGATAAGGTTAACCCGGCCCAGCAGCGCGCCGTGCAGCAGTGCCTTGAGGACCTGATGGTCGACCGGTTGGCTGATGTGCGTCATGGCGGGGTTGAGGTGCGCGGACTCCCCCTGTCGGCCATTCGTGCCACCCGTCAGGAGGGAGATGCGCTGGTCGCCGGTTTGCAGGGCGAGGAGGGGTGGGTGCGGTATCGTCCGGGCGATATTCCGGCGCATCTGCCGCAATCACTGCAGGTCAGCAGTCCAGATCTGCTGCCACTGCGCCCGCCGCCAGGCCTGCACCGTAGCGAGCCGTTTCCGCATTACCGCATGGATGATCTGATTGCCTGGCTGATTGAAGGAGCCGAGCCGTGAGCAGTGACCAGAAAACCCGGATTCTCGACACCTGGCAGACCACAGCCGATGATCCAACCCGGCGCACCGAGCTGCTTGGCAGCGCTGAGGCGCTGCCTGGCGAGCAGGCTCAAGAGATGCCCGAGCTGCCATCGACCCTCAACGCGCCGCCGCCGAGCCGCTGGCCACGACGGCTGTGGGGGCTGGGGCTGGGTGTCGCCTTGGGCGGTGCTGGCCTGCAGTGGGGCGAATGGACTTGGCAGGCCTGGCAGTGGCAACCCCTGTGGGGCGCGCTGGTGGGCAGTGTGGGGACGGCGCTGGCGGGCACCGGGCTGCTCGCCTGGCGAGACCTGCGACGCCAGCGCCACCGCCTGAGTGAGCTCGAGCAGTTGCGTAGTGAAATGCACCAGGCGCTGCGTGAGCCGGGGCAACGTGTAGCGGTGGATTGGCTGGATCGCTTGCAGGGCGTGTACGCAGACAGCCCGCTGGCTGGTCTGTTGCAACGCGCCTGTGCTGATCTTGATGGCTCCCACGATGCGCGTGAAATCACTCAGCGGCTTAACCTGCAGTTTTATCAGCCGATCGATCAGCGTGCCCGGCAGATCATCCGCCAGGAGTCGGTCAGCACCGGTGTGCTGGTCGCCTCCAGTCCCTGGGTGGCGGTCGACTTGTTGCTGGTGGTGTGGCGCAATATCCGCCTGATGCAGCGCGTCGCGGTGTGCTACGGACTGCCGATTGGCCGCCTCAGCCGCTGGCGCCTGGCACGTCATGTGTTGCGTAATATCGCCCTGGCCGGTGGCACTGAGGTGGCTGTGAGCGCACTCAGCGATTCGCTGCTGTCCGGGTTGCTGGAGAAGTTGGCGGCGCGTGTAGGGCAGGGCGTAGGGGTTGGCCTGTACAGCTCGCGACTGGGCCACTTCACGCTGGACCTCTGCCGCGCCGTGCCGGTGGCCGAGGCGCAGATGCTGGTTGAAGATTACAAGGGCATTATCCGCATGATGAAAGAACGATTGGGGCAACTGAACGATGGGCGCCTATAAGTCGCGTCGTCGCTGGCTTGCCGAGCGCTGGGTGGCCGGCAAGCAGGCCGAGTTGGGTGCACGCTGGGACGCGCTGCGTGAGCAACTGCTGCCGGCTAGCTGGCCACGTCGCATGCAGCGCGTGGCCGAGCTGAGTGAGGGCGAAACTGTCAGCTGGCAGCCTCGGGCCGGCTCCAGCAGTGCCGAGCTGTTGGTCTGGGTAGAGCAGTTGCCGGGCTTTCAGCGCCGTTGGCTGGCCGCCTTGCTGGATGCGCCCAGCGCTGGCCCTGTGACCCTTATCGAGTCCATCGAGCGGGCGCAGCTGGACTGGCGCAGCCAGGTTAACCCGCTGACCACTCACCGCGAGTACGCAGCTCAATTGGCTATTCTTGCCGCCCAGATGGATCTGCAACCGGCTGCCCAGGCAGCGTACCTGGAAAACGAGAAGCAGATATTTACTCGTCTGGACGAGCTGCTGTTTGCGTCGCTACCCATGCGCCTGCGGGCCCAGTTGGCGGGGCAGCATGCCACCGGGCAGGGCTTCTATCTGGTCTGGTGGTACGAGCGGTTGATGGCCCGTGCCGGTGAGCCTGGTTTTGAGCTGCTGGATATCGGCGCGGCAGACTGGCCGGACATGCCGCCAGCGTGGCTGGCCTTGGGCTGGCTGTGTGGTTTGCGTTTGCAGCACCAGGGCCGCAGCTGACTGGTAAGTAGGCAGGGGCTCGCCTATGATGGTCGGCTTTGTTCGACTAGCCGGAACCAGACCATGAATTTTGCTGCTCTTCTCGCCGCTTTTGATCAGTCCTCGGATTGCACTGTCACCGTACCGCCCGAGTGGGCCCAGGGCCGTGCCGGCTACGGCGGCCTGGTTGCCGCACTAGTACTGCGTGGCATGCGAGCCAGCCTTGCCGAGCCGCGACCGGTGCGCTCGCTGGCGATAACCTTTGTTGGTCCGGTTCAGCCCGGTATTCCCGTACAGGTTCAGGCAGAAGTGCTGCGCGAAGGCCGTGCGGTGACGCAGGTGCTGGGCCGTGCGGTACAAAATGGCGAGACCATGTGTATCGTGCAGGGCAGCTTTGGCGCGGGCCGCCCCTCAAGTGTCGATGTGCCGGCTGAGCCTGCGCCTGCCGCGCCTGCGCCAGAGACCTGCCAGCGCACGCCCTTTGTTGAGGGTGTGATGCCCAACTTTCTGCGTTATTTCGATACCCGCTGGACCTTTGGTGACTACCCCTGCACCAATAGCCGCAAGCGCGAGATGGGCGGCTGGATGCGTTTTGACGAGCCGCTTGCGCAGTTCGATGAGGTGCATCTGGTCGGTCTGGTCGACGTATGGCCACCCGCGGTACTGCCGCACCTGAAAGAGCGTGCTCCGGCCAGCTCACTGACCTGGACTATCGAGTTTGTGCAGCCCCAGCCACCGGTCGGTGCAGACGGCTGGTTGCTCTACAAGGCCATCATTGAGCATGCGCGTGACGGTTATGGGCACTGCTCGGCGATGATCTGGAATCCAGCTGGTGAGCTGGTGGCGATCAGTCGGCAGACGGTTACGGTGTTTGGGTAAATTACTGCCGTGCTCGGGTGCTTGTGTCGAGCGGCGTGCAAAGGATTTGGCTTGCTGCTGTAGTGGAGCCCGCCTTTCGCCTTTTACGACGAGCCAAGGGGAGCTGCTTGCCCAGCCATCCCCCGGGCACCCGACTACGCGGCCCTTCGGGTTCGCTGCGTTGCTCGGCCTGACGGGGGTGGCCGGCGAGGTAGTCATAAAACTCGTCGCTTCGCTCCTCAGATATCCTATGACTCTTTTTCCCGTCAGTCCTGCGCTACTCGCCCGCGTAAACGGGACAACCCCTGTGCACGTTTCACCATGCGTGTTTTGGACAGGCGTTATTCGAGCTCTTTTACTTACGCGCCACCAGTGTCGCGCGCAACGGCGCCGGGTAGCCTTCAATGGTCTTGCTGCTGTCGGCCGGGTCAAGGAAGGACGGCAATGACTGAAAGCGCATCCAGTCGGTGCTGCGCTGCTCGTCCACACTGGTGCGATTCAGATCGACGCAGCGGACGTCGCTGTAGCCCGCGCGGCGCAGCATGCGCTCAAGCATGGGCACCGATGGCAGGAACCATACGTTGCGCATTTGCGCATACCGGTCTTCGGGCAGCAGGCATTGCTGCTCGTCCCCCTCGATAACCAGCGTCTCCATCACCAATTCACCGTCGGGGCGCAGGCAGGCTTTGAGCTGCAGCAGATGGTCAAGTGGCGAGCGGCGATGGTAGAGCACGCCCATGGAAAACACGGTGTCAAAGGCGGCTGTCGGCTCGGGCAGTTCCTCCAGCGTGAACGGCAACTGCCAGACCGGCGCGTGCGGCAGGTAGCGCTTGACCGCCTCAAACTGGTTGAGAAACAGCAGGTTGGGGTCTACCCCGATGACCAGCTCCGCGCCGGCCTGCCACATGCGCCACATGTAGTAGCCGTTGCCACAGCCAATATCCAGTACCCGCTTGCCGCTGAGGTCGATATGCGGCGCCACGCGTTGCCACTTCCAGTCGGAACGCCACTCCGTATCGACATGCACGCCAAACAGATCGAAGGGCCCCTTGCGCCAGGGGTGCAGCCCCTGAAGCGCGTCATGTAATTGCGTCTGCGTGGTCTGATCCAGCGGCGTGTTGCTCCGCAGGCAGACGCCCTCGGAAAAATCGCACTCCACGCCAGCAACCGGTGGCAGCGTGTTCAGGCTGCTCTGCCAGCGCTCCAGATCGCCATGTTGCAGGCCTTCCAGGCGCTGTTGCAGGCCCGCAGCCAAGGCGCTCTGCCAATGTGCCAGAGGGGAGTGGGAGAGGGTTTTGAGCAGGGGGCTGTAATCAATCACGCGTGAGCAATCATCGAGCAAAAATTGAGACACTGGAACCAGAGATGGCTGTGGCTGAAGCCCGCGTCGAGCAGGCGCTGCTGGTGCACTTCGAGCGGGTCCGGGCGCATGACGTTTTCAATTGCCGTGCGTTTCTGGGCGATCTCCAGTTCGCTGTAGCCATTGGCACGCTTGAAGCCATAGTGCAGTGCTTCAAGGCTGTTCTGGGTCTGGCTGTCGGTAAAGGTCAGCTTTTCTGACAGGATCAGGGCGCCGCCGGGCAGCAGGGCCTGGCGGATCTGGCGAAGCAGTGCCAGGCGTTGTTCCGGCGGCACAAACTGCAGGGTAAAGTTCAGTACCACCAGCGAGCAGGGTTGCAGTGTCAGCTCGGTAATATCGGCACAGATCACCTCGGCGGCAATCGGCTCCTCAAGCATGGCATCTTGCGCACTGAGGTACTCGCGGCAGCGCTCGACCATGGCCTCGGCGTTGTCGACGGCCAGAATCCGGTTACCCTGCTGGGGCAAATGACGGCGCATGGACTGGGTTGCCGCGCCGAGCGAGCAGCCCAGATCGTAGATCAGTGTATCGGGCTGGGCATATTGCCTGGCAATGACGCCAATGCTTTCGATAATGGTCGGATAGCCGGGTACCGAGCGCTTGATCATGTCCGGGAAAACCCGCGCAACGGCGTGGTCAAAGGTGAAATCATTGACCTTGCTGAAGGGGTTGGCGAACAGGTTGTCGACCTCGGACATGCCGGCTTTCCACGTGGCTGAATGGGTAGCGCATTCTAGCAGGCTTGACAGGGTGGCGGGTGGGTTGCTTGACTTGTTGAGGAAGTGTGCGCTGTGTCACATGGCCAAGTTATTGGCTTTGCAGCTCCAAAGTGATCATTTTCACTGTTTTTTTGACTATAAATGACCCTGTGGCATTCGATTCGCGTAACGCTGGTGGCATAATGCCGACTTATGCGGCGCCCGTGTCGGACTACATGGGTAAAACCGCTGATACTAATAGCAATGGACGCACCGGGTAGCGGGGCACTAAGCCGTTACCGACAGGCAAACGAGGAAAGGGTATGGCTGCCAAACGCCAGATAGTTATTGGGGCCGCTTCGCTAGCGGTACTCTATGCCGGAGTTGCAAATGCGCTGGGGCTAGGGGAGATCCAGCTCAAGTCAGCTCTGAACCAACCCCTGGATGCGGTGATCGCGTTGCAGGGCGCCGAGGGCCTCGGGCCGTCGGACGTCGTGATCAAGCTGGCAGATTCCTCTGCCTTTGATGCGGCGGGCATTGAACGGCCCTACTTCCTCACCGGGTTGCAGTTCACCCCGGTGGTGGAGAACCGCCAACTGACGGTGCGCGTAAAATCATCGCAGCCGGTGCGCGAGCCCTACCTTAACTTTCTCGTCGAGCTGCGTCGTCCCAGTGGCACCTTGTTGCGCGAGTACACGGTATTGCTGGACCCGCCGCTTTACTCCGAGACCGCCCCGGTGGCTGTGAACCCGGTGGTCAGTGCGCCGCCACCGCGCTCGCGCATCGCCGACCGCCCCGCCGAATCGGCGCCGCGTCCTGAAGCGGCCTCGTTGCCTGAATTCAAGCCCCAGCCAGGAGCCGAGCGCTACACGACTGTTTCCGGCGATACGCTTTGGACCATTGCCGAGCGCACGCGTCCTACTCCGGTCGCCTCCATCAATGACACCATGGCTGCTATCCATTCGCTTAACCGTGGTGCCTTCGTCAATGGTGATATCGACCGTTTGAAGCTGGGCCAGACGTTGGTCCTGCCGACCGCCGAGCAACTGGGTGGCAGCGGCGATGCCCAAGCCGCTTCCAGCGTGGCGGAGGTGGCTGACGACGATGCCGGTACCGAACAGCGCGCGGCGCTGCCCAGCAGCCAGGCGAGCAGTAGCGCTCAGGTTGATGGTGCATCCCAGGACGAAGCGCCTGAGACACCGGCGGTGGCGCAGACCGGCGAAGCCCGTCTGCGCATCGAAGAAGACGAAGTGACAGAGGCAGAAGCCGAGTCAGCCCAGCTGCAAAGCCGGCTGACCGATCTGGAGGGCCGCTTCAATGCTCTGCTGAGCGAGCTGGATACCCGCGACCGTCAGATTGCTGCACTGCAGGCCGAGCTGGAAGTTCTGCGCGCTGCCCGTGAAGCCGAACAGGAGCAGGCAGCTATGGCCGGCGCCGGTGGTTCTCTGGGTAGTGGTGGCGGCGGTTCTGATGCATCCCCGTACGGCAGTGATGACCCGGCCGCCGGTGCCATTGCCGCCGAAATGCCTGCAGCCGCTGAGGAGTCCAAGTCCTCCGGTGGCATGCTTTGGTGGTCTTTGCTGGTCGGCTTGCTGGCCTTTTTGATCGGTTTGGTTGTTTCCCGCCTGCGCGGTAAGCCGCAGCCGGCAGCACCTGCGCCGGCCAGCAGCGCTCCGCTGTCGGGTTCGGATAATCGCGTTGTCGCCGCTGGTGGCGCTGCTGCTGTTGCCGCGACCGGTGCGTCTACCAGCGCCGCATTCGAAGACAGTGCAGAAGGTGTTGATTTGTACATCACCTATGGCCGCTTTGCCGAAGCGCGTTCGCTGCTGGACAAATCGATTGCCGAAGATCCTGACAACCTGGACCTGCGTTACAAGCAGGCCCGCGTGACCGGCGAGCTGGGTGACGCAGAGGGCTTTGCCGAGCAGTCTGCTGCTATCGCGCGTCTGGACGGTGACATGCAGCGTGTCGATCAGCTGAAGGCCCGCTTCCCGCAGCTGGAGAAGCCGAATGCAGCGCCGCTGGACACCGTTGAGGATGTGCTGGCTGGCGATGAAGATTTTGGATCGGCTGAGTTGGATGACGATCTGGATACCAGCGATACGCCGATGAACCTCAATGACTTCACCTTGGACCCTGACTGGGATCTGATTGAAGGTCTGACTCCCACTCCGGCCCGCAAGAACAGCAAGACCGAGTCTGCTCCGGTAGATGATGAGCCGTTCGAGAGCAGCCTGCACGAGTTCCCCGAGATTGAGGAATTGGACGAACACGATTCGTTCAACCACCTTGAGCGCGAGGACTCCAAGCGCTGAGCTGGCGGTAATGAAAAGGGCGACCCTCGGGTCGCCCTTTTTCGTTCAGGCAAACAGCACCTTGGCAACATCACGGAAGTGCCTGGCGAAGTGTACGGTCATGCCCTCGCGCAGGTAGTCCGGCAGTTCCTCATAGTCACCCCGGTTTGCCTCCGGCAATATCAGCTCGTGAATGCCCTGGCGGCGCGCGGCGATAACCTTTTCGCGAATGCCGCCAACGGGCAGTACATGGCCGGTCAGCGTGATCTCGCCGGTCATCGCCAGTCCACTGCGGGGCGCCTGCTGGCGGGCTAGCGAGAGTAGGGCGCTGGCGATCGTTACGCCGGCGGAGGGGCCGTCCTTTGGCGTTGCTCCTTCCGGGACGTGCAAGTGAACAAAGGCCTCGTCAAAGAAACTGCGCTCTGCCTTGTACGTGGCGAGGTTGGCGCACAGATAGCTGTAGGCGATTTCGGCCGACTCTTTCATCACCTCGCCCAGTTGGCCGGTCAGTTTGAAGCCCCGGTTGAGGGTGTGTATGCGGGTTGCCTCAACGGGCAGGGTGGCGCCGCCCATGGACGTCCAGGCCAGGCCGGTGATGATGCCGATGCCTTTGAGCTGCTTCTCGGTACGAAACGCCGGTGTGCCAAGCAGGTCTTTGAGGTCGGCTGGCTTGATGCTGATGCGTTTGTCAGGCTGTTCCAGCAATTGCACAACGGATTTGCGCACCAGCTTGCCTAGCTGCTTCTCCAGGTTGCGTACCCCGGCCTCGCGAGCATAGCCCTCAATCACCTGGTGCAGCGCCTTGTCGGTTATGCGCAGTTGGCTTTTCTTCAAACCGGCGCGCTCCAGCTGACGTGGCCAGAGGTGATGCTTGGCGATGGCGAGTTTCTCTTCGGCGATATAGCCAGATAGACGAATGACATCCATACGATCGAGCAGCGGGCCCGGGATGCTGTCCAGCGTATTGGCGGTGCAGACGAACACGACCTTGGACAGATCCAGTCGCAGGTCCAGGTAGTGATCGAGGAATTGGCTGTTCTGCTCCGGGTCCAGGGTCTCCAGCAAGGCAGAGGCCGGGTCGCCCTGATGGCTGCTGCCCAGTTTGTCGATCTCATCGAGCATGATGACCGGGTTCATTACGCCAACGTCTTTCAGCGCCTGCACGAACTTGCCTGGCATGGCGCCAATGTAGGTGCGGCGATGGCCCTTGATCTCCGCTTCATCGCGCATGCCGCCAACGCTGAAGCGATAGAACGGACGGTCCAGGCTTTCGGCAATAGAGCGGCCGATGCTGGTCTTGCCGACACCCGGCGGGCCCACCAGCAGGATGATTGAGCCCGCCACCGAGCCACGGAATGCGCCCACGGCGAGGAACTCGAGAATCCGCTCTTTTACGTCTTTCAAACCATCGTGATCGCGGTCGAGCACCTTGCGCGCGTGGGCAAGGTCGATCCGATCCGGTGGTGTGATGCCCCAGGGCAGCGCCGTGGCCCAGTCCAGGTAGTTGCGGGTGACGGCGTATTCGGGCGAGCCGGTCTCCAGTACCGACAGTTTGTTCAGCTCCTCGTCGATGCGTTTCTGTACATCGTCGGGCAGTGTTTTGTCCTCAAGGCGTTCGCGGAATTGCTCGATATCGGCGGTGCGGTCATCCTTGGACAGCCCCAGCTCCTTCTGGATGATTTTAAGCTGCTCTTTGAGGAAGAACTGGCGCTGGTGATCGCTGATGCTGCGATTGACCTCGGCGGTTATCTCACCCTGCAGACGCGCTACTTCAATTTCCTTTTTCAGCAGGCCCAGCACTTTTTCCATGCGGCGCAGGATGCTGACCGTGTCCAGCACGTCCTGCAGCGCCTCGCCCTTGGCAGAGGTGAGGGCGGCGGCAAAGTCGGACAGGGGCGATGGGTCGTTGGGGCTGAAGCGGTTGAGGTAGTTTTTCAGCTCTTCGCTGTACAGCGGGTTGAGCGGCAGCAGTTCCTTGATCGCATTGATCAAGGCCATGGCATAGGCGCGCACCTCATCGCGCTCATCGGCCGGCGCTTCGGGGTACTGGACCTCTACCCGGTACGGCGGCGTCTTGCTCAGCCAGCGGGTGATGCGTACCCGGGTCAGGCCCTGGGCGATGAACTGGATCTTGCCGTTTTCGCGCACGGCATGGTGAATGCGCACCGCGCAGCCGGTGTCCGGCAGCTGTTGCGGGTCAATCTCACCGTCGGCGTCCAGCGGGCTGTCGACATAGAACAGCGATAGCGCCTTGTGCTCGGTACCTGCCACCTGCTCAATGGTTTCATGCCAGGGCTGTTCGTTGACGACAACTGGCATGACCTGGGCAGGAAAGAAGGGGCGGTTGTTGATGGGCAACAGGTGCAGCGTCTTGGGCAACTGCTGGTTGGGTAGCGCTAGGCCAGTGCCGTTGCTCTGGTTGGCGCCGTCCGCGTTGTGTTCGATGTAGTCTGAATCCTGATCGCTCATGTGTTGGCCTTTTCAGTGGTTCATGCTGCAGAGATGGCGGCGGCCGATGGCGATTTCAATAGCGGTTTTTTTCGGGCACTTGTGGCAGCATGGGCGCCTGCATTGATGGATGGCCCAGCATGCGCACACGCATTCTCGATCTGCCGGTTCAAACCGCGACCCATGCCCACCCCGAGCACCAACTGGTGATCGGGCTGCGTGGCTGCGCGGATTTTGAAGTGCAGGGGCAGGGCGGGGCGGTCAACCGCCTGCACGCGTGTGTGGTGCCCAGCGGCGAGGCCCACGCCTTTTCCGGGCGTGGGCACAACAACATGCTGATCATGGATTTACCGGTGGCGGCTGCGGGCGCGCTGGCCAGTGATGGCGCACACCGATTGTTCGAGCGGCCGCGCTTTGTGCAGCTGGATCATCAATTACAGGGGCTGCTGGACTTTGCCCAGTACGCGCTGGCCGCGCCGCAAGCGGCTGACGATGGTCTTGAATGGCATCTGGGCGGCGTGGTGCTTGCTTCCTTGCAGCGGCGTCTGGGCCTGGATGGCGATGTTCAGCGTGCGCGCGGCGCGCTGAGCGCGCAAGAGCTGCAACGGCTTGAGGCCTATGTGCTGGCCAATCTGGATAGACCGCTCAGTGTTGCAGCGCTCGCCGCGCAGGTGTGTGTCAGCAGTAGCCATTTTCATGCGCTGTATCGACAGGCCACCGGCATGACGCCGCATCAGCACGTACTGGCGTTGCGTGTGCGTGAGGCGGCGCAGTTGCTGCGTGAAACCCGCCTGCCGGTTGCCGAGATCGCCAGCCGCTGCGGCTTCTCCAGTCAAAGCGCGTTGACGCACGCGCTGCGACGTCAGCTTGGTGAAACGCCTCGGGCGGTCCGTCTGAGCGCTTGAGTTCCGAGCTTTTCGCAAAAAAATCAGAGTTTTCTGCAAGATTCCCGTCGGTTCTGCTTCTACAGTCGATGATCGTGCCTGCCGATCTGGCAGTGGCGAATTTACATCACAACAAAGCGGATGGTTCGTCGCCTGCGCCCTGATGGTCTAGGGTGGTAGTAAGGCGAACTCATAACCCGCCGGCTCACTGCCGAGCCCGGGTCGATCCAGGAGCATGCCAGAATGTTTAAAGCCAGCGAGGCGTTGCAGGGTGACTTCCTGCGCAGCCAGCCCAGTGAATTCCTGCACACCGTCAGTGCCAATTACGCCGTCGACGAAGACAGCTATCTGCGTGAGCTGATAGAGCTGGCACAAGCGCAGGACCTTGCAGCGCTGTCGCGCAAGGCCAACCAGTTGATCATCGACGTACGCAAGCGTGACAACGCCGTCGACAGTATCGACGCCCTGCTGCAGCAGTACAGTCTGGACACCCAGGAGGGCATCATGCTGATGTGTCTGGCCGAGGCGCTGCTGCGCGTGCCCGACGCTGATACCGCTGACGCGCTTATCCGCGACAAGCTCAATGCCGCTCAATGGGATCGCCACGTGGGCCAGAGCGAGCACACCCTGGTCAACGCTGCCGCCTGGGGGCTGGTCATGACTGGCAAGGTGGTCAATCTGGACAAGCGCCACGACGGCACGCCCGGCACCGTGCTCGGCCGTCTGGTCAAGCGCAGCGGCGAGCCGGTTATTCGCGGCGCGATGATGCAGGCCATGAAGATCATGGGCCGGCAGTTTGTCCTTGGTCGCACCATCACCGAGGCACTGAAGAACGGCAAGCCGCAGCGTGACCAGGGTTATACTTATTCCTTTGACATGCTTGGCGAGGCGGCACTGACCCGCGCTGATGCAGCCAAGTACTTTGCCGACTACAGCAAGGCCATCGCCGCGCTGGTCGATGACAAATACAAGGGCGCCAGCCCCAAGCCCACCATCTCTATCAAGCTCTCCGCACTGCATCCGCACTACGAAGTTGCCCGTGAAGAACAGGTGATCGAAGAGCTGGGCGAAAGCGTGCTGGAGCTGGTGCGTCAGGCGCGCAAGGGTGATGTTGGTATCACCATCGACGCTGAAGAGGCGGACCGTCTGGAGCTGTCGCTCAAGCTGTTCGAAAAGGTCTATCGCCACCCCGATGTGCAAGGCTGGGGCAACTTCGGTCTGGTCGTTCAGGCCTACTCCAAACGCGCCTTGCCGGTGCTGTGCTGGCTGACCCTAGTGGCGCGCTCGCAGGGTGATCGCATTCCGGTGCGCCTGGTCAAAGGCGCCTACTGGGACTCGGAAATCAAATGGTCGCAGCAGGCGGGTCTGGCCAATTACCCGGTGTTTACCCGTAAGGAAGCCACCGATGTTTCCTACCTGGCTTGTGCTCGTTACCTGCTTAGCCCGCTCACTGATGGTCATATCTATCCGCAGTTTGCGACCCACAACGCGCATACCGTGACCTGTATTCTGTCCATGGCCGGCGAGCGTGAGTTCGAGTTCCAGCGTCTGCACGGCATGGGCGATGCGCTGTATGACACTGTCATCGAGCAGGCGGGTTGCCCGGTGCGCATCTACGCGCCGGTCGGCGCTCACAAGGATCTGCTGCCCTATCTGGTGCGACGCCTGCTTGAGAACGGCGCCAACTCCTCTTTTGTGCACAAGCTGGTCGATCCGCGCGTGCCGGTCGAGACGCTGACGGCTCACCCGGTGGCAACCCTGCAGCGCCATACTGTGCTGGCCAACCCGCGTATCCCGCTGCCGCCGGCCCTCTACGGAGAAGGGCGGCGCAATTCGCGCGGCATCAACATGAACGTACTCTGCGAGTGGCTGCCGCTGAAAGAGCAGCTGGACAGCTGGTGGAACAGCCGCTGGAGCGGTGCTCCACTGGTTAACGGCAAGCGCCTGAGCGGTGAGGTTCGACCTGTGCTGTGTCCATACCAGCTGTCGCATCAGGTAGGTGAGGTGGTCTGGGCTACCGCCGATCAGACCCGCGAGGCGATCGATGGCTTGAGCAGCGCCTTTGTGCGCTGGAATGCCACCCCGGTGGATCAGCGCGCTGCGATTCTGGAACGGACCGCAGACAAGCTTGAAGAGCACATGCCAGAGCTGATGGCGCTGTGCACCCTGGAGGCCGGCAAGCTGCTGCAGGACGGTATTGATGAAGTGCGCGAGGCGGTGGATTTCTGCCGCTATTACGCCGCTCAGGCCCGTCAGCGTTTTGCCACCATCACCTTGCCCGGCCCGACCGGCGAGAGTAACGAGATCTATCTGCAAGGCCGCGGTGTGTTTGCCTGCATCAGCCCCTGGAACTTCCCGCTGGCGATCTTCCTGGGGCAGGTCAGTGCTGCGCTGGTCTGTGGTAACACCGTGGTTGCCAAGCCCGCAGAGCAAACCAGTTTGGTGGCGGTACGCTGCGTCGAGCTGATGCACGAAGCCGGCCTGCCGGGTGATGTGCTGGCCCTGCTGCCGGGTGATGGCAAGCAGGTGGGCAGTGTGGTTACCGCCGACTCGCGTATCACCGGCGTTGCCTTTACCGGCTCAACCCAAACCGCGCACATCATCAACCGCGCCCTTGCTGCCCGCGACAGTGCCATCGCGCCGATGATTGCCGAGACGGGCGGCCAGAACGCGATGATCGTTGACTCCACTGCGTTGCCTGAACAGGTGGTCAAGGATGTTGTGCACTCTGCCTTCCAGAGTGCCGGCCAACGCTGCTCGGCGCTGCGGGTTCTGTTTGTGCAGGAAGATATCGCCGAGCGCGTGATCGAGCTGCTCAAGGGCGCGATGGCTGAGCTGCATGTAGGTGATCCGGCGCGTCGTGACACCGACGTGGGCCCGGTCATCGACGCTGAAGCGCGAGAAGGGCTGCTGGCCCACGTGCGTGAGCTCAAGCAGGCCGGGCGACTGATCGCCGAGACACCGGTTCCGCCGGGCCTGGATGGGCATTTTATCGCGCCGGTGGCTTTCCGCCTGGATAGCATCAATGAATTGACCAAGGAGCACTTTGGGCCGATTCTGCACGTGGTCACCTGGCGCAATCGTGACCTGGACAAGGTTATCGATGACATCAATGCGACCGGCTTTGGCTTGACGCTCGGGGTGCACAGCCGCAACGAGGATACGGCAGAACACATTGATGCGCGGGTGCGCATCGGCAACGTGTACATCAACCGTAACCAGATTGGCGCTGTGGTCGGTGTGCAACCGTTTGGCGGGCAGGGCTTGTCGGGCACCGGCCCCAAGGCCGGTGGGCCGCACTATCTGCTGCGCTTTGTTACCGAGCGCACGCGTACAATCAACACCACCGCAGTGGGTGGTAATGCCAGTCTGTTGTCCCTCGGCGATGGGGAGCCTTGAGGCGCCGGGTGACAGGAGTGCAGCAACAGGGATGAATCAGCAGCAGGGATAGTTCAGCAACCGAGGGTGCAAGGCGCGATCAGGGTTGCCACAATAGGTGGCAGCCCGCCGCAAATCGGCGGCATCAGACTTCGCATCTCTGAGAGAGAGAACAAAAAATGGAAGGTAATACTGCAGTCGTTACGGCGACGTTCGTTGTCTACATCGGGGTAATGCTTGCGCTTGGCTATATCGCCTACAAGCGCACCACCAACCTGTCCGACTATATCCTGGGTGGTCGCTCGCTGGGCCCGGGTACCGCTGCGCTGTCGGCGGGGGCCTCCGACATGAGTGGCTGGCTGCTGCTCGGTCTGCCGGGTTACGCGTTGTCCGCAGGCTACGAAGCTTCGTGGATTGCCATGGGCCTGCTGGCCGGCACCTGGGCCAACTGGCTGATCGTGGCTCGCCGCCTGCGGGTTTACTCGCATCTGGCCAGTGATTCGCTGACGCTGCCGGCGTACTTTGAAAACCGCTTTGAAGACAACAGTCGACTGCTGCGGGTGATTTCGGCGATTTTCATTCTGCTGTTCTTCTTGTTCTACACCAGCTCGGGGCTGGTAGCTGCCGGCAAGCTGTTTGAAAGCACCTTCGGCTTTGGTTACAGCATTGCCGTGATTGTCGGGACGGTGGCGATCATCTCCTATACCTTCTTTGGCGGCTTTCTGGCGGTATCCTGGACCGACGTTATTCAGGGCCTGCTGATGGCGGCAGCGCTGATTGTCGTACCGGTCATGGCGCTCAATATCATGGGCGGCTGGGACGCGGTACATGGGGCGATGGAGGCCCGCAACCCGGAGCTGCTGAACCTGTGGACCAATGTTGAGGGTGAGCCGCTGGGCTTTATTGCGATCATCTCCCTGCTGGCCTGGGGCCTTGGCTACTTCGGTCAGCCGCACATTCTGGCGCGCTTCAAGGCGGTAGAAAGTGACGCAGCCCTGCCGACAGCGCGCCGTATTGCCGTGCTGTGGTCTGGCGTGTGCCTGCTGGCTGCCCTGGTCATCGGTTGGGTGGGTATCGGCTACTTTGGCGAAGAGGGTCTGGCTGACTCCGAGACCGTGTTCCTCTCGCTGGTTCAGGCGCTGATGCATCCTCTGGTCGCGGGCATTCTGCTGGCGGCGGTACTGGCGGCAATCATGTCGACTGCCGACTCCCAGTTGCTGGTGTCGTCCTCTGCACTGGCCGAGGACTTCTACAAGGCGCTGTTCCGTCGCGACGCCACGCAGCAGGAACTGGTCTGGGTTGGTCGTGTTGCGGTAGTGGGTATCGCTGCGATCGCGCTGTTGCTGGCGTTTAACCCCGACAGCACCGTGCTGGGTCTGGTGTCCTACGCCTGGGCCGGCTTTGGCGCTGCCTTCGGTCCTGCGGTGATCCTGTCGCTGTTCTGGCGCCGGATGAACCGCTTTGGCGCGCTGGCCGGTATCGTTGTCGGCGGTGTAACTGTGGTGCTGTGGAAGCAGTTCGACAGCAGCGGTCTGTACGAAATCGTGCCGGGCTTTATTCTGGCGACTATCGCGATTGTGGTGGTGACCTTGGCGACGCCTGCGCCTTCCGCCCATGTAGAGGCGCAGTTTGACGATATGAAGTCGCGCTTCTAACGTCTGACTGAACTAAAAAGCCCGCCCGGTGCAATGTGCCGAGCGGGCTTTTTTGTGGCTGTTTTCTACGTTGAGCTGTTGCTGAGTCAGCTTTTCGCCTTCACGGCGAGCCAAGGGGAGCTGCTTGCCCAGCTCCCCTTAGGGTTCGCTGTGTTGCTCGATTTATCGGGGAGACCTCGCCGGCCACTCAAAAACTCGTCGCTAGGCTCCTCAGACATCCTATGACTCTTTTTCCCGATCAATCTGCGCTATTCGCTCGCGTAAAGGGGAGCTGCATGTGCACACTTGACCATCCGAGCATTCGGCAAGCTGTCGTGACGCGTTTGGGCTTGCTGCTTATCCGATGACCCTCAGCAAAAACGCATACTCCTCCGCCACCTCCCGCATGGCCTGATAGCGTCCGCTTGCGCCGCCATGGCCGGCAGTCATTTGGGTGCGTAGCAGCAGTGGCTCGTCGTTGCTGCGTGTGGCGCGCAGGCGGGCGACCCATTTGGCCGCTTCCCAGTACTGCACGCGCACATCGTGATAACCCGCGGTGACCAGCAGGGCAGGGTAGGCCTGTGCCCTGACGTTTTCATATGGCGCGTAACCCTTGATGCGTGCGGCGACCTCGGGCTCTGCAGGGTTTCCCCATTCTTCATATTCGCCAATGGTCAGCGGCAGCTCCGGGTTGTTCATGGTGTTCCACACGTCGACGAAGGGCACGTCTGCCACGGCGGCGCGGAACAGCTCGGGGCGCTGGTTGATCACATTGCCGATCAGCAAGCCACCAGCGCTACCGCCAGCGATGGCCAGCTGGCTGCTGTCGGTCTTGCCAAGTGAAATGAGTTGCTCGGCGCAGCGGATAAAGTCGCTGAAGGTGTTCGCCTTGTGCTCCAGTTTGCCTTGCTGGTACCAGTTCTCGCCCATGTCGGCGCCGCCACGGACGTGGGCGATTGCAAAGCGCCAGCCGCGCTGCAGCAGGGACAGGCGGGCATGGGAAAACCAGGGGTCCATGCTGGCGCCATAGGCACCATAGCCGTACAGATACAGCGGGCTACTGCCCTGGGTATTGACCGGTTCTATCAGGCTGATGGGGATACGCGCACCGTCGTCGGCCACGGCCCACAGGCGCTGGACCTGATAATCGTCAGGTGAGAACTGACCTTCCACCGGCGTGGTGCGCAGGACGCGTTGGCTACCGTCTGCCAGCGTGAGGGCGAGTATCTCGGCCGGCCGATTCAGCGATTCATAGCGCAGGCGTACCTGAGGGCTGTTGTACTGTTCCCCGCCTTGCACATGCAGGCTGTAGACCGCGTCAGGCATCTCGACCAGATAGCCTGGGCTGTTGTTGGGTTGCACTTCCAGCTGAACCAGGCCGGCGTTGCGGTACTGCAGGATCAGCGCGCTGCGCTGCAGTTCTACGCCTTCGAGCGTGCGGCTGTCGTCAACGGCGCGTAGCACCTGCCAGTTATCCTCTCCGGGCATTGCCGGATCGCAGACAAACAACCCGAAGTTCTCGCCCAGGCTGTTGCTGCGAATCACAAAGCCCTGTTCGCCGTGGTCGGCATCGTACTCATGGCCGCTGCGACGGGGCGCCAGATACTGCAGAGGTGTCGCTGGTTCATCCGCTGGCAGGTACTGCAGCTCGCTGGTGTTCTTGCTGCTGCTGGCCACGCAGATATAGCGGTCCGAGCTGCTGCGGTACACATCCAGATAGAACAGCGGGTCGTTTTCTTCAAATACCCTTACCGGGTCGGCATCCTGACGCAGGCGCCAGAGTGTGGCTGGGCGGGCGCTGGCATCCAGGCTGATGGCAAACAGCGTGCGGTTGTCATTGGCCCAGCACAGGGTGCCGGCAGCCTGCTCCAGAGGCAGGCTGTATTGCTGCTCGTCTATCAGGCTGCGTACAAACAGCTGATACACCTCGTTGCCCTGGGTATCGAGGCTGTAGGCCAGCCAGTTCTGGTCCGGGCTGACGCTGAAATCGCCCACCTCAAGAAATGGGTGCTGCTCGGCCAGCTGGTTTGGGTCCAGCAGTAACTGCTCGCTGGCTGTATCGATCTCAAGGCTAAGCTCGGACTGGCGCTGGCAGCGGTAGTAGCGCGGATACTCTGCGCCTGCCTCGGTGCGCTGATAGTAGAGCCAATTGTCGCGTACGCTGGGCAGGCCGAGATCGGTCTCGCGGATGCGTCTGCGAATTTCCTGGAACAGCTGCTCGCGCAGCGAGTGTGCGGGAGCGAGCCATTGCTCCGTGTAGTGGTTTTCGGCTTCCAGGTAGGCGATGACATCAGCGTTGTCGCGCTCCTGCAGCCATTGATAAGGGTCGGTGCCGGCAACGCGGCGAGCTTGCGGGGCTTTCAGGTCAGGACGCATGTTGTAAAAACCGTTATGATGGCGCGGTCATTTTTTGGGTTAGGTGCCGGCCAATGTTCAATGAAGCAGAGTATCAGTCAGTCTGGTGGGTCTATCTGGCCGCTGCCGGTGGTTGCTGGCTGGTCTGGTGGAAGATTACCGCGCTGGCGCGCTGGTGGTTTGTACGTGAGCCGCTGTGCCTGATCATGGCTGTGCTGCTGTTCACGCCGATGCCGGTAGAGCAGGGCGGTGGCTGGTATGCGCCAGCGTTTCTCATCTACCTGCTCGATACAATTTTGTCGACCGGCGACAATGGCCCTCGTGCACTGGCCGAGATCAGTATCACGCTGTCGATCGCGGCAGTCTGCTGGTTGGTTTACGCCGCCATTCGCGTTGTGGTCATGCGCTGGTGGCGGCGCACACACCCGGCCGACGAGCAGCAGGCGCCGGCCGAGTCCTAGTCGGCAGCGGTTACTCGCCGTTGCGTTGCTCGTGCATCATGCGCGCAAGGCGCATGACCTGCTCCTGAAACTCGGTACGCTGGGCATCGGTCATTGGGCACATGCCTAGTTGCTCAAACAGGCGATAGCCGCGCACTGAGAAGAACAGGATCGCCGCCTGAGCCAGGCCCAGCGGTGACTTCTCAAGAATATCGAACAGGCCTTCGACGTTGTCGGCACTGGTTTGCAGCAAAGCCGGGTTGCTGGCGGCGGCGGCAAAGATGGCCGAGTCCAGATTCTTTTCTTCGCTTGATTCGCTCATGTTGCTCAGTAGCAATGCCTTGAGCTCGCGCATCGGCTCATCGGGCAGCACGCTCTCATAAGCGCCCCAGCGCACACGGAAGCGCTCAAGGCGGTATTCAATCATGGCGGTCAGCAGGGCATCCCGGTCAGGGAACATCTGCTGCAGGGTGGATTCTTCAATCTTGCTGCGTTCACTCAGGCTGGCAAAGGTGAGTTGCGATGCGCCGAGCTCGCTGACGATGGCTTCCGCTGCGCGGAAAATAATGACTTTGAGTGCATCCGGGTTCTGACTGCTGACCGTGGTATCCACTGGTGGCCCCCTGTGAAAGACTGTCCTGCTCGCCGCCGACGGTCAGGTCATCGGGCGAGGGTGGTAGAGGTGATCTAACTGCGGCATCCAGGGGCTGCCCAGGGCGGGAGCGGGAGGTTGGATGGCCTATGCAATAGCGCATAGGGTAGCCCGTTGGGGCGAAGGAGGCGAGTGCTTTTTGGCTGATGTGCAGGCAATAAAAAACCCGGCCTGAGCCGGGTTTTCTTCAGAGCATCGGATTAGCCGATGATCTGAATGTTTGCAGCCTGCTTGCCCTTCGGACCAGTGGTCACGTCGAAAGACACTTTCTGGTTCTCAGCCAGGGACTTGAAGCCCTGAACTTTGATCTCGGAGAAGTGGGCGAACAGATCGTCTCCACCGCCGTCCGGAGTGATGAAACCAAAACCTTTAGTGTCGTTGAACCACTTGACTGTACCAGTTGCCATTTCAGCTAATTCCTATCAGATTGAAATACTTGAGCTTTCACTCAATTAAGCGTGGGAATCAAAGATTACGAGATGACAAACTTACGTACTGAGAAGTGCGTTTGCAGCCTACAACTCTATCTCTTGAAAACCTACGCGCTCACTCTGCGCCTTTCAGTACAACAAGTCAAGGGATCTTGACAGCCGTCCTTGGACGCGAATAAACAGCATTGAGTATACGTCAGATTCAGAAAATCACACCCTTGTTCCAATTTTTTTTTAAGCCCGCGCAAAGCCCCGTCCTCAGGGCGTTGCAGCCGCTCTGCGGTAGGGATAAACGTCAATCACCTGGCCGGCCTCGATCTGCGCCTGCAGGCTTTTCCAGTAGCTCGCCTCAAACAGGTCGCCATGCATGCCGGCGAACTGACGGCGGTGACGAATATCGGCAAACAGAAACACCGGGAACTCTTCCGGAAAAACGTCGTTGGGCGCGACCGAGTACCAGGGCTCGGAGGCCATCTCCTGCTCCGGGTACAGCGGCTCGGGTATGACGCGAAAGTTAACCTCGGTCAGATAGCTGATTTCGTCGTAGTCGTAGAACACCACGCGCCCGTGGCGGGTGACGCCGAAGTTTTTCAGCAGCATATCCCCGGGGAAAATATTGGCCGCTGCCAGCTCCTTGATGGCCTTGCCGTAGTCGAGCAGGGCATCGTGCGTTTGCGTTTCGCTGGCATGCTCCAGATAGATGTTCAGCGGGGTCATGCGGCGCTCGGTCCAGCAGTGGCGAATCAGGATGCTGTCGCCTTCTTCTATTACGGTAGAGGGCGCTACCTCCAGTAGCTCGCGCAGGCATTCGGGGTCGAAGCGGTCACGGGGAAAGCGGAAGTCGGCAAATTCCTGGGTGTCGGCCATGCGCCCGACGCGGTCATGACGTTTTACCAGGCGGTATTTTTCGATGACGGTTGCGCGGTCGATGTTCTTGGACGGCGCAAAGCGGTCCTTGATGATCTTGAACACGGTGTTGAAGCCGGGCAGGGTGAATACGCTCATCACCATGCCGCGCACGCCGGGTGCCATGATGAAACGATCATCTGAGTTGGCCAGGTGAGCAATCAGCGCACGATAGAATTCTGATTTGCCCTGCTTGTAAAACCCGATGGCGGTGTACAGCTCGGCCAGGTGCTTGCCGGGAATCAACTGCTTGACGAAGCCGATCAGCTCGCTGGGTACCGCACACTCGACCATGAAGTAGGAGCGGGTGAAGGAAAAGATGATCGAGACTTCGGACTCGTCGGTAATCACGGTGTCGACGCTGATGCCCTGATGTTCGCGGTGGACCAGCGGCAGCACAAACGGCCATTGCTCATGCTGGCTGATCAGGCGCCCGACCAGATAGGCGCCCTTGTTGCGATAGAACACGCTCTGCACCATCTCGGCCGTCAGGCCGCGGTCCATCTGCGCCCAATCAGGCAAGCCCTGCTGCAACTCAGTGACGATCATCTCGACATCGCGGGTCATGTCTTCCCAGGGCACATCAAAGCTGTATTCGCTGAGAATCTGATGGGCCAGATCGTGCAGCGAGCCTTCGGAAATGAAGCCGCGGGTCAGGGCGATGCGTGATGGGGGGCGGCTGACGGGCCGGGTGCTGTGCACGAACATGGTTTTATCGCTGATCTGATCGTGCTGGTGCAGGCTGCAGAAAATGGAGTTGAACCAGGTTTCGGCCAGTTCATCGTCAAAGCGCTGGTCAATCAGATGGATGTAGGCCTCACGAATTCCCGGCCATGCCTCGACGTCCAGTACCTGAGGCCCAAATGTACTCTGAGTCAGTCCGTCGGCTGTTTCCTGCACCTGCTCTTCGTAGGCGTTGATGCGCAGGGTGGACGCCTCCTGAATATCATTCCAGCGAGCTTGCTCGAAGCGCGCCCGGGCGCCGGAGGTAAGGTCGCGAAAGAGTCGACGGTAGCGGTCGAAGCCTGACAGTATCTGCTGGGCTATCTGGTCTGAAGATTGGGGCATGGAGGGCCTGCGAGCTGAGGGGCTAAAGCTCGCAGCATAGCCAGTTGGCTACCTGCGCGGCAACACCGTCGCCGAGGGCGGCGGTGTTGCGCGGTGGGTTGGCGCTTACTGAACGGTTTCCTGCTCGGTGAACAGGTCGGTAAACAGCATCGAGGACAGATAGCGCTCGCCGGAGTCCGGCAGGATGACAACGATGGTTTTGCCCTGCATGTTCGGCTCCTCGGCGACGCGCACAGCAGCCGCCATGGCCGCGCCGCAGGAGATACCCACCAGAATGCCTTCTTCGCGCATCAGGCGCAGGGCCATGTCCTTGGCTTCCTCGTCGCTGACCTGCTCAACCCGGTCGACCTGGCTAAGGTCCAGGTTGGCGGGGACAAAGCCGGCGCCAATGCCCTGAATCTTGTGCGGGCTGGGTTTTACTTCATCGCCCTGCAGCGTCTGGGTGATGACGGGCGAGGAGCTGGGCTCTACGGCGATGGAGACAATCTGCTTGCCACAGGTTTGCTTGATGTAGCGCGATACCCCGGTGATGGTGCCGCCCGTGCCGACGCCGGCAACCAGCGCGTCAATAGCGCCGTCGGTGTCTTTCCAGATTTCCGGGCCGGTGGTTTTTTCGTGGATCGCCGGGTTGGCCGGGTTTTCAAACTGCTGCAGCAGGACATAGGTGTCCGGGTGCTGAGTAGTCAGCTCCTGGGCCTTCTCGATCGCGCCTTTCATGCCCTTGGCGGGTTCGGTCAGTACCAGCTCGGCGCCGAGCGCCTTCAGCACCTTGCGGCGTTCCAGACTCATTGACGCGGGCATGGTCAGTACCAGCTTGTAGCCGCGGGCAGCGGCAACAAAGGCCAGGCCAATACCGGTGTTGCCGGAGGTTGGCTCGACGATGGTCATGCCCGGCTTGAGTCGGCCGCTGGCTTCGGCGTCCCAGATCATGCTGGCGCCAATACGGCATTTGACGGAATAGGCTGGGTTGCGGCCCTCAATCTTGGCCAGGATGGTGACGCCCTTGGGGCCCAGTCGGTTGATGCGGACCAGCGGCGTATTGCCGATGGCCTGGGAGTTGTCTGCGTAGATCCGGCTCATGGTGGCGACTCCTTGGTAACGATGGCAGCAGGGTGGGCCAATCAGCCTATGCTGGGCGGGTATTAACGTCAATTGGCTGAACCATGCGCTGCCTTGCTGGTCAATTGCGCATGACTCGTCGATCCAAGGTTGGTTGGTCCATTCTGGTTCTGCTGGCACTGCTGTTGCTGGCAGTGCATCTGCTGTTGCCGGTTTTTATCAAAGACATCATGAATCGCAAGATGGCCGATATGGGCGACTATCGTGGCCATGTGGACGATGTTGATATTGTGCTGTGGCGTGGCGCCTACCGGCTCAACCAGCTGAATATTGTCAAGGTAGACGGTGAGCAGCAGGTGCCTTTTGTGCGTTTGCCGCGCACCGATATCAAAATGCGCCTGCGCCCGCTCTGGGAGAGCGGCAGTATCGTTGCTGAGGTAGACCTGTACTCCCCGCAGCTGAATTTTGTCGACGGCGACAGTGAGCAGCAAAAGCAGACGGGCGAGGGCGTTGGCTGGCGTCAGGCGCTGCAGGAGCTGATTCCGGTGCGGCTGGACCGGGTGGAAATCTACGATGGCGAAGTGGCGTTCCGTAACTTTCACTCCGAGCCGCCGGTTAACTTGTACGTCAATCAATTGCACCTGACGGCGCACAATCTGACCAACGCCGAGCAGCGCGAAGGCGCGCGCGATGCAGACCTGCAGGGCGAAGGTTTGTTGCTTGCCCATGCGCCTGTGCAGTTTTCCTCGCGCTTCGACCCCTTGGGTGATTGGGAGAACGCCGACATGCGCTTGCGCGTAACGGATGTCGAGCTGCCGAGGCTGAATGACTTTGCCACTGCGTATGGGCGTTTTGATTTTAATGACGGCACCGGCGACCTTGTGATGGAGGCCGAGGTGCGCGACGGTCAGATGCAGGGGTATATCAAGCCGCTGGTGCGCGGTGCAGACATCTTTGATGTCCAGCAGGACTTGCGCAACCCGGACAAGAGCCTGATTCGCGGGCTGTGGGAGGCGGTTGTCGGCGGTGGACAGCAGCTGCTGCAGAATCAGCAGGCTGATCAGTTTGCCACCCGTGTCGATCTGGAAGGCTCCGTTCGTTCTCCTGATCTCAGCGCCTGGCAGGCGTTCTTCAATATTCTGCGCAATGCCTTTGTTGAGGCGTTTACCAGTCGCTTTGAACGGGTCGACCCCGACCAATAAGAGCGACTGCGTCTATCTCGTAATGGCTGATAGTCCGGCATCAGCCGGGCTTTGGTTCTGGCTGCCCGCGTTTACAGTGCAAACAGGCACAGGCTATAGTTTTCGATCTTTTTTCTGGTTCAACACGGCTTCGGCCCAAGGAATATCCGATGAAGTTCGAAGGTACTCAGTCTTACGTCGCTACCGACGACCTGAAACTGGCGGTTAACGCTGCCATCACACTGGAACGCCCGCTGCTAATCAAGGGTGAGCCGGGCACCGGTAAAACCATGCTGGCCGAACAACTGGCCGAGTCGCTGGGCGCCAAACTGATTACCTGGCACATCAAGTCCACCACCAAGGCTCACCAGGGGTTGTACGAGTACGACGCGGTCAGCCGTCTGCGTGACTCGCAGCTGGGTGTCGACAAGGTCCATGACGTTGCCAACTACATCAAAAAAGGCAAGCTGTGGGAGGCGTTCGAGTCTGAAGAGCGCGCCATCCTGCTGATCGATGAGATCGACAAGGCTGACATCGAGTTTCCGAACGACCTGCTGCAAGAACTCGACAAGATGGAGTTCTACGTTTACGAGACCAACCAGACGATCAAGGCCAAGCAGCGCCCGATCATCATCATCACCTCGAACAACGAGAAAGAGCTGCCGGATGCGTTCCTGCGCCGCTGCTTCTTCCACTACATCGCCTTCCCTGATCGCGACACCATGAAGAAAATCGTGGACGTGCACTTCCCGAAAATCGAAAGCGCACTGCTGTCCGAAGCCATGGACATCTTCTTTGATGTCCGCAAGGTGCCGGGCCTCAAGAAAAAGCCCTCTACTTCCGAGCTGGTCGACTGGCTGAAGCTGCTGATGGCCGATCAGATCCCTGAGGCCGTGCTGCGTGACCGTGATCCGACCAAGGCCATCCCGCCGCTGTATGGCGCGCTGGTCAAGAACGAGCAGGACGTGCAGCTGCTGGAGCGCCTGGCGTTCATGACGCGTCGTCAGAATCGCTAACAGGTCGTTGAAACGCTAACTGCGTGGAGATTGCGGCTTTAATGTCAGGCCTGCTGTGCCGTAGCCTGACATTGGCCGCCTCGCCGACGTTTTCAACAACCTGCCAAGGGGGTGCCCGATGTTACTGGGCCTGTTCAATGAAATGCGTGCAGCCAAGGTGCCGGTATCGGTACGCGAGCTGCTGGACCTGATCAACGCGCTGAAGCACCACGTGGTGTTCGCCGATATGGACGAGTTCTACTATTTGGCGCGCACGGTGATGGTCAAGGACGAACGCCACTTCGACAAGTTTGACCGTGCCTTTGGTGCCTATTTCAAGGGGCTGGAAAACCTTAACCAGCTGATTGAGGCGATGATTCCCGATGATTGGCTGCGCAAGGAGTTCGAGCGCATGCTGACCGAGGAAGAAAAGGCCAAGATCCAGACGCTCGGCGGACTCGACAAGCTGATCGAGGAGTTCAAAAAACGCCTTGAAGAGCAGAAAGAGCGCCATGAGGGCGGCAACAAGTGGGTTGGCACCGGTGGTACCAGTCCGTTTGGCTCCGGTGGTTTCAATCCCGAGGGGATTCGCGTCGGCGAGGCCGGCAAGCGCCAGGGCAAGGCCGTCAAGGTGTGGGATCAGCGCGAGTACAAGAACCTGGATGACCAGGTTGAACTGGGTACGCGCAATATCAAGGTCGCGCTGCGTCGCCTGCGCAAGTTCGCACGCCAGGGCGCGCACGATGAGCTGGATATCGACGGCACTATTGATCACACCGCCAAGGATGCGGGGTTGCTGAATATTCAGATGCGGCCGGAACGACGTAATGCGGTCAAGCTGTTACTGTTGTTCGATATCGGTGGCTCGATGGACGCGCACATCAAGGTGTGTGAAGAGCTGTTCTCTGCCTGCCGTACCGAGTTCAAGCACCTGGAGTATTACTACTTCCATAATTGCATTTACGAGTCGGTGTGGAAGAACAACATGCGCCGCACCAGCGAGCGTACCTCGACACTGGACCTGCTGCACAAGTACGGCCCGGACTACAAAGTGATCTTTGTGGGTGACGCTGCCATGGCGCCATACGAGATCACCCAGCCCGGCGGCAGTGTCGAGCACTGGAACGAAGAGGCTGGTTACGTCTGGATGCAGCGCTTTATGGAGAAGTACAAGAAGCTCATCTGGATCAACCCGTACCCCAAGGATGCATGGGAGTACACCTCATCCACCAAGCTGATTCGTGAGCTGGTTGAAGACAAGATGTATCCCCTGACCCTGCAGGGTCTGGAAGACGGGATGAAGTACCTTAGCAAGTAGTAGGTTTGTGCGCTCGGCCTCAGGCTCGCCTGGGGCCGAATGCCATCAGTGGTCCATGCCTTGAGTGTCTGACCTGCCGTGCCGCAATGGTGCGGATGCTTGCTGCCTGTTGTGATTTCTCTACCGAATCTGCTTGGCGCTGTCGCTAACCACTACGGGTGATGGGCGCGGGCGTCGGCCTGTGGTCAAGTGGCGGGAAACAACAATGGCAGGTTTCTCGTGCACCCCCATACCATGCCCCATAGCGTTGACGGCCGCTGGCTGCTGGCGCTGTACCTGATCATTCCGCTGTCACTGGTCGCAGTACTGGTAGACCTGCTGCTGTTCGACCGCCACTGGCAGCAGCAATGGCTGCCGGATGACCCCAACGACTGGGCTGTGTGGGCGCTGCTGTTCGGGCTGCCGCATATTGTTGCCAGCGCCATTACGGTGGCCAAGCCAACCTATATTCGCCATTTCTGGCGTCGCCTGTTGCCGGCATTGCTGGTGTTCTGCGTGATCAGCCTGTTGGGCTTGCTTGGACCGCAACCGTTGAGTTATCAGGTGCTGTTCGTGTTTTTTGCCGCTTTTACGGTATATCACGTGCTGTCGCAGCAGTTGGGTATTGGGCTGGTGCTGGCAGGGCGACGCCCGGATGCGCTGTTTCTACGCTGGAAATGGACGGCGATTGTCTGCGGCCTGGCTATTTACCTGAACGTATACGGCCAGCAGTTTCTTGGGCGGGTGCAGATTGTAGGGGTAGATCTGTATCAGTTGTTGGGTCTGGCGGGGGCGCTGCTGTGCGCCGGCCTAGTGCTGCTGACCTGGCAATTGGCGCGATTGACGGAAGGGCGACTGGGGCGTGCCTATCTGTGGGCCAATGCATTGCTGCTGCTATCTGCATTGGTAATCGACCGACTGGGCTATACGCTGTTTGTGATACTGATGCCGCGCCTGATTCATGACCTGACGGCCTACAGCGTCTACGTCACCCACGATCGCAACCGCAATCAGAGTGACCAGCCCGGGTGGCTCTACCGCTGGCTGCCACGGGCCCAGTGGCTGCCGCTGCTGTGGTTACCACTGTGTTCGGTGGCCATCGCCTGGCCGCTGAACAACCTGCAACACTACTGGCCGGTGGCGGCGCTGGTGCTGGTGGTGTCCTTCATGCATTACTACTACGAGGGCTTTGTCTGGCGCGGCGATAGTCCGCTGCGCCGACATGTGCGCTTTCGTTAGGCCTTTTTGACAAACTCTGATTTCAGCTTCATGGCACCGATACCGTCGATGCGGCAGTCGATGTCGTGGTCGCCGTCGACCAGACGGATGTTCTTGACCTTGGTGCCAACCTTGACCACCAGAGACGAGCCCTTGACCTTCAGATCTTTGATGACGGTGACAGTGTCGCCATCTAGCAGCGGGTTGCCGTTGGCGTCCTTGATGGTGTTGCTGTCGCTGTTGCTGTCCGCCTCGGACCATTCATGTGCGCATTCCGGGCACACAAACAGCAGCCCGTCCTGATAGGTGTAGGTGGATTGGCAGGCAGGGCAGTGGGGCAATTCGCTCATCATGAGGACCTTTTCTGGCTATGACCCTGCGTGCTGCAGGGTCTTTGGCGCGGCATGATGCCCCAAGCGTCCAGCCCTATGCAACCGACAGGGCTGGACGGGCGGCTTTATTCCTGCGGTTTGGCGACGATGCGGCGGTCATCGCTGCTGATCAGCAGCAGGTTGCCTTGCTCATCCAGATCAAAGCGCTGCAGGTGCTGCAGCAGATCGAACATCTGTTGATCCTGCTGCATCAGTGGCTCCAGGCAGGCGCGCATGGTCGCTGCCACGGCCTTCACGCTGAGGCCTTCGCCAGTGAGCTGATAGTTGCTGGTGAACTGGTTGCACGCGCCCTTGCCGCCAAACAGGCCGTCGGGGTTGAACTGCAGGCTGGCGGGGTGCTCGGTATCCACCGCATTCCCGTTGATGCTGACCACCTGCCAGGGGTGAGCGGTCAGCAGACTTTGTGCGGCACCGCCGCAGCCCTCCAGGCGGGTGTCGCCACTGTGTACGGTTACCCGGTAAGGGTGGGGCATGCCGGTCATGCTGTCGCGGCATAGTTGCGGTGTTACCTCGACGCGCAGCTGGTTGCTCTGGTTAGTGGCGTCAAACTGGTAGGTCTGGCCATCCATGGTGGCGCTGGGTGTGGGGGTAAGCTGCGTCGCTGTCTCGCCCTGGCGGTTGAGTGCGATGCGCTGGGTATCCATTTCGAGGGTCCAGCCCGGCTCGTTGCCGCTGGCTTGCAGCGGCAGCAGTGCACTGGCGTCAACAATCTGCGCGTCATCGGCAACACGGCCGCTGACCTTGACCATGTTCAACAGGCCGAGGTTATTGACCCGCTGACTGACATCAATGGGGTTGCTTGTGTCGGTGGTCCACAGCAGGGCGCCGTCTGCGCTGCGAATTTGTGCCGAGACACTGTAGCGCATGCGTGCATCGAACATTCGCGGCTCGACGTCCAGCTCAAAGGGCACGGGCACCTGGGTGCCGATCAGGGTGATGGTCTGTTCGGCCAACACCGCTGCAGGCGCATCTGCGCGTGAAACGTCGGATAGCTTGACCTGAGCTACGCTGCCGGGCGGCAGGGCAATGCGTTCGCGGTAGCCAATAGAGCCGGTTACCAGACGCGTCTGCGGCATCACCTGTTCCTCCTGGAGCTCTGCTTCGTCGGTGGCGCTTTCAGGCTGGCTGCTGTTGTTGGCGCAGGCGCCAAGGGCGGCACTCAGTGCGATGGGGAGCAGGTAACGGCTAGGGACTTTGGGCATGGGGTTCCCTCCAGCAAGGTCGCGTGGGCGACATGGTCCATGGATCACTTGAGTTTAAACCAGTTTGCTCGGCGCGCCGGGCAAACTGGTGTGCTTGTGTCTACAGGTTTTGATACCGATTGATATCAAACAGACCAGCCTGGGTTGGATCAGTTTCCTCTACGTACTGGCGGAAGTCCGCCAGAATCTCCCAGAATTGGGGGTGGGTGCGGCGTACGCCCCAGCGATCAGCAACCTGTTCCAGTCCTTGGCTATCCTCGGCTGCCTGCAAGGCTGCGACAAAGTCGGGCAGGGCTTGCAGCTCGACGTTGAAGCTGAAGTTCGGGTAGCTACCCAGGGTGCCTTCCATGATGGTCAGGTCATCCCGCTCTGGCTGCAGTCGGTCTTCTTCGCCAAACATGAAGGCAACGTTGCTGTGGGCGCGGTTGTGGACCAGGCTGTAGACCCAGCGCTGGTCGCCGTTGGTGACCCGCAGAAAACTGACTTCCGGCAGCAGCTTGATCACCGGCAGGCTGGCCCCTGTTGCGTGTGCCAGTGGTTGCAGCAGCGTCTGGATCTGTTGCTGCTCTGCGCTGAGGTCCGGCCGCTGGCAGTTGTTGTGTGCGCAGCGGTTCAGGGTGTCGGGCGTACCGGCAACGGCTCCGGCGCGTTCACCCAGTTGGGCGGCAAACCGCTGCAGGACGCTTCGGTTGGTTTCCAGATCGGTTTTGCTGTAGGTCAGTGCCGTTGGCGTGGTGTGATCAAAGTCGGTGTAGGCGATGGCATCCTTGAGCTGCGCGTGCCCCTGATACCACTGGTTGTACAGGGCCTGACGCTGCTCGGCCGGCACGAAGCGCAGGAAATTCTGTTCCGAGCCGTTGCGGATCAGGTCGAAGTACAGTCGGGTCTGCGCCTGATGCGACAGGCTGCCAAACACGTTGAAGTTGACCACCAGCTCGTAATAGGTGCGTTCCAGCAGAGGATAGTCCATCACCCAGATGGTGTCGGGCACGCGTCCCCAGAGCCCTTTGCGTACCGAGGCGCTGTCATGATGACGGAAGATGGTCAGCAATGCGTCCTGGTTGTAGCCCTCGCCATCCCAGAGCTCATCGAGCGTGGCACCGCTCGGCTTGCGCTGGCTGTAATGAGCGTGACGCTGCTGCAGGTACTCATTGCGTTTGCCACTGTATTTAAGCCAGGCGCTGCCCAGTGATAGCAGGTCACTGTCCTGACCGGGCAGGCCCAGCAGCGGGGTTACCTGGGCGCGGTATACAGGGTCGTTGACGTAGGCTTCCTGCGCTGGGTCTTCAAAAATGGCCCAGAACTGGTCGCGGATAACGTCGGTGGCTACCTGCCCACGGCAAACCGGCCCGCGGATAAAGGTGCGGACAAAATACTCCGCGGTGTCCAGCATGAACTCATAGCGTGCCTTGGCCGGAATGGAGGTGAAGGTGGCAAACGGGTTGGCGCGTTCGCTGTAGCCATAGCCGGGCAGCACTGCCACATTCCAGTCGTCGCTGAAGAATAGTTGTTGCCAGCGTTGCATGCGCTGGTCATCCAGTCCGTAGGTAATGTGGGTTTTTTCTACCAGCGTTTCGCGCAGTGGACGCAGACGATAAAAGAACGCCTGCTCGGGCGCATCGTTTGGTCGCACTGTACGCAGCGGCACCACCGGCTCGCCCGGCGGGGTGCTGGAGCGCACCAGTTCGTAGAAGCTGCTGCCGTTGATGCTCGGGAAGTGGATGTGAGCCACAAACAGGTGTTCGAACAGGTAACGGGAGACCAGTTGCTCGCGCTGCCCCGTCTGGTTGAAGAAGTTTTCCCAACGCGTAATGCTGGCTTGCTCTGCGGCAGAGGGTGTCCAGGGCATTGGCTCGGTGACGGCGCCTTCGGCGATCCACTGGCTAAGCCGGGCAAACTGTTCGGCGCTCAAGCCTGTTGTGGCATAGGGCATGCCCCCGTGCGGGTTGGCCTGGGCGTAGTCGGCAAAGGTGTCCAGGGTGGGGCAGCTGAAGCTGTGCGAGGTGCCAATCTTGATGGTGTCCGGCAGGCGGCTGTTGGCCGGCAACGGGTTGCGTTGACCCAGTTCAAGCATGCGAAACAGCAGTGAACCGTCGAGACCGCTTGCGACGCCTTCATCGGCATCGTGCAGCACCGAGAAAAAACCCTGCTCGCGCCACTGGGCTTCGCTTTGGGCGTCGGTTCCAAGGCGGGTCGGGAGCATATCTTCCAGGCGAGCCGCATCATAGACCTGCAATTGTGATGCGCCGCGTTTGACACCGTCGGCGCTGGTCAGCTTGAGCTGGCAGGGCGCGTCGTAGCAGCCATGGCAGGCCATGCAGCGGTTTTCCAGAATCGGCTTGATGTCGCGTTGATAGGCGAAACTTTGTTGGGGCGCCACCACAGGTTCGCTGTGGGGGTATTCGGGGATATCGCTACAGGCGATGATCAGGGCGGTGAGGGTCAGTAAACCAAAGCCGATCAACCCGCGAAGCGGGCGTGAGGCAAACTTCATGGCAGCAATCCTTTGAGGCGTAATCAGCAGCCCCGGTATGGTGCATGAAGCAGGCCCGTAAGCGCCAGTGCTTCCCGGCTTTACCTTGCCTTGGGGCCGGTAATCACCAGAGCAATGCCACCCAGAATCGCCAGAGAGGACAATACCAGCAGCATGCTGGGCGTCTCATTAAGCAGCAGCAATCCGCCGACGGCGGTAATGACCGGCACGCTGAGTTGCACACTGGCAGCGGCGCTGGCCCGCAGGCCCGGTAAGGCCGCATACCAGATGGCATAGCCCAGCCCCGAGGTCAGTGCTCCGGATGCCAGCGCATAGAGCGCGCCGCCCAGGTCGACCATCAGCCAGGGTAGCGTGATCAGTGACAGAATCAGGGTCAGAGGCACTGCTCGTGCGAAGTTGCCCGCCGTGGCTGCCAGCGGATCGGCTGCTCCCCGCCCGCGAAGCGAATACAGCCCCCAGGCGACCCCGGCGCTCAGCATGCTGATGGCAGGCAGCACCGGTGGTGCGCTGGCGCCAGGTGCCAGCATAGCCGCAAGGCCGACCAGAGCCAGGGCAAACCCTGCGGTTTGCGCTGCGCTGAGCCGTTCTCCGCGCAGCAGGCCGATGCCGAGCATGCTCACTTGCACCGCAGCAAACAGCAACAAGGCGCCGCTGGCGGCATCGAGCTGGATATAGGCCCAGGAAAACGCAGCGGCGTAGATGAACAATGCAATGGCCGAGCCCCAACTGCCGCCAGCTTCCCCGCGCTGGCGGCGGCTACGCAACAGCAGCCAAAGGACGGCTGCGCCTGAGATCAGGCGCAGGCTGGTAAAGCTCGCGGGGTCTATTGCGGTATCGCGCAGCGCCAGGCGACAGAGTACCGAGTTGCCGGCAAAGGCCAGCATCGCGAGGGTTGTCAGCAGGGACAGTCGGGCAAGTGGCATGGTGCGCTCCAGCGAAACTAGCCCCCATCTGGCCTGTTTTGCCGGTGCATCGCAATACTACTTTGGGGTGTCGGCGGTCACGCCCAGGCGCTGCATGCGATAGAGCAGGGTGCGGCGCGGCAGGCCCAAGGCCTGAGCGGTCAGGGTTTGATTGCCGCCATGCAGCTGCAACCCCTCGATCAGCAGGTTACGCTCCACTACTTCCAGCTGCTCGCGCAAGCCCAGGCGGTGTGCATGCTCCGGTGTCCCCGGCAGTTGCAGGTGCTCAGGCAGCAACAGATTGCCGTCGCACAGCAGCAGCGCGCGGGCAATCAGCCCCTTGAGCTCACGCACGTTGCCAGGGAAGCGGTGGCTGGCCAGATAAGCTAGTGCGCTGTCGCTCCAGTGACAGGGGCTGCGCTGCAGGAAGGTGCAGGTGTCGCTGGCAAAGTGCAGGGCCAGCTGGCGGATATCGCTACCGCGCTCACGCAGCGGCGGCAGCTCGATCGGGAAATGACCCAAGCGGTAATACAGATCCTCGCGAAACAGACCCCGCTGCACCTGCTCATGCAGACGCTGGTGGGTAGCGGCGATGATGCGCACGTCTACCCGATGGCTGCGGGTGCTGCCGAGCGGACGAATCTCGCCCTCCTGCAGCACGCGCAGCAACTTGGCCTGCAAGGCCAGTGGCATGTCGCCAATTTCATCGAGAAACAGGGTGCCGCCGTCAGCGGCATCAAACAAACCGGCGCGATCCTGCATGGCGCCGGTGAAGGCGCCCTTGCGGTAGCCGAACAATTCGCTTTCCAGGAGTTGCTCGGGCAGGGCGCTGCAGTTCTGGGCAATAAAGGCCTGACTGCGGCGAAAGCCGTAGTCGTGAATTGCCCGGGCCACCAGCTCCTTGCCGGTGCCGGTTTCACCACCAATCAGTACGGTGACCGGGTTATGCAATACCTTGCTGATCAGGCGGTATACCTGCTGCATCGCAGGGCTTTGGCCAATGAGCCCGAAGCTGCCGTATTCCGCTTGAGTGCTGGGCAGGGCGATGCTGTCGTCGTGGCCATGTTGCAGGTCGCGTTGCTGCTGCAACAGGCTGAGCCGGCCCAGACCGATGCTGCCCAGATGGCTCAGCGGCTCGCTCAGTGCGTCGGCGATATCGCCTTGGTGGCGCGCCAGCAGGAGCAATCCGGCCAGCTGCTGGTTGGCGTCATGCAGGGGCAGACATAGCAGGCTGCGCCAGGGATGGGCTGTCTCTGGCAGGAAGGGTGTTGCGTACAGGCTGTTGTCCAGCGCGCGCAGGTTCAGACTGCGGTTCTGGGACAGGCAGTACTGCAGCAGTTGTTGATCAAACCAGTTGGTGGGTTCTACACCGGTATCGACCTGGAGTGGCGCTCCATCGAACCACTGGCTGCTCAGGTGCAGCCCGGTGTGGGTCTTGTCTAGCAGGTAAAGTTGCGCCAGAGGGCACTGACTGAGATTACTGGCAAAGGCAAGCAACTGATGCTGCAGTTGTTGTGGCTCGCCGGCCAGCGCGGCCAGACAGGCCAGTACCGGTGCGGCGCAGCTCAGTTGGTGCGTGCTGTCCGGCAGGCCAAGGGATTCAAGCGAAGTCACAGCGAATGTCTCCCGTGTCGTCGACAGCCAGGTGCAGGGTGCGGGGGCTGGCGGCGTCAGCCAGCAGCCGATTGGCAATGGGCGCCTGGACATGACGCTCGACCCAGCGTTCGATCAGGCGCGCGCCGCCTTCGGTATGGCATTGCGTGGCGATGTGCGCCGGTAACGCAGCGTCATAGCTGACACTCAGCTGGCGAGCGCTCAGGCGGTCGGCAAGCAGCTGCAGACGCTGCCTTGCCACCGCCGCCAGCGCATCGGTGTCCATGGGGAAGTAGGGTAGTACCCGCATGCGTGCCAGCAGCGCCGGCTTGAAGTAGGCGCGCAGGCCGGGCTCGATCTGTTCGAGTAGCTCGGCGGCCTGCGGGCGCTGGGTTTGGCACAGCTGGTTGATCTGCTCGCTGGCGAGGTTGGAGGTGAGCAGAATCAGGGTGTTGCGAAAGTCGATTTCGCGCCCTTCACCATCGTTGGCGATGCCCTTGTCGAAGATCTGGTAGAACAGGTTCAGCAGTTGGGGGTGCGCCTTTTCAACTTCGTCCAGCAGTACCACCGAGTAGGGCCGCCGGCGCACGGCTTCGGTCAGCTGTCCACCTTCGCCGTAGCCCACATACCCGGGTGGCGCGCCAATGAGCCGAGCCAGACTGTGTGGCTCCTGATATTCGCCCATGTTGATGATGGTCAGAAAGTCAGGGCCGCCGTACAGCAGCTCGGCAATGGCCTCTGCCGTGGCGGTTTTGCCGACGCCACTGGGGCCGACCAGCAGAAACACGCCGCTGGGCCGATCCGGGCGGCTGAGGCCCAGCGCTGCAGCGCGCAGGCCCTGATCCAGCTCGGCGATTGCCTCGGGTTGGCCGTGCAGTCGTTGTGTCAGTTGAGCGGCAAAGCCTGCAATCTGGTCGCTGCGGCTGCCTTGCAGGCGTTCCAGCGGAATACCGGTCCAGCCGCTGACGACCTCGGCGACGGCGCGGCGGTCTACCTCGGCGCTGACCAGCGGCAGATCTTGCTGCAAGGCAAGCAGCTCGGCGCGGGCACTGCCAGGCTGCTCCTCTTTGTGCAGTTGCTCTGCCAGAGCCCGTTGCCTGGCCCACTGCTCAGACAGCGCCTGGGCTTGCTCCAGCGCGGCTGGCTGGGCGCTGTGCAGGCGGTCTAGCTGGGTGAGGTCAACGCTCAGGCCGCGCCGGTGATCCTGCTGCAGGGCCGCGCCGTGCTGCTCTAGCTGTTGTGCATGCGCCTGCAGTTGTTCTACCTCAAGCGGCGCGCAGGCCAGGTTGACGCGGGTCCGGGCGCAGGCGGTGTCCAGCAGGTCGATAGCCTTGTCTGGCAGTTGGCGGTCCGGCAGATAGCGCGCGGCCAGCTCGACTGCGGCAACCACGGCCTCATCGGTGACATGCAAACCGTGGCTGGCAGCGTAACGGGGAGCCAGCCCGCGTAATAGCGCGGTTGCCTGAGCGACATCGGGTGCATGCAGCACGACTGGTTGAAAGCGGCGAGCCAGCGCCGGGTCCTTCTCGATGTGCTTGCGGTACTCGCTCCAGGTGGTCGCTCCAATGGCCTTGAGCTGTCCGCGAGCCAACGCGGGCTTGAGCAGGTTTGCGGTATCGGCGGTGCCGGCGTCACCGCCATGGCCGATCAAGGTGTGCGCTTCATCAATGAACAGGATGATGCGTGCGCCAGGCTGGCTTGCTGCGCTGATGACACCCTGCAGGCGGCGCTCAAGCTCGCCGCGCATGCCGGCGCCGGCTTGCAGCAGGCCCAGGTCCAGGGCCAGCACGCGGTAGTCGCGCAGTGTCTCTGGTACCGCGCCGGTGATGATGCGCTGCGCCAGGCCCTCGACCAGTGCGCTTTTACCCACGCCTGCCTCGCCAAGGATCGCCGGGTTACTTTTGCGGCGGCGGCACAGGATGTCTATCAACTGCCGCAGCTCGTTTTCGCGGCCCAGGACCGGGTCCAGCTCTCCGTCTTTGGCTTGGCGGGTCAGGTCCTGGGTAAATTCCTCCAATAGCTGGTCTTGCGGCTCAGGCTCGCTACCGTGCGCGTTGTCATCCAACCCGAGCATTTGCTCTGCGCTGAGCATCGCCAGCAGTTCTGGGTTGGCTGGTGGGCTGCGCAGCCAGGCCAGCAGCAGTGCTCGCTGGTCGATGAGACGCCGTTGCAGCTCGGTGCTGGCAAGCAGCAGTGCGTCCTGCAGCCAGCCGATCAGTGTATTAGACAGAACCGGGTTGCGCTGCGCCTCGGCAGGAGAGCCGGCAAGCTGCAGGGCCGCTGCGATAACCTCGGGTTCCTGGCCGCTGGCAAGCAGGGCGCGCTGCAGCAGGCTGTCCGGTCGTTGCAGCAGACTCAGCAGCAGGTCTTCAGGCTGAACGCTGTGGCCGCCGCGCTGCAGGCAGTGCGCTGCGGCAGTTTCAAGGTCGCGGCGCAGATCCAGGCTGAGCAGGCGTATGAGTTGGTGCAGGTCGATATTCAGCATGGGGCGGTGTCTCGTCGGTTGGGTGCCAGCCGGATCAGCGCATCGCCCTCAGGCTCCCCGAGCCAGCTGGTCCAACCCAGGTGGCAGGGGTTGCGTTGGCCGATGCGCAGTTCGCGCAGCTCGTCACGGCGCAGCTGCAACTGCAGGTCGTACTGCAGGGGCGTGCGCAGCACAAATCTGAGCAGGGCACAGAGCGGGGCGTGGTCCTGCCCGGGGGGCAGAAAGCGGTGAAAGTCGTTCCAGTCGAGCTGGCGCAGATGAACCCGAAAGCGGCCGCTACCATCAACAACGGCGTTGCCGAGCACGCAGTCGCTGGCCAGCGTGCTGTTGTGTTGACCGAGTTGGCATAGCTGCTCGGGCGGAATCTCGATGCGCTGGGCCAGACACTGTTCCAGCTCGATATGCGGGTAACGGAAGTAGTAGCGCAATACGGCGCAGACCAGCTCGGCAGACTGGCTGCGCATGCCGATGAGGCCCAGATAAGGCAGCAGTCGCCGCGGTTCCAGGCCGACATCGGCGCCATCGCAGTCAAGCCCGGCTGTGGCCAACAGACGCTGTGATAGCTGATCACTGGCGCCGCCCTGAAACCGGCTGTAGTACCGGTATTTTTGCCAGATAGGCAGCAGCAGGCGTTGCAGGCGGTCGTTGAACAGATCCAGCAGGTCGCGGATGCTGCGGCTGCCGGCGTCCTCACCGAGGGCTTGCTCGACATAGCTTGCCGGCAGCGGTGAAGCTGCACCACTCAGCGCGATCAGGTTGAGCTGCAGATGACAGTGCAGGCCGTCCGCGCGCTGTTCGAAGGTCAGCTGTTCGATATCACGGGTGGCGAAGCCCAGGCTCGGGTTGGCGCTGAAGCTGATGCGGCGGTACAGCGCTTGCGGGCCGAGTGTCGGGTGTTGCAGCTGCAGCTGGTCCATCAGCCTGAGCAGAGCTTGGTACAGGCTGTAGTGTTGAATGTCCCGCTGCAGGCGGGTCAGAACAGGGGCTGTTGGCCCATGCGCGGCACCCATTGATAGGCATCCCCCTGTAGTGTGCTGACGGACAGCTCGTGGTAGGTGTTCAGGCCGGCGTGGTGGGCCAGAAATTCGTTGAGCACCGAGCAGAACAGGTAGAGGTCGCCGGCGCCGTTGTAGCGCTGCGCGTCGAGCTGCAATTCGGTGCGAATACCGCGCAGCGGCAGTCCTTGCTGCAGCCGCGCGACTTGGCGATGGGCAACCCGGATCAGGCCGTCCAGGCGCTGTTGGCTGACGCGCGCGGCCTGCTGATCGTAGTGGCGCGGCAGGTCGTAGGAGCCGAGTACCCGGCGCAAGGCGCCGATGTCTTCCAGGCTCTGGTAGTTCAGCGCCATGTTGCTGATCAGCCGCCACAGACCGTCTTCATGCAATGGTGGCGCGTAGCTGGGCGTTACCCGCCCGATATTGCGAAACTGGATAAACTCGGGCGTGCCCTCGCAGGGCAGACAGATGTCGCCTTGTGCCAGCCGGGTGGGCAGGTGATGGTTGGTGCAGGTCAGCTCTACCGACAGGGTTTCTTGCTGGTCCTGGGCTTGCGGAGCAAAACACAGGTAGCTGTCAGGGTTGTCACCCAGTAGCGAGGGATATTGCCGCAGGCTATAGCAGGGCACAGGCTCGCTGCTGCCCAGGCGTCGGTCGTGTTCGAAGGCCTCGAACGGCGCGTAGCGGCGGTAGCCCATGCCGCCGGGCTTCCAGCCGGTGACGCGGTCAACCGAGAAAATGCCGCAGTGTTCCCCAGGCAGCTCAGAGGGGCGCAGTAGGTAACGGTCCTGTCGGCCGTCCAGCCGAATGGGGGTGGCGTCGTGGGCGAAGAGGTTGACGATTGGCGCACAGTGCAGGCGCAGATGTTCCCGGCCCGGGCTGATCTGCCGGCAGTCCGGATGACGCAGCTCGAACTGCAGAGATAGCGCGCGCGCAGTTTTCAGGCTGTCGCCGGCGCGCTGCTGCCACTGCTCAAGGCCCTTGAGCTCGACAAACAGAAACTTCTCCGCAAAGGCAAAGTACTCCTGCAGGTGCCGGTAGCCGTTAAAGGTGTTATCGGCATAGGGCAGCAGAGCCTGTTCAGCCTCAAAGCCGGCCGCCGTCAGGTGGTCAGATGGCAGGGTGAGTGAGCAATGCTCTGCGCCCAGAGGCTGGCCGTCGGCATCCAGTGCCTGCACGCCGATGCTTTGCAGGTGCTGGGTCAGAAACAGGTAGAGATTACGGCTGACGTGCTCGTCGCCGCTTAGGTGCAGGCGCAGGGTGTCGAGCTTTACGCTGTTGAGGCTGCCTTCGGCCGTCAGCTGCAGGCGCAGTTCCAGCCGCGCGCCCAGACTGTGGCTGTGGTAGCTGACATGTTCGAGGTCCAGTGGCAGCAGGCGGGTGGGGCCGGCGGTGCGAAAACGGCAGCGCACGCCGTCGACCGGGTGTGATTCTACCGGTGTCTGTGCCAGGACCAGCAGCTCAGGTAGCGGGCGCTTGAGAGGTTCAAACTGCAGCATGGCGAAGGATGGCAGGGGCCGCATGCAGTTGGGCCACAGCAGGTGCATCAGCGAGTGAGTCAGCTCGGGGAGCTCGTCATCCAGCTTTTGGCGCAGTCGCCCGGTCAGGAAGGCAACCCCTTCTAGCAGGCGCTCAACGTCCGGGTCGCTGCTGCTGCTCTCCAAATAGGGGGCCAGGGCCGGGTTGCGGCGGGCAAACTCACGGCCCTGCTCGCGCAGTGCGCTGAGTTCGCTCTGGTAATAGTGGTTGAAGGACATGCTCAGTGCGACCCGCTGTGCATGACCTGGGTCTGGCCCTGGCCGTCCAGCTCGATGCAAAAGCTTACTGGCTGTTGCAGATCGCCAACATTCAATCTGGCGTGGATGTCGAAGGTCAGATGCAGGGGATCAGCGCCGTCACCTTTACTGACCACGCGTACCTGCTGCAGGCGGGGTTCATAGGTGTTGATGAAGCGCTCTATGGCCATGCGTGCCTGCTGACGGGTGTCGTGCAGCGACAGGCGCATATCGTTGAGCTCGGGCAGGCCGTAGTCCGGCAGCATCTGGACGCTGCCGGCCCGCGCACTGAGCATGCGCGTCAGGTGGTTGGCGATAGAGGCGCTGACGCTGAGTTCGCGCGGCTGGTGTCCGCGCGCCTGGGCGCTGCCGCCCAAGCGCTCGAACAGGGTGCCGTAGTACGGGGCCGCCATCAGTCTCGATCCAGTTTGCCGACCAGCGACAGGGTAAAGTCGGCGCCCATGTACTTGAAGTGCGGCCGCACGCTGAGGCTGACCCGGTACCAACCCGGTTGACCTGCGACGTCCTGCACTTGCACTTCAGCGGCTCGCAAGGGGCGACGGCCGCGTACCTCGGCGCTTGGGTTGTCCTGGTCAGCCACGTATTGACGAATCCACTTGTTCAGCTCCAGCTCCAGATCGGTGCGCTCTTTCCATGCGCCGATCTGTTCGCGCTGCAGCACCTTCAGGTAGTGGGCCAGGCGGTTGACGATGAACAGGTAGGGCAACTGAGTGCCGAGGCGAAAGTTCAGTTCGGCGTTCTTGCCTTCTTCGCTATTGCCAAAGAAACGGGCCTTCTGGGTGGAGTTGGCAGAGAAGAACGCGGCGTTGTCGCTGCCCTTGCGCATGGTCAGCGCGATAAATCCGGCGTCTGCCAGCTCGTATTCGCGTCGATCGGATACCAGTACCTCGGTGGGTATCTTGGTTTCGATTTCGCCCATGCTGGCAAAGTGGTGCAGCGGCAGGTCGTCGACTGCGCCGCCACTTTGCGGGCCGATGATATTGGGGCACCAGCGATAGCGCGCAAAGCTGTCGGTCAGGCGGGTAGCGAAGGTAAAGGCGGTGTTGCCCCAGAGGTAGTGTTCATGGCTGTCGCTGACCGACTCGCGGTAGGCGAAGCTGCGGACCGGGTTGTCCTCGGGGTCGTAGGGGGTGCGCAGCAGAAAGCGCGGCAGGGTGAGGCCGACGTAGCGCGCATCTTCGCTCTCGCGAAAGCCTTGCCACTTGGCGAATTGCGGGCCGTCGAAGTGATCCTTGAGGTCTTTCAGGTCGGGCAGGCCGGTGTAACTGTCCAGCCCAAAAAAGCCAGCGCCGGCGGCGGCGATGAAGGGCGCGTGGGCCATGCTGGCAACCCCGGCCACTTGCTGCAGCAGGCGGATATCCTGAGTGCCGGGGCCAAATTCGTAGTTGGCGATCATGGCGCCAACGGGCTGCCCGCCAAACTGGCCGTACTCTGCTGTATAGACATGTTTGTACAGGCCGGATTGAACCAGTTCCGGGCTGTCTTCAAAGTCATCGAGCAGATCCTGTTTGGAGGCGTTGATCAGCTCCAGGCGGATGTTTTCACGAAAGTCGGTGCGCTCTACCAGCAACTTCAGGCCCCGCCATGCAGACTCAAGCTGCTGAAAGTCGGGGTGGTGCAGAATGCTGTCCATCTGCCGGCTGAGTTTGCTGTCAATCTCGGCGATCATGCGATCTACCAGCGCTTTTTTTACCGGCTCACGTTGGTTGTGCGGTTTCAGCAACTCGCTGATAAAGGCCGAGACGCCCCGCCGGGCGATGGCATAGGACTCGTCTTCGGGGTGCAGGTGGGTTTCGGCGATAACGCGATCCAGCAGGCTGTCGCTGGTCTGGCTGGCGCTACCTTGTACGGCGGCGTGTGTACTCATGGCAGTCTCCGGTCAGGCGTTGTCGGCCAGCCCCAGCTCAGCCAGGACCTGGCTGCGGGCGTGTTCATCGTTAAGTAGCGCTTCAATCGCACGGCGAAAGGCGGGGGTGTTGCCCAGCGGCCCCTTGAGGGCCACCAGCGCTTCGCGCAGCTCCATTAGCTGCCCCAGTTCGGGAACCTGCTGCACCAGACTGGCGGGGTTGAAGTCGCGCATGGAGCGAATGTCCAGCTGCACCGGCAGGTCGTTTTCGTTGTCTGCCTCGTCCTGCAGGCGATTGGGTACGGTGAAGGCCAGCGACAGTTCCTGCTTGGCCAGCACGTCGTCAAAGCTGTTGGCGTCGACGGCAATCGGCTTGCGCTGCTCGATGCTGCGTTCGTCCTGGCGCTGGGTGAAGTCACCGAGCACCACCAGCTTGAGCGGCAGTTCGACATCCTGCTGCACGTCGCCGGTATTGGGTGTAAAGGTGACGTTGACTCGCTCACGCGGGGCGACGCTGTTGTCTTTGGCCATCAGGGCTCTCCTTGCAGGGCAGGCCGGGCGGCCTGATCGAGGGTGTGTTCGATATCCAGCCAGGCCAATTGCTGTTGCAAGGCCTGCTGGCTGGTTTTGTCACGGGGCAGGCTGACACTGCTTTGCTGCAACAGGCGCAGGGTGTCGATCAGCAGTCTGGGCTCCCACAACGCCAGGGACTGGTTGGCTTGCAGCTGTTGCCGGATGCATTCGAGCAGGGCGCGCGCCTGATCGGCCTGGCCGTTGTGCAGGTGCAGGCGCGCCAACTCAAGGCGGGCAATGACACGGGGGCGCTCGCCTGGCTGGCCCTGCACCTGGCGTTGCAACTCCGCGGCGGCTGCAGCAAAGCCATTGCGTTGCAGTATCTCAACGGGGCTGGCGTCGTCGTTTGGGGCCCTCGCTTCCGGCGCAGCTGCGGGCGTGCTGGCGATCCATTGGCGGGTGGTTTGACTGGCAAAAGGGGTGCCGTCGCTGAAGCGCAGGTGTTCCAGCCCGGGCAGGTCGCGCAGTAGTTGCTGCAGTTGCAGGCGTAGCTGATCGGCAGCGTTGCTGGCGCTGATGGCCTGACAGCATTGCCAGGCCAAGTGGTGGCCGTCCAGCCAGAAGGGGGCGCGGCGCAGGCTATTTTCGATCTCATGCAAGAGCTGGCGCGGATCGCCGCTGTGCAATTGCTCGGTATAACGGTTCACGCGCTCCGGCGGCCGGGGGCGTAGTTGGGTGATCAGCTCCGCATTGTGGCTCGGCAGCGTCGACAGGCTGGCGCGAATCAGGGTGCGGGTCAGGTTGATGGCGTGGTGCTCTTGCGCCCCGTCGCCCAGCCACCACTGCAGCAGCGGTGCCGCGCAGTCCTGTAGGTGCTTCAGGCGTTGCTGGGCCTCGCGTTCGCTGTTGATTACGCTGTTGTCGACGGCTGATGCCACCGGCGCCGCTGATGGCGCCTGACTGGCTGGTGCCTGCGCGGGTTCTTGCTCTGCAGGTGCGGCGCTGTCGAGCTGTTGGGCCAAGTGCTGCCAGCTATCACTCTGGTCGTTGTCGATGGCCCGCAGGGCGCTGGCCAATCGCTCCATGCTGCTGCGCAGCGCACGGCGAAGCGGCTCCTGGCTGGCGGCAAGCTCGGGGTGCTCGGCCAGTCTGCCATGTAGCCAGCTGAGGGCGGCCAGGCGCCCGCGCAGGCGTGGTGGCTGGCTGCTGGCCCAGTGATGGGTAATCAGGGTTTCAAGCGCTTGCAGCGCAGGCACTAGCCCGGAGCAGCCCTGCAGCTGCAGGCAACTTAGGCTGTACCAGCAACTGACGTGCAAATCGTGGCCCAGGGGCATGAGGTGCGCCCCAAGCGTTTGCACCTGCTGCCAGTCGGGCGCTTGATCAGCATGCACGGATGCCAGTTTGCCGATTTCGGCCTCCAGCAACACAAACTCCTCGCTGGCGCGCAGGTCGTTATTGGCTGCGCGGGCGCCGGACTGGTCGAGGCTGGGTGATGGCAGCATGTTGACGTTCCTGTCCCCTGGTTGGCGATACATCCTGTTCGCCCTTGATGCATGACGTTGTTTGTCGAGCGGCGCATGCTAGGTAGCACGCCCCTTCGCTGGCAAACGTCGGGTCTGTGAGCTGGTTAGCGCTTAGGGGGTGGATTAATCGAGCTTTGGCTCCTTGGGTGACGGTCGGTTTTTATTTAAAACAACGGGTTACAAGAGGCTTGTCAGGCTTTTTGTCTGGGTTGGGGCGGTCTGTGGTGGGTTCGGGGTTCTGTGCGCCAGTCATCATTTGTTGGGTGTAGTAACCCGCTGTTACCCCTTTTCTGGGGAGCCGGCGCATGATGGTGTTCTACTCAAACGCATGGAGGATGCGACGTGTCGACCAAGAAAATTCTGCTGCTTGCCGGGGACTTTACTGAAGACTACGAGACCATGGTGCCGTTTCAGGCGCTGACCATGCTCGGTTATCAGGTTGATGCGGTGTGCCCGGATAAGGCGGCGGGTGATACCGTGAAAACCGCAATTCACGATTTTGAGGGTGATCAGACCTACACAGAAAAACCCGGCCACCTATTTGCCCTGACCGCTGATTTCGACAGCGTGAAGGTGGAGGATTATGTGGGGCTGGTGGTGCCGGGTGGCCGCGCACCGGAGTATCTGCGCCTGAATGAGCGCGTGATCGAGATCGTGCAGGGCTTTGCTGCTGCGGACAAGCCCATCGCGGCGGTTTGCCATGGCGCCCAATTGCTCGCCGCTGCTGGTATCCTGCAGGGCCGTGAATGCAGTGCTTACCCTGCATGTGGGCCGGACGTGCGCATGGCCGGTGGCACCTACATCGACATTCCGGCTGATCAGGTCCATGTGCAGGGCAACCTGGTCACGGCGCCCGCCTGGCCGTCGCATCCGCGTTGGCTGGCTGCGTTCGTCAAGGTGCTGGGCGCGCGCATTGAGCTGTAGCTGCACTGACCCAACCGTATTTGCCGGGCTGTTAACGCCTGCAGGAGAGCCGTATGTGTGAACTCTACGTCAAGGCCGATCCGATTCTTTACGAATCGCGCTCACGCTCGTTACGTATCCGCGGTGTGGTCACAACACTGCGCCTGGAAAATCAGTTCTGGGACATCCTGCAGGAGATCGCCGAGGTCGATGGGATGACGACCAATCAGCTGATCACCAAGTTGTATGACGAGGTCATGGAGCTGCGCGGGGAGGTGGTCAATTTTGCCTCGTTTCTGCGTGTGAGCTGCACCCGCTACCTGTCTCAGCGTGAGGCACGTGTGGTGCCCTTGGCGCTGGTCGGGCGCAGTACAGCGCAAGGCTGAATTGCTGCCCAGCTGTACGGTTGGTTAAAGACGGCATCCTGCTAGGATGCCGTTTTCATTTCTGGCAGACCCTTTCATGTCACTCGATACCTGGCTGGCCTTTTTCGTTGCGTGCTGGATCATCAGCCTGTCTCCGGGCGCTGGCGCTATCGCATCCATGTCCAGTGGGCTCAATTACGGCTTTGCCCGAGGCTACTGGACGGCGCTGGGCCTGCAACTGGGGCTGGTATTGCAGGTGACTGTGGTGGCGGCGGGTGTCGGCGCACTGCTGGCGACCTCGGCGCTGGCATTCACGCTGATCAAATGGTTTGGCGTGCTCTATCTGCTCTACCTGGCGCTGCGTCAGTGGCGGGCGCCGGTGCAAGCGCCTGACAGCGTAGCGCTGAGCGGTGCCGTCGGCGTCAGCCCTTGGGGATTGCTGCTGCGCGGTTTGCTGGTCAATGCCGGTAATCCCAAGGCGGTGGTATTCATGCTGGCGGTCTTGCCGCAGTTTCTCGCGGTACAGCAGCCATTGCTGCCCCAATACCTGGTGATGGGGGCGACTATGATCGCGGTAGATCTGATCGTTATGGCAGGTTACACCGGCCTGGCATCCAGGCTGCTGCGATTGTTGCGCTCTCCGCGTCAGCAGCGGGTATTGAATCGCACCTTCGCAGGCCTGTTTGCCGGCGCCGCTGGCGCCCTGACGTTGGTACGTCGCGGCGTCAGCTGATGCTGGTGCGATAGGCTGAGGGGCTGACGCCCATCGCCTGGCGGAAGCGGTTGCTGAAATGGCTGGCTGAGCTGAAGCCGCAGCGCAGAGCGATGTCCTGCAGGCTGATACGGTGGTCGCGGAGCAGTTGCCGTGCCAGCGCCAGACGTCGCTGGCTCACGTACTGGTGGGGCGCAACACCGATACTGCGTTTGAACATGCGGGCGAAGTGGTATTCGCTCAGCTGGCACTGGGCGGCCAGTTCGTTCAGCGGCAAGGGCTGGTCCAGGTGCGCCTCAATATAGTCGCAGATGTGCTGGCGTTGCCGCGGTGCGAGGCCGCCGGTAACACCCGGTAGCTGCCAGTTGACCTGGGTGTAGTGGCGCAACACGTGGCTAAGGAGCAGGGTGCTGGCGCTGCTGAGGGTGAGGCGGTCGCTGGTGTCGTGCCAGTTGGCCCGCAGCAGAAAGTGGCGGTAAAGCAGGGCGATCTGCGGGTCATCGGCGAACAGCCGCTCATCGACACTCAGGTTCAGCGGGCTGCGATCCCAGGTCTGCTCGGCCAACTGGCGCAAGTGCTGATCGGTGAAATACAGATGGACGAACGACAGCGGCCCACGAATGTTCCAGGTGGAGGTGTACTGTCGGGGTAGCAGACACAGGCGATCTGGCCCGCCGCCGTTGTGCCAGCCATCGGCTGCCTTGAAGTAGGACTGGTAGCCGTCAGCCGTGTACAGGCTGAGGGTGTGGTGGTCGGCGTTCTCCAGGGCAATCAGATCCCGCTCGTTATACCAGGCAGCCAGCCCGGTGCCGTTCTCCAAGCGCGCGTTGTCGAGCAGGCGGGTATTGTGCTGGCGCAGGCTATCAAAAACCGCAAACCTGTCGTCTGTCATCACCTTGCCCGCCATGCCGTTGCCCAGTTTGCATGGTATGCCCGTCGGCGCCAGGCGCCAAGCGGGTGCCAGCTGGCTGCGCAAAAAAACGCAGCAATCTGCAAGTCGGCGCAAGCCTGTGCAAGCGTCAGCGGCGGGTGCTGGGAATACTGGCTCTTTGCACGCGCTGATTTGTTTGAGGATAGGGAATGAACGCTACGCTGTATGCCGCCACTGTACTTATTTGGGGAACCACCTGGATTGCCATTGCGATGCAGTCCGGCCCTGTGCCCTCGGCGGTGTCGGTCTTCTATCGCTTTGCTCTGGCCAGCGTGCTGCTGCTGACGGTTTTGCTGCTCAGCCGCCGCCTGCGCCGCATCGGGTGGCGCGACCATCTGTTCTGCCTGCTGCAGGGCCTGTGCGTCTTCAGCTTCAATTTCTACTGCTTCTACAGTGCCAACGCCTATATCAACAGCGGTCTGGAGGCGGTGTTGTTTTCGATGGCCACGCTGTTCAATGCCATTAACGGGGTTATCTTTTTTGGTCAGCGTCTGGAGGGGCGCCTGATACGCGCCAACCTGCTCGGACTGGTGGGTATTGTCTGCCTGTTCTGGCATGACCTGAGCGCGGCCGACTTGAGCCGCGAAACCTTGGTAGGGATTGGTTTGAGTCTGCTGGGGACCTACGGTTTCTCCCTTGGCAACATGATTAGCGTGCGGCACCAGGCCCGGCGACTGGATCTGCTGTCGACCAACGCCTATGCGATGGGATATGGCGCCTTGGCCATGCTGCTGTTGGCGTGCCTGCGCGGTGACACCTTTGCGCTGTTGTGGACACCCGCCTACATGGGCTCGCTGGTGTATCTGGCGGTGGTTGGGTCGGTTATCGGGTTTGCCGTTTACTTCGCTCTGATAGGGCGCATTGGCGCCGGGCCTGCGGCCTACGCGACGGTGCTGTTCCCGCTCATTGCGTTGGGTATGTCAACGTTGTTTGAGGGCTACCAGTGGAGCGCAATGGCGGTGGTGGGGCTGGTGCTGATTCTCTGCGGTAATCTGCTGCTATTCCAGCGACCGCGACCCTCTGCCACACCGCCTGCGCAGGTGGAGCGGGTATAGTCTGCGGATCAGGGGAGGGGCTATGGACTATTTCATCATCGCTGCGGTCAGTTTCAGTGGGCTGTATTTTCACTGGTGGCTGTATCGCCGTATTCGCCGCTGGACCGAGCGCGACCTGGCGTTGTCGATGGCCCAAGGCGATGCAGACAAGCGTGAATACATGCTTGCCTGCCTGCAGCAGGCGCGGGCGCAGAAGGTCTCTCGCAAAGCGCTTGAGAGCTGGCTGCAGGAAGCCGCTGAGCGCTATGAGCGAGAACATCGCTAAATAAATGTGGAACTCCGGCGGGCCGGCTGCACTCTGTTTTGATACGACACCTTTTCCACTGTCGAGCAAGGAGAGTCACGATGGAGCTGCACAACAAAGACCTGAGTACCCTGTTTGAGCAACTGGGCCTGCCGGCAGATCAGGCCAGTATGGACGCCTTCTTTGCCAGCCATTCGCTGGACCACGACACCAAGTTGATCGATGCGCCGTTCTGGAATGAATCCCAGGCCGCGTTTTTGCGTGAAGAAATGCGCGAGGACGCCGAATGGGCCCCTCTGGTGGATGAACTGAACGCGCGTCTGCACGAGCAGTAATGTTGATTGTGTGACAAGTAACCCCTTTTTCAATAGAGCGAGGATCTGTCATGACCAGTACAACTGACAAGCTGAAAGGCAAGTACAACGAAACCGCCGGCAAGGCCAAGCGTGAAACCGGCCGTGCACTTGATGATGAAGAGCTGCAGGGCGAAGGTGAACTGCAGAATCTCAAGGGCAAGGGCCAGTCGCTGAAGGGCAAGACCAAGGAGAAACTGAAGGACCTGGTCGACCGTAGCTGAGGTTCTGTTTCGCCAGCGCCCGGGCTTGTCCCGGGCGTTGTTGTTTTTGCCAGACAGGGACAGCGGATGCGCATTCTGGCATCATGCTGTTCTTTCGCCTGCGAAGCTTATTGGCACCCGAGCAAGCTCAGACGCTGCTGAGCATTCATCTTTATAGTCATTGTGTTGTGTCCTGCCCCACGCCAGGACCGGCGCGCAGCACTAGCGCGGTGTGGAGCGCTTCAGCTCCCTTTACCTCGGCTGCATTATTACGGAACTCTGCCTAATGCCCCTGCATATTCTGCTCATTCTGGGTGGTCTCAGTGCCTTTGGTCCCTTATCCATCGACATGTACCTGCCGGCTTTTCCGGCGATGGCAGAGGATCTGGGCGTTAGTAGCGAGCAGATCCAGCTGAGCCTGTCGGTGTACTTCATCGGGCTGGCCAGTGGGCAACTGGTGTACGGTCCGTTAGCCGACCGTTTCGGGCGGCGCAAACCGTTGCTGTTTGGTATTGGCCTGTTCTGTGTTGCCTCGCTTGCCTGCGCGCTGGCGCCCACGTTGGAGTGGCTGCTTGCTGCGCGCTTTGCCCAGGCATTGGGTGGTTGTGCGGGTATGGTGGTAAACCGGGCAGTGGTGCGCGACCTGTGCGAGCCGATTGATGCGGCCAAGGCGTTTTCACAGCTGATGCTGATCATGGGCGTGGCACCGATTCTGGCGCCACTGGCCGGGACCGCGTTATTGGGGCTGGCGGGCTGGGCGAGTATTTTCTGGTTTCTGACGGTGTTCGCCGGGCTGTTCGCTCTGGCGGTGTACTTCTTTCTGCCTGAAACACTGCCGCCACATATGGCGCCGCCGCCGCTGCGCAGTGCGTTTGGGCGCTATATCGGGCTGCTGCGTGAGCCCTTGTTCATGTTTCACGCCTTGACCGGGGGCGTTGCCATGGCGGGCATGTTCGCCTACATCTCCGGCTCGCCCTATGTCTTTCTCGAGCTGTACAAGGTGCCCGTTGAGCAGTACGCCTGGCTGTTCGGCAGTATTGCTGCCTGCTTCATTCTGTCTGCCCAGTTGAATTCGCGGCTGCTGCGGCGCTGGAGCCAGCTGGCTCTGATACGCGGGACCACGTTCATCTACATGCTGGCGACCGTAACTCTGCTGCTGGCCGCCTGGTTGCAGGTTGAGAGCCTTTGGCTGTTTTTGCCGCCGCTGGTGCTGAGTGTGGCGATCATTTCCCAGGTGCTGCCTAACGCCTCGGCCTGTGCGCTGGCCGGTCATGGTCATCAGGCGGGGATTGCCTCGGCGTTGATGGGCACCATGCAGTTTGCGATTGCCGGGATCACTTCTGCTGCGGTTGGCATGCTGCATGACAATACGGCAGTGCCCATGGCTGGGGTGATGGCGGTGTGTGGGTTGTTAACCGTGGTGATGGCAGCGCTGGCGCGTCAAGCCAATGGGCGTATCGCCGCTACGCATTAATGCGCGGGTGATATTCACAGAGCACAAACAACAAGGCCGCAGCAAAAGCTGCGGCCTTGTTGGCAGAGCGGGTTAGATCAGGCAGCCCAGCGCTTGAGGATCAGGGTGGCGTTGGTGCCACCGAAACCGAAGCTGTTGGACATGATCAGATCAACCGCCTGGTCCAGACGCTCACGCAGAATCGGCAGGTCGCCAGCGTTCTCGTCCAGTTCATCGATGTTGGCCGAGGCGGTCAGGAAGTTATCACGCAGCATCAGCATGCAGTAGATGGCTTCCTGTACACCGGCAGCGCCCAGCGAGTGACCAGAGAGGCTCTTGGTCGAGCTGATCTTCGGTGCCTTGTCGCCAAACACTTCTCGGATGGCCTTGAGCTCGGCAACATCACCAACCGGCGTAGAGGTACCGTGGGTGTTGAGGTAGTCAATGGCGCCATCAACGGTTGCCAGCGCTTGCTGCATGCAGCGTACTGCGCCTTCACCGCTCGGAGCGACCATGTCGTAGCCGTCGGAGGTGGCGCCGTAGCCAACCACTTCAGCGTAGATCTTGGCGCCGCGAGCCAGTGCGTGCTCCAGCTCTTCAACAACGACCATGCCGCCGCCACCGGCGATAACAAAACCATCACGGTTTGCATCGTAAGCGCGGGAGGCTTTGGTCGGGTTTTCGTTGCTCTGGGTCGACAGTGCGCCCATCGCATCGAACAGCATGGTCTGGGACCAGTGTTCCTCTTCACCACCGCCCGCGAAGACAATGTCCTGCTTGCCCAGCTGGATCAGTTCGGCAGCGTGGCCGATACAGTGTGCGCTGGTGGCGCAGGCAGAGGAGATGGAGTAGTTGACGCCCTTGATCTTGAACGGCGTTGCCAGACAGGCAGAAACGGTGCTGCCCATGGTGCGCGGTACACGGTACGGCCCGATCTTCTTGACGCCTTTTTCGCGCAGAATGTCGATGGCTTCCATCTGGTTCAGAGTGGAGGCGCCGCCGCTGCCGGCCACCAGGCCGGTGCGTACGTTGCTGACTTGCTCTTCGCCCAGGCCCGCATCGGCAATCGCCTGTTGCATGGACAGGTAGGCGTAAGCAGCCGCATCACCCATGAAGCGCTTGACCTTGCGATCGATGGCGGCTTCGAGGTCGATGTCTACGGAGCCGGAAACGTGGCTACGCAGACCCATTTCGGCGTACGAGGGATTGAAACGGATGCCGGATTTGCCTTCTTTCAGACTGGCAGCAACGGAGTCCAGGTCCTGGCCCAGGCAAGAAACGATGCCCATGCCGGTAATCACGACGCGACGCATAGTGATGATCCTCAGAAACTATCGGTAGAAGTGAACAGACCCACGCGCAGACCTTCGGCGCTGTAGATCTCGCGACCATCGACGGCCACGCTGCCATCGGCGATGCCGAGGGTCAGGGCGCGGTTCATGGTGCGCTTGATGTGAATGGTGTAGGTCACCTTTTTGGCGGTCGGCAGCACCTGACCGAAGAATTTGACTTCGCCGGAGCCCAGCGCGCGGCCACGGCCTTCATAGCCGAGCCAGCCGAGGTGAAAGCCAACCAGTTGCCACATGGCATCCAGACCCAAGCAGCCCGGCATGACCGGGTCACCTTCAAAGTGGCAGGCGAAGAACCAGAGATCAGGGTTGATATCCAGTTCGGCGACGATTTCGCCCTTGCCGTATTTGCCACCGGTCTCGCTGATGTGAGTGATGCGGTCGATCATCAACATGTTGGGGGCTGGAAGTTGTGCGTTTCCGGGGCCAAACATCTCGCCACGGCTGCATTTGAGCAGCTCTTCCCGGGTGTACGCATTCTGTTGTGTCATTAGTGGCTCCTGCTCATCCCCGTCACGGGGGCTGTTGATTCGGCTTGTTCTGTGTCAGCGAGTATCCGAAAGGGCGCATGGCTGTTCATGATAGTCGAGCCTGCCCTGATTGGCTGCTGTACCGGCCTGACCTGGGTCAAGTCGGATGCACGCGCCTCAGGTTGTACTGCACTTTCGGTTACCAACTGATGGTTTCCAAATGATTTAGCAACGTGGACCTATGCTCAGACTTCGCGTTTTTCGAGAAAGTCACAACACAGGTTCCGAGGCGTTGAGGATACGCGCGAAGGCCGCCGAGGACAAAGGTTCTTCGTCTCGGCGGCGCGCGGGGTGGGGCGGGCGAGGGCGAGTATCAGGCGAGTACGCCGAACTCGGCCTGGAACTGATCGCGCAGTTCGCGCTTGAGGACCTTGCCGATGGCGCTACGTGGCAGCTCATCGGTGATGATCACGCGATTAAGGCGCTGGATCTTGCCGACGCGCTCATTGAACCAGGCCTGGAGCTGGTCTGCGTCCACACTGCGGCCTGCGAACGGCACTACATAGGCGACTGGCGTCTCGCCCCAGCTGGTGGAGGCAACACCAACCACGGTAACGTCCTGCAGGTCGGGATGCTTGCGCAGCTCTGCTTCCAGGTCGCTCGGGTAGACGTTGAAGCCGCCGCTGATGATCATGTCCTTGCGGCGATCCATCAGCGTCAGAAAGCCTTCTTCATCGAAGCGGCCGACGTCGCCGGTGCGGATGAAGCGCTTGCCTGTGCTGTCGAACCACTCGGCTTCGGCTGTTTTTTCGGGCTTGTTCAGGTAACCCGCCATCATCGCCGGGGAGTGGCCTACGACCTCGCCAATCTCGCCACGCGGCAGTTCCTCACCGTCTTCGCTGATCACGCGCATGTCGTGGCCTTCCATCGGCAGGCCGACAGTGTGCAGCTTGTCGGGGTAGGTGTGGGCAGCCAGTGCGCAGGAGCCACCGCCCTCGGTCATGCCATAGAACTCGACCAGGCCACCCGGCCAGCGTTTGATGACGTCGGCTTTGAGCTCGGCGTGGAAAGGCGCGCTGGTGCTGAACTTCATCATGTAGCTGCTGAGGTCGTAGCTGTCGAAGTCGGGGCGAGCCATGATGCGCTGGTACTGCACGGGCACCAGCATGGTGTGGGTAATGCGGTTTTCTTGCGCCAGCTTCAGGTAACGCTCGGCGTCAAATTTGGCCATGATCACCACGGTTCCGCCCAGCCCGATGGTGGGCAGAAAGGACACCAGCGTGGTGTTGGAATAAAGCGGTGTGGACATCAGCGTACGGCAGTCAGGCCCGTAGCCCATGGTCAGGCCGCGCTGAATGTGCGACCAGCGCATGCCGTGGGACTGCACGATACCCTTGGGCTCGCCAGTGGTGCCGGATGAATAGATGACGTTGAAGGTCATCTCCGGGGTGATTTCCACCGCAGCAGGCTGGGCGCCGTCTTCGGCCAGCCAGTCATTGAAGTGACGCTCGCTGCCGCTGTTGTCCAGTGTCAGTAGCGGCATGCTCAGACGGTCACGGACACCCGCGATGGCCTTGTTGACGCTGGCGTCGACGAAGAACAGTTTGGAGGCGGAGTCGGCGAGCATGCCGAGCAGACTTTCCGGGCTGGAAGAGGGTGCCAGCGGGGCGACGGTCAGGCCGGCGCGCAGTGCACCGACAAAAAGCACGGCATAGTTGATCGAGTTGCTGCCACAGATGGCAATGGCGTCGCCGGCTTTCAGGCCGTCACGCTGCAGCGCGGCGGCAACACGGTTTGCTTCGGCATCCAGCTGTCGGTAGGTCATCTGTTGATCGTCTTCGATCAGAGCCGGGTGCTCTGCGCGGTCAATCGCGTGCTGGGCGATCAGTACAGGAAGAGTAGAAAAGGGCGATTCTAGCGTGATGATGGACATGGTCTGGATGCTCAAAATTATTGGGGTTGTGGGAGCAGGCTGTCTGCGCTGAGCTGATGCAGCCTTTCTTAATCGACCTAGTGTCTCGGTTTGAAGACACTGAATCCAGCGCCGCAGGGCCTTAATTTGTTGGGGAAATGTTAAGGAATCACTGATGGACTGCGCGCAACACTGCCAGCTGTCCGCCCGATCCATGTGGACTTCAAGCAGTGACGCCGGTGTGCTCTGAACGTTGGCTGGGCCCTGTTACTTCGGGTTAGTCCAGGGGCTGAGCGCCTGCAGCAGCGCCTGGCGGTTGACCGGCTTGCTGAGAAAATCCTGCATGCCTGCTGCTTCGCAATCGCGTCGGTCAACGTCAAAGGCGCTGGCTGTCAGGGCGATGCAGGGCAGTGGTTCGAGCTGCTGCTCGGTGCAGTGTTCGCTGTACCGACGCCAGACCTCAAGGCCGTCAATGTTGGGGAGCTGGATGTCCATCAGCACGGCAGCATAGGCCGCCGACCGATCGGCCAGATGGCGCAGCGCATCTTCGCCGCTGGCAACGGCTACCACGCGAATGTCCGCCGTGTTGAGCATGCCTTCAATCACCATCTGGTTGACCGGGTTGTCCTCGACCAGCAGCACCGGGCGGTCACTGCCCTGAACTTCGCGAGTGGGTGCCTCGTTGGGCTTGCTCAGCGGCTTATCGCGCAGCGCCAGTGGTATCTCGAAGGTAAAAACCGAGCCCCTACCTTCATGGCTTTGCGCGACCAGTTTGCCGCCCATCTTCTCCGCAAAGGTACGGGCGATGGACAGGCCCAGCCCGGTTCCGCCGAAGCGTCTGGATGTGCTGCTGTCGGCTTGCTGAAAGGCATCGAACATACGCTCAAGGCGCTCCGGCGCGATGCCGATACCGGTATCTGAGACTGCACAGCGCAACCACAGTGCGTCGGTGCCGGTCAGTTGCCAGCTGGCATGCACGGCGATGGAGCCCTGTTCGGTGAACTTCATCGCGTTGCCGATCAGGTTTACCAGTATCTGCCGGATACGAGTCGGGTCGCCCACCACCTCAGCGTAGTTGTCGTTGCCTTCGAGTTTGGTGATCAGTTTCAGTTTCTTCTGCCGGGCGGTGTGCTCGAACACATTGACCGAAGACTGGATCAGTTGCGGCAAGTTGAAAGGAATATGTTCCAGCTCCAGCGCGCCGCGCTCAATGCGGGAGAAGTCGAGGATGTCGTTGATGACCTTAAGCAGGTGGTCGGTCGACTCGCCGGCGATATGCACGTATTCGCTCTGTTCGCTATTAAGGTCGGTGGTCTCGAGCAGTTGCAGCATGCCGAGCACGCCGTTCATGGGGGTGCGCAGTTCGTGGCTCATCATGGCCAGAAATTCCGACTTGGCGCGGTTGGCCGATTCGGCCTCTTCACGGGCGCTGATCAGCGCCTGCATGGCGCGTTGCTGTTGTGTTTCTGCGCGCTCCAGGGTTTCGGCCAGGCTGTTGATGTTGTGCATCAAGTGGCCGATCTCATGCTCATCGTTGACCTCTAGGCGTGTGTCAAGCTCCCCTTGCTGCAGTCGCGCAACGGCGTTGCCCATGCGCTCCATCGGGTCTGCCAATGCCTTGGCCAGACGAATGGCTAGGAACAGCGTTGCCACTAGCACCAGCGCTGCTAGCGCGAGCGTCTTTAACAAAATGCTCTGCTGGCGCTCGATAAAGGCGCTGCTGCTCAAGCCCACATGTACCTGGCCCAAATAGCGTTGCTGGTCGTCGTGGCTGATTACGGGCGCGTCGAGCAGAAATAGATCATTTTGCAGGGGGATGCGTTCGCGCAGGATGTCAGCAACAAACACCTGCATGCCCTCGCGCCCAACCGGATCCGCTTGTCCCAGGTGCAGCAGCGCTCGCCCGGTGCGGTCGTAGACCTCAACGTAGCGGACATGGGGTACGTTGAGCGCTCCTTTGACCAGGCTCTCCAGGGTGCGCAGATTGCCGCTGATAACACCGTATTCGGCTGCAGGTGCAATCTGGTCGGCAATCAGTTGTCCGGTGACTTGCAGCTCTTTATTCACATCGTCCAGACGGGCGGTGGTGAAAAAGGTGAAGCCCACCACGCCCATCAACAGCGCCGGCAGCGTTGCAATAAGGATCAGACGGCTGTAGATGGTGCCGCGTTGTAGAAAATTCATGGCTCTTGCTCCAGCTCGGCCAGGCGGCGGGCGAGGGTGGCATCGTCTGGCAGCGGGATACCCAGGGAACGGGCGACCTGGGCGTTGCTCAGCACGGAAAAGTAGCGGGGGTAGGACGCTGCGCCGGCGGGCATGCCCTGTTCAATCAGGTAAGCGACGCTGCGCGCCATGTCTTGTGGGCTGCTGTAGGTCGTACTCAAGCTGCCCGCGTCGATAAAGGGCGCGCTGGGGCCGATCAGCACCTTGTTGCGCGAGTAGCTGGTCAGCAGGATGGTTTTCAGATTGTCGGCGTTGTAGATGCTGCTGTCGTCGGTACCGAGCAGGATGTCGCTGTCCAGAATGACTTCACCCAGGCGGCGGGTGAGGCTGGCGCCAGTGGGGATGACCACCGCATGCAGGGTGCGGTCGGCTTGTGTTGCGGCGTTTTGCCAGTCCGGCAACTGGGTCTGCCGCTGCTGGCTAATTAACACGCCCAGGCGACTGGCGCCCGGCATCAGCAGTTTTGCCAGGGCAACCTGGCGTGTTGGCGCAGGGTTGGCGAGCAGCGTGTGTGCATTGCTGCCAAGTTGTTCATCTGCTTGCAGGGTTTCGAGTGTGATGTAGGTAGCCAGCGTAGGCTGTGTGGCCGGCTGTTGCTGGCGGTAGACCAAAGTGCTTCGGCCCATGGTGATGACCAGGCTGGTATCTGCTGGCAATTGCTGGTCAGGGTCAACGCTGGTCACACGTTGGCCTGGCAGAGCCCTGGTCAACTCGCTGATAAAGGCTTGGGTAAGGCTCGATTGTGTCGGGACCAGAACGGCTATTTGATCCGCCTTGGCATGGGGCATCAACATGGCAAGCAGCAGGCCGCCAAGCAGGCACAACAGCTGCCGGCTCACCGGGTCCGTCCTTTGGCTGCGTAGTGCATATCGACAATCCGTGTCATTTGTAGGGAGGCCATCGCCTGGACAGGTGAATCAGAAGTCTAGTTCCGCAGACAGGTACACGTGGCTACGGTCGTCGTAGAGGTTTTCGCCCCAGGTCAGGGCTTCATCATCCAGCCGGAACTGCCAGTTCAGCGCCAACTCCAGTTCGCTGGTACTGCCGAGCGAGAAGCGTTTGGCCAGACGACCATCCAGGCGCTCGAAGCGCCGCTCGTTGAGCGCATCAGCACCATAATAGATGATGCTGCTTTCGACGCTCCCAGCCCAGTTGCGTAACCAGGCCAGGGAGCCACTGTTGCGTGGGGTCAGGCGCTGGTCCAGTTCGTTGCTTGCGAAAAAGTCGACATAGGCATAGGTAACCCGGAGCCGGTCTTGTGCTGTCAGCCTCCAGTCTGCCTGAGTCTCGATGCCTGTGAAGCGGGTAGAGCTGCTGTTATCCGGTTCAAAATTCACTACCTGCAGTGGCTGGCTGATCATATTGTCAATTTCGTCATAGAACGCTTTGACGTCAATTGCCAGCCCGAGGTCGTGGAAGTGCCCGTTGTAGCCCAGTTCGTAGGAGCGCATTTGCTCCTGCTCCAGGTCGCCGGGCCCCTGAGCCAGCGCATAGTAAGTGTCGCCTGTAGTGCCGGCACCACTAAGGCCGCTGGGGTAATAGGTCCAGTATGCGTTGTTCTCGTACATGTCTGGAGAGCGCACCGCTTCAGAGTACACCGCGCGCAGACTGTGGGAGGGCGCGACGAAGTAATGCGCTGCCAGCCTGGGAGAAAAAGAGAAGTCGCTCAGGCGATCCTGTTCGGCCATGGCGCCGGCATGTAGCAGCCAACGCTCGCCCAGACGGTACTCAAGGTTGCCAAAAAGCTGCCCAACCGAGTTCTCGACCTTGCCATTGAAGAAGGTTTTCGATTTCGCCTGATCATATCTGAGGTTGAGGCCAAAGACGGTTCGCAGTGCGTCGTTGACTTGTATGGTGTTCTGAACTTCTGCCTCATAGCGTGTTTCACGCAGGTTTTCGTTGAGGTTGAAACAGGCTGGGGCGCTGTCGCGTGCGGCCGCATGCTGTGCTACGAGGCCATCTACCAGCGGCAGCAGCTCAGGCGGTAGTCCGTCCTGGTTGACCAGCCAATCGCTATAGAAGGCCGGGTCTGCCCAGTACCCTCTGCGATTACGCAGAATGTAGTTGAAGCGCCGCGCGTAGACATTGCCGGCAAGGTACAGCTGGCGCAGCTCAGGTGAGAATACGACTGGAGAGTCGCAGGCGCGCCACTGACTGAGACGTTCCATATGCTGGGCGTAGGTTTTGATCTCCAGTCGGTGCGCGGGGCTCAGGTCGTTCTTCCAGTTTAACTGCACGAAGTAGTCGCGGGCGGTAACGTCGGATGAAGGAAAGCCTTGCTCGTACATGAGACGGTCGAACAGGTAACTATCGTCCGTTGGCTCGGCCATGACGCTGTAGTCATTGGACTGTTGGTTGGTACCTTCTTTTGCACCCAGTTGCCACGAAAGGGCCTGGGTGGGACTGAGGTCGGTATTGCCAAGCAGGTTCAGCGCGCTGAGGCGACGCCCGTCACGGTAATCGCTGCCGTCTTGCACGTGGTCGAAGCCGTCATCCTCTTTGCCGATCAGGCTGATGCGCGCCTGAGAGCTGCCGAAGGTGAAACCTTGACTGGCATACAGATCGCTGACGCCGCGGGTGCCGCGGGTGACCTTTACCCGGGTGCCTTGACTAAGTTCAGGCCGGGTGGAAATGATGTTGATCACGCCCATCAACGCATTGGCACCGTACGCCGCCGTGTTTGGGCCTCGGAAAACCTCAATGCGCTCGATATCTTCAATGGCCAACGGAATATCGGTCCAGTCGACCGTTGCCAGGCCCGGTCTATAAACCGAACGGCCGTCCACCAGCACCTGCATGCGCCGGGCCTCGCTGATGTTGGTGCCGTGGTAGTTCACGTTGGCCAGGTTGCCGGCGGAATAGCCAACCATCATGCCGGGCACCAGCCGCATTAGTTCTGGTACGTCTCGTGCGCCCGAGCCACGAATCAACTGCCGATCAATCACCGTCATACTGCCCGGCACCTCTGCCGGGCTTTGTTTCAGGCGGGTAGCGCTGAGTACGGTGGGTAGCTGCAAGTCGTCGAGCAGCGGGTCGTTCAGGGACTGGGCGCCGAGAGGGGCGCTGCAGCACAAGAGGACAGCGGAGGCGGCGAGGCGCGGCTTTAGCATAGTGATGGCACTTGGATTCTTTTATACGAATGCGCACATATTAACCAGCCGAGCAGGTTTTTCCAGCGGCAAATCGCGCCGTCGGCGTGCTCGGCTTATACTGGCGCCAGATTCACTGTCTAAGGATGTTGCATGACCGATCGCAAAGCATCTGTCTGTGTGTTGGGTGGGGGCAGTTTTGGTACCACCCTGGCCAACCTCATGGCCTCCGAAGCTGTGCCGGTAACCCTCTGGTTGCGTGACCCCGAGATGGCCCGGCATATCAGCGAACAGCACGAAAATCCGCGTTACCTGCCCGGCATTGCTCTGGATGAGCGGTTGCGGGTGACCACCGACCTGAATGCGGCGCTGGCGACGGCAGAGATCGTCTTTCTGGCTATCCCGTCCAGTTCTTTCCGCACTGTACTCCAACAGATCGGCCCGCAGCTGGCCGGCAAACAGGTTGTCAGCACCACCAAGGGTATCGAGCAGCCTGGCTTTCTGATGATGAGCCAGATTGTCGAGCAGGAAGCACCTGAAGCCCGCGTGGGCGTGCTGTCCGGGCCTAACCTGGCCAAGGAAATTGCCGCAGGAGAGCTGACTGCGACCGTGGTCGCCAGCGAAGACGAGCAGCTGTGCCGTGATGTGCAGGCCGTGCTTGGCTGTGCCAACCTGCGGGTCTATGCCAGTCAGGATCGCTATGGGGTAGAGCTGGGCGGCGCGCTGAAGAATGTCTACGCGATTATTTCCGGTATGGCCTCGGCGCTTGGCATGGGCGAAAACACCAAAGCGATGCTGATTACCCGGGCGCTGGCCGAGATGACGCGCTTTGCCGTGCACATGGGCGCCAACCCGCTGACTTTCCTGGGACTGGCGGGGGTTGGCGACTTGATCGTTACCTGTGTGTCGCCACAGTCACGCAATTTTCAGGTAGGGCATGCGCTGGGCAAGGGCGAAACTCTGGAGCAGGGTGTGGCCCGGCTGGGCCAGGTAGCCGAGGGCGTCAACACGCTCAAGGTACTCAAGCACAAAGCGGCAGAAGAGAGCGTTTACATGCCACTGGTCGATGGCCTGCATGCCATTGTCTTTGAGCACAAGCCGCTGCCGGCGGTGATTGCCCGCCTGATGTCGGCTGAACAGAAAAACGATGTTGAATTTGCCGCCTTCATGTCGGCTGCACCGGTCAATTCCTGAGGAGTTTTTGTGAACGCGTTTTTGAATAACCTTTGCTCCGCCGATTTTTGGCTGCGACTGCTGTATGTCGTTTTCTTTGCCCTGGCCTGGCAGGTGGCCGAGGTGGCGCTGGCAGTATTGGTCCTGATCCAGATTGCCTATCGTTTGTTTCGTGGTGAGCCGGATGCCGATTGCGCGCGCTGGGGTAGCAGCCTTTCGCAGTACGTCTGGCAGAGCGGTCGCTACCTGACTGGTGCCAGTGAGCAAAAGCCCTGGCCCTTCAGCGAATGGCCGGACGGTGATGCGCAGTGGCTGCGTGAGCTCCGTGACCAGGAACCACAATGAGACTCTGGATTCTGCGCCATGGTCAGGCTGCGCCCCAGGCTCCGACGGACCCCGAGCGGCCGTTGACCAGCGCCGGCGAGAATGAAGTGCGCAGCATGTGCCAGATCCTGGCCGGGCAGCCACTCGATGCGATGCTCGCCAGCCCTTATCTGCGGGCACAGCAAACGGCTGCGCTGGTGGCCGATCAGCTGGATTTTGCCCGCGGCGTATCAACCGCGCCCTGGCTGACCCCCGATGATGAGCCGGCTGAAGTGCTGCGTTATCTGAGCGAGCGCAACGAACAGCAGTTACTCCTGGTTAGTCACCAGCCGCTGGTCAGTCAGTTGCTCAGCCTTTTGTGTGAGGGCCACCGGGCAGGGCATTTTCCCATGCCTACGGCTGGTCTGGCCTGCGTTGATCTGGACTTTGTTGCCGCAGGTCTCGGTCAATTGCAGTTGTTGCAGAGCCCCGCGCAATTGACCAGCTAATCGCAGACTGAATGTCCTGCGGTGGCAATGGCTCACATCTGCGCGCGATTGCTCTGCGCCGGCCTTGTAGCCATCTGTCGGCTGGGATAGTGTGAGGGCAATTCCTACCGGCAGGCTGTCCTCAGAGGCGGCCGTCGCAACAATAATAATGATTCGGCGGAGCAGGGCATGGGTGCATTGGCAACGCAGCCTGCGACGGCGCTTGAGGCCTTCTTACGTCAGGAGGCCCTGCGCCCGAGCACTACCTATCTGGTTCAACCGCTGCCTGACGGCAGTATTCAACGTCTGACCTGGGCCGAGGTTGGCGAGCAGGCGCGCCGCGCTGCTGGCTACCTGGCTAGTCTGCAGCTGCCAGCCGGCAGTTGCATTGGCCTGCTGGCGCCCAACTGCGCCCACTGGATCGTGGCTGACCTGGCTATCTGGATGGCCGGTCATGTCTCCGTTCCCCTGCATCCTGGTCTCACTGTCGATTTTATTTCTCAAGTAGCACGTCACGCTGACCTCAGGGCGGTGTTTCTTGGGCGTCTGGAAGGGTGGCCGGCACAGAGTGCGGGTTTGCCCGATGAGCTGGTGCGCCTTGCCCTGCCGCAGGGGCCGGAGGAGGCCGGTGTGCTGCCCTGGTCCGAGCTGCAGCAGCATTCACCGCTGGAGCCGCACAAGCCTGCTGCCGATCAGTCCGCTACCATCATTTACACCTCTGGCACCACCGGTGTACCCAAGGGTGTGGTCTTGAGCTTTGCCAGCATGTATCTGGCGGCCAGCAACTTCCTGCGTCTGTTTACCATTTCGGCGTCGGATCGCATGTTGTCATGCCAGTCTTTTAGTCATATTGGCGAGCGGCAGTTCATCGAGATGACCTCATTGCTTGGCGGTCAGCAGGTGTTCTTTGTCGAACGTGCCGCCAGTTTTCTGGAGGATTGTCGTCGAGCCAGACCAACCCTGTTTATTGCCTCGCCCAGGGTTTGGCAGGACTGCATGGATGCCTGTGATCGGCGTTGGCCGGCGCGCTGGCAGGGCGCTTTGCTGCGCCTGCCGGTGCTGGGGCCGCGCCAGGGCAGGCGCGTGCTGACCTATTTAGGCTTGGATCAGGTGCGCTATGCCGTCAGCGGGGCTGCGCGTTTGAGTCCGGCGCTGCAGCATCGATTCGCGGAGTTCGGCCTGCAGGTGGTAGAAGCCTATGGCATGACAGAGAACTGCGGTTACTCGCATGTCGGGCGTCCTAGCAAAGCGCGCCCCGGCTTTATTGGGCTGCCCAACCCCGGCGTCGAGTGCCGGCTGGGGGATCAGGGAGAGTTGCTGGTGCGCAGCAAGACCCTGATGCTGGGCTATCACAAGGACCCGGCACGTACTGCCGAGGTATTGGACGAGGATGGTTTTCTGCACACAGGCGATGTGGCGGAGATCGACCAGGAGGGCTTTTTGCGGCTGACAGGTCGCCTGCGTGATATCTTCAAGACCTCTCAAGGCCGCTACGTCACCCCTGCACCCATCGAACAGCGCCTAATGGACGATGCACTGGTAGAAGAAGCCTGTGTGGTTGGTCAGGATCTGCCCCAGCCGCTGGCGCTCGTGCGGTTGGCCCCGGGGCTCACGGCCGACAAAGTCACCCTTGGACGCCTGCAGGTACTGTTCGAGTCCGTTAATGAAACCTTGCCTGCCACCGAACGTCTGGGCTGCCTGGTTATTGTGCAAAGCGCCTGGGATATCGCGGGCGGGTTCCGCACGCCAACGCTGAAGCTGCGCCGCAACGTGGTGGAAGCAACTTATCATCGCCATTTCCAGTATTGGCTGGTCAGCGGCAAGAGTATTGTTTTGGAGGAGAGTGACCCATGAGCGCCATTTGGCATCGCCCCCTGGATATCGAGGCCATGAATGCGCCCGGTCCGCATATCAACACGCTATTGGATATTCGTATCGAGGAGGCGGGAGACGACTGGATCAGCGCAAGCATGCCGGTTGACCAGCGCACTCATCAGCCCTACGGCATCCTGCATGGTGGCGCGTCGGTGGTGCTGGCTGAAAGCGTCGGCAGTATGGCGTCCTACGCCTGCATTGATACCAGCACCCATTACTGCGTGGGCCTGGATGTGAACGCCAATCACCTGCGTGCGGTGCGTACCGGCCGGGTTACTGCGCGGGCTACGGCGGTGCATCTGGGGCGTACAACGCACGTCTGGGACATCCGCCTGCGGGATGAACAGGGCAAGACCACCTGCATCGCCCGCCTGACCATGGCGATTGTGCCATTGAAGGCCGATTGAGCCAGGGCTGCGCTGGCCGGCCGTGTATGGAGCTGTATTCACGGATACCCCAAGGCTTGTTCGCGCGGCAGCAAGCCAGTAGATTTCTGCGGCATCCGTTCCCCTCAGCAACCGGAGGCCGCATGCCCCTTACCAGCCATGAAGTACGCTTTTCCCTGCCGCACATTGAAGTAGCCGGCAAGGCTTGGGGCGAGCCCGGCGGTTTGCCGGTGATTGCGCTGCACGGCTGGCTCGACAATGCCGCCACCTTTGATCGAGTGGCACCGGCGCTGGAGGGCGTTCACCTGGTCGCGCTGGACCTGCCGGGGCATGGCCTGTCAGGGCACATGCCCGCTACCGGTTACAGCCTGTGGCAGCAAGCGGCCAGCGTGCTTCAGGTGGCAGAGGATCTGGGCTGGGAGCGCTTTGCCCTGCTTGGGCATTCCATGGGCGCGATTATCAGCGGCATTCTGGCGGGCAGCCTGCCGGAGCGGATTATCGGTGCGGCCATGATCGACGGGCTGATGCCCTTTACCTCGGAAGCTGACGATGCGCCTCGGCAGATGGCGCGTTTTTTCAAATCCAGCCTGCAGTTGGGCAGCAAGCGTAAACCCATTTATGACAGCGCCGACAAGGCAATCTCGGCACGGGTGCTGGGCGGTACTACGCCCATCAGCCGCGAAGCGGCGGGCTGTCTGGTAGAGCGCGGACTGATGCCGCACGATGGTGGCTGGACTTGGCGGACCGACCCGCAACTGATGCTGCCTTCGCCACTACGCCTGACCCAGCGTCACGCCGTTTCCTTTATCGAAAACATCAGCGCACCGGCCTGCCTGGTACTGGCCAATCAGGGCGTGATGCACAAGCATCCCGAGGTGCTGGACCGCATCGATGCCTTTGAGCATTTGCAGGTGCACCGTATCGACGGTGGACACCATCTGCATCTGGAAGCCCAGGCGCCGGAGGTGGCTGCCATTCTGAAAGACTTCTACACAAGCCTGAGCTGACCCATACGCCCAGTCGCGGTATCCTCGGAGTCGATGTGGCGCGTCAGCGCCCGCATAATGACGCCCGCAGGTGGGCGCTGAGGAGATGCATGGGGTCCATAACACGAAGTGCGCCGCTGCTGCTTGCCGGGCTGTTGTTTGCCGGAGTGCTGCAGGCCGAAGACGCCGTCTCGACACTGGTTGTCGAGCCTTTCACCCATTCGCGCCTGGTCGACCAGCGCTTGCAGACCCAGGGGGATCAGCCGGTGGTCATTGGCAGCATCCGGCGCATCAACAACCAGCTGCGGGCCGAACGCGAGGTGCGTGCCAGTGGCGATCTGGCATCGGTCAGCTGGGAAATTCTCGACGGCTACGAACCCGAAGTGGCGTTCAGTCATCTGCTTGGGCAGTTGCTGGAACAGCCCCATACGCTGCTGTATGCCTGCGATGGCCGCGAATGCGGCAGCAGCAGTTTGTGGGCCAACCAGGTGCTGCATAACTCGCGCCTGTACGGCCCAGACGAAGATCAGCGCTACCTGGCGCTGCGCCTGGATGCCGAGCCGCAGCGCTTTATCACCCTCTACAGCATTACCCGCGGAAATCGGCGGAGTTACCTCAACATGACCCAGCTGACGCCCGATCAGCCGGTTCAGCAGGCGCTGTACCCGACGCCGTCAACCTTGCTCAAGGTGCTGCGCAGTGAGAACAACCTGGCACTGCCTTCGCTGCAGGACCCACGGCTGCGTGAAGACTGGACCCGGCTTCTGGTGCGCATGATGCGGCTGGACTCGTTGCTGCGGCTGCAGCTGGACGGGGGCGATGCACCGCAACTGGCCAACGACATGAAAGCCGCTGGTGTGGCGGCGTCGCGCATGCAGCTGGGTGAGCCTGTGCCCGCTGAGGGTGCGGTGCTGCAGCGTATTCGCTAGGGGCTGTTACCGCGCCTCCCGCAGCCCATTTGTCGGCCAGGCAACGCTGCAGGGGGCGCAGTGCAGTCGCTCTGCATACACGGCCGATAATCTGGGCCGAATAATGAGCCCGGCCCTTAGGGCTGCAGCTCCAGCTGATCGGGGAGGGCGCGAATCGACAGCCAGTCGAACAGCTGCGCCCGATAGCGGCCCTCGTTGAACATCTCGGCCTGGTCCCAGGCGTGGGCATCCAGCGGGTTGCCGGCCTGGCCTAGCGGGTTGATGCCCAGGCTGGCGTTCAGGTCTGCCAGGTCGATCAGGCGACGGGTCGATGGGCCGGCCTTGATCTGATATTGCGCGGTACCGCGGTCGAAAACCATGTTGTTAAGGGTTTCGTTGCCGCCGTCTACCGCGACCGGCTGGCTGCTCAGATACTCGCCGAAGGGCAGTCGCTCGCTGAGTGCGTGCTTGTGCTGCAGGCTGGTCAGGCGCGACCACTGCCACTGCTGCGGGTCATCACCCAAGTCTTTTACCAGCCCTTGCAACGCATTCTTCCAGGCATGCGTGATGGCTGCCTGGCGGCCGTCCAGGCTTGGGTGTTCGCGGTTGTCCCACCAGGGCGAGGTCGGCTTCCAGTACAGGCTGGCCAATGTCTTTTCTGCCATGAAGGTATTACGGAAGTAGCTGTAACGCGGGCCCAGCTCATCGGCAAACAGGGCTTCGGACAGCGCATCCTGCCAGCGCTGGAAAATGCTGGCGGCCTGGCTGTCGCGCCGGTAGTGCCCATCCCAGCTGCTGAGCAGTGCGAGCGCCTGGGTACCGGTGTCGCGCAGCTCCTCTGGCAGCTGTTGCGGGTCCATGAGCGGCATGGCGTCGGCGAGCATGCTCAGGGCAAGTGGGCGCTGATCGTCGAGCTGGAAGGCCTTGAAGTCCGACAGGTCGAAGGGCGCTTCGCGGTTCAGCAGGTCTTCAAGGCGCTGTGCGCGATCGGTAGGTGCGTAATAGCCTGGCAGCTTGCGGCGCGGATTGCGCTCGGCATACGGGTTGTTGGTGGAGAAGATAACGCCCTCGCGCGGGTTGATGATGCGCGGGTTGGTCTCAAAGGGTTGATAGCCCAGAAAGTCATCCCGGCCCGACCCCCCGTTGAGCAGCGAAAAGCCGTTGCTGCTTTGTGGCCAGCGCTTGAGTTTGCCAATCGCCCACATGGCGATGTTGTCATCCACGTCGGCGTACACCAGATTCAGGCCGGGCGCGCTGTGCAGTGCAGCGGCGGCCTGAAACTCGTCTAGGCTGGTGGCGCGGGTAAAGCCGTAAAAGGCGCTGGCCGAGTCGTTCTCCGGGTCGAGGAAACTCCAGAACAGGCTGACTGGTTCGCGCTCAAGGCTGCCGGGCAGATCGTTGACGATAGGGCCATGGCGGCTGCTGCGCGTGCGGATCAGTCGATCTTCCTGGCCGCGAATCTTGATGACCTCTTCATGCACTTGCAGCTTCTGCCAGCGGTCGACCGCCCAGACCTGCTCCGGGTCGTCCGGGTTGACGCGTTCGCGGTAGAAGTCCACGTCATCGTTCATCAGCATGGTCAGGCCCCAGGCGTGATGACGCGTCTGGCCCAGCAGCGGAAACGGGATACCGGCGAGAAAGTGGCCATAGACTTCGCTGTCGGGTGTGCGGATGTGCGCTTCGTACCATACCGCCGGCGCGGCAAAGCCGATGTGCGGGTCGTTGGCCAGCAGCGGCGCGCCACTTGCGCTGCGCCCGGCGTTGACTACCCAGGCGTTGGAGCCGAGGAACTGGCCTACCGGCAGGGTCTGTTCAACCTGGCTGATCTGCTCGAGCATTGGCGTCAGCAGTTCGATGTAGGGCTGTCCGGAAGAGCGCACCGGCGGCAACTGGTCTGGCCAGCTGGGTACCAGATCACGGTAGTGGCGTTCGCTCAGGGTGCCGCGAATGGTGTCGACCAGAGCATCGGTCTTGAATGCCTCGGCAAAGGAGTACGCCATATAACCCATGGTATTGGCGATGTCCTGGGTACTGAAGTAATCCGGCTTGGTCATCAGCAGGCGATATTCCAGTGGTCGGCCGCCCTGGTCGATGTACTGGTTGATACCGTCCTGATAGGCGTGGAGCAGCTGTACCTGGGGGCTGTCTGCCTGTTGCTCCAGACGCTCTGCGTACTGGCGGGCGTAGCGGCTGATGCCCAGGGTCCGGAAGAATCGGTCGGTTGCGAACGACTCGGCGCCGAACAGCTCGGACAGGCGTCCGCCGCCGATGCGCCGCAGCAGGTCCATCTGAAATAGCCTGTCCTGGGCATGCACGTAACCCAGCGCGAGGTACGCGTCGTGCTCGCTCTGGGCATCGATGTGCGGTACGCCCCAGGCGTCGTAGTAGACAGACACCGGTGCCGTCAGCCCCTCCAGCTTGAGTTTGCCGCTGCGCTTGGCCTCTGCGGTGTGGATAAACCACGTTATAAGCAGGGCGCACAGTGCCATGAGCAGGGCAACAAAGAGGATGATTTTCAGAGGGCGATTCAGACGGGCGTTCACAATGGGCCTTGTGCAGCGGAAAAACGTCCGGGCATCATGCGCAGCGCGGTGGTATACGTCAATCGGGACACGCGAGTTTGTGAAGGAGTAAGAACACGATGGCACGAAGAGTCGCTCTGGTACTGGGCAGCGGAGGCGCAAGGGGATATGCGCACATAGGCGTGATCGAAGAAATTGAGCGTCGAGGCTATGAGATCGCCTGTATTGCCGGCTGCTCCATGGGCGCGGTGGTGGGCGGCATTCACGCTGCCGGTCGGCTGGCTGATTACCGCGAGTGGGTGTCCGGTCTGGATTACCTGGATGTCATCCGGCTGCTGGATATCGGCTTTGGCACCTTGGGCGCGATTCGCGGTGAGCGGGTGTTCGGACGAATCCGCGAGATACTCGGCGATATCGATATCGAAGACCTGGCGATCCCTTTCACTGCTGTCGCCACCGACCTGACCAACCAGCAGGAGGTGTGGTTTCAGTCGGGCTGTTTGCATCAGGCTATGCGTGCCTCGGCGGCTATCCCCAGTCTGTTTTCCCCGGTACGCCAAGGCAATCGCGTGCTGGTTGACGGCGGCCTGCTTAATCCGCTGCCGATTGTGCCGGTGGTGTCGGCGCATTGTGATCTGATCATGGCGGTGAACCTCAACTCGATTGAAAGCAACCACTATCAGATGCCCGTGATCGAGCGGCCTGCGCCCATTCGTCAGCAGTGGGAGCAGTGGATGGCCGCGCTAAAGCCGTCCTGGCTCGGACGGCGGGCCGAGGAGGAGGAAGAGCAGGCCGGTCAGCAGGCGCTGCCGCTGACGCCGGAGGAGGGCGATGAGCCGCACTCGCGTGAGGAGGACCAGGATGCCCCGGTCGAAGTGGAGCCACCGGTGGGCCCTGCCAGCATGCTGGAGCTGGTCAACCTGTCATTTGAGGCGATGCAGGCCTCGCTTACTCAGTACAAGATTGCTGGCTATCCGCCAGACGTGGTGTTCAATGTGCCCAAGCGCCTGTGCCGGTTCTTCGAGTTCTATCGCGCCCCTGAGTTGATCGAGCTGGGCCGCATGGTAGCCAGCGATACGCTGGATCAGTTCGAACGTCGCCAGCACTGAACTGCGTCTGGTGTCTGCTAGAATCCGGCTTTCTATGTAACCGTCGCGGAGCCGAGCATGACCCAGACCATACGTTTGACCGAATATAGCCACGGCGCTGGTTGTGGCTGCAAGATTGCGCCGCGCGTGCTCGATGAGATGCTCTCGGTCGGCCAGCCTGGCCCGGCCTTTGAGCAGCTCTGGGTGGGCAATGCCAGCCGCGATGATGCGGCGGTATTCGGTCTGGACGACGAGCAGGGCATTGTCAGCACCACTGACTTTTTCATGCCAATTGTCGATGACCCCTTCGACTTTGGCCGCATCGCTGCGACCAACGCCATCAGCGACATCTACGCCATGGGTGGCACGCCGCTGATGGCCATCGCAATCCTCGGCTGGCCGGTCAACCTGTTGCCTGCCGCCGTGGCCGGCGAGGTGTTGGCTGGCGCGCGCCAAGTGTGCACCGAGGCGGGCATGCCCCTGGCCGGTGGGCACTCGATCGATGCGCCCGAGCCGATCTTTGGCCTGGCGGTGACCGGCCATGTGTTGAAACGCCAACTCAAGCGCAACGATCAGGCCCAGGCAGGCGCCCAGCTGTTTCTGACCAAGCCGCTGGGCATTGGCATCCTTACCACCGCAGAAAAGCAGAAGAAGCTGCGCGCTGAAGACGCCGGTGTCGCACGGGATCTGATGTGTCAGCTCAACCGTCCAGGTCAGCGCTTTGCCACCCTCGACGGAGTTCAGGCCATGACCGATGTCACTGGTTTTGGCCTGCTCGGGCACCTGACTGAAATGGCCGAAGGTGCTGGCCTGCAGGCGCGCCTGAACAGCGCGCAGGTGCCGCGACTGCCAGCAGTCGACTACTACCTTGAACAGGGCTGCGTGCCCGGAGGCACGCTACGCAACTTCGACAGCTACGGCCACAAAATCGGTGCGTTGAGCGAGGCGCAAAAGCACCTGCTGTGTGATCCGCAGACCAGCGGCGGTCTGCTGGTGGCGGTAGCGCCGCAGGCGGTGGATGAGTTTCTTTCGCTGGCCGGCGAGCAGGGGCTGGCGCTGAGCTGCATCGGTGAACTGGTCGAGCGCGCCGGCGGGCCCTGGGTCGAGGTGCTCTGATGCGTGACAATACCGAGGACTTTCGTCAGCTGTTCTTGCAGAACGTGCCGCTGATGGATGTGCGAGCGCCGATTGAGTTTGGTAAGGGCGCCTTTCCCCAGGCAGTCAACCTGCCGCTGATGAATGACAGCGAACGCCAGAAGGTCGGTACCCAGTACAAGCAGCAAGGGCAGGCGGCGGCGATCGAGCTGGGTCATCAACTGGTGCGCGGCAAGCTCAAGGCTGCGCGCATCGACGCCTGGCTGGCGCATGTCCAGGCAGCGCCCGAGGGTTATCTGTACTGTTTTCGTGGCGGCCTGCGCTCGCAGCTGGTGCAGCAATGGCTAAGCGATGCCGGTGTGCAGTATCCACGGGTGATCGGTGGCTACAAGGCCATGCGGCGTTTTCTTATCGATACCCTGGATGCGGCTGCGCTGGAGTGCAACCCGATACTGGTGGCCGGCATGACCGGCACCGGTAAGACCGAGGTGATCAGCGCGCTGGACAACAGCCTGGATCTGGAAGGGCATGCGCACCACCGTGGCTCCAGCTTTGGCCGTCACGCTACACCCCAGCCGGGGCAGATCGATTTTGAGAATCACCTGGCCATTGCCGCGCTCAAGGTGCGGGCGGCCGGGCATAGTCGCCTGGTGCTGGAAGACGAGGGCCGCATCGTCGGCAGCTGTTCGGTACCGCTGACGCTCTACCGAGTCATGCAAGAGGCGCCGCTGGTGTGGCTGGAGGACAGCTTCGAAAACCGTGTTACGCGCATTCTGGGTGATTACGTCATCAACATGCAGGGTGAGTATGCCGCGCTGCATCCGAGTGATGCACAAGCCGGTTTCAGCGCCTTTGCCGAGTACCTGCTGGGCAGTTTGCAACGTATCCACAAGCGGTTGGGAGGCGAGCGCTATCAGCAGCTCGACGGGCTGATGCGTGAGGCGCTGGAGATTCAGCAGCGCACCGGTGATGTGCAGGCGCACCGGCGCTGGATTGAAAGTTTGCTGATCCATTACTACGACCCTATGTACGTCTACCAGCGTGAGAGCAAGGACCCGCGAGTGGTGTTCAGCGGCGAGCAGCAGGCGGTAACCGAGTGGCTGCGAGAGCACTGCATCAGCGAATGACATGACGCGTGAACAACAACGCTTAATTTGGTCGAGTCGTGACTATCGCCGCGCTAGTATCCTGAAAAAGACAAGCCCGCCAACGCGGTCAATGACAGGAGTACAGACGCATGAGTAATGAATTTTCCGGCAAGGTAGCACTGGTAACCGGCGCGGCCGCGGGCATCGGCAAGGCAACGGCAGAGGCGTTTGCCGCTGCAGGAGCCCAAGTTGTTCTCTCTGACATTGATGTGTCTGCTGGCGAGGCGGTAGCTGAAGCTATTCGTGCGGCGGGCGGCGATGCGGTATTCATTGCCTGTAATGTGGCGGATTCGGCTGAGGTGAAAGGCCTGATTGAACGCATTGATGCGGAATTTGGTCGCCTGGACTGCGCCTTTAACAACGCCGGTATCGAGATTGAGCTGGGCAAGCTGGCCGATGGCGATGAAGCCGTGTTTGACCGCATCATGGACGTCAACGTCAAGGGCGTGTGGCAGTGCATGCGCTACGAGCTGCCGCTGATGCTCAAGAACGGTGGCGGTGCCATCGTCAATACCGCCTCGGTGGCCGCACTGGGCGCTGCACCCAAAATGAGCATCTACGCCGCCAGCAAACACGCTGTGTTGGGCCTGACTCGGTCAGCCGCCGTGGAATACGCCAGGCAGGGTGTCAGGGTGAACGCGGTATGCCCCGCCGTCATCGATACCGAGATGTTCCGCCGCGCTGTTGCTATCGAGCCGCGCAAGGCTGATGCCGCTGCCGCAATGCACCCGGTGGGCCGCGTAGGCCGCGCCGAAGAAATTGCCGCCGCCGTGCTCTATTTGTGCTCCGAGGGGGCGTCCTTCACGACCGGCATCGCCCTGCCTGTAGATGGTGGCAGTACCTGTATCTGAGTCGGCGCAGGCCCGGTGCTAGGGGGCTGCCTTGCGTGTGTCTTCCTGCTGGTCGATCATGGGCGTAGCTCATATCGACCAAGAGGAGGACCTGAGTGAATAAAGAGCCGCACGACGAGTTACCGCTGGACGATCCGGATCCGATTATCCGGGGCAGCCATCTTGCCATTCGCTTTGCGGTCAAATTGCTGGCCATTTTAATGGTGGTGGTGATCTTCTTTGGCATCGCCGACGTGGTGTATGTGTTGTATCAGCGCCTGACCACCGGGCCTCATTACTTGCTGAACATCAGCGACATCTTTGAAACCTTTGCGGCCTTTCTGGCGGTGCTGGTGGCCATCGAGATTTTCGTCAATATCCGTATTTATCTGAGCAGCTACGAGCTGCCGGTCAAGCTGGTTGTCGCCACCGCTTTGATGGCGGTGGCGCGCAAGATCATCGTGCTGGATTTTGAAAAGATCGAGGCGCTTGAAGTCTTCTCCCTCGGTGCGGTGGTGCTGGCGCTGGGCGGAACCTATTGCTACATGTTGCACGCCCAGCACCGCGAAGGTGGCCGTAATGTTTGAGTTTTGGCGGCGCAGGAGGTTGCGTCGTGCGTTTCGGGGTTATTTGCTTGAGCTTGGTCTGGCTCTGATATCTCGCTACGGGCCCCAGGACCAATTTACCGTCAAGCAAGTGCTGGCGACTATCCATGACCTGCGCCTGGATGGCCGCTTTGCGGCCTACGCGGTGGCACTGTACCGGCGCGAAGCGTCATCCAACTGTGTTGCCTTGTTACGTCTGGATCAGGCTCTGTTGGACAGCCTGCGTGCGGACATTGCGCAGTACCTTTTTGCCGGTGACAGCAGCTATGGTGTGAGTGATGTCCTGAGCCGTGTCCGCACAAGTGGCTGGCAGGGCGGTCCGGCGCCGGATTGGATGGCTAACAAGCATGGACGTACCAGCCTCTAGCGATCTCCGGTGCCATCGTATTGGCGGGGCAGCTGGCCGCGTTGGTCACTGTTCCTGGTCATAAAAAACGGGATCAGGTTGTTACCTGATCCCGTTTTGTTTTTACGCTTGGCTTGCAGCCGCTTAGCGGTAGTTGCCAGCGCGCAGGGCGGCGATACGCTCGTCTAGCGGCGGGTGGCTCATCAGCAGGCCGGCCAGGCCATTCTTCAGGCCGCCGTTGATGCCGAATGCGGTCATCTCACCGGGCATCTCGACCGGAATGCCTTGCTCGGCCTTCAAGTGCTCCAGTGCGGCAATCATGGCGCCTGCACCGGCCAGCTGGGCGCCGGCGGCGTCGGCGCGGAATTCACGCTGACGCGAGAACCACATAACGATGATGCTGGCGAGGATGCCCAGCACCAGCTCGGCAAAGATGGTGGCGATGAAGTAACCGATGCCAGGGCCTTCGCCTTCGTTTTTGAACACCGCACGGTCGACAAAGTTACCGATAATGCGGGCGAAGAACATCACAAAGGTGTTTACCACGCCTTGAATCAGCGACAGGGTGACCATGTCGCCGTTAGCCACGTGACCAATCTCATGGGCCATGACGGCCTTCACCTCGGCCGGGCTAAAGCGCTGCAGCATGCCTTCGGACACGGCAACCAGCGAGGCGTTCTTGTTCCAGCCGGTCGCAAAGGCGTTGGGCGCGCGCGAGGGGAAGATAGCCACCTCCGGCATGCCGATGCCAGCGGTGCGGGCCAGCTCTTCAACGGTACTGACCAGCCAGCGCTCTTGTTGGGTTTGGGGTTGTTCGATCACGCGGGCGCCGGTGCTGCGCTTGGCCATCCACTTGGACAGAAACAGCGAGACAAAGGAGCCGGCAAAACCGAACACGGCACAGAAAATCAGCAGCGACTGCAGGTTCATGCCGCCCTGGCCGTCATGGACGCTGCCCACGCCCAGCAGACTGAGGGTGACGCTGGCAACCAGAATGACCGCTATGTTGGTGGCCAGAAACAACAGAATTCGCATCATGTTCAGGGTATTCCTATCGAGGTAATCAGGGTGTTGCAAGCGGCTCTGGCCCGGTATGGGCGGCCGCTTCTTGGAGCTTATATTGGGCGAAAGCCGGCGGGTTTCAACGGCGACTCTATGACAAAACGTGTCTTGCGGCAGTTCCTTGCTTCAGCGGCGGAAACACTGCTGGACGGCGTCAAAGATCTCGTTGCTGGCGCCGCTGCGTAGCGCATCGCGCAAGCGTTGGGCCAGGCTGGCCTGCTGGCGGGCGACACTGGCTGGCAGGTGGGGCTGCAGGCGCTCGGCGTCGGGGGCCGAGAGCAGGGTGAAGGCGCGTTCGGTCAGGCAGGCCTGATCTATGGCGTCCTGGAGAATGGTGTCGGTGTGGCGCAGAAAACCTTCATCGGCCAGCCACAGCATGGCGCTGAAACAGGCGCTATGACGTGGGGCAGGTACGCCGAAGGGGTCGGGTTCGTGCTCGCCGATCAGGTCGATAACGAAGAGGCTGGCCGGCTGCGGGAAGCGGTTGTACAGCGCCACCAGGATGCGGGCAACATCCTGGTGGAAGTCTTCGATATGCAGATCAGCCACGGCCGTCTGCCACTACTGGCGGTAGGTTTTGAGGAAGTTGGCGATACGACCGATAGCCATTTCCAGATCATCCTTGCGCGGCAGCGATACAATGCGGAAGTGGTCCGGCCAGGGCCAATTGAAGGCGGTGCCCTGTACGATCAGGATCTTTTCCTGCAGCAGCAGGTCGAGAACCATCTTCTCATCGTTGTGGATCGGATAGACCTTGGGGTCCAGCCGTGGGAACAGGTACAGCGCGCCCTTGGGCTTGGTGCAGCTGACGCCGGGGATGTCGTTGAGCATTTCCCAGGCGGTATCGCGTTGTTCCAGCAGGCGGCCGCCCGGCAGGATCAGGTCATTGATGCTCTGATAGCCGCCCAGCGCGGTCTGGATCGCGTGCTGCGAGGGCACGTTGGCGCACAGGCGCATGGAGGCGAGGATTTCCAAGCCTTCAAGATAGCTGGTGGCGTGGTGCTTGGGCCCGCTGATGACCATCCAGCCAGAGCGGAAACCGGCCACGCGGTAGGACTTGGACAGGCCATTGAAGGTCAGGCAGAGTACGTCCGGGGCAACAGCGGCCAGTGATTCGTGCACGGCACCGTCGTACAGGATCTTGTCGTAAATCTCATCGGCAAACAGGATCAGGTTGTGCTCACGGGCGACCTGGGCCAGTTGCTCCAGCACCGCACGCGGGTAGACGGCGCCGGTGGGGTTGTTCGGGTTGATGACCACCATAGCCCGGGTGTTGGGGGTGATCTTGCTGCGGATGTCTTCGATATCCGGGTACCAGTCCGACTGCTCGTCGCACAGGTAGTGCACGGGCTTGCCGCCAGAGAGGCTGACCGAAGCGGTCCACAGCGGGTAGTCGGGTGCCGGGATCAGCACTTCATCACCGTTGTTGAGCAGGCCCTGCATGGACATGACAATCAGCTCTGACACACCATTGCCCAGATAGATATCATCAATGCCTACACCAGGGATGTTTTTGGTCTGGGTGTAATGCATTACCGCCTTGCGCGCAGAGAACAGGCCGCGCGAATCGCTGTAGCCCTGGGCGGTTGGCAGGTTGAGAATAACGTCCTGGAGAATTTCCTCCGGCGCCTCGAATCCAAAGGGTGCAGGGTTGCCGATGTTCAACTTGAGAATGCGATGGCCTTCTTCCTCAAGGCGCTTGGCGTGCCGCAGAACGGGTCCGCGGATGTCGTAACAGACATTGGCCAGTTTGTTGGACTTGCTAACCTGCATGGTGCTTACCTTGTCGATCCGAGCTGAGTAGGGTGTCGGGAAGCAGGCGAAGGCTTCCCAGAGCGCGTAATAAACGCCCATCATACGTTGAGCGCGGGCGGCTGTGAACGTCCTATTGGGCTTATCAGGAGTTAAATCATGAACAAGATCAACAAGAGCGAAGCCGAGTGGCGTGAGCAACTCGACGACACCCAGTTTCAGGTTTGCCGCATGAAGGGGACCGAGCGGCCCTTTACCGGTGCCTACTACCGCAACAGCACCCCCGGCGTGTATCACTGCGTGTGCTGTGATGCGCCATTGTTTGATACCGATACGCAGTTTGATGCCGGCTGCGGCTGGCCCAGCTACTACCAGCCGATTTCCCCTGAGGTAGTGGAAGAGCACGAGGATTTCAGTCACGGCATGCATCGGATCGAGGTGACCTGCACGCGCTGTGATGCGCACCTTGGTCACGTATTTCCTGACGGCCCGCCGCCTACCGGGCTGCGCTACTGCATCAACTCGGTGTGCCTGCGTCTGGAGCCGCGCGAAGGTCTCTAGGGTCTGTTGCCGTTTTGTTCGCCTGTGGCCTTACAGGCGCACCCTCCGGCAGGTGGATGAACGAAACGGCAACAGACCCTGGCAACCGCTGGCGTCATGCTCACCGGGCTGCGCCGGCTTCAGGGCGGCGAGCCAAGTGGTCATAGATGTGGATTGCGCGCAATTTAGTTGACATAAATATTGCTGCTGGTAGCCTTGCGTCAATCCCCGTTCGCCTGAAAGGAGGCGTTATGAGCACCTTGCTGGATATCCCCTGTACTACCATCGATAACCGTGACTCCTCGCTCGGCGCGCTGCAGGGCAAGGCCTATCTGGTGGTCAATACCGCCAGCAAATGTGGCTTCACGCCGCAGTACAAGGGTTTGGAGGCGCTGTGGCAGGAGTACGGCGAGCGCGGCCTGCGGGTGGCGGGGTTTCCGTGCAATCAGTTTGGCGCCCAGGAGCCGGGCAACAGCGGCGAGATCAGCGAGTTTTGCGAGCTGAACTACGGTGTCAGCTTCCCGCTGTTCAAAAAGATCGATGTCAACGGCGCCAACGCGCACCCGCTGTTTGTTGAACTCAAGCAGCAGGCGCCGGGTGTGTTGGGCAGCAAGGGCATCAAGTGGAACTTCACCAAGTTTCTGGTTGACGGCCAAGGCCGCGTTCTTAAGCGCTACGCACCCACCACCAAGCCCGAAGAGCTGCGTGCCGATATCGAGGCGTTGTTGCCGTGAGTTCAGCCACACCCAGCGAAGTCGATCAGCTGCTTGCCCTGGACAATCAGCTGTGTTTTGCCCTGTATGCCGGCTCGCGCGCCCTGATGCGTACCTATCGCCCGCTGCTGGAGCCGCTGGGGCTGACCTATCCCCAGTATCTGGTAATGCTGGTGCTGTGGGAGTGGCAGCGTGAGCCGCCGGAGCACCCGGGCGTGAAGGCGCTGGGTGAGCGTTTGCAGCTCGATTCTGGCACGCTGACGCCGTTGCTCAAACGTCTGGAAACCCAGGGGTTGATTCGCCGCGAGCGGGTGCGCGGCGGTGACGAGCGTCAGTTGCAGGTCAGCCTGACCGAGGCGGGCAGTGACCTGCGTCAGGCCGCTGCCAGCGTGCCGCACCAGTTGATGTGTCAGACCGGCATGAGCGCCGCGCAGATGCGTGAGCTGCGCGACGGCCTGAATAAATTGCTTGGTGCCATGCAGGAATAGGGCGGCCTGTACTCAGGGCGTCGTGTTTTACTGGCCACCGCCAGGTAGCCAGCGCAGCAGAATTGCCTGCAGGTCTTCGCGCTTGAAGGGCTTGGCCAGATAGTCATCCATGCCGGCATCCTTACAGCGCTGACGGTCTTCCTGCAGGGCATTGGCGGTAAGTGCGATGATCGGCAGCTTCTCCCAGCGCGGGTCGGCGCGCATGCGCCGGCTGGTCTCGTAGCCGTCCATGATCGGCATGTTGCAGTCCATCAACACCAGCGCGTAGTCCTGATCGGCGAGTTTGCTCAGGGCCGCCTCGCCGTGCTCGGCCAGGTCCACTTCAAATCCCAGGCGGCTGAGCATGCCGCGGGCGACCATCTGATTGACGGCGTTATCTTCTACTAGCAGCAGCCGCTGGCCGCTGCCCAAAGGTTGCGCGCCCTGGTTGCTGTCGCTGCTCTGCGCTTGCTCGAACAGGGCATCGATTGCCCGTGCCAGCCGGTTGCGCGGTGGCGGGGTGGCGACTTGCTGGCGGATATGCAGGGTATTGGCGCGCTGGTTGTCCAGCTGCTGCCCGTAGCTGCATAGCAGCAGGCGCGGCGTTGCAGGTTGCACCTGCTCCAACTGCTGCGCCAGTTGCGGGCTGTCCAGCAGCCAGAAGTCATGGCCGGGTGGCGCGCTGGGTAAGGGCGCAGCCGGGTCATAGTCCAACGGCGTGCAGCGCATGTTCCAGCTGCGCAGCAGGCGCTCCAGGACCGGGCCCTGCATCTGGCCGTAGCGATTCCACAGCAGGACCTTGCGCGGGGTTGGCGGTTGATAGCGAGGGCTGTCGTCATGGCTGTGCAGGGGCAGGAACACGCTGAAAGTGCTGCCGCAGCCGGGCTCGGAGTTGACGTGCAGCTCGCCATGCATGGCGTCGGTCAGACTCTTGCACAGGGCCAGCCCCAGGCCGGTGCCACCAAAGCGCCGCGAGATTTGTGCATCAGCCTGGGTGAACGGCGAAAAAATGTCCCCCAGTGCCTGTTCGGGAATGCCAATGCCGGTGTCGCTGACCTGAATGCACACCCGGCGCAGATCGCCCTCGCTCTTGTTGAGCTTCAGGCGCAGCGCCACGTGACCCTGCTCGGTAAACTTGAGGGCGTTGGACAGCAGGTTACTGACGATCTGCCTGACCCTGGTCGGGTCGCCCAGCAGCAAGCCGGGTAGTTGTGGGTCGATCTCGCAGATCAGCTCAATGTCCTGTTTGCCTGCGTTCTGTGACAGCAGGCTGGCGGTTTCTTCCAGCAGTGCGCCGAGGTCAAAGGGGATCTGTTCGAGCTGTAGCTTGCCTGCCTCGAATTTGGACAGGTCGAGAATGTCATTCAGCAGCGCCACCAGTACCTTGCCCGAATCGTAGGCGATGGAGAGCTGCTGACGCTGCTCGTCGTTCAGTTGGCTGTCCAGCGTCAGGCCGATCATGCCGAGCAGCCCGTTGATGGGCGTGCGAATCTCGTGACTCATATTGGCCAGGAAGGCTGAGCGGGCGCGAGCCATGTCCAGCGCCGCCTCGCGCGAGGCCTCCAGCTCGCGGTTGGATTCGCGCAGTTGGGCGTTAGTGAGCTGGACCTCGGTGGTGCGGGTTTCGACGATGCTTTCCAGCTCCTCCAGATACTTGCGCAGGCGCTCCTCTGCGCGCAGCTTCTGTCGCAGGTTAACGTCGATGCTTTGCAGCTGCCGGTTGATTACTTCGACAAGGGCGCCGATTTCATCGCGCTCGTGGCCGTCGGGGCAGGGCAGTCTGCTGCGCTCGCCCTCAGTACGCATGTCCAGCAGGTCGTTGATCAGTCGCACCAGGGGCTTGGTCAGCATAGCGTAGAACAGCACCATGAGTACCAGCGACAGCACCAGACTGAGAACAAAGCCCGAGAGCATGGTCAGCCCGGCGCGGCGCAGGAAGCTGGCACCCTGGTAGAAGGTATCTACCTCAATCACCAGGTGCCCCAGCAGCTCGTTGGGGGCGTGCTCGACATACAGCGGCTGGGAGTAGTCACGGCGTCGACCGAACAGCGCATCGCTGACTGTACGATAGCGGCTGGTTGCCATTGGCCGGCTGACACTGGCCAGCGCGATGCCGTTGTTGTCGATGATTTCCGCGCGCACAACCTGCGGAGCTTCCAGCAGGCCGCTGACCAGCTCCATCGCCAGTTCCGCATCGATGTTGTAGGCAATACGCGCTGCCGGGCTCAGGCTGACATTGATCTGCGCCTGTACCTCCTGATCGATCAGAGCGTCTTCAGAGCGATAGTCGACAACGACCTGTGCCAGCCCGAGCAGGATGCCCAGAGCAAAAGCCACCAGTACGCTCAGGCGCGCTTGCTTGAATGACAGTCGATTGGTAAGGCGTATGTCCATTTTTGGCCTTGATGATGATAGCACCGTGGCGCCTGCTCCTGTCTGCGCAGCCAGCAGCAGACTGGCGGCAAGGCTAACAGAGGTGACACCAGATTGAGCTTAGCAGTCCGGGCAACAGTCTGTGTCGGTGTTCATGGTGGTGGCTGCCTGCGACGCGTGGCATTCTTGCACGTTTGTTGCCCAGAGGAGAAACCCATGGCGGGTGTCAGTACCGAGCAGTTCATGCAGCGCGTCGTGACCTTTATCGAGCGCTTTGAGGCTACCTTGCCGGAACCTGTTCAGCAGGTTGACTGGGCGAACACCTACGCTGCGCGCTGGACGGTCGAAGGACAGCAGGGTCATCTGCGCCCGCTCAAGGTCAGCTTGACGCTGCGCTTGGATGATCTGGTCGGGGTCGAGCGCCAAAAGGCGCTGCTGGGCTCCAACACCGGGCAATTTGTGCGCGGCTTGCCAGCCAATAACGCTTTGCTGTGGGGCTCAAGGGGCACTGGTAAATCCTCGCTGGTGCGCGCACTGCTGAGCGAGTACGCGGAGCAGGGCATGCGCCTTATCGAGGTCGACAAGGCCGATTTGGTGCATCTGTCGGCGCTGCTGCCACAGTTGGCAGGGCAGCCCTGGCGCTTTGTACTGTTCTGCGATGATCTGGCCTTTGAGGCCGATGACAGTGGCTACAAGGCGTTGAAAACAGTGCTTGATGGCACCGTTGAGGCTGCGCCGGAAAACCTGCTGCTGTATGCCACCTCCAACCGCCGCCACCTGTTGCCGGAGCACAATAGCGATAACCTGGCGGCCAAGCAGGTTGATGGCGAGATCCATCCGGGCGAGGCAATTGAAGAGAAAATAGCGCTGTCCGACCGTTTTGGCCTGTGGGTGTCTTTCTATCCCTTCAGCCAGGATCACTACCTGGCCGTCGTGCAGCATTGGCTGGGCCAGCTTGCCCGCGAGCACGGGCTGCAATGGCAATGGAGCGAGGCGCTGCAACTTGAAGCGGTGCGCTGGGCTACCGGGCGCGGCAACCGCAATGGGCGCTGCGCCTATCAGTTTGCCCGCTCCTGGGTTGGCCGGCAGTTGCTGGAGCCCTGACTCGGACTTGCGCCGCCCAGGCAGCGCAAGCGTGGCGGTCCTCAGAGGCGGCCGGTCAACTTGGCTACCAGCGCATGCTCTTCGGGCAGCAGTGACGATACGCTGCTGCGCGCGGTCAGCCGGCTCAGCAGCGACGACAGACCGGGCCAGCGGTACTCGTCAATCAGTTCGCCGGCGTGCGCCAGGTTGATCAGCTGACAGCCCACGGCGATATCGGCCAGGCTGAACTGCTTGCCGAGAAACCAGGGCTGCTCGCCAAGTTCTTTCTCCAGATAATCAAATAGCGGCGGCAGGCGGTTCTGCAGCGTGTGCTGCACTTGTGTCTCGTCTGCACTCTCACCAACGCTGCGCGCAACAATGCGCGGAAAGAACACGCCAAAGGTGCTGTGCGGTGCCAGCTCATAATCTGCGTACTTCTCCAGCCAGCGCACGCGCGCCGCTTCGGCCGGCGTGCTGCCGTAGAGTGAGGCGCTGCCCCGGGTGTCTTGCAGGTATTGGGCGATGACCGCTGAGTCTGCCAGCTTGAGGTCGCCGTCGGTCAGGGCGGGAATGCGTCCCAGTGGGCTGATGTCGTAGTACCAGTCGGGCTGCCCGCGCGGTGGAATGAATTTGTGCTCGTAGGTGATGCCGAACTCGGCAAGCAGGATGCGCACCTTGCGCACATAGGGCGAGAGGCTTGCGCCATACAGGGTAACTGTCATGCGGTGTTCCGAAGCTGCGGTGTGGTGAGCAGCGCCAGCGGGTCGGTGCTCAATCGTCGTAAACGGCCTTCTTCTGCCAGAGTTCATCGGCCGATTCCATCTCGGCCAGCCCTGCATTCAGCTCGCTGGGCTGTCCTTCATCAGCTTTATTCTGCGCGATTACGGCGGCTTCCGCACGCTTAAGCAATTGCTTGTATTGCTCCAGGTGTTTAGCCAGGCTCGGATTGTTGAGTTTGGTGATAAAGGCGATGGCGCGCTCATACTGCAGCTTGGCTACGCGGGGCTTGCCCTGGCTCATGGCCTGCTTGGCGGTGGCGTTGAAGGTTTCGAGGTTGGCGGTAATCAGCGAGCGTCGTACATGGGTGCCCCATTGCTTCAGCGTGGCGTTGTCTATCAAGCCGTCGTGCTCGGCCTGCTGCAGCTGCTTGAATAGGTTCTCCAGCTGCAGGCGCGCTTCCTTACCGCGCGCCTCACTGTCCAGCACCACCGGTGGATTGCTCGGCACCTGGCCTTCAGCCAGCGCAGCGCGGGCCTGGTCCAGGCGCTGCTGTACGTCTTGACTCTTGGCCATGCGTTGCAAACGCTCCAGCAGGCTGATCTCTATCTGCAGCATGAGCGTGCCCAGTTCAGCGGGCAAAAACTGGCCGGGCAGGGCGCCAGTGGCCTGTCGAGAGACCTTGATGCGTGCAGTCAATTCGGCGGTTTGTCGCGCCTTCTCCAGTCGGTTGCGTTCCAGGCTGTGGCTAATAAAGCCAATGCACACCAGAATGATCAAACCGCCAGCCAGCAAACCGCCTATTAGTAGTGGGGACACAGGATGTCTCTCTTTTTATTTATCGGGGCCTTGCATCAGGTCCGGGCGGCTGGAGAGTCAGCCCGAATTGATGGCTATCACTTTAGCATCATGGCCGAGACGGGTACGTGGAACAAGTTTTTTTCTGACGTCAGTAAATCAGCTTAGTCGTCGGGCGCCACGGCCGGCGCGGGATGGCGCCGAACGGTCGAGCGCAATTGCTGAAGGGGGGGGCTAAAAAAACCTGGAAAAATATCAACTTGGGGTTGACGGGGTGTCGGTCGCTACATAAAATTCGCGCCGCTTGCAGCGAATAATGCGCAGCAGGTAGCCAGAGGTAATACCTCGGCATAGAGAAGCCCGGATACGTCCCCTTCGTCTAGTGGCCTAGGACACCGCCCTTTCACGGCGGTAACAGGGGTTCGAGTCCCCTAGGGGACGCCACTTTCGGCGTCAGTTTTGCGGGAATAGCTCAGTTGGTAGAGCACGACCTTGCCA
>NZ_FOUD01000009.1 GCF_900114765.1 Halopseudomonas pachastrellae
GGCAACGTTAACCTGAATCTCGCGCATTAACTGTCGTTCGCTGCGCACGCCGAACAGGTAGCCAATAAACAGCATCTTGAACAGAGTGACCGGGTCAATCGCCGGGCGACCGTTGTCAGCACAATACAGGTGCTGGGTGGCAGGACGAATGAACTCGAAATCAATGTGCTGGGCGATCTTGCACAGCAGATGGTCAGCTGGCACCAGTTCTTCGAGGGTGACCATCTCCAGCGCGTGTTGTTTGGGTGAAGGGGGGTTGAGCATCGGGTTGGCCTGCGATAAACGACAACCCATTAAACAAAAGCCCCCGCCTTTCGGCTAGGGGCTTTGTCAGCAGTCTGAGCCCCGCTTCGGCGGGGCTTTTTCGTTGTCAGGTCGCATTGTTGGCATTGCCGGGGCTATTCGGGAGGCGAAGCGCTGCCGGAGCGGGTAAACTGTGCGCGATTTTACATTTCTCTCCGGAGCTTGCTCATGTCCCGTGTATCTCTTAGCCGCTACCTGATCGAACAGACGCGCAGTCACAATACCCCCGCCGATCTGCGTTTTCTTATCGAGGTGGTGGCGCGCGCCTGTAAGGAAATCAACCATGCCGTTTCCAAGGGCGCGCTTGGCGGCGTGCTGGGCAGCATGGGCACCGAGAACGTGCAGGGCGAAGTACAGAAAAAGCTGGACGTGATCTCCAACGAGATTCTGCTTGAAGCCAACGAGTGGGGCGGCCACCTGGCCGGCATGGCTTCTGAAGAGATGGACAACGCCTACCAGATTCCGGGCCAGTACCCCAAGGGCGCCTACCTGCTGGTATTCGACCCGCTGGATGGCTCCAGCAACATCGACGTCAACGTCTCGGTGGGTACCATCTTCTCGGTGCTGCGCTGCCCCGACAAGTATGTCGAGCAGACCGGTAGCCTGGATGAGAAAGCCTTCCTGCAGCCGGGTACCGAGCAGGTGGCAGCCGGTTACGCCATCTACGGCCCGCAGACCATGTTGATTCTGACCCTGGGCGACAGTGTCATGGGCTTTACCCTTGACCGTGAAATGGGCAGCTTTGTGCTGACCCACGAGAACATGAAAGTACCGACCAGCACCGCCGAGTTCGCCATCAACATGTCCAACCAGCGTCACTGGGAAGAGCCGGTCAAACGCTACGTGTCCGAACTGCTGGCTGGCGAAGAAGGCCCGCTGGAGAAGAACTACAACATGCGCTGGATTGCCTCGATGGTCGCCGATGTACACCGCATCCTGACCCGCGGCGGTCTGTTCATGTACCCGCGTGATGCCCGTGAGCCCGAGAAGCCGGGCAAGCTGCGCCTGATGTACGAGGCCAACCCTATGTCGATGCTGATCGAGCAGGCTGGCGGTGCCGCGACCAACGGCAGCCAGCGCATTCTCGATATCCAGCCCGAATCACTGCACCAGCGTGTTGCCGTGTTCCTGGGGTCGAAGGAAGAAGTCGAGCGTGTTACCGGCTATCACCAGGGCTGAGCAGGAGCAGGCCAGCGGCTGTGGCGCTGGCCTGATGTAAGCATTTGCTTACGCGTTGTGATGGCGTTGGCCTATGGGCAGGCCCTGCGATGCTGCGTAGTATCAACCGTGCTAGGAGCATCGCAGGAAGCGACCAAAACAACAGGGAACAGGAACAGTGCCTTGGAGGCACCACGCATTAGGGATGATCAGGACTATTCTGCAAAACCTCGCCTCGGCGAGGTTTTTTCTTGCCTGCGATTTATGCGGGGATACGGCGGTGCGCATCCCGGTTTTACTGCCTAGCCGCTGAAGCGGCAGCTCAGGCTGCCCAGCGAGCCCATGTCTACTTCTGCCAGATCGCCAGCGGCAACCGGCTGGATACCGGCCAGCGCGCCGGTCATGATCACATCACCAGCGCGCAGCGATTGCCCGGCCGCGACCATCTGATTGACCAGCCAGAGCGCTGCATCGAGCGGGTTGCCCATACTGCTGCCGGTATTGCCGTTGCCGACCTGCTCGCCGTTAAGCTTCAGCACCACCGGCAGGTCATCCAGCGACAGGCTGTCTGCTGCCACGCATTGGCCCAGCACGTGAGCGCCAGAGGAGAGGTTGTCAGCGACCGCATCAGCCAGAGACTTCGGCCAGCCGTCGTAGGCTGAATCACAGACCTCCAGTGCGGGCATCACGCCTTCGAGCGCGGCGATCAGTTCCGCGCGATCAGCGACAGGATCTTCGATGTCGCGCGCCAGTCGCATGGCCACCTCAATCTCCAGCCGCGGCGCGATGAAATCAGCGTGCTTCAGGGTACTGCCGGCCTGATATTCGTTGGCCGCCAGGAGTACGCCGCGCAGCGGCTCGGCCACGCCAAGCGCCTGGCGGGCGCGGGCATCGGTCAGCCCGAGTTTGTAGCCGGCCGGGCGCTCACCCTGAAGCTGTCGTGTGATCAACGCGTGCTGTACCGCGTAGGCGGATGCCAGGTCGGTCAGCGCATATTCGCTGGCGATAGGGCCGCGGGGCGTGCCGCTGGCTCGGGCATCCAGCAGCGCCTGCGCGGCCTGTTCGATAGTGCTCATGCAGTGTCTCCTCGACTCGGCTGTTCGCCGACAACAGTGGTGCGGAACATCTCGCGGCGCTTGCCAAAGTAGTCTGAAATGGGCTGGTGCCAGACGCAGCGGTTGTCCCAGATCGCCAGTGTGCCCGGCGTCCAGCGCATACGGCAAGTAAAGGCCGGGGCCGCCGCCACGCTGAACAGGTAGTCGAGTAGTGGGCGAGATTCTTCCGGCTTCATACCAGCGATGCCGAGGGTATAGGCGGGGTTGGCGAACAGCACTTCACGGCCGGTTTCCGGGTGGCGAGTGATCAGCGGGTGGGTGCGCACATCATCATCGACGGCTTTGCCGTAGTGGATGTTCATGTTCTCGATGCCGTCGTTGTGACGGGCGTTGGGGCCGTAGCCAAACTCGGGGCTGTGGATGCCGTCGAGCTGTCGCAATAGGGCTCGCAGGGTCGGAGACAGCCACTCGCAGGCCAGATACATGTTGTTGAACAGCGTGTCACCGCCGCTTTCCGGTACATCGTGCCCGTACAACAGGGTAAAGGCGGGCGGGCGCTCCTGAAAGGACCAGTCGCTGTGCCAAGCGCCACCGAACACGAATGGATTGCCTTCGCCAGCCTCCTTGAGCACATGTACCACATGGGGATGATCGGCCATGGGCTGAACGTAGGGCTCCTTGCCGAATTCACCGAAGCGCTGGGTGACAGCTTCGAGCTGCTCGACGGTCAGGTTCTGATCGCGAATGTAAAGTACGCCGTGGTCCATCAGCGCCTGGCGCAGGGCAGCCTGGCCGGCGTCGCTGAGGTTGTTGAGGTCGATGTCGTAGATGTCGGCCCCGAGGGAGCCGGCAACCGGCACGGTGCGGAAGTAGTCGCTGGGGCGGGCCTGATTGTTTTTTGCGGTGGTGTAGAAGAACTCGGGCATGGCAGTCACCTGCAATCGTCTGTCTTGTTGTTGTTTGTGTTCTGCCAGGCAAGATTGCCTCTGCCAGCGATCTGTATCCATGATAGTGTCTGCCATGACATGACAATAACTGCCACGAGGCCTGCATGAACTGGCGTGAGGTACGCGATGCCACCAATGTGCGCTATCTGCTGCGCACGGCCCGCAACCTGGGCCTCTCGGTGGAAGCCTGTCTGCAGGGCAGTGGGCTGGATGAGGCGATGCTCGGTGCCGGGGGGCGAGTGCGGATTCAGCGCTGGCAGGAGCTGGCGGTCATCCGCAATCTGGTGGCGCTGCACCCAAAACCGGGGTTGGGTATTCGGGTCGGCGGGTGCTACCAGCTGACCAGCCTGGGGCTGCTGGGTTACACCATGCTGGCCTGTCGAAACCTGCACGAAGCCTTGCTGGTCAGCACGCAGTTTCGGGAGCTGACGCTGTCGATTTGCCCGGTTCAGGTGCTGCCGTTCGACGGCGGCGTACGCATGAGCCTGGATCACAGCGTGCTGCCGCTGGATGCGCAGGATATGGTTGCCGAGCGCGGCCTGGCGGTCTGGAAGCGTATTTTTGCTGAGTTGCTGCAGCGCCCCTTTGTGCCTGTGCGGGTTGAGCTGGCGTTGTCGCGCCCGGCGCCGGTTGAGTATTACCAGTCCTACTTCGAGTGCCCGGTGGTGATCGGTGCTGCCAGCAATGCTGTACTGATTGCCGACGCGGATCTTGCCAGCGAGCTGCCGCTTGCCAACGTGCTTACGCGCAACGCCTGCGCGGCCTTGTGTCGGCAGCTGTGCGACGGGCTGGAGGATGTGGTCTCGCCGCTGGCAAGGCAGGTGCTGCAGGTGTTGATCAGTCATTCGGGTAAGCTGCCGCTGGCGGCCGAGGTGGCGGCGACGCTGGGTATTTCCGAGCGCTCCCTGCATCGGCGGCTGGCGGCGGAAGGGCAGCCTTTTCGCCAACTGGACGAGCGGGTGCGCGGACGCTTGGCCGAGCGGCTGCTCGGTGATAGCGACCTTAGCCTGGATGCGATTGCTGTGCAGCTGGGGTACAGCGAAGCGGCCAGTTTCTCCCGTGCGTTCAAGCGTTGGACCGGGCTGGCACCCTCGCGCTGGCGAGCGGCCCAGCGCGAGGCTGGCCCAAGCCTGAATGCGCCTTCGATCACAGAACTTTCGTCTCCCTCCAGTTGATCGGCTCATTGGCGAGACAGCCGTCTGTTCCAGTCTATACTGGTCTGGTCGCCTGCATGCGCGCGGGCGCTTCAGGCAGTCCACCGACGTTGGATAAGGAGTTTTTCTATGGCTGGTTGGTATGAACTGAGCAAGAGTACGGACGGGCAGTTTCGCTTTGTCCTCAAGGCTGGCAACGCCGAAACCATTCTCACCAGTGAGCTGTACACCACGCGAGCCAGCGCCGAGAACGGTATCGCGTCAGTGCAGAAGAACTGCAGTGACGACGGGCGCTATGAGCGCAAGGAGGCGAAGGACGGGCGCCACTTCTTCAATCTCAAGGCGGCCAATCATCAGGTGATTGGCACCAGTCAGATGTATGCGGCAGCGGCCAATTGCGAGAAGGGCATCGAGTCGGTCAAGAACAACGGCACCAGCGATACCATCAAGGACAAGACGGATAGCTGAGTGTCACGGTGACGTTGGCTGCACGGCGAAGTCGAGAACGCGCAGACTGGTCACCAGGGCGCTGGCACCATGATCAGCGCCCGGAATCAGCAGCAGTTCGCTGTCCAGTTTCTTGCCGGTAAGCGGCTGCAGCTGAGTAAACAGCGCCTTGACGTTACTGACCATTCGCCGTTGGCGCAGCAGGGCAGTGCGTTGATCTCCTCCAGCATCGGCGGATGGCTCCTCTGCCAAGCCTACCGACAGCAGCAGTCGCAGTTTCCTTGGCTGGCCTTCGGTATTTCCCACAAATGACGGCACGGCTTCCAGCAGGCTGTGCTGGTCCCACCAGATCGATGGGCTGGCAGCGACATAGCCGCTGAAGCTGGCTGGTGAGTGCAGCAGCACATGCAGGGTGAATAGCCCGCCGTAGGAGTGACCGAACAGCGTCTGCCGTGACTGATCTACCGAGTACTGCGCGGCGATCAGTGGTTTGATCTCTTCCTCGATCACGCGGGCAAAGTCGTCGGCGTCACGCTGTCGGTCGGGTTCGACTTCAGTGTGGCGTGGGCTCGGGGTGTAGTCCTGCGCCCGGGCAGGCATGTCGTACAACCCCTCGACCGGATAGCCGATACCGACAACCAGCACGGGCTCGGCGCCGCTGCGTTCGGCGCGCAGGTCAGCGGCTCGCGCCTGCATCGCCAAGGCCGGGAACAGCGCGTTGCCATCAAGCACGTAGAGCACAGGCCAGCCTGCAGCTGGCGCAGGGGTGCTTGGTGCCGACACAAACAGACGATACCGGGTATCGGTGATACGCGATTGCAGATCACGCTGCACGCTCTGGCTCAGCTGCGCTGGCTGCCATTGCAGGGGGGCTGCGCTGGCAACTGGGGTGTTCAGAGCGGCGGCGGTCAGCAGTGTCATCAGCAGGCGTCTCATCGGCAGGCTCGGCTCAGAACGACGTGCTCAAGCTGGTGTAGAACGCCCGGCCCGGCTCGTTGTAGGTGTAGGCCCCGGCCACGTTGCTGTTACCCTCGCGATACAGTCGCTTGTCGAACAGGTTGCTGATGCCGGCGGTGACGCTCAGGTTGTCGCTGAAGGCGTAGCGGCCGCTAACACCCACCAGCGCATAGGGCGAGATCTCGCGGCGCGCGTCGCCGGTCAGCACATTGCCCTGGTAGTCGAGCTTGCCAGGGCTCTGCTTGCCGTACCAGGTCACGGTGGCCTGGGTCGAAAGTGGCTGAGTGACCTGCCAGTCGAGCGTCGAGTTGATGGTGTACTCGGGGATGATCGACAGCGGTTCGCCGGTCTCGCGGTTCTCTGAACGCAGCATCCAGGTGAAGTTGGTGTTCCAGCTGACCTGCTGGCTGACCGGCACGTTCAGGGTGCCTTCCAGGCCTTCGACGATGGCCTCGGGCACGTTGCTCCACTGGAACACATCCGCGTCGGCATAGCTCGGGTTGCTGCCGCCGGTTGCGCTGCTGACTACCGTGCGGCCGGACTCGATCTTGTCCTTGTAGTCGTTGCGGAACCAGGTCACGCCGGCCAGCCAGTCGCCGCGGCGAAATTCGATACCGATTTCCTTGTTGATGCTGCTCTCGGCGTCCAGGTCTTCGTTACCCATCAGATAGCATGAGCCACCGCCGCCCCAGCAGCCGTTGCCGCGGCTGTAAAGCAGGTAGTTGGGGTTGCTCTGGTACAGGTTGGGCGCCTTGTACGCGCGGGCAATGCCGGCTTTCAGGGTGAACTCGTCGTTGAGCGCCTGGGACAGGTTCAGCGAGGGGCTCCAGTTGCTGCCGGTCAGGCTGTGGTGGTCGAAACGCAGGCCCGGGGTAAGGGTGGTGCCGGGGCGCAGCTCGATGTTGCTTTCGACAAACAGCGAGGCAATCTGGGCGTCGGTCTTGGTGTCGCGGTCGGTACCGGAGAGGCCGGGCACCTCACCCGCTTCGGTGGTGGTCTGGGTGTTGGAGAAGGGGTCGTCCATGCGCTGATCAACCCACTCGGCACCCAGCGTCAGCATCTGGTCCAGCCAACCGTTGAGCGGCAGGTTGACCTCGCTGTGGGCGGTCAGGGTGTCCAGCTCGATAGTGCCGAAATCGGTGCTGGTGATGCTGCCTTCCGGACCGCCGGCCAGGCCTTCCTGTAGACGGCGGTTGCGGGTGTTTTCGTACTGCAGGTAGTTCAGCGTCGAGCCGAAGTCCCAGTCGCCATGGTGGGTGATGGCGTAGGTCTGGCGATAGATAATGTTGGTTTCGCGGCCAAGCCAGGGTGAGCGCCGAGCTTCCAGGGCGGCTGAGTCGACGTTGTTCATGCTGTCGCCTGCGTAGATGTTGCCCTGACGGCTGTAGCCGGCTTCCAGATCCAGCGTCTGGCGGTCGGTCAGCGCCCAGCTGAGCAGCCCGTTGATGTCCTTGTTGCGCACGCCCTCACGTCCCGCGGTGGCTTGATTGGGCACGGTGTGGCCGTCGTTGATGTCCGCGTCGTCCATCTCTGATTTGGCGACGTTGCCGTACACGCGGTAGGACAGGTTGTCTGTCAGCGGGCCGCTAAGGCCAAAGTTGGCGCGTTCGCTACCGCCTTCCTCGTCATGTTGGGCGAAACTCTTGTACAGCGTCAGGTTACCGTGATGCTCGGCCTGTGGGCCCTTGGTAATAATGTTGACCACGCCACCAGCCGCACCGTTGCCGTAGCGCGCCGCTGCCGGGCCGCGCAGCACTTCAATGCGTTCGATCTGCTCGGCAGGTACCCAGTTGCTGTCGCCGCGGGTGTCACGGTCGCCGCGCCAGCCGTAGCGCACCGAGTTGCGCGAGGTGACGGGTTTGCCGTCGACCAGAATCAGGGTGTTTTCCGGGCCCATGCCGCGGATGTCGATCTGGCGGTTGTTACCGCGTGCGCCGGAGCCACTGTTGCCGGTCAGGTTGACGCCAGGCTGTTTGCGCAGCAGCTCGGCGATGTCGTTCGCCGGGGGCTGGCGGGCGATGTCCTCGGCGTCAATGATAGAAACGCCGGGCGCCTGTTTCAGTTCTTCCTGGGCGGTGGCAATGACGTCCAGGGTCTCCAGCTCCAGAGCACCGCCGGTCTGCGCATGGGCAACGGGCAGGCCCGTGGCGAGTACCACGGCGGCGGCGAGCTGGCTTGGACGAAAGCGGAAAAGATAGCGTGCCTGACTCATCGGCAGATTCCTTTATGAAGACCCAGGGGAGGCGACTGTTTGGCTGGCAGAGTCACCGATTATATTAATGCGAACTATTTGCGTTTGATGTACGCGGCGGGTAGTCTGCCACAGCGCGGTGCTGGCGCGCTTTGCGCGGGCGTCAGCTTTCTTTGTCCGGCAGTCATCTTTGCGCGATGCCAGGGGGTAGCAGGTGGGTCAACGTCAGGACACGGTCGGCGCCAGCGAACTGGTGCGGCGTATTGGAGCACAGGTGCAGGTGTCGGCGCAGCAGGCAGGTAATCAGCTGTTTCGCGGGCGCCTGAGCTGGCAGCGGCTGCGCTCTGGGTTGTCGCTGCACTGCTCTGACTGTGTCGAGCTGGAGGACTTTTCAACCAGCGTCGAGGTGGACCCCAAGCTTATTCTGGTGCTGTTCCTGCAGGGCCGCAGTGATGTCAGCTATGACGACCGCGCACCGCACTTTGACCACGACGCTCGCCGCCCCGAGGGCATGGCGGTCACCCTGACCGAGCCAGCCACCTTCAGTCGCCGTGCACGTCGCGGCCAGCATATCCGTAAACTATCGATCAGCATGACGCCAGACTGGTTCGAAGGCGGCGGCTTTGACGCCCAGCGCAGCCTCAGGGCGCTGCTGGGCGGTGCCAACAGTCATCTGCGTGTTCAGCGCTGGCTACCTTCGCCGCGTGCGCTGGCGCTGGCTGAAGCCAGCATGCATCAGCAGGCCGACAACCCCTTGCTGGCGCATTTGCAGCAGGAGAGCCGCGCGCTGGAGCTGGCCCACGAGGTGATTGCCGGCCTGACCGGTGAAGGTGTCGCCGTGCCGGACAGCCTGCGTCCACACGAGCAGCGACTGATTGCCCGGGTACAGGATCTGCTGATCAGCGATACCGCCGATGGCTGGTCGCTGGAGCAGATCGCCCACGAGGTTGGCACCAGTGCCAGTACCCTGCAGCGGCAGTTCAAGGCTGCGCAGGGCATGTCCCTGTTTGCCTGGCAGCGCCAGCGCAAGTTACAGCAGGCGTTTGATGCTCTGGCTGCGCGCACCCTGTCTATCGAAGAGGCTGCTGCCCTGGCGGGGTATGGCAGTGCGGCCAACTTTGCGACGGCGTTTCGGCGCGCCTTCGGCAGCACGCCACAGCAGGTCCGGCGGTTTCTCTAATCTTTGCCCGCTTATGGGGCGCAAAGCGCTTCGGCGCTCTTTTTTGGTGCGAATCATGCGTGTCCACAGGCCTTTCGCGCGCCTGTAGCCCCCTGAAACCGATAATCTGGCACTTGGTGTGAACTTTGCTAATTTGTTCATACTGATGCTCGCTTGCCCCTGTATCTACGGCTGGGAGGTATCGCTACTGCCCGTTTAAGGATGTCTCATGCTGTTTCCCCGTCTCACGCCGCTAGCGGCTGCTCTGCTGATGCCCCTGCCGGCGCTGGCCACCTCTGAACCGGTCTCGTTGGCCAGTATTACCGTCAAGGGTCAGGCCATGGCCGATACGACTGACCAGGCCTATTCGGTTACCCATCTGCACGCTGATGACATCCGTGGCGAGCATGTTGATCAGGTGCAGAGCCTGTTGCGCAAGGTTCCGGGCATGAATGTCAGCACGCTGGGGCTGCCCGGAGTGGCCGACAATATCTCGCTGCGCGGCTTTGGCGCCGGCGGGCACGGTGGGGACATCGGCTTTGTTGTCGATGGCATTCCGCTCAACGAAGCCATGTCCCACGCCGATGGCTATGGCGACCTGAACGTGATCATTCCGCTGGAGCTGGAGCGTATCGATGTGCTGCGTGGCCCGGTATCGGCGCTGTACGGCAACTACAACCGGGCCGGCACGGTCACGCTGCAGAGCCGCCGGGGCGGTAACTACCGCGATCTGGACATCAGCGCGGCGGAGTTCGGCAAGCTGGACCTGCAGGCCGCCGGCGGCGTTGAGGCCGAGCGTCAGCGCGTTAACCTCGCAGTGCAGGCAGTCCATGATGACGGTTTTCGCGACCAGTCGCAGGCTGACCGGCAAACCCTGGCCGGGCGCTGGGCGCTGGATGTGAGCCCTGATCTGGAGGTGGCCCTGTCCACCCGGCTGCATCATGCCGAGGCGGATAACCCGTCCTACCTGCCCTACGCCGATTATCAGCGCGACCCCTATGGCGTTTATAGCGAGGTGCAGAACGACGGTAGCGAGAAAGAGTTCAGAACCCTGCGCCTGGATGCCAACTATCAGCTGAGCGATGAGCTGCGCCTGTTGAGTTTTGTCTACCACACCAGCCAGGACTTTAGCCGCTGGTTTACCCGGCCGGTCAGCGGTGTCTGGACTCAGCGTGAAGAAACCTACGACCGCGACGTGCTGGGCGGCGGCTTCAACCTCAATGGCGACAGCCTGCTGGCGGGCAGGGCGCTGACCTGGGTCAGCGGCATCGAGACTTATCGTGAACGCACCGATTATCTGAAGTACGAAGACACCCAATACCGCCAGCGGGTCGGGCTGCCGGAGCTGGATCGCCGCTTCAGCCTGAGTAACCTGGCGGCCTTCGGCGAGATGCAGTGGCAACTGCACCCGTTGTTCATGCCCAGCCTGGGTCTGCGCTGGGATCGGTTTACCGGCGACTGCGATCTGCAAGGCGCGCAAACCAGCACGGCGGACTGCGAGCGCATGTCGGCGGTCAGCCACACCAGCCCCAAACTGGGCATTCGCTCGCAGCCGCTGGATTGGCTGGAGCTGCGTGGCAGCTGGGCCGAAGGCTTTGCCATCGCGCCGGATACCGCCAAGTACGAGCTGGGTGCGGGCAGTGTGTCGCCCAACGTGTTCCGGCAGATTGAACTGGGTATGAGCCTGACATGGCGTGACCTGGGCCTTGATTTGGCGACGTACCGCATCGACTCCAGCGATGAGATTGGTCGCAACCCGGCCGGTGATTACGAGAACTTTGGCGAGACCCGCCGCCACGGCGTGGAAGTGGCTGGCTACTGGTATCTCACCGACAGCCTGGATGTATCGCTGGCCTGGGCCACGGCGCAGTCGGAGATTCGCAAGCACCGTGACGCCAGCCTGGAAGGCAACCGGGTGACCGGTGTGCCCAGCCACACCACCACCGCGCAGCTCAACTGGCGCCCGCTGACGCACTGGGAAACCAGCCTGACGCTGCGTGATATCGGTGATTACGCGGTCAACGCCAGCAATCAGCTGGTCGATGGCGGCTACCGCGTGACCGACCTCTCGCTGGCCTATCAGTTTCCGGGCACCCCGGACTATCGCGCCTACCTGGCGGTGGAGAACCTGACCGACAAGGTCTATGCCTCCACGGTCTCCACCATCGGGTATGCTACCGGCGCGCCCCGTCGCGTCAGTCTGGGCCTTCAGGCCAGTTTCTGACTTCAGCGCATAAGGAGTTTGATCATGTTTTACCCTCTGCGCCGCCTGCTTGCGGCAACCAGTCTGGCCCTGTTCAGCCCCTTGGTCAGCGCCCATACCGTCTGGCTGGAAGCGACTGACAGCGCGACCGACTATGCGGTGCGCTTTGGCGGCCATGCTGGCGTGTTGGAAGATTTTCCGCCGGCCAAACTGACCGAGATTCGCGCCATCGACGAGGCCGGTGAGCCGATCAACGTCGCTCGTCAGGATCTCGCCGCCGGTGTACGTCTAAAGACCGCTCAGCCAGCCTCCCTGTTGACCCTGACCTTCGACAACGGCATCTGGAGCCGCCTGCCCAGCGGCCGCAGCGAGAACCTGCCGATGGATCAGGTTGAGGGCGCCGAGTCGGCGGTCAATGCAGTCAAATACCACAAGTACATCGCACGCTGGGATGCTCAGGCCAGCCAGGCGCAGGGCCAGCCGTTCGAACTGGTACCGCTCAATCAGCAGGCACCCGCCGCCGGTGAGCCGCTGCGCCTGAAGGTACTGATCAACGGCCAGCCGGCGCAGGGTATTGCCCTGGCCTTTGGCGAGGAAGGTGACGATGCCGTCAGTGACGCCGAGGGTGTCGCGGTGCTGAACGCGCGCGCCGGCGTCAATCGTATCTGGTCTGGACAGCGACTTGAGGTGGCGAACAACCCCGCCTACACCCAGCTAAGCACCGAATACAGTCTGGTGTTCCATGCGCAGGATTGAGCTGCAGCTTGCTGCGCTGTTGGCGCTCTGGCTGTCGGCCTTTGCCGTGCAGGCCCACGGCCTGGATGTAATTGCCCAGCACAGTGATGGCCAGGTGTCTGGCCTGGCCCTGTACACCGACGGCACACCGGCGCAGGCGATTTACGTTGCGCTGGTCGCGGCCGAGGATGCTACGCAGGTACTGGACGAGAGCAAGACCGATGGCGAGGGCCGCTTTGTGTTTGCGGCGCGCGCCGGTGGCGGCATGCGGGTCATTGTTGAGGGCGAGGAGGGGCATCGCGCCCAGGCGCTGGTCAGCGACTTGCCGGCCAGCGGAGGCAGTAATGCGACCTTGTTGCTGCTGCGCGAGGATATCGCCCGCCTGCAGCAGCATATGTGGTGGCGTGATCTGATTGGCGCTATCGGCTACCTGGTCGGCATTGTCGGTCTGTGGGCGTTGTGGCGCAGTCGTCAGAGCGGGCGGGTGCGCTGATGCATATCGCTGAAGGTGTGCTCAGTCTGCCGGTGCTGGCCGGTTGCGCCGCCTTGTCGGCGGGCTGTGTCGCCATGGGTGTGCGCCGCCTGGACGAGACTCGGATGCCGCTGGCGGCGCTGCTGGGCGCAGCCTTTATGGTCGCCAGTACGCTGCACATGCCGGTTGGCGTGGGCAGTGTGCATCTGATCCTCAACGGCCTGGCCGGTCTGCTGCTTGGCTGGGCGGTGTTTCCGCTGTTCTTTGTTGCTCTGTTGCTGCAGGCGGCGTTGTTCTCCTTTGGCGGCTTTACCGTGCTGGGCGCCAATCTGCTGATCATGGCCGCGCCTGCGTTGCTCTGCCATCTGCTGCTGGCGCCGGCGCTGCGGGGCGAGCCCAGCCGGCGTCGGTTGCTGCTGGTGGGTGCCGGCTGCGGTGTAATCGGCGTGGGTGGAGCCACGGTGCTGGCGGCCCTGTTGCTGAACCTGAGTGGTGGCAGTCTGTTTGATCATCTGGTTGGCATGCTGGTGCTGTCCCATGCGCCGGTGTTTGTGGTCGATGCCCTGATCAGCGCGCTGGCGCTGAACCTGTTGTGGCGCATGCTGCCGGATATGACGCGGGAGCTGTGTCCGTGAGTGCGTCGCAGCGGTTACTGCTGGCCGTGGCCGGGGCGCTGGTCGGGGCCCTGTTGCAGCAGACCTGGCAACTGCTTGCGTTGCTGGTGGTGGCCGTGGCTGCGCTGCTGTGCGTGGCGGCGCTGCGCCTGGCCTCGCCTGGCTGGCTGCTGCGCCGGGTGGCGCTGTTGAATGTCTTTGTGGCGCTGGTCTGGCTGACCTTGCCCTGGCAGTGGTCTACAGGCGCGCTGAGCTGGAGCGAGGCGGGTGTGCAGGCGGCGCTGCATATCAGTTTGCGCAGCAACATCGCCGGGCTGTTCTGCATCGCCTTGCTGGCCGGTATGAATGCCTTCGAGGTGGCCGCGGCCGCCGCGCGTCTGGGCATGCCGACGCGGCTGGCCCAGCTGTTATTGCTGACGGTGCGTTATCTCAGCGTGCTGCAGCAGACCCGCCAGCAGGTGCAGCGAGCAATGCAGGCGCGGGGTTTTCGGCCGCGCTGCAACTGGCGCACGGTGGAGGTGTTGTCATTGCAGGTGGCGCTGATCCTGGTGCATGCGCTGCTGCGCGCCGAGCGGGTGGCGCAGGCGATGCAGGCGCGGGGGCTGGCGCAGCGCCTGCGTGAGCCCACCCAGCCCGTTGAAGCGCCGGGCCTGCCGGCCAGGCAGGAGTGGCGATGAGTGTACTGATAGAGGCGAGCGGGCTGCGGCTGGCGCGCGGCCCGCAGCGCCAGCTCGCGTTACCCGACTTTGCCCTGCATGAGGGCGAGCGGCTGTGCCTGGTGGGGCCAAGTGGGCGTGGCAAGACCAGCCTGCTGCACGCGTTGCTGGGGTTTGTGCCGCTGCAATCAGGCAGTCTGCAGGTGTTTGGCCGCGCGCGCAGCCGCGAGGCGGACTTTGTGCCGCTGCGCGGGCCGCTGGGGTTGTTGTTTCAGGACCCGGTCGATCAACTCTTTGGCCCGACCGTGGCCGATGATGTGGCCTTTGGACCGCGCAACATGGGACAGGACAGCGCGCAGGCCGGCCAACTGGCGCTGCGTACCCTTGCCGCGCTGCAGCTCGAGCACTTGGCCGAACGGCCGGTGCAGCAGCTATCCGGCGGTGAGCAGCGGCTGGTGGCGCTGGCCGGGGTGCTGGCGATGAGCCCGCGGGTGTTGTTGCTGGATGAACCGAGCAACGGCCTGGATGAGGCCAGCTGCGAGCGACTGTTTGCCTGTTTGCTCGACACCGGCTTGCCGATGCTGATTGCCAGCCACGATCAGACACTGGTACAACGTCTGGGAACCCGGATTCTGACGTTGCCCGCATGAGGACCCCATGGAACGCATCACCATTTCTCTGGAAAGCGAACTGGCCGAGGCGTTTGACGCGCTGATCGCCGAGCGCGGTTACCGTAGCCGCTCCGAGGCGATGCGTGACCTGCTGCGCGCCGAGCTGGAAAGCGCCCGCCAGGCACAGGAACCGAGCGAGTACTGCGTGGCCGCCCTCAGCTATGTCTACCATCACCACCAGCGTGAACTGGCCGAGCGCCTGGCTCGCCATCACCACGAACACCATGATCTGAGCGTATCCACGCTGCTGTCCTATATTGACCATGATCACTGCCTGGCCAGCTCGATCCTGCGCGGCCCCACGCAGCAGGTACGCCAATTGGCTGAGCGCATCATGGCCGAGAGCGGCGTGCGGCACGGTCAGCTCAATCAGGTGTCTCTGACAGAAGATGACCACGAGCATCAGCACGTCGGTCACGACCACAGCACCCGACACAGGCACCTGCGCCCGTTGAGCTAGTACCGCCGTGTCGTTTGCCCCTGAACACCCGAACAGAGGTTTGCCGTGAACCCAGCTTGCCCCGATGATTTTGTAAAGGTTGACTCTGCCGAGGCCGCTGTCGACCGTCTGGCTGCCCTGCACCAGCAGGCCACCAGCGCGCTGCGCAGCGCACTGAAGCAATACCTCAAGGATCGCACCAGCCCCGGTGCCGACCGTTGCGCTTTCCGCTACCCGGAGCTGCGCCTGACCTATCACTGCCAGGGTGAGGTGCCCAGCAGCGTGCGCGCCTACGCCAAGGTGCAGGTGCCCGGCACCTACGCTATCACCGTGACCCAGCCGGAGGCGTTTCGCAATTACCTGCTGGATCAGCTGCGGCCGTTGATGTCCGACTTCACCGTGACCGTGGAGGTGGGTCCGAGCCAGGCCAATATCCCTTACCCCTACGTGGTCGAACAGGGCGACGAGCTGGGCGCCTCGGGCGTGACCGCCGCCGAGCTGGCGCGGGTCTTTCCGAGCACCGACCTGTCTGCCGCCAACGACAGCACCGCTGACGGCCTGTACGACTGGGAAGACCGCGACCCGCTGCCGCTGTCGCTATTCGACGCCGCGCGCACCGATTTCTCCCTGCGTCGACTGGTGCATTACACCGGCAGCGACTGGCGTCATGTGCAGCCGTGGATTCTTTTGACCAACTACCACCGCTACGTGGATCAGTTCATTCGCCACGGCCTGGACATGCTGCAGAGCGACTCGCGCTTTCAGCGCATGGTGCTGCCGGGCAACGTGGTGGTCGAGCGGGGTATGTCCGAGGGCGAGATGCAGGCGATCATCGAGTCAGTGGTATGGCACCGCTTCCAGATGCCGGCCTATCACCTGCAGGGCGCCAATCCGGCCGAGGGCATTACTCTGGTCAACATCGGCGTAGGGCCGTCCAACGCCAAGAACATCACCGATCATCTGGCGGTGCTGCGCCCGCACTGCTGGCTGATGATTGGTCACTGTGGTGGCCTGCGGCAGTCGCAGACCATTGGCGACTATGTGCTGGCGCATGCTTACATGCGCCGCGACGGTATCCTCGACCGGGTGCTGCCGCCGAACATTCCACTACCGGCGCTGGCGGAAGTGCAACAGGCGCTGCAGCAGGCGGCGGCCGAGGTCACCGGGGAGCAAGGTGATGATCTCAAGCGTCGCCTGCGTACCGGTACCGTGCTGACCTATGACGACCGCAACTGGGAGCTGCGCTGGGCCCAGGAACGCCCGCTGATCAACCAGGCGCGCGCCATCGCGGTGGATATGGAAAGCGGCACTATCGCCGCCCAGGGCTATCGCCTGCGGGTGCCCTACGGCACGCTGCTGTGTGTCTCGGACAAGCCGCTGCACAGCGAGATCAAGCTGCCGGGCGCGGCGGGTGTGTTTTATGAGCGCGCGGTAACCCAGCACCTGCATATCGGTATTCACGCGCTGGAGCTTATGCGCAGCCAGCTCGATTCGCTGCACTCGCGCAAACTGCGCAGCTTCGACGAGCCGCCGTTCCGCTAAGCTGCCCGCACGTTCACACGGCTGTCATGCCGGTGGCGCATCATGCCCGGTCTATAGACCGGGAGTGGATATGCACACTGGACATGACAGCCTTGTATCGTCCGCACCGCGCTGGCGGTTGCGCAGGCGCGCACTCACACTGCTGACCCTGTTGGCGGCCCTGCTGGCGCTGTCGGTGCTGCTGGTTGGCTGGTTGCGGCCCGCTGCGCCGCTGCCGCCCTCAGCGCTGTCACTGCAGGATTTTCGCGTGACGCTACCGGGCGTGGCAGTCGCTGGCATTGGTGATGATCTCTCAGGCATTACCCACGACGGTGACCACGACCGCCTGCTGGCCATTACCAACTCCGGCCCTGAACAGATGCTGGTGCTCGACCGTCAGGGCAGCCTGCTGGCGCAACATGCGCTGATTGGTTTCAAGGACACCGAAGATCTGGCCTGGCTCGGCGATGGCCTGCTGGCGATTGTTGAGGGGCGCGTACAGCGCATCAGCATTCTGCCCCTGCCTGTCGCGGGTGAGCCGCTGCGCCGCGCTGACGCCCGCCAACTCACCCTGGGCATCGGCCTGTCGGACGACAACAAGGGCTTTGAAGGCATCGCCTATGATCGCGGGCGCGATCTGCTGTATCTGGTCAAAGAGCGCGACCCGCAGCGCCTGTATCGGGTTGCCGGGCTGCGCAGCACACTGCAGGGCAACCTGCAGCTGGATGTGCAGGACCTGACCGCCTGGATTGATGACGCCGGGGTGTCCAGTGACCTCTCGGCCATCACGGTCGAGCCGCGCAGCGGTCATCTGGTGCTGCTCAGTGATGAGTCGCGCTTGCTGTTCGAGCTTGGCCCGCAGGGCCAACTGCTGAGCCAGCGCTCGCTCGGGCGGGGTGTGGGCCTGCAAGAGCCCATACCTCAGCCCGAGGGCGTGATTCTGGATGATCGCGGCGAGCTGTTTGTCGTCAGCGAACCCAATCTGTTCTACCGCCTGGCGCGCTAGCGCGCGTTCAGGTAGTTAGCCAGGGCGGCGTAAGCGGGCAGCGACACCGGGTCATTGGCGCCGTTGGCGGCCACCGGATTGGACGCAAAGCGGGCGATGACCATCTCGGCCTTGGGGTCGACGTAGATGGTTTGCCCGTGGATGCCGCGTGCGGCAAACATGCCCTGCTCCTCACTAGCCACCCACCACATGTTGCGGTAGCTCCAGCCGGGGAGCGTGGCGCAGCCGGCGCCGGCAAACTTGGCCGGATCTCCGCCGGTGCGGATATCGGCCACTACCGCCTCGGGCACGATCTGCTGGCCGTTAAACCGGCCGTTGTTGCGCATCGCCTCGCCAAAGCGCGCCATGTCACGCAGGCTGGCGTTCATGCCGCCACCGGCAAACTGGGTGCCCACCTGATCCACCACAATGTAGGCATCCTGCTCTGCGCCCAGCTTGCCCCAGATACGCTGCTCCAGCAGATCGGCAAAGGATGTGCCGGATGCGCGCTGCACCACCCAGGCCAGGACATCGGAGTTGACCGTCTTGTAGGCGAAGGCGTCGCCGTGTTGCCCCTCGGCTTGCACCTTCTGCAAGAAGGCGTACAGCGAGGTCGCTCCGCTGTAATCAGCCGGGCGCGGAATCAGGTTGCCGGCGCGCGAGTACTCCCAGATTTCGGCACTGGGGTCGGAGTAGGTTTCCGAATAGCGAATGCCGGTCGTCATGTCCATCACCTGACGTACGCTGGCGTTGCCAAAGCCGCTGTCGGCCAGCTCCGGTACATAGATGGCAACGCTCGCCTGCGCATCCAGCACGCCTTCTGCCACCAGCATGGCGGCCAGGGTGCCAATAAAGGATTTGGTCACCGAGAAAGCCATGTGCGGTCGGTCTGCCTGCAAGGCGCCAAAGTAGCGCTCGTAGACCACCTTGCCGCGATGCAACACGAGAATGCCGTCGGTGTAGTTGGCGTTCAGCGACTGGGCCCAGGTCATCTTTGTGCCATCGGCCAGCTGAAACTCGAGTGCGTCGATGTCCTCGCGCGGCGCCTGCGGCAGCACGCTGACGGCAGTGCCGGCGCGGCCTACAGTCGTGGTGGGTAGCAGTTCACGAATGTGCGAAAAGGCCCAGCGTGTGTGCGGAAAGCGCAGGTAGTTGCTGAAGGTTATCTGCTTGTCGGCGGCCGGCGGAAAGCCTTGCATCCAGCCCATGACCTGCGGGTCGCTGGCCTTGGCGTCAAGGGGCGTGCTGGCTGCGTTGGCCGGTCCGCAGAGCAGGCCGGTCAGTAGCAGCGTGAGGGAGGCGCGCTGCAGGTGCGTCGTTCGTGTCATGAAACCTGTCCTTGTTCATGTTGTTATTAGGTGTAGCTCCAATGACAGTATTGAACACCCGCAGGCGGGCCGTCCAATGGCTCTGGAGCTGCTGCGACTGTTGGCCTTTTCGGGCGATCACGCAAGGCTTCCATGGTTTTGTGCTATCAGCTTGTTTGTTGTGCTGGTTATCCTTTCCTTTATCTGTCTGTTGTTTGGGCATTGGGTAGTGGTGCTATGCAGTCTCGTGCTGCCTCATCTGGCGCTTATGGCCATTCGCTGTCTCATGGGTGCTACAGAGCTGCTAGATTAAGGAGGCATTGATTGATTCCACGCGGCGTTTGCTGCTTCGTTGCGCGTTGCAATCGGGGCGTAGCCTTACCGCCAGGCCGTGAGCCCTGACTGCCGCAAGCGCGGCACAGTGTGCGGCCGGTTTGAACCCTTGAGACTGCTCGCGTTCAGACCTGTACCTGCACGCGTTGGCGTCTGCGCAGGCGCGCGAAAAGATCGCGTCTGCGACTATAAAAACCAAGAAACCCGTAGCCTGACGAGGTTCCAATGATTCAGTTATCCGTGAACGGTACCCAGCATCAGCTGGACGTGCCTGATGATATGCCGCTGCTCTGGGTGGTGCGTGACGTGCTGGGGCTGACCGGCACCAAATTCGGTTGTGGCATAGCCCAGTGCGGTGCCTGTACCGTGCACCTGGACGGCGAGGCTGTGCGCTCTTGCGTGCTGCCGGTCAGCGCCGTTGCCGGGCGCGCCGTAACCACTATCGAGGCGGTTGGGCAGTCTGCCCTCGGCGCGCAGGTCCAGCAGGCCTGGCTGGCCCATGAGGTGGTGCAGTGCGGCTACTGCCAGTCCGGTCAGATCATGTCTGCGACTGCCCTGCTGCAGCGCCAGCCCAAGCCGAGCGACGCCGAGATTGATGCCGGCATGGCGGGCAACCTCTGCCGCTGCGCCACCTACACGCGCATCCGTGCGGCCATCAAGGACGTGGATGCCGGAGGTGCCGCATGAGCCAGTCAGGCAATGGCGTATCGCGTCGCCGATTTTTGCAGGGCTCTGGCGCGGCACTGGGAGGGCTGGTACTCAGCACCTGGCTGCCGGGCTTTACGCCGCACAGCGTGGCGGCAGAGGTAACCGCCGCCGGGCGTCTGGGGGACCAGGCGCCGCGTGGTTATGGAGCCTATGTGCGGGTTGGGCATGACGGTCTGGTAACGGTCATTTCGCCCAAGATTGAAATGGGGCAGGGCGCCCACACCGGGATCGCCATGATGGTGGCCGAGGAGCTGGAGGTGCCGCTGTCGGCGGTCAGCGTTGAGGACGCACCGCCGGATTCCGAGCTGTACGTTGACTCGCTGATGCAGTTTCAGGCTACCGGTGGTTCAACCTCTACACGGCATTCCTGGCAGCCGCTGCGTGAGGCCGGAGCAACCGCGCGGCTGCTGCTGGTTCAGGCCGCGGCGGCGCGCTGGGGGGTAGACGTCGCCCAGTGTGAGGCGCGTGATGCGGTGGTGCACGGACCTGCCGGGCAGCAGTTGCCCTACGGCGAACTGGTCGATGCCGCCAGTGCATTGCCGCTGCCGGAGTCGGTGGTGCTCAAAACGCCGGATCAGTTCCGTCTGCTCGGCACGCCCGCGCCCCGGCTGGATACGCCGGCCAAGGTAAATGGCAAGGCGCAGTTCACCATCGACTTGCAGGTGCCGGGCATGCTGGTGGCCTCGACCCTGACTTGTCCTGTATACGGCGGCAAGCTCAAAGCGGTTGACGCCAGCGCAGCGCGGCAGGTGCCGGGCGTGCGCGATGTGGTCACCCTGGAAAATGCCGTGGCGGTCACCGCGACCAACTACTGGGCGTGCCAGCAAGGGCTCAAGGCCCTGGCGGTAGAGTGGGACCTGGGTGAGCACGCGGGCATCGACTCCGAGCAACTGGATAACGCCCTGCACAGCGCCAGCAGCAAGGACGGCGTAGTGGCGCACAGCAGCGGTGACATCGACGCGGCGTTGAGTGGCGCGGCCAGCACCTTTGAGGCGGTCTACGAGCAGCCCTTCCTGTCGCATTCACCGCTGGAACCCATGACCTGCGTGGCGCAGGTGCGCTCGGACGCCTGCGAGCTGTGGGTGGGCACCCAGGTGCCGGCGTTCGCCCAGCAGACGGCGGCAGCGGTGAGCGGCCTGCCGCTGGAGCGCGTGCAGGTGCATAACCAGTTGATCGGCGGCGCCTTCGGCCGGCGGCTGGACTTTGACTTCATTACCCAGGCGGTGGCGATTGCCAAGCAGGTTGATTATCCGATCAAGCTGATCTGGAGCCGCGAAGAGGACATGACCCATGACCTCTATCGCCCGCACTATGTTGATCGGCTGACTGCGGCAATCGATGCCGAGGGCAAATTGCAGGGCTGGCAGCACCGTATCGCTGGCGCCTCGGTGCTGGCGCGCTACGTCGGCAGCCTGCCGGAAAACGGCGTGGATGGCGACGCGGTGGAAGTGGCCATCGACCCGATCTACGCGCTGGACAGCCTGCAGGTCAACTACATCCGCGAGGAACCCAAGGCGATTCCGGTGTCCTGGTGGCGCGGGGTTGGTCCGCTGCGTAGCACGCTGGCGCTGGAGTGCTTTATCGATGAGCTGGCACACAACGCGGGCAAGGACCCGGTTGAATATCGGCTGGCGCTGATGGATCAGCACCCGCGCGCGCAGGCGGTCCTCAAGCTGGCTGCCGAGAAGGCCGACTGGCAGACGCCGTTGCCTGCCGGGCAGGGCCGGGGCATCGCGGTGAGCGCGGTGTTCGGCAGCTTCGTTGCGACCGTTGTCGAGCTGCAAGTGCAGGCGGACAAGGGCGTGCGCATCACGCGTCTGGTCAGCGCCATCGACTGCGGTCTGGTGACCAACCCCACCTCGGTGCTGGCGCAGATTGAGGGCGGCACCCTGTTCGGTCTGTCGGCGTCGCTGTTCAACGAGATTACCCTTGAGCGCGGGCAGGTACAGCAGAGCAACTTCCATAACTACCGGCAACTGCGCATCAATGAGGCGCCCGGCGTTGAGGTGCACATTGTGCCCAGTAGCGAAGATCCGGGCGGGGTAGGTGAGACCGGTACCGCGCTGATTGGTCCGGCACTGCTCAATGCACTGGCTGCAGCCAGTGGCGAGCGCCTGCGCCGCTTGCCGCTGAGCCGCGCTGGATACTTCCCGGTAAAAGGAGCCTGAGCCATGCATTCGAGCAAAACCCTGATTGGCGGGCTGGCTCTGGCCGCCCTGAGTCTGCACGTACAGGCCGATGACCAGGCGCTGATCGAGCGCGGCAAGTACCTGGCGGCAGCGGCTGACTGTGTCGCGTGCCACACCGTGCCCGGCGGCGAACCCTTTGCCGGCGGCGTGGAGTTCAAGCTGCCGTTCGGCTCGCTGTACTCGCCCAACATTACGCCGGACAAGCAAACCGGTATTGGCGACTGGAGTGATGCTGATTTCCTCAGTGCCCTGCACGAGGGTGTCGGCAAGGACGGCAAACGCTACTACCCGGCATTTCCCTATACCTCCTATACCTTGATGCCGGATGACGAGGTGCAGGCCATCAAGGCCTATCTGTTCAGCCTGCAGCCGGTCAGCAACACGGTGCCTGAAAACACCCTGGGATTCCCCTATAACCAGCGCTGGGGCATGTTCTTCTGGAACCTGGTATTCCATGACAACGAGCGCTTTGAGCCAGACCCGTCGCAGTCGGATGCGTGGAACCGTGGCGCCTATCTGGTAGAGGGTCCGGGCCATTGTGGTGAGTGTCATACGCCGCGCAATTTTGCCCAGGCGCTGAGCAGCAGCCAGCCGCTGGCTGGCAATCTGGTGCAGGGCTGGCAGGCCTACAACATTAGCAGTGACCCCGCCCACGGTATTGGTGCCTGGTCACCGGCCGAGCTGGTCAGCTACCTCGGCAAGGGCTATGCGCCGGGCAAGGGCGTAGCGAGTGGCCCGATGGGCGATGTGGTCAGTCACAGCTTGCGCTACTTGAGCAATGACGACCTGTCGGCCATCGCGACCTACCTGCTCACCACCGAGCCTCAGAGTGCGGGTGTGAAGCGTCCTGACCCGGTGTCGGCCAGCGCTGAGCCGGTGAGCGATGCCGGCCTGGGTGGCCAGTTGTTTGCCGGTGCCTGCGCGGGCTGTCACAGCTGGGATGGCAGCGGCACACAAACCCCGGTGGCGACGCTCTCGGGCCTCAAGACCGTGAACGACCCGGCGGGCACCAACCTGCTGAATATTCTGCTGCGCGGACACACTGCGCCAGAGTTGCGGGTGGACCAGCAGATGCCGAACTTTGCCAAGACCTATCAAGACGCCGAACTGGCTGCCGTCGGCAGCTTTGTGTTGCAGCATTTTGGCCAGACTGGCGCCAGCCTGAGTGCTGACGACGTCGCCGCGCGGCGCGGCAACACCGGCCATTGAGCAAGCTTGGAGAGCGGGTATGAGTGGGCTGGAGCAATTGCTGGAGGCGGTCGACGCGGCTCAGGCGCTGGGCGAGGAGGCCGTGCTGGCAACCGTGGTCAAGGTAGAGGGCTCAGCCTATCGCCGCCCCGGTGCACGGATGCTGATCAACGCGCTTGGGCAGACCGCCGGCACTGTCAGTGGTGGCTGTCTGGAGAGCGAGGTGGCGCGCACTGCTTGGTGGCTGACCGAGCGTGGCCCGGCATTGCGCAGCTACAGCACGGCCGAGGATGCCGAGGACGGCGACGCGGCAGTGCGCTTTGGTCTGGGCTGCAACGGTACCGTCCATCTGTTGTTCGAGCGCGTGCACTCGCCGGCCTGTCAGTTGCTGCTGGATGCCTGTCGCGACCTGTCTGCGCCCAAGATGCTGGCCACCGTGGTCAATACGGTGCAGCCGCAGTGGCTCGGGCAGCGCCTGCTGCTGGAGGAAGGCGGCGCCTTGCGCGGCAGTTTACCGGCCTCGGTGCAGGCTCAGTTGCAGCCGGTGCTGGAGCAGGCGCGCTATTCACAGCGCGCCAGTCTGCATGCCTTCGAGCTGGCTGACGGCAAGTCGCTGGACGTGCTGGTTGAGCCCCTGCGGGCGGCACGTCGTCTGGTGATCTTTGGCGGCGGTCATGATGCGCAGCCGCTGGTACGCATGGCGCGGTTGCAGGGCCTGCATGTGACCCTGATTGACAGTCGTGCCCACTTTGCCCGCGCTTCTCGCTTTACTGATGCCCATGTGGTCTTGCATAAGGACCTGACGGCGGCCGACAGCCTGATGCCGCTGCTGGAAGACGCCGCCGTGGTCATCATGACCCACAGCCTGCAGCAGGATGCCTGCTGGCTGGCGCTCGCGCTGCGCTCCTCGGCCTGTTATATCGGTCAGCTGGGGCCGCGTGAGCGTACCGAGCGACTATTGGCTAGCGCCGAACGGCCGCTGCCGGCGCAGCTGCACTATCCGGTTGGACTTGATCTGGGCGGCGACACGCCGGAGGCCGTTGCGCTGTCGGTGCTGGCCGAGATCACCGCGGTGCTGCACCAGCGCCAGGGCGGCAAACTGCAGGCGCGGCGTTCGGCCATTCATGACCCGGTAACCATCGAACGGCATGCCCGGGTTGCTTCACTTTCCCTGAGCGAGAATAGCTAGATGTCTGACACCATCACCATTGTTGCCGTACTGCGCGCCGCTGACGGCGCCGCAGAAAAGGTCGCGGGTATTCTGCACCGCGCCGTTGCCCCCTCCCGCGCTGAAGCAGGTTGCCGGGGCTATGTATTGCACCATGACCGCAGCGATCATCAGCGCTTTGTCTTCGTTGAACAGTGGGCCGACATGGCTGCGATCGAGGCGCACCGCCAGGCACCGCACTATCTGGCGATGGGCAAGGCGCTGGACGGCCTGATCGTCGAGCGTGAGGTCATGCTGCTGGATGCGGTGCCCTGACCACGCGCGTAGCGGCGCTGATGCTGGCTGCCGGCAGCAGCCGGCGTTTTGGTGGCGATAAGCGCCGGGCGCTGCTGGCCAGCGGCCAGAGCCTGTTGCAGGCCTCAGTAGAGCGCGCGCTGAGCGCGTTCGGGCGGCTCACGTTGGTGCTGCGCGAGGGTGATGATCCAGCAGCCTTGGGCGTGCCTGAAGGCGTCGATGTGCTGTTCAACCCCCACAGCGCGCAAGGCATGGCCAGTTCGCTGGTGCTGGGCGTGCAGCACATGCAGCAAGGCGGCAGCGAGGTGTTGGCCGTGTTGCTGGCGGATATGCCTCGCTTGCAGCGCAGCACGCTGCAAGCGTTGATCGCGGCCAGCGACCCCGAGCTGATTGTGCAGGCGCGCTGGCGGGGGCAAGCGGGACACCCGGTGCTGTTTGGTCGGCGTTTCTGGCCGCAACTGCTCGCGCTAGAGGGCGACGTGGGCGCGCGCTCGGTTGTACGGGCCAACGCCGAGTACGTTAAGGTGTTGGCGGTGGCTGATGCAGGCGTTTGTCTGGATGTTGACGAGCCTGACGCGCTGGCCACCCTGACCCCTTCGATTTGATCTTGCAGGAGTACCCTGTGCCCTCGGTGTATCTGGCCGGATTCGACGTATTTCACCCCGACGCGTTGGCGCGCGGCGCCTATCTCAAACAGCTGTGCGCCGAGCATGGCCTGCGCGGACTGTATCCGCTGGATGCCCAGGTGCCGGCAACAGCGGCCCAGCCCGCGCACTGGATTTGCGATGCCAATTTGCAGGCGCTGCGCAGCGCCGATGCCGTGCTGGCTAACCTGGGCTGCTTCCGTGGCGCCGAGCCCGATTCGGGCACGGTGTTCGAAGTGGGCTTTGCCTGCGCGCTGGGTAAGCCGGTGTGGGCCTATTTTCCTGAGCAGCAACCGCTGATCGAGCAGATCCCGCATGATAGTCAGGGGCGCTGCGTAGATGGCTTTCAGGTAGAAGACTTCGGCTTGCCGCGTAACCTGATGCTGGCGTGCAGCTGGGTTGGCGCCAGCAGCAGTGCAGAGCAGGCAGTGGCTGCGCTGGCCGGCTGGCTGCGCGGCGCCTGAGGTTGCTGCGTTCAGTCTGTCGCGGTTGGTGTCTGAACTACAGGCTCATAGCGCTGAATAATACGCTGTAGTTCTCCTTCGCTACGCAGCTGCTCCAGTGCATCGCGCCAGGCGTCGACGACCCGGTCTTCGCTGTCCAGGCTGAAGGCGATATACAGGGGCGCGTGCAGCAGTTGGATGGGGATGCGCCGTAGCGTGCCGGGCGCGATGCCGAGCTGAGCGCTGTAGTACGCGACACCGGTATCGGTATCACCTACGATGATGCCCGTGCGCCCGGCCAACACCATTTGATACAGCTGACGGGCACTGGTCGCGCTCTTGTCCAGATTGCCAAAGCCCATGCCTTCGAGGCTGGCCGGCACCAGGCCGGCGTGCCGGGTGGTGATGCGCGGCGCCGAATACAGTTGTTCAAGCGAATTAACGGGCTTTGTATCAGCCCTTTGATAAGGGTAGATGGCCTCGTCCAGCAGCGGACCCACCCATTTGAACAAAGACTCGCGCTCGGCTGTGCGAAACATCGAGAACATGATGGTCTGTGGTCTTTGCTGCAACTCTCGACTGGCGCGCATACTGGGTAGTATCTCCAGGGCAAAGCTGTCGCCGGTCCGCGTCATGATGGCTCTGACAATCTCGGTCGCTATGCCGACGATCTCACCGTCCCGCTGGAAATTGTAGGGCGCCCACTCTTCGGTCACCACGCGGTATGGTTGGGCCTGAGCGGCTGTGGCAAGTGTCAGCGCTAACAGGGCTGTACACAGGCGCGCGTATTTCACAAGGCTCTCCTGCTGCGATGGGACACGCTTTGTATAGCATAGACGCTGAAGGAAGCGATGGGGCAGAACTGCCGGGGGAGGGAAGCATGGTGGGCCCACCAGGACTTGAACCTGGGACCAAGCGATTATGAGTCGCCTGCTCTAACCAACTGAGCTATAGGCCCATGCCTTTATATCGCGGTGGATTATACGGGGTGAGAGCTCTGGTGACTAGGCACTGTCTTGAGGAAGGTGGTGACGAATTGGGTCGGTGGCAGTGGTGCGCTGATGAGATAGCCCTGCACGCTGTCGCAGCCTTGCTCGAGCAGCAATTGCCGCTGCTCCGGTGTCTCTACACCCTCGGCGACGACGCTCATGCCCAGGTTGTGAGCCAGCACGATAATGGTCTGGCTGATCGCCGCATCGTGATGGCTGCCCGGCAGACCGGCGACAAAGCTGCGGTCGATCTTCAGGGTGTCCAGCGGCAGTTCCTTGAGGTAGGCGAGTGAGGAGTAGCCGGTACCAAAGTCGTCGATGGCCAGCTGGATATTCATATCGCGGAACAGCTCGAGCAAATGAATGGCTTCGCGGTTCTGGTTCATCACAAAGTCTTCGGTAATCTCCAGCTCCAGCAGGCTAGCCGGGATATCGTGCTCGCTCAGGGCGCGCCGCAAGTCCGTGACCAGCTGGGTGCCGATCAACTGCACCCCCGACACGTTGATGGCGACGCGCGGCAGTGCCAGACCTGCGTGGCGCCAGTCGGCAATCTGCGCGCAGGCGAGGTCGATGATGCGGCGGCCCAAGTCAACAATCAGTCCGGTTTCCTCGGCCAGCGGAATGAACTGATCCGGGTCAACGAGTCCGCGCTGCGGGTGCTGCCAGCGCACCAGCGCTTCGACACCGTTCAGGTTGCCGGAGGCCAGGTCCTGCTTGGGCTGGTAGTGCAGGATGAACTCGTTACGCTCCAGGCCACGGCGCATGTCGTTCTCCATCTCCATGCGGTGCTGGGCGGTAACGGTAAGGTCGCTGGTGTAAAAGGCGTAGCGGTTACGGCCCTGATTCTTGGCGCGGTACATGGCGGCGTCGGCGTGCTTGATCAGGCTGTCGACATCCTCCGCGTCGCGCGGGAACAGGCTGATACCGATGCTGGCGCTGACAAAGAACTCGTGGCCGGTGCAGACAAACGGGCGACGAAACAGCGCCAACAGCTTATCTGCCACTGCGGCGGCGTCGCTGTCACTCGGCAGCTTGGGCAGCAGGACGATGAACTCGTCGCCGCCATGTCGGGCTACCGTGTCTATCTCGCGCAGTACCGAACACAGGCGTTCGCTGACCAACTGCAGCAGGCTGTCGCCGACCGAATGGCCGAGGCTGTCGTTGATCTGCTTGAAGCGGTCTAGGTCAATGAACAGCAAGGCGCCGATGCTGCTGTCTGCGTTGAGCTGGCTGGCGTGCAGGGCGTCGCGCAGGCGGGCCTCGAACAGCGTGCGGTTGGGCAGACCGGTGAGTGGGTCGTGGTGCGCCTGGTGGTCCAGCCTGGCCTGGGTCTGCTTGAGCGGTGTAATGTCGCTGAAGACCGCCACCAGGTGGTTGAGGGTGCCATCCACGTTGAGCACCTGACTGATATTGATCCAGGCTGCGTACAGCTCGCCGTTGGCGCGGCGGTTCCAGGCCTCGCCTTGCCAATGACCTTGCTCGGCCAGAGCATTGGAGGCCTCCTCAATCAGTTGCCGGTTCTCCGTGGTGCCCGACAGAATGCGCAACGGCTCGCCCAGCAGGTGGCTTTCCGGGAGGCCGGTAATGCGGGTGAAGGCCTGGTTGACGGCCACCACGCAGCCGTCAGCGTCGGTAATCAGCACACCCTCGTTGGTGTTCTCGAAAACGGTAGCGGCCTGACGCAGGGAGCTTTCCATCGCCAGGCGCTCGGTGACATCCCGGGCGATGCTGAGCATGCAGGCCTGATTGTCGATGCTGATCGCCTCGGTACTGATCTCGACCTCACGCACCTGACCTTCGGCGGTGGTGATCTGCGAGAGCATATTGCGCACACGGCCATCGCGTTCGAGCATATCAACCATGCGCCGGCGGTCGTCGGCATTGCGCCAGATTTGTAGTGCCTGCGTCGACTGTCCCAGGGCCCGCTCGCGGCTGTAGCCGGTGATCAGACAAAAACCGTCGTTGACATCCAGCAGCATGCCATCGCTGGCGCGGGTGATCAGCAGCCCGTCAGGGGAGGCGTGAAAGGCGCGGGAAAACTTCTGCTCCGACAGCCGCAGTTGCTCCTGGGTTAGCTTCAGCGCGGAAATATCACGGATAACCACTACCAGGATGGGCTGCTCGTCCAGGCTGACCGCGCGTGATGAGAGCAGGCCAACGAACTCGCTGCCGTCTAGGCGCCGCAGGCACACCTCAAGGTTGCTTTCCGGCTGGGTATTGAGGCGTGTCAGCAGGCCCGGCCCGGTATCCGGCTCGGGCCACAGGCCCAGTTCGGTAACCGTTCTGCCTTCGGCCTGGCTGGCGGTCAGACCAAACTGCTCTTCAAACGTCTGGTTGACCGCCAGCAGGCGGCCTTCGGCGGCATCGGCCAGCACGATGACGTCCGGGCAGTTGTGAAACACCGAGGCGAATTTTTTCTGCGAGGTTCGCAGGGCCTGCTCGACCTGTTTCTGTTCCTGCACATCGATCAGCAGGCCTTGCAGGGCGATAGCCTCGTACTCCTCGGTGCTGACGCTGTTGATCACCGCCCGCACCCAGGTCGAGCTGCCGTCGGCGCGTTGCAGGCGGAAGTCGAAGCTGCGGCCCTGGCCACAGTTGGCCTGCTCGCGCAGCTGTTCCTGCACCCGCGCATTGTCCTGCGGGTGCACCTGACGGACCAGAAAACCGGGCTCGAGCCAATCGCTGGCAGGCAGGCCAAGCAGGTCGACGGCGTGCGGGGAGACGTAGGTAAAGCGCAGTGATGGGAAGGACATTTCCCAGCTGACAACGTGCAGGTTCTCGACCAGGCTGCGATAGCGTTCCTGCTGGCGATCGAGTTGCAACAGGGTCGCGCGGTGACGCTGTTGGGCGCGGCGACGTAACTGGTTCAGGCCGTGGGCGGCCAATAGCAGCACGCACGACAGCAGCAGCATGCCAACCTGAGAGACCGGTACATCCTTGAGCGGCGCGGCGACAGCGGTTTGGCACCCTGCGCCAGTGATTGCCAGAGCAGCAATACTACCTGTGGCGGCTTTCATCAAGACAACACCCTGCATCCATGGCGTGACGATAGTATTGTGCCAGTTTAGTCCGATGCAAGGGGCGTTGCCCAGTCGCAATGCCGAAGAGCAGTTACTGGCGTAGGACTTGAACGCAGCGGCTATTTGCGGCGGCAAAGGTCGGCAGGAGGCGGAGAGTAGTCTCCTGCCTGTTACAGCATGTGCACTTGCACGGACTTGGTCACGTAGGAGGGCGTCAGGCCAAAGAACTGCTTGATGGTGCGGGTCAGGTGCGCCGAGTCGGCAAAGCCGACGTCGTAGGCCACCGCAGCGAGGCTCTCGCCCTGAGCAATCAGCTCGTCAGCGCGGCGCATGCGTGCCCAGAGAATGTAGCTTTTGATCGACAGGCCCAGTTTTTCAGAGAACAGGTGGGAGAGGCGGTCGGCAGACAGGCCAACCTCGTCTGCCAGCTCGGCTACGGTGCTGGTCAGCGGCAGTTCGCGCTTGATCTTCTGGGCGTTATGCAGCGCGCGGATATCCATGTTGAGGCTGACGGGCCGGTAGCCGCTGATAGCCCTGGGCACGCGGGTGGTCAGGCGGAACAGCTGGTCGCGGCTGCAGGTGCCCTGACCGACACGGCGCAGCTCATCTTCATGCAGGCTGCCGGGTTGCAGGATCACCGGCTTGACTGTCTGCTTACCGAGAAAGTGCGACAGGGCGTGGAATTCGTAGCTTTGCGGGTCGTAGTTCAGCGAGAGCAGACCGGAGTCTGGTGTTTCCAGTGAACGTGAGGTTTGCCGCGAGACCAGAGCCGCCTGGTAGCGCTAGCGCTGACGTGCGCCGTTGCCGTCACCGAGCACAAAGCCGGGTGGGTCAAGGGCGATCAGCAGGGTCACGGTATGACGTTGCGTCAGGTCCGATGCCATGCCGGCCGTGATGTAGAGGAAGCGGTCGTCCCAGACATACAGATGGTTCTGATGGCGCATATCCTGATGCTCACAAGCCGACATAGTTGTTCTTGGCTGTGGGACTGTAGCAGTAAGCACAAACAAAACGCCCGGCTCAAGGCCGGGCGTTGTAACCGCATGCTGCGTGCTTACTCGTCGAGGAAGCTGCGCAGGTGATCGCTGCGGGTGGGGTGGCGCAGCTTGCGCAGCGCCTTGGCTTCGATCTGACGAATCCGCTCACGGGTAACATCGAACTGCTTACCAACCTCTTCCAGCGTGTGGTCGGTGTTCATGTCGATGCCAAAGCGCATGCGCAGTACCTTGGCTTCACGGGCAGTGAGGCCGGACAGCACGTCGCGTGTGGCTTCCTTGAGGTTTTCCACGGTGGCCGAATCGATCGGCGATTCCATGGTGCCGTCTTCGATAAAGTCGCCCAGATGCGAATCTTCGTCGTCACCGATGGGGGTTTCCATCGAGATCGGCTCTTTAGCGATCTTCAATACCTTGCGGATCTTGTCCTCAGGCATTTCCATGCGCTCGCCAAGCTCTTCCGGGGTCGGCTCGCGGCCCATCTCCTGCAGCATCTGGCGGGAGATACGGTTCAGTTTGTTGATCGTCTCGATCATGTGCACCGGGATACGGATGGTGCGCGCCTGGTCGGCAATCGAGCGGGTGATCGCCTGACGGATCCACCAGGTTGCGTAGGTCGAGAACTTGTAACCACGGCGGTATTCGAACTTGTCCACGGCCTTCATCAGACCGATGTTGCCTTCCTGGATGAGATCGAGGAACTGCAGGCCACGGTTGGTGTACTTCTTGGCGATGGAGATAACCAGACGCAGGTTAGCCTCGACCATTTCCTTCTTGGCACGGCGGGCACGGGCCTCGCCGATGGACATGCGACGGTTGATGTCCTTGATCTCGGAGATGGTCAGACGCGAGGTCTCTTCCAGCTCGGCCAGTTTCTTCTGGGCGCGCAGGATGTCGCCCTTCAGCGCTTCAAGGCCTTCGCTGTAACGCGGCTTGTCGGCCAGCAGCTCGTCAACCCAGCCTTCGTTGATCTCGTTGCCGGGGAAGCTACGTAGGAAGTCGGCACGCGGCATGCGAGCATCACGCACGCACAGCTGCATGATGGCGCGCTCTTGCTGACGGATCTGATCCTGGGCGCCACGCACGCGGGTAACCAGTGCTTCGTACTGCTTGGGGATCAGCTTGATCGGCATGAACAGGGTGGCCAGGGCCTCCTGCTCGGCGACAACCTTCGGGTTGCTGCGCGGGTGCTTCTTCAGTGCTTTCTGCAGTTTTTGCAGCTGTTCTTCAATGGCACCAAAGCGCAGACGGGCTACTTCCGGATCCGGACCGCCATCGCCTTCGTTGTCGTCATCGCTGTCATCGTCGCTATCGTCTTCATCCTCGTCGTCATCCTCGGACTTTTTCTGGTCCTTGGCTTTGGCGGCGGGGATTTCAGCGTTGTCGGTGCCGGACATGCCATCGTCGTCAGGGTCAATGTAACCACTGAAGATGTCGGACAGGCGGCCACCTTCTTCAACCACGCGAGCGTAGTCGGCGAGGATGTCGTCAACGGTGCCGGGGAACATCGAGATGGCGGCCATCACTTCGCGAATGCCTTCCTCGATACGCTTGGCGATTTCGATCTCGCCTTCGCGGGTCAGCAGTTCGACGGTACCCATCTCACGCATGTACATGCGCACCGGGTCGGTGGTACGACCGATGTCGGTTTCAACGGCGGCGAGGGCAGCGGCGGCTTCTTCGGCAGCGGCTTCGTCGGCGTCGTTGTCAGCCAGCAACAGCGCGTCGGCGTCGGGTGCTGCTTCGAACACCGTGATGCCCATGTCGTTGATCATGCGGATAATGTCTTCCACCTGCTCCGGATCGGAGATATCCTCGGGCAGGTGATCGTTGACCTCCGCATAGGTCAGATAGCCCTGTTCGCGACCACGCGCGATGAGCTCTTTGAGACGGGATTGCTGTTGCGCTTTTCCGGACATAACAACCCTTGTGGATGCCTTGGTGTGCAAAAAAGTAAGCTGCGGATTATACCCTGATTTCAGCTGCTGACGCCACTTGAAGAGGCTGTCAGCTGTCGCCTTTCGCCATGTTTCGGCTATTCAGAAGGTCCCGTAGCTGTTGCTTCTCCTCGTTGCTGAGTGGTTCTTTGACCGATTTGTCGAGGAGCTGTTCGATGCGTCGCTCGGATTGACGAGCGGATAACTTGTTAATGGTGTCGAAAAACTGTTGTTCAAGGTTGGCGCTGGGAATATTCAGCAGCCATTCCTGTTCAGCCAGGCGGTTCAGCTGCTCGCCGAGGGCGGTGCCATGCCAGCGCGCCAGTAGCTCAATTGTAGTCAGCCCCGGCTGTTTCTGCGCCGCCTCGATCAGTGCGACCAATAGCCGCGCCTCGTCTTCGTTCTCGTCTGCCAGCTGATTGGCCTGCTGCACATGTGCCGCAAGATGCGGGTGATGTAGCAGTGTGCGTACTGCCTGCAGCAGCGGGCTGTCCACGGCGCGTCGTGGGCCCTTGTGGCCTTCCGGCCTGGTATCGCGCGGGCGATCTTTGCGCCACTTCTGACGGCCTTCACCCCAGTCCTTGTTCTTGCCTTTGCCCTGCTGTGGCGGTGGCGCGGCGTCCATGCCTTCGGGCAGGTAGTAGTCCTGCTCCGGTGCCTCGCGTTCGCTCCAGTCGTCCCAGGCGCCTGCGGGCAGGTCGTCGTAGCTGGGGCCGTCCTGCATGCCGCTTGGTGGTTGTTCAGGCAGGCTGGCGGGCACCACCTCGTCCAGGTCGACGCCGGTTTGCTGCTGCAGTGACTGGCGCAACAATCTGCGTAGCAGGCTGCCCGGCACCTGCTCGATCAGTGGCAGTGCCAGGGCCGCCATGTGGGCTTTGCCTTCCAGGCTGTCGGCACCGGCCTCTTCGGCCAGATGCCTGAACAGGTAGTCGGTCAGCGGCTGAGCATCGCGGCTCATGCGGCGACGGAAGGCGTCGGTGCCTTCCTCGCGGATCATGCTGTCCGGGTCCTGTCCGTCTGGCAGGAACAGAAAGCGCACGTGGCGGCCATCTTCCAGTATCGGCAAGGCGGCGTTCAGGGCGCGCCAGGCTGCCTGGCGGCCGGCACGGTCGCCGTCGAAGCAGAACACCACGCTGTGAACCAGGCGAAACAGCCGCTTGAGGTGGTCCTCGCTGGTCGCTGTGCCGAGGGTGGCGACGGCGTTGGTAACGCCGTGCTGGGCCAGGGCAATAACGTCCATATAGCCTTCGACCACCAGAATGTCTTCTAGCTGGCGATTCTGCTGCTTGGCTTCAAACAGGCCATACAGTTCCTGGCCCTTGTGAAATACCGTGGTCTCGGGTGAGTTCAGGTATTTGGGCTTTTCGTCGCCGAGTACGCGACCGCCAAAGCCGATGACCCGGCCGCGGCTGTCGCGGATCGGGAACATGATGCGGTCACGAAAGCGGTCGTAGCGTCCTCCGCTGTCGGCGTTCTCCACCACCAGGCCGGCCTCGACCAGTGCCTTTTCCTCGCTGGTGTCACGGGCCAGGTGTGACATCAGGTTGTTCCAGCCAGGTGGTGCCAGGCCGAGGTCATACAGCTTGGCGATTTGACCGGACAGGCCGCGCCCTTTCAGGTAGCCCACCGCGCGCTGGCGCTGCGGATGCTGGCGCAACTGCTGGCGGTAGTAGGCCGCAGCCTGCTCAAGCAGGGCGTAGAGCGGGTTGTCCTTGCGTGGCGTGCGCGAGCTCTGCCGCTTGTCGCTGCGCTCCTCGTACTGCACCTCTACGCCGGCCTGGCGCGCAAGTTCTTCCACCGCCTGGGGGAATTCCAGGCGATCGAAGTCCATCACGAAGCCGAGCGCGTTACCGCCGGCACCGCAGCCAAAGCAGTAGTAGAACTGCTTGTCCGGGCTGACGCTGAACGAGGGCGACTTTTCGTTATGGAACGGGCACAGAGCGGAGTAGTTTTTGCCGGTCTTCTTCAGTTTCAGGCGCGAGCCAACCGTCTCGACAATGTCGGTACGGGCGAGCAAGTCGTCAATGAAGCCCTGAGGGATAAGTCCGGCCATCTACCTGTCTGTCCTGTGCGGCAGAACGCCTTGGCAGGCGTGCGACGCTCAAGTGGACCATAAACGCAAAAATCCAGCCAGTTCCTTGCGGAAGGCCGGACAGATGCGTGTTCCAGTCGAATATCAGTCTGCTCGATATGCCGTGCTGGCTATCGCTGGGCCTGCGATCAGGCCCGGCAGAACCGAGGCGAGGAACTCAGTACAGACGCTCGCGGCGACGTTGCTCGCGCTGGATCTTCTTGGCGTGACGCTTAACAGCGGCAGCAGCCTTGCGCTTGCGCTCGGTAGTGGGTTTTTCATAAAACTCACGACGGCGTACTTCAGCCAGAACACCGGCTTTTTCGCAGGAGCGCTTGAAACGACGCAGAGCCACGTCGAAGGGTTCGTTCTCTTTAACTTTGACGGCAGGCATGTCGTACCTTTCTCAAACGTTGGTAATCATTGCCCCAGACGGTAGGCCTGTGGCGATTGCATTTCAAGGGACGCGGATGTTACCGCCTTCATTTGATAAATGCAAAGGCTATGATGCCCATAAAGGCAAAAAACTGGCCTGCGGACGCCGGGCTGATTATGATGCGCGGCTTATGACATAGATGTGAAGCGAGGCACAGATTCAGTCATGCGCGTTTTGGGTATTGAAACCTCCTGCGATGAAACCGGTATCGCGCTGTATGACAGCGAGCGCGGGCTGCTGGCTGATGCGCTGTTCAGCCAGATCGACCTGCACCGCGTCTATGGCGGCGTTGTGCCCGAGCTGGCCTCGCGTGATCACGTCAAGCGTCTGGTGCCGCTGATGCGCGAGGTGTTTGCCAAGGCCGGGCTGCAGCCGGGCGAGGTGGATGCGGTGGCCTATACCGCAGGCCCCGGTCTGGTGGGCGCGCTGCTGGTGGGTGGCGCCTGTGCCCGTGCGTTGGCCTTTGCCTGGGGCGTGCCGGCGCTGGGTGTGCATCATATGGAAGGGCACTTGCTGGCGCCGATGCTGGAAGAGACGCCTCCGGCCTTTCCCTTTGTCGCCTTGCTGGTGTCCGGTGGTCATACCCAGTTGGTGCGCGTAGACGGTATCGGCGAGTACGAACTGCTGGGCGAGTCGCTGGACGACGCTGCTGGCGAGGCCTTCGACAAGACTGCCAAGTTGATGGGACTGCCGTACCCGGGTGGCCCGGAGATCGCTAGGCTGGCCGAGCAGGGCCGTCCTGGCACGTTTGTGTTCCCGCGTCCGATGACCGACCGCCCCGGCTTGACCTTCAGTTTCAGCGGGCTGAAAACCGCTGTACTGACTGCCTGGCAGGCCTGTGCCGAGCAGGGCGAGCCGGATGCGCAAACACTGGCCGATATCGCGCTGGGGTTTGAAACCGCTGTGGTGGAAACCCTCACCATCAAATGCCGCCGCGCGCTCAAGCAGACCGGGCTGAAACGACTGGTGATTGCCGGGGGCGTGAGCGCCAACCGTCGCCTGCGGCAGCAGCTCGAGGCGATGACCGCCGAGCTGAATGGCAATGTGTTCTACGCGCGTCCGGCGTACTGTACCGACAATGGCGCGATGATCGCTTATGCCGGCTGCCAGCGGCTGCTTGCCGGTCAGCAGGACGAAGGGGGGATCGAAACCCGGGCGCGTTGGCCCATGGAGCAGTTGCCGCCGATTGCGCTCAAGGCCTGAAGCGGTTTTCTACGCCGGCCAGCAGGCGGCCGATATTGAGGCGATGGCGCAGCAGGATCAGCAGCACCATCAGAGTCACCGGAATGAGCAGGCTGGGTGCCAGCCACGCCAGTGCCGGCGGCAGCGACAGCGCCGCCAGCAGTGACGCCAGCGAGGCGATGCGCTGCCAGTAGAAGGTGGTCAGCCAGAGCATGGCCGCGATCAGCGCGGCCGGCCAGCAGAGCACCAGCATGACGCCGGCGGCGGTGGCGACGCCCTTGCCACCTTGCAGGCGATGGAAGATGGGCAGGATATGGCCGCCAACAGCGGCCAGGCCGACCCAGCCCTGTTGCAGGCTGGACAACTCGGCGTAACGGGCCAGGGCGACTGCGAGCGCGCCCTTGCCAAGGTCGCCGGCCAGGGTGGCCAGGGCCAGGGAGCGGTTGCCAAGGCGCAGCATGTTGCTGGCGCCGGGGTTACCCGAGCCGAGCTTGCGCGGGTCGGGCAGGTGGCGCACACGGCTGATCAGCACGGCAAAGGAGACCGAGCCGAGCAGGTAGGCGATGACCAGCCAGAACAGAAAGTGGGTATGCATGCAGCTGCCCCGGGCAAAATGACGTTTGATTGTAGTCGACACGGGAGCGCGCTGTGGATCAGGTTTTTATCAAAGGGTTGGCGGTGGACACGGTGATCGGTGTCTACGACTGGGAGCGCACCATCACCCAGCGGCTGGTCTTCGATCTTGAGATGGGCTGGGACATTCGCCCGGCGGCTGCTGAGGATGAATTGGCCCATACGCTCAACTACGCTGCCATTAGCGAACGGCTGCAGGGCTTTGTCGGGCAGAGCCGCTATCTGCTGGTGGAGACCCTGGCTGAAGAGCTGGCAGCGCTGCTGATGAGCGAATTCGGTATTCCCTGGCTGCGCCTGCAGATAACCAAGCCGGGCGCCGTGCCGGCGGCTGCGGGCGGGGTTGGCGTGATCATCGAGCGGGGAGTCAAAACAGCGTGACCATGGTTTATCTGGGCATCGGCACCAATACCGGGCGTGAGTATCACCTGCTGCGCGGGCTGGATGCGCTGAGCGAGCTGTGCGGTGAGCTGCAGCTGTCGCCGTTGTTCGAGAGCGATGCTGTCGGTGTGCTGGGCAAGCGTTTTTACAACATGGTGGTCGGGCTTGAAACGCATCTGAATCTGGCGGACCTGAATGCGGCGCTCAAGGCGATTGAAGCCGCGTGCGGTCGCCGTGAATCACCGCTGCCGGGGCGTATCACGCTGGATATCGACGTGTTGTGCTATGGCGATCTGAGCGGCGTGCATGACGGCATCGTGCTGCCGCGCCCGGAGGTCACCCGTAACGCCTTTGTGCTCTGGCCGCTGGCCCTGCTGGCGCCGCAGCAGCATTTGCCGGGCGCTGAGCAGACCTTTGCTCAGCTGTGGGCGGGCTGGCAGGGCAGCCAGTCACTGTGGCCGGTAGCGTTTAGCTGGCGTGATCGCGAGCTGACGCCCGCGCATCTGCTGGTTGACCATCAGCCGCGCGAGGCTTTGTAGTCGCTTAGTGCTTCCAGCCGTGCCTGCTCCAGCGCACGGCCCATGTCTGCGCCCTGCAGCCCCTTCTCCAGCAACGGTTGAATGTCCACGCCGCGAGCGGCCTCTGCCGCGCCACGCAGGTAGTCCGCCTGCGGGTAGGGGCGCGTCTCAAACCCGGTGCGACCTTGCGCATCGGCAATACACACCGCCAGAAACTGCTCGAAGCGCTCGTAGCGACGGTAAATATCCAGCGCCTTGAACAGTTTGAGCAGCGTTTGCGGGCGCAGCTCGAGCGCGCGGTGGCAGTGGGTGTGGTACTCGCAGGCCAGAAACGCCAGTTCTTGACAGTCGCGCGGTGCCTTGCAGCGCTTGTTGACGGCTTTCACCGCCTTCAGCCCGCTGGTCTCGTGGCCGTGGTGCTTTGGCCAGTGCGCTGGTGGCGTCAGCCCTTTGCCCAGATCGTGCAGCAGGCAGGCCCAGCGGGCTGGCAGTGGCAACTGATCGCGGGCGGCGATTTGCAGCACCTGCAGCACGTGCACGCCGGTATCGATCTCCGGGTGATGGGCTTCGGGTTGCGGCACGCCGAACAGCGCGTCGACCTCCGGCAGCAGCTCGGCCAGCGCGCCGCAATCGCGTAGCACCTGGATGAATACCTCCGGGTTTGGCTCCATCAGGGCGCGGCTGATTTCCATCCAGCTGCGTTCTGCCGTCAGCGTCTTCAACTCGCCCGACTCGCTCAGCTGGCGCATCAGCGCCATGGTGTCATCGGCCACCCGAAAGCCCAGACGGGCGTAACGCGCGGCAAAGCGGGCGACGCGCAAGACGCGCAGCGGGTCCTCGGCAAAAGCGGGGGAGACGTGGCGCAACAGCTTGTTGTCGAGGTCTTGCTGACCGCCGTAGGGGTCGATGATCTGGCCGTCCTCGGCCTGCGCCATGGCGTTGACCGTCAGGTCGCGGCGGATCAGGTCTTCTTCCAGGGTCACGTCCGGACTCGTGTGAAACACAAAGCCGCCGTAGCCAACGCCGCTCTTGCGTTCGGTGCGTGCCAAGGCGTATTCCTCGCTCGAGGTCGGGTGTAGAAACACCGGAAAATCCTGCCCCACCGGCCGAAACCCATCGCGCTGCAGCTGCTCCGGCGTCGCGCCAACCACCACCCAGTCGCGGTCTGTCACAGGCAGACCCAGCAATCGATCACGGACGGCGCCGCCGACCAGGTAGGTGGAGTAGGGCTGGGACATGGGTGCTCGCGGTTAGAGGGTGGTGGGGGTAGAGCTTGCAGCTTGCAGCAGATGGCTGCAAGAGGCTTGAAGCTGGAGGCCTGAAGCTTGAAGCCGTCCGAGGTTTGGCGGACATTGGCTTTTTGTTCGCATTTCGCGCATATTTTGCCCGTCAGCTTCTTTGATTCGCAGCTGACCTCGTTGGCGGCTGGAGGCATGTCGCGTCCCTACAGCAGGTCGCGTCCAGGCTGCAAGTCAGATGTTTGGCTTTCCCGCAAACTCCGCTTGACAGGATATTGCCCGGCCCCACCCTGATTAAGCCTCCAGCCTCCAGCCTCCAGCTGGCGCGCAGCGCCGTCAGATAGGCGGTATATTCAGATCAAACTTGGGTATCCGTTCTTCTTCGGGCTCGGGGCGGGGTGGGATGTGGGCTTCGCTGACCACGCGGTTGCCGTCGAGGCTTTGCAGGTGCACGTCAAAGCCCCACAGACGATGCAGGTGGCGGAGCATCTCTTCGGTTGAGTCACCGAGCGGTTTGCCCTGGTGGCGCTGGTGGCGCAGGGTGATGGAGCGGTCGCCGCGCCGGTCCACCGACCAGACCTGGATGTTCGGCTCGCGGTTGCCAAGGTTGTACTGCGCTGCCAGCAACTCGCGTACGGCGCGATAGCCGCTGTCATCGTGAATGGCGGCGACCTCCAGGTGGTCGTCGGCTTCGTCGTCGACGATGGCAAACAACTTGAAGTCGCGAATCACCTTGGGCGACAGGTATTGCAGGATGAAACTTTCGTCCTTGAAGGTGCGCATCGCGAACTTGAGGGTTTCCAGCCAGTCGCTGCCGGCAATGTCTGGGAACCAGCGGCGATCTTCCTCGGTCGGGTTTTCGCAGATGCGGCGAATGTCCTGCATCATGGCAAAGCCCAGTGCGTAGGGGTTGATGCCGCTGTACCAGTTGCTGTCGAACGGCGGCTGGTAGACCACGCTGGTGTGCGACTGCAGAAACTCCATCATGAAGCCGTCGGTCACCTTGCCCTCGTCGTACAGATGATTGAGCAGGGTGTAGTGCCAGAAGGTGGCCCAGCCCTCGTTCATCACCTGGGTCTGGCGCTGGGGATAAAAATACTGGGCGATCTTGCGCACGATACGCACCACTTCGCGTTGCCATGGTTCGAGCAGCGGCGCGTTCTTCTCGATGAAATACAGCAGGTTCTCTTGCGGCTCGCTGGGGTAGCGCGCGGCGTCTTCGGCTTCTGCATGGTGGTGCGGGTTGACCGGGATGGTGCGCCACAGCTCGTTCACCTGCCGCTGCAGGTGCTCCTCGCGCTCGCGCTGGCGCTGACGTTCCTCGGCGGCGGAGATGGGGTAGGGGCGCTTGTAGCGGTCTACGCCGTAGTTCATGAGGGCGTGGCAGGAGTCGAGCAGGTCTTCGACGGCGTCGATGCCGTAGCGCTCCTCGCACTCGCTGATGTACTGCTTGGCGAACACCAGGTAGTCGATGATGGCGCTGGCGTCGGTCCAGCTGCGGAACAGGTAGTTGCCCTTGAAAAAGGAGTTGTGCCCGTAGCTGGCGTGGGCGATCACCAGTGCCTGCATGCACATGGTGTTTTCTTCCATCAGGTAGGCGATGCAGGGGTCGGAATTGATGACAATCTCGTAGGCCAGCCCCATGTGACCGCGACGGTAGCCCTTTTCGGTGGCGAGAAAGTGTTTGCCGTAGGACCAGTGGTGATAACCCAGCGGCATGCCGACCGAGGCGTAGGCGTCCATCATCTGCTCGGCGGTGATGACTTCAATCTGATTGGGGTAGGTGTCCAGCCCGTAGATGTCATGGGCGATACGGCCGATCTCCTGGTCGTACTCGCGGATCAGCTCGAAGGTCCACTCCGAGCCGGTGGAAATGGGCGTGCGGCTCATGTCGCCATCCTCTTCTGGAACAGCTTGCGGAACACCGGGTAGATGTCACCGGCGTCGACGATCTGCTGCTGGGCGAAGCTGTCGGCAAAGTGCTCGGCAACCGCCTCGTACTCGTGCCAGAGCGTCTGATGCTCGCGCGGGGTGATCTCGACATAGCAGTAGTACTGCATCGCCGGCATGATCTGGCGCACCAGCAGGTCGCGGCAGATGGGCGAGTCGTCGTTCCAGTTGTCGCCGTCGGAGGCCTGCGCGCAGTACAGGTTCCACTCGCCAGGCGCGTAGCGCTCCTCGATGATCTGTTGCATCAGGCGCAGGGCGCTGGAGACGATGGTGCCGCCGGTTTCGCGTGAGTAGAAAAACTCCTCCTCATCTACCTCCTTGGCGCTGGTGTGGTGGCGGATGAAAACCACGTCGATGCGTTCGTAGTTACGCCGCAGGAACAGGTACAGCAGGATATAAAAGCGCTTGGCCAGGTCCTTGGTCGCCTGGGTCATGGAGCCGGACACATCCATCAAACAGAACATCACCGCCTTGGACGACGGCGTGGGCTGTTTGACGATCAGGTTGTAGCGCAGATCAAAGGTATCGAGGAAGGGGATGCGCTCGATGCGGTTGCGCAGTGCGGAAATTTCTTCCTGCAGGCGCTGGATGCCGCCGAGATCATCCGGGTGGTCGAGTCTGAGCTGTTCCAGCTCGGCACGGGCCTCGCGCAGACGCTTGCGGCTGCCGCCGCCCAGCGCGATGCGGCGGGCCTGAGCGGCGCGCATGGAGCGGACGATATTGATGCGCGACGGGTTGCCCTGCTGGCTGATGCCGGCGCGCACCGGCTTGAAGGTGTCGCTGCCGGTGAGCTGGCGCTTGACCAGATTGGGCAGGGCCAGATCCTCGAACATGAAGTCCAGAAACTCGTCCTGGGTGATCTGAAAGACGAACTCGTCCATGCCTTCGCCGCTGTTGCCGGCCTGACTGCCGCCCTGGCCTCCGCCACCGCCCTCCGGGCGGGCGATGCGGTCGCCGCTGGCAAACTCGCGGTTGCCCGGGTGCACCTGGGTCTGGCGGCCGCCCTTGCCGTGATGAAAGATGGGTTCGTCGATATCGCGATTGGGGATGCTGATGCTTTCGCCGTGCTCGATATCGGTGATCGAGCGCCGCCCGACGGCGTCTTCGACCGCCTTTTTGATATGTGATTTGTAGCGCCGCAGAAACCGCTGACGGTTCACGGTGCTCTTGTTTTTGCCGTTCAGACGGCGGTCAATCACGTAGCTCATTCAGGGCCCTCCGGGCCAGCCGCAAGCCATAAGCTACAAGCTTGAAGCTGGCCGTGCTGCTATCGGGCGCCGCGCAGAGTCTCAGGCAGCGCCGCGCTGCTTGCCGCTTGAGGCTTTGCGGCTTGTAGCTGCCCAGTCAAGGCGCAGCCATCACTGGGCTTTACGCACCCGCAGGTACCATTCCGACAGCAGGCGCACTTGTTTCTCGGTGTAGCCGCGTTCGACCATGCGGTGCACGAAGTCGTTGTGTTTTTTCTGATCCTCGGTCGAGGCTTTGGCGTTGAAGCTGATGACCGGCAACAGGTCTTCGGTGTTGGAGAACATCTTTTTCTCGATCACTACGCGCAGCTTTTCGTAGGACAGCCAGCTCGGATTCTTGCCGTTGTTGTTGGCTCGGGCGCGCAGTACAAAGTTGACGATCTCGTTGCGGAAGTCCTTCGGGTTGCTGATGCCGGCCGGTTTTTCGATTTTCTCCAGCTCCTCGTTGAGCGAGGCGCGGTTGAGGATTTCGCCGGTCTCCGGGTCGCGGTACTCCTGATCCTGAATCCAGAAGTCGGCGTACAGCACGTAACGGTCGAAGATGTTCTGGCCGTACTCGCTGTAGGACTCGAGGTAGGCGGTCTGAATCTCCTTGCCGATGAATTCGACGTAGCGCGTGGCCAGGTACTCCTTGAGAAAGCGCAGGTAGCGCTCGCTGACCTCGTTGGGGAACTGTTCCTGCTCGATCTGCTGCTCCAGCACGTAAAGCAGGTGCACCGGGTTGGCAGCCACTTCGGTGGTGTCGAAGTTGAAAACCTTGGAGAGGATCTTGAAGGCGAAGCGGGTAGATAGGCCGTTCATGCCCTCGTCCACGCCTGCGGTGTCACGGTACTCCTGAATGGACTTGGCCTTGGGGTCGGTGTCTTTCAGGTTTTCGCCATCGTAGATGCGCATCTTCGAGTAGATGTTGGAGTTCTCCGGCTCCTTCAGGCGCGAGAGCACGGTGAACTGGGCCAGCATCTTCAGGGTGTCGGGCGCGCAGTGGGCGGCGGCCAGCGAGCTGTTGGCCAGCAGCTTTTCGTAGATCTGAATCTCGTCGGTGACACGCAGGCAGTAGGGCACCTTGACGATGTAGATACGGTCGATGAACGCCTCGTTGTTCTTGTTATTGCGGAAGCTGTGCCACTCAGACTCGTTGGAGTGGGCCAGAATCACACCGCTGAACGGGATCGCGCCCATGCCTTCGGTACTGTTGTAGTTGCCCTCCTGGGTCGCGGTCAGCAGTGGATGCAGCACCTTGATCGGCGCCTTGAACATCTCGACAAACTCCAGCAGGCCCTGGTTGGCACGGCACAGGCCGCCCGAATAGCTGTAGGCGTCCGGGTCGTTCTGCGGAAATTCTTCCAGCTTGCGGATATCCACCTTGCCCACCAGCGAGGAGATATCCTGGTTGTTTTCATCGCCCGGCTCGGTCTTGGCAACGGCGATCTGCTGCAGGACCGAGGGGTAAAGCTTGACCACGCGGAACTGGGCAATATCGCCATTGAACTCGTGCAGGCGCTTGACCGCCCACGGCGACATGATGCTGTTGAGGTAGCGCCGCGGGATGCCGAAGTCCTCTTCCAGAATGGCGCCGTCCTCGGCGGCATTGAACAACCCGAGTGGTGACTCGAATACCGGCGAGCCCTTGATGGCGTAGAACGGGACCTGCTGCATCAGCTCCTTGAGCTTTTCTGCCAGCGAGGATTTACCGCCGCCGACCGGGCCCAGCAGGTAGAGGATTTGCTTACGTTCTTCCAGGCCCTGGGCGGCGTGCTTGAAGAACGAGACGATATGCTCGATGGCGTCTTCCATGCCGTGAAAATCGGCAAACGCCGGGTAACGTTTGATGATCTTGTTGGAGAAGATGCGCGACAGGCGCGAGTCCAGGGAGGTGTCGATCAGCTCGGGTTCGCCGATGGCCATCAACAGGCGTTCGGCGGCGGTGGCGTAGGTGGTCGGGTCGGTTTTGCACAGTTCCAGGTATTCCTGAAGGCTGTACTCTTCCTGCCGGGTGGCTTCAAAGCGGTTCTGAAAATGACTGAAAATGCTCATGACTCGACCTCGCAGCAGCTGAGGCCGCACCCGCCTGTGGCGCAAGTCAGGTGGGTACAGACCCTCGGGATGAGGTCTGGCGCTTCCGGGCAGCAGCCCGCACGACGCGCTTTACCGGGCGACGGCATGTCCTGATGCGTGAATCCCCCAAAACGCAACTGCGAGCATGGTCAGGAGTCTGTCGGAGGCGCCGGGCGGCCAATCGGTGACTGGTCGGACGGTGGATCCGGCAGGCTCCCGTGTTTATCGGAAGCCGGCAGACCGACGTTCTCTTTCTTGATTCGCCTGAACTCAGGATAGATGCAAATGCGCGGTGCAACAGAAGTTTTCTCAGGATTTTTTGTTGCAAGAGTGTGAAGGCGCGGCTGGCGGGGCTTTCGGGCGCATCGGTGCAAGAGGCTCTGCTTGGATTCTTACCAACGCTCTGGCTAGCTGCAGGTGAAGCATACGGATTCGTGCCATCGATGCGTCAGCTTTTCGCCTTTTACGGCGAGCCAAGGGGGCTGCTTGCCCAGCCCCCCTTAGCGATCCCCCGGGGCACCCGGCTACGCGGCCCTTCGGGTTCGCTGCGTTGCTCGGCCTGACGGGGAGCGGCAGAACTGGTCGCTACGCTCCTCAGACATGCTGCCGCTCTTTTTCCCGCCAGCCCTGCGCTACTCGCCCGCGAAAACGGGGTTGACCAGCCGTGCATGCTGCACCATTGGGTTTACTACCGAATCGGTTTTCCCTGCGTCGGAATACCAAGAAGCCAGCGACGTTGGCGGTGTTATTCGGCGCTGATGCGCTCCGGATAAGTCTGCCGCCAAAGGTCAAAACCGCCATCCAGGCTGTAGGTCTCGGCAAAGCCGATGCTGGCCAGGTAGGCGGCTGCGCCCTGGCTGGAGTTGCCGTGGTAGCAGCAAACGATCAGGGGCGCCTGCTGGTTGGCGTTGGCGACGAAGTCGGCGAGGTTGTCGTTGTCCAGGCGAATAGCGCCTGGAATGTGGCCAAAGTCGAAGCTCTGCGGGTCGCGGATATCAACCAGTTGGGCGTCGTTGTCCAGCAACTGGCTGGCGGTGTGCGGGTCGATGCGTTTGAAATCGCTCATGGTGTCCTCGCCGGGTCAGTGATCGCAGTCGCAGTGATGCAGCTCGTGGGTGTCCAGGTTCATCAGCGTCATGCGACTGCCCCAGACGCAGCCGGTGTCGAGCGCGTGTACGCCCTGGGTGCCGGTACGGCCCTCGATGGCCGCCCAATGGCCAAAGATAATCTGGATGTTCGGGTCTTTGCGTGGATAGCGAAACCAGGGCGCAAAGCCCTTGGGCGTGGTATCCAGGCCCTCCTTGGATTTGAACTCCAGGGTGCCGTCGGGTTTGCAGAAACGCATGCGGGTCAGGTAGTTGGTGATCGCGCGCAGGCGGTCGATGCCCTTGAGCCCGGGCTTCCAGCGCGCCGGCTCGTTGCCGTACATCTCGTCCAGATAGTCCGGCAGGCGTTTGTCGCTGCGCAGCACCCGTTCCACCTCGCCAGCCAGCTCCAGGGTCTGCTGCACGGTCCAGATGGGCGGGATGCCGGCGTGGCTCATGACAAAGCCCAGCTCGGCATCGAAGTGGGCGAGTGGACGGCGGCGCAGCCAGTCCAGCAGGCTGTCGCGGTCGTCGGCCTTGAGCAGCGGCTTGAGGGTGTCGGATTTGCGCACGCGGCTGCCGTTGCGACTGGCTGCCAGCAGGTGCAGATCATGGTTGCCGAGCACCGCTATGCAGGCGTTATCAAGCTGTTTGAGATAGCGCAGGGTGGCCAACGAGTCGGGGCCGCGATTGACCATGTCGCCGACCGACCAGAGCACGTCTTTTGACGGGTTGAAGTCGACCTCGGCAAGCAGGCATTGAAGGGGCTTGAGGCAACCCTGAATGTCGCCAACGGCGTAGGTAGTCATAAAGCAGCGTCAATTCAGTGCGTGTGGCTGGGTCAGACGAAAGCGGGCGATGTCGGCGCTGAAGCTGTGTCCGTCGCTGGCGCGCATATCGTAACTGCCTTCCATGGTGCCCACCGGGGTCTCCAGCAGGCAGCCGCTGGTGTAGGTATGGCTGGCGCCGGGGGCAATCAGTGGTTGTTCGCCAACCACCCCGGGGCCGTCGACGCGCTGTTGCTTGTTGTTGCCATCGGTGATCAGCCAGTGCCGATACAGCAGCTGCGCATCGACGCAGCCCTGGTTGGCGATGGTGATGGTGTAGGCAAAGGCAAAGCGCTTTTTCTGCGGGTCTGACTGCTCTGGCAGGTAGCGGGTTTGCACGCTCACGGCGATGGCGTAATCGTTCATGCGCTGGCGCTGCGTTTGCGGGCCAGGCGATTGGCCAGACGGACAAAACCCGCCAGGTCGACCTGCTCGGGGCGGGTGCCGGGGTCGATACCTTCGGCTTCGATCTCTTCGGCGCTGAGCAGCGCTTTCAAGGTGTTGCGCAGGGTCTTGCGGCGCTGGTTGAAGGCGTCGCGCACCAGAATTTCCAGCACTTCGACGTCATCGGCCGGGTGCGGCAGGGTAGCGTGCGGCACCAGCCTGACGATGGCTGAGTCGACCTTGGGCGCCGGGTTGAACGCGCCGGGGCCAACGTCGAACAGGTGTTCTACGCGGCAGTGGTACTGCACCATGATGCCGAGGCGCCCGTAGTGGTTCATGCCGGCGGTGGCGGCCAGACGCAGCACCACTTCCTTCTGCAGCATGAAGTGCATGTCTTCGATGCAGTCGGATTGCTCCAGCAGGTGGAACATCAGCGGCGTAGAAATGTTGTACGGCAGGTTGCCGACCACGCGCAGCTTCTCGTCGCCGGCAACCAGTTGCCGAAAGTCGAACTTCAGCGCGTCGCCCTTGTGCAGGCGAAAACGGTCAAGAAAGCCGAACTGCCCCATCAGAATCGGGTGCAGGTCCTTGTCCAGCTCGACGACGTCCAGCTGCGCACCGCTGGCCAGCAGGCCGGAGGTGATAGCGCCCTGACCCGGGCCGATCTCGACCAGGTGATCGTTCTCGCGCGGGCGGATGGAGCGGATGATGCGGTCTATCACGCCGGCGTCGTGCAGGAAGTTCTGGCCAAAGCGCTTGCGCGCCTTGTGTTGTGGAAACTGACTCATACTGCCCTCCGGGCGGCGATCATCTGGATGGCGGTATCGAGGGCAACTTGCAGGCTGCCCGGGTTGGCCTGGCCGGTCCCAGCCAGGTCCAGGGCGGTGCCGTGATCAACCGAGGTGCGGATGATGGGCATGCCCAGGGTAATGTTGACGGCGTTGCCGAAGCCTTTGTGCTTGAGCACCGGCAGTCCCTGATCGTGATACATGGCCAGTACGGCATCGGCCTGATCAAGGTGCTTGGGGGTGAACAGGGTGTCGGCGGGCAGCGGGCCGATCAGGTGCATGCCTTCGGCGCGCAGACGTTCTAGTGCCGGGATGATGATATCCAGCTCTTCGCGCCCCAGGTGCCCGTCTTCACCGGCGTGCGGATTCAGGCCGCAGACCAGGATACGCGGCGTGGCGATGCCGAACTTGCTCAGCAGGTCGTTGTGCAGAATGCGCATAACGCGCTCGATCAGCGGCCCGGTAATGGCGTCGGCGACCTGCCGCAGGGGCAGGTGTGTGGTCGTCAGGGCAACGCGCAGGCCGGGGCAGGCGAGCATCATCACCACCTGCTCGGTGGCCGTCTGTTCGGCAAAGAACTCGGTATGCCCGGAAAAGGGCACGCCGGCATCGTTGATGATGCCCTTGTGCACCGGTGCGGTGACAATGGCGTCAAAGGTGCCGTTGAGCGCGCCGGCACCGGCCAGGCGCAAGGTGTCCAGCACGTAGGCGGCATTGGCGCGGTTCAGCTCGCCCGGGCGGCATTCGGCTGCCAGGGACACGGGCAGCACGCTGAGCTGGCCGGCGGCCTGGGCTGCCGGCAGCGCGTCCGGGTCAAAGGGCTGCAGCTCCACACGCAGCCCCAGCTGGGCGGCGCGCTGTTCCAGCAGCTGCGGATCGGCGATGACCACCCGCTCGCAGCTGGCTGGCTGCTGGGCCAGCATCAGGCACAGGTCGGGGCCGATACCCGCCGGTTCACCAGCGGTGATGGCCAGGCGTGCCGGACTCACCCGTTCTTGATCTCCACGTAGGCTTCGTCGCGGATCTGCAGCAACCAGGTCTGTAGCTCTTCTTCGTACTTGCGGCTGCGGATCAGGTTGGCAGCTTGCTGCTCACGCATCTCATCGGTCATGTCGACGTCGCGGGTCCCCAGCACTTCCAGAATGTGCCAGCCAAACTGGCTCTGGAACGGCTGGGTCAGGGTGTTGAGCGGCGTGCTGGTGATCATTTCGCCAAATTCCGGGGTCATGGCGTCCGGCGTCACCCAGTCCAGGTCACCGCCGTTCAGTGCACTGCCCGGGTCCTCGGAGTAGGATTTGGCCAGGGTCGCGAAGGACTCGCCGTTCTGGATGCGCTCGTAGATACGCTGGGCCAGTTGGGCAGCTTCGCCGTCGGTGCGGATCTCGCTGGGCTTGATCAGGATGTGACGAACGTGGAATTCCTCGATCATCTGACCTTCACCGCCACGGCGGTCCAGCAGCTTGAGAATGTGGATGCCGGCCGGCGAGCGCATCGGCTGAGTGATGCCGCCGATCTCCAGCGCGTTAACCGCCGAGGCAAACGGGCCCGGCAGCTGGGCAGCCTTGCGCCAGCCCAGCTCGCCACCTTCCAGCGCGGTGTCACCGGCAGAGCGGCTGGCGGCCAGGGTATTGAAGTCCGCGCCCTGCTGCAGCTGGTTGTAGATGTCGGTGGCGGCGCGACCGACTTTCTCGACCTCGGCCTGGCTGGCATTTTCGGCCAGCGGCAAGACGATCATGGCCAGGCGGAAATCAGCAGAGGTCTGGTACTTGCCGACCTCGGAGTTGAGGAAGTTGCGCACTTCCTGATCGCTGACCTGGATGTTGTCGCGGACCCGGCGCTGGCGCACGCGGTTGATGATCATCTCCCGGCGAATCTGCTCGCGGGCTTGCTGGAAGCTGATGCCGTCGCGCTCCAGCGCGGCGCGGAACTGCTCCAGTGTGGCACCGTTGCGCGCAGCAATCTGCTGCATGGTCTGGTTCAGCGACTCGTCGTCGATCTGCATGCCGGCGCGCTCGCCCATCTGCAACTGAATGCTCTCCAGAATCAGACGGTCGAGCACCTGGCTGCGCAGTTCGCTGTCGGCCGGTGCCTCGGCGCCGTTCTGCGCCAGTTGCTGGCGTACCGAGGCCATGCGGTCATTGACCTGGCTGGCCATGACCACGTCGTTGTCGACGATGGCGGCAACGTGGTCCAGCGGCTCGACGGCCGCCTGACTGCTGGCGCTGAACAGGAGGCCCGCGCACAGGCTGAGGGCTGTAACAAACTTAGAATGCATTATCTTCACGCTCTCTGTAACCGGGGATGCCTTCGTCGAGGAGGCTGTGTACTTCGTTGCCGCTGACGCTGCCAAGGCCCTTGAGGACGACCTGCAGGAAGATGCCGCGGTTGGATTCATCGCGGGCGACCGATTCAAACTCGTTGTAGTCGACCCAGTAGCGGTTGATCACACGCAGCTTCCAGCAGCAGCTGTCGTATTCCAGACCACCGAAGGCTTCGAGGGTTCGATCTTCGGCAAAGTCGTGCTGCCAGCGGCCGATCAGGCTCCACTGCGGGTTGAGCGGCCACATGAAGGACAGGTCGGACTGGTCGATACGGCTGTCCGGGTCGTGCTGGAAGGTACCGGTCAGCGCGTTGTAGGTGTTGATGTTGTTGCGGTAGCGATAGCCCATGTTCAGCACCTTGCGCGGCTCGGGCTGGTAGTGGGCGAAGACGCTGCCGGCGTCGCTGTTGCTGTCATCCGGATCCCAGATGATGTCGCCGTTGACGCGCCAGGCATCGCTGACCCGGTACATCACCTCGGCGGCATAGGCGGAGGACGACGAGGTATCTGCGCTGCGCGCGACACCGTTGGCGTCGAGCATCTGAACTTCGCGGTCGCGGAAGTACAATACCTGGCCGAAGCTGGCGCGGGCGCGCTCGGTGCCGTCGGATTCCAGCGCGCGGCTGGTCAGACCCAGCGACAGCTGGTTGGCATCGGCTACGCGGTCGCGGCCGCTGAAACGGTTGTCGCGGAACAGCGAGCTGTAGCTGAAGGTGTTCTGGTTGGTATCGAACAGCGGCTGATCATCCTGGTCTTCATGCGGCGCGTACAGGTAGAACGCGCGCGGCTCCAGGGTTTGACGCAGGCCTTTGCCGAACCAGCTGGTCTGACGGTCGAAGTACAGGCCGGCGTCGAGGCTCGCAATAGGCACGGTGCTGGAAGGCGTGGTATTCGCGTTGGCATAGTCGAAAAAGACGCCCGGGTTGGTGATCGGGTCGTAGGCGGGCGACTGCTTTTCATCGAAGTCAAGATCGTAATAGTTCGTTTGGGTTCTGACCTTTGGGGTGACGAACGCCCAGCTGTTACGCCAAGGTAAGCTTAAACTCGGGCTGGCAACCACTCGGTGGCCAGTCGCACGTTGTAATCCGACTAGGTTTTCATCCGGCGTCAGAATCGGGTTGCCCAGGCTGTCGAGCTGAATACCGTCCTGGCCGGTGATGAAACCGTTGTCCAGGTCGCGATCAAAGAAGGCGTATTCCAGGTCATAACCGAAGCGCAGGCCCGTGTCGCCCAGCCAGTTGGCACCATCCAGACGCAGCTGCGGCAGTCGCTCGTAGGGCGTCAGCGAGGTAATGGTGGCCAGCTCGTAAGCGTGCACGCCGGCGCGGAAGCGCCAGCCGTCACCACGATAGGTGATGCCGGCCCGCTGGTTGACGTAGGTGCCGGAGCGGGCGTCCAGAGCGGTGTTCAGGTCCTGGAAGTAGAAGGGGTCACTGATATCGACATAGTCGACGTCGGTGCTCCAGCGGCTCTGCAGGCCACCCTGGTGCTGCCAGCCGTAGAGCCAGCGGTTTTCCTTGTACTCGCTGTCATCCAGGAAGGAGGCGGTCAGCGTGCCCTCGTTGTCGGGCTTCATGTAGCGGAACTCGCCTTCCATCTGCAGGCCACGCTCGGACAGGTAGCGCGGGTACAGGGTAGCGTCGTAGTTCGGCGCGATGTTGATGTAGTACGGCGTTTCGATCTCGGTGCCGTTGTCGGTCGAGTGGCTGAAGCTCGGCGGCAGCAGACCGGTCTGACGACGGTCATCAATCGGGAAGTAAATGTACGGCGTGTAGAACACCGGTACATCCTTCACCCGCAGGGTAACGTCACGCGCCTCGCCCCAGCCTTTCTCGCGGTCCAGCTCAATATCGTCGCCGTGCAGTGCCCAGGTGTTCTGGCCAGGCTCACAGGTGGTATAGCTGCCTTCGCTGATCACGATGATGGCGTCATCACGGCGCATCAGCTTGCTGGCGGTGCCGCGGGCACGGGCGTTATGTACCACGTACTCGACGCCGTCGATGCGGGTCTCGCCGTTGTCGATGCGCATGCTGGCAGAGTCGCCCAGCACCAGGACGCCCTGGTCGCGCAGGCGTACGTTGCCTTCGAGCATGGCCTGGGCGTTGGCCTGGTCAAAGCTGGCCTGGTCGGCGCGCGCCTGCAGGCGGCCCTGGCGCAGCAATACGTCACCTTCCAGTACGCCGGTCTGGTTGCCCTGCTCAAAGCGGCTGCTGTCGGCCGATGCATAGACCGGCAGTTGGTCAAATGGGGTCGAGTCGTCGCGGCCGGTGCGTTCCGGCTCAATGTAGGCACCGCCGCAGTACGGCGCAATCGCGGCCTGCTGCTCTGCGCTCAATTGCTCACGCGGGACCCAGTCCAGGCGGCTGAAGTCCATGCTGGTGTCGGCGGAACGCGATGCGGTGCTGGCTGAGGCGACCACGGTCTCGCTGATCGGTGCAGGGGTTGGGGCCGGGCGTGGTGGCCTGGGCGGCAGCTCGCCACGGGTTTGCAGTGGTTCACAGGCCCAGCTGTTGCCGGCCGGCCGGCACTGTACCTGTTGATTGGCAACAGCGCTCAGCGGTTGGGCCAGCAGCAAGGAGCTGGCCAGCAACATGGGAAAAGAAGTGCGAAAGGGTGGAGTACGGTAGGCCATTATGTCGTTGTCCGGGCTTCCAGTCGGTGCGTGCTCGCGATGCCTTGTGCGAGGAGAATGCAATCTGCATGCTGTGTCAGTGCTGCAAGATAACGGATAATAAAGCATTGAGCGATGCCTGAGTATGAATTGGCACGGCAACCGACAGGCGAGAATGGGATATTGATGGACTCACGACAGCAGCAGATGCAGCAGTGGCTGACCCAGGCGCTGCCAGAGGCGGCAGCAGCCCTGCAATGGACTGACCTGCCCCAGGGCGAGTTGGCGCCGGCCAGTGCCGACGCCAGTTTTCGCCGCTACTTTCGTTGGCAGGCGGGCGAGCGCAGCCTGATCATTATGGATGCACCGCCGGTGCACGAAAACAGTGAACCCTTTGTACGCATAACCGGCTTGCTGCAAGGAGCGGGTGTGCGCGTGCCGCGCATTTTTGCCCAGGACCTGGAACAGGGTTTTCTGTTGCTCGAAGACATGGGCGCTCAGACCTACCTGCAGTATCTGCAGCAGGGGGTAACTGATGCAGAGCGCGAGCGCCTGTTCGCTGGCGCCATCAGCAGCCTGATCCGCTGGCAGCTGGCCAGTCGGCCCGGTGTGCTGCCCGAGTACGATGAGGCGGTGTTGCGCCGCGAGCTGGCGCTGTTCCCCGACTGGTATGTTGCGCGGGTGCTGGAGCGCGAGTTTAGCCCCGACGAGCAGCGCCTGTGGGATGCCGTGCAGCAACTGCTGCTGGACAGCAACCTGGGCGAGGCGCAGGTCTATGTGCATCGTGACTACATGCCGCGCAACCTGATGGTCGCCGACGGGGAGCCTGGGGTGCTCGACTTTCAGGATGCGCTGTACGGCCCGATCAGCTACGACGTGACCTCGCTCTTTGCCGATGCCTTTTACAGCTGGTCGGCTGCCGAGCGTGGTCAATGGCTGACGCGCTACTGGCAGCAGGCGGTTGCGGCGCAGCTGCCGGTGCCTGCGCAACGGTCAGCCTTTCTGGATCAGGCGCGCCTGATGGGCGTGCAGCGTCATCTCAAGGTGCTGGGTATTTTTGCCCGCATCTGTCATCGCGACGGCAAGCCGCACTATCTGGCTGACGCACCGCGCTTTGTGCGTTACCTGCGCGAGGCCTGCGCCGATGATGTGCGGCTGCAGCCGCTGGCTGAGCTACTTGATAGCTTGGGGATACCTGCGGCATGAAGGCGATGATTCTGGCGGCGGGCAAGGGCGAGCGCATGCGTCCGCTGACCCTGCACACCCCCAAACCGCTGCTCAAGGTGGGCGACAAGCCACTACTGCAGTGGCATATCGAGGCGCTGGCGGCAGCGGGGCTGCGCGAGCTGGTGATCAACCACGCCTGGTTGGGTGAGCAGATCGAAAGCACCTTTGGCGATGGCGCGGCGCTGGGCGTCCAGATTGCCTGGTCGGCCGAGGGCGAGCCGCTGGAAACCGGGGGCGGCATCCAGCGGGCGCTACCGTTGCTGGGCGATGGCCCCTTTGTGCTGGTCAACGGCGATGTCTGGACCCGGTTTGATTTTGCCCACCTCAGCCTGCCGCCCGGCAAGCTGGCGCACCTGGTGTTGATCGACAACCCCGCGCACAATCCCAACGGGGACTTTCTGCTCACGGCCGGCGACGTCGGTAATCCCGGCAACGGCGAGAAGGGGCTGACCTATAGCGGCATCGCGGTGCTGCATCCGGCGCTGTTGGTCGAACAGCTTGCCGGCGCCTTTGCACTGGCACCGCTGCTGCGACAGGCGGCGGATCAGGGGCGGGTCAGTGGTGAGCACTTTCGCGGCCCGTGGATTGATGTTGGCACCCCCGAGCGGTTGGCAGAAGCCGACCGGCAGGCGAGGGCCTGAGCATGCTCTGGCCGGTGACGGTGGTGGGCGCGCTGGTCGGCGGGCTGGGCGGTGCGTTGCCCGGTGCGTTGCTGGGTGCTGTGGTCGGGCATGCGCTGGATCGTCACTGGCGCCTGCGCCGTTGGAGCGACCTGCCGGCGCGTCTGGCCGAGCTGCGCACCGGCGACAGCAGCTTCGAGCGGGTGCTGTTTCTCTGTCTTGGTCGGCTGGCCAAGGCCAGCGGCCGGGTCAGTCAGCAGCACCTGCAGCTGGCGCGTGATCTGATGCAGCAGTACCGCCTGGATGAGGCCGCGCGCCTGGCGGCCATGCGTGACTTCAACGAGGGCAAGACGGCAGGGGAGCTTGGCCCGCTGGTGCGTGCCCTGCGCAAGCGTGAGCCGGCCCGCGCTGCCGAGTTGCTCGACAGCTGCTGGCGCATGGCGGTAGTGCCGGGGCAGTTGAATGATGAGGTGCGCTCGTTACTGGCGAGCTGGGCGGCTGAGGCCGGTCTTGGCCAGGCCGAGCAGCAGCGCATGCATCAGCGTCACCGGCGCACCCAGCCGCCACCGCGCGGTCGCTCCGCCGTACCCCGTCAGGACGCGCTGAATCGCGCTGCAGCGCTGCTCAAGGTCAACCTGAGTGACACACCCGAGATGATCAAGCGCGCCTATCGTCGGCAGCTGAGTCTGCACCACCCCGACAAGCTGGCAGCCCGTGGTGCCGGTCGTGCCGAGCAGGGCAATGCGGGCGAGCGTATCCGTCAGATTCAAGAAGCGTATGAGCTCCTGCGTCGGCATAAGGGGTTTCGTTAGCGACGTTCTCTCTGTCGACCCGTCAGGGGGTCTCGCTCGCCTCGGCCTCTGTTTGGGTCTGGGCTGGTCGATAGTTGGCTTCCAGCCAGCCTTGCAAGCGCTTGCCGATCATCTCCTGGGCGACGGCCGAGCGCTGTATCGGCGCCAGGTCCAGTTGGCGGTAGCCGTTGTGGCCTGCGCGCCGCGCGATCCGCAGGTGGGCCGCGGCCTGGACCTGACCTAGCGGGCTGCCGCGGTCGAGCATTTCCAGTAAGGGTTTGTCCCAGCCTTCCAGCAGGCTGCCCAGGCTTGGGCGCTCGGCGGCAGCTGGCTGGCGCACCTCGTACAGCACCATTGCCTGCGGTGGTTGATCCTTGGGGGCGCTTTCGCTGGCCAGCAGCGCCCAGTAGCCGGCGTCGCGGCGGGCGACCAGGGTGATCTGTTCGGCGCCTTCGGCCTTGAGCACCTGCAGTGCGGCGTTGATCAGCCCGCCGGCAGCCGCGCCGTAGTCCAGGCCGATAGGCGGCTCTGCTGGTGAATCTGCGGGTTCGCTGCCGGCCAGCAGGGCAGGATCGGCGCCTGGTTCGGGCTCGCTGGGTGGTTGGTTATCCGGGTCGGCGATGGGCGGACTGATAATCGTCGGGCCATCCGGCGCATCGGGCAGGGTGATGGCCAGCGTGTGCCAGCCGGCGTCGCTCAACTGGCGCCGCGCCGGGCCAATCAGTTCGGGCCAGTCAGCGTGCTCACCGGCCCCCGCAATCAGCAGCACGCCGCCCAGCGGTTCAGGCCTAGCGGCTGGCAGAAACAGGCCAAATAGCGACTCGCCGTTGAACTCCAGCTGTCGTTGCTCCTCGGTTGGCGTTTCACGCTGTAGCACGTCGCGGTACAGGGCGCTGCGTGACAGCGCATCGACGCGTTCGCTCGGCGCACTGATCGCACCGGCATCGGGCTCAGGCTCTTGGGCGGCGGCGTGGTTGGCGAGGCAGAGCAGCGCAATCAGGGCTGGCAGGCGCATGGGCAGGTTCCGTTAGGGTCTGCGCCGAGTATAACAGCGGCGGATGGGGTACACTGGCGGCCTTTTCCGTGTTCGTTTCTGTCGAGGTTTGCCATGCCTGATTACGCCATCGCGCCGTCCATTCTGTCTGCCGATTTTGCCCGTCTTGGTGAAGACGTCGACCGGGTGCTGGCAGCGGGTGCCGATATTGTTCACTTTGATGTCATGGACAACCACTATGTGCCCAACCTGACCATTGGACCGATGGTGTGCACTGCGCTGCGCAAGTATGGCGTAACGGCGCCGATCGATGTGCATCTGATGGTTAAGCCGGTCGACCGTATCATCGGCGACTTTCTCGAAGCCGGTGCCAGCTATATCACCTTCCACCCGGAAGCCTCCGAGCACATTGACCGGTCATTGCAGCTGATCAAGAACGGCGGCGCCAAGGCTGGCCTGGTATTCAACCCGGCGACCTCGCTGGATGCCCTCAAGTACGTGATGGACAAGGTCGACATGGTGCTGCTGATGAGCGTGAACCCGGGCTTTGGTGGCCAGAAGTTTATTCCGGGCACGCTGGACAAACTGCGTGAAGCCCGCGCCCTGATCGACGCCAGCGGCCGTGAGATTCGTCTGGAAATCGATGGTGGCGTGAACGAGCAGAACATCCGCGCCATCGCTGAAGCGGGCGCCGATACCTTCGTTGCCGGCTCCGCGATCTTCAACAAGCCGGACTACAAGGCCGTGATCGACAGCATGCGCGCGGAGCTGGCGCAGGTAAAACGCTGACATGCCATTGCGCGATCTGTTTGCTGGAGAACTGCCAAAGCTGGTGATGTTTGATCTGGACGGCACCTTGATCGACTCGGTGCCGGATCTGGCGGGCGCGGTTGATGTGATGCTGGGCCAGTTGGGGCGCGCGCCGGCGGGTGTCGACAAGGTGCGTCACTGGGTCGGCAATGGCGCGCGGGTACTGGTGCGCCGGGCGCTGGCCGACGATATCGAGCACGCATCCATCAGCGAAGGCGAGACCGAGCAGGCGCTGGCGCTGTTTCTTGAGGCCTATGCCGGCGACCATTCGCGCAGCACCCTGTACCCGGGGGTGCGTGTCTTTCTTGATGCCCTGCAGCAGGCCGGTGTGCCGCTGGCGCTGGTCACCAACAAGCCGAGCCGCTTTGTGCCGGAGCTGCTCGCCGACAAACAGCTCGACGGGTATTTCTGCTGGCTGGTGGGCGGCGATACATTGCCGGTGCAGAAGCCCGATCCGGCTGCGCTTAACTGGGTGATGCAGCAGGCGGGCGTGGTGGCGTCGCAGGCGCTGTTTGTTGGCGACTCGCGTAGCGACGTGCTGGCAGCCAAGGCAGCCGGGGTGCCGGTGGTGGCGGTCAGCTACGGCTACAATCACGGCCAGCCGATTGCCGCCGAAAACCCCGACCTGCTGGTTGATTCGCTAGACGCGCTCATATAGGCTTGCTCGAGTATCCCCTCCAGTGATGGATCAGCCGTGTTTGTCAGCAACCGCAAACTGATGAGAGTTATCAAGGCGCTCGCCCGCTGGCGTTGGCGTACCTGAACTGTCTCGCTCGCCCCTGAGTGCGAGCACCCCTGTTTGCGTGTGACTTACCCTGCCTTTGAGGCTGATCATGACCCGAGACGAATTCCTTCGCCTGGCTGCCCAGGATTGCAACCGTGTACCCGTTGTACGCGAGGTGCTGGCAGACCTTGAAACCCCGCTTTCTACCTATCTGAAACTGGCCGATGGTGCCTACTCCTACCTGCTCGAATCAGTGCAGGGCGGTGAAAAGTGGGGGCGCTATTCCATCATCGGCCTGCCGGCGCGTACCGTGCTGCGCGTTGATGGCCACACCGCCACCGTGCTGGTCGACGGCGTCGAGCAGGAGCGTCACGAGTGTGCCGATCCGCTGGAGTTTGTAGAAACCTTCAAGGCCCGGTACCGGGTGCCGAGCATCCCCGGCTTGCCGCGTTTCAACGGTGGTCTGGTGGGCTACTTCGGTTACGACTGCGTGCGTTACGTCGAGCCGCGCCTGGCGGCCACCGTTAATCCGGATGTGCTGGGCACGCCCGACATCCTGCTGATGGTGTCGGATGAAGTCGTGGTGTTCGACAACCTGGCCGGCAAGCTGCACGCCATCGTGCTGGCCGACCCCTGCGCCGACGATGCCTTCGAGCAGGCCAATGCGAGGCTGGATCAACTGCTTGAGCAGCTACGGCAGCCGACGCCGCCGCGCAAGCTGCTGGACCTCGCCGCGCCGGTCGACACCGATCTGGATTACCGCGCCAGCTTCACCCGTGAGGACTACGAGCGGGCAGTCGACACCATCAAGGAATATATCCTTGCCGGCGACTGCATGCAGGTGGTGCCGTCCCAGCGCATGAGCATCGACTTCAAGGCCGAGCCGATTGATCTGTACCGCGCGCTGCGCAGTCAGAACCCGACGCCGTATATGTATTTCTTCAACTTCGGTGATTTTCACGTGGTTGGCAGCTCGCCCGAAGTGCTGGTGCGCGTTGAAGAGGGTGAAGTCACCGTGCGCCCGATCGCCGGCACCCGCCCGCGTGGTGCGACCGAAGAGGCCGATCTGGCGCTGGAGCAGGATCTGCTGTCCGACGCCAAGGAGATCGCCGAGCACCTGATGCTGATCGACCTGGGCCGCAACGACGTGGGCCGCGTGGCTGAGATCGGCAAGGTTAAGGTGACCGAGAAGATGGTCATCGAGCGCTACTCCAACGTGATGCACATCGTCTCCAACGTGCAAGGCCAGCTCAAGCCGGAGCTGACCGCGATGGACGCCCTGCGCGCCATTCTGCCGGCCGGCACCCTGTCCGGTGCGCCGAAGATTCGGGCGATGGAAATCATCGACGAGCTGGAGCCGGTCAAGCGCGGTGTCTACGGCGGCGCGGTTGGTTACTGGGCGTGGAACGGCAACATGGACACCGCTATCGCGATTCGTACCGCGGTGATCAAGGATGGTGAGCTGCATGTGCAGGCCGGTGGCGGCATTGTTGCCGACTCGGTGCCCGCGCTGGAGTGGGAAGAGACCATCAACAAGCGTCGCGCCATGTTCCGTGCGATTGCACTAGCTGAACAATCGGCCCGGTAAAGGAGAAAAGCCATGCTGCTGATGATCGATAACTACGACTCCTTTACCTACAACGTGGTGCAGTACCTCGGCGAACTGGGGGCTGACGTTAAAGTCGTGCGCAACGACGAACTGACCGTCGCCGAGATCGAAGCCCTCAACCCCGAGCGCATTGTTGTCTCCCCCGGTCCGTGCACCCCCAACGAAGCAGGCGTCTCGGTGCCGGTGCTCAAGCACTTTGCCGGCAAGCTGCCGATTCTCGGCATTTGCCTTGGCCACCAGAGTATCGGTCAGGCCTTCGGCGGTGACGTGGTGCGTGCCCGTCAGGTCATGCACGGCAAGACCAGCCCGGTCTACCATGAAGGCTTGGGCGTGTTCGCCGGCTTGAACAACCCGCTGACGGTGACCCGTTATCACTCGCTGGTGATCAGTCGCGATACGCTGCCCGATTGCCTGGAGCTGACCGCCTGGACGCAGCACGACGACGGCAGCGTCGACGAGATCATGGGTGTGCGCCATCGCGACTACATGATCGAAGGGGTGCAGTTTCACCCCGAGTCGATCCTCTCCGAGCAGGGACACGAGATGCTCGCCAACTTCCTCAAGCAGCAGGGCGGCCTGCGCCGCTGACCAGCAAGGAGAGACGGTATGGATATCAAGACAGCGCTCGGTAAGGTAGTCGATCAACTCGACCTCTCCACCGAAGAGATGCAGGACGTCATGCGCCAGATCATGACCGGTCAGTGCACCGACGCGCAGATCGGCGGCTTTCTGGTTGCCCTGCGCATGAAGAGCGAGACCCTCGACGAGATTACCGGCGCGGCCTTGGTCATGCGCGAGCTGGCCTCCGGGGTGAAGATCAACGCCGAGCGCCTGGTCGACACCTGCGGCACCGGCGGTGACGGCGCCAACATCTTCAACGTGTCCACCGCCGCTGCGCTGGTGGTGGCCGCTGCCGGTGGCAAGGTTGCCAAGCACGGCAACCGCGCCGTGTCCGGAAAGAGCGGCAGCGCCGATCTGCTGGAAGCCGCCGGTGTGAATCTCAATCTGACGCCCGAGCAAGTTGCGCGCTGTGTGGAAAGCGTTGGCGTGGGCTTCATGTTCGCGCCGGCCCATCACGGCGCCATGAAGCACGCGATCGGCCCGCGCCGTGAGCTGGGCATGCGCACCATCTTTAATATGCTGGGCCCCATGACCAACCCCGCCGGGGTTAAACATCAGGTTATCGGTGTGTTTACCCAGGCGCTGTGCCGCCCGATTGCCGAGGTGCTCAAGCGCCTTGGCAGTGAGCACGTGCTGGTGGTGCACTCCAAAGATGGCCTGGACGAGCTGAGCCTAGCGTCGACCAGCTATATTGCCGAGCTGAAAGACGGTGAAGTGCGCGAGTACGAGGTCAGCCCGGAAGAGCTTGGCATTCAGAGTCGTTCACTGATCGGCTTGACCGTCGACGATGCAGCCGCGTCGCTCAAACTGATTCGCGACGCACTTGGTAAGCGCGAAACAGAGGCGGGTGAAAAGGCCGCCGACATTATTATTCTCAACGCCGGTGCCGCGCTGTACGCGGCAGATCACGCCACCAGCCTGGTCGAAGGCGTCAAGCTTGCCTCCGATGCGCTCTACTCCGGGCTGGCGCGGGAGAAACTCAACGAACTCATCGCCTTTACCGAGGTATTCCGGGAGGAAGCAGCACAATGAGTGTGCCGACTATTTTGCAGAACATCGTCGCGCGCAAGCACGAGGAAGTGGCAGAGCGCCTCCAGCGCCGCAGTCTGGCTGAGTTGGAGCAACTGGCCGCAGCGGCATCGCCCACCCGCGGCTTTGCCAAGGCTATCCAGAATGCCGCAGCAGCGCGTCGGCCCGGCGTAATTGCCGAGATCAAGAAGGCGTCACCGAGCAAGGGCGTGCTGCGCGAGGACTTTCAACCGGCCGAAATCGCGGCCAGCTACGAGGCGGGCGGTGCGGCCTGTCTATCGGTGCTGACCGATGTGGACTTCTTCCAGGGGCACGATGACTACCTGCAGCAGGCGCGCGCCGCGTGCTCACTGCCGGTTATCCGCAAGGATTTCATGGTTGATCCGTATCAGATCGTCGAAGCCCGTGCGCTGGGCGCCGACTGTGTGCTGCTGATCGCCGCCTGCCTGGATGACGTGCAAATGAGCGAGCTGGCAGCGACTGCGAAGCAACACGGTCTGGATGTGCTGGTTGAAGTGCATGACGCGGCCGAGCTGGAGCGCGGCCTCAAGCTGGACACGCCGCTGATCGGCATCAATAACCGCAACCTGCACACCTTTGAGGTGACCCTGGATACCACGCTTGAGCTGCTGCCGCAGATTCCGCAGGGCAAGATCCTGGTAACCGAGAGCGGCATTTTGCACCGCGCCGACGTCGAGCTGATGCTGGCGCACGAGGTGTATGGCTTTCTGGTGGGTGAGGCGTTTATGCGTGCGGTTAATCCGGGGCAGGAGCTCAAGCGTCTGTTCTTCTGACGCGGTTTGCCTGGCTGTGACAAAACCTCCTTCGGGAGGTTTTTTGTGCCTGCAGGGCGGCTGCGTGGCGGACGGAAATATCGAGAAATCTGTTTGGAGTGAACCAAATTTTGCGCTTTTTATCTCACTTACTCGATGGGATTATCGCCCCATCGAAAGCGAGGTCATGATGCAGTGGCGTAACAGCAGCGACAGATTTGGTCTGGTAACCGGCAGCCTGCATTGGCTGATGGCACTACTGGTGATTGGCCTCACGGCGCTGGGGCTGTGGATGACCAGCCTGACGTATTACAGCCCCTACTACACCAGTGCGCCGTCCTGGCACAAAAGTCTGGGCTTGGTGTTTGCTGCCCTGTTGGTGCTGCGGCTGATCTGGCGTGCGGCAACCCCGTCGCCAGGGCACCTGGCGAGCCATAAGAACTGGGAGCGCCTGCTGGCGTCCGGTGCGCAGTGGCTGATGTACGGCGCCATGCTGCTGATCGTGACCAGCGGCTATCTTATTTCAACCGCCAAGGGCAGCGGTGTTAGCCTGTTTGGCTGGTTTGAGGTGCCGGCGCTGGTCAGCGGCTTGCCCGAGCAGGCCGATGTCGCTGGTGCTGTGCATTACTGGTTGGCGCTGGGCTTGCTCGCTCTGGCGGGTCTGCACGCGCTGGGTGCGCTCAAGCATCACCTTATCGACAAGGACAACACTCTGCGGCGCATGCTGGGCATGCGGCTGCTCAACGCAACGGAGAACGGCAAATGAAGAAACTGATGGTAGCAGCCACCCTCGGTGGTCTGATGATGGCAGGTGGCGCGGCGCAGGCAGCGGACTACCAGATCGACAAGCAGGGGCAGCACGCCTCGGTCAACTTCAAGATCAGCCACCTGGGTTACAGCTGGATCTATGGCCGCTTCAACGATTTCGAAGGCACCTTCAGCTGGGATGCCGACAAGCCGGAAGCCAGTGCCATCAACGTGACCGTCAACACCGAGAGTGTCGACACAAATCACGCTGAGCGCGACAAGCACATCCGCAGCGAAGACTTCCTCAATGTGGCCGAGAACGCTACCGCCACCTTTACCTCGACCGGTGTTGAAGTGACGGGTGACAACAGTGCCAAGGTATCTGGCGACCTCACCCTGAACGGCGTGACCAAGCCGGTGGTACTGGATGCCAACTTTATCGGTGAAGGCGATGACCCGTGGGGCGGCTACCGCGCCGGTTTTGACGCGACCACAACGCTGAAACTGGCCGACTTCGGCATCGACTACAACCTGGGCCCCGCCTCGGAAACCGTCGAGCTGATCCTCACGGTAGAAGGCGTTCGCCAGTAATCGCAACAAGCTTCATGTGTGCTTCAGGGGCCTTCGGGCCCCTTTTTTTGAGCTGCAAGCGGCAAGCTTCAAGCTGCAAGCAAAACCCGCGTGTTGGCGAGTCGTGCGGGTTCTCTTTGGGCTGAGATAGCTGCTCGATGCTGCGGAAAATCCCAGAAAGCTGCCGTCAATGCCATCCTGCTTGAAGCTTGAAGCTTGAAGCTTGAAGCTCAGAGCTTGAGGTTTGCGGCTTCTTTAACCCAGGCGTGTGCCTGCTGCAAAATCCAGTCGCGGAACGCCAGGAGTGCAGCTGACTCCGCCTTGCGCTCGGGGATTACCAGGTAGTAACCGTTATCGGTTTCAAAGCTGCGCGGGCAGGGGCTGATGAGTCGGCCATCGGCCAGCTCCTGGCGAATCAGAAACGGCGGAATCAGCGCAACGCCCATGCCGTGCATCGCCGCCTGTGCGAGCATCGAGAACAGTTCCAGTCGGGTGCCGTTGAGGTCGTGCTCAACACGCATATCGGCGGCCGCAAACCACTGGCGCCAGGCATAGGGGCGGGTGGTCTGCTGCAACAGCGGCAGGCGAGCGATGTCGTCTGGAGACAGTTCGCTGGCTGGTGCAATCAGCGCCGGGCTGCAGACCGGAATCGGCGCCTCGGGCATAAGGTAGTGGGTCTGGGTACCGGACCAGTCGCCATCGCCGAAGTAAATGGCCGCATCAAACTCCGTATCAGCAAACAGGAACGGCCGCGTGCGGTTGGTCAGGTTGACCGTGATTTGCGGATGCTGGCTGAGAAAGTGACCGAGCCGTGGCAGTAGCCATTGAGTGCCGAAGGTCGGCACCAGCGCCACTTCCAGCGTCGCCGTGCCCTGGTTGCCCATGACCGAGAGAGTGTCGCGCTCCACGGCGTCCAGTCGGCTGGCAATGCGCCGGCTGTAGATATGCCCAGCGTCGGTCAGCTTCACGCCGCGGCGGGTACGGCGGAATAACTGGATATCAAGAAAGGCCTCCAGGTTCGCGATCTGCCGGCAGACTGCACTTTGGGTCAGCGACAACTCTTCTGCCGCCTTGGTGAAGCTTTCGTGGCGAGCAGACGACTCGAAGCAGACCAGGGCTTGGGTAGGGGGAATCTTGCGGCGCATGGAGGGGCATCCTTTGGATGGCTTGAGGCGGAAGGCTGTAGGCTGGAAGTCCAGTCTCTCAGCGGTCGTCATTGCTGTGCGTGGGCTATGCTCGGAAAGTCAGCCACTCACGCCGGGCTTTGGCTTCCAGCTTCCAGCTTAAGGCTTATAGCCTCCGACCAAGCCTGCGGCTTGGTCGGAGTTCCAATTTAGCACAGGTGTCTGCATAAAAGACGCTTGTTTGTGGTTTTCTCTGTGCGTAGAGTCGCTGTCACCTTGTGGTTTCTTATTGGAACCAGACCCCTAACAAATCGAATATCGGAGAGCTCATGGCCGCATCCAAGGCAAGTTTCAACTGGGAAGATCCGCTGCTGCTGGACCAGCAACTGACTGAAGAAGAGCGCATGGTGCGTGACAGCGCGCGCCAGTACTGCCAGGACAAACTCATGCCGCGGGTGCTGAACTCGTTCCGCAACGAGCAGACCGATGCGGAAATCTTCCGCGAAATGGGTGAGCTGGGCCTGCTGGGCGCGACCATTCCTACCGAGTACGGTGGAAGCGGCCTGAACTATGTCTGCTACGGCCTGATCGCCCGTGAAGTTGAGCGCGTCGACTCCGGTTACCGTTCGATGATGAGCGTGCAGTCTTCGTTGGTGATGGTGCCGATCAACGAGTTTGGTTCTGAGGAGCAGAAGCAGAAGTACCTGCCCAAGCTGGCCAGCGGCGAGTTTATCGGCTGCTTCGGCCTGACCGAGCCGAACCACGGCTCCGATCCGGGCTCCATGGTTACTCGTGCGCGTAGCACCGAAGGCGGCTACCTGCTCAAGGGTGCCAAGATGTGGATCACCAACAGCCCCATTGCGGACGTCTTCGTGGTCTGGGCAAAGACCGATGATGACGTGATTCGCGGCTTCATTCTGGAAAAAGGCTGGAAAGGTCTGAGCGCGCCTGCCATCAAGGGTAAGGTTGGTCTGCGTACCTCCATCACCGGCGAGATCGTGATGGACGACGTGTTCGTACCGGAAGAGAACATGCTGCCGCACGTGACCGGTCTGAAAGGCCCGTTCACCTGCCTGAACTCTGCCCGTTACGGTATCTCCTGGGGCGCGCTGGGCGCTGCCGAGTTCTGCTGGCACACCGCCCGTCAGTACACCCTGGATCGTCTGCAGTTCGGCCGCCCGCTGGCGCAGACTCAGCTGGTGCAGAAGAAACTGGCTGACATGCAGACTGAAATCACTCTGGCTCTGCAAGGCTGCCTGCGTCTGGGTCGCATGAAGGACGAAGGCACCGCTGCCGTTGAAATCACCTCCATCATGAAGCGCAACTCCTGCGGCAAGTCGCTGGACATCGCCCGCGTTGCTCGCGACATGCTGGGTGGAAACGGTATCTCCGACGAGTACGGCGTTATCCGCCACGTGGTCAACCTGGAAGTGGTTAACACTTACGAAGGTACCCACGACGTGCACGCGCTGATCCTCGGTCGCGCGCAGACTGGCCTTCAGGCGTTTTTCTAACGCCTGAAGGCAGCGGCAAGCCATAAGCTGCAAGCGACAAGCCGCCCGCGTTGGGTCGGCTTGTCCTGTTTTTCTCGCGCAGCATGTCGCTACCTTCTCCTCCCCCTATCTTGCACGGCCAGCTTGTGGCTTGAAGCTTGCCGCTTGGAGCTAAAGGCATGAGTGCATTATCCGGTTTACGCGTCCTCGATCTCTCCCGCGTACTGGCTGGCCCCTGGGCCGGGCAGATGCTGGCGGATCTGGGCGCGGATGTGGTCAAGGTTGAACGTCCGGGGGCGGGTGATGACACCCGTGCCTGGGGGCCGCCGTACCTGCGTGACGCCGATGGTCGCGACACCTCCGAGGCGGCGTATTTTCTGTCGGCCAACCGCAACAAGCGCTCGATCACCATCGACTTTACTCAGCCCGCAGGGCAACAGCAGGTGCGAGAGCTGGTGCAGCGCGCTGATGTGCTGATCGAGAACTTCAAGGTTGGCGGGCTGGCGGCCTATGGGTTGGACTACGCCAGCCTGCAGGCGCTTAATCCTCGCTTGATCTACTGCTCGGTGACCGGCTTTGGTCAGCAGGGGCCCTATGCCAAGCGAGCGGGTTATGACTTCATGATTCAGGCGATGGGCGGCCTGATGAGCATCACCGGAAAGGCGGACGGCGAAGAGGGTGCAGGGCCGGTCAAGGTGGGCGTGGCGCTGACCGATATTCTGACCGGGCTCTACGCCAGTAATGCCATTCTTGCCGCGCTGGCCGAGCGTGAGCGCAGCGGTCTGGGCCAGTACATCGACCTGGCGCTGCTGGATGTGCAGATCGCCTGTCTTGGCAATCAGGCGCTGAACTACCTCACCACCGGTGTGCCACCCAAGCGTTTGGGTAACGCGCACCCGAACATCGTGCCCTATCAGGACTTTCCAACTGCCGATGGTGACTTCATTCTGACGGTCGGTAACGACGGTCAGTTTCGCAAGTTCTGTGAGGTGGCCGGCCGCCCCGAGTGGGCGACGGACGCGCGCTTTGCGACTAACTCAGCCCGCGTGGCTAATCGCGACGAGCTGATTCCCCTGATCCGTCAGGTCACGGTGTTTCGCACCACTGCCGAGTGGATTGCCGCGCTGGAGCGGGCCGGCGTGCCCTGCGGGCCGATCAACGATCTGGCGCAGGTGTTCACCGATCCGCAGGTGCAGGCGCGTGGCACCCGTATTCGCATGGCGCATCCGCTGGCTGGCGAGGTCGATCTGGTCGCCAACCCGATCCGGCTGTCACGTACGCCGGTCGACTACCGCCGTCCGCCACCGCTGCTGGGTGAGCACAACACCGAGGTGCTGGCCGACTGGCTCAGCGACTGACCGGCCGCTCGCGCCGCTGGGCGCGGGCCAGTCGGCGGCTTTCCTCTTCCCGCTCTTCCAGCACGTCCTGCACATAACTGATGTGCTCGCTGGCTATGCGCCGCGCGTCGTCGGCACGGCCCTGCATGATGGCGTCGAACAGCGCCTGATGCTGTTCGACCAGCATGCGTCGGGTCTCGCTGCGCAGCGCGTACATGCCGCCGATGTTGGTCACCACGTTGCGTTTGAGCAAATCGAACAGCCCGCGAATGGTGTGCAGCAGCACCAGGTTGTGGCTGGCCTCGGCAATGGCCAGATGAAAGCGCGCGTCAGCTGCGCCTTCCTCGGCGCGTGAGGCTTTGCCTTCGCGGGCGTAGCACGCCTGCAGGGCATCAAAGGCGGCCAGCAGGTGTTCACGGTCCAGATCGGTCGCGCGTTGGGCGGCGTAGTAGGCGCAGTCGGCTTCCAGCGTGTGGCGAAACTCCAGCAGATCGCGCTGTGCCTCGGGGCGACCTTCCAGCAGGGCCAGCAACGGATCGCTGAAGCTGGAGCCGAGCGAATCGCTGACATAATTTCCGCCGCCCTGGCGGCTGATCAACAGGCCCTTGGCGACCAGCTTTTGTACCGCCTCGCGCAGCGACGGGCGGGACACACCGAACTGTTCAGCCAGTGCGCGCTCGGCGGGCAGACGTTGGCCCGGTTGCAGCGTGCCCTCAAGAATCATGGTTTCCAGCTGCTCAACGATGTTGTCGGACAGTCTGCGCTGCCGAATCTGACCTACTTCCATTGCTGTTCCTTTGGTCTTACCAATCGCGAGGAAAGGGTAGCGGGCCTGTTGTGCTCAGGCAACCCGAAGATACCTATCTATACCAAAGTCTACCGTTAGGGGTTTGACATGCTTCTGGTGCTTTTTTAATCTGTTCATCCAGTTTTGTAAATTGGTATTACCGATTGGTGCTCGAACGCCAATAACAATTACAGGAGCGCTTCATGTCTTCCGGTTTTCTCGCCTTCATGGCCTTTGCCCCGATCCTGCTTGCAGGTGTGTTGCTGATTGGCCTGCGCTGGCCTGCCCGGCGCGCCATGCCGCTGGTCTATCTGCTCAGCGCCGGTATTGCGCTGTTTGTCTGGGATATGAGCTTCAACCGGGTACTGGCATCGACCCTGCAAGGGTTGGTCGTTACCGTGGGTGTGCTGTGGATCATTTTCGGCGCCATTTTGCTGCTCAACACCCTCAAGCACTCCGGCGGCATCACTGCCATTCGCGCCGGCTTTACCACCATCAGCCCGGACCGCCGTATTCAGGCGATCATCATTGCCTGGCTGTTTGGCTGCTTTATCGAAGGCGCCTCCGGCTTCGGCACACCGGCTGCCATCGCTGCGCCGTTGCTGGTAGCCATCGGCTTTCCGGCCATGGCTGCGGTGCTGATGGGCATGCTGGTGCAGAGCACACCGGTCTCCTTTGGTGCGGTAGGTACGCCGATCATCGTGGGTGTGAACACCGGCCTTGATCACGCTGCAATCGGTGAGCAGTTGGCGGCCGCGGGCTCCAGTTGGGAGGCCTATCTGCAGTTGATCACCAGCCAGGTGGCGATTGTTCACGCGCTGGTGGGTACCGTCATGCCCCTGGTGATGGTCATCATGCTGGTGCGCTTCTTTGGTCAGGACAAGAGCTGGCGCGCGGTGTTTGAAGTGCTGCCGTTCGCCCTGTTTGCCGGTGTCTCCATGACCATCCCCTATGTGCTGGGCGGTGTCTTTCTGGGGCCGGAATTCCCGTCGCTGATTGGTGGTCTGGTCGGTCTGGCGATCGTCACCACCGCCGCTCGCGCAGGTTTTCTGGTGCCCAAGCGTCAGTGGGACTTTGCACCGCGTGACAGTTGGCCGGCGGCCTGGATGGGTACCGTCGAGATGAGGCTGGAAGAGCTGACCGCACGCCCCATGAGCAGCTTCCGCGCCTGGCTGCCGTACCTGCTGGTTGGTGTGCTGCTGGTAATCAGCCGTGTCTTCCCCGAGGTCACTGCCGCGTTCAAGGCGGTTGCCGTCAACTTTACCGATATCCTGGGTGAAGCTGGCGTCAGCGCTGGCGTACAGCCGCTGTACCTGCCGGGCGGTATTCTGGTCATGGTGGTGATTGCGACCTTCTTCCTGCATCGCATGAAAGCCAGCGAGCTGGGCAAGGCGGCGGGCGAGTCCTTTGGCGTGCTGCTCAGCGCCGGCTTTGTGCTGCTGTTCACTGTGCCGATGGTGCGTATCCTGATCAACTCCGGCGTCAACGCCGCCGACCTGCCGAGCATGCCGATTGTCATGGCCCGTTATGTCGCTGACAGCGTGGGCGGTATCTATCCGCTGCTGGCGCCGAGCATCGGTGCGCTGGGTGCTTTCCTGGCCGGCTCCAACACCGTGTCCAACATGATGTTCAGCCAGTTCCAGTTTGGCGTAGCGAGCAACCTCGGCCTGTCCACGGCGCTGATCGTGGCGGCGCAGGCGATTGGTGCCGCGGCCGGTAACATGATTGCCATTCACAACGTGGTGGCGGCCTCGGCTACCGTTGGCCTGCTTGGCCGCGAGGGTACGACTCTGCGCCGTACCATCTGGCCGACCCTCTACTACGTGCTGATGACAGGTTTGATTGCGCTCTTTGCTGCCTATGTTATGGGTGTCCGCGACCCGCTGATGGCGGGCTGATACCCTACTGCTGTCGCCCCGGCCTGGTGCCGGGGCGTCGTCCGTTGAAGATTCGATGGGAACTCCGTGATGATCATTTCTGCCTCGACCGATTACCGTGCCGCCGCTCAGCGCCGCTTGCCGCCCTTTCTGTTCCACTACATTGATGGTGGCGCCTACGCCGAGCACACGCTCAAGCGCAATGTCGCGGATCTGGCTGATATCGCCCTGCGTCAGCGGGTGCTGAAAGACATGGCGGAGCTGAGCCTGGAAACCCGCCTGTTCGACGAAACCCTGAGCATGCCGGTGGCGCTGTCGCCAGTCGGTCTGACCGGCATGTACGCCCGTCGTGGTGAAGTGCAGGCGGCGCGCGCTGCTGCCGACAAGGGCATTCCCTTTACCCTGTCGACCGTGTCCGTGTGCCCGATTGAAGAGGTCGCCCCGGCCATCAGCCGCCCGATGTGGTTTCAGCTGTACGTGCTGAAAGATCGCGGCTTTATGAAGAACGCACTGGAACGCGCCAAGGCCGCCGGTGTGACCACCTTGGTGTTCACCGTTGACATGCCGGTGCCGGGCGCGCGTTATCGCGATGCGCACTCCGGTATGAGTGGCCCGAATGCCGCCATGCGACGCTATCTGCAGGCGGTCATGCATCCGCGCTGGGCCTTCGACGTGGGCCTGCTGGGCAAGCCGCACGATCTGGGCAATATCTCCGCCTACCGCGGCAACCCGACCGGCCTGGAAGACTACATGGGCTGGCTGGGCGCCAACTTTGATGCGTCCATCTCCTGGAAGGATCTGGAGTGGATTCGCGAGTTCTGGGACGGCCCCATGGTGATCAAAGGCATTCTCGACCCCGAGGACGCCCGCGACGCGGTGCGCTTTGGCGCCGACGGCATCATCGTCTCCAATCACGGTGGCCGCCAGTTGGACGGCGTTCTGTCCAGTGCACGCGCGCTGCCGCCGATTGCCGATGCTGTAAAGGGCGAGCTGAAGATTCTGGTCGACTCGGGTATTCGTACCGGTCTGGATGTGGTGCGCATGCTGGCGCTGGGCGCTGACTGCACCATGCTTGGCCGTGCCTTCATCTACGCGCTGGCTGCCGATGGGCAGGCCGGTGTAACCAATCTGCTGGAACTGATCGAGAAGGAAATGCGCGTCGCCATGGTGCTGACCGGCGCCAAGTCGATCAGTGAGATCAATGCCGATCTGCTGGTAGGCGCGTCGTGAGTGTTGCGCAAACCCAACCCCACCAGCGTGACGCCTTGCTGGAGCAGCTGCGTAGCCTGGTTGGCCGCCGTTATGTGCTGACCGGTGAGCAGCAGACCCGACGTTTTCGCAAGGGCCACCGTACCGGTGAGGGTCAGGTGCTGGCAGTGATTCAGCCGGGCACCCTGCTGGAGCAGTGGCAGGTGCTGCGCGCCGCCGTTGCCGCCGATTGCATCGTGATCATGCAGGCCGCCAACACCGGCCTGACCGGTGGCTCCACCCCGGATGGCGACAACTACGACCGCGATATCGTACTGATCAGCACCCGTCGTCTGGATGGTGTGCAACTGATCAATCAGGGCGAGCAGGTGGTGTGTCTGCCGGGTGCCACGCTGGACCGGCTGGAGCGCGAACTGGCGCCGCTGGGCCGTGAGCCGCACTCGGTGATTGGCTCCTCCTGCATCGGTGCTTCGGTGCTGGGCGGTGTATGTAACAACTCCGGCGGCGCTCTGGTGCGGCGCGGCCCTGCCTATACCGAGCTGGCGCTCTACGCGCAGGTGCAGGCCGACGGCACGCTCACGCTGGTCAACCACCTGGGTATCGAGCTGGGCGACAGCCCGGAAGAGATCCTGACGCGTTTGCAGCGTGGCGACTATCAGCCTGATGCCGTGCTCAACGAGGCCGCCAGGGCTTCGGATGCCGGCTACGCCGAGCACGTACGCGATGTCGATGCCGATACCCCGGCGCGCTTTAATGCCGACCCCTCGCGTCTGTTCGAGGCCTCCGGGTCGGCTGGCAAACTGTGTCTGTTTGCCGTGCGACTGGATACCTTTGTGAAGGAAGCCAGCACCGTTTTCTACATCGGCAGCAACGACCCGCAGGATCTGACCGACCTGCGTCGCCACCTGCTGACCAATCTGCCGAGCTTGCCTATTGCCGGTGAGTACATTCACCGTACCGCCTTTGATATCGGAGAGCGCTACGGTAAGGACACCTACCTGATCATCGACCGTTTTGGCACCGCCCGGGTGCCGGCAGCCTTTGCCATCAAGAGCCGCGTTGACGGCTTCTTCGAGCGGCTGGGCCTACGCGGCGTCAGCGATCGCGTGATTCAGACGGTGATGAACCTGCTGCCCAGTCACCTGCCGGAGCGCATGCGCGAGTACCGTAATCGCTTTGAGCATCACCTGCTGCTGCGCGTGTCCAACGATACCGCTGCGCAGACCCGTGAGCACCTGAGCAGCTTCTTTGCCGGACGCGATACCGGTGACTATTTCGAGTGTGACGAAGACGAGGGCCGGCGGGCCTTTCTGCACCGCTTTGCCGTAGCCGGTGCAGCGATTCGCTACCGTGAGGTGCACCGCCGCGAGGTGGAAGACATTGTGGCGCTGGATATTGCCCTGCGCCGTAATGATCGGGACTGGGTAGAGACGCTACCGGCCGAGCTGGAAAAGGACATGGTGCACAAGCTGTATTACGGGCACTTCTTCTGCCACGTTTTCCACCAGGATTACATCGTGCGCAAGGGCGTTGATCCGCTGGCGATGGAGCACCGCATGTGGGCGCTGCTGGATGAGCGCCGCGCCGAATACCCGGCCGAGCATAACGTTGGCCATCTGTATGTGGCCAAGCCGGCGCTGGCCGGCTTCTATAAGGAGCTGGACCCGACCAACAGCTTCAACCCCGGCATCGGCCATACCTCACGTCAGCGTGGCTGGGGTGAGTGTTGTGGTGGGCATGAGGAATCGCATGGGCACTGAGCCCATACAGGCGTCGAACCCTTAATCCTCCCAGCGCGCGTCGCGGCGGGTGATGCAGGCTGCCAACAGGCTTTCCAGTGAGGCCTGCAGCTGCTCCATAAAGGGCGCGCATTCCTGCTCGGCGCTCAGCGCCTCGCCGATGGCTACGTCGGCATTGAACGGCACAATCATCGAGCCGCCCTTGGGCAGAGCGCGGCCAAGCCCGTGCATGGCAATCGGCACCACCTGGGTGCCTGCGTGGCTGCGGGCCAGATGATAGATGCCCTTGCGCAGCGGCTGCAGTTCTTCTGCTTCGCCGCGGCTGCCTTCCGGAAACAGCAGCAGAATCTGGCCGTCGGCCAGGGCCTGCTGGCACTGTTCAAACACTTGCTCCTTGTCTACCTGGCCCTGCCGATCCAGCGGGATAATGCCGATCAGGTTGAGTGACAGCCAGGTGGTGAAGCGGTTACGCAGGAAGTAGTCTGCCGCCGCCACCGGGCGTACCCGGTGCAGCTCGCCCAGCGGGTAGAGGGCCATCAGCACCAGTGTATCCAGGTGGCTGTTGTGGTTGGCCGCCAGAATTGCCGGGCCGTGGCTGGGCAGGCGTTGCTTGTTGTAGATGTTCAGGCCAAGCAGCAGGTACACCACCGGCTTGACGATCAGCAGAAAGAACAGCTGTTTGGGCAGGCGCTTGATCACGGACATGGCGACCTCAGTAGGTGGTGTAAACGAGGAAGTGGAAGAACAGCGGCGCGGTGTACATCAGGCTGTCGATACGGTCGAGAATGCCGCCGTGGCCCGGAATCAGCTGGCTGGTGTCCTTGATGCGCAGGTCGCGTTTGACCGCCGACACGGTCAGGTCGCCAATAAAGCCGGCCAGGCCGATCAACAGGCCTGCGCCAAGGCCCAGCCACCAGGGCAGCGGCGTCAGCCAGGGCGCAAGCAGCGCGCCGAACAGGGTGGTGGTGGCCACGCCGCCGAGAAAGCCCGCCCAGGTCTTGTTCGGGCTGATGGCCGGGACAATCTTGCGGTTGCCGAACTTCTTGCCCCAGATGTACTGGGCGACGTCATTGAACTGGGTCAGGAACACCAGATAGATCACCAGGCCAACCCCGCCGCCGGCCGGGTTTTCTTCGGCCGGCAGCATCAGCAGGTAGGCAACGTGACTGATGGCAAACACCGTGGTCATGGTGGCCCACTGGTAGGAGCCGACTGCGCGGATAAAGCCCTTGGTCTCGCCCAGCATCAACAGACCGAAGGGGATCAGCAGGAACAGGTAGACCGGAATAAACACGATGAACATGCCATACCAGCCCATACCGACCCAGTAGTATTGCAGCGGCACCGCCAGATACAGGGCGAGAATCAGGCGGCGGTCGGTAACGCGCACCGGCAGGATCGAGAAGAACTCACGCAGCGCAATAAAGCTCAGAATGGTGAAGAAGATCAGCGATGCGGTGGGGCCGATCATCAGCGCGGTGAACACCACGCCGACCATCACCCACCAGGAGTTGATGCGCTGTTTCAGCTCCAGATAGCCATCGGCGCTGAGTCGCGAGCGCAGCAGCAGCTGGGTCACGCTGGCGATGACCAGCATGGCCACCACTACCAGCATCGCGCACAGGGTGTTGGGCGTCAGATCGAGCATGAAGGGCAGGCCGATATCCATTATTCAATCCCCCGGCGTTGTAGTCGCAGATAGGCGCCTACCAGGCGGCGCACAACCGTCAGGCCACTGCCGGCGGCGATGATGATCAGGCTGATCCACAGGATCAGGCCCGGCTGGTGCCACAGCGGGTCGAATGCCGAGAACACGCAGGCACCGGTCAGGACCGCCATGCGCTGCTGCTTGGCGAGCGGCCCGCGAAAGTCTGCTGGCAGGCCAAGTGAGACACCCAGTACGCGCACATAGGCGGTCATCACCGCTAGCAGCGCACCCAGCCAGGCCAGCCACTGGGCTGACTCAAAACCGGGTACGGCAAAGCCGCAGGCAACGATCAGCAGCGGGTCGGCGATGCGGTCGGGGACGTCGTTGAACAGCTCGCCGGCCGGTGTCTGTTTACCGCCCTCCATCGCCACCATACCGTCAAACAGATTGCACAGCAGACGCAGCTGGATGCACAGAGCAGCTATAACCAGCCAGATCGAGCGCTCGCTACCCAACTGCTGACCCGAGCAGACCAGTGCAGCGGCACCGGCCAGGGCAAACAGCACGCTGAGTACGGAAATCTGGTTGGGTGTCACGCTGCGCTGACTGAGCCAGGCGGCAAAGCGGGTCATGATGCGCTGATCGCGAATCTTCAGGGGACGGCGGTTGTCGGTCATGGGGCCTCGTTACAGAGCTGTTCGCGCTGCAGGCGCAGACACAGGAACAGACAGTAGATGAATGCCAGAGAGGTCGGCGGGACAATGGTCTGCCAGAGGGCGTGGGTCTGGTGCCAGCTGTGGACCAGATACAGCAGGGTGAAGCTGGCACTGACGATCAGTACGGCTGGCAGCAGCAGGCGCGGGGCACCTGCGGGGAGCCGATAGAACAGTGCCTTGGCGGCGATGGCCATGACCAGCGTCATCAAGGCGCTGGCGGTGCCCTGCAACAGGCCGGCGATCAGGGCATGCTGCGGGTCGCTCGACCAGTTGGCCAGCAGCGCCCAGCCGCCCCACAGCGCGAAGGCCAGTGCGGCGGCGAGTAAGCGCCCGGCCAGACTATTGGCAAAGGAAGCGGCGGTTGGCTGCATGGACGTCCCTGTGGCGGCAGTGCGGCCCGTCAGCTTACGCCGGAAGTCCGTTGCTGGCGAGTCTCAGGCTGGCGCGCTGTGATGCGCATCAAACCCGGCAGACGCCTTGCTCAGAGCGCCGGGGTATTGCCGCAATCGGCGCCGCTCCAGCGGCTGACCTGCGAATGCTCCAGCTTCACTTTGCCATCGCTGGCGCCAGCGTTCTCGCCCAGCAGCCCGGCCGGCAGGGCGTAGCTGCCGTTGCCGTTGAAGGTGGAGCGCATCTCGCGGCTGGATACAATCTCGACGCTGCCACTGAGGTCGCCGGTGAAGCCGTCCGGGTCATTGCAGTGCCCGGAGAACTGCAGGGCGTCGCCGCCGGACTGCTCAACCTTGAGGTCGCAGTTGGGCATGTTCTCACGCGCGTCTGCCAGCAGGGCGTCGGGGTCGGCCATGGTCTGCGCGGTTTCGGCGGTGATGCATTGGCGCTCGCCGACCTGCTCCTCACTGCCGAGCATGTCTTCGGCCAGGGCGCGCTGCTCAGGTGGCAGCGTCTTGAGCATGTTCTCACGCATCTCGCGCATGCGGGCCTGCATGTCGATGCCGTTGATCAGGGTGGTGCTTTCGCTGATCCACAGGCCTGGCTCGGGCTGGGTGTCCAGGCTGGCAGCCTGGGTAGCAAGGGCGCTCAGGCTGAGTGAGCAAAACAGGGCGAGACGAGAGAGGTGCATACGACAGTCCTTGGTAGCGAGTGCAGGACTGTGACTATAGCGTTGTTGCCAAGGTTGTGCTGTGCGGCGAGGCTGTTTTAACGATCAGTGCAAGTCGTAGGGACACAGCATGCTGTGTCCGAATGGTCACTGCACCTCAGCCTGGTTAGGTAGGCTGCAGCTGCCAACCTGTACGGACGCGACATGTCGCCTCCCTACGCCTGAATTGGGTGCATGCCTGCATGCCGGGACGAGTCTGGAGGCGCGCCGCAGGTAAGCGTGATTAAGACACCTTTCGTGCTGCAACAAAAACGGGGCCGAGGCCCCGTTTTCTGGTCAAGCGTGGTTTAGCGAGCGCCGAGCAGCGCTGGCTTTTCCCGTTGCTTGCGGTTACCGCCACCGTTTGGCTTACGATTGCCGTTGCCGTTGCCGTTGCCGTTGTTTTGTTTGCGGGCAGCGGGCTTGCGCTCTTCCGGGGCCTCAATGCGATTGCCCAGTGCCTGACGGCGGCGTTCGAGAGCAACGGCATCTTCCGGTTCGTGGATGCCTGGCATTACCCGCGGCTGGCCGGCGGCGCGTTGGCGCTGCTGGTGCGGACGCTGCTCGCCACGTTGGCGCTCGTTACGGCGCTGGCCACGCTGCTGGCCATTGCCATTGCCATTGCCATTGCCATTGCCATTGCCATTGCCGCCGTTGCCGCTTTTCTGGGCGGATTGGCCGTTGCCGGCACGCTTGCCCTGCTGACCCTGGCCGCGGTTGTTGCGTTGCTGGCCGCCGCGACCATTTTGCTCGCGCGGACGCTCCGGACGGTCGTTGTTCAACTCGGCCTGAGCGGGCGGTTCAAAGCCGTCCAGGCTGCCTTCGTCGATACGCTGCTTGGTCATGCGCTCGATGGCGCGCAGCAGCTTCTCTTCGTCGGGGCTGACCAGTGAAACGGCTTCGCCGCTGCGACCAGCACGGCCGGTACGGCCGATACGGTGGACGTAGTCTTCCGAGACGTTGGGCAGCTCGAAGTTGATCACGTGGGGCAGTTGGTCAATATCCAGGCCGCGGGCGGCGATGTCGGTAGCGACCAGAATGCGCAGGCTGTTGGCCTTGAAGTCGGCCAGGGCCTTGGTGCGCGCGCTCTGGCTCTTGTTGCCGTGAATCGCGGCAGCCGGCAGACCGTTCTTGACCAGGTACTCGGCCAGGCGGTTGGCGCCGTGCTTGGTGCGGGTGAAGATCAGCACCTGCTCCCACGCGCCCTGGGTGACCAGGTGAGCAACCAGTGCACGTTTGTGACCGGCGGCAACGCGGTAAACCTTCTGGTTGATGCGCTCGACCGTGGTGTTCGGCGGGGTGACTTCGATGCGGGCCGGGTTGTCGAGCAGCTTGTTCGCCAGATCGACAATATCCTTGGAGAAGGTGGCCGAGAACAGCAGGTTCTGGCGCTTGGCCGGCAGCTTGGCGATGACCTTTTTGACGTCATGGACAAAGCCCATGTCGAGCATGCGGTCGGCTTCGTCGAGCACAAGAATCTCGACCTGCGACAGGTCGACGGCCTTTTGGCCGACCAAATCCAGCAGGCGGCCAGGGCAGGCGACCAGGATATCCAGGCCGGGTGCGATGGCTTTCATCTGCGGGTTGGCGCCGACGCCGCCGAAGATACAGGCGGATTTCAGCGGCAGTTCGGTAGCGTAGGCGCGGATGCTGTCGTGCACCTGGGCGGCCAGTTCGCGGGTCGGGGTCAATACCAGTACGCGCACCTGCTTGGGCTTGGCGCGCTGGCCGTCGGACTCGCCGTTGGGGAACAGGCGTTCGATTACCGGCAGGGCAAAGCCGGCGGTTTTGCCGGTACCGGTCTGGGCGGCAACCATCAGGTCGCGGCCTTCGAGAACCGCCGGAACCGCTTGCTGCTGAACCGGCGTGGGTGTGGTGTAACCAGTGGCCGCCACCGCGCGTACCAGCGCGTCGGACAGCCCCAGAGAGGCAAAGGACATGAGCAATCCTGTTGGGCCGAGGCCCGTTGATGTAATCAAGAGAATATCGTCAGGCACAAATCGCCACGCTGTGGACTAGGGGCGATTCCGTTCAGGCCTGCCGAAAGAGGTATACGGCATCCGAACGCGGGATTGACGGGAGCCCGGAGTATAACAGAGCTGTACGGGGAGTCTGCAAGCAGGGCGGCCGCCTTAAACACCGTAGGTTCTCAGGATTTGCTGGTAGTTGGCTGTCTGCTTGAAGGTGCGCAGGGCGTCAGCAAAGCGGTCGGCCAGATCGGCCAATTCCGGGCGGCGGGCGAAGGCCAGGTAGACCGGTCCGCCGCTCAAAGGCTCGGTGTGATGGGTGATATCGCTAATCCCCAACAGCTTTAGGGTGTAGCGTCCCACGCTGCGATTGATCAGCGCCATGTCGATGCGGCCCCGCTCTAGCATCAGCAGGCAGGCTTCAATGGACGGGCAGGGCTCGCGGCTCAGGTAGTCCGCCTCCAGAAAGGCCTGATTGCCGTAACTGTAACCCGCTGACACGCCAATGCGCCGTCCGCGCAGGTCGTCCAGCTTAGTAAATGGAAAGGGCTGGCTGCTGCGATAGAACAGCACTGATTCGCTGGTCGACAGCGGTTCGTCAGGGTAGTGGTACTGGGTCTGGCGTTCAGGGTTGATGCCAATGTCGAGGATGGCGTCGGCGTGGCCGGCAAGCACGTCGTGCTGGGCGCGCTTCCAGGGCATCAGGCGCCACTCGGGCTGGTAGCCAAGGCCTGACAGGAGTTGCTGGCTGGCCTCATAGTGGGCGCCGCGCAGTTGGCCGTCCTGTAGGAAGACGTAGGGCGGCCAGGGTTCGGTGACAACAGTGATAGGCTCTGCCCGCAGTCCGCCGGTAACCAGGGCGAGGGCGAGCAGCAGCGGAGCAGTCGGCTTCATACGGCGAGTCTAGAGCGTCTTCAGGTTGCTTCACAAGCGCTTGGCCCGGGCCAGCAGGCGCTTTGCCCCGCTCGCCTTGAGTGCCGCAGGTGCCGGCGTCACCCAAGGCTGGCGTGCCTAGGCTTAGCCGCGCAGGTTGCGCAGCACCGCGACGGTAGGCTCGGCCTGGTTCAGAGTGTAAAAGTGCAGACCCGGCGCGCCGCCCTCGATCAGGCGCTCGCACAGCTGGCTGATCACCTCGGTACCGAACGCCTTGATGCTGTCGCTATCGTCACCGTAGGCCTCCAGCTGCTTGCGAATCCAGCGCGGAATCTCGGCGCCGCAGGCGTCGGAGAAGCGCGCCAGCTTGCTGTAGTTGGTGATCGGCATGATGCCCGGGATGATCGGGATATCAACACCGGCCTGGCGCACGCGGTCGACAAAGTGGAAGTAGCAGTCGGCGTTGAAAAAGTACTGGGTGATGGCGCTGTCGGCACCGGCCTGGGCCTTGCGAATGAAGTTCTTCAGGTCGGTCTCAAAGTTCGGCGCTTGCGGATGGGATTCCGGGTAGGCGGCGACTTCCAGCTTGAAGTGATCGCCGGTCTCGGCGCGAATGAACTCCACCAGCTCATTGGCGTAGCGCAGCTCGCCACTGGCGTGCCCCATACCGGAGGGCAGGTCGCCACGCAGGGCAACAATGCGCTGGATGCCTTGGGCGCGGTAGTCGTTCAGCAGGGTGCGCAGATCCTCGCGCGAGTCACCCACGCAGGACAGGTGCGGCGCCGCCGGCACGCCAACCTCGTTGTTCAGCTGCAGCACGGTACGGCGCGTGCCGTCACGGGTCGAGCCACCGGCACCGTAGGTGACGGAGAAGAACTCGGGCTGCTCATCGGCCAGCACATTGGCTACCGCAACCAGCTTGGCCTGGCCTGCTTCGGTCTTCGGCGGGAAGAACTCGAAGTTGATGGGAATGTTTCTGTTGGTCATCGCAGATGGTCACTCAAACGTGTTGTAAAAGCGGCTGGAAGCCTGAAGCTGAAAGCTTGAAGCAATCCCGGGTGCTGGGCGAGAGCTGTTTCTGCTGCAGCTCTCGCTTGTCGGGGCTTGCTCCTGACTCAATCTGATTAAGCTTCCAGCTTCCAGCTTCCAGCTATTAGTACCGATAGCTCTCAGGCTTGAACGGGCCTTCGACGGTGACGCCTATGTAGTCGGCCTGGGTCTTGGTCAGCTGGGTGACAACGCCACCGAAGCCTTTGACCATTTCCAGTGCGACTTCTTCGTCCAGCTTCTTCGGCAGCACTTCAACGGTCAGTGCAGCGGCTTTGTCCTCGGCAGACTGATCGGCAAACTTGCGCTCGAACAGGTGGATTTGCGCCAGTACCTGGTTGGCGAAGGAGCCGTCCATGATGCGTGAGGGGTGGCCGGTGGCGTTACCCAGGTTCACCAGGCGGCCTTCGGCCAGCAGGATCAGGTAGTCGTCGTTGGTGGCGTCGATGGTCTTGCCGGTGCGGTGAATCTTGTGCACCTGCGGCTTGACCTCTTCCCAGCCCCAGTTGGCGCGCATGAAGGCGGTGTCGATCTCGTTGTCGAAGTGACCGATGTTGCAGACCACGGCGCGCTTTTTCAGTGCTTTGAGCATGCCGGCGTCACAGACGTTGGCGTTACCGGTGGTGGTGACGATCAGGTCGATCTTGCCGAGCAGAGCGGTGTCGATGCAGGCGTCGGTGCCGTCATTGATGCCGTTCAGGTACGGGGAAACCAGCTCAAAGCCGTCCATGCAGGCCTGCATGGCGCAGATCGGGTCGATCTCGGAGACCTTGACGATCATGCCTTCCTGACGCAGCGACTGCGCAGAGCCCTTGCCCACGTCGCCGTAACCGACAACCAGCGCCTGCTTGCCGGACAGCAGGTGGTCGGTGCCGCGCTTGATGGCATCGTTCAGGCTGTGACGGCAGCCGTATTTGTTGTCGTTCTTGCTCTTGGTGACCGAGTCGTTGACGTTGATCGCCGGGACTTTCAGGGTGCCGGCCTTGAGCATGTCCAGCAGGCGGTGTACGCCGGTGGTGGTTTCTTCGGTGATGCCGTGGATCTTGTCCAGCATGGCCGGGTATTTCTTGTGCAGGATTTCGGTTAGGTCACCGCCGTCATCCAGCACCATGTTGGCGTCCCACGGCTGGCCGTCCTTGAGGATGGTCTGCTCGATGCACCACTCGTACTCTTCTTCGGTCTCGCCTTTCCAGGCAAATACCGGGATGCCGGCAGCGGCGATGGCAGCGGCGGCCTGATCCTGAGTAGAGAAGATGTTGCAGGAAGACCAGCGTACTTCGGCGCCCAGTGCAGTCAGGGTTTCGATCAGCACGGCGGTCTGGATGGTCATGTGGATGCAGCCCAGAATCTTGGCACCCTTGAGCGGTTGCTCGCCGGCGTACTTGCGGCGCAGGCCCATCAGTGCGGGCATTTCCGACTCGGCGATGATGACTTCGCGGCGGCCCCAGTCGGCCAGGCTGATGTCAGCGACCTTGTAGTCGGTGAAGGCGTTGTTGATCACGGCACTCATCTGATTTCTCCATTCGTGGTTGCGAATGGGCGCGGTTAAATGTCGCACGCCGCGGACGAGCCTGGCAGCGGCTGGAGCCCCTGCTGCAGCGCCCCTCGTCCGGGGCTGAAGTTACCCGGCCTGTGCTCTCCTCAGGGGAGACGCCTTGGCCGGAATCGGTTCAGAGGCGATACTGTCGCCCCTCCTGTATGTCGTCTGGATGAAACATGACCTCTGTTCCACACCGAAAACTCGTTGTCGCCCTGTTGCTTGGCGCGGCCTTGGCCGGCTGCAGCAACGAGCCTGACCCCAATTCGCACGAAGGCAAACGTCAGGCGCTGTTCAAGCAGATGCTGCGCCAGACCGAGCCCATGAGCGGCATGCTGACTGGCCGCGTTACGCCCAGCATGGGCGAATTCATGAGCAAGGCCGATACCCTGGCCGAACTCGCCGATCAGCCCTGGCAGCACTTCCCCACGCCCGGCGATGACCCGGAGCCGAACCGCACCAAGGACACCGTGTGGTCCGACCCTGAAGGCTTTGCCCTGGCCATCGATGACTTCAAGACCAAGGTCGCCGAGCTGCATGCCGTTACCTCTATCGGCATCAAATCCCTGGACCAGGCAGCCGATGAGCTGCGCGCGGTGCAGGAGTCCTGCAAGAGTTGTCATGACAGCTATCGCCAGTAAACCCAGCTGGAAGCCTTAAGCTGGAAGCTTCAAGCAGTCCGAGTTGTATTGGGCTGCTTCTATCGGTCTGCCCGGCGCTTGATAGTGCTGGGCGTAGATCCACGCTGACTTGGCTTCCAGCTTCCAGCTTCCAGCTTCCAGCTTCCAGCTTCCAGCTTGCCGCGACGCCGTCAGGCGTCCGCGCGCAGCGCGTCGGCCTTGTCCGTCTTCTCCCACGGGAAGGCCGTGAAGGTGTCACCCTTGACGGTCATCTCGAACGGGTTGCGGCCGAAGTGGCCGTAGGCGGCGGTGGCGCGGTACATCGGGTGCAGCAGGTCGAGCATGCGGGTGATTGCGTACGGGCGCAGGTCGAAGTGCTGACGGACCAGCTGGATGATTTTCTCGTCGCTGATCTTGCCGGTGCCGAAGGTGTTGATCGATACCGAGGTCGGCTGCGCCACGCCGATGGCGTAGGACACCTGAATTTCGCACTTGTCGGCCAGGCCGGCAGCCACGATGTTCTTGGCCACGTAGCGGCCGGCATAGGCGGCGCTGCGGTCAACCTTGGACGGATCCTTGCCGGAGAACGCGCCGCCGCCGTGGCGAGCCATGCCGCCGTAAGTGTCGACGATGATCTTGCGACCGGTCAGGCCGCAGTCGCCCACCGGGCCGCCAATGACGAACTTGCCGGTCGGGTTGATGTGGTACTGGGTGTCTGCGTGCAGCAGCTCGGCCGGGATCACCTGCTTGACGATCTCTTCCATTACCGCTTCGCGCAGGTCCGCCTGGCTGATGTCCGGGTTGTGCTGGGTCGACAGCACGATGGCGTCGATACCGGTGACGATGCCGTTCTCGTAGCGGCAGGTAACCTGGGACTTGGCGTCCGGGCGCAACCAGGCGAGGGTGCCGTTTTTGCGTGCTTCGGCCTGACGCTCGACCAGACGGTGAGCGAAGGTGATCGGCGCCGGCATCAGCACGTCGGTTTCGTTGCTGGCGTAGCCGAACATCAGGCCTTGGTCGCCGGCGCCCTGATCTTCCGGCTTCTGACGATCAACGCCCTGGGCGATGTCTGGCGACTGCTTGCCGATGATGTTGATCACGCCGCAGGTGTCGGCGTCGTAGCCAACCTCGGACGAGGTATAGCCGATGTCCTTGATGACGCTGCGTACCAGGTCTTCCAGGTCGACCCAGGCGCTGGTGGTGATTTCACCGCCGACGATTGCCACACCGGTCTTGACCATGGTTTCGCAGGCCACGCGGGCGAACTTGTCTTCGGCCAGAATGGCGTCCAGCACCGCATCGGAGATCTGGTCTGCCAGCTTGTCCGGATGGCCTTCGGACACGGATTCAGAGGTGAAAATCGAATAATCGCTCATGGGTCTTTCCTGTCCTCGGGAGAAAGAGAATCGGGTTTGGCCAGCTGCAGCAGTTGCAGCTGAAAGCCGTTACGCAGGCCGATGTACTGGCTGTTGCCCGGACGCAGTCCGGCAGCCTCGGCCCAGCGCGCAATATCGTCCTGATCAAAGCCTAGCCACAGGTCGCCGCAACTGTCGCGCACCCAGCTCTGGTCGTGGCTGCACAGTTCGGTCAGCACCAGGCTGCCGCCGGGCTTGAGTAGCGCGGCAAAGCGTTTGAGTGCTTCGGCGGGTGCCGGCATGTGGTGCAGCACCATATTGCAGACCACACAGTCGGCAGCAGGCAATTGCTGGGGCTGCAGGGCATCGGCCAGCAGGCAGTCAACGTTGCTCAGGCCGGCGTCATTGCACTGCTGGCGCGCGCGCTCCAGCATGGCGTCGGCGTTGTCGAGCGCGACCACACGCTGGAAGCGGCTGGCCAGGCTCGGCAAGAAGCCGCCTTCGCCCGGGCCGATCTCGATGGCCAGCTGCGTGGCGGGCAGCGGAAGGGCGTCGATCAGGCTCAGCAGCGGCTCGCGGTAGATGCCGAAGTGGGCGATCAAGTCCTGCTGGGCCGGGGTGCCGTCGGCAAAGCGAGCAAAGAACTGACGCGACAACTCGGCGCGCTGGGCATGCACGGCGGCAATGGCATGTTGCAGCTGGGCGTCGTCTGGCTGGTTGTCGAGTTCGCTCAGCAGTTGGCTGTGCAGGCGATGCCAGGGCTGGTCGCTGACCGGCAGGCTGCGGCGATAGAAGATCGAGTTGCCTTCACGCCGTGTGCTGACCAGGCCCGCGTTAGCCAGCACCTTGAGGTGGTGGCTCATGCCGGATTGGCGCATGTCGAAGATCTGCGCCAACTCCAGCACACCAAAGGAATCGCTGCGCAGCACGCGCAGGATATCCAGCCGCAGCGCATCGCCCGCTGCCTTGCAAAAGGCGGCGAGGTCGTCGGTCTGGCTGGGTTTGGCGGCGGGAATGCGCGCAATCTGGTTCATGCGGCGCAGTGTAGTAGCGAACGGCCGGTGTCGCAACGGCTATATCAAAATACTTTGATATAGGTCTGGCCGTTCGTCTGGCAAGAAAGGGATAAGCGCAGCTGAAACGGGGTTTTCGTTGCCGGGGACGGCGGATTGCGCGAAAATGCCCGCCTCTTTTTCCCGGCCAGTCGCTTTGCCGACTGAAAGCCCACGCCTTGCAAGCCACAGGAGTTGTTCATGCCCAGTCGTCGTGACCGTGCCAATGCCATTCGTGCCCTCAGCATGGATGCCGTGCAGAAAGCCAACAGCGGCCACCCCGGTGCGCCCATGGGTATGGCGGATATCGCCGAAGTCCTGTGGCGCGACTATCTGAAGCACAACCCGGCCAACCCGAACTTTGCCGACCGCGACCGCTTTGTGCTGTCCAACGGTCACGGCTCCATGCTGATCTACTCCCTGCTGCACCTGACCGGCTATGACGTCAGTATCGACGACATCAAGAACTTCCGTCAGCTGCACAGCAAAACTCCGGGTCACCCCGAATACGGCTACACCCCGGGCGTTGAAACCACCACCGGCCCGCTGGGTCAGGGCATCGCCAATGCCGTGGGCATGGCGATTGCCGAGAAGGTGCTGGCGGCGCAGTTCAACCGCGAAGGCCATGAGGTGGTTGACCACAACACCTACGTGTTCCTGGGCGACGGCTGCATGATGGAAGGCATCTCCCACGAGGTGTCCTCGCTGGCAGGTACTCTGGGTCTGGGCAAGCTGGTCGCCTTCTACGACGACAACGGCATCTCCATCGACGGTGAAGTGGAAGGCTGGTTCACCGACGACACGCCCAAGCGCTTCGAGGCTTACGGCTGGCAGGTCATCCGCAATGTCGACGGCCACGACGCTGACGAGATCAAGACCGCCATCGAAACCGCCCGCAAGAACACCGAGCAACCGACGCTGATCTGCTGCAAAACCATCATCGGTTTCGGCTCGCCGAACAAGCAGGGCAAGGAAGAGTGCCACGGCGCCGCACTGGGCGAGGCGGAAATCGCTGCCACCCGTGAAGCGCTGAACTGGCCGCACGCCGCCTTTGAGATTCCGGCAGACATCAAAGCCGAGTGGGATGCCCACGAAGCTGGTGCCAAGGCTGAAGCGGCCTGGAACGAAAAGTTCGCCGCCTATCAGGCTGCCTTCCCGGAACTGGCTGCCGAGCTGCAGCGTCGTCTGGCAGGGGACTTGCCGGCCGACTTCAGCGAAAAGGCTGATGCCTATATCGCCGAGGTTGTCGCCAAGGAGGAGACCATCGCCAGCCGCAAGGCCAGCCAGAACACCCTGAACGCCTTTGGCCCGCTGCTGCCGGAAATGCTCGGCGGTTCCGCTGACCTGGCTGGTTCCAACCTGACCCTGTGGAAGGGCTGCAAGGGCGTCGAGTCTGCCGACGCCTCCGGCAACTACCTGTTCTACGGCGTGCGCGAATTCGGCATGACCGCGATCATGAACGGTATCGCTCTGCACGGCGGCTTTGTGCCCTACGGCGCGACCTTCCTGATCTTTATGGAATACGCTCGCAACGCGGTGCGCATGTCGGCACTGATGAAGCAGCGCGTGATCCACGTCTACACCCACGACTCCATCGGTCTGGGCGAAGACGGCCCGACCCACCAGCCGATCGAGCAGCTGGCCAGCCTGCGTGGCACACCGAATCTGGACACCTGGCGCCCGGCTGACGCGGTTGAATCGGCGGTTGCCTGGAAGTACGCGCTGGAGCGTGCCGACGGCCCGAGTGCGCTGGTCTTCTCGCGTCAGAACCTGCCGCACCAGAGCCGCGATGCCGAGCAACTGGCCAACGTCGCCCGTGGTGGCTACGTGCTGAAGGACTGTGACGGCGAGCCCGAGCTGATCCTGATTGCAACCGGCTCCGAAGTCGGTCTGGCGGTTAACGCCTGGACTGCACTGAACGAGCAGGGCCACAAGGTGCGCGTGGTGTCCATGCCGTCTACCAGCGTGTTCGACCAGCAAGACGCTGCCTACAAGCAGTCGGTGCTGCCGCTGGAAGTCGGTGCGCGCATTGCTATCGAAGCCTCCCACGCCGACTTCTGGTACAAGTACGTCGGCCTCGACGGCCGCATCATCGGTATGCAGAGCTTCGGCGAATCCGCCCCGGCTGCCGCGCTGTTCGAGGAATTCGGTTTCACCCTCGACAACGTCCTCGCCGCCGCGCAAGAGTTGTTGGAAGACTAAAGCTTGAAGCTTGAAGTCGTTAGCTGGAAGTTGAAGCGCGCCGTCGCCGAGTCGCAGGCGCTTCTTCCAGCTTCCGGCTTCCAGCTTCCAGCTGTATGGAGCCGCTGAGTGTCTCGCAACCAACCCTTTCGCATCGCCCTGAACGGCTACGGCCGGATCGGTCGTTGTGTGCTGCGTGCGCTGCACGAGTCGGCGCAGGCGGACATTGAGGTGGTGGCGCTGAATGATCTGGCTGATCGCGAGAGCATCGAGTACCTGACCCGCTTTGATTCGACCCACGGGCGTTTCCCCGGGAAGGTACAGCTGCAGGGCGAGCAGTTGCTGATCAACGGCCAGCCCATCGAGGTGCTGCGCTCGGCTGAGCCTGAGGGCGTTGACTGGCGCGCGCTGGATGTCGATCTGCTGCTGGAGTGCTCCGGTCAGTACACCACCCGCGAACAGGGCCTGCGCTTTGTGCATGCCGGGGTGCCGCGGGTGCTGTTCTCCCAGCCGATGGTCAACGAGGAGGCGGTGGATGCCACTTTGGTGTATGGCGTTAATCACGCCAGTCTGCCGGCCGATGCGCGGCTGGTATCCAACGCGTCCTGCACCACCAACTGCAGTGTGCCGCTGCTCAAGCTGCTGAACGAGGCGGTGGGGCTGGAGTACGTCTCCATTACCACCATTCACTCGGCGATGAACGACCAGCCGGTGATTGATGCCTACCACCACGCCGACCTGCGGCGCACGCGCTCGGCGTTCCAGTCGATGATTCCGGTGTCCACCGGATTGGCGCGTGGTATCGAGCGCCTGCTGCCGGAGCTGTCGGGGCGCATTCAGGCCAAGGCTATCCGAGTGCCGACGGTGAATGTCTCGGCGCTGGATATCACCTTGCAGACGGCGCGCGACACCACTGGCGACGAGATTAATCGTCTGCTGCGCGCTGCTGCCGATGGGCAGTACGCCGGGCTGCTGGACTACACCGAGTTGCCGCACGCCAGCTGCGACTTCAACCACGACCCGCATTCGGCGATTGTCGATGGCAGCCAGACCCGCGTGTCCGGCCCGCGGCTGGTGAATCTGCTGGTCTGGTTTGATAACGAGTGGGGTTTTGCCAATCGCATGCTGGATGTGGCGCGCTACTGGCTGTCGCGCTCAGCGAACTGAATACAAGCGGCGTGGTCGCAGGCTGCGGCGGCGCTGAAAAGATTGACACACTTACCAAGCAAGGAGCGGGCTATGACCGTATTGACCATGAGCGAGCTGGACCTGAACGGCCAGCGTGTACTGATTCGTGAAGACCTCAACGTGCCGGTCAAGAACGGCAAGGTATCCAGCGATGCGCGTATCGTTGCCTCGCTGCCCACCATCAAGCTGGCGCTGGAAAAGGGCGCTGCCGTGATGGTCTGCTCGCACCTGGGTCGCCCGGAAGAGGGCGTGTTCAGCGAAGAAAACAGCCTGGCGCCGGTTGCCGCCTACCTGAGCGAAGCGCTGGGCCGTGAGGTGCCGCTGGTGCGTGACTACCTCGGCGGCGTCGAGGTCAAGCCGGGCGAGCTGGTGCTGCTGGAAAACGTGCGCTTCAACAAGGGCGAAAAGAAGAACACCGACGAGCTGGCCCAGCAGTACGCTGCCCTGTGCGACGTGTTCGTAATGGACGCCTTTGGGACTGCCCACCGCGCTCAGGGCTCGACCCACGGCGTAGCCAAGTTCGCCAAGGTCGCCTGCGCAGGCCCGCTGCTGGCAGCCGAGCTGGATGCCCTGGCCAAGGCGCTGGATAAACCTGCTCGCCCGATGCTGGCCATTGTTGCCGGCTCCAAGGTCTCCACCAAACTGGACGTGCTGAACGCGCTGTCTGAAAAGTGCGATCAGCTGATCGTTGGCGGCGGTATCGCCAACACTTTCCTGGCGGCGGCCGGTTACCCGGTTGGCAAGTCGCTGTATGAAGCCGATCTGGTCGACACCGCCAAGGCGATTGCCGCCAAGGTCAGCGTGCCGCTGCCGGTTGACGTGGTGGTTGCCAAGGAATTTGCCGAAACCGCTACTGCGACCACCAAGGCGGTAGCCGACGTCGCTGAAGACGACATGATTCTGGACATCGGCCCGCAGACTGCTGCGCTGTTCGGTGAAATGCTCAAGGCCTCCGGCACCATCCTCTGGAACGGTCCGGTCGGTGTATTCGAGTTTGACCAGTTTGGTGAAGGCACCAAGGCGTTGGCGCTGGCCATCGCTGCCGGGGACGGCTTCTCGATTGCTGGCGGTGGCGACACCCTGGCCGCGATCGACAAATACGGCGTCGCCGACCAGATTTCCTACATTTCCACCGGCGGTGGCGCCTTCCTCGAGTTTGTCGAGGGCAAGGTTCTGCCGGCGGTAGAGATTCTGGAAGCGCGAGCGCAGTAAAACACGAGCTGGAAGCTTGAAGCTGAAAGCTGGAAGACGAAGGTTTGCGTGGGTGGCTCGCTTTTCACGCAGATTGCTTGACAAGGACTGGCTAGACTAGAACCCTGTTCGCTTTCAGCTTTCAGCTTTCAGCTTTCAGCTTTCAGCTTTCAGCTTTCAGCTTTCAGCTTTCAGCTTTCAGCTTTCAGCTTTCAGCTTCGAGCGATAGAGTTTCGATATTTAAACGGAGAGATACCCCCATGGCCCTGATCAGCCTGCGCCAGATGCTCGACCACGCCGCCGAATACGGTTACGGCGTACCCGCTTTCAACGTCAACAACCTGGAGCAGATGCGCGCCATCATGGAAGCGGCGGACAAGACCGATTCCCCGGTGATCGTGCAGGCCTCTGCCGGTGCTCGCAAATACGCTGGCGCGCCTTTCCTGCGTCACTTGATTCTGGCTGCAGTGGAAGAGTTTCCGCATATTCCGGTGTGCATGCACCAGGATCACGGCACCAGCCCGGCGGTGTGCCAGCGCTCCATCCAGCTGGGGTTCTCCTCGGTGATGATGGACGGCTCCCTGGGTACCGACGGCAAGACCCCGACCAGCTACGAATACAACGTTGACGTTACCCGTCGCACCGTTGAAATGGCCCACGCTTGCGGCGTGTCCGTCGAGGGTGAGCTGGGTTGCCTGGGCAGCCTGGAAACCGGTATGGCCGGTGAAGAAGACGGCATCGGCGCCGAAGGCGTGCTGGATCACAGCCAGCTGCTGACTGACCCGGAAGAAGCTGCTGACTTCGTCAAGCAAACCGGTGTGGACGCCCTGGCGATTGCCATCGGCACCAGCCACGGCGCTTACAAGTTCACCAAGCCGCCGACAGGCGACACCCTGTCTATCCAGCGCATCAAGGAAATTCACGCGCGCATCCCGGATACTCATCTGGTCATGCACGGTTCTTCCTCTGTGCCGCAGGAATGGCTGGCGATCATCAACGAGTTTGGTGGCGAGATTCCGGAAACCTACGGTGTACCGGTTGAAGAGATCGTTGAGGGCATCAAGTACGGCGTGCGCAAGGTCAACATCGATACCGATCTGCGTCTGGCCTCTACCGGTGCCGTACGCCGCTTCCTGGCGCAGAACCCCAGCGAGTTCGACCCGCGTAAGTATCTGGCCAAGACCGTCGATGCCATGCGCGACGTCTGTATCGCCCGTTACGAAGCCTTTGGTACCGCCGGCAATGCGTCCAAGATCAAGCCGATCTCGCTGGACGACATGTTCGAGCGCTATGCTCGTGGCGAGCTGGACCCCAAGGTCAACTAAGCAGACCAGAGGGCGGCGACAGCCGCCCTTTTTGCGACAGGATCAATGCGATGAGTAATCAGGACGAGCAGGACGACGAGTCCTTTGCCGAGGCCCGACTGGTCGAGGCTATTGAAAATCAGCTGGCCGCGGGTGAGCCGCCGGCGGCCCAGGCGACGCTGAACAAGCTGACGCTGGTTGGCTATGCGCGCGAGGACAGCATCGATCTGATGGCTCAGGTCCTGGCCTACAGCATCAACCGCATGCTGGAAGATGACGCCCCCTTTGACACCCCGGCCTACGAGCAGGCATTACGTAATCTGCCGACCCTGCCCGATGGCTCTGAGGCGAGCTGAGCGCTCGCACTGCGTAACAGGATAACGACAATGAAACTGATGACCGTACTGCGGATCGTCTTCTTCTATCTGCTGGCTGTGCTGGTGGCCACCGTGCTGGGCTCGCTGGTGCAGACTCAATTCAATCTGGCCGCGCTGCAGGCCATGGGTGTGCCGGTTGACGGCACCACGCGGCTGCATAGCAGCCTGCATGACCTGCGCTTTTTCAGCCCCTTTCTGGCCGTGATGGTGGCCGCCTGCCTGTTGCTGGCGCTGCCGCTGGCCGAAGCACTGGGGCGTATCTTCAAGCCCTGGCGCTGGCTGCTGTATTTTCTCGCCGGCTTTGTCGGCATCTGGGCCGCCTGTGAGCTGGCCAACTATCTGCTGCCAATGCCAACCTTTATCGCTGCTACTCGCGAAACGCCCGGTCTGCTGTCATTAATGGCTGCTGTGGGCCTGGGTAGTGCACTGTTTGGCCGCTTGACCAAACCCAAGGCGCGGCGCGGTCTGCGCGTGCTCGGTTGATTGTGCAAGGAGAATGGCAATGAACAAAACGACGTTACTGGGTACCTCGCTGCTGCTCTGTGCCGGCGCTGCCACGGCAGCCGACTATCAGGTTGAAACCCTGGCCGACGGCCTGTCCAACCCCTGGTCGCTGGCCTTTCTGCCGGACGGCGGCATGCTGGTCACCGAGCGCAGCGGCCAGTTGCGACTGATTGATGCCGCAGGCCAGCTACGCGCGGAGCCGGTTGCGGGCGTGCCCGAGGCATTCGTCAACGGCCAGAGCGGTTTAATGGAAGTCGCGCTGGCGCCGGATTTTGCCGAGTCCGGCGAGCTGTTTCTCAGCTACAGCTGCGGCACCCGCGAGGCTAACCACACCTGCCTGGCGGCGGCGACCTTCAACGGCGAAGCGCTGGAGAACACGCACGAGATCTTCCGCGTACAGCCGGCCAAGAAGGGCAGCGCCCACTACGGTGGACGCATCGCCTTTTTGCCGGACAACACCCTGCTGCTTACCCTGGGCGACGGCTTTGATTATCGCGAGCAGGCGCAGAACACAGCTAACCATCTGGGCAGCATTGTGCGTCTCAACCGCGATGGTTCGGCGCCAGAGGACAACCCCTTCGTTGGTCAGGCAGATGCCATGCCCGAGCTGTACAGCATCGGCCATCGCAACGTGCAGGGCATTCTGGTCGATGACGCCGGGCGCGTATTCAGCCACGAGCACGGCCCACGCGGCGGCGACGAGATCAACCTGATCGAGGCTGGCAAGAACTACGGCTGGCCGAAGATCACCTACGGCATCGACTATAACGGCTCGCAGATCTCGCCCTATACCGAGCTGCCCGGCCTGGAGCAGCCGCTGGTTTACTGGGATCCGTCCATCGCGCCGTCCGGCATGACCTTGTATCAGGGCGAGCTGTTCCCCGAGTGGCAGGGCAGCCTGCTGGTGTCAGCGCTGGCCGGCAAGGAGGTGCGTCGTGTCGAGCTGAAGGGCAATGCGGCCGGTGAGCAGGAGTCGCTGTTTACCGAGCTGGGAGAGCGTTTCCGTGATGTGCGCACTGGCCCCGATGGCGCCGTCTATCTGCTGACCGACAGCCCCAGCGGCCAGCTGCTGCGCGTGGTGCCGGCCAACTGATCAGCTGCCCGTCACGCGCTGGCGATAGCTGCGTGGCGGGCAGCCCTGCCAGCGCCGGAAGGTGCGGCTGAAGTTGCTGGTGTCCTGATAGCCGAGGCGTTCGGCGATCACCTCCATGCTCAACTCGGTGTGTTCCAGCAGCCAGCAGGCCTGCTCGCTGCGCACCTGATCCAGAATCTGCTGATAGCGTACCCCCTCGCTGCCCAGGTGGCGGATCAGGGTGCGTGCTGTCAGGTGTTCCTGCTCTGCCATTTGCGCCAGCGTGGGGTAGTGGTACTCACACTGCAGAAGGCGCTGCTTGATGCGTTGGCTCAGGTCGCCGCCGCTTTGCTGACGCTGTAGCTGGTGCTCGCAGTCACGCAGCGCGTGGCGGTGCAGCTCGGCGTCGGCGCCCAGGCAGGGCTGCTCCAGCAGGCCGGCTGGCAGATGCAGGCGCAGGGCGTCGCCGTCGAATACCCAGTTGGCGGCGTAGTCGCGGACGGCATCTGCCCAGTCCGGTTTGGCGCCCGGCCACTCCAGCGTCAACTCCGGCCCCAATGGTTGGCCGCTGACTGTTTCCAGCAGGCGCAGCATGCCGGTGGTGAAATGGCCTAGCAGATAGTCGCGTACCGCCAGCGGCACCAGGTGTTCGTCCAGGCGCAGCACGGGCGGGTCACGTTGTTCGACGACGAAGGTTGCCAGGTGCTGGCGCAGCGGCGCGTAGTGCTGTGCCAGCTCAATGGCTTCGCCAATGGTGGCCGCGGTGACGGCGGCGTAGCCGCCAGGGCCGTGGGTGGATACATCGGTGTGCATGCCGGCAGCAAAGCCCAGGCCGGGGTGGCCGGTGCGCAGGATAACGGCCTGCAGCAGATGGCAGAGTGTCTCCAGATTGAGAAACTGGTTGCCTTGCAGTTGCTGTTCCCAGTTCTGCCCCAGCACGCTGAGCGCCGGATTGTCCTGGTAGCCCTGACGACGCAGTTCGGCCAGCACCAGGCGGGCGTAGATCGGGTGAACGGCCGGGCTCAGCCAGTAGTGTTCGGACGGCATGGTAGCTCTTGTTGGTTTCTTATGCTGTCACAATATGACGGTTATTTGCCGCTTGCAACGGGTGGCGCTGTCTTGGCGCCGGCGCATGATTGGGCGCAGAAGGAGTGCGCCCTCAAGCGCGCTCCTTAAACACAATAATAAGAGGACGCCCCCATGCAACACGCTGCTGCAGATAACGGCCTGGCCGGCTACGTAGACCGCAAGCGCAGGCTCTGGTTGTTTTCCCTCATGGTCCCCGGGCTGGCGTTGGTCGGGCCGCTGATGTACATGCTGGTGTCGCCCAATGTGCTCTGGCTGTGGCTGTCGACGATTTTCGGCTACGTGGTAATTCCGATGCTGGACGGCGTGCTGGGCGAAGACCTGAGCAACCCGCCGGAGGAGGCCGTGCCGGCGCTGGAGGCGGACCCCTATTACCGCTATGTGACCTATGCCCTGGTGCCCATCCTGTGGATCAGCTTTATCGTCAATATTGCCTTTTTAGGGATGCATGAACTGCCTTGGTACGGCACGCTGGCGGTGATTCTGGCAACCGGCGGCAGCCTGGGCTTTGGGCTGAATCTGGGGCATGAGATGGGTCACAAGAAGACCACGCTGGAGCGCTGGCTGGCCAAGATCACGCTGGCGCTGGGGTGTTATGGCCACTTCTTTGTCGAACACAACCGCGGTCATCACCGCGATGTTGCCACCCCCGAAGACCCGGCCTCCGCGCGCATGGGCGAGAGTATCTATCGCTTTGTCTTTCGTGAGATGCCCGGCGCTTTCTTCCGTGCCTGGGATCTGGAAGCGCAACGCCTTGAGCGTTGCGGCAAGTCGGTCTGGAGTCTCGACAACGAGGTGCTGCAACCGGCGCTGATCAGTGCGGCGCTGTATGCGCTGCTGATCGCCTGGCTGGGCATCGAGATTCTGCCGGTGATGCTGCTGATTGCCTTCTGGGGCGCCTTTCAGTTGACCCAGGCCAACTACATCGAGCACTACGGGCTGCTGCGCCGCAAGGAGCCCAGTGGGCGCTATGAGCGTTGTCAGCCGCATCACTCGTGGAACAGCAATCACCTGTTCTCCAACTGGGCGCTGTTTCACCTGCAGCGGCATTCCGATCACCACGCCCACCCGACTCGGCGATATCAGTCGCTGCGCGATTTTCCTGATTTACCGCGCCTACCCAATGGCTACTTTGGCATGTATCTGCTGGCCTACTTTCCGCCGCTGTGGCAGCGGGTCATGGACCCGCGCCTGCTGGAAGCGGTGGGGCATGATCCGCAGCGCATCAACTTTTTGCCGGCCAAGCGTGAGCAGCTGATGCGCCGATACGGGCTGAGTGAGGCGCCGTTGGACGGCGCAGGAGCGGCAGCATGACGCGCTACCAATGCCCCGAGTGTGGTTATGAATATCACGAGGCAGCGGGTGATCCGCATCAGGGGTATCCGGCGGGCACCACTTGGGACATCCTGCCCGATACCTTTACCTGCCCGGATTGCGCGGTGCGCTACAAGGAAGACTTTCGCGCCCTTGAGGAGTGAGCCGGTGGCCGCTTACAACGGCCACACCCACAGCAGCATGGGGATGCTGATGGCCACTACCAGAAGCTCCATCGGCAGGCCCAAACGCCAGTAGTCGCCAAAGCGGAAGCCGCCCGGGCCAAGAATCAGGGTGTTGTTCTGGTGGCCGATGGGGGTGAGGAAGGCGCAGGATGCGCCAATGGCCACGGCCATCAAAAAGCTGTCGGGGTTTACGCCGAGCTGGCTGGCCACGCTCAGGGCAATCGGGCACATGACGGCGGCGGTTGCTGCGTTGTTCATGAAGTCGGACAGCGTCATGGTGACCACCAGCATCAGCGTCAGGGCGATGATCGGGCTGCCCTGGGCTATGTGCTCCAGCAGGGTCCGCGCCAGTACATCTGCTGCACCGGTGTCGGCCATGGCGCCGGCCAGCGGCATCAGCGCGCCGAGCAGGACAATGATGGGCCAGTCGATGGCCTCGTACAGGCGCCGCAGCGGGATAACCCGTGTCAGCATGTAGCCCAGCACGCCGGCGGTGAAGGCGACCGCCGCCGGTAGAATGCCAAAGGCGGCCAGGCCGACCGAGCCCAGCATGATCAGCACCGCCGTCAGTGCCAGGCGGCGATCCGGAATCAGGATACTGCGTGGTGCCAGCGGCGCACAGCCGTACTCGCTGGCAAAGCCGGCAATCGCCTCCGGGTCGCCCTGCAGCAGCAGTACGTCGCCGGCCTGGATCTCGGTCCAGCGCAGGCGGCGGATGGAGCGGTGGCCCTGGCGGGAGATGGCGAGCAGGTTGATGCCAAAACGGGTACGCAGGGCGATATCGGATGCGCTGCGGCCGAGAATATCAGCGCCGGGCTGGACGACCATTTCCTGCAGCACGATCTCGTCGCTATGGCGCAGCGGTGGTGTCTCTTCCTGCTCGGCTTCTTCGGCGGTGGCAGCGTCCTCCGGCGTGGGCTCGTCTGCGCGCGGCTCCTGCTCGTCCTTTTCCTTTTCTTTGTCTGCGCCGCCCGGTGGCACGGCTTCTTCCAGTTTCAGACCCAGGCGTGTCAGCGAGGCGCCCAGTGCTTCGGGGTCGGACTCGATGACCAGGATGTCGCCGGCGCGCAGGATGCGGCTGGACAGCGGCGCGATGACACGAAAGTCGTTGCGTACCATGCCGACAATTTGGGCATCGCCGTCATCCAGCAGCTTTTCCACTTCGCGCAGGGGCTTGCCGTCGATCTTGCTGTCGGCATCAATGTGCACCTCGGTCAGGTAGGTGCCGGTATCAAAACTGCCTGCCTCGGGCTGCGGGCGGTGGGGCACCAGCCAGCGGCTGGCCAGCACTGCCAGCAACACGCCGCCCAGGGCGACCGCCAGCCCCACCGGCGTGAAGTCGAACATGCTGTAGGGGCCGAGTTCGGTCTGCGCGCGAAAGCCCGACACGATCAGGTTGGGTGGGGTGCCGATCAGGGTGGTCATGCCGCCGAGAATGGTGCCAAAGGCCAGCGGCATGAGGACGCGCCCAGGTGGCACACCCTGGCGGTTGGCCAGTTGCATGGCAATGGGCATGAGCAGCGCCATGGCGCCGACGTTGTTCATAAAGGCGGACAGGGCGGCGCCGAGCAGGGTCAGAAAGCCCAGCCCCAGCAGCACGCCGCCGCGTTGCGGCAGGGCGCGCTGGGCCAGTGCTTCGACCGCCCCCGTGGTCTGCAGGCCCTTGCTGAGGATCAGCACGGCGGCGACGGTGATCACGGCAGGGTGGCCAAAACCGACAAAGGCATCGGCGGCAGGGGTGAGCCCGGTCACCACGCAGGCCAGCAGCGCCGCCAGGGCAACAATGTCGTGGCGCCAGCGGCCCCAGAGGAAGAGTCCGACGGTGCAGGCGAGGATGAGCAGAATAAGCTGCTGGCTGGCGTCCATGATGTACTGCTCCGGTTGGCCCTGCGAGCCTGCGGCGCCCAGACATGGAAGGGCGCGCTCAGGGCCGGTTGGGGCCGGGGTTAAATCAGGCGCACCTTGAAGCGCCTTCCCTTGATCTTGCCATCACTCAGGCGTTGCAGTGCCTGCTTGGCCTGCTCGCGGCGGATGGCTACCAGCGCCTGAAAGTCGCTGATGCTGATCTTGCCGATGGCATCGCCTGGCAGGCCGGCGTCGCCGGTCAGGGCGCCCAGCAGGTCGCCGGGGCGCAGCTTGTCCTTGCGCCCACCGGCCACTGCCAGGGTGCGCATCGGCGCGATCAGCGGTCGCTCGGGACGTTCCGGCAACTGCTCTATCTCGCCCCACTGCAGCGGGCCCTGATGATTCTCTTCGATCGGGCGCAGGCGTTTGAGTTCCCGCGGAGCAACCAGGCTGAGGGCCAGGCCAGGTTGGCCGGCGCGGCCGCTGCGACCGATGCGGTGGGTGTGTGCGGCGGGGTCTGCGGCCAGTTCGACGTTGATTACTGCGGCAACGCCAGCGATATCGATGCCGCGCGCAGCCACGTCGGTTGCGGTCAGCACGCTGCAGCTCTGGTTGGCGAATAGAGCCAGTACCTGATCACGCTCGCGCTGTTCCATGTCGCCGTGCAGAGCCTGTGCGCTGATGCCCTCGGCGCCGAGATAGTCGGCCAGTTCCTGACATTGCTGGCGGGTGTGACAGAAGGCGATGCAGGGCTGCGGGCGATTGGCAGCCAGCAGGCGCAATACCGACGCGAAGCGCTGCTCGGGCTCTATCTCGTAGAAGAGCTGCTCGATAGGGTTGTCGGCGCTTGCGCGCTCTACCTTCACTTGCGCCGGGTCGCGCAGCAGGTCACCGGTCAGCTGCGCCAGGCTCGGCGGATAGGTCGCAGAGAACAGCAGGGTCTGGCGTCGCGACGGCGTATGACCCACGATCTCGCGGATGGCATCGACGAAGCCCATGTCGAGCATGCGGTCCGCTTCGTCGAGCACCAGACAGTTCAGGCTGTCCAGTTGCAGCGTGCCCCGGCTGAGATGATCCTGGACCCGGCCCGGCGTACCGACAATGACGTGTGCGCCCTGTTCCAGCGAGGCTGCCTGCGGACCGAAGGGGATGCCGCCGCTGAGGGTGACTATCTTGATGTTGCCCATGCCGCGAGCCAGCTTGCGTAGTTCCTCGGTGATCTGGGCGGCCAGCTCGCGCGTTGGGCTCAGCACCAGTGACTGGCAGCCAAAAAAGCGCGGGTTGAGCGGTGCCAGCAGGCCGAGACCAAAGGCGGCGGTCTTGCCGCTGCCGGTCGGTGCCTGGGCGATCAGATCTCGGCCCGCCAGAATCAGCGGCAGAGCGCTGGCCTGAATGTCGGTGGTGTTTTCATAACCGAGCTGCGCAAGAGACTGCAGCAGCGAAGCGGGCAAAGGGAGAGAGCTGAAGGGTACGTGAGTCACGGGTGCCGGAGCCTGATCTGCGCAATGAGGTTGTGCAGTGTATCAGAGCCCCGGGCGGCGGCTGGCGTCAGCGACGGATACGTGTCTTGCGAAAGCCGCCGTGGCTGACAAACGAGCCAGTGTCACCGGTAATCCAGAAGCGTGTGGCGCGGTAAAACGCCTGGGGCATGCTGGTGTGATAGCTGCGGGTTTTGCGATATGCCCAGAGCCACCCTCGTTTGCGCTCTTTCATACTGACTACCTTGTCCAGAGGCCTGAAATTTTTCGTCAAAAAGCCGCCTTTTTGTGGGCGGCTTATGGGTTTATTGTTTTTTTGACGGTTTGTTGGTGAAGCATATCGCGAATTTGTCTTTTGTGAAACGTTTCTCAACTGACCAAGCGTGCCTGTAAGGGTTCAGCGGGACACAGTCACCTGGTTACGCCCGCCTTCCTTGGACTGGTATAGCGCTTTATCCGCGCGTTCCAGCAACGCTTGATAACCAGCCATGTCGTCCGCCAGAGTGGCAACGCCCAAGCTGATGGTGAAGGTCAGCGGGCTGCCCTGGTAGTCAAGTTGCTGGCGCTCAATGGTGCTACGCAGGCGCTCGGCAAACTGCGCAGCGCCATCCAGGGTGGTGCCGGGTAGCAGTACCACGAACTCCTCACCACCGTAGCGACCGGCAAAATCGGTTTCACGAACCAGTTGCGAGGTGATGCGCGCTGTTTCGCGGATCACCTCGTCCCCGGTCTGGTGGCCATAGGTGTCGTTGACCCGTTTGAAATGGTCGATGTCAAAGATCACCAGGCTGACCGGGTTGTCGTAACGCTGATGGCGTGCAAACTCTCGTTCCAGGCAGGATTCCCAGTACCGGCGATTGAGCAGGCCGGTCAGGCCGTCACGCAGGGCCAGTTCCTGCAGCTTAGTATTGGCCGACTCCAGTTGCCGTTTGTTTACAGCAACGCCGGTGACATCATAAATAATCAGGCAGACATGGTCGGTTTTGCCGGTGCTGCTGCGCAGTGGCAGGATGGTGACGTTCTGGTACATCTCGTCAGCCATGCCGGTGATCGGCTGATAGCTTTTAAAGTGCACCAGGTTGGGCCGTTGCTCCCAGATGGTGAAGGCGCGGGTGCCCAGCATTACCGCGGTTTCTACCTTGTGGGTAAACCAGCCCTGGTCAATCTCGGGGAACAGGGTAAACAGCGACTGCCGGGCGGCCTTGTCAGCGCCGACCCCGGAGTGGTTTTCCATGAAGCTGTTCCAGACCTCGACGTTGTAGTCACGGTCCATGACCACTACGCCGACATCAATGCTCTGCACGATGTCGAGCAACCAGTGGAGTTCGTTGATATCGATGTGTTCGGCCATCTGTAGGGTCCGGTTGTGCTCAGTCAATCAAGTAATCGAGCCGCTCCCGCAACTTGGGCACCGAGTCCTCGGTAAACAGCAGCAGAAGATCAAAGTGAATGTCGAGGTTTTCCAGCCCGTAGCTGATTTCCACCGCCAACGTACGCTTCCAGCGACGCTGGTTGATACGGATCAGATCCTCGATGGGACAATGCTGGCCCAGCACCAGCGGGTGACCCTGCGACAGGGTGATGTTCAGCTGTTCTGACAGGCCGTTGAGGCAGGCGCCGATAATGATGCTGGCCAGGTCAAGCTGCATTTCCAGCTGTGCGCCTTCGTCGCGCTGGGTATTGAGCAGCTTGGCAACGTCGTCGATTTCCGAGTCATGAAAGATCAGCAGCGCCTCGCCGGCGATGCCGCCGCCGATATAGCCCTGGCAGATGGCCGACAGACGCTCGTCGCGCTGGGCGTCGGCCAGTGCCATGTGCAGCTCGCCCACCTCGAGGATATTGACGTTGGGGATCGGCAGCTTGATGAATACGCCGAGCACCCGCCCGAGCAGGTCCGCTGCACGGCCCATGGCAACGTTGGATATTTCACGGAAGGCGTCGCGGAAGGAGACGTTGGGCAGCGGCCGGTAGATATCATCCTGCGGAGCTGGCGCCGGCGCCAGCGGTACATCCACACCGAGGGAGTTGAGGGCCTCGGCCAGTTGCATCGGGTCGGCCGGTTTTTTCAGAAAGGCACGGGCTCCCAGTGCCTTGGCACGGCGAACCGCTTCCTCCTGCACGTCGCCTGAGACGACAATGACCTCCGGGCTGAGGCCTTCCTCGCGCAGCTGGGTCAGCACGCCAAAGCCGTCCAGCTCGGGCATGGTCAGGTCAAGCAGAACAATCTGGCCATTACCCTGACGGATGGCCTCCAGGCCTTCGAGGCCATTGGCGGCTTGGGTGATGCGAAACGGCCAATTAGCCGGCAGGGCTCGGATCAGCTGCTTCCGAGCCATGTTGGAGTCGTCGCATACGAGCAGTGGGATAGCACTCACGGTGTAGTCCTGGTTGCTAATCTGTGCCGCGGGGCTTTAGTTATCGCGGTGGTGGCCGACAAGGACACATGGCCAATAGCCAGCGTGCCGCCCAAGCATGACAACTTATTGACCTCTTGAGAAGCAATCATGCAGAAATGTCGGGCCTTTTTCGGAGAAAGGTTGCACATTTCAGGGATACAGACAGTGCTAGCGTCTATTCTGATCCGTGGGAAGCACTGATTAATGTCGCATGACCTCTGGTGTTCTGGTCGGGCCGCGTTCGGTCGGGCCGCAATCAAGGCGTGGTTTCGCAGGCATGCATGGCGCTGTCGATCAATCACCGAGCAGAGTGTACTGTGTCATTAATCAGTGGGCTCTCAGTCGGCCGCTGTGCACTTGAATGGGGATGTGGATGCCAGAGCGTCTGGGACAGAGTGAAGAACATCGCCGTTCGGTGTTGCGCGCCCTGCTGTGGATTACCCTGGTGGCGGGGCTGGTGTTCGCCGCCATCAACTTTTCGCGCGGGCTCAATGCGCTGGCTAGCCTGGAAGTAGCCTACGCGCTGTTTGCCGGTGCTCTGCTGCCGATTATCGGCACTACTCCGCACCTGTGGCGCTGGACGGTGGCCTACCTGGTGCCGTTTTTCTGCATCATGGAGTTTGCGCTGGTGCTGCCCAACACCTCCTTTACGGTGTTCGCCTGGATTCAGACCATTCCCATTATTTCCTACCTGCTGCTGGGGCGGCGCGGCGGTTTCTGGATGTCCCTGGTGTTTATCGGTCTGGGCGTAGTGGCTTTTAACGTCCGCTACCTGACCGGTGACAGCGCTCTGCTGCAGATGGTGGTGGTGGCCAATATTGGCTTCAGTAGTCTGGCGATGATGGTGTTCTCGCATATCTATGAGCGTAGTCGAGTCGATAACGAGCTGCGGCTTATCGAGCTGGCCGGTACCGACAGTCTGACCGGGCTGGCCAACCGTATGCGGCTGACTGAAGAGTATCGGCGTATTCGCAGCCAGGTCGAGCGCAACGATGAGGCTCTGTCGCTGGTGGTGCTGGACCTGGACTGGTTCAAGCGCCTGAACGATCGCTATGGGCATGAGGTGGGGGACCGCGCGTTGCAACATACGGCGCGGCTGGTGGAGGCGCGGTTGCGCGACTCGGATCTGCCCTGCCGCATCGGCGGCGAGGAGTTCGCCTTGCTGCTGCCGGGGGCGAGCCTGACGCAGGCCGCCGACCTGGCTGACGGTTTGCGCGCGCAGCTGGCGCAGACGCCGCTGCAGGTAGGGCAGGAGCAGGTGGTGATTACCTTCAGCGGCGGTGTTGCCACCCTGGGTGAGGATGGTGCTGATCTCAGCGCGCTGCTGCGTATCGCAGACCGGCGCATGTACGAGGCCAAGCACAGCGGTCGGGATCAGGTGGTCGCCGCAGGTCAGCGCTATCCCCTTGGCGCCGAATTGGCCGGGAGCACCGCAGCAAGCCGTGCTGCTGCTGCTCCATCTACGGATACCTGAACGCCCTGGTTGTGGCGCGGCAGCGCTCTTCTACACTGTGGGGTAGTTGCAGTGAGGAGACGAGCAATCATGTATATCGGTGTGCCGACTGAGATAAAGAACCACGAGTACCGCGTGGGGCTGACGCCCGACTCGGTGCGTGAATTGACTGGCCACGGGCATCAGTTGCTGGTGCAGTCCGGCGCTGGCAGTGCCATTGGATTCTCTGACGAAGCCTACCGTGAGGCAGGTGCCCGGCTGGTATCACGCGAGCAGGTCTTCAGCGACAGCGAGCTGGTGGTCAAGGTCAAGGAGCCTCAGGCTGAAGAGCGGCGCCTGCTGCGTCCGGGGCAAACGCTGTTCACCTATCTGCATCTGGCGCCGGATCCGGCCCAGACCCGCGATCTGCTGGCCTCAGGCGCGACCTGCGTCGCCTATGAAACCGTCACCGATGCGCAGGGGCGCTTGCCGTTGCTGGCGCCGATGTCCGAAGTGGCGGGTCGTATGGCCATTCAGGCCGGTGCCGGTTGTCTGGAGAAGGCGCGCGGTGGGCGCGGCGTACTGCTGGGCGGGGTGCCCGGCGTGCCGGCGGGCCGCGTCGTCATTCTGGGCGGCGGCGTGGTGGGCAGCAATGCGCTGGCCATGGCGGTGGGGCTGGGCGCGCAGGTGATGGTGCTCGACAAGAGCCTGGATGTGCTGCGCCGGCTCGATGCTCAGTACGGCAATCGCATCGAGACCCGCTACGCCACGGCGACAGCGGTGGAGGCGGCGCTATTACAGGCGGATCTGGTGATTGGTGCGGTGCTGGTGCCCGGCGCCGCTGCGCCCAAGCTGATCAGTGCGGACCTGATCCAGCGCATGCCGGCCGGCAGCGTGCTGGTTGATGTGGCGATTGATCAGGGTGGCTGTGCGCAAACCTCAAAACCAACCACCCACGCCGAGCCGACCTACGTGGTGGATGAGGTGGTGCACTATTGCGTGGCCAACATGCCGGGAGGCGTCGCGCGTACCGCCACTCAGGCGTTGAATAATGCCACGCTGCCCTTTGTGCAGGCGCTGGCCGAGAAGGGCGTGGCGCGAGCGCTGCGTGAAGATGCGCATCTGGCCAATGGTCTGAACGTGAGTCACGGCGCGTTATGTAACGCCGAGGTTGGCGCTGCGCTGGATCTCCCGGTGCAGTCGCTGGAGGAAGCGTTGGCCACCCTAGGGAGCACCTCCTGAGCAGGGCCGTGGCAGGCGGCGCTCAGCCACCTGCCCGGGTGTTCTCGGCGCGCAGGGCGCCGATGCGCTCGTCCTTTGCCTGCCACAGGTCTGAGACCCACTGCTGAAAGGCGGCCCGGTACGCCGGGTCTTCGCTGTAATCCCCCTGCAGCAGCTCGCCCGGCAGCTGACATTCGCGAATATCAACGATGACGCGCGCAACCTGGCCGCTGACCAGGCGCCAGAAGCCTGGTGGTTTTGCCTCGGGGTAGACGATGGTGACATCCAGCACGGTGCGCATTTGGGCACCCAGGGCGGCGACTACAAAAGCAATGCCGCCCGCCTTGGGTTTGAGCAGGTGGCGGTAAGGAGACTGTTGTTGCTGTTGCTTGGCCGGCGTGAAGCGCGTGCCTTCCAGATAGTTGACCACGGTCACCGGCAGGCTCTGGAATTTTTCGCAGGCGCGGCGGGTAATCTCCAGGTCCTTGCCACGATCTTCGGGGTGGCGGTCCAGATGCGCCTTGCTGTAACGCTTCATGAAGGGGTAGTCCAGCGCCCAGAACGCCAGCCCGAGAAACGGCACCCAGATCAGTTCGCGCTTGAGGAAAAACTTGAAGTACGGCGTCTTGCGATTGAACGCCTTGACCAGCGCGGGGATGTCGACCCAGGACTGGTGGTTGCTGATAACCAGATAGGAATGCTGGCTGCTGAGCTGTGCATCGCAGCGGATGTCCCAGTGGGTCGGGGTGAGCAGGGCGAAAATCGCCTTGTTGCCCTCGGCCCAGGTCTCGGCGATCCACATCACGCCGGCCGAGCAGGCGCGTTGCAGGGTCGGCCACGGCAGCAGCTTGATCAGGCCCAGCAGCAGCATCGGGCCGATACCGATAAGGGTGTTGAGCAAGATCAGCAGGCAGGTCAGCAGGCCTGTCATCCAGTGAGGCATGGCGGGTTCCTTGTCGCAGGCAAGCGCCAAGCATAGCGAGTTTTGTGGCCGGGCGGCCAGCAAGCGTTCACCCGTTCAGGTGATGGGCAGCAGGGTAAGCGGTTTCTATCGTCAATGGCCGGGGTGTGGGTGCCCCGCACGCGCGCTGACTCGTCGCCGGCTGGCGCACCGGCAAGGCTGTGGAGCAGGTCATTATGGCGGCGGTGGGTAAGCCTGAGCTGAAGTACGCTGCAACAACGTCGCTGTGCGTCCAGGTGCGTCAGCGTGCGCTGACTCGCTTATTGCTGGCGCTGCTCTCCGGGGCAATGCTGTCATTGCCCTGGGTCGACGGCGGGCTCTATTGGAGCGGCTGGATTGGCTGGGTACCGCTACTGTTTGCCCTGCACGCCAGCAGCCTGCGTCAGGCCGCGCTGCTGGGCTGGTGCTGCGGCACGGTGTTTTACATCGGCACTGCCTATTGGATGGTCGATTTTGTCATTCACCTGAAGGGGCTGTCGCTGCCGGTCAGTTTGCTGCTGGCCTCTTTGTTCTGGCTGTATGCCGGCGCCTCCATTGCCGTCGGCTGCGTGCTGTTTCGTCTGATCTCGCGGCGGCTGCCGCAGCTTGATCTGATCAGCTTCCCGCTGGCGCTGGTGATCGCCTGCGCGCTGTACCCGACGCTGTTTGACCTGCGCTTTAGTGAAACCCAGGCGGCGTTTGTGCTGGCGATACAGGGGGTTGACCTGGTGGGCGCTCAGGGCTTGGACATGCTGATGCTGTTGACCAGCGCGCTGTTGTTCCAGTGGCTGCAGCGTGATCTTGGCGGCCTCAAGGGGCAGTTGGCGCTGGGCGGCAGCGCGCTGGTGCTGATCTGGTTCGTTTATGGCTGGTTTGCCCTGGGCCACTGGGATCGCCAGGCTGCGGCCTGGCCCACCATGCGTATTGGTCTGGTGCAGCCCAATGACGCGCCAACCCGGCGTATTCCTGCGCCGCCAGAGGGCTACTCGCGCGAGTACCCAGAAGAAATGGTAGCTACCCGCCGGCTGTCCGCTGCAGGCGCGCGCTGGGTGGCCTGGCCGGAGGCGCGTTACAAGGGCTACTTTGACCAGCAAAGTGTGCGCCAAGCCTGGGCCGATCAGATATTGGGCATGTCCTCGGACCTGTTTTTTCACGACGTGGAAACCCGTAACCGCCACGCCACACCGGTCAGTTACAACACCCTGGGCTGGCTTGGGCAGGAGGGGGCGCTGGTAGATCAGTACCGCAAGATGCAGCGGGTGCCCTTTGGCGAGTACCTGCCCGACTTCTGGACGCTGCCGGGTATCAACTGGCTGACAACCCGGTTTTTTGGCGACTATCTGCGTGAGGTAGGCGAGGGGCAGGAACATGTGTTCTTTCCCATCGAGGGCATGCGCGTAGTGCCCAAGATCTGCTACGAAACCGCCTTCCCCGAATTTATCGCCGAGGCCATTGGCAGCGATGCCGGCGGCAAGGTGCTGCTGTTTGTCTCCCAGGACAACTGGTTCGGGGAAAGCTCACAGCCCTTTCAGCATCGCGCGATGTCGATCGTCCGCGCTGTTGAGAACCGCGTGCCCATGCTGCACCTGATCAACAATGGCCCCTCGGTGGCGGCTTTGCCCAGTGGGCGCGCGATTGCCGGTACGCCGGCCTTTAGCCGCGCCGAAATGCTGGTTGATCTGCCCTATTCGCCAACGCGTGGTGGCAGCTTCTTTACCCGTCATGCGCAGCATCTGAACTGGTTCTGGTACACCGCTCTGGCCGTTTTGCTGGGCTGTGCCCTGTGGCCGCGCCGTCGGCGCTGAGTCTGCCGGTTCAGGCGAACTGGCCGGCGGTATAGCCAGAGGACCAGGCCCACTGGAAGTTGAAACCGCCCAGATGCCCGCTGACATCCAGTACCTCGCCAATAAAGAACAGCCCCGGACAGGCCTTGGCCTCCATGGTCTTGGAGCTGACGTCATCGGTACTGACACCCCCCAGGGTGACCTCCGCCGTGCGGTAGCCCTCGGTGCCCGAGGGCTTGAGCTGCCAGCCGTTGAGCAGGGCGCCAATCTCGCGCAGTTGGCGGTCAGGCATCTCGGCCAGCGCGGTATCGTCATCGGCTGGCCACCAGAGCGTTTGCAGCTCCGCCACCAGCGATTTGGCCAGATGAATGCAGAGGCGCGTCTTCAGCCGGCTGCGCGGTTGATGCTGTTTTTCATCCAGCAGCCATTGGGCGGCGTCCAGGCTGGGCAGCAGGTCAACGCGCAGGGTATCGCCGCTGTGCCAGTAGTTGGATATCTGCAGCATCGCCGGGCCGCTCAGGCCGCGATGGGTAAACAGCATCGCTTCGCTGAAATGTTGCCCGTTGCAGCTGACGTCGACGTCCAGCGCGAGGCCGGCCAGGCGCTCGCAAACGGCCTTGAACTGGTCGCTGAAGGTGAAGGGCACGAGGCCGGCGTGGCGAGGCGTCAGTTTGAGGCCGAACTGCTCGGCGAGCTGATAGCCGATGCCGCTGCCGCCCAGGGTCGGAATCGACAGCCCGCCGGTGGCGACCACCAGTGACTGGCAGCGAAGGGTGACTGGGCGGCCCTGCTGTTCAACCTGCAGGGTGAAGCCGCCACTCTCCTGGCGCTCTACGCTGCTCAGCTCACAGTGGGTGCGAATGTCCACCTGGGCTTGCAGGCACTCATTCTCCAGCATGTCGAGAATCGGCTTGGCCGAGTCACGGCAGAACAGCTGCTGGTGTTTGCGCTCCTCATAGTCGATGGCGTAGCTGCCGACCATTGAGATGAAGTCCCACTGGTTGTAGCGCTTGAGGGCGGATTTGCAGAAGTGCGGGTTGGCGGAAATGAAGTTGTCCGCCTCCACACTGTAATTGGTGAAGTTGCAGCGACCGCCGCCGGACATAAGGATCTTCTTGCCGATGCGGTTGGCCCGCTCCAGCACCAGCACCCGGCGTCCGCGCTGGCCTGCCGTTGCGGCGCACATCAGCCCGGAGGCGCCTGCGCCCAGTACGATAACGTCAAAGTCGGAGGCTGGCTGGGGCACGTCGGAAGTCCGCGAATGGCTGGGTGGAAGCGGCGAATTCTAGCATTGTTGGGGTGTTAGGGGCTGGGCTGGCGTAGAATGCAGCGTTATCGGCTATTGAAGGAAAGCGGCATGTCATTGAACCAACCCCCGTGCGCTGTTGACCCCTTGCACGGCGTAACCCTCAAGGCTCTGCTGGAGTCTCTGGTGGAATGCTACGGCTGGGAGGAGTTGGGCCGTCAGGTACCGATCAACTGCTTCGTGCATGAGCCGAGCATGAATTCCAGCCTGAAGTTTCTGCGCCGCACGCCCTGGGCGCGCGCCAAGGTAGAAGCGCTGTATATCGCCAGCCAGCGCTGAGCCTGGTTTGCTCTGGCCCCTTAGGCCATCCATCCCAGCGTAGCAGCGGTCAGCAGCAGATAGCGCCCACCCTTGGCGATTGCCACGATCAGGGTGAAGCGCCACAGCGGCTCACGCATCACACCGGCAACAATGGTCAGCGGGTCGCCGATAAAGGGGGCCCAGCTCAGCAGCAGCGACCAATACCCCCAGCGGTGATAGGCCGCCTGGGTGCGGGCCAGGCGCTCGGGTGTGAGCGGAAACCAGCGGCGCTGCTGAAAATGCGTGATATAGCGCCCCAACCACCAGTTGAGCATGGCCCCCAGCAGGTTGCCGGCGGTGGCGACCAGCAGGACCGGCTGCGGGTCGTAGTGACCGCTCAGCAGCATGGCGACCAGTGCAAACTCCGACTGCAGCGGCAGCACCGTGGCGGCGCCAAATGCGATCAGAAACAGGCCTATGTAACTACTCAGCTCCCACATGGGGTCTCCGGCGAGGCTCGGCGGGCCAGCATAGCAGCCAAGGCTGGACGTTGGCCGCGTTTGGTCCGGTGATTATGTGTCGGCGTACGTCTGAGGCGGGTTGACGGCAACGATTTATTCCTAATTTCCATAAATATCGAATCAATGCTTCACCCTGTCGGATAAAGCAGGAATAATGGCGCGTTTTTCCCGCCGTTCTGGAGTATGCATGTCCGAGTTGTCTGCAGACCTGACCGATGTTTCCCCCGCTCACCCTGCTGGCTCATTATCCTGGCTGATTTTGCTGGCGCTGGCCGTGGGTGGCTTTGGCATTGGCACCGGTGAGTTCGTGATCATGGGGCTGATGCCCACCATCGCCGCCGATCTGGGGGTTACCGAACCGCAGGTAGGACATGTGATCAGCAGCTACGCACTGGGCGTGGTGGTCGGGGCACCGATTCTGGCGATCTTTGGCGCCATGCTGTACCGCCGGCATCTGCTGTTGCTGCTGATGGTGTTCTTTGCTCTGGGCAATCTGGCCAGCGCACTGGCCCCGGACTACCACAGCCTGCTATTGGCGCGCTTTGTCGCCGGCCTGCCGCACGGCGCCTACTTTGGTGTGGCGGCGTTGGTGGCGGCCTCGCTGGTGGCGCCGAACAAGCGCGCGGCGGCGATCAGCTTGGTAATGCTGGGCCTGACACTGGCGATCCTGGTGGGCAACCCGCTGGCGACCCTGCTCGGGCAGCAGATTGACTGGCGCTACGCCTTTGTTGCGGTGGCCGTGATTGCGCTGCTCACGGTGCTGTTGATCGCGCTGTTTTTGCCGCTGGATCGGAGTGTGGTGCGCAGCAACCCATTGGCCGAGCTGCAAGCCTTTCGCCGTATTCAGGTGTGGTATGCGCTGGGCATCGGCGCCATTGGCTTTGCCGGCATGTTTTGCGTATTCAGCTACCTGGCGGTAACCCTGCTTGTGGTGACCGGGGTTGCGCCCCTGGTTGTGCCGCTGGCGGTAGCCACCTTTGGCGCTGGCACCCTGGTGGGCAATCTGGCCGGAGGCTGGCTGTTTGAGCGCCTGCAGTTTGCTGCGGTCGGGGTGGTTCTGCTCTGGAGTGTGGCGGTGCTGCTGCTGTTTCCCTTTGCCGTGCAGACCTTATGGAGTGCGCTGCTGGCGGCGTTTTTGGTCGGCACCATGGTGGCCTTGTCGCCCCCGCTGCAGACCCGTTTGATGGATGTGGCCGCAGATGCACAGACGCTGGCTGCAGCCTCCCATCACGCCGCATTTAACGTGGCCAATGCGCTGGGGCCCTGGCTGGGCGGTCTGGCGATTGGTGCCAGCTTGGGCTGGACTGTGACCGGCTACGTTGGTGCGTTGACCGCCGTAGCCGGTTTGGGGCTGTTTTTGCTGTCCTGGCTGCGGCAGCGTCGTCACCCCGAGGAGTTGGTGGCAACAGACCCTACCTGCCGGCCATGTATTGATCGTTAAAGGCCTTTGCCCGGATGGCCGCCGGGCGCTCAAAGGCGGTCGCCACAAACTCGGCAAAGCCCGGACGCTCGGGCACGATGCCCTCGCTCATCGCCCAGCCTAGCTGCGCTGCCAGGTAGAGGTCGGCGGCGGTGAAGTGGTTGCCGCACAGCCAGGGGCCGCCCAGCAGCGCCTGCTGCACGGTGGCCAGGGTGTCTTCAAAGCTGCCGAAGCCGACCATGCGCTCGCGTCCCTCCGGCACCTCCCAGTCAAGTTTGCGGGCGGTGATGGCCTGCTCCAGCGGACCGGCGGCAAAGAATAGCCAGCGCAGGTAGGCGGCGCGGCGCGGGTCGTCGACCGGCGGCGCCAGTTGGGTGCGGGGGAAGCGGTCGGCCAGATAGGCGCAGATGGCGGCACATTCGGTGATCAGCAGGTCACCGTGCATCAGCGCAGGCACCTTGCCCATCGGGTTGATGGCGCGATAGTGCGCGCTTTTTATCTCGTCGCCGTAGTCGATCCAGACGGTTTCATACGGCATCTGCAGTTCTTCAAGCATCCAGTGTACGAGGCGGCCGCGTGATTGCGGATTGCTGTACAGGGTCAGTCCATGCATGGGTGTCTCTCCTTGTTTGCTGCACCCAAGCATAGACCCTGATTGCCTGTCAGGTCATGAAAACCTTGCCCAGCCCCACGGCGCTGGTCACCAGCAGGGTTACGCCGAGCACGCGGAAGAACTGGCCGCTGTCGTTGTGCAGCATGCGGTTATGAAAGCGCAGGCCGATCAGGTGGCCAACGGTCACGCAGGGCAGCAGCCAGAGATGATGGATCAGTTGCAGATCTACGCCGGCCCAGACAAAGGCGGCCATCTTGATCGAAACCAGCACGAACCAGAGTACGAACAGCGTGTCGCGCAGTTTTTCGCGCGCAACATGCTGCGCCGCCACCGCAATGATCAATGGCGCGCCGATCAGCGAGGTGCCGCTGATATAGCCGCCCAGCATCAGGAACAGGGTATCGACTACCCGGCTGTTGCTGCGAAAGGGACGGTTGAAGATGTACGACAGGGCGTAGCCAGAGACGATCACAAAGATGATCAGACTCATGATCTTCGGCGGCAGGGTCAGCAGGCCGAATACGCCGATCAGCTTGGGGATCATCATCACCAGCAGCATGTGACCAAGGTAGCGCCAGTCGACCGAGCCGCCTGCGCTGCCGGTCTGCTGCGCCGTCTCGGGTTGCCTTCGGTTGTTCATGATCACCGTGAGTGAGGAGAACAGCAGCAGGTGAGCGGCAATCAGCGGCAGGAATACCAGCGGGTCATCGTGTATCAGCAGCAGAAAGGGGAGCGCCAGTACTGCGCCGCCAAAGCCCAGGCCGGAGCGTACGAAGCCGCTCCAGACAAAGACCAGACCGATTAATGCGTATTGCCAGAGACTCAAGTCGGTCATGGGTACCCGCCAGATCAGCAAAGCCGCTCAGTATACCGATCTTGCTGCCAGGTTTGCGTTGCGCTGTGGCGGACGCTCTGTTGCCCAGGCGGATCAGCGGGCGAGTCAGGCGCTGCGATCCAGCGCCAGATCGGTGTGGCTGTAGAGACGGAAGCTTTGGCTGGTGTCGGCGTAGTCCCAGCGGGCCACCGAACAGGCGTGGAAAGGGCCGTCTGTGCTGTGCTCGATGAGATTCACCGAGTTGGGGATCTCGCCGCGCACACGTGACGACAGCGCAGTGCCGGCCTGCGCTGTCCAGGCCTGGCGGCCGCTGGTTTGACCGTTCAGCGGGCGCACGTAGGGCAGGTGAATGTGTCCGGCAAGCAGCAGGTCCAGCCCGGCATCAACCCAGCGCGGCACCACGGCATCGCCACCGATCAGCAGGTTGCTGCGGTCCGAGCTTTCCACCGCGCGCACCGGATGGTGCTGCATGACGATGCGCAGCTGACGGGCACTGGCCCGGCGCAGGCGCTGCTCAACGCGTTGGATCTGCTCATCGGTCAGCTCCCCGTTCTTGTGCCGGTCCGCGCGCGAGGAGTTCACGCCCAGTACCAGCAGGCGTTCGGTTTCCAGCACGGGTTCCAGGTCGGCGGCAAAGTTGTCCTGATAGTGGCCGTAGGGGCGCAATAGCCGCTTGAACGGGTTGAACAGCGGCATGTCATGGTTGCCGGGCACCGCCAGCATCGGTATGCCGAGCTGCTCCATGAAGCGCCGGGCGCGGCGAAACTGATCTGGTCGGGCACGCTGAGTGATATCGCCGCTGAGCAGTGCCAGGGTCGGGCGCTGCTGCTCTACCAGCTGCATCAGCGCCGTCATGACTGTTTGCTGCTCAGTGCCAAAGTGCGGGTCGGAGAGGTGCAGGATACGCGTCATGCACGCTCCCGCAGGCTGTCGTCGCGCGGCACCAGCAGGGGCAGCGGCTGCTCGGCAACGCGGAACTCCAGCGGCGACTGCATCCAGCGTATCTCGCCATCCATCGCCACTTTGACCCGGCGGCGGCGATGGCTGAGGTTTACCCGCAGATGTTTGAAACCAAAGCTGATGACGTGCTCGTCTTCGCCCATGCGGCTCAGCAGGCCGCGCAATACCAGGCCGTAGAGCGCCAGGGTGCCAAGTGGACGCGCGGTCATGGCCACCAGCTGGCCTTGCTGCAGACGTGTCTGCTCATGAATGCCGATATGCTCCAGCTGCAACTCGTTGTTGCCAACCACGATGGTCTGGGTGCGCAGATGACGTGTCTGCTCGCCATTGTCCAGTTGCAGGTTGAGCTGGCGGTGCGCGCGCATTAGGGTGACCAGGGCGGACCAGAGCGCCACCCAGCGGCTGCGGCCATAGCGCTGCTTATAGGCCTCGCGGTCTTCCAGTAGGTCCGGGTACAGGCCCAGGCTGGCGTTGACCAGAAACACGTGGCCGTTGAGCTGGCCGACCTGAACCGGCTCTACCACGGAGTCGAGCAGGCTGCGGGTGGCGGTCTCGGTATCCTGGGAGATGCCGTAGGTGCGTCCGAAATAGTTGAAGGTGCCCTGGGGGAGAATGCCGAAGGGCACATCCGCGCCCAGCACGACATTGCTGACGGCGTTGAGCGTGCCGTCGCCGCCCGCGGCGATCACCGCTCCGCCTTCGCTGCGGGCACGTTGCAGTGCCTGCCGGGCTGCGTTTTCAAGGTCGCTGCCGGAGCCAACCTTGAACAGCTCGTAGCGCCGCCCGGCCTTATCCAATACGCGGCGGATGCTGTCTTCCACTTCGTTGCCCCGGTGACGGCCGGAGCCGGTGTTGAGCACAATGAACAGCGGTGTGTCCGCTGCCAGTGGCGTCCCTGCGGTGATGGGCATGGTCGGTCTCTAACCTGGTGGCAAGATGGGTTTGGTTTTTAGTCCTGATCCGCCGGCCGAAGGTTCAATCGCCGCGTCATGACAGGCCAAGCCTTAAGGCTGGGTTAAGGTGGCCGGCGTAATGTCGCGACCACGTTCGCAACTGCCTACAGGTACCCGCCATGCACGCCTCTCCACGCCGTTATCACGGCCTTTCCATTGCCCTCCACTGGCTCATGCTGCTGCTGATCGCAGCGGTCTACGCCTGTATTGAGCTCAAGGGGAATTTCCCCCGTGGCAGTGAACCCAGGGAGCTGCTCAAGCAGTGGCACTTTGCGCTGGGCATGCTGGTTTGGGTGATGGTTTGGGCTCGCTTGTTGGCACGCCTGCTGTTGCCTGCGCCCGCCGCCGTGTCGGCGGGCTGGCAGAACACGCTGGCAGCGGCCATGCACCTGGCGTTATATGGCCTGATGATCGGTCTGCCGCTGCTTGGCTGGCTGGTACTCAGTGCGGCGGACAAGACGCAGATCCTCGGTATTGCGCTACCGCCATTGCTGGCGCCGAACCAGGCGCTGGCCGGCCAGCTGAAGGAAGTTCATGAGTGGCTTGGTGTGGCTGGTTACTGGCTGATTGGCCTGCATGCCGCTGCGGCGGTGCTGCACCACTGTGTGCTGCGCGACGATACGCTACGACGCATGCTGCCCGCGCGGCAGGCGCGCTGACGTTGACTCGCCCCGGCGGGGCCTCAGGGCTGCTGGCGGCAACCGGGCAGCCTGCTGACCAGTAACGTCAGGGCGATGCCCAGGGTTGCTCCGGTAAACACGTCGGTTGGCCAGTGCACCCCAAGCGTCAGGCGCGACAGACCCACCAGCGCAACCCAGCCTAGAGCCAGCCCCCACCAAGTGCGGCTCTGTGCCGGGGACACCCGGCACAGGACAACGGCCAGTGCGCTGGCGCAGGCGGCCGTGCCCATGGTGTGGCCGCTGGGAAAGCTGAAGCTGCTCAGCTCCAGAGTGTCCCACAGCGCAGGGCGCTGGCGTGCGAACAGCATCTTCAGCAGAACCACCAGCAGTGCGCCTGCCAGTCCGCTAAGGCTGAGCAACAGGGCGTTGGCGCGCTGGCCCCGGGCCAACAGGTAGCCGCTGGCCGATGCCATCAGTAGTGTAAGAAACACGGAAGAGCCGCTATGGGTAATCCAGCCCAGTAGCGCTATCAGCGCGGGCGGCAGATGCGTGCGTAGGCTGAGTAATATCTGCTGGTCCAGCTCGTTGACCAGGCCGCTGAGCATCAGTGCGGTGCTGACCAGCGCCAGTGCGAGCAGAAACAGGGGTAGATGCAGCCTGGGTATCGGGGCGGGCGTGGTGCCGTCAGCGGGCCGCCGCAGCGCCAGCCAGAGGCCGTAACCTGTGGCCAGCAACAGTGGCAGCATCCAGGGGGTGGGCATTGATTTGCACCGCAGAGGCCGCCCGCAGCGCGGGCAGCGGGTGAGTCAGAAGGTGTAGGTGCCCGGTGTCGGGTCCAGCACGGGCGGCAGCGCCGGCGTGACTGTCGGCTCGGGCGTTTGCCTGGGCGTGGGCACGATGACCGGTTCTGGCTCGACGACTGTCAGATGCTCTGCCAGGGTGGCTTGCCAGAGGCGCTCGAACTCGCCAACAAAGCTGTGGAAGCTCTGCGCTTCTGCCTGCTGGCGCGCGGAGTCAATGGCTTCCCGGCTGTTCCACATGGTCGCGCGCTGGGATTCGCGCTCGGTCGCCTCGGCCGCCCCGTATACAAAACCGGTGCGCACATCGACCAGCAGAGCCGAGGTGGTGGCGCTGACAAAGGCCTGTTTGTTCGGCAGAAAGCCCAGGGTAATGGCAGACAGCGGGCCCAGCGCCGTGCTCTCGACATTGAAGCTGGTGTCCAGCGTGTAGACCAGTAGCAGGTCGGCTTTCAGGCGAGCAGCGCCAAGGCGCAGGTCGCGCAGGGTGTTGAGTTCCTGCGGCAGAATCAGGCGCGTCATGGGCGCTACCGCGCTGAGCTGATCCTGGCTGGCCAGACGCTGTAGATCGTCGGCGCTTTCGATATCGCGGGTCGTGACCACGCTGAACTGACCGCTGCCATAGCTGTCTGCTGTCAGTGAGTGGTAGCCGGACGACTGCACGCGTACGGTAGCCAGTCGCGCCGGGAATTGGACTGCCGGCTCCAGCGCCATCAGGGCGCTGATGTCAGCATCGCCCAGAGCGGCCATGTTTACCCCGGCAGCAGGTGTGGTGTAGGTCGCGCAGCCTTGCAGGATCGCCAGACCCAGAGCAAGCAGCGGGGCGAGTAAACGTCGATTCACGGCGTAACGGTTCCTCGGGAAAGAGATGGGCAGACCGGCCAGCGTCAGGCGGCCTCGGTCGTGCGGACCGCAAATGGTATCGCGTTGAGGGCAGGGCAACAATCGGCGGGCCAATCTTTATTGGTATGGCTGCGCTCTGTGCTGTCCAGCGCTTACACTGTCGCCTTTGCATGTTGTCAGGGTAATAGCCAGTGAGCGAACTATTTCGTATCGAACATCGTGACCCAGAAACCTTCCGTAGCCAGACGCGGCGCAGCACCATCATTGTGGTGGCTATCTTTGCCGTGTTCGGCATGGGGCTGCCGGCGTTGCTGATCGGCCTGTTCGGCAGTGCGCAGGAGAGCAACTTCGGGCTGAATGTCACCGGGGTGGCCCTGGCTGCGGCACTGACCGCGATTCTGGTGCGCACGGTGTTTCTCAAGCAGCCGTGGATGGACTCGGCCGCCTATGGCTGGCGGCTCAAGCGCGCGTTGATGCGCGTGACCAATCAGATGCATCAGGTCAAAGAGGGGGTGCAGGCCGGAGACGAGAACGCCATGCGGGTGATGCGCTTCTACCACCTGGGGTTGCAGGAGATGCATCACCTGGAGGGCAATAGCAGCGATATGCTGGAGCTGGTGGCCGAGCGTGAAGCCTTGCGCCGCGAGCTGGCTGCGCGCGGCCTGCCCGAAGAGCAGCTGAGCCTGCAGAGCGAGTGGCTGGATGCCCTGAAGCCTGCGGCTAAAGGGTAAAGACCACGCGGCTGCGGTCCTGGCTATTGGCCCAGACCTGCTCGACCTCTGTCAGTGGACGACCCACGGCGTCGATCTCCAGGCCGATGTGCCGCATCACCTTGAACATCTCGCCGATGCAGCGCACCAGGTCGGCATTGGATACGCTGCTCAGGCCGCTGCCCATCAACTCCAGACCAGTGCTTCGCAGCAGGCCGGCTGGCAGGTTAATGTTCAGCCCGCCCAGTGAGCCAATATTGACGAAGCGTATCCGTTGCGCGGCCTCACCGGGTGCATGGCTGGTGGCCGCCTGCATGATGGTTTCAGCCGAACTGCCCCAGACATAGTCCAGTACCACGCCAATGCCCTTGTCGATCTCGGCGCGCAGGGCAGCCTGCAGCGCGTCCGGCTCTTGGCCCAAGGCGATGAATACGTCTGCGCCCAGCGCCCTCAGGTCGGCCTCGGCCGCCGTGTTGCGGGCGGTGACCACGATACGTCCGGCGCCCAGGTGGCGGGCAATGCGAATCGCCAGTCGCCCGGAGGCGCCGTTGGCGCCATTGATCAGTACGCCTTCGCCTTGCTGCAGCTGCGCCCGTTCTGTCAGTGCGGCCCAGGACGACATGCCGGGGTTGGCGATGGCGGCGGCGGTGATGTCGTCGATGCCATCCGGCAGGGGGACCACGCAGTCGGCCTGCACGCAGACCTGCTCGGCCATGGCGCCGACCGGGTTGCGCGGAAAGGCAAAGTAGACGCGTTGACCATTTTCAAGCACGCCCACACCGTCTGCGCCCGGCGCAAAGGGTGGCTTCGGGCTGGTGTAGTGACGACCAGACGCTTGCGCGCGTACCAGTTGGCTAAGTGCGCTGGCGCGCACCGTCACCAGCAATTCGCCTGGCTGCGGCCTAGGGGCGGGGAAGTCTGCGTAGGTCGGGGCTTTGGATACGTCGGTGACGACAGCTGCTTTCATGGTGCGCTCGCTGGGCGGGTCAGTGGGCTGCGCTGAGTGTACCGCAAGCCGTTACTGGCCGGGCGGCATGACCACCCACTCCGGCTCGTCGAACTCGCCAATCAGGCGGATCTCGCAAAAGTGCGCTGCGCCGCGAATGATCTCGGCTACCTCGGCGTTCGGCTTGCCCTCCATCGCATCGCGCTGGGCCTTGCTGTCCCAGTGGGCGATGGCAATCAGCTTGTCTGGCGATTGCAGGCTGCGGTGCAGCTCGGTGCCGCGGGCGCCCGGGGCGCGCTGGATCAGCTCGCTGGCATGCACCCAGGCCTCGGCGTAATCCTCGGCGCGGTAGCCGGTTTTGATGGTTACCTCGAATATGTATTTCATCTCTTGCTCCTGGGCTCAGCGTCGTGTGCTCTCGATATCGACCAGCCGCCCGTCAATAAAGCGCAGCTCGCGGACCATGCCGTTGCTTGGACCATAGACCCAGTGATCGACCGTGACGCTGCCGTCGGCCGGGTAGCCATCGGCGTCGATATGACGCGGGGTGTGTTGGCGCGAGTCAGGCTCGCCGCATTGCTCTAAGACTTCGGCCTGCAGCGCGCCGGTAGCAATGATGCCGTGATCGCAGCGCATGCTTGCGGCCTCTGCAGCCGAGGCGCTGACAAGGGTAATGAGCATGGCCAACAGGTTTTTGACTGAACTGGAACGCCTCCTGCGTTGAATGTGCCTGCTGTCATCATGCCTGCGTTGTGCGGGCAGGTCGAATGGGCATGCAACAGTCAAAGCTGATTCAGCAGCGGCCCAACGCCGGAGTAGTGCGCGCGGTCACGCCCTTGTCTTCGCCCGCCCTGCGGCGCTTGCCGGGTTGGGAGGCACAAAAAAGCCCGGCGCGGTGGCCGGGCTTCTTCGTTGCTGCAAGTATTACAGGCCGAACTTGGCCTTGAACTCGCGGCGGCGGCGGTGCAGGACCGGCTCGGTGTAGCCGTTCGGCTGCTTGGTGCCTTCAACGCAGAGCTCAACGGCGGCCTGGAAGGCAACGCTGTCGTCAAAGTTCGGCGCCATCGGCTTGTAGGCCGGGTCGCTTTCGTTCTGACGGTCAACCACTGCAGCCATGCGCTTCATGGTTTCCATGACCTGATCTTCGGTGCAGATGCCGTGACGCAGCCAGTTGGCGATGTGCTGGCTGGAGATACGCAGGGTAGCGCGGTCTTCCATCAGGCCCACATCGTTGATGTCCGGTACCTTGGAGCAGCCAACACCCTGGTCGATCCAGCGTACAACGTAGCCGAGGATGCCCTGGGCGTTGTTGTCCAGTTCCTGCTGGATGTCGGCAGCGGACCAGTCGGTGCTGGGCGCCAGCGGGATGGTCAGGATGTCGTCAACCGAGGCCGGGGTGCGCTTGGCCAGCTCGTCCTGACGCTCGGCAACGTTGACCTTGTGGTAGTGCAGGGCGTGCAGGGTGGCGGCAGTCGGGGACGGAACCCACGCGGTGTTGGCGCCAGCCATCGGGTGACCGATCTTCTGCTCCAGCATGGCCGCCATCAGGTCGGGCATGGCCCACATGCCTTTACCGATCTGCGCGCGGCCTTTCAGGCCGGTGGCCAGACCGATGTCGACGTTGTTGTTTTCGTACGCGCCGATCCAGACTGCGCCCTTGATCTCACCCTTGCGAATGAACGCGCCGGCTTCCATGGAGGTGTGGATCTCGTCACCGGTGCGGTCGAGGAAGCCGGTGTTGATGAACACAACGCGCTCGCTGGCGGCCTTGATGCAGGCTTTCAGGTTGATGGTGGTGCGGCGCTCTTCGTCCATGATGCCGACTTTCAGCGTGTTGCGGGTCAGGCCCAGCATGTCTTCAACACGGCCGAACAGCTCGTTGGTGAAGGCCACTTCTTCCGGACCGTGCATTTTCGGCTTAACGATGTAAACCGAACCGGTGCGGGTGTTCTTGCGGCTGGTGTTGCCGTTCAGGTTGTGGATCGCGATCAGGCTGGTGACCGCAGCATCCATGATGCCTTCCGGTACTTCGTTGCCGTCCTGGTCGAGGATCGCATCGTTGGTCATCAGGTGGCCAACGTTACGCACGAACAGCAGCGAGCGGCCGTGCAGGGTCAGGGTGGAACCGTCGGCTTTGGTGTATTCGCGGTCGGGGTTCATGGTGCGGGTGAAGCTGCTGCCGCCCTTGCTGACGGACTCGGCCAGATCACCTTTCATCAGGCCCAGCCAGTTGGTGTAGACAACGGTCTTGTCGTCGGCATCAACAGCGGCAACGGAGTCTTCGCAGTCCATGATGGTGGTCAGTGCCGATTCCATCAGCACGTCTTTCACGCCGGCAGCGTCGGTCTGGCCGATGTTGCTGGTTGCATCGATCTGGATTTCGAAGTGCAGGCCGTTGTGCTTGAGCAGCACGGCAGTCGGGGCCGCAGCGTCGCCCTGGAAGGCGATGAACTGGGCGGCGTCTTTCAGGCCGGTGGTGCTGCCGTCTTTCAGGGCAACGCTCAGTTGGCCGTCCTTGACGGTGTAGCTGGTGGAGTCAACGTGGGAACCATTGGCCAGCGGAGCTGCCTCATCAAGGAAGGCGCGGGCAAAGGCGATGACCTTGTTGCCACGGATCTCGTTGTAGCCCGGGCCCTTGGTGGCGCCGTTTTCTTCGGAGATGGCGTCGGTACCGTACAGTGCGTCGTACAGCGAACCCCAGCGGGCGTTGGCGGCGTTCAGGGCAAAACGGGCGTTCATCACCGGCACAACCAGCTGCGGGCCGGCCATGGTGGCGATTTCTTCGTCGACGTTCTGGGTAGTGGCCTGGAAGTCAGCCGGCTCGGGCAGCAGGTAGCCGATTTCCTGGAGGAAGGCTTTGTATTCGGCGGCGTTGTGCGCCTGACCGGCACGAGCCTGGTGCCAGGCATCAATCTGGGCCTGGAAGTCGTCGCGCTTGGCCAGCAGTGCCTTGTTCTTGGGAGCCAGGTCCTTGATCAGCGCTTCGACACCGGACCAGAAGGCGGCGGCGTCAACACCGGTGCCGGGAATGGCACGCTCGTTGATGAAATCGTGGAGAACCTTGGCTACTTGCAAACTGCCAACTTGGACGCGATCTGTCATGTTACACCCTCACTGTGCTGACAACCTGCGCGCTACGCGCATCAGGACGTGGAAATTGGAGACGCGGTATGTTACACGATGATCTGTTGCAAAGCATGCCCGACGGGCGCAATTGTGCCGGGGCCCCCGCAGATCAGGGAGTGACTCGCGGGTCATACCACCAGACGAGACACTCGATGGATCAGGCTTTTTTTTCTTCCCTTGCCGACTCCCTGCCGCAGCTGGAACCGGGCCGCGCTGCCGACGAGGCTGCGCGTCGTTACGCCGGCTACTACGGCATTGACTTCCACGACCGCGCGGCTCAGCACCTGGGTCGCATCGAGGTGGATGGTTTCAGCGTTGCCACGCAGATATGGAAGCCGCCGGTCGCGCGCGGCACGCTGCTGATTCTGCATGGCTATTACGATCACATGGGGCTGTATCGGCACCTGATCCAGTGGGCGCTGGAGCAGCACTACGCGGTGCTGGCCTTTGATCTGCCCGGACACGGCCTGTCCAGCGGCGAGCGCGCCAGTATCGATTGTTTCCTGCGCTACCAGAAGGTGCTTGACGGTGTGCTGGAGCAAGCCTTGCTCTGGCAGCTACCGGCGCCCTGGCACATGCTGGGGCAGAGCACCGGTGGCGCGATTCTGATTGATCGCCTGCTGCACGGCGAATTGCCCGCCCAGCTTGGGCGCACGGTGTTGATGGCGCCACTGGTGCGTCCTCGCCAGTGGCTGTTCTCGCAAATGGGGTTGAAGCTGCTTGGCGGCTTTGTGCAGCAGCTGGGGCGGCGCTTTACCGATAACTCCACCGACGAGGCCTTTCTCGAGTTCATCCGCTCGCGCGATCCGCTGCAGCCGCAGGTGCTGCCGGTGGCCTGGGTGCAGGCGCTGGAGCGCTGGATTCCGCGCATCGAATCGGCGGCGGCGGTGGAGCATCAGCCGCTGATTATTCAGGGGCAGGAAGACGGTACCGTGGACTGGCAGCACAACATCCAGGTTCTGGAGAGCAAGTTCGCCGGCCTGGATACCTTCTATCTGCCCACTGCCCGTCACCACCTGGCCAACGAACACCAGAGCCTGCGACAGCAGTATCTCGACTGGCTGGGGCCGCGGTTGTTGTCCTAAGGTCTGTTGCCGACCTCAGTCGGCGGCCGGCAGGCTGAGACGCAGGGTGCTCGGTAGCGCCGCGTCAAAGCGCACGCTGCCGCCGGCGTTTTCGACCACCCGCCGAACAATCGGCAGGCCAAGCCCGGTGCCGCTGCTGCCCTGCCTGCCCTTGCGAAAGCGCTCGAACATCGCCTCCTGCTGCACCGGCGGCACGCCCTGGCCCTCATCGCCGACGCTGACCTCAACCCATTGCCCGTTCCGCCTGGCCTGCAGCCGTACCTTGCCCTGGCCGTGCAGCAGCGCATTCTCCAGCAGGTTGACCAGCGCCTGACGCAACTCCTCTGCCTGTCCATTGGAGTGCAGGCCATCCTCTACCGCCACCTCCAGCGCACGTTGCTGCTCCTCGAACAGCGGCAGCAGTGATGCCGCTACCTCGCGCACCAGGCGTGACAGTGCGGTGCGCTCGCCCGTTGCGGTTGCCCGCTGTCCCTCATCCTGCCGCGCCAATGCCAGCAGCTGCTCGACCAGGCGGGTGAGTTGACGCATTTCCTGTTCCAGCGCTGGCCAGTCCGGATTGCCGCTCCGGCGCGCGTCCTGCAAACGCAGGTCCAGCACTGTCAGCGGTGTGCGCAGCTCGTGGGCGGCATCGGCAATAAAGCGCTGGGAGGCGTCGTAGGCGCTGGCCAGGCGGTCCAGTGCCCGGTTCGCGGCTTCGGCCAGGGGTTGTACTTCCCTTGGCAGGTCGGCCAGCGGGATGCGCTGGTCCGGTGCCTGCGGGCCGATCTCCGCTGCCAGCGCGGTGGCCCGGCGCACGGGGCGCAGAGTCCAGTGCAGCAGGGCCAGAATCAGCCCGGCAGCCAGCAAACCGAGGGGGATGACAAACAACACACTGTGACGCAGGCGATCCAGCAGCAGCTGGTTGAGCATGGCGCGCTCCGCCGCGTCGTTGCGAGAGACCATCAAGACCGAGCCGTCGGGCAGGGCAATGGGCACATTGATTACCTGCCCGCCAAAGGGGCTCCAGTGCCACCAGCTGTCGTGATCCTCGGGGGCGGGCAGGCGCAGACGCCGCGGTTGCGGCATGTAGTCGGCAAAGCTGTGCAGGCTGCCGTCGGGGCCGTAGAGGGTGTACTCCATTTCGCTACCAGCGTGGTAGCGCGGCAATGCGCTGATCGGCTGGTCGGCACTGTAGCCCTCGCTGACCGTGCGCGCCAGCAGCAGAATGCTGCGCCGCAGATCGTCCCGAGTGCCGTAGGTGTGCATCGCTGACAGACAGGAACCCAGCACAAAGACCAGCAGCAGGGCGACGAGAATGCGCAGACGCAGGCTGCGCCGCGATCTTGTCAGCTTGCCGTCAGTAAGTGCTGGCATAGTGTTGCCCGCCAATAATATTAAGAATATTTATCATTTGCGTTTTCATGAGAGGAAGTCAGCACGCATGCCAGCACAAAGCACACACCTGCACAAGCAATTCAGTCCGGCATTGTTGGCCTTGGCCGTCTTTGCTGCGCCGGCCTATGCCGAGCAAGTCGACAATGGTGAGGTGGTCGAGCTCAACGAGGTGGTGGTCACCGCCGCCGGTTACGAGCAGCAACTGATCGATGCGCCAGCGTCCATTACGGTGATCACCCAGGAGGATCTGGAGGGCAAATACTATCGCGATGTCACCGATGCCCTGCAGGACATTCCCGGCGTATCCATCGAGGGCGGCGCTGGCGGCAAGCTGGAGAGCACCAGCATCAACATTCGCGGCCTGGGTGAGAGCTACACGTTGTTCCTGATCAACGGCAAGCCCCTGGGCGCCTCCACCGAGGCTTACTACAACGGCTTTGGCAGCGCGACGCAGGTCGGCTGGCTGCCGCCGCTCAATGCTATCGAGCGGATCGAGGTCATTCGCGGGCCGATGTCTTCACTCTATGGCTCCAGCGCCCTGGCCGGGGTGATCAACATCATTACCAAGGAAGTGGCTGATGAATGGGGCGGCCGTATCAGCTACGACCACTTGCTGCAGGAAGACGATGACGCCGGTGCCGCGCGTCAGGCCAACTTCTACCTCAGCGGGCCGCTGGTCGCTGATCGCCTTGGACTGACACTTTACGGCTCCAGCTACCAGCGCGACGAAGACGATATCCAGGGCGGCTACACTGAGAAGGAGCGGGTCGATGGCACCGCTACGCTGAATCTGAAGATCAACGAGGCCAACAGCCTGGAGTTGGAAGGTGGCCGGGCCGAGCATGACAACGAGCGGACCGCCAAGTCCGGCTCCCCGAGCGAGATGAACAACATCCGCACCCACTACGGCCTGACCCACACCCTGCGTTGGGGCGAGCGTTTCGAGACGCGCAGCTACGTTATCGATGAAGAAGTCGAGATCGAGAACGGCAATGTCGAGTCTGCCTACACCAGCACCCTGGCCAACACCAAGACAGTGCTGCCGCTGGCAAATCAGACCATGACACTGGGTGCCGAGTACAAATGGGAAACCACCGATCACGACGCCAGCCGCTTCTACGGCCGCGCTAACAATCTTGAGCTGGAACGCTGGCAGCGCGCGCTGTTCATCGAAGATGAATACTATGTCACCGATGATCTGTCGGTGACCGGCGGCCTGCGTTATGACGAGAACGAGCACTACGGTGAGGAGCTGATTCCGCGACTGTACGCGGTGTACCGTATGACCGACGCGTGGGTGCTCAAAGGTGGTGTGAGTGGTGGCTACAAGGCGCCGACCCTCAAGCAGGCTGATCCGAACATTGTCGAGAACGCCGCCCGCAGCCGCGCCTTTGACATGGGCAACGCCGATCTCAAACCGGAAAGCAGCATCAACTACGAAGCCGGTCTGATGTGGGATGCGGCCAACGGCATCAACGCTGGCGCCACGGTCTACTACACCGAATTTGAAGATCAGATCGGTCGCAAGGTGATCTGTGATACCCGCGACGGCTCTGACCCTGTCTGCGAAGTTAACGGAGTGCAGCGCCAGTACATCAACCAGTACACCAATCACGACTCGGCCGAGCTGCGCGGTGTAGAGCTGTTCTTTAATGTGCCGCTGGGGCCGGTTGATCTAAAGACCAACTACACCTATTCCGACAGTGAAATCACCGAGTCCAAGGATTCGCCGGAGAGCGTTGGTCAGCCGTTCAATAACCTGCCCAAGCATATGGTCAACGTGGGCGTGGACTGGGCCGCAACCGAGGCTTTGGGCGTCTGGGCCAAAGCCCGTTACAAGAGCAGCACGGTGGAAGACTCCACCAGTCAACGGCCGTCCTACACCCTGGTTGATGTCGGCGCGCTGTATGGCGTGAGCGACAACTTTGATGTCTACGGCGGGCTCTACAACCTGTTCGACAAGCAAGTGACCGCCGAGGATTACGGCAAGACCCTGGACGGGCGCCGCCTGAACCTGGGTGTTGCCTTTAATTTCTAGGCCGCAGGCTGCGGCGTCAGGTGTTATATGGCCTGACGCTGCGTGAGGCGGTAACCCAGACCGCGCAGGGTTTCAATGCTGGCGTCGGCACCCGCCTTCGCCAGCTTGCGGCGCAGCCGTGAGACCGCCGCTTCAATGGCGTTGGGCGTGACGGCCTGGTCCAGTGCGTACAGGCGCTCTTCGAGGTGGTCCTTGACCACCACCCGTGGCGCGCTGCGCAACAATTCTTCGAGTAACGCCAGCTCGCGTTTGGGCAGGACCAGCGGGCGGGCATCGACCTGCACATCGCGGTGCTGTTCGCAGAAGCTCAGGTTGCCGATGTACAGGCGGGTGTCCGGGCGCGGCCCGGCACGGCGCAGCACGGCGCGCAGGCGGGCCTCGAGTTCGCCCATCTCAAAGGGCTTGAGCAGGTAGTCGTCAGCGCCGGCGTCAAGGCCGGCGATACGGCTGTGCAGCGCATCGCGGGCGGTGAGAATCAGGCAGGGCAGGTGCGGGTTGCGGCTACGGCTGCGCAGGCTCAACAGCTGCAGGCCGTCCATGTCCGGCAGCCCCAGGTCCAGCAGCATGGCGTCGTATTGGCTGAGCTCAAGCATCGCCAGCGCTGCCTTGCCGTCCTCGGCGGCGTCCACCACAAAGCCGCTGCGGCGCAGGTGGCGAGCCAACAGGTCGCGCAGGGAGGGGTGGTCTTCGACGATGAGCAGCTTCATGACGCGGATTTCCTGCCAGCTGTCAGTCTCTGGTCAGCCGGGTTTGAGATAGTGAGATGCATTCTTATTCAGAGCGGGCGCCTGACGCAAGCCATGGACTTATGACATGAACGACGTTTTTCCGCAGACACCCCGGTTGTCTGCGCCGGCGCAGCGGCGCCTTGATCTTGTGGCGCGTTGCCTGCTGGCCGCGCCAGGCGGGTATCTGCTGACAGCGCTGTGTACCGCCAGCCTCGCGTTACTGCTGCCGGGTGAGCCGGCGCAGGCGGTGTTGGCCGCGACGCAGCTGTCCTTTTTGCTCTACTGCGTGCTGGTGATCTGGGCGTTTTGTGCGCGCAGTGCCGCACGCGCCTGGTTAATCGCCGTACTGAGTTGTCTGCCAGCGGCGTTGCACCTGATTTGGCGGGAGCTGCTATGAACGGTATGGGCTTTCGCCAGAGCAATGCCTGGCTGCACACCTGGGTGGGGTTGCTGCTGGGGTGGCTGCTGTACGCGGTGTTTCTGACCGGCACCCTAAGCTTTTTTCAGGACGAAATCAGTTACTGGATGAAGCCGGAGCTGCACGCCGCGACGCCGGGGCCGCAGAGCACCGAGCTGGCGTTGCAGCAATTGCAGCAGCGCGCCGCTGATGCGCAGCTGTGGCAGATTGATCTGCCGGATGAGCGCGATCCGGAGCTTCAGGTACAGTGGTTTGCTCCGGGTGAGCGAATCGGTCGGGGCGGGGGAGAGCGTCTGACGCTGGACTCGGCCAGTGGTGAGCCTCTGCAGGTACGCGAAACCAGGGGCGGCGGCTTTCTCTATCGCTTTCACTTCGAGCTGTATGCCATGCCGCGCCAGACCGCGCGCTGGATCGTCGGCATCGCGACCTTTGTGATGCTGGTGGCCATTGTCAGCGGGGTGGTGACGCACAAGAAGATCTTCAAGGATTTTTTCACCTTCCGCCCGGCCAAGGGGCAGCGCTCCTGGCTGGACGCCCACAACGCCACCGCTGTGCTGGCGCTGCCTTTTCATTTCATGATCACCTACAGCGGCTTGCTGCTGCTGATGTTTATGCTGATGCCTTGGGGCGTGCAGAGTCAGTATCAGGGCAATATGCAGGCGTTCTTTAGTGAGCTGCGCAGTCGCGGCGAGGCGCCAACGACAGTCACTGCTGAACCGGCGCCCTTGACGGCGCTGGCGCCATTACTTGCAGATGCCAACGCGCGCTGGGAACGGGGCGTGGCGAGTATTCGCATTACCCAACCCAACCCAACACCACTGCGGCGCAAATTGAGCTGCGTGAGCAGGGCGGCGACAGCTTGCTGCAGCGCGGCGGCGCCGAGCGACTGCTGTTCGATGGCGTCAGCGGCGCTGCACTGGAGCAGCCGGCAGATAGCGCGCCGGCGGTGGCCAGTGCGGTTTATAACGTGTTTTCCAGTCTGCACCTGATCCGCTTTGCCGGCCCGCCGCTGCGCTGGCTGTTCTTTGTCAGCGGCCTGCTGGGCACGGCGATGATCGCTACCGGCCTGGTGCTGTGGGTGGTCAAGCGTCTGCCGCAGCGTATCAAGGCAGGGCATACACCACTGGGGCATCGCCTGGTTGAGGTGCTGAACGTTGGCACCATTGCCGGTTTGCCCTGCGCCATCGCGGCCTACTTTCTAGCCAATCGGCTGTTGCCGGCGCAAATGCCGGGGCGGCTGGACTGGGAGATCAATGCGTTCTTTCTGGTCTGGGCGCTGTGCCTGCTGCATCCGCTGCTGCGTACGTCGCGGCAAGCCTGGCTGGAGCAACTGGCGCTGGGCGCGGCATTGTTTGTCAGTTTGCCGCTGCTCGGCCTGCTGACGGCGCACAGTGGGCTCTTCAGTAGCCTGGGGCGCGCTGACTGGCTGTTGGCCGGCATGGACCTGACCCTGCTGGCAACCGCGACGGGGTTGGCGTTTGCTGCCTGGAAGCTGGCCCGACACAAGCCGCCCGTGCGCGTTGCCCGCCCGCGCCCGGCACCACGTCAGAAGGAGGTCGCGCTGTGATCCTGTTGATGCTGTTGCTGTGTCTGTTGGGCATGGCTTGTCTCTGCCTGGCGATGCCCAGGCATTTTGAGGCGGCATGTGGGGGCAAGCCGACCGCCGCTCAGGCGCGAGCGCTGCGGCTGCTCGGCTGGGGGTTGCTGCTGCTGGCGCTGTGGCCTGCTGTGCGTGCGGCGGGCCCGTCGGTGGGGCTTGCGCTGTGGGCTGCCGCGCTAACGCCCGCGGCTTTGCTCAGCTTGCTGCTGCTCTGTTACCGGCCGCGCTGGCTGGCGCCGTTACTGCTGCCGTTGCTGGTTTGGGCGCCCGCAGCGGGGCGCGGGCGCAAGCAAGTAGGCTGAGCTATCAGGGATTCAGCGCGTCGCGCGCCGCAGCGCTGCTGGCCCGGAAGAACGCCTGGCCGCTGTCGGTTTCGCTCCAGTCTGCGTAGGCATTGAGCTGCGCGTCGGTCAGGTCGCGATAAACGTAGGCCAGCGTCTGCGGCAGATTGGGTTCCATCTGCGCGCGAATGCTGCCGCGGCGCTGGTTGGCAAACCCCTCGGGGATGGTCAGCAGGCCGCCAAGCATGTCGTTGGCACTTTGCGTGGCCAGGCTGGCCAGCGCCAGAGAGACTTCTTCACCCATATCCAGTGCCGGCAGCTGCTGGCCAAGGCGCCGCAGCGTAGCCTCGCGCTCGGCGCTCAGGGCTATCGGCGGCAGCCCGTTCTGCATGCGACGCACCTCTGCCGGAGAGGTGGCGCGGGTTTCGGCGGCTACCACGGCTTCACCCAGCTCGGAACGGTAGAATTCGCGGGCGCCATTGAGTTGCTCATCTGACAGGTTGACCGCCAGACTCGCCATGGCGCGGGCGTGCATGCGGTCGGGTTCAAAGCGTTCGTTGCTTTTGCGTACCAGATTCTCGGCGACCGCTGCAGGCAGTTGCGCAGCATAGCGGCTGCGCGCTTTCTCCAGCGCCTGCTGAAAGTGGGCCTGGTGGGTTTCCATACCGGAGGCGCGGTACAGCTGGGATGTGTCGGCCAAGGCGCTCGTGGCAAGGCCGAGCAGGCCGGCGAAAAGCGCGCCGCAGGTGGCGCGTAGCAGTAGTCGGGTCATGATGTGCTCTGTTATTGAACGAGATTGTGATGCAGTCGCATGAAATATCTTGCCTGCGTTTTGTGTTGGGATAACAATGCGATGCTCGCTTCGTCGCTGCCCACACTGGCGGATGTTCATCCTCCGAGTGTGACTCAGCCCTCCGTATCAGCGGCGGACAGGCGTCCTTCCCCCTTTGAGTAATGTTGCTATGCCCGAGTTCCCTTTGGTGCCGGCCAGCCGCTTCGTGCGGATGGCTGATGAGTTGGCCGAGCGTGGCTGGTCGGTGCAGGAGCAACTGTTGCCTGAGCCTCTGGCGCAGGCGCTGGAGCGAGACTGTCGTGCCCTTTGGCAGCAGGATGACCTGACCCCGGCAGCGATCGGTCGCGGGGACGGCCAGTTGGTGATGCCCGGTATTCGCGGCGACTATACGCGCTGGCTGGACGACTGCCCACAGACGTCTGCCAGCCGCACGTATCTCGGCTTGATGGATGGCGTGCGCGAAACCCTCAATCGCAGCCTGTTTCTTGGTCTGGACACCTTTGAGACCCACTATGCCCTGTATCCGCCGGGGGCCGGCTATCAGCGCCATCTGGACCGCTTTCAGGACAACCCGCTGCGCACCATCTCGGTGGTAAGCTACCTGAACACGGCCTGGCAGCCGGGCGATGGCGGCGAGCTGCGTCTCTACCTGCCGGACGGCGAATTTGATGTGGCGCCACTCGCCGGCACTGTTGTGGTGTTTACCAGTGCCGACGTGGAGCACGAGGTGTTGGCATCGCGCTTTGAGCGCGCCAGCCTCACCGGCTGGTTCCGCCGTCGGCCGGATAATCCGCTGCTGCGTTGACTTGTGTTCGCGCAGCTTGGACAGGAGTGTGCGTGGAAAAGATTCTGGTCAGCGCCTGCCTGCTTGGGCGACGCGTGCGCTATGACGGCGGCGGTTTTGATCCGCTGCAGCAATTGTTGGCGTGGCAGGCGCAGGGCCGTCTGGTTGTCGTCTGCCCTGAAGTGGCGGGTGGGTTGTCAACGCCGCGCCCGCCGGCAGAAATTCCGGGCGGGCAGGGTGCCCTGGTACTGAACGGTGAACGTCCGGTGCGCACCGATCAGGGCGAGGACGTGACCCAGGCCTTTGTTCGCGGTGCCGAGCAGGCCGTGGCGCTGGTACGTCAGCATGGCATCCGCTACGCGCTGCTCAAGGCGCGCAGTCCGTCCTGTGGCAATGTCGAGAACTACGATGGCAGCTTTTCTGGCGTGCGGGTAAGCGGTGAAGGGGTTACCGCTGCTGCGTTGCGGCAGGTGGGGGTGCGGGTTTTCAATGAAGAGCAGGTCGCTGAGCTGGCGGCGTTGCTCTGAGCTGGCCGCAGTCCCGCGCAGAGGCTGTAAGGCATGGCGAAGGCAAGCTAGCAGCAGTGCAGGCATCAGAGGCGCGGACACGCCTTTGGCTTAGTCCGCCCGCGCCCTGCATCAGCAGAGCGGTTGATCGCGCTATCAGCCTTGGCTTTGGCAGCGAAACGCCCGGCGATAATCCTGCTATTACGCGAGAACAAAAAAGGGGCGCAACCTTGTGGGTGCGCCCCTTTTTGCGTTGCTGCGAGCTGTCTTAGAACAGTACGCGAACGCGGATAGTGCCTTTGACCTGCTGGATTTTCTCCAGAGCCAGGTCCGAGTACTCGGCGTCGACGTCGATGACGACGTAGCCGACTTTCTCGTTGGTCTGCAGGAACTGACCACAGATGTTGATGCCGTTGGCAGCGAACACCTGGTTGATCTCGCTCATGACGCCCGGCACGTTCTCGTGGATGTGCAGCAGGCGGTGCTTGCCCGGGTGCGACGGCAGCGCCACTTCCGGGAAGTTGACCGAGGTGATGGAGGTGCCGTTGTCGCTGTAACGTACCAGCTTCTCGGCGACTTCCAGACCGATGTTGGCCTGCGCTTCCATGGTTGAACCACCGATGTGCGGGGTCAGGATGCAGTTCTGGAACTCGCGCAGCGGGCTGATGAACTCTTCACCGTTGGCACGCGGCTCAACCGGGAATACGTCGATTGCCGCACCGCTCAGGTGCTTGTCGCCCAGTGCTGCGGCCAGCGCGTCGATATCGACGACGGTGCCGCGAGCGGCGTTGATCAGGATGCCGCCCTTTTTCATGGTGCGGATTTCCTTCTCGCCGATCATCCACTTGGTGGCAGCGGTTTCCGGCACGTGCAAGGTGACGATGTCAGCCTCGGCCAGCAGTTCTGCCAGCGAGCCTACCTGAGTGGCGTTACCCAGCGGCAGCTTGGTGACCACATCGTAGAACAGCACCTGCATGCCCAGGCTTTCAGCTAGCACGGACAGCTGGGTGCCGATGGAGCCGTAGCCAATGATGCCGAGCTTCTTGCCGCGGATTTCATAGGAGCCAGTTGCGCTCTTGCTCCAGCCACCTTCGTGACAGGCAGCGTTCTTTTCCGGAATACCGCGCAGCAGCAGGATCGCCTCGGCCAGCACCAGCTCGGCAACCGAGCGGGTGTTGGAGTAGGGGGCGTTGAATACGGCTACGCCACGACGCATGGCCGCGTCCAGGTCAACCTGGTTGGTGCCGATACAGAAGCAGCCAACCGCGACCAGTTTGTGCGCCTGCGCAAAGACCTCTTCGGTCAGTTGGGTGCGCGAGCGAATGCCGACGAAATGGGCGTCGGCAATGGACTCCTTCAGCTGCTCTTCAGGCAGCGAGCCGGTGTGGTACTCGATGTTGGTGTAACCGGCTGCCTTCAGTGTATCGACGGCGGTCTGGTGTACGCCCTCGAGCAGCAGGAACTTGATCTTGCTTTTGTCCAGCGAGGTGTTGGCCATGGTGTGAGTTACCCGGGTGCTGATATCGGAAAGTCCGAGGCAGGCCACTTTGGCTGCAGATGACAGAAGGGGCCTGTTTCGGAAGTCGCGTATGCTAGCATAATCTGCCTTTTTTGATGCCCGCAGACGCATGAAAAGTCTTCAGGTACTGCATTAATTCCCTTTGAGAGCGCACCATGACCCCTGATGCTGTGATTGAAACCCTCAAGACCCTGGTGGACGCGGACAAGGTCCGTGTGGATGCCGAGTCCCTCGATAACTGGGGCAAGGACTGGACCAAGCACTTTGCACCGGCACCGCTGGCGATTGTGTTCCCCAAGACCGTTGAGCAGGTGCAGGCAATCGTTCGCTTTGCCAATGAGCAGAAGCTGGCGCTGGTGCCCTCCGGTGGGCGTACCGGCCTGTCTGCCGCGGCGGTAGCGGCCAACGGCGAGATTGTGGTGTCGTTTGACTACATGAACCAGATCGGCGAGTTCAACGCCTTTGATCGCACTGTGGTGTGCCAGCCGGGTGTTGTGACCGCGCAGCTGCAGCAATTTGCTGAAGAAAAGGGCCTGTACTATCCGGTTGATTTTGCCTCTGCCGGTTCCAGCCAGATTGGTGGCAATATCGGCACCAATGCCGGCGGTATCAAGGTGATTCGCTACGGCATGACCCGTAACTGGGTCGCCGGTCTGAAAGTGGTTACCGGCACCGGCGAGCTGCTGGAGCTGAATCGTGACCTGATCAAGAACGCCACCGGCTACGATCTGCGTCAGCTGTTTATCGGCGCAGAAGGCACCCTGGGCTTCGTCGTTGAGGCGACCATGCGGCTGGAGCGCGCACCGAAGAATCTGACGGCGATGGTACTCGGCACGCCGGACTTTGATTCCATCATGCCGGTACTGCACGCCTTTCAGGGCAAGCTCGACCTGACCGCGTTCGAGTTCTTCTCTGACAAAGCCATGGCCAAAATCATGGGCCGTGGCGATGTGCCTGCGCCGTTCGAAACCGAATGCCCCTTCTACGCGCTGCTGGAGTTTGAAGCGGTCAGCGAAGATATCGCCAATGATGCGCTGGCTACCTTTGAGCACTGCGTCGAACAGGGCTGGGTGCTGGATGGCGTCATGAGCCAGAGCCAGCAGCAGCTGGAAAACCTGTGGAAGCTGCGCGAGTTTATCTCCGAGACCATCTCCCACTGGACGCCCTACAAAAATGATATCTCGGTGACCGTCGGCAAGGTGCCAGCCTTCCTGCACGACATCGACAGCATTGTCGGCGAGCATTATCCGGACTTCGAGATCGTCTGGTTCGGCCATATCGGCGACGGCAACCTGCACCTGAACATCCTCAAGCCCGAGAATCTGTCCAAGGACGAGTTCTTCGCCAAGTGCGCGACGGTCAACAAGTGGGTGTTCGAGATCGTCGAAAAATACAACGGCTCAATCTCTGCCGAGCACGGCGTGGGCATGACCAAGCGCGATTATCTGACCTACAGCCGCAGCCCGGCGGAAATCGCGGTGATGAAGTCGATCAAGGCAGTATTTGACCCCAACGGCATCATGAACCCCGGCAAGATATTTAACTGACAGCTGCAAGCAAAGGCAAAGGCAAAGGCAAAGGCAAAAGCGAGAGCAGGGCATATGACCTATCAGCATCAGTATGTAGACGGCAGTGTGATTGACCTACCGATGGGCAAGGTGGTGTGTGTCGGGCGCAACTACGCCGAGCACGCCCGCGAACTGAATAACCCGGTGCCGGCCGAGCCGCTGCTGTTTATCAAGCCGGCAACCTCTGTGGTGCCGATGACGCCGTCGATCGAGCTGGTGCAGGGCCGTGGTCCGGTGCATTACGAAACCGAGATCGCTCTGCTGGTCGGTGCGCCCTTGAGCGGCATGGTCAGTGAAGAAGAGGCAGAGGCGGCAATTATTGGTGTTGGTCTGGCGCTCGACCTGACCCTGCGTGAATTGCAGGATCAGTTGAAGAGCAAGAGCCATCCTTGGGAGCGCGCAAAGTGCTTTGACGGCGCCTGCCCGCTGTCGCCCTTTGTGCCGAAAGCCGAGGCGGGTGATCTGCATACCCTGGCCTTGCAACTGGATATCAACGGTGAGCGCCGCCAGTCCGGTACGGCGGCCGAGATGATTACGCCGATTTTGGCGCTGCTGCGGCATATCGCGACCCAATTTACGCTGCTGCCAGGGGATGTGGTCATTACCGGCACGCCGGCAGGCGTAGGTGTGCTCAACCCGGGCGATGCGCTGTGTCTGGCTATTCCTGGCCGGTTGCAGGTCGACACCCGTATCGCCGGGTGAACCGGCGGCGTTGGCGCTGGTCCGAGTGGGGCCGTTAACCTCTGGAGCGCCGATGAAAAAATTGCTGATTGCCCTTGTCCTGCTGCTGCTGGTGCTGGGCGGGGGCGTACTTCATTACCTGCATCTGGACGTGCTCTGGTGGCACAGTTGGCGAATGCAACAGGCGCCAGCGCACCACGACTCGCTGGCGCTGGACCGCTATCGGGTGGATATCCAGAGGCAGCCTATTGAAGGGCTGGACGATGATGTGTCGGCCCTGACCTTCAACCCGCAGACCGGTACTCTTTTTGCGGTGCTAAACGGCGAGCCGTTGCTGGTGGAGCTGTCGGTTGAAGGCCAACTGCTGCGCAAGGTGCGTATCAACGGCGTGCAGGATATGGAAGGCCTGACCTATGTGGCAGGTAACCGCTTTGTGATCGCCGAGGAGCGCACCCAGCGGTTGATCGAAATTGAAGTGGCCGATGACGCCGTAGAACTTGATGTGGCAGGGGCGCCCAGTCTGACCATTGGCCTTGACCTCAATGGCAACAAGGGCTTCGAGGGCTTGTCCTGGGATCAGCGGCTGCAGCGCTTGCTGGTGGTCAAAGAGCGCGACCCCTTGCGCGTACTGGCGGTGAGCGGCTTTATCGGTGCGTCGCCGGGTAGTCCGATCGCCGTCCGTATCGAGGAGCTGAAATCCCCTGACTCACCCTGGCTGTTCGTGCGCGACCTGTCCTCTTTGAGTCTGCACGATGAGACTGGGCACCTGCTGCTGCTCAGCGACGAGTCAAACATGCTGGTCGAATACGACGAAGACAGCCACCCGCGCAGCCTGCTGGGGTTGTGGCGTGGCATGCACGGCCTGGAGCACACGGTGCCGCAGGCCGAAGGCTTGGCGATGGACGAGCAGCAGCGACTGTATCTGGTCAGCGAGCCGAACCTGTTCTATCGCTTTGTGCCGGAGTAGGGCGGCGCAGCGATTCAGCTGCGCTCGATAGTGCGCACGCCCTGAGGGGTGCCAAGCAGCAGCACATCTGCCGGGCGGGCGGCGAACAGGCCGTTGCAGACCACGCCGACAATGGCGTTGAGGTCGGCTTCCAGTTGCTTGGGGTTAACGATCGACATGTTGTATACGTCGAGGATGACGTTACCGTTGTCCGTGATGCAGCCTTCGCGGTAGACCGGGTCGCCACCGAGTCTGACGATCTCGCGCGCGACGTGGCTGCGGGCCATCGGGATGACCTCGACCGGTAGCGGAAACTCGCCCAGCACCGGCACCAGTTTGCTTTCATCGGCGATACAGATGAAGGTTTTGGCAACCGCAGCGACGATTTTTTCGCGGGTCAGCGCAGCGCCACCACCCTTGATCAGTTCCAGGTTCTCGTTGCTTTCATCGGCGCCGTCTACGTAGAAGTCGAGTTGCGGTGCGCCGTTGAGGTCATAAACGGTGATGCCGTGGCTTTTCAGGCGCTCGGCGGTGGCTTCGGAGCTGGCGACGGCACCGTCGAAGGCCAGTTTGTGTTTGGCCAGTGCGTCGATAAAGCAGTTGGCGGTGGAGCCGGTACCGACGCCGACGATGCTGTCTGCATCCAGATGCGGCAACAGACGCTCAACGGCGGCCTGTCCTACCGCCTGTTTCATTTCGTCCTGGGTCATCTTGGCTCCTCATCGCGGGCTGTGCAAAAGCGCGATTATACGGTGCAGCACGGGGCGCGTGTAGTCGCGGGGGCTGTGATTCGCTAGACTTGCGCCTTTCCCATTTCCCCGATCAGTTGGCCTCTCCCATGCTGGAAACCTACGTCAAGAAGATCCTCTGCTCACCGGTTTACGATGTGGCGGTGGAAACCCCGGTGCACGCGGCGCCCTTTCTCTCCGAGCGACTGGGCAACACTGTCCTGCTCAAGCGCGAAGATCTGCAGCCGGTGTTCTCCTTCAAGATTCGCGGTGCCTATAACAAGCTGGCGCAGTTGACCGACGAGCAGCGCGCCTGCGGTGTGGTAGCGGCGTCTGCCGGCAACCATGCCCAGGGCCTGGCCTACGCGGCACGGCACATGGGCGTGAAGGCGACCATCGTGATGCCGCGTACCACGCCCGAGATCAAGGTCAAGGCGGTGCGTGCACGGGGCGGCAAGGTGGTATTGCACGGTGATGCCTTCGATGAAGCGCTGGCCTACTCGCAGAAGCTGGTCAAGGAAAAGGGCTACGTCTACATCCACCCCTACGATGATCCAGACACCATTGCCGGTCAGGGCACCGTGGCAATGGAGATTCTGCGCCAGGTGCAGGGGCCGCTGAACGCGATCTTTGTGCCGGTCGGCGGCGGCGGCCTGGTGGCGGGTATCGCCGCTTACGTCAAATACCTGCGTCCGGACATCAAGGTGATCGGCGTCGAGCCGCAAGACTCGGCTTGTCTGCACGCTGCCCTGGCCGCTGACGAGCGCGTTGTGCTCGGGCAGGTCGGGCTGTTTGCCGATGGCGTTGCGGTTGCCCAGATTGGTGAGCACACCTTTGAGGTGTGTCGTCAGTACGTTGATGAGGTCATCACCGTGACCACCGACGAGATGTGCGCGGCGATCAAGGATATCTACGACGATACCCGCTCGATCTGCGAGCCGGCAGGCTGTCTGGGTGTTGCCGGGATCAAGAAGTACGTCGAGCGTGAAGGCTGCAGCGGTCAGGTGCTGGTCGCCATCGACTCGGGCGCCAACATCAACTTTGACCGTTTGCGTCATGTCGCCGAGCGTGCCGAGATCGGCGAGAAGCGTGAAGCCCTGCTGGCGGTGACCATTCCGGAAAAGCCCGGCAGCTTCAAGCACTTCTGCGAAGCCATTGGCAAACGCGCTATCACCGAATTCAACTACCGCTACCACACCGGCAGCGAGGCGCACATCTTCGTGGGTGTGCAGACCCATCCCGAGCTTGATCCGCGCGACAAGCTGGTCAGTCAGCTGGCCGAAGATGGCTTCCCGGTGCTGGATTTGACCGACAATGAGCTGGCCAAGCTGCACATTCGTCATATGGTCGGTGGTCACGCCGAGCACGTAACCGATGAGCAGGTGTTCCGCTTCGAGTTTCCGGAGCGCCCAGGCGCGTTGTTCAACTTCCTCAACAAGCTGGGCGGGCGCTGGAATATTTCGATGTTCCACTACCGCAACCATGGCGCGGCTTATGGCCGCGTGGTCGCCGGCCTGCAGGTGCCGGAAAGCGAGCGTCACCTGCTCCCGGCGGCGCTCGATGGTATCGGCTACCAGTACTGGGATGAGACCGACAACCCGGCCTATCGACTTTACCTGGGCTGAGATTCTTCTGGCTTGCTGAGCTGCGAGCGGTTGCGCCCGCCGGACTTGGCCTGGTAAAGCGCCGTGTCGGCCTGATGGACCAGGTCGTGCGGGCTCCATTGCGGTTGCGGTATCAGGCTGGCCGCGCCAATGCTGACTGTCAGGCGTCCGTGCTCCACGGTAGTGTGCGGATGCCGGATATTCAGTTTGGCGATGGCGTTATGAATACGCTCGGCAACCTGCAGGCATTGACTGGCGCCCGCGCCCGGCAAAATGACGGCAAATTCCTCCCCGCCGTAGCGGCACACGCAATCTCCCTCGCGCATCAGGCAGCTGTTCAGCGCAGTGGCAACCTGCTGCAGCGCATCGTCCCCGGCCTGGTGTCCCAGCTCATCGTTAAAGTGCTTGAAGTGATCCACATCCAGCATCAGCAGCCCAAGCGGCGTCTGCTCGCGCCGCAGGCGTCGCCATTCGCTGATCAGGGTCTTGTCAAAGTAGCGCCGGTTGAACAGGCCGGTGAGTCCGTCCTGGTGCGAGAGCTGCTGCAGGCGTGCCGCCAGTTGCAGTTGCTCGCTGTTGTCGCGCCCCACGCAGATCAGGTAGTCGCGGCCCAGGCGGCGCAGGTGACGTACGCTGACTTCCAGCGGCCGGGTCTGGCCGTCGCGTCTTGTCACCCGTTTCTGGTAGATGGCATCGCCCTGGCTGTGAATCATGCTGCTCAGTTCTTTCAGCCACGTGATCGCGCCGGGCATGATGTCGTTGGGCGCGATGCGCAGAATCTCGCGCAGCTCCGCTTCGCTGTAGCCGAGACTTTGCCAGCAGGTACGGTTGAGATAGACGACCTCAAGCGGCTCCAGCCCCAGTATGAACAGGGCGTCGTGGCTGTGGTCGGTCATGTCGTGGATGAGCTTGAGCCGAGCCTGGTTGTGCTGCAGGGTTTCCTCAGTCTCCTGGCGGCGCTTTATCTCGGCCTGCAGTTGATGATTGCTGCGCGCCAATTGCTGGCTGCGCTGGGCGCCGCGCCCGGCCAGCATGAGTGAAATACACAGCAGCAGTGCGGCCAGCGCGCCGGAGATTACAACCATCAGTGGCAGCTGTGTGGTGGTACTGGCGAGTAGTTGATCGGTGGGGCGCATGACCAGTACAAAGTTGCTGTTGTCGGCCAGAGTGACCGGGCTGCTGACACTCCATGGAGCAGCCTGATCGTCGCTCTCGGCGCGGTACAGCGCCTTGCCGTTTTCCTCAAAGCGCAGGCTCCGATCTGCTGCCCGCAGCTCGCTGAGCAGATCGTTGATCAATACCTCGACGCGAAAGATGCCCAGCAAAAAGCCATCAAAGCGGCGCACATCGCCGCTGATGCGGTGCAGCGGTATGTAGTAGGCGAGCCCCAATCCGCCCTGCACCAGCTCAAAGGAGTTGCTCAGGCGTGGCTGGCCGCTGTCTCGTGCTGCCAGCAGAAATGGGTAGTTGGGGTGGGTCGGCTTGTAGGTCAGGCCAATGGCCGCCTCGTTGCCGCGAAGTGGCTCGATCCAGCGCATGCGAAAGCTGGCGTCCAGCCACTCGATGGCCTGAAGGTTGTCATCGTCGCGTAGCAGCTGTGCGGCGTTGGCGGTCCACAGGTCTCGGCTTTCGCGGTGTTGTGGCCAGCGTTCGGCTAGGCGCACCAGGGTGGCGGCCTGTTGCTCGAAGCGGGTTTGGATCTGATGGGCGAGGGCGTCGGCCTCCAGTTGCAGGCGCGCGCGGGCTTGCTCTTGCTCTGCGTTCAGCAGTGCTTGCCACAGCAGGTACAGGGCTAATGCCAGGATGCAGAACAGCGCAAGAACCAGTCGCGGAAACTGTTTGATTGGCGTGGGCATGGCATTAGCGGGCATGGCTGTTCTCTAAACGACAGAAGCTGGGCTATTCCGCGTGTTGTTGCCCAGCTTCGTTGTCATAGTGATAGCACAGTGCTTGCAGCCAGACCAGTGCCTAGCTGCGTGCAGCTGCCAGCATAATCTGCCACTGCTCTGGTTCTACAGGCATGACCGACAGGCGGCTGCCGCGCTGCAGCAAGGCCAGCCCCTCCAGGCCGGCCAGCGCGCGTAGCTGGTCGAGGCTGAACAGACGCGGGAACTTTTCTTCAAAGGCGACGTCCACCGCGACCCACGGAAGGCGATCCTCGCTGGCCCGGGCGTCGTGATACGGATTGTTCGGATCCAGCGCTGTGCGGTCGGGGTAGGGGGCGCTGGTAATACGGCCGATTCCGGCCAGCCCCGGCGGTTGGCAGCTGGAGTGGTAGAACAGAAAGCTGTCGCCGGGCTGCATGTCGCGCATGAAATTGCGCGCCTGATAGTTGCGGACCCCATCCCAGACGCCCTGCTGCAGGCGCTGCAGGTCGTCGATCGAGAAGGCGTCGGGTTCGGACTTGAGCAGCCAGTAGGCCATGATATGTTCCCTGTTTGTTGACAGATTTGTGACAAGGGTGTAGGTAAACGTTCGATACGCAGCGACAATTAGTCTCATTCGGGGGGCGCTGCGTAATTCATATTATTAGATTGCCGTAATCGTCAGGAGGCAACGCGTGCGACGCAAACCAGATTTGCTGTGGGTATTGGTTATCGTATTCGGGTTGGGGGTGGTGACCACGGGGTATACCCAGAGTTACCTTGACCGCAGCGCTGAGACACAAATGCAGCGCGCGCCCTGATCAGGGGCGGCGGTCGGTGACAACGGCGTCGAGCGGGATATCCCAGCTCGCGCCATCCAGATGTTCAACTTGTTGACAGTGGTGCGCCAGCCCCAGCAAGCGCGGCCTGCGCGTGTGGGTGCGCCAGCGTCGCCAGGCAAAGGCCCGGTCGTAGAAGCCGCCACCCATGCCCAGGCGGTTGCCCGCCGCATCAAACCCCACGAGTGGTAATAACACCAGATCAAGACGCCAGGCTTTCACCTGCAGGGTTCGCTGCGCCCGTGGCTCGCGTATGCCAAAGCGATTGTGCTGCCAGAGCTGGCCTGTGATCAGGCGCTGAAAACGCATGGCTGTGCTGGGCCAGCGGCTGAGTACCGGCAGGTAGCAGTGCTTGCCCAGGCGCCGGGCGTGCTGCATCAGTGGTGCGGGGTCGATCTCGCCATCGTTGGCCAGGTAAAAGGCGATATGCCGGGCGCGTATGAACCGCAGGTCCTGGGCCATGGCGCGCTGCAGACGGCGTGCGGCGGCGCGTTGCTGGGCGCGGCTGAGCGCGCGGCGGCGTTGGCGCAGTTGACGTCGTAATTGGGCGCGTGAAACAGGCTGGTTCATGCTGAAAGGAGTCCCCAGAGTGCCGCTGCCGGGTTAGCCCTTGAACCCGAAAGTTCAAGGCGGAGAATACGGCGATACCTCAGGCTTTCCGTCATGCGGACATGCACACTGGCACCGCGCGTAGTCCCCTGGTACAGGAGTATCGGCTCAGGGACATCTCCGGCTGGCCAACACCCCAGGGACGGGAGTAACTATACAGAAGTTTGTCGCCGACTTCGATGGTTGTTTGCTCGTGCCGCGTGCGCGCAGGGCAGCAGTTAGCTCTGGTGGCCTTCCAACGCCTGGTCCAGGCGTTTGACCAGCTCGCTGATCTGGGCCTGCTGGGCGCTAAGGTCTGCGGTTTGCTGATGGCTGCCGGTGAGCATGTCGTGGCTGATATTCAGCGCGGCCATGACGGCAATACGCTCGACACCGACCACCTTGCCGCTGTTGCGGATGTCGCGCATGGTGGTGTCCAGATGGCGTGCAGCCTGCTCCAGATTGGAGCGCTCTTCCGGCGGGCAGCTGACGCGGTATTCCTTGTCGAGGATGTGCAGGGTGACGGTCAGGGGTTGGCTCATGAGTCGTGCTCCAGGGATTTGAGTCGCAGAATCATGGCTTCGACCTTCTGACGGGCCAAATCGTTCTTTTCAATTAACTGCAGTCGTTCATCGCGCCACAAACGCTCCTGCGCCTGCAGGTGCTGATTCTGCAGTTTCAGCTGGTCGCACAGATCAATCAGCTGGCTGATGCGCTGGGTCAGTGCCTGGATATCCAAATCGTCCATTGCCGCCATTCTGTCTTCCCGGGGGGTTGAGCCACTATAGAGGCGCCCTGCAGGGTGGTCAAACCCGCAGCCGGTGGCTGCCTGGGGCGGCTGGCCGGCGCTGCATCAGCGGCCCGGGCGGTAGATTTAAACCGCTGCGCACAGGCACAATAGCCCCATTGGGTTCACCCGCTGCAATGCGGTGCCGGCGACAGCATACCTGTATCCGCGCCGCTCGGCAGCGACTGTTTTTTGTGGGAGCACCGCATGGCCTTGATGCACGCTGTATTTGACTACGACCGTTACGCGCAGATCTGCAGTGATCTGGCTGCCGTGGGCCGTCCGCCTGAACTGCACGGCCACCTGGTTGGCCGCCTGAGCGCCGGTTCGCGCCTGGATCACACCACCTGGCTGAATGTTGCCCAGGAGTTGCTGGACGGGCGCGGCAGTCTGTCCGAGGCCGGCAAGGTTGCGCTGATCCAGCTCTACGACGCCAGTCTTGCCGAGCTGGCCGGCAGCGGCTTCAGCCTGACCTTGTTGCTGCCTGACGATGACGCCGGTATCGACCTGCGCACCGCCGCGCTGGGGCAGTGGTGCGACGGCTTTCTGGCCGGCTTTGGCCTGGTCGAGCGCAGCGCCGAGCTGAGCGAGGAGGCCGATGGCGTGCTGCGTGATTTTGCCGCCATTGCCCAGGTGCAGTCCGATCTGGATGACTCCGAAGGTAACGAGGTCGACTTCATGGAGGTCATGGAATACGTGCGCATGGCCACACTGATGGTGTTCAGCGAATGTCAGAGCAATGATAAGCAACAGGACGCCCCGCCCGCCGCACTGCATTGATTGAGGTGAAGATGCGAATCAGCAAGCAGGAATATGCCCGCCGCCGCAAGGCGCTGATGAACCAGATGGAAGCCAACAGCATTGCCGTGCTGCCGGCGGCCCAGGTGTTTATCCGTAACCGTGATGTCGAGCACAACTACCGCCAGGACAGCGATTTTCAGTATCTTACCGGCTTCCCCGAGCCTGAGGCCGTGGCTGTTCTGATTCCCGGCCGCGAGCACGGCGAATATGTGCTGTTCTGCCGCGAGAAGGACAAGGAGCGCGAGCTGTGGGATGGCTATCGTGCCGGGCAAGAGGGTGCGGTCGTCGAGTACGGCGCCAATGACGCGTTCCCCATCAGTGATATCGACGACATTCTGCCCGGGCTGATTGAGGGTCGCGAGCGCGTCTATTACGCCATGGGTGCCAACGCCGAGTTTGATCGCCGGCTGACCAACTGGATCAACCTGATTCGCAGCAAGGCGCGCCTGGGCGCGCAGCCGCCGAAGGAGTTTGTCGCGCTGGATCACCTGCTGCACGACATGCGTCTGTACAAGAGCGCCGGTGAGCAGAAGGTCATGCAGGCTGCGGCCGATATCTCTGCCGAGGCCCATGTGCGGGCCATGCAGTTCTGCCGTCCCGGTTGCTACGAGTACCAGCTCGAAGCCGAGCTGCAGCACTGCTTCATGCACCACGGCAGCCGCTCACCGGCCTATTCCTCCATTGTTGCCGCCGGCAAGAACGCCTGCATCCTGCATTACACCGAGAACACCGCGCAGGTACGCGATGGCGATCTGGTGCTGATTGATGCCGGCTGCGAGCTGGACTGCTACGCCAGCGACATTACCCGTACTTTCCCGGCCAACGGCAAGTTCAGCCCCGAGCAACGCGCCATTTACGACATCGTGCTGGCGGCGCAGGAGGCGGCCATGGCGGTGATCGGGCCTGAGCACAGCTGGAACGAATCTCACGACGCCAGTGTGCGCGCTATCACCGCTGGGCTGGTCGAGCTGGGCCTGCTGCAAGGCGATGTTGACGCCTTGATCGCCGGTGAGGCCTATCGTCGCTTCTACATGCACCGCCTCGGCCACTGGCTGGGTATGGACGTGCACGACGTGGGTGAATACCGCGTTGGTGGCGTCTGGCGCCAGCTGGAGCCGGGCATGGTGATGACCGTGGAACCCGGCATCTACATCTCGCCAGATGATGACAGCGTGCCGCGCAAGTGGCGCGGTATCGGCGTGCGGATCGAAGACGATGTAGTGGTGACCAAAACCGGCTACGAGGTGCTGACGGCCAAGGTGCCCAAGGACCCCGACGAGATTGAGGCGCTGATGGCCGCTGCACGTCAGGCTGAGCCTGCGTGAGCCGCCGCATCAGCATTGTTGGTGGCGGCATGGTCGGCGCCAGCCTGGCGCTGGCGTTGCAGCCACAGGCCAGACAGCGCGGCTGGCGCATCGAGTTGATCGAAGCGCAGCCGCCGGCCAGTGGTGCACTGCAACCGAGTTTTGATGCGCGCTCCACGGCGCTGTCCCACGGCAGTCGGCTGTTGTTCGAACGGTTGGGCGTGTGGGCGGGCGTGCAGGCCGAGGCGGCGCCCGAGCCGATCCGGCAGATTCATGTATCTGACCGCGGTCATCCGGGTGTTACCCGTCTGCATGCCGAGCAGGAGCGGGTGCCGGCGCTCGGCTATGTTGTCGAAAACGCACAGCTGGGCCGAGCGCTGCTGGGCGCGCTGGACGAGCGGGTGGTGCAGTGGCAGGCGCCGGCGCGGGTTGTGCGCGCCGAGCCGGCCCGTACTGGCTGGTTGCTGCAGGTCGAGCAGGACGGGCAGTTGCACGAGCAAGCGACTGATCTGCTGGTGCTGGCCGATGGTGGCCGCTCGGGGCTGCTGGAGCAGTTGGGCATCCACCGCCAGGTGCGCCCTTACGGGCAGACCGCCATTATCGCCAATATCACCAGCAGCCAAGGGCATGCGGGTGTGGCCTATGAGCGCTTCACCGAGAGCGGCCCGTTGGCGCTGCTGCCGATGTCCGCCGGGCGCAGTGCGCTGGTGTGGACCCAGCCCGAGGCGCAGGCTGAGGATGTGATGGCGCTGTCTGACGCAGCCTTTTTGCACGCGCTGCAGGACGCGTTTGGCTTTCGCATGGGTGCGCTCAAGCGCGTCGGTGCACGTCACAGTTATCCGCTCAGTCTGATCGAGGCCGAAGAGCAGGTGCGCACCGGGCTGGTGGTGCTGGGTAATGCAGCGCACAGCCTGCATCCGATTGCCGGCCAGGGATTCAACCTCAGCCTGCGCGATGTCATGGCGCTGGCCGATACGCTGTCCGGCGCCGCGTCCGATCAGTCACCGGGTGAGTTGGCGCTGCTCAATGGCTATCTGCAGCGCCAGCGCCAGGATCAGCAACAGACCATTGCTTTCAGTGACGGTCTGACGCGCCTGTTCAGCAATCGCAGGCCGGTGCTGGCGGCCGGGCGCAACCTCGGGTTGCTGGGGATGGATATCGTCGCGCCGCTGAAGTCGGTCTTCGCCCGGCAGGCAATGGGACTCAAGGGATAGGGCATGCAAAGCGGACAATTTGATCTGATCGTCGTCGGGGCCGGTATGGTCGGCTCGGTACTGGCCTGTGCGCTGGTGGGCAAGGGGCTGCGTCTGGCACTGCTGGACGCCCAGCCGCTCGCGGCGCTACCCGAACCGCGCAGCGCCTCGGGCTACGACCCGCGTGTCAGTGCGCTGAGTGCGGCCTCCGAGCAGATCCTGCGCGCTGTCGGCGCCTGGCAGCGGATTCCGGCGGAGCGTCTTTGCGCCTACCGGCACATGTGTGTCTGGGATGCAGAGGGCACTGGTGAGGTGCGCTTTGATGCTGACGCGCTGAGCGAGCCGCGCCTCGGGCATATTGTCGAGAACTGGCAGGTGCAGAACGCACTGCTGGCTCGCCTGCAGGAGACCGATGTGAGCTTGCTGGGCGAAAGCCGGGTGCAAGGCCTGGTGCGCGAAGACGAGGGCTGGCGGCTGAACCTGGACGATGGCCGGCAGCTGCGCGCGCCGCTGGTGCTGGGCGCAGATGGCGCACGCTCCCGGCTGCGTGATCTGGCCGGTTTTGCCATGCGCGAGTGGGACTATCTGCACCACGCGGTAGTGACCACGATCGAGCTGGACCAGCCCCATCAGGACACCGCCTGGCAGCGCTTTTTGCCGAGCGGGCCACTGGCCTATCTGCCGTTGCCGCCGCGCGACGGCCGGCATTTCTGCTCGATTGTCTGGTCGCTGTTGCCGGACGCTGCCGAGCGCGTCATGGCGCTGAATGATCAGGCCTTCTGTCTGGCTCTGACCGAGGCGTTGGAAGGCCGTCTTGGCGCGGTAAAAGCCGCTGATCCGCGGGTCTGCATTCCGCTGCGCCAGCGCCATGCCAAACGCTACGTCATGCCGGGGCTGGCGCTGCTGGGGGACGCCGCGCACAGTATTCATCCGCTGGCAGGGCAGGGGGTTAATCTCGGCTTTCTTGACGCTGCCCAACTGGCTGATGTGCTGCTGGCTGCCCGCGAGCGCGGAGAGGCTATTGCCGATCTGGCGGTACTGGAGCGTTACGAGCGCGCGCGCATGGGCAACAACCTGGCGGTGATGGCGGCTATGGAGGGCTTTGAGCGGCTGTTTCACGCCGATGCGTTGCCGCTGCGCTGGCTGCGCAACGCTGGCATGCAGCTGTTTGACCGTGCGCCGCTGCTCAAGGCGCGGGTCATGCGTCAGGCAATGGGGCTGGATGGCGAGTTGCCAAGCCTGGCGCGCTAGGGTCTGTTGCCATTTCGTTCACCCGCCTGCCGGAGGCCATTTTTCGGCCACGCAAGGCGGAGGGAGTGCAGTGTGGTTAGTCCACATGAGCGACCGACAACGCAGCATGGCCGAAAAATGACCCCGGCCCTGCGGGTGGGGCAGCCGAGGTTGCGCCTGTAAAGCCGCCACTCGGCGTCGCTCGTCGCTTACGTGGAATGACCACGCTACGCTTCTTGCTCCTTGATTGGCGGCTTTACAGGCTGCAACAGGCGGGTGAACGAAACGGCACCAGACCCTAAGGCCCCTAGCCTTTGGCAACATCTGGCGACGTAATGAGGCGCAACGCCGCATTGCCAGTTAAAACAGGAATTATTATCATCCGCCATCCACACGCAACGGAGCGACCTTTCATGTCTGTGATCCGCAAGCTCGCCGCCCTCGGGCTGGCCGTCAGCACTCTGGGTGGCGTCGCCCAGGCCGAAGAACTGGTAGTGTACTCGGCCCGTCAGGACCACCTGATCAAGCCGGTATTCGATCTCTATACCGAGAAGACCGGTACCACCTTCAAATACATCACCGACAGTGAAGCGCCGCTGCTGGCTCGCCTGAAGGCCGAAGGTGCCAATACCCCGGCTGACCTGCTGATCACCGTGGACGCCGGTAACCTGTGGCAGGCCGAGCAGCAGGGCGTTCTGCGCGCGGTCGACTCCGAGACCATCAGCGCCAACATCCCGGCCAAGTACCGCTCCGCCGAGGGTCAGTGGACCGGCCTGTCGCTGCGTGCACGGACCATCGCCTACTCCACCGAACGGGTCGATCCGGCCGAGCTGAGCACCTACGAGGCGCTGGCGGATGAAGCCTGGGCTGGCCGTCTGTGTCTGCGTACCTCGCGCAAGGTGTACAACCAGTCGCTGACCGCGACCATGATGGAAAGCATCGGCGTTGAGCGCACCACCGAGGTCCTGCAGGGCTGGGTCAACAACCTGGCGACGCCGGCCTTTGGTGATGACACCGCGCTGCTCAATGCTATTGCTGCCGGCCAGTGTGACGTTGGGATCGTCAACAGCTACTACTTCGGTCGTCTGGAAAAGGCTGACCCGTCCTTCCCGGTCAAGCTGTTCTGGCCGAACCAGGAAGACCGTGGTGTGCACGTCAATATCTCCGGTGCCGGTGTCACTGCTCACGCCAAGCACGCGGATGAGGCTGTTGCCTTCCTCGAGTGGCTGACCACCGAAGAAGCGCAGCGTGTGTTCGCCGACGTTAACCAGGAATTCCCAGCCAACGAGTCGGTCGCCCCGTCTGAAGAAGTGGCCTCCTGGGGTGACTTCAAGCGTGACGACGTCAATGTCGAAGTGGCTGGTCGCCGTCAGGCAGAAGCCATCATGCTGATGGATCGTGTCGGCTGGCACTGATCCTGCGCGGTTTTGCCGATATACTGCACGCCCAGCTCTGCTGGGCGTTGTTGTTTTTCTGACTTGTGCAGGAGTTCCGGTGCCGTCTTCTTCCGTTGTTTCCAAGCCCCAGTGGCGCGTTGTTGCCTACGCCGGCGCCGTGCTGGTGTTGCTGCCGCTGCTGGTGTTGGCGCTGAGCTGGAACTCGCTGGACGGCACCATCTGGAATCATCTGCTGGAAACCCAGATGGCGCGCCTGCTGGGCAATACGCTGGTGCTGGCCGTTGGCGTGATCGTCGGGGTAGTGCTGCTGGGTGTCAGTCTGGCCTGGCTGACCAGTCTGTGTAACTTCCCTGGCCGGCGCTGGCTGGACTGGGCCTTGATGCTGCCCTTTGCGGTGCCAGCCTATGTGCTGGCCTTTGTCATGATCGGCATTCTGGACTTTGCCGGGCCGCTGCAAACCACCTTGCGCGGCTGGCTGGGCAACGACTTTCGCATGGTCTCGATCCGTTCCACCGGCGGTGTGATTTTTGTGCTGGTGCTGGTGTTCTATCCCTACGTCTACATGCTCGCTCGGGGCGCCTTTCTGGCGCAGGGGCGCGGCTTGATGGAAGCGGCGCGGATTTTAGGCCACAGCCCCTGGCAGGCCTTTTGGCGGGTGGCCTTGCCGATGGCGCGGCCGGCGATCGGCGCCGGCGCGGCGCTGGCCGTGATGGAAACCCTGGCTGATTTTGGCGCGGTGTCGGTGTTCAACTACGACACCTTTACCACTGCGATCTATAAAACCTGGTACGGCTTCTACAGCCTGCAGACGGCAACCCAGCTGGCCAGCCTGCTGCTGCTGTTTGTGCTGCTGGCGCTGTATGCCGAGCGGCGAGCGCAGGGCAGCAAGCGTTTTCCGGGTAGCGACAAGCCGCGTCAGGGGCCGCTGTTTCAGCTGCGCGGCGTGCGCGCCTGGCTCGCCACGGGGTATTGCCTGCTGATACTGGCGGTCGCGTTTGTGATTCCGCTTGTTCAGCTGTTTTACTGGTTGTTCACCAGCGGCAGTGACTTTGACGAGCGCTACTGGTCGCTGATCCGCAATACCCTGACCCTTGGCGGCATCGCCGCTGTAACCACGGTGGTGGTGGCGATGCTGCTGGTGCTGGCCCGGCGTCTGCAGCCCATGCGCCGGGTGCGTTCGGCGGTAGCGCTGGCCAACCTGGGTTATGCCTTGCCCGGCTCGGTACTGGCGGTGGGCATCATGTTTGCGTTCAGCGTGGCGGATAACCAGCTGGTGGTGCCGCTGCAGGCCTGGCTGGGCGTCGATTCGCCGGCCCCGCTGTTGCTGGGTAGCCTGTTTGCCCTGTTGCTGGCCTATCTGATTCGCTTTATGGCGGTGGCCAGCGGGCCGCTGGATACCGCGCTGGCGCGTATCCGGCCGGCGCTGCCTGAGGCGGCGCACAGCCTTGGGCACACCGGTGCCAGTGTCTTCTGGCGCGTCTATTTGCCGCTGCTGATGCCGGGGCTGCTGAGCGCCGGACTGCTGGTGTTTGTTGACGTGCTGAAGGAAATGCCGGCGACCCTGCTGATGCGGCCCTTTGGCTGGGACACCCTGGCCGTGCGTATCCACAGCCTGACCGCTGAAGGCAACTGGCCCGAGGCGGCGCTGCCGGCCATTACCCTGGTTGCAACCGGCCTGCTGCCGGTGATTGTGTTGATCCGCCGTTCGGCCCAGCCGGTCAGTCGGCGCCGGACGCACTGATCGGCGGGCTGCACAGCGACCGGGTTTGCGGCTACAATTCGCCCTTTGCAACCCCCCGAACCGAAGGATGGCGCAATGGCACTGCGGACTCCCCTGTACGACCAGCACCTGGCTGCTGGCGCCAAGATGGTCGATTTTGGCGGCTGGGATATGCCAATCAACTATGGCTCCCAGCTGGAAGAACACCATCAGGTACGTCGCGCCGTCGGCATGTTTGATGTGTCGCACATGACCGTGGTCGATGTGAATGGCAGCGAAGCGCAGGCCTACCTGCAGTATTTGCTGGCCAACGACGTGGCGCGTCTGAAAACGCCGGGCAAGGCGCTGTACAGCGGCATGCTGAACGAGCAGGGTGGCGTTATCGACGACCTGATTGTCTACCTGGCCGGTGATGGCTACCGCGTGGTAGTCAATGCCGCGACCCGCGAAAAAGACCTGGCCTGGATGAGCAAACAGGCCGACACCTTTGCCGTGAACCTGACCGAGCGCAGTGAGCTGGCGATGATCGCGGTGCAGGGCCCGCAGGCGCTGGAACTGGTCAAATCCGTTGTCAGCGATGATCGCGCCGCACTGATCAGCGACCTCAAGCCCTTCCAGGGTTTGCCGTCTGGCGACTGGTTTATCGGTCGTACCGGTTACACCGGTGAGGACGGTCTGGAGATCATGCTGCCGGCTGAGCAATCCGCCGATTTCTGGCAGGCGCTGCTGGGCGCGGGCTGCAAACCTTGCGGTCTGGGTGCGCGTGACACCCTGCGTCTGGAAGCCGGCATGAATCTGTACGGCTCCGACATGGACGAAAGCATTTCTCCGCTGGCGGCCAACATGGCCTGGACCATCGCCTGGGAGCCGGCCGAGCGCGACTTTATCGGTCGTCAGGCGCTGGAAGCCCAGAAAGCCGCCGGCGATCAGCCCAAGCTGGTGGGCCTGGTGCTGGAAGAGCGCGCCGTGCTGCGCGGCCACCAGAAAGTCATCGTCGACGGCGTCGGCGAAGGCGAAATCACCAGCGGTACCTTCTCCCCGACTCTGGGTTACTCCATCGCACTGGCCCGTGTGCCCCGTGCGACCGGCAGCAGCGCCAAGGTCGAGATTCGCGGCAAGCTGCTGGACGTACGCGTGGTCAAGCCCAGCTTCGTGCGTAACGGCCAGTCGGTCATCGAATAAGCATTGATTCAACTCCCGAGGATATTTCCATGAGCAACATTCCCGCCGAACTGCGTTATGCCTCCAGCCACGAGTGGACCCGTCTGGAAGCCGATGGCACCGTGACTGTTGGTATCACCGATCACGCGCAGGACCTGCTGGGCGACGTCGTGTTTGTCGAGTGCCCCGAGGTAGGTCGTGAAGTCGCTGCCGGTGAAGAGTGCGCAGTCGTTGAGTCGGTCAAGGCCGCCTCCGACATCTACGCGCCGATCAGCGGCGAGATCATTGCCGTCAACGACGCACTGGCTGACTCCCCCGAGCTGGTCAACAGCGCACCGTACGGTGAGGCCTGGTTCTTCAAGATCAAGCCGAGTGACGCTGCCGAACTGGACAAGCTGATGGACGCCGCAGCCTACGGCGCCTCCATCTGACCGGTTTTTTTGCTGTAGTGCTGAAGCCCTGATTCGCGTCGGGGCTTTTTGCTTTCACACTTTGCACAGGTACACCCCATGAGCCACACCCCGAGCCTCGTCGAGCTGGAACAGACCGACGCCTTCATTCGTCGTCACATCGGCCCGGACGCCGCAGAGCAGCAAGCCATGCTGTCGACCCTGGGCGCCTCCTCGCTGGAAGCGCTGGTTGCCGAGACCGTGCCGCAGAGCATTCTGCGCACTGATCTGCTGGCGCTGGACGGCCCGCGCAGCGAGGCCGAGGTGCTGGACTATCTGAAGCAGGTTGCCAGCCGCAACCAGATCTTCACCTCCTGCATCGGCATGGGTTACCACGGCGCGTTGACGCCGACCGTGATCCTGCGCAACGTGCTGGAAAACCCGGGCTGGTACACCGCCTACACCCCGTATCAGCCGGAGATTGCCCAGGGTCGCCTGGAGTCGCTGCTGAACTTCCAGCAATTGACCATCGACCTGACCGGCATGGAGCTGGCCAGCGCTTCGCTGCTGGACGAAGCCACCGCTGCGGCCGAAGCGATGGCGCTGGCCAAGCGGGTTGCCAAGAGTAAGAGCAACCTGTTCTTTGTTGATCAGGATTGCCATCCGCAGACCATCTCCGTGGTGCTGACCCGCGCCGAGGCCTTCGGCTTCGACGTGGTGGTCGACGACGTCAGCACGCTGGGCGACTACGAGGTGTTCGGGGCGCTGTTCCAGTACCCGACAACCTGGGGTGAGATCCGCGACCTCAAGCCGCTGATCGAACAGGTTCAGGCGCAGAAAGGTCTGGCCTGCGTGGGCGCCGACCTGCTCGGCCTGACCCTGCTGACCCCGCCGGGTGAGCTGGGCGCCGACGTGGTCTTCGGCTCGGCGCAGCGCTTTGGCGTGCCGATGGGCTACGGCGGACCGCACGCGGCGTTCTTTGCCACCCGCGACGCGTACAAGCGTGCGATGCCGGGTCGCATCATCGGTGTGTCTGTCGATACCCGTGGCAACCGCGCCCTGCGTATGGCGCTGCAGACCCGTGAGCAGCACATTCGCCGCGAGAAGGCCAACTCGAACATCTGTACCGCACAGGTGCTGCTGGCCAATATCGCCAGCTTCTACGCGGTCTACCACGGCCCGCAGGGTCTCAAGCAGATCGCCGAGCGGGTGCAGCGCTTTACCGCGATTCTGGCTGAAGGCCTGAGTGCGCAGGGCATCGAGCGTCGCAACGCGACCTTCTTCGACACCCTGACCCTGAAGGTGCCGGGCAAGGCCCGCGAGATTCTGGAACGCGCCCGCGCCGCCCGTATCAACCTGCGCGTGATCGATGCCGATCACCTGGGCGTCAGCCTGGATGAAACCACCACCCGCGCTACCATCGACCAACTGCTGGCTGCCTTCGCCGGTGCCGCGCACGGTCAGGATATTGCCGCGCTGGACGCCAAGGTCAGCGCCACCGAGATGGGCATTCCGGCGGCTCTGCGTCGCACGTCCGCCTATCTGACTCACCCGGTGTTCAACAGCTACCACTCGGAAACCGAGATGCTGCGCTACATCAAGTCGCTGGAGAACAAGGATCTGGCGCTGAACCACGCGATGATCCCGCTCGGCTCGTGCACCATGAAGCTGAACGCCACCACCGAGATGATCCCGATCACCTGGCCGGAATTTGGTCAGCTGCACCCGTTTGCGCCGCTGGCGCAGGCCGAGGGCTACAAGCAGATGATCGACGAGCTGGAAGCCATGCTGCGCACCATCACCGGCTTCGATGCCATCTGCATGCAGCCGAACTCCGGCGCGCAGGGTGAGTACGCCGGTCTGCTGGCGATCCGCAAGTTCCACGAAAGCAACGACGAGGCGCACCGCAACGTCTGTCTGATTCCGACCTCGGCCCACGGCACCAACCCGGCCTCGGCGATGATGGCAAGCATGCGCGTGGTGCTGGTCAACTGCGACGAGCAGGGCAACGTGGATGTGGCGGACCTGCGCCAGAAGGCGGCCGACAACGCCGACAACCTGTCTTGCCTGATGATCACCTACCCGTCGACCCACGGTGTGTACGAGGAAGGTATCCGCGAGATTTGCGAGATCATCCACCAGCACGGTGGTCAGGTGTACATGGATGGCGCCAACCTGAACGCGCAGGTGGGTTTGACCCGTCCGGCCGACATCGGCGCCGACGTGTCGCACATGAACCTGCACAAGACCTTCTGCATTCCGCACGGCGGCGGTGGCCCGGGCATGGGCCCGATCGGCGTCAAGGCGCACCTGGCGCCCTTCGTAGCCAACCACCCGGTAGTTCCGCTGGATGGCCCGAACCCGGAAAACGGTGCGGTCAGCGCGGCGCCCTGGGGCAGTGCGAGCATTCTGCCGATCAGTTGGACCTACATCGCGCTGATGGGCGCCATCGGTCTGCGTCAGGCCACCTCGGTTGCGATCCTCAACGCCAACTACCTGGCCAAGCGTCTGGGCGATGCCTACCCGGTGCTGTACAGCGGCCGTAACGGTCGGGTGGCGCACGAGTGCATCATCGACATCCGTCCGCTCAAGGCGGCCTCGGGTATCAGTGAAGAAGACGTCGCCAAGCGCCTGATGGACTTTGGTTTCCACGCACCGACCATGTCCTTCCCGGTGGCCGGCACTCTGATGATCGAGCCGACCGAGAGTGAGTCCAAGGCCGAGCTGGATCGCTTTATCGACGCGATGCTGACCATTCGCGCCGAGATCCGTAAGGTTGAGCAGGGCGAGTGGACGGCAGAGGACAACCCGCTGCACAACGCGCCGCACACCTTGGCCGACATCACCGGTGACTGGCAGCGTGCCTACAGCCGTGAAGAAGCGGTGTTCCCGCAGCCCTGGGTCGCGGCCAACAAGTTCTGGCCGAGCGTGAACCGTATCGACAACGTGTACGGTGACCGCAACCTGTTCTGCGCCTGCCCGCCGATCGAGGCCTACGAAGGCTAAGATCGACCCAGTCAGGAGAGAGAGGCAGCGTCCTCTCTCTCCTGGTGGTTTCTGTTCAGCATCATCTCCACTTCCACGCCGCCTTCCGCGCGGTTATACAGGCTCACCCGGCCGCGGTGCAGTCTGGCGATTTCCCTGACAAAACTCAGCCCCAGCCCGGTGCTCTTGCGCTGGCCGTCTGGCCGCGGCAGGGAATAGAAGCGTTCAAACACCCGTCCCAATGCATAGTCCGGCACCGCCGGCCCGTGGTTGCGCACGCGCAGACTCAGGGTCGAGCCGCTGCCGGTAATCTGCAGCGCAACGGCACCATCGGGCAGGCTGAACTCGATGGCGTTGTCGAGCAGATTGCTGATCGCCTGCTCCAGCAGGAAGCGATCCCCCGCCAGTGAGCAGTCAGCGTCACATTCCAGTGTGAGCGTCAGGCCCTTGCGTTCTGCCAGCGGGCGCTTGGCCTCCAGCTCGATGGCGGCAATCTCTGCTAGATCAACTCGCTCGGTTTGCTCCAGTTGCTGGCGCTTTTCGACCCCCGCCAGTGACAACAGACGATCCACCAGCCGCTGCAGACGCAGCGACTCGCCGTCGATATTGGCCAGAAAACGCGCGCGCATGGGCTCGGGGACGTCGGCTTCCTGCAGCAGTTCGGCCGCGCCGCGGATCGCCGACAGCGGCGACTTCATCTCGTGGGTCAGGGTATGCACGTACTGCTCGACGTAGGCCTTGCCGTCAATCTCGCGGCGCATCGCCTCGGTGGCAGCGGCCAGCCGTGCCAGCTCCTTGTCGGCCAATTGCGGCGGGCTGACCCGCTCGCCGTGGCGCACCCGCTCGACGTAATCCACCAGCCGTCTGACCGAACGATTCAGCCAGAAGGCCATGCCGGCACCGAGCAGCAGAGCGCCGAACAGAATGACGCCGCCGCGCTGCCAAAAGTAGCCGTGCGCCAGGGTGATAAACGGATGCAGGCTGGCGTTGGGTTTGGCGAGCGTCAGCACGCCGGCGAGTTGATCGCCCTGATACACCGGTGCGGCGATGTACATCAGGCTGCTGGTGTCGTCATCGGGGTCGATGCGCGTGGTGCGCGCGCCGTATTCGCCGCGCAGGGTCAGGGCAACATCGCGCCAGCGCGAGTAGTCGGCGCCGATCTGGCTTGGGTCGGTGTGGTAGAGCACGGTGCCGTTTAGGTCGGTCAGGTAGATCACCAGTTCGGTGCCGGTCTTGTGGCGTGACCAGATTTGCGCGTCCAACTGGCGGGCCAGGTAGCGATTGATGGCGGTGGCGAAGGCGCTGTCTGGCGCAAAGCCCTGTTGCCAGTGCTGCTCGGCGATCTCGGCCAGCAGGTTGGCGCTGTCGACCATGACCTCCTCGCTGGCCTGGCGCACCGACGAGGGCACCTGATTGAGGATGCTGTTGAGAAACAGCACGGTGGCCAGCCCGGCGATGACGAACCACCCGAGCAGCAGCCGGGTGCTCAGGCTCATCCGTCTGCACCCGGCCGCTGCGGGTTGATGCTGTAGCCCAGTCCGCGGTGGGTCACGATCGGGTCGTGGCTCGGGAGGATGCGTTTGAGCTTGGTGCGGATGCCCTTGATATGGGTGTCGATTACCCGGTCGAGACTGGCGCCGGGGTCGGCCCAGACTGCCTCCATCAGCTGATCACGACTGAGCACGTGCTCGGGGCGGCGCAGCAGGGTGCTGAGAATCAGATACTCGTAGCGAGTCAGTTCCAGCCACTGCATGTGGTAGCGAATGCGGCGGCGTTCGACGTCGTGCAGAAACAGCTCGGCCGGCTCTGGCTGCTCGCTGGACAGCGGCTCGGCTCGGGTGCGGCGCAGGATGGCGCGCACTCGGGCGGAAATTTCTCGCGGGCTGAAGGGTTTGACCACGTAGTCGTCGGCGCCGATTTCCAGCCCGACGATACGGTCGACCTCTTCCTTGCGCGCGGTCAGAAACATGATCGGCATGGCCGAGAACTGGCGGATACGGCGGCAGACTTCGAAGCCGCTTTCGTCGGGCAGGCCAACGTCGAGTACCAGCAGGTCGACCGGGTTGTCACGCAGCCACTGCATGCCGTCGCCCGCCAAGCCGCACCAGTGCACCTCGAAGCCTTCGGTGCCCAGTGCGTAGACCAGCGCATCGGCGATGGCGGGCTCGTCTTCGATAATCAGAATCCTGTCCGGCATGGTTTGCTCTGTCCGTGAATCATCCGCCGATTGTCGCGGGTTCTCCGTGCTCAGCGCAATCATGCTAGGGGCCCGCGCAATCACGAAGCAGGTTCCTCCAGCCAGGCGGTGACCACGTAGCGCAGCGGCCCGCCGCTGGTCAGGGCGCGGAACGGGTAGCAGGTCACCAGCCGCAGTTCCGCGCGGTCGTATTGCAGCACCATCGGTTCATTGCGGCTGTCGACGATGCGCTGGGTCGCGACGCGGTAGCGGTACTCGCGCCCACTGGCATCCTGCAGGGCCAGCACCTGACCGGTCTGCAACTGCTCGACGAAGGCAAAGTGGCTGTCCTGATGACCGGCCAGCAGCAGGGTGCCGGTTTGCCCCGGCGCCACGCCGTTGTCCAGCTGGCCCGGCCCGAAGGCCAGCGCCTGACCGCTGACGCTGTCGAGTACGTAGCGGGCCTCGCCGCCGGGCGTGGTCAGCTTGGCAACCGGCCAGGTGTCGGCCCAGGGCCAGGGTTTGCTCGGCGTGCCTGCCTGCAGCTGCTCGGCCCAGGCATCGGCGATCAACCATTGAGCCAGCCACGCCTTGGCCTGTAGCCAGCTGCCTTGAGCGGCGACAGCGACGGCCCCCAGCAGCAGGGCGGCGGCAATCAGCTTACGCATGGCGCGGCTTCCAGTTGAGGACCAGGAACGCGGCGAGCAGCAGCGCCAGTGCCAGTGCCCAGAGACCAGTGAGACCGAGCGAGGTCTGCGGATACAGGCGATGGTCGACCGGGTTCAGGTTGGGCACCAGCTGACTGTCCAGCGGCTCGTCGGCGGCGCGCACCGGTTGCTCCTCGACTGCGACAAAGCTGGTAAAGCGGCTCATCAGTTGGTGTTCCAGCGCCACCGGCAGCACCTGGTCGCGGACCTCATCTTCACCGGCGCCTTGGTTCAGGCGGTCCATGGCGGCTTCGATCTTGCGGCGGGCCCACAGCTTGGCAATGCCGTTGCCCTGTTGTGGCTCGGGGATCTGCAGATGCTGCTCCCAGGCTTCCGGCTGTTGACCGTGCAGGGCGATCTTCTCGGGCAGCTGGTTGAGTTTCATGGCGATCAGCAGCGGCTGGTCGCTGTAGAGGTCGGGCAGCTTCTGCGGCCAGATTTCTGCCTCGATACCTTCTGGCAGCTCCAGCTGCAGGTGGGTCAGCACCGGTGATTCGAGTTTCTCGAACAGGCGCTCCATGGCGGCGCCGATGCCAGCCCGATCGTCGATGGAGGTGAATTGCCCGCGGCCTACTTCGGCGGCCTTGCGCAGCAGGAAGCTGTTCGGGGAGGCGCCAATGCCGACGGTAAAGACACGGGCCTGACGCAGGCGCTGCTCAATCATTTTCAGTACCTCGCGCTCGTTGCTGACCGAGCCGTCGGTGATAAAGATCAGCTGGCGCAGATAGCCGGGCTCGTTCGGTTGGGTCAGCGCGGCGCGCAGCACCGGCAGCATCTCGGTGCCGCCACCGGCGGGCAGGCCGGCTACCCAGCTGCGGGCCTCACTCAGGTTGTCTTCCGTGGCGTTGACCGGCTCACGGTAGAGCATGCTGAACTCGCTGTTGAATTCGAGCACGTTGAAGCGGTCTTCGGGCTGCAGGCGGCCAAGGGCATGAATCAGGCTGTCGCGTGCCTGACGAATGCGCTCACCCTGCATCGAGCCGGAGGTGTCGAGAATCAGGAATACCTCGCGAGGCTGGCGCTCACGGCTGACCGGCGCGGCCGCAGGCGACAGCATCATCAGCGCGTAGTGATCGTCGCCCACCTGTTCGGTGAATACGGCAACCTGGTTGCCGGCCTCGCTTGGCAGCTGCCAGTTGAGGACAAAGTCGCGATCCATCACCACCGGGTTGTCCTGCAGCGCAATGCGGTACTGGCGGCCGTCAAAGTGGCTGCTGATAGCGTGACTGGGGCTGCTGATTTCATGCAGGGCAAATCCGCTATCCAGGGTGACATGTATGTCGGCCTGATGGGATGGGCCGTCACGCCACAGGCTGCCGACAATCGGGCCTTCCGGGCTGGCAGAGCTGCCGCGTTGCGGGCGTTGCTGACCGTCCACTGGCTGGGGGCGGGCGTTGTAGCGCGGGGTCATGGTCAACGGCAGGCGCAGGCTGTAGCGGCCAGCGTCCGGTTGCAGTACTTCGGTGTAACGGATGATCACGCTGATGGTGTCGCCTGCGCCGATGTTGGCGACCGAGGTGGTGAACAGGTTGGGGCGTTCCTGCTCGACTAGGCCGGTCTGCTGGCCGTTGTCGCGGGCTTGCTCATAGGTCTTGCGGGCCTGTTCGCGCTCCTGGATCACGCCGTTGATGCGACGCTCACCGATCTCCAGCGTCATGGCGTGCACGGCGGAGCCCTCGCTGGTCGGCAACACATAGCGGCCCTCGGCAAAGGCGCCGCCGGGGTTGCTGAAGGATTGACGAATCTGCACTTCAGCGACCGGACCGCTTACCTGGACCTGCATGTCGGTATTGAGCAGCAGGGCGGGTTGCCAGCTGCCGTCGTCCGAGCGAAAGAGGAACATGCCGGTCTCGGGGCTGTCTGTATATGCCTGAATGGCGGTGCTGATGAGGCTGACACACAGCAGTAGCCAGGTGATTGCGGTTTTCATGTCGGGTCTCCCTGATGGACTATGCCGGCAGTGTCGCGACCCTGTTTGTGCTGTTTATGTGGTTTGTGTGTGGTTTGGGGCGTCTCTCAACGGTACATTATCCAAACCTGTTTGCGCCGCGCGTGATTGAGTGTCGCCACGCTACCTTTGCTAGCCCGCTTTCAGGTCTCACCCCTCTGTTTGGATCTTGCAGGAGCACCGCTTGCCTATGACTGACACCGACAGCCAAACCACCCGCACCGAGCTGGATGCCATTGTTGAGGCGTTGCACCGGGACAAGCGCAAGCGGGTGCGCAAGCTGCTGCGTGGCATGCATGTGGGCAAGGTTGCCAGTCTGCTGGAGGCGCTCGACGGACCGCAGCGCATGGCGCTGTGGCAGCACATCGATGATGACCGTGAAGAGCAGGTGCTCAAGCATCTGACGCCGCTGCTCGGTGCTCAGCTGCGCCGTGAGCCCGATACCTCCGACCTGACTGATGAAGACGAAGAGGTCGAGGGCGCAGCGACGCAGATCGCCCGCGTGCGTGATGCGCTGGAGGCGGGTAAGTTCAAGCGCGTCGGCAAGGCGTTCCGGCAGATGCACCCGGCCAAGGCGGCAGGCCTGCTCGAAGCCTTGCCGCCGGCCGAGCGCAGCAGCGTCTGGGAGATGCTCGACGCCGAGCGCGCCGGTAAAGTGCTGGTCCACCTGCATGATGAGGTACGGGCGCGGCTGGCGCTGGAGATGGATGAAGACGAGCTGGTCGCCGCAGCGCGCAAGCTCGATCTGGACGATCTGGTTGACTTGATTCAGGCGCTGCCGAGTGACAGCGGCCGCCAGCTGCTGCAGGCCATGGACGTGCGCAAGCGACAGCAGCTGATGTCGATGCTCTCGTATCCCGAGGATTCTGCCGGTGGTCTGATGAATACCGACCACCTGTCGGTGCGCGCCGACGTGCGGGTCGGATCGGTGCTGCGCTATCTGCGCCTGCTCGAAGATCTGCCCGACCATACCGACAAGGTGATGGTGGTGGATCGCAAGAATCGCTATCAGGGCGTGCTGCGTCTCAGCCGTCTGGTCACCAGTCCGCCGGAGGTGCCGGTCAGCGAGGTTATGGATGGAGACTTCCTGCCGCTGGACGTCATGCTGCCAAGTCAGGACGTTGCCCGCCGGTTTGAGGATCTGGACATTCTCTCCGCTGCGGTGGTGGATGAAGACGGGTTGCTGCTCGGTCGTATCACCGTCGACGATGTGATGGACCTTATTCGTGAAGAGTCCGAGCGCACGATGATGAACATGGCGGGTCTGGATGATGAGGCCGACATGTTTGCGCCGATTCTCACCAGCAGCCGTCGCCGCGCCGTCTGGTTGGGGATCAATCTGGTAACCGCTTTTCTGGCTGCCTGGGTAATCGGTTTGTTCCAGGGCACGCTGGAGCAACTGGTTGCGCTGGCGGTGCTGATGCCGATTGTTGCCAGCATGGGCGGCATCGCCGGCAGTCAGACGCTGACGCTGGTGGTGCGCGGTATGGCACTGGGGCAGGTTGAAGGGGGGAACGCCCGCTTACTGCTCGGCAAGGAATTGGGCATCGCCTCGCTCAATGGCGTGCTCTGGGCGCTGGTGGTGGCGGGGCTGGCGGTGGCCTGGTTTGGCAGTTGGGAATTGGGCGGGGTGATCGCCGCTGCGATCTTGCTCAACCTGCTGTGCGCGGCGGTATCCGGCCTGGCTATCCCGCTGTTGTTACGCCGCTTTGGCGTGGACCCGGCATTGGCCGGCAGCGTGATTCTGACTACGGTCACCGACGTGGTCGGTTTTCTGGCCTTCCTTGGCCTGGCGACCCTGTTCCTGCTTTGAAGCCCGGCTCAGTCGATCGGGTTACTGACGCTCTCGATGTCGCGTTTGACCTGCATGGGGTCGTCGATATTGCGGAATTTCACGTCACTGATGCCGCGGCCGGTCAACTTGACCGTGCCGTAGCCGAACATCCGCCCCCAGATACCCTGTTCGATTTCCACGGTTTCGATGGAGCTGAGCTTCATTTCCTCGGTGTGCCGGCTGATGATGCCGTTCTTGAGAATCACCCGCTTGTTGGTCACGCCCTGCTCGATCGAGCGCAGACGAAAATACTCGTACAACGCAATCAGCCAGGTCAGGCCAAAGGTGACCAGGCCGAGTACCAGCCAGCAGTACATCGGTACCTTGGCGAACCAGTGCAGTTGAAAAACCTTGTGAATGACCTCGCCGCTGGAAAGCGAGTCTTCGATGTAGGACATGCGCGGGCTCCCTTGTAGTAACTCAAACGCTGAATGTAACGAATAGACAAGCCCTGTGACAGTGGGCGCGACGGCTTGTTGCAATAATGCATCAATAGTTAGCTTGCTAAATAATGGTGAGGGCGTAGACTAATGATTAGCAAGCTAATTAATTTGAGGTGAGGCATGAGTAACAAGGCGCCTGCGCTGCACGAAACCCTGCGTCCTTCTATGGGCGCGGCCATGGGGCGGATACACCGCCTGTGGCGCAGCGCGATCAACCAGGCGGTCGGTGAGCTGGGCATGACTGAGGCTCGCTGGGCGGTGCTGCTGCACCTGGTCAAGGTGGGCGAGGGCTGCACCCAGCAGGTGCTGGCCGATGAGTTGGCTATCGAAATGCCCTCGCTGACGCGCACGCTCAATCAGCTGCAGGAGCAGGAGCTGATCGAGCGCCGCCGTGACCCGGCTGATGGTCGGGTGCATACCCTGTGGTTTACACCGGCAGGGCGTCAGCGGGTGGATGATCTGGCGGTACATGTGGCAAAGGTGCGAGAGCAGATCTATCAGGGCCTGAGCACCGAGCAGCTTGATGCCTTTGCTGAAGTGCTGCTGCAGATGGAAACCAATGTGCGCGGGATGCTGAATCCCGGGGAGGCGTCAGCATGACGCCCGATCAGATATTTGCGCGTTGGGTGCGCGCATCGCTCCTGCTGTTTGCGCTGGTGTTTGTGTACTTTCTGGCTGCCGATCTGTGGATGCCGTTGACGCCGCAGTCGCGTGTGATGCACCCGGTGGTGCGGGTGGCTCCGCAAGTCAGCGGGCAGGTGGTGTCGGTGCCGGTCACCGACAACCAGCATGTGCAGGCTGGCGAGGTGCTGTTCAGGATTGATCCGCGCCCCTACGAGCTGGCGGTGCAGCAAGCGCAACTGGCGCTGGAAGCGGCCGAGCGTGATAACGCAGGCTACGATGCCTCGCTGGCCGCGGCCGAAGCCGATGTGCGTGCCGCGCAGGTAGAGGTGAACGAGCTGTCGCGCGAGCACAGCCGGCTATCTACGCTGCTGGCCAGCCGCAATGTGTCTCAGCAGATGTATGACCAGACCCAGTCGCGCTACCAGTCGGCGCAGTCCGCCCTGTCTAGTGCCAAGGCACGGGCCGAGCAGCTGCGCGTGCAGCGCGGCCTGACCGACGAAGACAACCTGCGCCTGCGTCAGGCACGCAATGATCTGGAACGCGCCGAGCTTAACCTTGGCTATACCGAAGTGCGTGCGCAGGAAGTCGGCATCGTCTCCAACCTGCAGGTCAAGCCGGGTACCTTTGCCAGTGTGGGTGGTTCGCTGGCTGCACTGGTCAGTGATGATGCCGATGTGATCGCCGATTTTCGCGAGAAGTCGCTGGTGCACATGCAGCGTGGCGAGGCCGCAGCGGTGGTGTTTGATGCCTTGCCGGGTGAGGTCTTCGCTGCGCATGTCACCGCGGTGGATGCCGGTACCCAACAAGGCCAGCTGCTGCCTGACGGCACGCTGGCCGCGCCGGAAACCTCTGACCGCTGGGTACGCGATGCGCAGCGCCAGCGCATTCATCTGCAACTGGAGGAGCCAGCACTGCTCAGCGAGCTGCCCTCCGGTGCGCGCGCGACCGTCCAGCTCTACCCCGTAGGCGGCCTGGCTGCGCTGCTTGGTAGTACCCAGATTCGCCTGGTCAGCCTCATGCACTACATCTACTGAGGCCCGCGCATGAAACCCATTTTGCTGATGAGCAAACGCCAGCTGGACGCCAATGACGTGCGCCAGTGCCTGCGCATTGCCTTTGGCGGCACCCTCGGCTTTGTGCTGTGCAAGCTGATGGGCTGGAACTACGGCGCCTTTTTTGTCGTGCAACCGATCCTGCTGCTGGGCATGGTGCCAACGCTTAATGGCCACATCATGCGGCAGTTTATTGCCAACATGCTGGTGGTCACGCTGTCGGTGCTGGTGGTGCAGGGGCTGTTCGGCGACAAGCCGGTGCCGATGACGCTGCTGGTGGCGGGCATGTTCGCCATGCTGTTCCTGCGTATGAGCCGTGGTGCCCACTTTCTTTTCGGTGCCATGTCGATCGTCAACATGTCGATGCAGCTGCATTTTGCCAGTTACCCGACCGCGGACATCGGCGATATCGTGGCGTCCAATATCGTGTCGGTGTTCACCACCCTGGGTATCGCCATGCTGATGCATGTGCTGTTTGCCGATGTGGCACCGCGCCAGCCCCGGCAGATGCCCAGCAAGCCGCTGACCAATCAGCGTCATGAGGTGATACTGGCCACCACGGTGGCGACGCTGTCATATATCGTTTTTCAGGTGTTTAACCTGCAGAGCGGGCTGTCGGCGCAGGTGGCGAGTATTCTGGTGCTGTTCCCGCTGAACTGGAAAGGCGCCGGGCCGGCAGGCTGGAACCGCGCCTTGGGTACATTGGTTGGGTGCAACGTCGGCTTGCTGGTGCAATTTGTGCTGATGGACCACTTTGACGTGCTGCCTTTTGTGGCTGCCGGGCTGTGGGTCAGCCTGATGCTGTTTGCCCGTATCCACTTGCTGGAAGGGGGCACGGGCGCCGGCTTTGCCGCGCTGACCACCATGTCGATCCTGTTTGGCCAGTACCTCTCTCCCCGGCAAGACCTGTTCTATAGTGACCTTTATCGATTCTGGTCGCTGTCTGTTGCGGTGTTGCTCTCGCTCACGGCGGTGTATCTAATGCACCTGCTGCTGAACCGCTTCACGGCTACCCGTCTGCAGGTCTGAGGGCGGCCAGGCTAGCGTTTTAACAGGGGGTTGTCTTGCAGCTAACGTCGTTTGGCGCTGATTATCGCGCGCTGGTAGTGGGTAGTAGCGGCGCTCTGGGGCAGGCCTTTTGCCAATTGCTGCGCGAGGATCCGGGCTGCGCAGGAGTAACTGAGTTGAGCCGCGCCACCCAGCCCGGCTTCGATCTGCTGGAGCCGGCCAGCATCGCCGCTGCCGTGCAATCTCTGGCCGCGCAAGCGCCCTATCAGCTGGTGCTGATCGCAACCGGTGTACTGCATGACGCCGAGATTCAGCCGGAGAAGTCGCTCGCCGCAATAGACGCCGAGGCAATGCAGAAAGTTTTTCAAATCAACAGTATCGGGCCTGCTGTACTGCTGCAGCAGCTGCTGCCTTTGCTCGATCGCAAGGGAGCGCTGGCCGTGCTGTCGGCGCGGGTCGGCAGTATTGCCGACAACCGGCTCGGTGGCTGGTACGCCTACCGTGCGTCCAAGGCGGCGCTCAACATGCTGCTGAAAACGGCTGCCATCGAACATGCGCGGCGCTACCCCGAGGCGCGTTTGCTGAGTTTGCACCCGGGCACTGTGGTCTCGCCGTTGTCACAGCCTTTCAGAGGCTCTGCAGCGGCGCGTCCGGCGCTGCAGGCAGCCGCTGAGTTGCTGGCGGTGGTGGATAACAGCAAGGCAGCTGACAGCGGCAGTTTCGTTGCCTATGACGGCGCGTCCGTGCCTTGGTAGTCGGGGGAGTGATCACATGACGTTGGGAGAGCTGGTCAGACTGGCTGAAGCGGGGCAAGTGCGCGCGCTTGAGGTGGTGTCGCTGCCGGGGAGTCATTACCTGGTGCGCGCGCAGCTGGCAGAGCGCTGCCTGACTCTGCATGATGCCCGTGGCAGCAGCGCTCATCTGCGCTCGACTGGCGAGGTGCGAGAGCTGCTGGGCAACTGGCCTGTGCTGCAGAAGCTGCCCTGCACGCTGGTTCAGCACGTCGCCCAGGACGAGGCCTGCGCTGTGCGCAGCGGGCCGATTGAGCCGCTGCGCATGCCATTCAGGCTGGGCGCAGCCTAGGCCGGTTGAAGCACTTTGTTGTGGGCAAGCACTGATCAATTGCCCGCGTCCTCTGCTGTTCAGCCATGCAGCTGCAGCGTTGCACCGCTTGCCAACAAAGGCACTCACTCTTGGCTGCCCCAGATGTCCTGCGCCTGAGGCTATAGCTCTTGCTGAGGGCGGCTTGCTTAGCTGAGCCTGTGCAGCAGGCCGGCGTACAGCTCGATACCGATCAATACATTGAAGGGGAACGTGACGCCTAACGAGGCCAGCATCACCAGTCCGATGTCCGCTTCTTCGATAGCGTGTCGCACGGCGACGGGCGCGGCAATATAAGACGCGCTGGCGGTGAGCGTTGCCAGCACGACGGTGCTGCCGGGTGTCAGATCGAGCGCCAGGCCCGTGAACAGACCGGTCAGCGACAGCAGGGGCGGCGCACCCAAGGCGAAGGCAATCACCCGCCAGTGACGCCACTGGATCTTGCGCAGTGTTTCGGCGGCCACCAACCCCATCTCCAGTAGGAACAGGGCAAGGATTAGTGGAAACCCTTGGGTCAAGAGGGCGGTTACCTGGCTACCGTTGTCCTTGCCGTAAAGCATGCCGATCACCAGCCCGCCTACCAGCAGGATTACGCTGCGGTTGGTCAGGGTTTCCTGCCATAGCGGGGTGGCGTTGTCGTCGTGCTGCTGGTTGGCCGTAGTGAAGCGGCGATAGAGCCACAGGCCAGTGAGAATGGCGGGCAGTTCAAGTAGCACCAGATAGAGGGTTACCTGTCCGCTGGTAGCCAGACCGCGCGCCTCGGTCCATGCCAGCGCGACGGCAAAGGTGCCGGCACTGACCGAGCCGTAGTGCGCACAAAAGCTCGCGGCGTCGGCCAATGTCAGCCTGACCAGATGGCGCAGCAGCGGATAGAGTAGTAGTGGAATCAGAAAGCCGAGTGCGGTGACCGCCAGGGCTTCGCTCAGCAATGACCAGCTTAGATTGCCATGCAGGGCCATACCGCCCTTCAAGCCGATGGTCAGCATCAGTAGTAATGAAAGGATATCGTAGACCGCCTTGGGGATGGCCAGATCTGAACGCACCGAACCTGCGATCAGGCCGAGTACAAAGAACATGACAATAATGTCGGGCATTGCGTGGGTATCCTGTTGGCGGTGAGTGTAGGAAGTACTGATTTACTCCGCATGCCCAGCCTTAACCCGTCGCAGAAGGCGTGTGGCATTGGTCGGCACTTCTTTTAGGGCGGGCAAAAAAGAGCCCCGGTACCGGGGCTCTCAGACTGCTGACGAACCCCGTGTTTTCGCGGGGTTTCGTTTTTCTGGGGTGTTTGTAATGATTTTGCAGGTGTCGGGTAATTTAGCCTGCTAACCGCTAAAAACCGTCCGAGCAGCTCCATTTCCAGCCTCGCAGCCAAGTGCCGCGTCTTATCCCGGATTGCAGGCGTAAAAGCATCGCCAGCAGGCGGGCAATCTTCTTCATGTTTTGGCAGGCGGCTGCCAGCAGGCACTGTTTCATTACCTTGCGCAGCCCACGGAATCGGGCATAACGGTGCCCGTGCAGCTCCTTGGCGTCCGCAAAGCTGCGCTCGACGGTTTCCTTGCGCCTGGC